>CAVXKU010000025.1:0-56079 GCA_963762335.1 uncultured Alphaproteobacteria bacterium | reverse complement strand
TCGCTATCGGCGCGTATTTGCCTGCGCTCCACTTGTTGATGTCGTAGCTCGCGGTCGTCAGGACGTCGCCCTTGCTCGTCGAACCGAGACCTGCTCCCATCGACGGTCTCAACCGGCTTTCCGTCTTCGAGCGCCTTGGCCGATGGCTTTTTGGGATCATCTGAGCCAGCACGCTTAATTCCCTCCGCGATCGTCTGGACGACGCCATAGCTGAACAGGGTGAAGCCTTCGGGGTCGAACCCTTGACCTTAAATCGTTCGAGCGCCTTGGCCGCGTTGGGCGATCGGCGGGGATCGGTCGGGAACGTGAACAATGTGCCCTCGCCTGCGGGCCCAGAGATTTGCCAGAACTCCGAAGTCGCGATGCTGTCGCCGGGATCATCAGGTTACAGTTTGTAGCTCTGGTCAGCCGCCTGTCGCAGCATGAGCCCTGCCTCGGTGTGATAGCCGCCCAAAGTAGACGAACTCAGCGCCGGCGTTCTTCAACTTAGTGACGATAGCGCTGTAGTCTTTTTCGCCGGGATTAATTCCCTCGAACATGACCTCGGTCACGCCGCCGGCGTTGAGCTTGTCCTTCGCCACCTGCGCCAAGCCTTTTCCATAAGCCGATTTATCGTGCAGGATGGCAATCTTTTTGCCTGTGTATTTTTCGGCGATCCAGGGAGCAATGAACTCGCCCTGTTTGTCGTCTCGCGGGTAAATGCGCATGATTGTCGAATGGCCCTTTTCGGTCAGAACCGGGTTCGACGACGCGGGTGACATCATTAGAATGCCGTTGTCGGCGTAGACGTCGGACGCTGAAATCGACGAGCCCGAGCAGGCGTGGCCATCGACATATTTGATCTGCTGCCCGACAATGATGTTGGCGACCGCGACCGCCTGTTTCGGATCGCACGCGTCGTCCTCAATTGCGATCTTGATCTTGCGCCCGTTCACCCCGCCGGCGTCATTGATTGCAGCGGCGGCGGTCTCGGCGCCGCGTTTCATCTGTTCACCGACGCCGGCCACGGGACCTGTCATGGGTCCGGCGACAGCGATGGTGATGTCCTGGGCCCGGGCCGGCGCGGTCAGCGCCGCGAGCCCCGTCAGCGATAGAATGCATGACTTGCGCATGTGCGACCGCTCCTGTCTCTCGCGTTTCCTTGGTGATTTGCCGACTGCGTCAGGCGTGCTCACCGTCCCTGGATGGCATTTGTTGCCTATGGCGTAACCGGGAACGACGGCGATAGCAACGGCTCCGGACAGCTCTCCCACGCCGCAATCTGCAGATCGCTAGGTCCTGCATCTGCCGGTCTTAGGCGAGAACCGACTGCCGGATTAAGGCGTCATCGCTCCGTCAACTTGAGCTCGATGCGCCGGTTGCGGGCGCGTGATTCTTCGTCGGTCCCCTGGTCGATCGGCTGAAATTCGCCGAAACCGGCGGCGGCCAGGCGGTCAGGCTCGACCCCCTTGCTGATCAGATATTGCGCGACAGCAACGGCCCGCGCGGCGGACAGCTCCCAGTTCGACTTGTATGGACCAGCCCCGGTTATCGGGGTGTTGTCCGTGTGTCCGTCGACACGGAGGATCCACGGGATGTCAGGCGGAATCTCACGCTCGAGGTCGACCACCGCAGCGGCAAGGGTGTCCAGCGACTGGTGTCCGGCCGGGCTAATCTCGGCCTTGCCGACGTCGAACAGCACGGAGGATTGGAAGACGAACCGGTCGCCCACGACCCGGATGTCGGGCCGCGCGCCCAGAATCTGCCGCAAACGACCGAAAAAGTCAGACCTATAGCGATTCAGCTCTTGAACTTTCTGAGCTAAGGCCACGTTGAGCCGCTGGCCGAGATCGGCGATCTTCGACTGCGATTCCTTGTTCGAGGACTCCGATGCGGCGAGCGCATCCTCGATCGCTGCAAGCTGTTTGCGGAGCGCCGTGATCTGCTGGTTGAGCACGTCCACTTGGGCCAGCGCTTGTGCCGATATTTGCTTCTGCTGATCGAGCGCGATCGCTGCCGCCGACACCTGACCGCTGACGGCGTTAGCGTTGACGGCCCCTCGCGACGCGGCGTCATTCAGGCGCTTCTGCTCCCGCTCGGCGGAATTGAGCGTGGCGGTGAGGGCGGAAATCTTACTTTCGTCGACGCTTTTCTGGGTGCGCTCGAGCGCTAGCAGATTGGTCAATTCCTCGATCTGTCGATTGAGCTTAACCAGCGCGTCGTCCTTGCCCGAAACCTCCCGCGAGAGGAAGAACTGAGCAAGCATGAACACGGACAGCAGGAAAATGATCACCAGCAGCATCGTCGACAGAGCGTCGACGAAGCCCGGCCAGTAGTTCACTCCCTCATATCTACGTCCGCGCGACAGCGCCATGTCTCAACTCCCGAGCCGCCGAGCGCGCAAAATTCCACGCTTCAGCGCGCGCCCAACTCATCTAGCAGGCGGCGCAGGAGCTTGCCGATATCCTCCTGCTGCGCCGCCTGCGCATCGACCCAGTCGCGAATTTGCTGCTGTTCGGTTCGCATGTGGCCGACCAGAGCCTGAATGCCTTCGGCAAGCGTTGCGATTGCTTTGGCGTCGCGCTGATACTCGATTGCGGGCTGCGCGCTTTGGGCGATGATCGGCGCCTCCGCGACGGCCTCGACAGCTGGCGTCGTCTGGACGTGGCTAGCAAGAAACTCCTCGAATTCGGAATAGAAACGATTCTGTGCCTGGCCAGCCTGGAGATCAAGGAAGCCAAGGATCAAGGAGCTTGCCAGGCCGAAGAGCGATGAGGTAAACGAGACACTCATGCCGGCGATAGGCGCGGACAGACCTTGCTTCAGGTCGCCGAACATCGTTCCCGTGTCGACCCCGGTCTTCATGCTGTCGATCACACCGGCGATCGAATGCACCGTCTCCAGAAGACCCCAGAACGTGCCGAGCAACCCGAGAAACACCAAGAGCCCAATCAAATAGCGGCTAAGCTCGCGGCCCTCGTCGAGTCTCGTGGCGATCGAGTCGAGGATCGCGCGCGTGGTGATCGTTGATAAGCCTCGCGCGCCCGCGCCGGCGTTGAGCATCACCGCCATCGGCGCGAGCAGCCGAGGGGTTGGGGGGTTACCATCTGTCCCCGCGCCGGTCAGCGAATTGACCCAGTTTATTTCGCGGAATAGCCGGATGACTTGCCGGAAAGCGAACAGCGCGCCGATCGCCAGCACGCCCAGGATGAGGCCGTTCAGGCCCGGATTGGCGCTGAAGGCAAGCGCGATTTGTTGATAGAGGATGAGTACGACGAACCCGACGAGCGCCAGGAACGCCGCCATGCCCACGAGAAAAATCCGGGGGGAAGTAAGCAGTCGGATGTCGGGGTCTGTCGCCATGGAAGGCCGAATCGAACCTTAAAACACAACGCGGACGTTCTCGTCCCAATACCATAACAAACGCGAGGACAAAGCGGCGATTTCGACTGCCGCCTTGTCTTGCATCCGCAAGGATGTGTCACGCGGCCTTCATCTTAGGCTTCAGCCAACCGCAATTCACCAGCACCTCAGCGATTTGCACTGCATTGAGCGCCGCCCCTTTGCGCAGATTGTCGGACACGACCCAAAGATTGAGGCCGTTATCGATGGTAGGGTCGTCGCGGATGCGGGAAATGTAGGTAGCATCTTCCCCCGCGGCCTCGTGGGGCGTGATGTAGCCCCCCGGTTCCCGCCGATCGATGACCAGGCAGCCGGGCGCGTTCCGCAGGATTTCGCGCGCTTCGTCCGCGCTGATCGGGTCGACAAATTCGATGTTGACCGCTTCCGAATGGCCGATGAATACCGGAACCCTGACGCAGGTTGCGGTCAACTTGATCTTAGGGTCGAGGATTTTCTTGGTCTCCGCGACCATCTTCCATTCTTCCTTGGTCGAGCCATCGTCCATAAAGACGTCGATTTGCGGAATAACGTTGAAGGCGATGCGCTTGGAAAACTTCTTGGGCTCGACCGGATCGGACACGAACACTGCGCGGGTCTGCGCGAACAGTTCGTCCATCGCCTCCTTACCGGCGCCGGAGACCGACTGATAGGTCGCCACCACCACCCGTCGGATTGTCGCGCGATCATGTAACGGCTTCAGCGCCACCACCAACTGGGCGGTCGAGCAATTGGGATTGGCGATGATGTTCTTCTTGCCGAACCCTTTCGCCGCCGCCGCGTTGACCTCGGGCACGATCAGCGGGACGTCCGGGTCCATCCGCCAGGCCGACGAATTGTCGATAACCACGCATCCTCGGGCGCCGATCTTGGGCGAATAGTCCTTCGACACTGCTCCGCCCGCCGACATGAGACAGATATCCGTGTCGGAAAAGTCATAGTGCTCGAGCGCCTTGCACTTGAGGGTTTTGTCGCCAAAGGAGACCTCGCGTCCAATCGAAGCGGGAGAAGCGAGCGCAACCACCTCTGACACTGGGAAGCGGCGCTCTGCGAGGATCGAGAGCATCTCGTGGCCAACATTGCCGGTGGCGCCGGCGATCGCGACCTTGAAGCCTGACATGATGAAGAATTCCTTGTTCGCCCTTCCTCCCCTTAAGGCCCTAGAGCGGGCCTTATTAACCCCGGCGCCCGCCGGGGAGGAGCCGGAGCAGGGGCGCGATCAGCCGTTCGTCCTGCTTTTCAGCGGGCGGCGCGTTTTGGTCGCCGTTTTCAACCAGTAGCGCGGCATCAAGCCTGATCCGGAGCGGCGCGGCGAAGCGCCAATCGGATTTTGCAGAACCACGACGCGCGGGGGTTGTCAATGCGGTTGCTTCAACGGGCACAACCACGTCTTATCTCGTGGTGCGAATCAAGTGCGTCGTTGGCCTAGTGTCTAATGCGATCAAACCACCGCGTCATTCGCGCTCGTCGGATCTCCGAATTAACTCCTTCGACAAGTGGAGGGACTTGGGAATTGGGCCGCCAGCCGTTGAAAGGCTCCAGTCGAACCCGGAAATGGCGCGCCTGTTATCGCCGGCGCTCCTGCCACTCGCTCTTCAGGATCGCCATCATGACAAGGTCCGCGCGCGTCCCGTCCGCCAACCGATAGGCCTGACGCAGCACACCGTCGCGGGTGAGGCCGAGTTTCTCGTAGGATCGCTGGGCTCGGATATTATCGGCGAAGCAGTCGAGGTAGAAGCGCTCGGCCCCCAATGGCCCGAATGCCTCGTCGAGAACGAGGCTGAGGAACGCCGTGCCCACGCCACGACCGGGACAGGCGACTGCGACGCGCTTGAGGTAAAGGTTGGCGTGCGGGTCCCCAACACCGCGCAGAACGGCGAATGCTTCTATCGCGCCTGATTCCCCGACGCCAAGCCGATAGGCGTGGGAGGGCGAGGACAACATCGCGCGATGCTCCTCCTCGTCCGAACGGGCGACGTAAAACTCGAAGTCCGGCGACCGCTCGATCGCCATCACCGCGCCGATGTCGGAGATGGCGGCCGGACGTAATGTGAGCCGCAATGGGTTCGTCATCGGTGAGCCGCTCTGGGCGGCGAAAGGAGGGTCGCCTTGCCCATTGCGCGCGACGGCGCGAGCGTCTATATCCCGCCGCGCTTGAGCGGTCTGAGGTCGCTCGAGATCACGGGAGATGGGCGCTTAGCTCAGCGGTAGAGCACTACCTTGACATGGTAGGGGTCAGAGGTTCAATCCCTCTAGCGCCCACCATCTCCGAACTCCCGCTTCGCCTCCATTTTTGAGCCGGTTTTCGGGTTCTTGCTGTCGCCTACGCGGCCTGGCTGACGAACGTAAAGGATTGTCATTGCGGACGATCGCGCTCACCAATGTGAACCGACTGAAAGCTGGCTGGGCGCTGTTGAGCCTTGTCGCCGTGCTGTTTTTGGCTGTCCCTCCCGCTTTTGCGGCCGAGTCGGAGCCGCAAGGTGTTGTGAGGGGCAAACATGGCGATTGGGTAACCCGTTGCGAAACGCCGCCCGGCGCGGCGCACGAGCAATGCGCGATCGTGCTGAGCGTTGTCGACCAGGAGCGGCCGAATTTGATTCTGGTGGTGATTGTGCTCAACACCGCCGACCGCAAGGCGCGCCTCATGCGGGTCATCGCGCCGCTCGGAGTGCTGCTTCCTCCTGGCGTAAGCTTGCGGATCGACAATGCGGAGGCGGGGCGTCTGAGCTTCCTCCAGTGCCTTCCGAATGGCTGCGTCGCCCAACTCGCGATCGACGAAACGCTGATCGGCAAGCTGAAGAATGGAAAGACTGCAACGCTTGGCATCTTCCAGACTCCGGAGGAGGGCGTCGGCGTACAGGCGCCGCTAACCGGCTTCAAGGAAGCCTACGAGCAATTGCCTTGACGGCGCCCAAGGGGTAAGCACCGCACCGTTCTTCCGGAATCCCGATTGCTCAATTGTCGAAGTCAGCCGCAATGATCGTTCGCGCACCGCTGGTTCGCATCGCGTTTCTCATGACAGCCCTCGGCGCTCTTTCGGGCTGTAGCTCGGTCGGCAGCTCGGTCAGTTCAGTCGGCAGCTCTGTAGGCGGCTTTTTTTCCCATCGGGATCCGAGCGCCGAAGGCCTCAACCTGGGGGCGAACCCGAACCCGCGACAGATGGTGGGCGGACCTGCGGCCCGCCCGAGCGACCAGATGAAAGTTCTGCCGGTCGCCGCGCAGGATATCAATTGCCCCGATGTGACTGTCGCCGACGGGGGCGCGGCGTTGCGCGTGGGCGGCCCGGACAACGCCTCGGTGCGCTATCAGTTCAACATCGGCGATACCGCGCGCCAATGCGATCCGGCTGGCCCGGGGCAGGCGTCCATCAAGATTGGGGTTGCGGGCCAGGTCGTGGTGGGTCCGGCCGGCGCAGCCGGAACCTTTACCGCCCCGTTGAAGATCACGGTGACACAACTTAGCGACAACAAGCCGGTGTTTTCGCAGACCTTCCGGACAGAGGCCTCGACGAACGGAAGCGCGGCGGGAACGTTTCGTGTCGTGACCGACCCGATCAGTGTGCCGATGCCGACCCTTCAACTCGGCGACCTCTACTCAATCACCGTCGGCTTCGAAAACGGGACCGGGGGCCCATCGCCGACGGGCCGCAGGACCAGGAAGAGAAGGGCCGGGGCGTAGCGCCTAGCCCGCGCACAAGTTCACGCGCGTCAGTGATTTCAGTAGCTTAAGTGCGCTTTTGCGCAACTTTTGCAGCAGGAACTCCCGAGCCGCCGACCTCGCCCTGAGACGCCGCGAAGCGGCCTCGAAGGGCGCCTCGGCGGAGCGCCGAACCGACATTCAAAGGTCTGCCGATCCAGTCCGAGGCGGCCGGAAGCAGCCGCCGGGCCCTTGCGTTTCGGGCGCTGACGAAGCTCAAAACAGCCGAAAACGAAACGAATCTTTCGCCTAGCGAAACGAATCGTTTCGCAGCGCGAGTCGTAAGTCATTGAAAGCATTATGAGCGCTGAAATCAGCGATTTCGCGGAATTGTGTGTTTTCAATGGGTTAACCGCCTTTTTGTTTCGCGCTATCGCTTGATGCGCTCTTCCCGCCCAAAAACCCGAGCGGATTGCAGAGGAGGCGAGGCCTGGAGGAGGAGCGGCGGGGCATGGGATCTCGGCTTTGGCGACAATGCGCGCACCATAGCTCACTATTTCTGAAAATATCAACTACTTTTCTCTATTTTCTAATTTAGAGGCAATACGGCGGTTCAGTCAAATCAGCTAGGGCCAAGGTGCTCAAAACAGCCGCAATCTTTTCTTTATTTTCTAGTTTAGAGGCAATACGGCGGTTCAGTCGAATCAGCTAGTGGTCAAGGTCAAAACCAAATCAGTTGACCGGTATCGACCCGAAGCAGACATTGCCGTTGGGTCCCAGCAAGGGGCAAGAATGCGCAAATAGCTGTCGTTCCTGGCTCCACTCCCTCAACCGCAGTCCCAAGCTCAAGCTAAACTCGCTTTCGCAACATCGCGGCTAAGCAGTCGGTCCGATCCGCGCCGCTTTTTCGAATGCGGGCAATGCGCGAGAAATCATCTCGTCCGAGGCCGTAAGGCTAACTCGGAAGTACTGGTTGGCATTCATGAGGCTGCCCGGCATGACGAAGACGTCACAATCGGCGAGCGCGTTCCACATTCGCTTGGGATCGCCTTTGGGCCATTTGATCCAGAGATAGAATGTGCCTTCCGGCCGCAGAACGACATAGCCTGACCCGTCGAGGGCCGTCGTCAGCGCGTCGCGACGGCGCGCAAGCGCGGCCTGGTCGATGGATAGGATCTCCAGGTCCGGTAATGCGGACTGCATCACCGCGTTGGGGAAGCACCAGCCGAGGGCCATCTGTGCGGAAAACATCGCATTCCGGAACGCCGTCCGATCACTCTCCGGCATAATTGGCGAAATCGCCAGATAACCAAGCCGTTGCCCCGGAGCAAGTAGGACCTTGCCGTAGCTGTAGGAGATCAGCGTCCAGGGATAGATGGCGGCCGGACTGACAAAGCCCCGTTCGTTGAAACGAAGACGCCGATACGGTTCGTCGGAGAGAAGGTAGATGCGATGACCAATGCGCGCGGAAGCACGGTCGAGCAGGTCCGAAAGCTCTCTCAGGCTATCCTCGGAATAGATACGCGCAGTAGGATTGTGAGGCGTGTTGACGATTACCAATCGTGTGCGCGGGCTTATCGCCGCATTGATCGCTCCGAAGTCGAGATCGAAGTTTGGCGCCCTGAGAGCGACCTTACGCGGCACGGCGTCAGCCGCAAGCAGCATCGGCTCATAACAGAACCAAGCTGGCTCCGAAAAAACGACCTCGTCGCCAACGTCGAGAACAAGCCGGAACGCCACCATGATTGCGGCGAAGGCGCCCGTCGTCAAAGCAATGTCGGCGGGCTCAAAGGGGAGGCCAAGCTCGCGCCCGAGGCGTTCAGCGAGAAATCGCTGTGGCGCTTCTTCGCTCGTCTTGTAGGCGAACCAGTTCTTGTCATGCGGGATAGTTCTCTCGCGAATGGCGGCGACAATGCCTTTGAGCGGCATCTCATGCGGATTACCGAAGGTAAAATCGGATATGCCGGGCTCGAGCCGCCGCTGGCTGTAGCGCGAGGCGAAGTAGAAGTTCTTTACTGCGGAAAAGGCGGCGTCGGCGGTACTGATGCGCGATGAGACCGACATCTTCGGACCTATCCCGTCACAGGATTAGCTGCGCGCCTGGCCTGGAGCGCGAGACCGCGATTTCCTCTTCGTTCATATCGGCCGAAAATGTCGGGGTTGGAAACGGAGGGCTGTGATCGCAGAAACGACCCCACAAGCGGGTTGATGACATCTGGCCGCGTAATCGGCGCCATGTGGCCGCCGCCCGCAATCTCCTTGTACGTCCACATCGGGCAAGCTAGGCGCAGGATCGCCGTAATTTCGCGAATGGGAAATACTGTGTTGGGATCGCTTACGACAAGGGTGCCAAGGGGGAGCAGGCGTGCCCATTCTTCCGCGGGCGTGGTTTCGTCCATCACCGCGTCCCACTCGAAATAGTTTGGCTTTAACGCTTCCGCAAACGCGCGGCGCCGTTCCTCCGGCATATCCTGCCACGACCCTGCACCCCCCCAATAGTCCGCGAATCGTTCAGCCGCTGCGACCCAATCGCCAACCGCTCCGAACTTCTTGACGCAATCGCGCAATTCCATCGCCTCGGCGAATGCGTCCGCTCTGCCGGATTGCTTGAGGAGATAAAATGGATTCGTCTCCAGCAAAACCAGCCTGGCGACTCGGCCGGACAACCTCGCCGCTAATTTCATGGCTACCGACCCGCCGAAGGAGTGGCCGACAAGGCAAACGCTGTCCGCGTTCCTCGGCAGCGCGGTTTCCACTAGGCGCGCCTGATCTTCGAGGGACTGCGGCGCCTCAATCGACCAAGGCGGGGTCTTGCCGTACCCAAACAAATTTACGGCACGGACGTGAAAATCGGCTTTCAGGTCGTCCATCAGCCGGCGCCATTGGCGAGCGCCCGACGCGCTGCAATGCACCAGCATGACAAAGGGACCGGATCCGGCTTCGAGAAAGTCAACCTGGGCCGTCGTCAATTTACTCACCCGTATTTCTAGTCGCAAAGGCCATCAGGCAGCTTACGCCCTCTGAGGTCCCGCGATGGGTCAATCGTATTTTCGCTGGATTGGAGGCTAGCGACGACTATTGAGGAACGCGGTCACGGCCGGCGCTAGGACTTTACTTAAGTCTCACGCTCGAATTGTGCGTACTTCGGCTACTTGCTTGGATCGTCCGCCGGATTCACATAGGTGATCGCGAATGGGCCTTGACCGTGTACTTGCACGACGGTCTCCTCCGATGCCCATGCATAATGGTTCATGTGCGCCGGCGCTTCACCAAAACCTCCAACGCGGAGTTCAACCCCCTTCTTCTCATCAAGCTTGTCACCCATGCCGATATGGAACTTGCCGGAAATAACGGTCACGTATTCCGATGTCGGATGATTGTGGGCTGGAATCTTGTAGTTCGCCGGCATCTTCAACCGCAGCACGTAAAGTCCGTCTTTGGATGGGTCTCCCGACAGAACGGCGATGTGGGCGCCCTTCGGCAACACCGGCGGCGCGGGCCCCCATGTGACGCCATCGGCATTGACCGGCATGTTGTCAGCGAGAGCTGGAGTTGCGGCGAGCACCACCAAAGCAAGAATGAAGGCGAACTTTTTCATTGGATTTGTCTCCCGTCTGGGTCTGCGAAGTTTGCTGTGGGGCGGCGCAGCGAGATCGACCTATTCTTTGATCTCTCCCCTTGACACCCGCGCCTCAGTGCCTAACACTTGCTTGCACAGCAATAGACAATTTCTCTGTCAGATGCCGTGACTGTACTGGTCGACCAGCCGGGCCAATTTGAGGCGCTTCTACAGGTTAGCCACGCCTGTTCCCGCCAACAGCAGCGCATTGCCCCATCCGACAATCTCACGCGCAACGAGGAATTGATCTGACTCATCCGCCGGAAGCGCGCCCGAACCACCGTCGATGGTTCGGGCGCGAACAGAATTGCCCCGTCAGGCGGCTTTTCCGCGTGCCAGAGCATGCACGTCGGCGGTGGTCAGGGCGTTGCCACCAATTCCCCAGTCGCCGCTTTCCACCTCCTCGACCACGCACCAGGTGACGCCGCGCATGCTCTCGCCCTCAATCGAGACCATCGCGTCGGTCAGCTTGCTGATCATCTGGTGCTTCTGCTCTTTGGTGAAAACGTCCTTGATTACGCGAACCTGGATAAGCGGCATTGGATGTCTCCCGTCGTGTTCTAGGGTTGTTGGGCGTCGGCAGGCAGATCGAGCATTGCTCTCGGCTTGCTTGACACGGGCGCCTCAGTGCCTAACACTTGCTTGCACAGCAATAGACAATTTCGTCTGTCAGATGCCGTGACTGTACTGGTCGACCAACCGGGCCAATTGAGGCGGGAAACCGGAATGCTCTCCCTTACCCTCAGTCAGAATGGCGACCAGCCACTCGCCGATCAGATCGTTGTCGGCATCAAGCGACAGATCCACGATCGGCATCTGCGGCCCGGCGCTAAGCTGCCGTCGATCCGCAATTTCGCGGACACCTACAAGGTCAGCCGTTTCACCGTGGTCGAGGCCTATGACCGCCTGGTTGCGATGGGCTATGTGCGGTCGCGTCGGGGCGCCGGATTCTACACGTCGGCCACGCCTGCTCCTGCCGACGCGACGCATCCTGCCCCGTCCGATAACCTCAAGCGCAACGAGGAATTGATCTGGCTCATTCGCCGACTGCTCGAGGCGGAGGAGAACACTGTCCTTGCGGGCGGCCCCTGGCTGCCGAATTCGTGGCTCGATGAAGCCGGCATCCGCCAGAGCCTCAATGTGCTCGCGCGCAAGAACGGCGCCTATCTGCTCGAATACGGGCACCCATTCGGTTATCTGCCGCTGCGGGAGCATCTCGCGCTGATGCTGGCCGGGCTCGGCATCACCGCCAGTGCAGGCCAGATCCTGCTGACGCAGGGCACTAGCCAGGCGCTCGAACTCGTGATCCGTTATTTGCTCAAGCCTGGCGACGCGGCGCTGGTGGACGACCCCGGCTACTACAACATGTTCGGCAATTTGCGCCTGCAGGGCGTCGAAATGCTGGCGGTGCCTCGCAATCCCGATGGCCCGGACCTCGCCATTCTCGAGAAGCTGGCCGCGGCCCACCGACCCAAGGTGTATTTCACGCAGTCGGTGATGCAGAACCCGACCGGAACCGACATGAGCCCGCACGTGGCGTTCAAAGTGCTGCAGGCAGCCGAGCGCCACAACTTCACTGTCGTGGAGGACGACATCTTCTGCGATCTCCAAGTGAGGACGACGCCTCGGCTCGCGACGCTCGATCAGCTCAACCGAGTGATTTATGCGCGTAGCTTTTCCAAGACGCTGTCCGGCAGCCTGCGCGTGGGATTCCTCGCCTGCTCGCAGGACATTGCCAACGAACTCGCCGACATCAAGATGCTGACCAGCATCACCACCTCGCAATTCACCGAGCGGCTGATCTATCTGATGCTGGTGGATGGCCACTACCGCAAATATCTGTCGCGCTTGCACGAGCGGCTGGGAGAAGCGCGCCTCAATGTGGTGCGCGCCTTCGAGCGCATCGGACTGGAATTGTACGTTGAGCCTGCAGACGGCATGTTCGTCTGGGCCAGATTCCCGCACATTGACGACTCCCTTGCGCTGGCGGAGGCGTCGCAGCGCGATGGCATCATGCTTGCGCCAGGCGCTGTCTTTCGTCCGCATCTCGAACGCTCAGCGTGGATGCGGTTCAACGTTACCGTCTGCGAAGACAAGCGCGTGCAGGATTGGCTGCAACGGCAGATGTCGAGCACGGCGACGTAGCGCAGCGCGTGGAGCCGGTAGCAACTCCAAGAGAGGTCCTGACAAGCAATTCCAATATGGACTGAGCTGCGAACGGCTGCTCACCCCCGATTGCGGCGTCCAATGTCCCGATGTGGAATGACCGCTTAACGTCGTGTCCTGCCGTTCCTATGCACCCATTGGGAGGCAGGAATCTGCCCGAAGCGGTCGTCTCCTTGCCCCTCGGTTGACCGTTGACCCTGGAAGAAGGCCGGACGAGGCCGCGCTTCGCGCGTTGACAATGCGCCGCCCGTCAGGCTAGCTCGGAACTGTCAGTCAAAGACACTTCGCGGAAGAGTCCGGCGCTTTCTCGCCGGCGCCGAAGGCGCAACCGCCCCGGAAACGCTCAGGCCTCAGGGACCGCGCAAGTGATGACGCTCTGGAAAGAGGCGCGCGCCATCTAAGGCGTCCGCCCACCGACGGGGGTAACCGCGAAAAGCGGGAAATCTCTCAGGTCATGGGACAGAGGGGGCGTCCGCGAGCGCTTAAGCCGCAATAATGCGGTTCGGCGTGACTGCGGGCGCTTCTGCACGACCGGCGGGCCCATGACCGAAGCCTCGAACCAGACAACGCCGCTTCACGCTCTGCATGTCGAACTCGGCGCGCGCATGGCGCCGTTCGCGGGCTACGACATGCCGATCCAATATCCTGCCGGGGTCCTCGCCGAGCACCTTCACACCCGCAAAGCCGCCGGGCTGTTCGACGTTTCGCATATGGGTCAGGCGCTGATCGAGGGCGCGGGCCACGCGGCCGTCGCGGGCTTTCTCGAATCGCTCTGCCCCGCCGATCTTCTCAACCTCGCTCCCGGCCGCCAGCGCTACACTCAGTTGCTCAACGAAAACGGCGGAATTGTCGACGACCTCATGGTCACCCGCCCGCCCGGCGCGGACGGGCGCGCTGAGGCTCGTTGTCAACGCCTCGCGAAAAGAGGTCGACTTCGCCCTGATCCGCCAGCGAATGCCCTCGGGCGTCCGGCTGACGCCGCTTGCCGGAGTTAGCGCTGATCGCGCTTCAGGGCCCTTTGGCGGCCGCGACTTTGGCGGGTCTCGCTCCCGGCGAGGGGATCGAGACGATGGCCTTCATGAGCGCGCGACCGGCGCGGATCGCGGGGGTTGAGACCTTTGTCTCGCGCTCGGGCTACACGGGCGAAGACGGGTATGAGATTTCGCTTGGCTCGGCGCAGGCCGAAAGCTTCGCCCGCACTCTCCTCAGCCAGCCCGACGTCGCGCCGATCGGCCTCGGCGCGCGCGATTCGCTGAGGCTCGAGGCTGGCCTCTGCCTCTACGGGCACGAGCTCGACGAGACGGTGGACCCGATCGAAGCCGCTCTCACCTGGTCGATTCAGAAGCGCCGGCGCGTCGAGGGCGGCTTTCCCGGCGCCGAGCGGATTCAGGCGGCGCTGGCGAACGGGCCGCATCGTCAGCGCGTCGGCGTTCGGCCGGATGGACGCGCGCCGGCGCGCGAGGGAGCGGAGATCGTCTCGGCGGATGGCGCGCCGATCGGCGTCGTCACGTCCGGCGGATTCGGGCCAAGCGTCAACGGGCCGATCGCGATGGGCTACGTCGAGCGCGCCCACGCCGCGGTCGGGACGCCGATCAGTCTCATGGTGCGCGGCAAGCCTTTGAGCGCGCGCGTTGTCACGCTGCCTTTTCATCCCCACGCCTATTACCGCGGTTAAGCCAAGGAGTCGCATGATGTCGGAGACCCGCTACAGCAAGGACCACGAATACGTCCGCGTCGAGGGCGGCGAAGGCGTCGTCGGCATCAGCGACTACGCGCAAGCAGCAGCTTGGCGACGTGGTCTTTGCTGAGACGCCGCCGGTCGGCAAGGCGCTGAAGAAGGGCGATCCGGCCGCGGTGGTCGAAAGCGTCAAGGCGGCGAGCGACGTGTTCGCGCCGGTCTCGGGCGAAGTCATCGCCGTCAATTCCGAGGTCGAGTCGACGCCGGGCCTCATCAACGAGGACGCGCTCGGGCGTGGCTGGCTCTTTCGCATCAAGCTCGCCGACCCAGGCGAACTCAGCGGCCTGATGGACGAAACGGCTTACGCCGACTTCCTCAAGACTTTGGCTTAAAACCATGCGCTACCTGCCGCTCGACGCGAGCGAACGCGAGGCGATGCTGTCCCGCATCGGGGTTCCCGACATCGAAGCTCTGTTCGCCGACATCCCTGCCGACAAACGGATCCCGGGTCTTCTCGACATGCCGCTGGCGAAAAGCGAAATGGCGGTCGAACGCGCGATGACGGCGATCGCGAGTCGCAGCGTCGCCGCTGGATCGGCTCCGTTTTTTCTAGGCTCTGGCGCCTATCGGCGACACATTCCAGCGACCGTCGATCACCTCATCCAGCGTTCCGAATTCCTGACCAGCTACACGCCCTATCAGCCGGAAATCGCGCAAGGGACGCTGCAGGTCCTGTTCGAGTTCCAGACCCAGGTCGCGGCTCTGACCGGAATGGAGGTCGCGAACGCCTCGATGTACGACGGCTCGACCGCATGCGGCGAGGCGATGCTGATGGCCCATCGGCTGACGCGCCGCAATCGCTCGGTGATCTCCGGCGGGCTGCATCCGCAATATGCCGACGTCTGCGCGACATTGGCGCATATGGCGGGCGACAGAATCGTCCGCCTGGCCCCGGACCTGAAGGCGAGCGAGGACATCGCCGCGGCGATCGACGACGAGACGAGCTGCGTGATCGTGCAGTCGCCCGACTTCTTCGGCAATCCGCGCGATCTGACGCCCATCGCCGCGGCGGCGCATGCGCGTGGCGCGCTCCTGATTGCGGTCTTCACCGATCCGGTCGCGCTCGCCGCCGTACGCTCGCCCGGCGAGATGAACGCCGACATCGCGGTCGGAGAAGGGCAGGGGCTCGGCAACGCGCTCAATTTCGGCGGCCCCTATGTCGGCCTGTTCGCGACGCGCGCCAAGAACGTGCGCCAGATGCCGGGGCGTCTCGCCGGCGAGACGGTGGACGCGGAGGGACGGCGCAGCTTCGTGCTCACGCTCTCCACTCGAGAGCAGCACATCCGCCGCGAGAAGGCGACGAGCAACATTTGCACCAACTCGGGCCTCTGCGCGCTCGCGTTCTCGATCCATATGACGCTGCTCGGCGCTGTGGGACTCGAACGCCTGGCGAAGGTCAATCACGCCAACGCGGTGCAACTCGCCGAGCGGCTCTCGGCGATTCCGTCGGTCGAGATCATCAACGCGCATTTCTTCAATGAGTTCGTCATGCGCACGACATGGCCCGCCGCCGAACTGATCGAGGCGTTGGCGCGCGCGGCGTGATCGGCGGATTGCCGGTCTCGCGGCTCCTGCCCGGAGCCGGGCTCGACGATTGCATCATCGTTGCGAGCACAGAGACAAATACCGACGACGACCGCGCGGCCTATGCGCAGGCGCTCGCCGATTGCCTGCGATAGAGCCGAAGAGAGAGCCTGCTCATGAACGTCCAAGGCCGCCCGACTCGCCCCGAAACCGCAGCCGCGCCGACGGGAGGGACCTTCACCGGCAACCGCGGCTTGAACATGGAAGAGGCGCTCATCTTCGAGAGCGGGCGCTTCGATGCGACCGGCGTCGACATCGACGAGCCGGCGCCGTTCCAGTCGAAGTTGGGCCCGCACGCGCGTCAAAGCGCGATCGAATTGCCCGGCCTGACCGAGCCGGAGGCGATCCGCCACTACGTGCGCTTGTCGCGCAACAATTACTCCATCGACGCCGGACTTTATCCGTTGGGCTCGTGCACGATGAAGCACAATCCTCGCCTCAACGAAAAGATGGCGCGCCTGCCGGGATTCGCCGACGTCCACCCGCTGCAGCCGGTCTCGACGGCGCAAGGGGCGCTCGAAGCTTATCGAGGCGCTGTCCGACGCCTTGCTGACCATGACCGGCATGGACGCCATCGCGATGTCGCCGAAAGCGGGCGCGCACGGCGAACTCTGCGGCATGATGGCGATCAAGGCGGCGATCGAGGCGCGGGGAGAGGGAGAGACGCGGCGGGTCGTGCTGGTGCCCGATTCCGCCCACGGCACAAATCCCGCCACCGCCGCCCTGATCGGCTATTCCGTACGCTCCATACCGGCGGGCGAGAACGGAATTGTCAGCGTCGATGCGGTGCGGAGCGCGCTCGCGCCCGATGTCGCCGCGATCATGCTGACCAATCCCAACACTTGCGGATTGTTCGAGCGCGAGATCGTCGGCATCGCGGATGCGGTCCACGAGGCGGGAGCGTATTTCTATTGCGACGGCGCGAATTTCAACGCCATCGTCGGCAAGACGCGCCCGGGCGATCTCGGCGTCGACGCCATGCACATCAACCTGCACAAGACATTCTCGACCCCGCACGGCGGCGGCGGCCCCGGCGCGGGTCCAGTCGTGCTGTCGTCGCGGCTCGCGCCTTATGCGCCGGTTCCGTTCGTTAAGCGCGAAGGCGGAGCGCTTCGTCTGGTCGAGCACGCGAAGGATCGCGAATCGTTCGGGCGGATGTGCGCGTTCCACGGGCAGATGGGGATGTTCGTGCGTGCGCTCAGTTTCATTTTGTCGCACGGCGCCGATGGGCTTCGGCAGGCGTCGGAAGACGCGGTGCTGTCGGCCAATTACATTCGCGCCTCACTCAACGACGTGATGAGCGCGCCGTTCGGCGATCGGCCTTGCATGCATGAGGCCTTGTTCGACGACCGCTGGCTCAAGGATACCGGGCTCACGACGCTCGACTTCGCCAAGGCGATGATCGACGAGGGCTATCACCCGATGACCGTTTATTTCCCGCTCATCGTGCATGGGGCGATGCTGATCGAGCCGACGGAATCCGAGTCGAAGGCGAGCCTCGACCTGTTCATCATGACCTTGCGCGATCTCGCCCTCGCCGTGAAGGCGGGCGAGCGCGAGCGATTCCAGGCGGCGCCGGTCCATGCGCCGCGCCGTCGGCTCGACGAGACGCGCGCCGCCCGGCAGCCCGTGCTGCGCTGGACAAGGCCTCAGCCGGCCTGACAACCTGAGACGCGGCGCACTCTTCCTATGACGCCGATATGACTCTAGACTGCCAGACGGTCGATCCGCGCCCGCTCGCGCCAGAGGACTGAGCCGCCATGTCATCCGGTCTGATCCGTTTCGCTGTTGCGGGCTTTCTCGCCGTTGCGGCCGCTCTGGCCTCTCACGCGGGCGTTGCTCAGCAGGCGCCGGCCACGGCTCCTCGCCCGGCGCCGACCGCCCCATCGCCTCCGCCCGCGGTTCCACCGGCGGCTCAAGCGCCGGCGGCTCCGTCGCCCGTGCCCGCGAAGCCCGAAGCGCCTTCCGCCACAAATCCTGCGCCCGCCGCTCCCGAGGGCGCCAACCCCGCCGGACCGGCGACGTCGGGCGAAGCCTCGACCGGCGAAGCCGTCGATCTCCCGGCGCGACCGTTCGCCTATGTCGAAGGCAAGGCCGACAAGGACGAAATCTACAGCGCCATTCTCAGTTCGCTGAGCGTCGTCAAGCGCGACATGGACAAGGCGAACTTCGCGCCGGCCGGCCGACCGACTCGCCGTTTTCGTCGAATCCGACGACACCGGTTTCAAATATCACGCAGGATATCCGCTTGCCGCGGCCCCCGAAGGCAAATCGAGCCTCTCCGACACGGTCAAGATCGGACAAACGCCGAGCGGCAAAGCGATGCGCTTCGAGCATCAGGGCGCGTACGGCGACATTGACGCCACCTATGACGCCATCACAGCCTATCTCGACGACAAGGGAATCGACGCGCAGGACACCTTCATCGAGGAATATGCGAACGACGTGAAGGATCCGGATGATCCGACGCTGCAAGTCAACATCTACGTGCTGCTGAAATAAGCCCTCGCAGCGTTGCCTGCAGCTCCGGTCGGCGGGCTACTGCGCCGCCTGCCGTCAGCGCGGCCGCGCCGGTCTCGAATTGGAGCCGCGCCAGCCGCGCGTAGAGGCCGTTCGCCGCCATCAGCGAGGCGTGCGTCCCCTCCTCAACCAGGCTCCCCGCCTCGATGACGAGGATGCGATCGCGCGTTGACGATCGTCGCCAGCCGGTGAGCGATCACGAGAGTCGAGCGGCCCTTCATCAGCGTTTCGAGCGCGCCCTGGACCAGGGTTTCGCTCTCGGCGTCGAGGGCTGAGGTCGCCTCGTCCAGGAGCAGGACTGGCGCGTCCTTGAGGATGGCGCGGGCGATGGCGATCCGCTGGCGCTCGCCGCCCGATAGCGTCACGCCGCGCTCCCCCAGCGCCGTGTCGTAGCCCTGCGGCAGGGCGGTGATGAAACCGTCCGCAGCCGCCTGCTTCGCCGCGGCGACGACCGCTTCGCGGGTCGCGCCCTGGCGCGCCATAGGCGATGTTGTCGGCGACGGTGGCGCCGAAGATGAACGCGTCCTGCGGCACGAGCGCGATCTCGGCGCGCAAGTCTGCGGGGTCGAGCTTCGAGATGTCGACCCCGTCGAGCGTGACCGCGCCGCTCGCGGGATCGTAGAACCTGAGCGCCAGCTGGAACAACGTCGACTTGCCGGCGCCCGACGGGCCGACGATGGCGACGGTCTCGCCCTGGCGCGACACGGAAGCTCACGTCGCGCAATACCGGCGTCGTCTTCGCGGCCGGGATAAGCAAAGCGGACATTCTGGAACGCGAACTCGCCCCGGACGGGCTTCGCGAGCTTCATCGGCCGCAGCGGGCGCGACGATGCGCGGCTTGACCGCCATGATCTCGCCGATTCTCCCGGCGGCGCCCGCCGCTTGCGAAACCTCGTTCCACACTTCCGACAATTGTCCGAGCGCGCCCGCGCCGAACACGGCGAACAGGACGAATTGCGACAACACCCCGCCAGTCATTTGGTGGGCGATCACCTCCTGCGCGCCGAGCCACAGCACCACGACGACGCTGCCGAAGGCGAGGAAGAGCGCAGCCGCGGTGACGAACGCGCGCGCCTGAGTCATGGTCCGCGCCGCCTCATAGGCGCCGAAGCGCGGCGTCGCGATAGCGGCGGGCCGTGAATTGCTCCGCGAGAAACGATTGCATGACGCGCACCGCAGACAAGCTTTCGGTGGCGAAGGCGGTCGCGTCCGCGAGCCTGTCCTGAGCGAGGCGGGACCGCTCACGCACCGAACGTCCGGCCGCGTAGAGAGGCAGGACGATGATGGGAATCGCCGCCAGTACGAAGGCGGACAGTTTCGGGCTGGTGAACACCATCATCGTGATCGCGCCAACGAACAGGAAGAGATTGCGCAGCGCCAGCGACGCCGAGGAGCCGAACGTCGCCTTGAGCTGCGTCGTGTCGGCAGAGAGGCGAGAAGCAATGTCGCCGGTCTTTTCGCCATCGAAAAAGCTCGGATCGAGTCGGGTCAGATGGGAGAAGAGATCCGCGCGAAGGTCGGCGACCACCCGTTCACCGAGCGTCATCACGAGATAGTATCGCGCGCCGGACGCTAGCGCGAGCACCGCAACGACGCCGATCATCGCCAGAAAATAAGCGCGGATCAGGCCGGCGTTGGAATCGGAGAAACCAAAGTCGATCATGCGCCGAACGGCGATCGGCACGACAAGCGTTGCAGCCGAAGCGATCGTCAGCGCGCCAACGCCAGCCCGATACGACCACGATGGGCGAAGGCGTAAGGCGCAAGCGGCTTCAAGGCGCCGAGCGAGACGCGGGACCTTTTGCTGCCGACATCGGCGGCTGATGACATTGCGCGAATGGCTCCTTGGGCTGTGCGGCGCTTTAGGTACCGGTTTTCGCCCAAATCAAGGCCTGGGAGCGGAAGGACGATCCTGCTCGGCGCGGACCGCCTTCGGATAGCTTGCGTCAGCGGGCTGCTAGCGTTATAGGACCGCCAACAAAAGAGCCGCCGGACCCCCGGTCGGCTCTTTGCTTATTTTTCCGAGACCGCGACGATGAAGTCCGACATTCACCCCGAACTACCACATGATCAAGGTCGTCATGACCAATGGCGTCGAATTCATGACCCGCTCGACCTATGGCGAAGAGGGCGCGACGCTGAACCTGGACATCGATCCGAATACCCATCCGGCCTGGACCGGCGGATCGCAGCAGTTGCTCGATCGCGGCGGCCGATTGTCGCGCTTCAACACCCGCTTCGGCGGCATTGGCATCGGCGGCAAGAAGTAGCGCGCCGCGCCCTAATCCCGCGGCGATAATCTGCGAACGCTTGTGACCTTGCCGCCGCCATTGGCGGCGATTCGGTCGCGCGCCTGCGCCAGGGGCTCGCTCACCGTCTTCATGTGCCAGCCGTTGGCGTGAAGCAACGTGACGGGATCGCGCATGATCCCGACGTGGCCCTTCCAGAATATGAGATCGCCGCGCGCAAGTGGCGCGGTCGGGTCGTCGATGGCGACGGGCTCGCCCAGCATCGCCTCCTGCATGTCGCTGTCGCGCGGCGACGCGATCCCCGGCGGCCATCAGCGCCGTCTGGACGAGCCCCGAGCAGTCGACGCCCTCCGACGTCCGGCCGCCCCAGAGATAGGGCGTCTCGAGAAAAAGCTCGGCGATCGCGACAGCGTCCGGCTCGCGCGCGCCCAATTCCGCCAAATGGCGTGACCAGAAGTAAAGCCCGTCCTCCGAGACCGCGAAGTCGCCCTCGACGGTCCACGATCTTCGAGCTGTGAGCCGAGCGACAGCGCCATCCGCGGCGGCAGCTTGATCGCCGGGCCGGGATAGGCGTGCGTCCGCAATGCCGCGACTCGATGGGTCGGTTCGGACGGCGCCCCGAGCGCCGCGCTCGGGAGATAGCCGACATATTGGTCGCGATCGAGTTGGGCCCAGGCCCACCCTGCCTGCTCGTCGTAGACGGTGACGCTTTCGCCGTAGAGCGCCTCGGTCTCGAGCGGCGCGTCGGCTTGCGGAGAACGCCGGAGCGGCGCGCTCGCGGCGATAATCGCGCATCTTCGCCCTTCCACGTACCGCGGCGCATCGACCAGACCGCGCAGGTGCTCCGCCGCCAAGTCGGCGCGGGCAGGGGTCAATCGGCGGTCGTATGAGGGGGCGGACATGGCCGATGGTTAACATGGCCTCCGCCGAGGGCGACAGGGGAAGAGCGCTTTTGCCGAGCACGACTACGAGGAGTAACCTCGCGGAAACGGGAGATGGCCATGAGCGCCCTTGCCGATCGACAGAACAATTTCCGCGCGCCTCTCGATCCTTACGGCGCCGTCACCCACGAGGTCTTCAACCAGCCGGTCGAACTCGTCGACATCAACCTCTACGATTCCGACGCGGCGCTGAAGGAGGCGGTCAGGCGCGAGGGCGCCGCATGGGCGGAGGACGGCCTCCAAGCCTTCGGGGCGCGCGCCGGATCGGCCGAATTTCTGGAGCTGGGGACGCTGGCGAACAAGAACCCGCCCGAGCTCGACACCCACGATCGCTACGGGCGGCGTGTCGATCTCATCCGCTTCCATCCCTCGTATCACGCGCTGATGAAAGCCTCGATCGAGGATGGCCTGCATTCGTCGCCCTGGACCGATCCGGGCGAGGGCGCGCATGTGGCGCGCGCCGCGCGCTCCTACATGCACACGCAAGTCGAGGCCGGTCACGGCTGCCCGATCACCATGACCTTCGCCGCGAGCCCTTGTCTCAAATTGCAGGGAGACCTCGCCGCGCAATGGCTGCCGAAGATCCAGGCTCGCGTCTACGATCCGCGCAATGTTCCTGCCGACGAGAAGCAGGGCGTGACGATCGGCATGGCGATGACCGAGAAGCAGGGCGGCTCGGACGTGCGCGCCAACACGACCCGCGCGATTCCCGTCGGCGCCGAGGGAGGGGGCCAGGCTTACGAACTTGTCGGCCACAAGTTCTTCGTCTCGGCGCCGATGTGCGACGCGTTTCTCGTCCTCGCCCAGGCGCCGGGCGGCCTCTCGTGCTTTCTCGTCCCGCGCTGGCGCCCCGACGGAACCAAGAACCCGCTGCAGATCATCCGCCTCAAGCGCAAGATGGGCAATGTCTCCAACGCGTCGAGCGAGACGGAGCTGCGCGGCGCGCTCGGCTGGATGGTCGGCGCTGAAGGGCGTGGGGTGGCGACGATCATCGAGATGGTCGCCATGACCCGCTTCGACTGCATGATCGGCTCGTCCGCCGGCATGCGGATGGCGGTTTCGCAGGCGATCGACCATTGCCGCCAGCGAAAGGCCTTCGGCGCGTTCCTGATCGACCAGCCGATCATGACCGCGGTGCTCGCCGACCTCGCGATCGAGGCCGAGGCGGCGCTGACCCTCACCATGCGCATCGCCCGCGCGCTCGATCATCGCGACGACGGCCATGAGGACGCGCTGGTGCGCTTAGGCTCCGCGATCGGCAAATACTGGATCTGCAAGCGGGCGCCGGGCCACGCCTATGAGGCGCTCGAATGTCTTGGCGGCTCGGGGGTAATGGAGGACAGCCCGATGCCGCGCCTCTATCGCGAGGCGCCGGTCAACGCGATCTGGGAGGGGAGCGGCAACGTGCAGTGCCTCGACATTGCCCGCGCGATGCAGCGCTCGCCGCAGACGCTTGAGGCTTATTTCGCGGAGGTCTCGGCCGCGAAAGGCGAGAGCGCGGCGCTCGACGCCCATGTCTTGGCGCTCAAGGACGATCTGCGCGACCTCGGCGACTTCGAGGCCCATGCTCGCGATCTGTGCGACCGTCTAGCCGTCGGACTTCAGGCGACGGCGCTGTTCCGCGCCGCTTCTCCGGTCGCCGAGGCCTTCTGCCGCTCGCGCATCGAGACGAAGGGCGCGCATAATTATGGCGCGCTCACCGGCGTCGATACGAAGGCAATCGTGAAGCGCGCCGCGCCGAGGTAATCGGACGCCCCTCATCCGGCCCTTCGGGCCACCTTCTCCCCGAGGGAGAAGGGATGCTAGGGCTCGCAATTTGCAAGTCCGAATTGAGCCTTTTCAACGGCTTGCAGTGTGATTTGCGAGCCACTCTGGCCCGGGCCTTCGAGCGCGAGGGGACGTTCGACGGGCGGCGGAAGCCGGCGCGCCTCAAGCTCTTCTCGCGGCCGCGGAGCAGCGGCAAATCCGTGATAGCGGTCGAGCTCGCGGACAATCCTGACCATCTCACGCCAAATTGCCCTCGCCGCCGGGCTCTTCCACCAGCTCCTCCAATTCCGCCATCGTCTGCTCGACACTCCGATGGTGCGGCTCTTCGTACCAGACGGACGCGACCCTCTCGATGTCGCTCGAGCTTACGCTCACATAGGTGACGTGCGGCCGCTGGGATTCCAGGAACTCGTTGATGTCGTTCTCAAGCGACTGGATTGGCGTGGCGGCGGCCACGGAAAATAGCTTTACCCGCATTGCTGAACTCCGACAGGGCCTAGATTTCCTTTTCGCAGCAGAAGGCGCAGTCTCCAAGCTGGATCTTGATCAACCCCGTCTGGATTTGGTGGGAACGATTTGACGCCTCGCGCGTTCTGGGCGCTTCATGCTGCCGAGGATTGCGCGCCGAGGATTGCTTTCCATGAAATTGTTTCGGTGTCAGGTTTGCGACAACATCGTTTACTTCGAAAATCGAACGTGCGGCCGTTGCGGCCATCGGCTCGGCTATGTCCCGGAACTCGAAATCATGGCGGCCCTCGAGCCCGCGGGCGGCCAATCCTGGACGCCCCTGGTCGGCGAGAGCGGGTCGCGCCGCTTCTGCGCCAACGCGGACTACGACGTCTGCAACTGGCTGACGACGGCCGAAGGACAGGACCGGCTCTGCGTCGCGTGCCGCCATAACGATACGATTCCAGACATTTCCCAAGCTCCGCATCTCACGGCGTGGCGCGACATCGAACTCGCCAAGCACCGGCTGTTCTATAGTCTGCTGCGCTGGAAGCTGCCGCTCAAGACCCGCGCCGAGGATCCGGTCCACGGTCTGATGTTCGAGTTCCTGGCCGATCCTTCCTGCCCTTCGGGCCCCAAAGTGATGACCGGGCACGACGACGGCGTGGTTGACGATCGCGCTCGCGGAAGCCAATAGCGCCGAGATCGAGAAGCGCCGGGCGGAATTGGCCGAGCCCTATCGCAGCCTGCTCGGCCATTTCCGGCACGAGGTCGGGCACCATTATTGGGACATCCTGGTTCGTGACGGCGGCCAGCTCGAACAATGTCGCGCGGCCTTTGGCGACGATTCCCAGGACTATGAAGCGGCTCTCAAGCGTCACTACGAGCATGGCGCCCCTAGAGATTGGGCGGAGCGCTTCGTTTCGGCTTATGCGACCTCACACCCTTGGGAGGATTTCGCCGAAACCTGGGCTCACTACCTGCACATCGTTGACACGCTAGAGACAGCGAACGCATTTGGGGTGAGATCGCGCCCGCGGTCGACAAGGAAGGCGCGCATTTCGCCAAGCTCGATTTCGATCCCTATGCTGTCGGCTCCGTCGAGCAGATCGTCGACGCCTGGGCGCCCTTTCGTGGTGGCCATGAACAGCGTCAATCGGGCTATGGGCAGGCCAGATCTCTATCCGTTCGTCATCGCGCCGGCCGTGATCGAGAAACTGCGCTTCATCCACGATCTCGTCAGGAGCGCTGCACAAAGCGCGCAGTCGGCGGCCCAAGCGAAAGCCGCTTGAGTGACCTGCCCGGTTGGATCTTGTCATTCCCGGCGGACCGCAGGTCCGACCGGGAATCCAAATCGAGTGCGCTGCACTGGATTTCCCGATCGGCCGCTTTGCGGCCGTCAGGAACCTACTTACTTAGCCAGCGCCTTGTCGGTGACTGCGGTCGTATAGGCGCCGGTCGGCTCCTTGGAGATCACGGGATCGGACCCGCCGGTCAGCAGCGTCTTCACCGTGCGCTCGTAGTCGGCCTTGTCGAGCCTGCCGTCGGAGCCCTGGGTGAGCTTGTTGATCTCGCTCAACATCTGCGTCTGGTGGTGCTCGGTCTGGGCGCCGGTCGAGTCGTTGTCGAGCACGATCTTGACGACTTCCTCCGGGTGCGCGCGGGCATAGTCCCAGCCCTTCATCGAAGCCTTCACGAAGCGCGCCATCTTGTCGACGAACGCCGGGTCCTTGAGCTTGTCCTCCATCACGTAGAGGCCGTCCTCGAGGGTCGCGACGCCCTGATCCTCGTATTTGAACACGACGAGCTGCTCGGGCTTGTAGCCCGCGTCGATCACCTGCCAATATTCATTGTAGGTCATGGTCGAGATGCAATCGGCCTGCTTCTGCAACAGCGGGTCGACGTTGAAGCCCTGCTTCACCACCTTGACGCCGGCCGGCGAGCCGTCGGTCGGGAATTTCAGTTTCCCCATCCAGTTGAGGAACGGATATTCGTTGCCGTAGAACCAGACGCCGAGCGTGCGGCCCTTGAGATCATCGGGCTTCTTGATGCCGGTGTCGGCGCGGCAGGTGAGCTCGAGCCCCGAATGCTTGAACGGTTGCGCGATGTTGACCATCGGCGCGCCCTTTTCGCGCGCCGCGAGCGCGGCCGGCATCCAGTCGACGACGACGTCGGCGCCGCCGCCGGCCAGCACCTGCTCCGGCGCGACGTCCGGCCCGCCCGGCTTGATCGTCACGTCGAGGCCTTCGGCCTTGTAGAAGCCCTTGTCCTTGGCGACGTAATAGCCGGCGAATTGCGCCTGCGTGACCCATTTGAGCTGCAGCGTCACCTTGTCGTCGGCATGCGCCGCGCCCGCCAGCATCGCCGCCACGCCGGCGACTGCGAACATCATCGATTTCATTTTGCTCCCTCCAGTTGAACCCAGATTTCCCGTCGCCGCGCTTAAGAACTAGCGCATGGCGTGAAAAGCTCAAGCCTCCTTCGCGCGATAGGAGGCGTGCCAGAACGTCACCCGGCGCTCGACGCCGGCGACCAGCGCATAGAACAGCGATCCGGTCAGCGCGGCGACGACGATCGTCGCCCACACCATGTCGATCTGAAGCCGGCCGACTTCGGTCGAGATGCGAAAGCCCATGCCGACGATCGGCGTGCCGAAGAACTCGGCGACGATGGCGCCGATCATGGCGAGCGTCGTGTTGATCTTGAGCGCATTGAAGATGAACGGCATCGCGACCGGCAGGCGCAGCGCGAGCAGGGTCTGCCAATAATTCGGCGCCGTAGGTCTTCATCAGATCGCGCTCCATCGCGCCGGCGCTGGAGAGCGCCGGCGATCGTGTTGACCAGCATCGGGAAGAAGGTCATCACCACGACGACCGCCGCTTTCGATTGCCAGTCGAAGCCGAACCACATCACCATGATCGGCGCGACGCCGACGATCGGCAGCGCGGAAACGAGATTGCCGATCGGCAGCAGGCCGCGTTGCAGGAACTGCGAGCGGTCGATCAGGATCGCGACGACAAATCCGGCGAGCGAGCCGATGACGTAGCCCGCCAGCACGCCCTGAATCGTCTGCCGGAAATCGGCCGCGAGCGTGGGGACGCGAGGTGGCGAAGCCGCATCGCGATCGCCGAGGGCGGCGGCAGGATGATCGCGGGCACATGGAGAAGCCTGACCCCCGCCTCCCAGATCGCCAGCACCGCGAGGCCGAAGGCGAGCGGCGGCAAAAGATCCGTGAGGCGGCGCAGGCTCATGGCGTGAACGCCATGCGCCGTCGCGCGATGCGCTCCGCGCCGCCGATGGCGGCGACGAGCGTTGCCGAGAGCGCCGCGGCCGCGAACAGAGCCGCCCAGATCTGCACCGTCTGTCCATAATAGGAGCCCGCCAGCAGCCGCGCGCCCAGGCCCCCGTCCTCGCTCTTGGTCACTTCGGCGACCACCGCGCCGACCAGCGCCGCGGCGGCGCCGATCTTCATGCTGGCGAAGAAGAACGGCGCGCTGGCCGGCGCCCTGAGCTTCAGGAACGTCTGCGCGCGGGTCGCCGAATAGGTGCGCATGAGGTCGAGTTGCAGCGGATCGGGCGAGCGGAAGCCCTTGACCATGCCGACGGTCACCGGGAAGAAGCGAGAGATAGGCCGCGATCGCCGCCTTCGGCGCGATTCCGGTGACGTTGAACTGGTTGAGGATGACGACGATCATCGGCGCGAGCGCGATGATCGGCACGGTTTGCGACGCCACGATCCACGGCATCATCGAGCGGTCGAGCCAGCGCATGGAGACGATGAGAACGGCAAGCCCGATGCCGAGCGCCGAGCCGACGGCGAAGCCGATCAGCGTCTCCTCAAGCGTGATCGCCCGATGATAGACGAGGCTGCGCTTCGACGTCGGCGAGGTCGCGAAGACGAGCTTGTAAAGTTCGCTCGCGACCTGATGCGGCGCCGGCAGCTTCGGCCGCTCCATGTTGAGCGAAGCGCTCGACGAGGTCCTGGGTGGAGTAATCCGTCCGGCCGGCGTTGGCGAACTGGTCGCGCTGGAGCGGCGCGTTCATCAGCGCGGCGGCGACATACCAGACCGCGAGGATGGCGAGGACGACGGTCGTGATGGGGAGAACGGATTTCATCTCGCGCCGCCCTCCTTCGGCGCTTCCCGCCCCAGCTCCTGGGGGGAGGAGTGGCGTGCGCCCCTCTCCCATCCGGAGAGGGGCTGGGGGTGAGGGCTATCCGTCATAGGAATGACCCTCGCGCAGGCCCTGCCTCACCCGGTTGGCGACGGCCAGAAACTCCGGCGTCTCACGGATGTCGAGGCACGGTCGCGGGAAAATTGCATTGGATGACGTCGGAGATGCGGCCCGGACGGGGCGACATGACGACGATATGCGTCGACAGGAACACCGCTTCCGGAATCGAGTCTGCGTGACGAACAGCACCGTCTTGCCCGTCACGTCCCACAGCCGCAGCAATTGCTGGTTCAGCATGTCGCGCACGATCTCGTCGAGCGCCCCGAACGGCTCGTCCATCAGCAGAAGATCGGGGTCGAACGACAGCGCGCGGGCGATCGACGCGCGCTGCTGCATGCCGCCCGACAATTGCCAGGGATATTTGGTGCCGAAGCCGGAAAGATTGACGAGCTCGAATCCCTTGGCGACGCGGGCGTCGCGCTCCGCTTCCTGAAGCCCATGATCTCGAGCGGCAGCGCGATATTGCGCGCGACGCTCCGCCAGGGATAGAGCGCCGGGGCCTGAAAGACGTAGCCGTACGCGTTCGGCACGCGCTTCGCGCGGGCTCATGCTGTTGACGCGGATCGACCCGCTGGTCGGGTTCTCAAGATCGGCGACCGCGCGCAAAAGCGTCGTCTTGCCGCAGCCCGACGGTCCGATGAAGGAAACGAACTCGCAGCGCGCGACCTTCAGGTCGATGTCGCTCAGCGCCTGCACCGGCCCATCGGCGGTGTCGAAGCGGAACGAGAGCCCGCTGATCTCATCGTCGTCCACGGCGCATGGCGGGCGGATCGTCCGCTTGGAGCCTGGTAGCCGCCGCTACGTCCATTGACGGTCCTCCGCGCAACGCCCGCCACCGCGGTGAACTCCTTATGGCGCTTGAGCGCCCGCGCCTCGGCGGGAAACGGTCCGCGCCTGATGAAGCGGCCGCGGCCGAGCTCGGCCTGCACCGAGCCGTCGCGATAGACGACTTCGCCGCGCGACAAGGTATAGCGCGGCAGGCCCGTCACCTTCGTTCCCTCGAACACATTGTAGTCGATCACCGAAACCTGTGACCTCGCGGAAATGGTCTTGCTGGCCTTCGGATCCCAGACCGTGACGTCGGCGTCCGCCCCCGGCAGGATCGCCCCTTTGCGCGGATAGAGGTTCAAGATGCGCGCGATGTTCGTCGAGGTCACGGCGACGAACTCGTTCATGGTCAGGCGCCCGGTGTCGACGCCATAGGTCCACAAGACCGGCATGCGGTCCTCGAGCACCGCCCGGTGCCGTTGGGGATCTTGGTGAAGTCGGTCAAACCCAGCTCCTTCTGCTTGGTGGTGAAGGCGCAATGGTCGGTCGCCACCACCTGTAGCGAGCCCTCGCCCAAGCCGTCCCATAGGTACTCCTGGTGGACCTTGTCGCGGAACGGCGGCGACATCACCCGTGACGCCGCGAGCTCCCAATCCTGGTGGTATACTCGCTCTCGTCGAGCACGAGATGCTGGGCTCAATGGCTCGCCATAGACCCGCTTACCGGGGGCGCGGGCGCGCGTGATCGCCTCGTGCGCCTCGCTGCAGGAGGTGTGGACGACGTAGAGCGGGACGCCTGCCTGATCGGCGAGCATGATCGCGCGATTGGCCGCCTCGCCCTCGACATCCGGCGGGCGCGACAGCGCGTGGCCCTCGGGCCCGGTGATGCCCTTGGCCATGTAATGCTCTGCAGCGCCGCGACGATTCGCCGTTCTCCGCATGGACCAGCGGCATCGCGCCAAGCTCGCCGCAGCGGGTGAACGACGCGAACATCTCCTCGTCGTCGACCATCAAGGCGCCCTTGTAGGCCATGAAATGCTTGAAGGTCGTGACGCCGGCTTTCACCACCTTGGCCATGTCCTCGCGCGCGACCTCGTCCCAGTAGGTGACGCACATGTGGTAGGAATAGTCGGCGACGGCGTCCTTCGCGCGCTTCTGCCAATCGGCGAACGCCTCCATCAGCGGCTGGTTGCGATCGGGGATGCAGAAGTCGACGACCATCGTCGTGCCGCCGGACAGCGCCGCCTTGGTGCCGGTCTCGAAATTCTCGGCGGCGGTCGCGCCCATGAAGGGCATCTCGAGATGGGTGTGCGGGTCGATGCCGCCCGGCATGACGAAGCAGTCGTCGGCGTCGAGCGTGCTGTCGCCTTTCAACCCCTCGCCAATCGCCTTGATCGTCTCGCCCTCGACCAGCACGTCGGCCTTGTAGCTGCGGTCCGCGGTGACGACCGTCCCGCCCTTGATGACGATCGACATCTTATTCTCCCAAACCTGTGTTTTCTGAACAAACGCGCCGCCGAGCCGTACGACACGATTTCGGCTTTCTCCAGCACCGCATGCATCAGCGCATTTGCGGCGCCGGCGGTCGCCCAATCCGGCTTGATGTCCTCGCTCTCATTGTGGCTGATCCCGTCGACGCAGGGCGTGAACACCATCGACGTCGGCGCAAAGGCGCTTGACGCCGCCCTTCGGCGTGGCGCCGATTTTCGCCATTTCCATGGAGCGAATCCCACAGCCTTGTCCCGTCGACGCGCACATTGGACAAGTCAGCCATCAACAACTCCAGCACACATCGGCAAACGCTATTATAGCTTTGACCAAATGGTCAAATGGCGTAAGCGTGAGCGCGGCGCTCATCAATTCGGCTATCTCGCCTATCGTAAGGGCGTGGGCCAGCGGCTTCCCAATCGCGCGACGCCCGCTCATGGGGAAGGCGCCATTCGGGGAAAGCATGGCGCGGCGCAAACCGAGACCGACCATCCGGGAGGAGAACGAACGCGCGCTCCTAGAGGCGGCCGAGTGGGTGTTCGCCGAGCAGGGATTCGCGGGCGCGACCACGGCTGCAATCGCGCAGCGCGCGGGCCTTCCGAAGGCAAATCTGCACTATTATTTCCCCACCAAGGAAACGCTCTATCGGTCGGTGATCGAGCGCGTGCTCACCGCCTGGCTCGCCGCGGCTTCGTCCTTCGACGCCAGCGAGCCCCGAACGATCGCTCTCTCAGCCTATATCGGAGCGAAAATGGACCTAGCGCGCGAGATGCCGCTTGCGACGCGCATCTGGTCGGCGGAAGTGATGCGGCGCTCCGGCCCATCATACAGGATTTCCTCGAGACGACCCTGACCGAGTGGGTCGCGTCGCGCGAACGGGTGGTGCGCCGCTGGATAGCCGCCGGCAAACTGAAGCCGATCGAGCCGAAGTTCTTATTCTACATGATTTGGGCGACAACGCAGCAATATGCCACCGCCGCGCATGAAAATGGCGACTTTGAATCGCGGCAGGCCGCTCGACGACAAGGGCTTTGAACGCGCGAAATCACAGGTGATCGAGATCATCCTGAAGGGAGTATCGGTCGGGTAGCCTTATCCAGCTAATCGCGACGATTCCGATTATGGACTGGGCTTGCGAAATTTAAGCACGAAGTTGTCGGCCTCGCCGATCGCCTCGTACTTGGCCCTGTCCTGGTCGCCGAGCCTGAGCGTTGGAGGAAGGGTCCACACGCCCTTCGGCCAGTTCGCCGTGTCCTTGAGGTTCGCGTTGATCTCGGACGAGCCCGCGAACACGAAACCCGCCTTCTCCGCGAGTGCGATGGCGTAGTCTTGCCGGACGTAGCCGTCCACCGCCTTCGGATCCTGCGGTGTGTCCCGCTGGCCGCGATGATCCTCAAGGCCGAGCACCCCGCCCGGTTTCAGCGCACGGTAGAAGGCTGCGAAGGCTTCCGGAGCGAATCCGTCCTCCAGCCAGTTGTGAAGGTTGCGAAAGAGAGGACGAAATCGACGGAGTTGGGCGGAGCAATTTCGCCCTGTCCAACACCGAAAACGGTCGGCGTGAGCTTGCCGTACGTCGCCTTGTCGGCATCGATCTTGGCGTGGAACAGGGCGTTGAGCTTGTCCGCTTCAGAATCCGCAGCCTCGCTCCCTCCCTTGCCCTGCAACGCGACATAATTGGCGCCGTGATCGTGCAGGAAGGGCGCGAGGACTTCCGTCCAGTAGCCGCCGCCCGGCCAGATCTCGACCACGGTCGATTGCGGGGTCACGCCAAAGAAGGCGAGCTCACCGAGCGGATGACGAGCCTTGTCGCGCGCGACAAATTTTGGCGTCCGTCCGGGATTGTCTACAGCCGCATCAAGCGTAAGCTCGGCGGAGGCCGCCGGCGCAGAAACGCCGGGGACAACGGGAAGGATGTTCGCTAGAGCCAAGGCCGCCAAGACAGCGACGGCCGAAACTCGCGCCTTTGGGAACCAATGAGACATGGGATCTCCACGCAAGGGGGACGCACGCGTGTCACCAATTCCACGCGCGAGCTCGCCTACAAAAGTTGACTAAGTTAATAGACTTACTATCATGAGCCTTGTCGCCGATCTTATCAAGGCTCAACGACCAAAGGATATGAGAATGCGAAAGTTCCTAGTGACGCGGCGGAAATTGAGGCTGGGCGTCGCGATTACCCTCGCGGCTTTTGGGATCGCAGCCGTGACGTCCGCCCAGGCGGGCCCCACGCTCGACAAGATCAAAGAGCGTGGCGTCATCAGGGTTGGCGTTGGCAGTCAGTCGGGCTTCTTCGCGCCCAATGCGAGTGGCAAATGGGAAGGGTTCTTTGTCGACTTCGGCCGGGCGCTTGCGGTCACCCTCTTCAACGATCCCGAAAAGGTCGAGTTCACAAATTCCTCGCCGCAGCAGCGTCTGCCGGCGCTGCAAGCCGGCCAGTTCGACGTTCTTCTCTCCGGCGTCACGGTGACGATCACCAGAGCGTTCAAGCTCAACTTTCACTTCGGCCCGGTCGTCTTCTATGACGGGCAGGGAATCCTGGTGAAGAAGTCGCTCGGAATATCGAAGGCCTCCGATCTCGATGGCGCGTCGATTGGCGTGCAAAGCGGCACGACCGGCGAACTCAACATCGCCGACTTCTTCAAGAAGAACAACAAGAGCTACAAGGCCGTCGTGATCGAGGACACCAACACGTTCTCGCAGGCGCTTCTGTCGGGCCGCGTCGACGCGCTGACGCAGGACGCGTCCGACCTTGGTCTCAGGCGCGCGGCCTTCACAAATCCCGATGACTACGTGGTCTTGCCGGAGCGCCTCTCCAAAGAGCCGCTCGCGCCCGCCGTGCTTGGCGGAGACGACCGCTGGCTCGAGATTGTGAACTGGACCGTGTATGCAACCATCCAGGCCGAGGAATACGGGATCAACAGCCAGAACATCGACACGTTCCTGACGAGCGACGATCCGGGAATCAAACGCTTCCTCGGCGTCGACCCCTCGCTCGGCGAGGCGATTGGCCTCGATCCGAAATTCGCCTACAACATCATCAAGAAGGTCGGGAACTACGGCGAAATCTTCGAGCGTAACCTCGGCAAGGGGACGAAGATCGGCTTCGATCGGGGCCTCAATCGGCTCTGGACGCAAGGCGGCCTCCTTTATTCACCGCCGTTCCGCTGACGCGCGAGGCGGAGCGCGTTTAGCCGGACCCGCGCCCAGGCCCCCACGCGTGCGATGACAGATCTGCAGGCACTCCCGGCTCCCGCGGAGGAAACACGGTTCGCGCCCCTCCGACGCTGGTGGGGCGACCATCCCGTCGCCCAGATCGTCGGGCTGCTCGGCGCCGTCGTCGTGCTGGGGATCGCATTCTCGAACATCCTCGCGAGCATGCACCGACTGGGGATGTCCCCGACGCTCGACTATCTGAGCCAGCCCGCGAATTTTGAGATCTCGGAATCCCTGATCACCTACCGACCGGGCGATCCTTACTTCGCGCGCGATCCTCGTTGGGATCCTCAACACGCTGAAGCTCGCAGCCTCGGGATGCGTGGTCGCCACCGCGCTTGGTCTCTTCCTTGGCGTCGCGCGCGCCGCAGGCAATCCGCTCGTCTCGAAGCTCGTCGAAGCCTATGTCGAACTGATCCGCAATACGCCGCTCGTGTTGCAGCTCTTTTTCTGGATCGCGCTCACGCACGCCCTGCCTCCTGTGCGACAGGCGCTCACGCCCCTGCCCGCGACCTACCTTTCGGTTCGCGGCGTCTCTGTGCCGTGGATCGTGGTCGAGCACGGTTCCCTGTGGCCGCTTGCGATTGTGCTCGGCCTTGGCGTCATCGTCGTCCACTTCATCCGCAAACGGCTCAAGCGCTCTCTCGCTGCGGTCGAGTGGCTTTTGATCGCCGCCGGACTGGTCGGCCTGTCGGCAGTCTGGATAGGGGGGAGCGGCGTCCGCATCTCTTTGGATACGCCGACACTGAAGGGCTTCAACATCGTCGGCGGCCTGGCGCTCACGCCGGAGTTCGCCGCGATGCTCGCCGGGCTTTCGGTTTATTACGCCGCGAATATCTCGGAAATCGTGCGCGCCGGACTGGAATTGGTGGGGCGCGGCCAATGGGACGCGGGCCGGGCGCTCGGCTTCACGCAGGGTCGCATTCTCCACTTGATCGTGCTGCCGCAGGCGATGCGCGTCATCACGCCGCTCATCACGTCGACCTACCTCGACCTGACCAAGGACACGACGCTCGGCGTGCTGATTGGCTTCACCGAGGTTACGGCCGTCATCAAGACAAGCGCCAACAACACCGGCAACGCCGTCGAGACGATCCTCGTCCTGCTCGTCGTGTTTCTGTCGATCAGCCTGCCGATCTCGGCCGCGATCAACGCTTACAACCGCTTGCTGGTGCGGCGCGGGATCGTCTCCACATGACGATCCTCCTCGATGCGACGGCCGTCCGGCGGCCAGAGACTCCGCCGTGGCGCGAAGGACTGGCGGGTCTCTTTTCCTCTTGGACGAACGCGTTCCTGACCCTCGCCGCCGCGATCGTCATCGTTCTCTGTTCCTGGCATTTCGTTCGGTGGGCTGTGCTGGACGCCGCGTGGTCGGGCGGGCCGGAAGCGTGCAAGGTTCACTCGGGCGCCTGCTGGCCGTTCGTCGTCTCGAATGCGCGACTGATGGCCTTCGGCGTCTATCCGGAAGCGGTGCTGTGGCGGCCGGCGCTGAGCCTCGTCATGATGGCCGCCGTGATCCTCGCCAGCATGATCCCCGTGTTTTGGGGATGGCCTTTGATCGTCGCCTGGGTTGCAACTCCGGCTCTGGTCTGCGGCCTTCTCGCAGGCGTGCTGACCGAGACTCGCGTATCGACCAATGCGTGGGGGGGTCTGCCGCTGACGCTTCTCGTCTGGATGATCGCCTACGCCGGCGCCTTCGTTGTCGCGGTTCCGCTCGCGCTGGCGCGCCGGTCGCAGATGGGCGGTCTCAGAACGGCCGCCGTCGGGCTGATCGAACTCGTCCGCGGCGTGCCGATGCTCGTCGCGCTCTATGTGAGCAGCTTCATCGTGCCGATGATGCTGCCGGGCGTCGAGGTGAACACCTTCGTCAGCGTAGAGGCGGCGCTCATCCTGTTCGTCGCGTCCTATCTGGCGGAGGTGGTCCGAGCAGGCCTGCAGGCTTTGCCGAAAGGCCAGACGGAGGCCGCTTACGCCCTTGGCCTCGGATATTGGCAGACCATGCAGCTCGTACTCCTGCCGCAGGCGCTGCGCGCGGTGATCCCGGCGCTGGTCAACCTCGGTATCGGCGTTCTCTTAAGCACGCCTCTCGTCGCGGTGATCGGAATGACCGATTTCCTGAGCGCCGTGCGGGAGGCCGCGAGCCACGAGCAGGAGTGGCCGGGCTGCTACACCACAGCCTATTTCGTTGCGGGCGCGGTCTTCTTCGTCATTTGCTTTACAGTCTCGCGCTACAGCCGGTGGCTTGAGCGTTACGTGGGGTCTTCCGGACAAGCCTGACCCGAACAGGCGCGCGTGAGGCGCAAGCGCGTCGTTTGTCGCAATAGGGTTCGGGTAAATCGCCGTGCCCGGCATAATTTCAAATTTCGACCTATTATTCGCATTCCCGCCGTCACCAACGCATGCCAACTGGCTCGAAATGATTGAGACGGGTGTTATTCACTGTACGCGGAACGCGCGGGAGAAGAGTCAATGACACCATCGGTCTTCCTTCGGATTGCGCTGGTCGCCGCGCTGACTGGCTCTGTTGCCGGATGCCAAACCGAGCGTCGAAGCCTCCCCGTGATGACGATGCAACAGGCGAACCAGCTTCCCGCGAGCCAATTACCCAGGATCTTCAAAGATCCCTCCAATCCGTACGGCTACCCTTACGATGTTCACGAGACGGACGGACTGAGTCGCAATCCCGACGATTGCGCCCGGTGGGGCTGCGTCGATGTTGGCAGTTGGTAGCAGCGGCGCTGTACGTCGTTTGAAGCGTGGCCCAGCTGTTTCTTCCGAGTTGCGTTTGCAATGGTCGGCGTGCGCTCGCTGGGCTTATTTCTCGCGTTCTCGCCCTCTCAATTCAAAAATCGACTCGGACCCCGTTGGTGGGCGCGAAATTCACGCGATAAAGGTAGCCGCTCGCCAATCCCCCGTCACCTGCGACCACAAGAAGCCGCCGTAGGCCTCGACCCGCTTTGCGGGACGATAACGGATCATCGCAGAGAACGCGTTGAGCGCGCCTTTGCAGCTCGACGCGGAAAGGCCGCCATCCGTGCAAGGTCTCGAGCTTAGTTACCAATACAGCCTTTGTTGCAGTCGTCGAGGTCGCGGCCGAGCCCGTCCGCGTCGCCTTGGCCCGGAGGGTAGGGGGCAATCCGCGGCCACTGGAATGGCGCGGGTGGCGCTATGGCGCGAAACGAAGTCGGCGCGCTTGGCGCTTGGGCCATGCTCGCCGCGACAGCCTCGTTCGCGGGGTGCTTCCGGACGTGATGGTGGGCATAGTGAACATGATGACGAGTCATGTCAGGACCTGGCGCGGCTAGCGTGGGACCAGCCGCCCACGCGACAATTCCAACAGCCAACACAAGCGATGCCTTCATTTCAGCCTCCAATGGACCGGCTCACGAGTGGGCGCTGTACGCTTGGCGCGCGCTTACCTGTGGGCAGACCGTCTAACCGCATGTTGAGTTGAGTGAACTCGACTTGCTTGACGCTAACAGCCAAGTGGAGGCGGATGTACTAAATTATATTATAATGTCATAAATTATATTTTATCATCTAGTAGCGAAGGCCTATAAATGAAAGTATAACGTTTATTAACAGCATATAAAAATAGCAATGATTTGAAGTCAAGTGAGCTTTGCAAGCTCCAAAGCACGAGCACTCATCGCTATTGCTTATTTGATAGAATCCATTGGTCAGCAAATCCGGTATGGTTTCGCTCATTCAAAAGATAACCGCGCGATGAGATTGCGTAAAATTTATTTCATATCTTAGATTTTAACTGGTGGAGCTACGATCTATGCTCGAATAACTGATAATCCAAAATAACGGACGCGGCTTCGCAAGCGTAATGTCGGTCCAAGGTGAGAATGCGTATCCCAGCGCCGAGTTTGTTGCTCATGCAGAAAACTTGGCGCGTTATTCGGCTAGATAAGGCGCCAAACCCGGCTTCGCGTGGGGCACGGGCGGCGCGATCCAGCCGCCGCCGAGCGCGAGCATCAGGCCGATCTCGGCCACCAGTTGGCGGGTGTGCAGCGCGATCGCCAGACGCTCCGCCTCGAGAGCTGTGCTCTGAGCAGTCACCACGTCCAGGTAGGAAGACGCCCCGTCGCGGTACAGGGTCAAGGACAGGTCGGCTGCCTTGCGGGCCGCCGCCGCCGCTGTAGTTGTCTGCTCGTATTCTTTTGCGAGCCATCGCAAGGCCGACAGCTGGTCTTGGACCTCCTTGAGCGCGCGCAAAACCGTGGCCCGATAGTTCTCCGCGGCCTCGGTGAATTGCGCCTTTGCGATTTCAAGTTGAGCCTGGCGCAAGCCGGCGTCGAACAAGGGAAAATCGATAGAAGGCCCAACCGACCCGAATAGATTGATCGCGTCGAACAGCCGGAGCTTGGTGTCCTGCGTCCCGCCGAGCGCGAGCAAGGTGACTTTGGGAAAGAAATTTGCGCGCGAAGCGCCGATCACTTCGCTGGCCGCGGCGGTTACCCGTTCGGCTTGGGCAACGTCTGGACGCCGGCGCAGAACGTCGGCTGGCACTGCCCCCGGTGGTCTCGGCAATGGAAGCCGCCTCGAAGATTGCGAAACCGAAAACGATGCTGCGGCCTTGCCGGTAAGTGCAGCGATGGAATTTTCCAGCGTTGTACGATTGAGGGCGAGCTCGGAAGCCTGGGCTTCGGCGGAGCTCAGTTGGGCTTGCGCTCGGTCGACGTCAACCTGCGAGACAATATTCGCTGCGAGCCGATCCTGAGTGAGTTTCAGGGCCGACCGATAGATGGCGATTGTATCGGAAAGGAGCTTGGCCTGATCGTCGAAGCCGCGCAGATTGACATAATCGCGCGCGAGTTCCGCGTGCAGTTCGAGTCTCGCGTCGGCGAGCGCATCCGCGCTCGCTTCCGCGTTCGCATTCGCCGAGGCGACGAGATCGCGCACCCGTCCCCAGATGTCGACCTCGTAGGCCGTTTGCGCGCCGATAAGATTGTCGCCGTAATAAGTCGGCTGGTTGGCCGAGCGAAGCGGCCGATTGGCCGACTGCTTGTTGGCCAGAAAGTGGGGGTTCGCATCGATCTGTGGGTATGCGGAGCTCAGCGCCGCGTTGGCCCGCGCGACCGCTGCGTCATTGGCTGCGACCGCGGCGGCGAGATCGGGGTTGGCCGCGTCCACCTGCGCTTGAAGATCGTTGAGCGTCCGATCGTTGAAGCTGAGCCACCACTCTCCGGTAGCCGGAAGCGCACGTCCGCTCGCCGTCTCATCCTTGAATTTCGACGGCACCGATACCGACGGCGCGCGTATCGTGGCGCGAAATCGCAGCCGCCAAGCGCAAGGGCGATCGGCGCTGCGAGCCATATCCGCCGCATCATTCGTCGTGGTCCCGCCCCGTTTGCGCGATCTCCTCAGTGCTCTTTGGGCGATAGCCAGGACCTCTTCCAGCCTGCTGTCCTGGAGCCGCTCGGGTCTTCTCGCCCGCGGCTTGCATGATCCGGATCTCCTCCCCGTCGCTGATCGAATTGGGAGGATTCGTGACGACGTGCTCGTCCTGGCTAAGCCCCCCAGCGATCTCGACCTCCGTCCCGAGGTCGCGCAATATACGCACCTTCTTCAGAGCAATGCGGTTGTCGAGCGCGACGGCCACTTGCGCTGAATTGTCGCGAAACATGATCGCGCTCGCCGGAACCCTGAGCGCATTCGGGTCAGGCGGGATGACGAAGTGCACGCGGGCGAACGCGCCCGGAGCGAGGAGGCCGTCCTTATTGTCAGCGAGCAGCTCGACCAGCAGCGTGCGCGATTTCTGGTCGATCGCATGCGAGGTCGTGACGATGGTCGCCTCAAACGTGCGGTCAGGATACTCGGGGAGTTCAAGCGTTGCTTTCATCCCATCCCTAAGCTGGGCCGCGTAGGTTTCCGGCGCGGGCACGTAGATGCGCATCTGATGGATGTCGGCGACCGTGAACAATGGCTGCCCGTCGTTCTCACCCGCTTTGACCAAGGAGCCGACGTCGATGTTGCGAGCGGTGACGACGCCATCGAACGGCGCCACAATTTTGGCGAACGCCTTGAGCGCTTTCAGTCGGTCGACGTTCGACTGCGCCGCGTCAACCTGGGCGGCCTGTGCATGCTGGTCGCTGTCCTTTTCGTCAGCGGCCTGCTGAGACACCGCCGCCGAAGCGCGCAACGAATTCCAACGCGCCGCCGTCACTTTGGCCAGCGACAGAGTCGCCCTGGCCTTGTCGAGTTCGCTTTGGGCCACGGCGATTCGCTCGTCCAGTTCCGGCGTGTTGACGACCGCGAGCACGTCGCCCCGATGGACCTCGGCGCCGATGTCCTTGCGCCACTCCAGAACGTAGCCCATCACCTGGCTGTGTATGGAGGCGCTATAGAAGGCGTCGACATTGCCAGGCAGCACGAGTTCGCGGGTTTCTCCACCGCGCTGCGGCGCGACGACTGCGACCGGTGGGACCGCCCGCTCTTGGGTCCATTGTTTCAGTCTTTCGTCATCGTGGCGACGGCCGGAAATTCCGCTATAGGCCACGGCAGCGGCGGCGATCGCCAGGAGCAGGATTGCGCGCAGCGCTTTGACAGGCTTGCGTTCCTCTGGATCATGCTGGGCTGGAGCCTCGTGGACCTCCGGCCGGGGCGCGGCGGCCGGCGTGGGCGCGGCAAAGCCTTGCGGGCCCGCCTCGGCTTGATCCTGATTCATATGGGATTCGCCTCGGCGGGAAAGTGTGGCGCGGGCTCGTGGACGCGGCTTGGCCGGCGCTCGTGAGCCAGCCGGAAGACCGCCGGGACGAAGAGCAATGTCGCGATCGTCGAGCAAACGAGCCCGCCAATCACGGCGCGGCCAAGCGGTGCGTTCAGTTCGGCGCTGAGCGACATTGGGGCCATGCCGATGATCATCGCAAGCGCCGTCATGAGCACCGGACGGAAGCGGGTGAAGCCGGCGTCGATCGCCGCTGTCGTGGCGTCGGCGCCCTCCGCCAGACGTTCGCGCGCAAAGCTGACGACGAGAATGCTGTTGGCGGTCGCGACGCCCATGCACATGATCGCGCCCGTCAACGCGGGCACTGACAGGGTCGTACGCGTGATGAACAACATCCAGACGATGCCGGCGAGCGCGGTCGGCAAAGCGCTGACAATGACGAACGGATCGAGCCACGACTGGAAGTTGACGACGATCAGCAGATAAATGAGGACGACCGCGAGCGCGATGCCGACGAACAGTTGCTGATAAGCGTAGGTCATCGTCTGGATCTGCCCGCGAACGACGACCGTTGAGCCCGCGGGGAGCCTCATTTGCGGTCTCATCGCAGGATCTTCTGGATATCGGCCGCGACGGCGCCGAGGTCCCGGTCGTTGTTGGTCGCGAAAATGTCGATGACGGGCTGGACGGCGTAGTGCGACACGACGGCGTTGCTGACCCCGCGTTTGATCGTCGCCACGCCGCCGAGGATTTGTTTGTCCGAGCCCTGGGAGGCTGGAATATTCTCCAGGTTGGAAAGCGAGCTCACCCAATATTGCGGCGTCTGGGCGACGATCGGATAAGAGACGCCATTGTTTGGATTGAGCCAGAACGTAGGCGCGGTCTGGATGCTGCCGGCTAAAGTGTCCTGCAAGTTCTGTGCGACGTCGCGCTCGCTAACCCCGACGATCTGGGCTCGGGTTCGATCGACGTCGACGTTGAAAGTCGGGCGCGTTGAAGGCCTGCTGGATTCGCGCGTCGGCGACCCCGGCGACCCGGGCGATCCGCGGCAGGAGCTTTTTCGCATAGGCGCGGTTGGCCTCCATCTTGGAGCCGATGATCTGTACGTCGATCGGCGCGGGCAGACCGAAGTTGAGAATTTGGGTCACGATATCCGCGGGCAGGAAGGCGAAGGTCGTGCCCGGAAATTGCTGCGGCAACGTTTCGCGCATCGCCTTCACGTAGCTCAGGCGCCTCGTGCGTCCCGGCCGTCGTTCAAGGTGATCAGGATATCGGCGTCCGACGGCGCCGATCGATCCAGTGTTGGAATAGGCCATGTTGATGCCGCTGATCGACAGACCGATGTTGTCGACAATCGAATGCAGCGAGTTCGGCGGAATGATTGCGCGGATGGCCGCTTCAATCTTGTCGGCCTTGGCGCCTGTCTGCTCGATCCGCGTTCCGGTGGGCGCGCGAACGTGCAAGGCGATCTGCGGGCTCTCGATCGGCGGAAAGAAGTTGTGCCCGAGGTAAGGCACGAGCGCGAACGAGCCGAGGACCGCGACCATGAAGCCGGCGACGAACAGCCTCCTGCCGGCCAAAGCGGTTATGAGCAGGCGCCGATAGAAAGCGCGCACGGCTTCGAACCGCCGTTCGAATCCGCGCTGGAAGAGGACGAACGGATTGCGCGTGGGCGCCGGAGGCGCTCCGTGGCCATGCGTCGCCTGATGAGCAAGCAGAAAGCGCGCCATCGTGTTGACCAGGGTGCGCGAGAGCACATACGAGCCGATCAGAGCGAACACGACCGCCTTCGCCATCGGGCGAAACAGATAGCCGGCAACGCCGCCCAGGTGAACATCGGCACGAAGACGATGCAGATGCACAAGAGCGATACGGTCGCGGGAACGACGATCTGTCGCGCGCCGTCCATGATCGCGGTTTCGATGTCCTTGCCCTGCTCCAAGTGGTAATTGATGTTCTCGATCGTGACGGTCGCGTCGTCGACGAGAATGCCGACCGCGAGCGCGAGACCGCCGAGCGTCATCACGTTGATCGTCTCGCCGATCGCGGCCAGGAGCGCGACCGAGGCAAGAATCGCCAGGGGAATCGAGATCATGATGATGAGCGTCGAACGCCAGCTGCCGAGAAAGATGAGGATCATCAATCCGGTCAGCGCGGCGGCGACCACGCCCTCGAAAATCACCGACGAGACGGCGGCGGTTACGAACGACGATTGGTCGCCGACCGCGTCGAGATGCAAGACTGGCGGCAGGGTCTTGCGCAGTTTCGGCAAGCAACGCCTTGACGCCATCGATGACGTCGAGCGTCGATGCCGAGCCGGTTTTCAGAATCGTCATCAGGACGGCGTTCGAGCCGTTCACCGCGCACCATGTTGATTTGCGGCGGGCGCCGTCGTGCGACGTAGGCGACGTCGTGAATGAAGATCGGTCGTCCGTTGACCGTGCGAATGGGTAAATCGTTCAATTCGGCGATCCGGCTTGGCGCGTCATTGAGCGAGACGACATATTCGAAATCGCCGACTTTCTCGGTTCCCACTGGCGTAATGACGTTCTGCCGCGCGATCGCCTCCACCACGTCCTGCGATGACAGTCCGTAGGCCTGCAACTTTGTCCTGATTCAATGTCGATTTGGACTTGGAGACACTTTGCCGCCGTAGGGCGAGGGGACTGCCGCTGCCGGCGACCGTCGCCAGTTGCGGACGGATGAAATTCTGGCCGGCGTCGAAGATCTGCGCCTGTGACAGGGTGTCGCTGGACAGCGCCAGCTGAAGGATCGGGCACGCTCGAAGCGTTGAAGCTCAGCACATAAGGGCGGCGTGATGCCTGCCGGGAGCTGTTTGAGAACAGTCTGCGACGCCGCCGTGATCTGTGCCAGCGCCGAATTGATGTTGACATTCGGTTGGAAGAACACCTTCACGACGCCGTAGCCGGCGAGCGACTGGGATTCGATGTGCTCGATGTCGTTGACCTGGGCGCTGAGCGTGCGCTCGTAATAGTAGATGACACGGCCGGACATGTCGTCCGGCGGCAGGCCGTTGTAGGTCCAGACGACGGCGACGACCGGAATGCCGATATTGGGGAAAATGTCAGTCGGCGTCTTGATCGCGGCCGTCACGCCGAAAATGACGATCAGCATCGCCATGACGACGAACGTGTAAGGTCGGCTGAGCGCGATGCGGACGACAGCGAGCATTGGTCACTTCTGAAGGCGCAGCGACGTTCGCCAACGCACGCGACGTCTTCGCGACAAGACCTCGCCGCGACATCGTCAGGCGCCAAAGTATCTGCGGGGCGCCCGAAGTCCCACTAAAATATAATTTCGCCACGTAGGAAGCCGGGCCCGATTACGCAGAACTCGCGAGCCAGCCTCGCCACCGATGCGGATGGAGCAGCGCGCAATTCGAAGCGCGCGCCGGGGTTGTTGTCCTCGATCGTCAGTCTGAAGCCATGCAGGTTGGCGATGGTCTCGGCGATGCTGAGACCGAGCCCGTGTCCAGGCGTCTGGCCGCTGCGCTCGCCGCGATAGAAACGGTCGAATATCTTTGCCCTCTCCTGCGGGGGCACGCCTATGCCCGTGTCGCTCACAAGCGCAAACGGCCTGCCTTCGGCCATCCTCGCTTCGATGCGGACCGTGCCGCCGACAGGGGTGAACTTGATCGCGTTGTCGATCAGGTTCGAGAGAGCTTCGCGCATGAGATCCTGGTCGCCGCGAAGCGGGACTGGCGTTGCGGCGTCCAAAGTGATTGCTACGCCCTTCGATTCAGCGAGCGGCTCGAAGAAATCGAGCAGTTGCGCGCAAACTGCGGCAAGATCGAAGTCCTTGAACTGCTTCTCGCGCGCCCCTTGTTCGACAGCCGATATCCGCAGGATCGCGGAGATCGTCAGGGACACTTTCTCGATCTGAACGAGCGCAGCCTCGAGCGCTTCGCGCAATTGCTCGACCCCGCTCTCGTGGTCGAGCGCGCGTTCAAGCTTGGCGCGGGCGACTGCCAGTGGTGTACGCAGATCGTGCGCGATGTTGTCGCCCGCGCTCTTGAGGTGGTTGAGCAGACGGGCGATCTCGTCGAGCATCAGGTTTACGGCGCGTGCGATCTTGCCGATGTCATCCTCTCCGGCGAGCGGCAGGCGCAGATCGAGATCGCCGTTCATGATCCTGACGATGGCGTCGTGAACGCGCTTGAATCGTTGCGAGGCGCGATGCGCAAACCAGGCGCCGATGCCAAGGATCAAGAGGATCGTCGGAAGGAGGGCCATTGCGAGGGCCCGCAGCAAAGTCTCCTGCAGGTCGTAATCTTCCCGTAGGCTGCGTCCGAGCAGAAGAGCCCCGCCATCCGTGCGTCGCCGCGCGACAAAAATGGCCGGGTCTCTTTCGCCACTGGGATCCGGGAAGACGTCCTCGTTGACGAAATGCGCTTGGCCGTCGACCGGAATTCGCGGCATGAAAGGAACGTTGCCGAAGATCAACCGGCCTTGCGGATCGATCAGCGCCACAAAATCCAGCCGCCGGATATCCCGCGTCAGGCGCAACTCCAGCGCCTTGCGCAGGTCCGTCTCGTTTTCGTCGACGCTCTTGGCCGCCTCGTCGACAAGAATCGCGCCGACATGCTCCGTATTGGCGCGGGACACTTGCAAATAAATGAAAGCGAAGGCTGCGGCCGTCGCTATGGAGATCGTCAGAGAGAAACCTAGCGCAAGGCGAAACGCCCGCGCGTTAAAGACTTCAAGCGTCCACATTCAGTTTGAAGCCGACGGCGCGAATATTGACAATGAAGCGTCGAGCGCCGGTGGGCTCCAGCTTGCGTCGCAAGTTGCCGATCTGGACATCGACGACATTCGTTTGCGCCATGAATTTGAAATTCCACACATCCTCGAGCAGCATCGCCCGGGTCACGATCTGGTCGGGGCGGCGCATGAAATATTCGAGCAGGGTGAATTCCCGTGGCAGCAGGTCGACTGGCTCGCCGTCACATCGAACGGTCCGCTCAACGAGGTCCATCTCCAGGGGGCCGACCTGCAAGTCGTGTGAGCCGCGTGTCGCCTCCCCGCCGCAGCAGGGCTTCGACCCGCGCGGATAGTTCGCGGATGTCGAACGGCTTCACCAGATAATCATCGCCGCCCGCTTTGAGTCCAGTGATGCGATCGTCGACCGACGACAGCGCGCTGATCACCAGAGCGGGGGTGGTGTTGCCCTCGGCGCGCAGCGCTTCGATGATTGAAAGCCCATCCTCGCCTTGCAGCATGCGATCGATGACCAGAACCGCGGGGCCAGCACGCGCCGCGCGAAGTCCGTCATCGACCGTCTCGGAGAGTTGCACCGGGTGGCCGCTTGACTGGAGCTCGAGCCGAATCTCCTCGGCGAGATCACGCTCGTCCTCGACGATAAGAACCGGCGCGCCCACATCGTTCGGACGGCTCGTCAGATCGCCGCCATTGTCGGCAGACGAGGCCATCATCGCCTCACTCCCCGCGCGCCCGGTTGATATAGCCATCAGGTGACAACATGGCGCCTTAATGGTGGAACGGTGCGTTCAAACCTGTTGCGGACCACGCAGCAGCACGCGCCGTCTCGCCGCTCAGATCGACTGCCATGATACGCCTTAGGGAAACAAGCGCCCGCTAAAAACTTTTTTAGCTTGGCCTTGCTCGTTGTCGCCAAGTTGTAACATTGGCGGGCTAATCACAATTCAGTCCAAAATGTGTCGAGCGATAGGCTTCGAGCTATTCGCCGATTTTGCAGGTCCGCAAGGCTATTGCGTCGACTAGTCGGACAACTGATTCACATCAGCAAAGTATCGCTTGTGACTAATCTGCAACAGGCGGAATAAAGACGAAAAGAAGGTCGGATTATTGTTTGTTTGTGACGCCTCTTGCCGCTAGTTTCATTCACGACAACTGGATTCGAGTTGGGGCGTAAATCGTCGTCGCTGCGGAATAGTTTCAATTCCTGCTCGACGCATTCGCATTCAGCTTCGGCCGGGGCTCGAATCCATCGAGTCACCTAGGGGAGGGGATGCGGCTCGCGCTTCGGCGCGGGAAGCGGGAAGCATTTGGAATTGTCACGCGGGCCGACGGCGTTCTCGGTCCCACGAAGAGGGGTTGTTGATGAAAAAGCTGGGTATCGCTTTGGCGATTGCCGTCGCCTCGGCCGGCGCGGCTCGCGCGGCCGATCTGCCAACGAAAAAGGGTGCGGCGCCGGCGCCGGTTAATTGCTTTGCGAGCGTGTGGACATGGCTTGACTCGACCGCCGCTGATTGTCCTTTGAGCTGGGGGCCGTTCACCGTTTACGGCACGGTTGACGTGGGCGTTGGTTACGAAAGCAACGGCGCGCCTTACACCGCGGCGTGGAATAACGGCGTCAACAGCTTCGTCACCAAACAGAACTATGGCTCCAAATGGCTGTTTACGCCCAACGGGCTCAGCCAGTCGGTCGTTGGCGTCAAGGCGAGCCAAAGCCTGGCGGGAATCGGGATGCCCGGCTGGTCGCTGATCGCCACGGTCGAGACGGGGTTCAATCCTTATTACGGCTATCTGGCCGACGCTCAGCGCTCGCAGGTCCAGAACAACGGCAAGGCGCTCACCCTGCAGGGCGCGAATGCCGATTTCGAGCCGTACCGGGCAGTGGGACAACTCTCAGGCCTTCGTCGGCCTCAGCAACAAGACCTACGGGACGCTGACCGTGGGCCGCGTCAACACCCTGTCGCTCGACGCAATCAATTCCTACGATCCGATGGGCGGCTCATACGCCTTTTCGCCGCTCGGGTTTTCGGGATCCTACGCCGGCTTCGGCAACACCGAAGCGGCTCGCGCCAACACTGCCGTGAAGTATCGATTGGACGTGCCCTACCCATCCTTCTACGGGGCGAATTTCCGCGTCGCCGGTCTCGTGCAATGGGGCGGCTACGATCAGGGCAACGGCACCAACGGCCTCTATCAGGGCCAGGTCGGCGGCGACTTCAACTTGTTCGGGGGAACCCCGTACGCGGGCGTACTCTCGATGGACTTCATCGGCAGTTGGGCCAAGGACGCCGTGAACCTTGGGACCTTCACCGGAAGCTGCGCGACGCTGACGAAAGGAGCGTTCGCCGGTCAAACCGCCTGCACATCCGGCATTCCCATGTTCTACGGCAACAACGACCTCCAAGCGACGCTGTCGAACAACACCGGCTTTTTGTTCACCGCCAAGTACAAGGTGCAAGCCCTAACCCTATCCGGCGGTTATGGGTGGCTCAAACAAGCCAACCCGAGCGATGACTACTTGAACGGGTTCTCGACCATCGGCGGCTGGGACGTCCCGGCGACCATCCCGTCGAGTGTCCCCGGCGCCAAAACGCTCTGGCCGACGCATGGACCAACTTCACCAACTACAATGTTAACAGGATCGCTCCCTATTTCTGGGTCGGCGCCAAATACGCGATTACGCCTCAGATCGACGTGACCGCCGCCTATTACTACCAACAGCAATCCGACTTTAACACGTCGTCTTGCGTCTACGCGAACACCAGCTTCGTGCAGCCGGACGGGAATAAATTGACCGTCAACCGCATCAGCAGCAACAAATGCGCCGGCACGCAGGACGCATTCTCCGCCCTGATCGACTATCGGCCGGTCAAGCGAGTCGACCTTTACGCTGGCCTCATGGTTTCAAATGTCTACGGTGGGTTCGCGAACGGCTTCCAGGCGACCCAAAACATCGCTCCGACCGCTGGCCTGCGGGTGAAGTTCTAGCCAACTCGCGCTCGGGCGTGGTGATGTTCGCCGCGCCCGAGCCATTCCGCGAACGATCTTCTCAGAGGCTTCTGCAGGGCGCTTGATGCGCCGTGACACAGGCGGGAGAACCGGCGCCGTCCTCCAACCGCCTGATTTGTTTGATCCTCGAATCAAGGAGAGCCGCGCGGCGCCTGCTTTCCGTCCTGGTCGATGATCGGCCGGCCAAACGGGCCGACGTGCACGTCGGCCTCATCGCCTGAAACGTCCACAGCGGGTTCGCGAACGGCGTCCAGGCGGCCCAGAGTGCCGAGCCGACCGCCGGTCCGCGATGGAAGTGCGTCACCGTTGGCCCGGCGTTATTCGCTGCGCCGGAGCCCCCCCTACCGCCCCTTGGCGAAAGCACTTTCGCCTCGGGAAGGCGCCGTCGGGTTGGCAGGATGCTTGCCGTCTCGTACGCTGGTGTTCTGCCACGGGATGTCGGAACCGCGTCAAAGCGCGCGGTAGCGTGATACGGGCAAGGTCAACGGACAACACCGGGCCGGAAAATCGTATTTCCGCTAAAAAAGCCAAGACACGCGCCCGCCTACGATTTAAGCAAAAAATCGAAGAAATCCCTCGATTGGCGCGCGTCCACGGCGCGCGCACTTTCGCCAACATCGCCGCCTTGTGGCTGCGAAGAGGAATGAAATGGTAGCGGCGGCGCACTCGGGATTCGAACGACGCCTGAGGGACGAAATCGAGGGGGATGTTCTCTTCGACGCATTCAGCCGCGGGCGCTACGCGACCGACGCTTCGCATTACCAGATGATTCCGCTGGGCGTGGTGGTCCCGAAAACCGTTGACGCGGCGCTACGGGCGCTTGAGCTGGCTCGCGAGGAAGGCGCGCCCGTCACGGCTCGCGGGGGCGGCACCTCGCAATGTGGACAAACGATCAACCGCGGGCTGGTGATCGACGGCTCCAAACATCTTCGCCGCATCCTGTCTCTCGACGTCGTGGGCCGGCGCTGCGTGGTCGAGCCTGGCATCGTGCTCGACGATCTCAATCGCCAGCTCAAACCTCACGGGCTCTGGTTTCCCGTCGACATATCGACGGCGTCACGCGCGACAATCGGCGGAATGGCCGGCAACAACTCCTGTGGAGGCCGGTCCCTGCGCTTCGGCACCATGCGAGACAACGTTATCTCGATCGACGCTGTGCTCGCAGACGGCTCCTCTGCGCATTTCGGCGAAACTCCTGCGGATCTTTCCGACCTGCGTGCAGATGGCCTGAAGCCGCTCGCTGCAAAGCTGTTGGCGATCGGCGCGCGCGAGGCGCCGGAAGTCGCCGAACGGTTTCCAAAGGTGCAAAGGCGCGTCGGCGGTTATAATATCGACGCGCTCGATCCGGCTCGCGGTCGCGTGAATCTCGCCCATATTCTGGTCGGCTCCGAGGGCACGCTCGCTTATTCAACGGCTATCGAGCTTAAGCTTTGGCCTTTGCTCGGGCGTCGCGCCGTGGGCGTCTGCCATTTCGGATCGTTTCATGCCGCGATGGACAGCGCTCAGCACATCGTCAAGCTGAAGCCAATCGCAGTCGAATTGGTCGATTCGACCATGATCGCCCTCGCCGGCGAGATTGCGATGTTTCGGCCGACGCTGGACGCAGTCGTGCGCGGCGAGCCCGAAGCGCTTCTCCTTGTTGAATTCGCCGAAGATGATGCAGAAAATGTTCGACGCCTAAAGCAACTTGGCGAAGTGATGGGCGATCTCGGCTTCGGCTTTGACAACGCAGGGCCCAAGTGGGGCGGCGTGGTCGAAGTGCTCGATCCGTCGCTACAGGCCGCCATCACCGATCTACGAACGTCCGGTCTCAACATCATGATGTCGATGAAGGAGGAGGCAAAGCCAATCTCCTTCGTCGAGGATTGCGCTGTCCCCCTGGAGCATCTTGCCGACTACACGGACAAGCTCACAAGCTTGTTCGAACGGCACGGTACGCGCGGCACCTGGTATGCGCATGCGTCGGAGGGCTGCCTGCACGTGCGTCCGGTGCTCAACCTGAGGCTCGAGAAAGACGTCAAGGCGATGCGGGCCATCGCCGAGGAGGCGTTCGCGATCGTCCGCAGCTATAAGGGATCGCATTCTGGCGAACACGGCGACGGACTGCTGCGCAGTGAATTTCACGAGCGCATGTTCGGCCCGAAAATCGTCAGCGCCTTCGAGGAAATCAAAGACCTTTTTGATCCAACGGGCCTTCTCAATCCAGGCAAGATCGTCCGCTCGCCGCGCTTCGACGACCGCAGCCTGTTGCGCTATGCGCCCGGATATGAGGTTCGCGATTTTGCGCCGCAGCTCGACTGGGCCGCCTATCCAGGCGCGGTCGGTGGACTGCAAGGCGCCGTGGAGATGTGCAACAATAATGGCGCCTGCCGAAAGCTCTCGGGCGGCGCCATGTGCCCGTCCTACCGCGCCACGCGCGACGAGAAGCACGTAACCCGCGGACGCGCCAACAGCCTGCGACTGGCTCTTTCCGGCCAGCTTGGCGCCGATGCTTTTGCTTCAGACGCCATGATCGAGACGATGAAGCTTTGCGTCTCATGCAAATCCTGCAGACGCGAATGCCCGACCGGCGTCGACATGGCGCGCATGAAGATCGAGGTGTTGGCGGCGCGCGCGGCAAAGCATGGTTTCTCGCTGCGCGACAGGCTGATCGCCTATCTGCCGCGCTACGCGCCCTTTGCTGCGCGGTTTGCAACTCTCCTCAATCTGCGCAATCGCAGCCCGGCCTTGCGCCGGCTGATGGAGAGCACGGTCGGTTTCAGTGCGCGACGTGATCTACCAACGTGGCGGCGCGACAAGTTCTCCACTCGTGGGAGATCGACGGGAGCCGAGCACGGCCGCGAGCTTGTTCTTTGGGCGGACAGCTTTAACGCAGCGTTCGAACCGGAGAATCTCGAGGCCGCGATTGTGACGTTCACGAGTGCTGGCTATCGCGTTCACGTCGCGGGCCCAGCGGATGGATCGAAGCGACCACTGTGCTGCGGCAGAACCTTTCTCTCCGTTGGGAATGTCGCGAAGGCGCGCGCTGAACTCGCGCGAACCCTCAGCGCGTTGCGCCCCTTCCTTGAGCGTGGCGTCCCGATTGTCGGATTGGAGCCGAGCTGTCTGCTGACGTTTCGTGATGAGGCGCTTGCTTTGCTTCCAGGCGAGGACTTGCGGCGCGCCGCCGCGCACGCTGTCCTGTTTGAGGAATTCATCGCGCGCGAAGCGAAAGCAGGTTACTTTGCTCCGCCGCTCGGACGGATGAGCGAGAAGGTTCTCGCTGCACGGCCATTGTCATCAAAAAGCGTTTGGCGCCATGGGCGCGGTCGAGGCGGCGCTGCGCCTGATTCCTGGGCTGAGCGTCGAAACCATCGACTCGAGCTGTTGCGGCATGGCGGGCGCTTTCGGCTATCAGACCGAGACGATCGACGTCTCCCTCGCCATGGCGGAGCTGTCCCTGTTACCCGCCATCCGCAGGGCGGAGCCGGACGCCATTGTTGTCGCGGACGGAACTTCCTGTCGCCACCAAATCAGGGAAGGCGCGTCCCGCGAGGCCGTGCATGTCGCGCGCCTGTTCGCCGCAAGCCTCAAGGCGGCGCAGCAAAAGAATGATGAGCGCATGGAGGCCATGCTCTGAAAAACCGAGAGTTGTGCTTGGCGTGTCAACGCAGTTGCGTCACAAGGGCTGCCGACAAGATCCTCGCACTGACAGGGGGCTCTTGGGCGGTTGCGTCCACAAATTTCAAATGAACGCTTCCGGCGAGTTGCCGCGCTTGCGTCGTCCCGCGGCCTCCACTTTTTGTCATGGAGTTTTGAACAGATGAACTCGCGTTCCCCCGGCCGGCACTTCTTGCAAATTCCCGGACCGACAGACGTCCCCGGTCGGGTATTGAGAGCGGTTTCAGAACCGACCATCGACCATCGTGGCCCCGGCTTCGCTGACCTCGGCCGTTCAGTGTTGACCGGGCTGAAGCGCGTCTTCCAGACCAGCGGCCCGGTGCTCGTGTTTCCAGCCTCCGGCACCGGCGCCTGGGAGGCCGCGCTCGTCAACACGCTCTCGCCGGGGGACGCCGTTGTCATGGTGCGCACGGGGTGGTTCGCGACCCTGTGGAGCGAGATGGCCGCCCGAATGGGGCTCGAACCGATTATCCTCGAGACCGACTGGCGGCGGGGCGCCGATCCCGCCGCAATCGAGGCGACGCTGCGCGCAGACACCGCCCATCGCATTCGCGCGGTTTGCGTCGTGCACAACGAAACTTCGACCGGCTCCGTCAGTCCGATTGCGAACGTCCGCGCCGCGATGGACGCCACCGGACATCCCGCGCTCCTTCTCGTCGATACGATTTCCTCACTCGCGTCGATCGATTATCGCCACGACGACTGGGGCGTCGACGTGACGATAGCCGGCAGCCAGAAAGGTCTGATGCTGCCGCCGGGCCTCTCGTTCAACGCAGTGAGCGCACGCGCAATCGAAGCATCGAAGGCCGCCAGGCTTCCGCGCAACTACTGGGACTGGCGGCCGATGCTGGAGGCGAACGCAGGCTTTTACTTCCCATACACGCCAGCCACCAATTTGCTGCGCGGCCTGCAAGAAGCGCTTGCGATGCTCGAAGAGGAAGGGCTGCCCAACGTGTTTGCGCGGCACGATCGTCACGCGGCGGCGACACGGGCGGCTGTGCGGGTCTGGGGGCAGGAGGGCGCGGTCGAGCTGCAATGCGAAGCCCCCGCTGATTATTCATCCTCGTTGACAGCCTTGCGCCTTGCTGAGGGGCACAGCGCCGACAAGCTGCGGGCGCTCATTCTACGACGGTTCAATATGAGCCTTGGCAATGGGCTCGGGATATTGAAGGACCGGGTTTTCCGGATCGGCCATCTTGGCGATTTCAACGACCTCACGCTGATCGGCGCGCTCTCCGGTGTCGAGATGGGATTGAAGCTTGCAAAGATTCCGTGCGGCGGCGGAGGGGTCGACGCCGCTATGGCGGTCCTGATGGAGTTGACGGTCAGCGAGGCTGTTTGACGAGGCGATCGCATGCGATAAGCGCCGTCCAGATTAACTCGGGGCGGCGCTTAATTTTGCTTAGAACCGATGTTATTGAGGGCCGCAAACCGTCGTGTATTCCGGCTGATATTCATTATCCTCGAAATTGACCAGCCGGCAGTTCGAGACCGGTGCGACAGTCGCCATGGCTGGCCTAGGTGTGATGGCGACCATTTCGGGCTCTGTCCCCGCCCGCGGCGCCTTTACGGGAACCAGTCGATAATACTGACCGTCCGGAGTCGAAACGATCTCAGCGGACGCGGGCGCCGCAACGGCGATCAATCCGACAACTGCCGCCAGGACCGCAAAGCGTGAATGTCTCATGTTCTTCTCCCTATTCTCATTAAAGTGGACTTTGGAAGCGACCCACTACAAGCACATAGGCTCGTCTAATTTGGACGACATTCAGTCAATTTGAGCAAGATCACGAACGTTTGAAGAAATATAGGCTAAAAAAGCTATTATAAAGTATTATTTACTTGGAACGATTTCCTCAGATATACGAATGATGATCTAATCTATACCTTAATTATAATCGAACCTTAAGGAATGCTCAGGACGGGATGGGTAGGCGGAACGTCCAGACAGCGCCGGATGTGACAACTCGTTTGCCGGGTAGAAACCCCTCAACTCGCGGCGCGATCGGCAACTGGGAATAGGGCTCCGGCCGCGGATGAGGGCGACGTGGGCGTGAAACGCCCTCGTAGGAAGGCCTGTGCGGTATCGCGGCTGCGAACCCTTCTCCACACAGGACCGCTTGATTAATTAATATTATGTCGATAGACATTAACCCGAAACGGGAGAGCGCGACGCAGAACGCAAATCGCGCCCAATTCGGCCGGGGAACTCATGAAGGTTGGGATAGGCTTTTTCGCGCTCGGAATTGCGCTCGCTCCAGTCGCGAACGCGGCGGATCTTCCCACCGCGAAGCCGACGGAGGCGCGTGCGCAGGCGAACTGCTTTGCGACCTTCTGGAGTTGGCTCGACTCGTCGGCCAGCGACTGCCCTCTGAGCGCTGGACCCATCACCGTCTACGGAACGATCGACGTCGGCGGAGGGTATTTCTCCGCGGGAGCGGATCGCAGCCCGGTCACCGACAAGCCGGCGTACGCCCTCCAGAAGTACTCCAACTCATCCCGGTGGCAGGGCATTTATAACGGCCTCAGCACTTCGGTGATTGGCCTCAAGCTGAAACAGGACCTCGGCATCCTAGGGGCGCCGGGCTGGTCGCTGGTTGGCGTGTTGGAGGCAGGCGTCAATCCGTACTCAGGCATGTTCGACAACGGCCCCCGGTCGCTCGCCGACAACAACGCGGCGTTCGCCAACAAAATCCCTTTCCAGGGCACGAATCTCGACTCGAGCCGCGCTGGCCAGTGGGACAACTCGCAGGGCTACATCGGCATCAGCAACAACACTTACGGAACGCTCACCTTTGGCCGCACCAACTCGTTGGCGTTTGATGCGCTGTCCGCTTACGATCCGGTTGGCGCGACCGCGTTTTCACTCCTTGCTGTCTCCAATGCGATCGCTGGTTTTGGCGACACGGAAACGGTGCGCCCCAATACCGCGTTTACCTATCGCCTGAACTACCAGAACTTCCGCGTCGGCGCTCAGGCGCAGATCGGCGGCTATGCGCTCGGTAATGCAACAAACGGAATGTACCAGGGCCAGATCGGCGCCGACTTCCCGAACATCGGTGGCGGCACACTCTCGTTCGACGCCATCGGCTCGTTCGCGAGAGACGCCGTGTCCCTGTCGAGCTTCGCCGGGTCGAACATTACCTGCTTTACGCCTGATAACTGCGTTATCAACGTCAACAATGCCTATTACAATCCGAATGACGTGGTGAAGGCGACGCTGTCCAACAACATCGGCCTTGAGCTGATGGGGAAATATAAGTGGAACCAATGGGGATTCTACGGCGGCTACATCTATGCGCGGCTGATGAATCCTTCGGATGACTCGCTGGGTGGCTTTCCGACCATCGCGCAAGGCATTTTTGTTCCCAACGGTTTCTTGAGCAAAGGGGTTCTCACCAACAACGCCATCACCGCCAACAATTACAATATCCAGAAGGTCCTGATGACCTGGTGGGGCGGCGCCAAGTGGGCGGTAAGGCCTGATCTCGACCTCGCCTTCGGCTATTATTTTCAGTCGCAAAACAACTTCAATACCGCTGCCTGCACCGGCTCCGGCATCCATATCAGCAGCAACAAGTGCTCGGGCGGACAGCAGGGCGTTGGGCTCATGGTCGATTGGCGGCCGGTCAAGCGCGTCGATCTTTACGCCGGCGTGATGCAGACGGCCGTCTTCGGAGGCCTTGCCAACGGCTACAACCATCAAACCAATTGGGACCCCGCCGCCGGCATTCGCGTCCGCTTCTGATCCCACAACAAGCGGCGGCGGCAGTCACCTGACTGCCGCCGCTTTGCTTTTGCGAGGGCCCGTCTCCGGTCGCGCTACCGAATGGGCACGCCGATGCATCCCTTGTTGCAGTCCTCGATGTTGCGGCTCAGACCATCCGCGCCGCCCTCGCCAGGCGGATAGGGCTTAACATTCGGAAACAGCCGAGTGAGCCAGGAGGGAGCGGTTGGCGCTTGTTGCGCCGGCTTTGGGGGCGCACCACCATTGAGATGACGGGGCAGGGCGCTTCCATGGTGCTGGACGCGTGCCGAAGTCGGAAAAGTCCCAGCAGCAGTCGCCGACAACGAGACAGTGGCAACGTACGCAAGCGCGGTACAAAAGGCGATGGTCGGCTTCACGGCGGCACGCTAGGACTATTCAAATCCCGGCGCAAGAATGACCGGCGGTCCGGCAGCAGGCCAAGGCGCTGGATCAGGGACAAATCGCTGCGCGCGCGCTGGTGGTCGTCGCCCCGTCGCGCCTCCC
>CAVXKU010000024.1:0-176331 GCA_963762335.1 uncultured Alphaproteobacteria bacterium | reverse complement strand
CCGATCGCGAAAGTGGCGGCGGATCTGCGGGCGCATAAGCCACTGTTCGTCGCTACCATCGCTCGCGGCAGTTCCGATCATGCCGCGCTTTACCTCAAGCACCTTGTCGAGCTTAAGATTGCGCTTGCTTGCGCTTCGCTCGCTCCCTCGATCGCCTCGCTCTATTGGGCGCCGTTGCGGGTAGCTGGCGCGGTGGCGGTCGCCATCTCCCAGTCAGGCCGAAGTCCGGACATTGTCGCCATGCTGCGCATGGCGAAAGATGAGCGCGCGATGACGATCGCCTTCGTCAACGACGAGGTTTCTCCGCTCGCGCGCGGCGCAGACGCGTTGTTGGGCTTGCACGCGGGTGCGGAGCGTTCGGTAGCGGCGACCAAGTCGATGATCGCCTCGCTGGTCGCGGGCGCCTCTCTTGTCGCTCATTGGAGCGATGATAACGAACTTTTGGTTGCGCTCGACAAGCTGCCTTCAGTCCTCGATTTGTCGTCTGTAGCGCCCCCCGCGACGTTTGCGATGGAAACCCTGGCCGAGGCCTCGTCTCTGTTTGTCATCGGACGGGGGCCCACTCACGCGGTGGCCGCCGAGGCGGCGCTCAAGCTCAAAGAAACCTCAGCTATTCATGCAGAAGCTTTTTCGTCCGCCGAAGTGCTGCACGGACCGGCGGGGATCATTGGGCCGGGATTTCCGATTGTCGCTTTCGCACCTGCGGATACCGCCCGTCCATCGTTTTTCCAAACGCTCGACCAACTCGCAGCTTTCGGCGCGGAGCCGCTGATCTTTGACAGCGAGCCGCATGAACGCTGGCCGACCGTGCTCACGCTGGACGGCGGCCACCCCCTGTTGACGCCGATCGTTGCGCTTCACGCATTCTATCGGGTAGCCGAAGAGACCGCGCGTAGGCGCGGCCGTGATCCCGACCAACCGCCGCATCTCAGAAAAGTGACCGAGACCGTTTGAGCCGCCGGAGGGTAAAGACGCGGGGCGTGACAGTCCGGGAAGCCGGACTCCCCACAGGGCGACCGTGCCCGACTGCCTACTTGGGGAACGGGACCGGCGACTTCGACAAGCTCTGAAGATAGGCAAGAATATCGGCGCGCTTCTGTGGGTCTTTCTCGCCTGGATAGGTCATCTTGGTGCCCGAGGCTTCCATCTTGGGGTTGCCGACCATCGTGTTCAGTGCTTCGTAAGTCCAGTTTCCGCCGACCGCTTTTAGCGAATTGGAATAGGCGAAGCCGGCCACCGACGCGATCGGGCGCCCCACCACCCCGTAAAGCGGCGGGCCGATCTTCGCGCCGGCGCCCTTCTCGAAATTGTGACAGGTTTGGCAGACCTTGGCCAATTGCGCGCCTTTCGCGGCGTCAGCTTTGGCGAGCAGGGCAGGAAGCGGCGGCTCGGCCGGCGCCGCCGGCCCAGCGGAGGTTGCGGCGGCAGGCTCGGCGGTCGGCAGAGCGAAGCCCGGAACCTTCGGGGTTCGCGACGACAGCAGGAGATTGCTGGAAGCGGTGAGCAGCATGACGAACAAGACGGCCCCTAGCGCCGAAAGAGCAACCCGATTCACATTAACGTGGTCCATAGGCAGGGGGACTTTCGTCGGCTGGAGTGAGGTCAAGTTGAGGGTTCGTTTCGTCGATTTGATTAGCCGCTTTGCGCTTGCCTTGGCAACACGTATAAGCCCCGGACGCCCCGAATTTGGCTTAATCGAAACGGATGGCAAGTCCCATCGTCCTCATCCCTGCGCGCATGAACGCATCGCGCCTTCCGGGAAAGCCGCTCGCCGACATCCACGGCGCGCCGATGATTGTCCATGTTTGGCGCCGCGCGATGGAGGCGGACGTTGGGCCGGTCTGGGTGGCGGCCGACGATGCGCGCGTCATTGAGGCGATCGCCTCGGTCGGTGGCAAGGCGATAATGACCCGCTCCGATCACCATTCCGGCTCCGACCGAATCTTCGAGGCGTTGGGCGCTGTCGACGCCGACGGCGCCCACGATATCGTCGTGAACATTCAGGGCGATCTGCCGACCATCGAATTTTTGGTTGTGCGAGCCTGCCTGGCGCCGATTGCCGAGCCGACGGTCGATATCGCGACGCTTGCGACGCCGATCAAGCGCGAACAAGAGAAGGACGATCCAAACGTCGTCAAAGTGGTAGGGACCGAACTCGATGCTACTCGGCTAAGAGCGCTCTATTTCACCCGCGCTCGCGCTCCGTGGGGCGAGGGTCGCCTCTTGCATCACATTGGGCTCTACGCTTACCGCCGCGACTTGCTCCGGCGATTTGTCGCCTCACCCGCTTCGCCACTTGAGCGGCGCGAAAAACTTGAGCAATTGCGGGCGCTGGAGGCGGGCATGCGGATCGATGTCGCGCTCGTCGACACGGCGCCGCTCGGTGTTGACTCGCCTGAGGATTTGGAACGCGCGCGCGAAATGCTCGCGCCTGGGAAACATACATGAAGACTACGCACTCGATCGCCTATCAGGGTGAACCTGGGGCCAATTCGCATATTGCCTGCGCCGACAATTTCCCCGAGCTGAATCCGCTGCCCTGCGCGACCTTTGAGGACGCTTTCGCGGCGGTGCAAGATGGTGCGGCCGAACTCGCCATGATACCGATCGAGAATTCGATCGCCGGACGGGTTGCCGACATCCACGCGCTGTTGCCCGCGTCGGGATTACATATCGTGGGCGAGACGTTTCTGCCGATCCACTTTCAGCTGTTGGCGGTTCCCGGCGCCCGCATCGAGGACCTCAAGGCCGTCTATAGCCATACTCACGCGCTTGGTCAGTGCCGTAACATCATCCGTCGCCATAAGCTCCACCCGGTCGTCGCGGGCGATACTGCCGGCGCGGCGCGTGAGGTCGCGGAGTGGGCGGACAAGAGCCGCGCAGCGCTGGCGCCGCGTCTTGCGGGCGAGATTTATGGCCTTAATGCGCTGGCGTCAGATGTTGAAGACCAAAGCTACAACACGACCCGCTTTGTCGTGCTGTCCAGGGACGAACGATGGACGCCTGCAGGCGAAGGTCCGGTGGTGACGACTTTCGTCTTTCGCGTGCGAAACGTGCCCGCCGCGCTTTACAAGGTGCTGGGCGGCTTCGCGACCAACAGCGTCAACATGACCAAACTCGAAAGCTACATGGAAGGCGGCGAGTTCACGGCCACCCAGTTTCTTTCAGACGTCGACGGACATCCCAAGGACCCGCCGCTCGCTCGTGCACTCGAGGAACTCAAGTTCTTCTCGCGCGAGGTTCGCATCCTCGGCGTGTACCCAGCCCATCCTTTCCGGAGCGAATCGCAGGCCCGGTCGATCTAGTAGCGGGCCGATTGGTGGCATTGGGCCGCACGGATTGTAAAAATCTAAACCGAGCTTTTCTGAGTTGACCTATTTGCCGGGGCGTCCCGTAGCGAGCGAGCGGTTCTCCGCAATTGCCCTAAATGCCCATGTTTGCGCTGAGTCTGGAAAGAACAAAAAAAGAACTTGCGCATGAGAACAAACAGTGCACATAGTGGCTTCATTGGGGGGCGCGCAAAACCGCGATTGCGGATTGGACGTTGCCCGTGAGAGAAGGACGATGGTTATGACCCAACCGAATCTTCGCCTCGTGGAGGGGCCCAGCGTGGACAAGACCAAGGCGCTCGACGCCGCTCTGTCGCAGATCGAACGGTCGTTCGGCAAAGGCTCGATCATGCGGCTGGGCAAGAACCAGAAAGCTGTCGAGATTGAGACGGTGCCAACGGGATCGCTCGGGCTCGACATCGCGCTTGGTGTCGGTGGCTTGCCGCGTGGACGGGTGATTGAGATTTATGGGCCCGAGTCCTCGGGCAAGACCACGCTGACGTTGCATGTGATTGCGGAAGCGCAAAAGAAGGGAGGCGTTTGCGCCTTTGTCGACGCGGAACACGCGCTCGATCCCGTCTATGCTCGCAAGCTTGGACGTCAACCTCAACGACCTCCTCATTTCCCAACCCGACACTGGCGAGCAGGCGCTCGAAATCACGGACACTCTGGTGCGTTCTGGCGCGATCGACGTGCTCGTCATTGATTTGGTCGCGGCGCTGACGCCGAGGGCCGAGATCGAGGGCGAGATGGGCGATTCGCAGCCGGGATTGCAGGCGCGGCTGATGAGCCAGGCGCTGCGAAAGCTCACCGCTTCCATTTCACGCTCCAACACTATGGTGATCTTCATCAATCAGATCCGCATGAAGATTGGGGTTATGTACGGCTCGCCTGAGACGACGACGGGCGGCAACGCGCTTAAGTTCTACGCTTCCGTCCGCCTCGACATTCGCCGGATCGGTGCGATCAAGGAGCGCGAACAAGTGATCGGCAACCAAACGCGGGTCAAGGTGGTCAAAAACAAGGTCGCGCCGCCGTTTAAACAGGTTGAGTTCGACATCATGTACGGAGAAGGCGTGTCGAAAGCTGGCGAACTGATTGATCTTGGCGTGAAAGCCGGCGTGGTCGATAAATCAGGCGCTTGGTTTTCCTTCGATAGCGTGAGGTTAGGTCAAGGCCGGGAAAATTCCAAAGCGTTCTTGAAGACGAACCCGGAAATGGCCGACAGGATAGAGCGTGCGATTCGAGAGAATGCGGGGCTGATTGCCGAGCGGATCCTTGAACAGGATGGCCAGGCCGAAGAGGAGGGCGCCGAAGAAGCCTGACTGCTTCCTTTGGGTGCGCGTCTCGCATCCCACCGTGAATACGTACCCATCCGCCAGGGAAAGCGTTTGGCCTTCGCGCGTTCGGGGCGGGCGCGAGGGCAGTTCACCTCCCGCCGCCTTCGCGCTCCCTCACGTCGGTAGAATTAGCTTTGATTCGCATCGACTCGGATAGAGCCGCCGACGAGGCGGCTGTCCTGCCTTTCGCTCTGCCTGCCATTCATAACTTCGACAGATCAATATCGAGCAAGTCGCCAATCTTGTCGATTGTTCGATCGATGGACGCGTCGTCTTTCGGCGGGTCCTCGACAGCGAAGTGGCCTTGCTTTGGAAAGATGGTCGTGACCCGATCGCCCCAAGCCGCTTTGACCGCGGCGAGGATGCGAGCCTTGTCGTCGATGAGCGTATAGTGAGCAGCCGGAAAGCGATGCTCCACGTCCTTGAGCTCTTTTTCCTTGTGGACGTAGATTAGCACATCACCTGCGAACGCCTTCCACAGACCTGAGCGAGCGATCTTCCGTGGCTGAAGGACGGCGTCACCGTCGGACAGAATGACGACCGATCCCCACTTCCTAACATGGTCGACGGCGTCTAGCGCGTTGGGATACAGGCGGTCCGCAAAGGGATAATCCAAGAGCCAGTTCGCGGTGACGGGAAGCTCCGGATCGTAACGATCTTCGAGTCTCAGGCGCGCGAGAGCCCCGAAATAGTCGGCATAGCCGACAGCTGCCCATTGCTCCTGAAATATCTCCCAATATCGCGCGCAGGTTCGATCGCCATGGGCGATCTGGAGTCGCGCTCGAAGATCTTTCTGAATCTGGTCGTTATCAAGGAGCGTATTGTCAACGTCGAACAGAAAGACATTCCCGGCCGCTGCATTCATCTCACAGTGATCCATTCCGGAATGACAGGGCTCGGAATCCATCCAGATCGTCTCGTCAACGGTTCACCCTAAGCGGATCGTTCCCGAATGAGGCATTTCCAGTTGGGGCAGCCACGCGCGCTGAACCACGGGAAGCCTCTGCATGCAATGGATCCGGGCGCCGAAACGGGTCGTCAACGTTGGTCTGACGAACCTTCCTTGCGGTTGGTGATCCGCAACAAGACGACATGAATGGCGTGGGCCTAGCCTGAGGAGTAGTGGACCTTACCGCCACGTCACGCCTTGGCCGTCGACGCCTGGTAAATCTCGTCGACTGAGTGGGTCAGCTCTTTGTCGAACTCGGCCTCGGTCATCGAGTATTTAAGCCCCTCGGCGAGCGCCCGCGAGAAGCTCGCGATCATGCCGTGATTTTTGGCGAGACGCTTGCAGGCGTCGTCCCGTGTATAGCCGCCGGAGAGGGCGACGACCCGCACGACCCGCTTGTCCTTCATCAACGGCGTGTAGAAGTCGGGCGTCTCCGGTATCGTCACCTTGAACATCACCTTGCGGCCGCCGGGCAGAGCGTCGAGACCCTTGGTCAATTCGTCGAGCAGGATCCGCTCAGCGCCTGCTTTATCCGGGCTCTTGATCGACACTTCCGGCTCGAGGATGGGAATGAGCCCGTGGTTGGCGATCTGTTCGCCGAACTCAAACTGCTGTTTGACGATTGCGGCTACGCCGGTTTTCGACGCCAGATTGATGACCGAGCGCATCTTAGTTCCGAAGACGCCGAGCTTGCTCGCGCGCGCAAGCAACCTATCGAGATCCGGGATCGGCTTCATCAGGCTCACGCCGTCCTTTTCCGCTTCCAACCCCTTATCGACTTTGACGATCGGAACAACGCCACGATCCTCCCACAGGTAAGTCGGCACCGGCTTACCCTTCGCCTGACCATCCATCGTGCGCTCGAACAGGATAGCGGCAATGACCTTGTCGCCTGTGAAAGCTGGCGCGGTGATGATGCGCACGCGCATTTCATGCACGAGTTCGAACATCTTGGCGTCGTCGCCCTTGTAGTCGGCGTCCGGAACGCCATAGAGGCGCAAAGCTCCAGGCGTCGACCCACCGCTCTGGTCGAGCGCGGCGATGAAGCCGGGCTTGGTCGACATCTGCGCCATCATCTGGTCATTCGCCATGGTCGTTATCCTCGCGTTAGATAGTCGCGCTCCGATAGCGCGGGCTCGTGCAATGTTCCAGATGGGACACGGGCGCCAGGGCCAGAAAAACCGTTCATCACCGGCCGGTTCGACCTCAACCACCGTCCATGGCGGAGTTTATCACCGAACGGGCGCGCTCAGAAGCGGCTCAAATGGCGACATAGCACATTCTTGTCACCCGCCTTTCACCAGCACGCTCTCGGGCAAGCGGGAAGCGAGGTCGCGGCCCACGTCGCGCCGAGTTGTTCGGCATCGAACGCCGCGCCTTCGGTCGCAATGCGGAAGCCCTGCGAGCCGTCGGGTAGCAGCGCTTCACCCTTCGGCCTGAATCTGCCAAGGCCCAGGCGCGCGAGGCCGGCGATCGGCGTGCGGCACAAGCCTTCAAGTTCGAGCCAGGAAAGCGCTCCGCCGTGATTGCAATCGCGCCTTGTCCCTGTGCGGGCAAAATTTATCGACGTCCAGAACTAGCGCGAGAGAGATGAGCGAGACCAAGGCGGTTGAGACAATGTGAACAAGGCAGACGAAGTCTTCGAAGCGAACTGAGCCTCGGGCAATGTGCTGTCAAGCTCGGTACGCGTTCGGAAATTAGATTGTCGAGAGAGCTTCAAGCCGGCTGCGCGTGCTCTCTGTGAAATCAACGACTGTGGCTACTTGTGATCACGCCCCTGTTGATGTCCGCGCTCGGCGGCGCCATGTGTTACCCGCTATGAAGCTCTCAATCCTCGCGTTCATCGCCGCGCTAATGGCGAGCCCTGCGCTTGCCGCGCAAGACGGATATCCCTCTGGGTTATTCGAAAATTCGCCCGTCGTTCCTGCACCAGGAGAGTCTGCCGATCCCGCCGGACCACCGGATGCGGCAGAGCCGCCTGACGGAAACGGGTCGCTGGACGACTATTGCGCCAGCATTGCATCGCGGACCTTCCACAGTCTCGCCGATGTCAAGCGCGCGCACGCCAAATGTGACCCCCCGGGCGGCGACCCGCCACTCGATCAATGATCGGGGACCCCTGGAGTCCGCCTAGCGCCCCAATTCACTCGTTGCGACCCGGCATCGTCCCAGTTCAAGGTCGCTGGCCGTCCTCCGCTTGCTGAACCCATCTACATCACCTTATCGAGCGTAATTGGCAGATCGCGCACGCGCTTGGCCGTGGCGTTGAACACAGCGTTGGCGACCGCGGCGCCGACCCCCGTAATGCCGATCTCACCGACGCCGCGCGCGCCAACAGGGGCGTGAGGGTAGTCCCCGCTCGTCGGTACAGACGACGTCGATGTTGGGCACGTCCAGATGCACCGGCACGTGATACTCGGCGAGCGATGGATTCATGATCCGCCCACTGCGCTCATCGAACATGACCTCTTCCATGAGCGCGAGGCCGAGGCCCATCATGATGCCGCCGCGAAACTGGCTCGCCGCCGTCTTGGCGTTGAGGATGCGTCCGCAATCGAACGAGCCAAGGAACCGGCTGACGCGTATTTCGCCGGTCACGCTGTTCACCCGGACTTCGCAGAACAAAGCGCTGTGGCTGTGCATGGACCAATGTCCGAGCTCAAGCGGCATCGGTGTCTCGGCTTCGGTAGTCACCTCCTCTCGCCGCGCACGGCCGAGAATTGAAGCGTAGCTCTCCCGTCGGGACGCATCTTCGAGAGCGCAGAGCCCGCCATCAAGACCGCCGACCTCGTCGGTCCCAAGACCGGCCAACGGCGAATTGTTGCCGGCGAGTTTCAGAAGTTCCTTCACCAGCTCCCGATGTGCGGCGATGATCGACGCGCCGATCGAGGCTGTCTGCTGCGAGCCGCCGGCCAAGACGGCGCCGGGGAGGAGGGTGTCGCCGTAGAGTACTTCCACCCGCTCAAGCGGCAGCCCAAGCCGTTCGGCCGCGACCTGCGCCTGGGCGGCGGCGGCCGAACATGCCCATCCCGTGAGCCGCGATGGCGACCGTCGCGCGGCTTGCGCGGGTGATGGTGATGCGCGCCGCGCCGCCGGGCATCCGATAGTAGGGATAAGTGCTAGTCGCGCAGCCCATGCCGATGAGCCAGTCACCTTCGCGCCGCGTCACAGGCGTGGCGCTGCGCTTGTCCCAGCCGAAGCGTGCCGAGCCGTCCCGCCATGCCTGCCTGCACGATCTCACGCTGAGAGAAAGGCAGTTCCGTGAGCGGATCCTTGTCGGGTTCGCTCCGGATACACGATTCGATCCGGTCTAGCCGAAGTTCAACAGCGAGCTCGTCCATCGCGGATTCGAGCCCGAATGTGCCGGCCGCTTCACCGGGAGCGCGCATGAAGGTGTTGGCGACCATATTCACCTTCACCGTCTCGACGTCCAAGAAGAAGGTCTTCGACGCGTAGACGCTTTTCGCCGGCAGGATGAAGGGCTCGGGCATGTTGTTGTGCGGAGTTGATGGCGACAACGCCCGTGTGGATCAAAGCGTCGAGCCGGCCGTCTGCTCGGCGCCCAACGCGACGCGCTGCTCAGTGACGGTGCGGCCGCCAACGATACGGAACACACCTTCGCGGGAGAGAATGATCAGGACCGGTCGGCGCGATCTTCGCCGTTGCGGCCGCGAGGATCTGGTGCTGCCAAAGAAGCTTGCTGCCGAAGCCGCCGCCGCCGAAGGGCGAGGTGCGGCGCGCTTGGTCGTCTTTCGGCCCGAGCACCTGCGCGATGGTCCACGCTTCATGCGCCATCGCCTGCGAGGCGTCGTGAATCCGCAAGGTGTCGCCCTCCCAGGCGAGCATGCGCGTGCAGCTCGATCGGAGCGTGGTGGTGGCGGGGCGTCGTGTACGCAACATCCACCCTGTGCGGAGCGGCAGCGAGAGCGGCCTCGGCGTCGCCGACCTTCTGCCTCAGCGGCTCGCCCATGAACAGCCCGGACTTCTGTTCCCTTCGCTTTGGCGACGGCAAGCAAGATGACCGGGTTCTGCTCTTCGTAGGTGACGCGGATCAGTGTCTGCGCGTACTCGGCCTGCTCTTGCGTCTCGGCGAGCACGATCGCGACCGGCTGGCCGTTCCAGTGAACGCGATCATTCTGCACGATACCTTACGCTCGAGTGGACCACGGGCCGAGAGCCGCCAATCGCAAGGGCTGGTGTTTCAAGCATTGCCCGCCCCTCGCTCGTTCATCTAGGGATCTGCCCCCTCGCGGAATCCGATCAACACAAGTTGATGTGCGCTGCAACATACGCGCACTATATATGGCGTGATGTCGACAACCCACGCATCGCGACGGCGGTTTTGCGCCACGTCGAAGCGCAAAAAGGGTGCGGCCTTTTCATTGCAGGCGCTTCGTCATGACGTCCGTTGTCCGGTTGGCCCTTTCACGTCCATACACCTTCGTGGTGATGGCGATCTTGATCCTGATCTTCGGGACGCTTTCGGCGATTCGAACGCCGACCGATATTTTCCCCAACATCGGCATCCCCGTTATCTCGGTCGTCTGGAGTTACACCGGCCTCCCGCCCGACGACATGTCCGGCCGAATTGTCGCGCCTTACGAACGCGTCCTCACGACTACCGTCAACGACATCGAGCATATCGAGTTCGCAATCGTTTCCCGGCATGGGCGTCGTCAAGATCTTCTTCCAGCCCACCGTCGACATCAACGCCGCTCAGGCGCAGGTCACATCGATTTCGCAAACCATTTTGAAGCAAATGCCCGCGGGAGCGACCCCACCGATTATTCTCGTTTACAACGCCTCGAGCGTTCCGGTCATCCAGCTCGCGTTGTCCAGCGACGCTCACTCTCAGGTTGAACTGGCCGATCTCGCCCTGAATTTCATCAGGCCGCAGCTCACGACCGTTCCGGGCGCTCAGGTTCCTTATCCTTACGGCGGGGCGACACGTCAGGTTCAGATCGACCTCGACCAGAACGCGCTGCGCGCCCACAATATTTCAGCCATCGAGGTCGGACAGGCGCTCGCCTTACAGAACCAGATCAACCCGGTCGGCACCGAGAAAATCGGTCCGTACGAGTTCACGGTCGATCTTAACAATTCGCCCAAAGCGGTGGCTGATTTCAACAATCTTCCGGTCAAGGTCGTCAACGGCACGGTCGTGTTCATGCGCGACATTGCTTATGTCCACGATGGTTCGCCGCCGCAGACCAACGTCGTTCAGCTCGATGGTCACAAGGGTGTTCTGATGTCCATCCTCAAGATCGGCTCAGCGTCCACGCTCGACATCATCGCGGGCGTCAAGGCGCGGCTTCCCGCGATCCAGGCAACGGTTCCTCAAGGCGTCAGTCTCAAGTTCGTGGGGGATCAGTCCGACTTCGTTAAAGAGTTCCGTCACCGCGGTTGTCCGAGAGGGTGTGATCGCGGCGGTGCTCACGGGGCTCATGATCCTCATCTTTCTCGGCAGCTGGCGATCGACGCTCATCATCACGGTTTCGATACCGCTTGCTGTTCTGAGCTCGTTGATCGCCCTTTCGTTGCTCGGTCAGACGATCAATGTCATGACGCTCGGCGGCCTTGCTCTGGCGGTCGGCATCCTGGTGGACGATGCGACCGTCACCATCGAAAACATCAACCGCCATATGGAGCATGGCGAGGATATCCTCACCGCCATTACGACTGGCGCGCAAGAGATCATGCCGCCTGCGACCATCGCGCTGTTTTGCATCTGCATCGTCTTCGTCCCTTTGCTCACGCTCGGGGGTGTGGCGGGCTATCTCTTCCGCCCACTCGCGATGGCGGTCGTCTTCGCGATGATCTCCTCCTACATTCTCACCTATACGCTGGTGCCTACGATGGCGCAGTTTCTGCTGAAGAATCAGCGTCATCATGGGACTGAGAGCGATTCGGGCGAGCCTCGACGTCTTGGCTTGTTTGGCCGCTTCCAGCGAGGGTTCGAGCATTATTTCGAAAAGTTTCGGCAGGGCTACCTCGGGCTCTTGGGCCTGGCGCTTCACCATCGTTGGGCGTTCGCCGGCGGCTTCGTCTGCTTTTCCTTGCTGTCGCTCGGGCTCGTTCCATTTCTTGGACAGGACTTTTTTCCTTCGGTCGATTCCGGCGCGATCAGAATCCACCTGAGGGCGCCGACGGGCACCCGGATTGAGGAAACGACGCGCTTAACGACCCAGGTCGAACAGAAAATTCGTTCGATTATTCCCTCCGACCGGGTGGCCAGCGTCGTCAATAACATTGGTCTTCCGAACAGCGGCATCAACCTCTCCTATCAAAACACCGGAACGATCGGCGTCTTTGACGCCGACATGCTGATCACCTTGCGCGAGGGGCCGACTTCGACTGACGCGTTCATCAAGACCCTGCGCGAGCAGCTCCCGAGGGCCTTCCCCGGCACGACATTCTCGTTCCTGCCGGCGGACATGGTCAGCCAAATTCTCAATTTTGGCTCGCCCGCGCCGATCGTCGTCCAGATCTCAGGAAGCAATCTCAGTGCGAGCCGCGCTTTTGCGGGCAAGCTTCTGACGAAGAATTCGTCAGGTGCCCGGAATTGCCGACCCGCGTATTCAGGAAGCGTTCCAGGATCCTGCTCTCAAGGTCGACTTCAACCGCGAATTCGCTGGCGTCGTTGGGCTCACCGAGAACGACGCCTCGACCAGCCTTCAGACAACTCTTTCCGGCAGCACTCAAACCGCCCCAACCTATTGGCTGAGCCCAACGAACGGCGTCTCCTACTCCATTTCGGTCCAAACCCCGCAGTACGGCATCGATACGCTCGGAGACCTGAAAAATGTGCCGCTGAGGACCAGCGACTTGCAGCAGTTGCTTGGCGGCCTGGCCACCTTCTCACCCGAGCCCCTTAACGCCATTAACTCGCACTACAACATTCGCAACGTTGTAAGCATCTATGCGACGACGCAAGAGCGCAGATCTTGGCGGCGTCGCCGCAGACGTCCAGAAGATTGTCGATGACGCAAGCGGCGAACTGCCCAAAGGGGCGACCGTTACGATACGCGGGCAAGTGGCGACGATGCAGAGCGCCTATTGGCAGCTGATGATCGGCTTGGCTTTCTCAATCGTGCTGATCTATCTGCTGATTGTCGTAAATTTCCAGTCCTGGCTCGACCCGTTCGTGATCATCACGGCGCTTCCCGCGGCGTTGGCGGGAATCGCGTGGATGCTCTTCCTCACCCATACGAGCCTGTCCGTTCCCGCCTTGACTGGAGCGATCATGTGCATGGGCGTCGCGACGGCGAACAGCATCCTGGTGGTGAGCTTCGCCCGCGAACAGATGCAACGAGGGGAAGAACGCCGTCGACGCCGCGCTCGAGGCTGGCGCGACGCGTTTCAGGCCGGTTTTGATGACCGCTCTCGCCATGATTATAGGCATGGCGCCAATGGCCATCGAGGCCGGCGAAAACTCCCCATTGGGCCGCGCCGTCATCGGCGGTCTTACTTTTGCGACCTTCGCGACGCTGTTGTTCGTGCCGACGGTGTTCTCAATCGTTCACCGAGCCAATCCCAATAAAGCCAAAGCCAATGCTGCGGAGCCCCTAGGGCTGCCGTCTCACGCCTGATCCGGAGCTGTTATGTCCTCTGAATCTACCGCCACTCCGCCCAAACCTAAAACGGGTCGCGTCTTGCTGGTCGTCTTCGTTCTTGCGATCGGCGCGGCTGGCCTCGCCTTCTTCGGCATCACCGAACGCGCCAAGAGCCGACAGGAGGTCGCAGCCTGGACCAACGCGCAGACCACTCCGACGGTGCGAGTCGTGCAACCTGAGCGTGGACCTGGAGAACAAGAGCTGGTGCTGCCTGGCAACGTTGCCGCATTTAACACCGGTTCGCTCTTCGCCCGCGCCAGCGGCTACATTACGGCCTGGCACAAGGACATCGGCGCTCATGTGACCAAGGACGAGATCCTGGCGACGATCTCCGCGCCCGATCTCGACCAACAACTCGAACAGGCTAAGGGACAGCTCGTTCAGCTGCAGGCCGCGGTTCAACAAGCCCAGGCCAACGCAGAGCTCGGGCACGCAACGGATCAGCGAACGTCGCAGCTCGTCGTTCAAGGGTGGCAGAGCAAGCAGCAAGGCGATAACGATCGCCTGAACGCGGCCTCGCAAGCCGCGGCGCTCTCTGTGGCAAAGGCGAATGTTGTGGCGCAGCAGGCCGCGGTGAAGCGGCTCGAAGAGCTGACGGCGTTCGAGGAGATCAAAGCGCCATTCGATGGCGTCGTGACGGCCCGCAACGTCGATATCGGCGACCTCGTCAACGCCGGAGGCAATACGGGACGCGCCTTGTTCCAGATCGCCGACATCCACCGGATGCGCATTTATGTGAACGTGCCCCAAGCCTTCCTTGGCGAACTGGCGCCGGGCATCAAGGCCACGCTGCATCTGCCCGGCCAGAAGGAGACCTTTGAAGCACAGCTCGTGTCGACGTCAAACGCGCTGGTTGAGAGCTCGCGCACCGCGCTGGTCGAGCTCCACGCGGACAACCCGGACGGCAAGCTTTGGCCTGGCGCCTTCGCTGAAGTTCATTTCCACATTCCCGCCGACCCGAACACCCTCACCATTCCGCTAACGGCGCTCTTCTTCGGCGCCAAGGGCATGCAGGTCGCGGCTCTCGACGCCGACGACAAGGTCGCCCTGAAGCCGATCGTCGTCGGACGCAATCTTGGAAACAAGGTGCAGATCGAGTCTCGGCGTCGCGATGTCTGACCGGCTCGTCGATAGCCCCCTCGAATCGACCCAAACCGGTGACCAAGTGAAGGTCGCAACCGCAGACACAAAACTTCCTTCTCCCGTGTCGGCTGCGGGCGCGAAGGCCGAACCGAACAAGCCGCCGCCAAGCCTCTAGTTAAGCTGTCGCATCCTCCAAGGAAGCTCTGCTTGGTCCCAGCTCAGAAGCGTCAGCCCACCTTCAGCGTGGCGCTCGTCCCCCACTGATTGAAAGCTGGCGCCGGGGACGGTCGACCAGACCTTGAGGTGCGAGCCCTGGAGATTGATCGCCGGCCTGCCCAGAAGGTTCGCGAATTGCTCGCTCCCGAACAGACAAGCCGGAATGATGTATTCCAGCGCTGCGATCGGCAGGACCCCCCAGTCGCGACTCGCTTCACCAAACCGATCGTCCTCCTACCAGCGGCCAAGCGTCTCCACCGCGAGCTTGGCGTTCCAGTCTTTCGAGATGGCCCACGAGGCGGACGGGATGAGCACCAGAGCATCCGACGACAGTTGCGGCTGGCGTAAGCGCCGCTGCGCGAAGGAAGTGAGACCGAAGGACCAGACCGTCTCGGAGGACGTATCCGCAGCGACGGGGATCAGGTGAAGGGAGCTATCCAGATGGAAGCTCTTGTTGAACGAATACAACGCTGGGCGCCGCGCAAACAAGGTTGGCGCCGCCGTCTCATTGGGTTCGATGACGGTTCACGCCGGCGCCAGGCGGGCGCTGAAGTTGACGCGTTCGGGAAGCGCCAACCAAGTCCTCATGGCGCCTTCGTCGGAAAACCGGCGCGCGGCCGGCAGCGGACGCGCCTGCCCTTCCACCACGAGTTCAGTCGTGCGGAAAGGCCAGGGAGAGACAACGAACTCGAACGGACGCTGGGGCCGCTCGGCGACCCTAATGGCCAACGAGCTTCCGTCTCGGCCAGGCGCTTCTAAATCCAGAGGCGCCTTCAGCTCGCCGCAGAGCGCCAGAGATAAAGTGTCGGAGAAAGCGAGAAGGGCGGTCTCTCTTTCCAATTCGACAGTTTTCAATCCGAGCGCTCGCGACCACGCGGTTTCAATCGGCGCCTGGGTGTTCAAATAGTTCTGCGCCGCAACCACGTCTGCCTCGCCCATGCGGTGGCGATCCGTATAGCGACGGTAAATGATTCCGCCATGCCGCGAGATGAGGAGAGCCACATGAGTTCCCCACCCGCCCAGCGCTCGCTCGACGCCGCGCGTCCACATCGGCGCATGAGCCGACGCGCCGATTTCGCGAAACAGATGCGGCCGGCCGGTTGCCGGGTTGAACGTGGGCTCGGCCTCCCAGTCGATCCAGCCGATGTCGTGCTGTTCCGCCGCTAACTTAAGCGTTTCCGACACGTTGCCGTCCCAAGCGCGCAATATCTGGCCAGAGATCCAGGCGTGGGTTATTTGGCTGATAGCAAGAGCGCCGGACGGTTGATCACGAAACAGCATGAGCGCAAGCTATCCGGATTGAGCAAGATTCAAAAGAAATAAGGTCGTTGCATCTCGCAAGGACACGACATAGCCCTCCGGCGTGTCCACGATCTGTGTCGTAGCCTACTAAGCGCTTGTTAGCATCAGCAGCTGTCCGTCATCGGACAGCTCAATCGGGCGTAGCGCCGTACCCTTCACGCCTCGATGACGACCTCTTGGGGCAGGTCGACGAACTGCTCGTCCGAGGCGGTTCCATCGACGAAGGTCAAGATCGCGAAGCGCCCCCGACGCTCGAGCGCCGACAGCGGATGGTGCCAGGTGTCCGCGCGATAGTTTATGCCTGTGTCGCCGGGCACCCGAAAAGCGCGGATCTTGCTGAGGTCGGGCATTTCGTCGGCGCCATGCGGCGCAACGAGCACAAGATAACTCGCGCAATCCACCGGCATGAAGGCTTGCGACGAATGGACGTGCCGCTCCATCTGGATCGCGGTGAGCGGGAGCGTCTTCGGCTCGACCGTGGCCATCGCAAGTCGCGGCCGCGCAGAAGTCCGGCTGTTTTGCAACTCTTCGATGAGCTCCTGTCGACCCTGCCCGGGCGTCCGGGGCTGAAGAAGTTGGCCGAAAGGCGAGAACGCCGCTGCATCGACAGGCTCGATCTTGAGGCGCTTAACAGGGCTATTCACAGGGATGTTCCTTAAAGCCAGTGCCGCGCGATTTCCTCGCGCGTGCAAGCCATGAATTGTCAACGCGTTGCGCGGAATGATTGGCGGAGAGGGAGGGATTCGAACCCCCGGTACACTTGCGCGTACTCCGCATTTCGAGTGCGGTGCGATCGACCACTCTGCCACCTCTCCGGGGCCTGCGGCGATGCGCTTGGAAGCCCATCGCAGGGTCGGCGGCCGCTTAGCATGCGCGGCCGGCGCCGGCAAGGCGGCCGGCGCTTCGCCGGAGCGGCCGAGGTGGGAAAAGAGGCTTAAGCGGCGGCTTCGACCCCCTCCCAAGCGATATGCGCCACGAATGGCACGGACTCGCCCGCCTGCCGGGCGAGTTCAGGATTCGAGGCATTGCCGTCGAGCGAACGTTTGTAGACGCCCTGATGGATCGCGATGCTGCGAAAGAAGCTGAAGGCGATGAGGAAGGTCCAGTTGGGGATGGACTCGAGCCCCGCGCGCTTGCAGTAGGCGGCCACATATTCGGCTTCGGTTGGTATGCCGGTCGCTGCGCGGTCAATGCCCCCCAACCCGCGATACCGCTCATTCGGAAGCCGCCACTGCATGCACTGGTAGGCGAGGTCCGCGAGGGGATGACCGAGCGTCGACAGTTCCCAATCGAGGACCGCGAGCAGCCGCGGCGCGTTGGAATCGAAGATCATGTTGTCGATGCGCCAGTCGCCATGCACCAGCGCAACGCGGCCGTCGTCGGCGGCGGGAACCTTGTCGGCAAGCCACGCGATGAGGCGCTCCATATCGTCGATCGGCGCCGTCGCGCTCGCCCGGTACTGATCCGTCCAGCGTTGGTATTGCCGAGCGAAATAGCCGCCAGGTTTGCCGTAGTCTGAGAGGCCCGCGGCCGCGACGTCGATCGAGTGCAGTCGCGCCAGACCCGCGTTCATGGAATCGTAGATCTGCGCGCGATCTTCGCGCTCAAGCTCCGGCAACGCCGGGTCCCACAGGATACGGCCATCGACGAAAGCCATGAGATAGAAGGCTGTCCCGATGACGCTTTCGTCTTCGCACAGCGCGATCGCGCGAGGGGCTGGATATCCGACGCTCTCCAGCGCCTTCAGCACGCGAAACTCGCGCTCGATCATGTGCGCCATTTTCAAAAGCTTGCCCGGCGGCTTGCGGCGCAGCACGTATCGGCCCCCCGCAGTCTCGATCTGATAGGTCGGGTTCGACTGTCCGGTGGGAAATTTTTTCACCACGCTCGGGCCGCTCCAGCCCTCGATATGGGCGCTGGCCCAGGCGTCGAGCGCGCCCGTATTCTCCGGGAAGGCGCCGCTCACTTCGCGCCGGCCTCGTTGGTGTAGCGCTTCATTTCGGCCTTCGCGATCACGCGGCGATGCACGGCGTCGGGCCCGTCGGCGAGGCGCAAAGTGCGCACATGGGTCCACATGCGGGCGAGCGGGAAGTCCTGACTGACGCCCGCCGCGCCGTGCAACTGGACGGCCTGATCGATCACTTCGAGCGCGATCCGGGGCGCGACCACTTTGATCTGGGAGATGAGCGGCGCCGCCGCGCGCGCGCCTTGCGTATCCATGGCCCAGGCCGCCTTGAGACAAAGCAGGCGGGCCATTTCGATGCTCATTCGCGCTTCGGCGATGATGTCGGGGTTGGCGCCGAGCCGCGACAACTTGTCGCCGAACGCCGTGCGCACGCTGGCGCGGCGGCACATCGCCTCGAGCGCTCGCTCGGCCTGGCCGATCGCGCGCATGCAATGGTGGATTCGTCCGGGTCCGAGCCGCCCCTGCGCGATTTCGAAGCCGCGCCCCCGGCCAAGAATCATGGCGTCCTTAGGCAGCCGGACATCGCGAAAGCGGATGTGCATGTGGCCGTGCGGCGCGTCGTCGTCGCCATAGACCTTCATCGCTCTCAAGACCTCGATGCCCTTCGTCGCAGCCGGCACGAACAGCATCGAATGACGCGCGTGCGGCGTGGCGTCCGGGTCGGTCAGCGCCATGGTGATGTAGAGCGAGCAGCGCGGATCGCCGGCGCCGGACGACCACCATTTCTCGCCGTTGAGCACCCATTCGTCGCCTTCGAGCCGCGCGTCCATGGCGATATTGGTCGCATCGGACGAGGCGACCCCGGGCTCGGTCATGAGATAGGCGGAACGGGCGCGGCCCTCGAGAAGATCAGGCAGCCAGCGCGCCTTCTGCTCGGGCGAGCCGAAGCGCTCGATCACCTCCATGTTGCCGGTGTCGGGGGCGGAGCAGTTGAAGACCTCGGAGGCGAGCGGCGACCAGCCCATTTCCTCGGCGAGATAGGCGTATTCGACGGTGGTGAGGCCATAGCCTTTGTCGGAAGCGGTCAGCCAGAAGTTCCACAGGCCCTTGGCTTGCGCCTTGGCCTTCGAGAGATTCGCGGATCTCGATAAAGCGCTTGGTCGGCTTGAAGCGGTCGCCCTCGCGCCCGACCTCGCCGTGGTATTCCTCCTCGAGCGGCATGATCTCGTCGCGCACCATCGCCCGGACGGCGGCGATGAGCGGACGGACTTTGTCGGTGACGCCGAGATCCACGGGATCCTCCCTCGAGTTTGTCGGCGCGATATGACGCGCAAACGGCGTGGCCGGCAAGCTCGGATCGAGGAGAGCTCACGTTGTCTGAATGACGCGCTCTCAGCGGAAATAAATGCGAGTAAACGCCAATAAATGCTAGGTAAACGCTAGTAAGCGTTAGTAAATTTACTGACGTTTACTAGCGTTTATTTTTCCGAAATCGGGACTTTTCAATGGGTTACGGCCGATTGGAATAAAAAAAATTCTCCTGAGCGAGAGGATATCGGCGCCTGGGTGGAATGCCCTCATTCGAGCCAGCGCGCTGGGTGGCGTCGGACCCATTCGACCCGATCTCGTCGCGCCAACTCGTGTTTCCTCAATTCAGAGCATGATACTCGAAATTCCGTTCACCGGAAAGAAAATGTCGGGAAAAATCACTTGATGATATAATACGTACGTACGTATTATATCAGATGCCCAAGCCGTCAAACCGCGATCGCATCCTCAAAGCCGGCCTCAAGGTCATGTTCGACAAAGGCTACGTCGGGGCAGGGGTGCGCGACATCGTCGCCGAGGCGCTCAGCCCCGCAGGGCTCCTTCACCAACCACTTCCGCTCGAAGGAAGAGTTCGCGCGCGAGGTGCTCGACCTGTATTTCGACGACCTCGAAACGGCTCGTCGCCGAGGTGCTGGACGACGCAAACCGTCGCCCGCGCGAACGGCTGAGGCGCTATCTCGACATCATCACCGATCGGCTCGTCGAGGCCGAATTCAGCCGCGGCTGCCTGATCGGCGATTTCAGTCTGGAGGCCGCGCCGCAAAGCGAGATGCTGCGGACCCGGCTCGCCGAGATCTTCGCCGAATGGCGCGCGCCCTTCGCCGCCTGCATCGCGGAAGGGCAGGCGGCTGGCGAAATCGCCGAGACCTTCGCTCCGCACGACCTCGCCGAATTCCTGCTCTCCTCCTGGGAGGGCGCCATCCTGCGCATGAAAGTCGAGCGCAACGCCGAACCGCTCGAGCGCTTCAAGCGCATCGTTTTCGCAACCGTGTTCAAGGAGCCCTCGCCATGAACGACATCAGCCTGCCCAAGCTTTCCGTCCTCGATTCCGAGATGGCCTATCGGGAGGCGGGCTCGCGCGATGCGCCGGTCGCGCTCTTCCTGCACGGCAATCCGACCTCGTCCTACATCTGGCGCAACATCATCCCCTCGTCGCGCCGGTCGCCCATTGCATCGCGCCCGATCTCATCGGCTTCGGTCAGTCGGGCAAGCCGGACATCGCCTATCGCGTCGAGGATCATGTGCGCTATCTCGACGCGTTCATCGCCAAAGCCGGGATCGGCTCGGCCTATCTCGTCGCGCAGGATTGGGGAACGGCGCTTGCCTTTCACCTCGCCGAGCGCCGCCCGGATTTCGTGCGCGGCCTCGCGTTCATGGAGTTCGTCTGGCCCATTCCCGACCTGGGAAGCGTTTCGTGCGAGGCTCGAAGGCGCGCGAGATCTTCCGCAAGTTCCGCACCCCCGGCGAAGGGGAGAAATTGATCCTCGAAGAACAACGTCTTCGTCGAGCGGGTGCTGCCGGGCGGCATGCGGCGCAAGCTCACCGACGAAGAGATGGCGGTCTATCGCGCGCCCTTCCCGACGCCGCAGTCGCGGCGGCCGACCTGGCGCTTCCCGAACGAGATGCCGATCGCCGGCGAGCCCGCCGACGTCTACGCGATGATGGAACGCGCGCATGCGGCGCTCGCCGCCTCGACCTATCCGAAGCTTCTGTTCGCCGCAGAGCCCGGCGCGCTGGTCCCGCCAGCCTTCGCGGAAGAGCTCGCCGGCAAGCTCAACGACTGCCGGTTCGTCAAGCTCGGCGACGGCATTCATTTTCTGCAGGAAGATCATCCCGAGACGATCGGGCGATCCGTCGCCGCGTTCATCACCGAAGTCGAAGGCCGCAAAGGCAGGAATGCGGCGTAGGCTGGGGGCTTGGGCGGAGGCGTCGCTTCCCTCTCCTACGGGAGAGGGGTTGGGGCGAGGGTTCGATCGCGAGGCGCGCCCTCATCCGGCGCCATAGCCCCTCGAAGGACGGGCGTCCTTCGACGCCCTATTGCGCCACCTTCTCCCGGAGGGAGAAGGAAGACTGCGCGTCGCGGCATCGAATCAGCGAAGCGCTTTCGAAAACCAGATGCGCGCATGGCCGGGCGGAAAATCATTGAGCCGGCCGAACTCCCGATAACCGAGCCGCTCGTAAAACTTCGGCGCCTGAAACGTGAAGGTGTCGAGATAGGCCGCGCGACAGCCGTGCTCTCGCGCGGCTGCTTCCGCGGCGGCCATGAGTTGCGAGCCGATTCCATGCTTCCGATAAGGGTCGGCAACCCACAGCCAATTGACGAACAGCCACTCGAACGCCAGCACGAAGCGAATTCCGGCCTGAACGACTTCGCCTTCATCGCGGCCAACGATCCAGCGCGGCGACCAGTCTGTTCGGAAGCCAAGCCCCGTGGCATGCGCGGTCAGTCCGGATTCGATGGCGCGGACGGTCGCTTCGCTCGGCGACGTCTCCGTGATGAATGTCAGCGACGGCGTTTGTTTGGAGGTCGTCACAGCTTCACGACCTGTCCGGTTCGCATGCTTTCGTCGGCCGCAAAAACGATGCATAAGCCTACGAGTTCGAAGCCGTCGATCGCCTGGTAGGCGTGGGCGTGGCTCATGCCCCTGGCGCCGAGGCCGACGACGAGCACGCGCTGGGGCTTGCCGGCTTGGCTATTGGTCTCGCTCAAAGCGTCCTCCCTTTTGTCGACCAAGATAGTTGCTTCGCTAACGATGGGAGTGGCCTACGTCGAGTCAGCGTTGCTCTTGTCGGTTGATCAGTCTCGTTGTTGTTGCTACAATAATGTGTGAAGATCGAGTTTGATCCGGCAAAAAGCGCGAGGAACGCCAACGACCGCGGGCTGTCCTTCGACGTCACCGCCGATCTGGATTGGGACGCGGCGCACACGATCGAGGATCAACGCCAATCCTACAGCGAGAGGCGATACCTTGCGTATGCGCCCATGCACGGCCGGCTTCACGTCGTTTGCTTCTGCATTCGCGGCGATGCGTTTCGGATCATCAGTTTTCGTAAAGCCAACAGGCGCGAGGAGAAGTTCTATGCCGAAGAAAAGGCCGGCGCTGACCGATGAAGAGGGCGAGGTGCGGGAACTGACCCGCGAGGATTTCAGGGGCATGCGGCCCGTGCGCGAGGCGATGCCCGAACTCATTGAAGCCATAGCGGAGTTTCGCCGCAAACTCGGTCGTCCGAAGGTTGAGGCGCCGAAAGTCCATATTGGGTTCCGCTTGGCGTCGGACGTCGTCGCAAGCATCAAGGCGAGTGGGCGCGGCTATAACGCCCGTGTCGAGCAGGCGCTGCGCGAGGCCGGGTTTGGCGGGAAGACCAAGGACGAATTGTCTGTGAGGGTGACGAAGCTGACCTCAACAACGAAAAAGCGTCGCTCTGGGAGGCAAGGGACAAAGCCTGCCGTCAGCAAACGACGGGCCTAAGTGATCAACTGCGGCGTCAAGCCGGAGGCTGTTTCATCAGCCACTCGTGCGCCGGATCATTGTGAAAGCGCCAGACGCGCTTCGGCCCCGCCATGACGTTGAGATAGAAGAGATCGTAGCCGTGCGGGGCGGCGACCGGATGGTAGCCTTTCGGCACCAGCACGACGTCGCCGTCGGTGACCGCCAGTGTTTCGTCGAGCGAACGATCGTCGGTGTAGACGCGTTGAAAGGCGAAGCCCTGCGCGGGCTTCAGGCGGTGATAGTAGGTCTCCTCGAGATAGGATTCGTCCGGCAGCGCGTCGCGATCATGCTTGTGCGGCGGATAGCTCGACCAGTTGCCGCCGGGCGTGATGACTTCGACCACCAGCACGCTCTCGGCCTCGGCGTCTTCGGGCAGAACATTGCGGACATGACGCGTGTTCGAGCCGCTTCCGCGGGTGAGCGTGCCGACGTCGCCCGGCTTGATGACGCGGGCCTTGAACTTGCCGGTCGCCGGCGCCGAGCACAAAGCCACGTCGCAGTCCGTCGCGGCTTCGATGGTCGCGGCGCTATGCGGGGGCAGGTAGACCGACCAGGGGAGTCCGTCGAACACGTTTGCCCGCTCGCCGATGGTTCCGGAATTGAAGCCGTCCGCGGTCACGCGCGCTTTGCCTGAGAGGATCACAACGCAGACCTCGTCGCCGCCCGTGTCGAGCTTGGACTTCGCGCCCTGTTTCAGCGTCCGAGTCTCGAAGCCGACATAGCGCCATCCGGCGCTGGCCGGGGTGATGCGATGACCGACGCCGTCGGCGGCGATGAGTTGCCGGATGAACGAGCAGTTTCGATTGCGCCATGATGCAAACCTCCAATCCTTAGCGTCCCTTTTCCCGTTGGGAGAAGGCGCCGCCGAAGGCGACGGATGAGGGGAGAGGGGAGATTACGCCAATCCCGCTTCCTTCAGCGCGGCGCGGATGTGGGCGACGCCCTTTTTCGCGTAGGGCAGGGCAGGGGCCTTCTTCGGGTCCTGCTCGGCTTCGAGCACGACCCAGCCGGAATAGCCCTTAAGCTCCTCGAACACCGAGACATAGTCGACCGCGCCGTCGCCCGGCACGGTATAGACGCCGAGCTCCTTGCCCTGGCCCAGGATCGAATTCGAGGAAGCTCCAATCGCCGGCGTTGGATTCGCGCATCTTGCGCCTCGCGCACATCCTTGCAGTGCACGTGGCCGATGCGCGAACGATAGGCGCGCGCGAGCCCAGCCGGATCGGCGCCGCCCCAGCGCGCATGACCGGTGTCGAGCAGCAAATGCACCGGGCGGCTTGGTGTGGGCCATCAGCGCGTCGATGTCGCGTTCCGACTGGATGATCGTGCCCATATGATGATGATAGCAAAGCTTGAGCCCCTCGTCGGCCAGCCGCTCCGCGAACTCGGTCATCTTGGCGCCGTACCCGGCCCAGTCGCCTTTGTGCAGACGCGGGCGCTCGGACAACGGCTTCGACCGGTCGCCATGGATCGCGTTCGAAGTTTCGGCGACGATAAAGATGTCGGTCCCGGCGCCTTTGACCATGGCGATATGCGATTTCGCCGCCTTGAACTCGTCGCGCGCCGAGCGCTTGAGCAATTCGATCGAATACCAGCCGCCGACGAAGGTCAGGCCGAACTCGGCGAGCTTGTCCTTGAGCGCCGCGCCATCGTTGGGCATCTTGTGGCCCTTTTCGATGCCGACGACGCCCGCCTCTTTTGCCTCAGCGAGACAAGTCTCGAGCGGCGTGTCGCCGCCGATTTCCTGCAAGTCGTCGTTGGTCCAGCCGATCGGATTGGCGCCGATGCGAATGCTCATGGCTAAGTCTCCGACCCTTTGTAGCTTGCGCGCCTCCTCGTAGTCGCGGCGCGCGGCGTCGACTTCCTTCCGCTCGGAGACCGCCGGAACGGCGACGTCCCACCAGAAGCCGCCGGCGTCGGTCGATCCCATGGGATCGGTGTCGATGACAATCACCTGGGTCGACTTTGCCGTGCGCGCGCGTTTTGAACGCCGTCTCCAGGTCCGCGATCGACTTGACCTTCACCGCTTCTGCTCCGAGCGCGCGCGCGTGGGCGACGAAGTCGACCTCCGGCATCGCCTCATGCCGCACGTCGCGCAGAAGATTGTTGAACGGCGCGCCCCCCGTCGCCTGCTGCAGCCGGTTGATGCAGCCAAAGCCGCGATTGTCGTTGACGACGATGATGAGCTTCTTCCCCAGCATCACGGACGTGGCGATCTCCGAATTCATCATGAGATACGAACCGTCGCCGAGGACCACCAACACTTCCCGGTCCGGCAGAGCCATCTTGACGCCGATCCCGCCGGCGATCTCGTAGCCCATGCACGAATAGCCGTATTCGAGATGGTAGCCGAGCGGCGCGCCCGCTCGCCACAGCTTGTGCAATTCGCCCGGCAGTCCGCCAGAGGCGCAGACGACGACGTCCGACTTCTCGCCCGCGCGCATGAGCGCGCCGAGCACTTCGGCGTCGGTCGGCGCCGGCGCGTTGGTCGGCGCAATGTAGCGGGCGGCGGTCGTCTCCCATTCGGCCTTGGCCTTCGCGGCTTCGTCGCTCCAGGCGCGCGGCGCCTTCCAGGCGTCGAGCTTGGAATCGAGCGCGGCAAGCGCTGTCCGGGCGTCGCCGACGACGGACAAAGCCTGATGCTTGGCCGCATCGAAGGGCTGGACGTTGAGGCTGATCAATCGCCGGTTCGGGTTCTTGAACAAAGCCCAGGAGCCGGTGGTGAAGTCAGCGAACCGCGTGCCGACGCCGACGATCACGTCCGCTTGCGAGGCGAGCGCGTTGGCCGCGCCGGTCCCGGTGACGCCGACCGCGCCCATGGCCAAGGGATGATCGACCGGCGTCGCCGACTTGCCGGCCTGCGTCTCGCCAACCGGAATTCCACGGCTGGCGCAGAAGTCGATCAGCTCCCGTTCGGCGTCGGAATAAAGGACGCCGCCGCCACAGACAACGAAAGGCTTCTTCGCCTGTTTCAAGAGCGCCGCCGCTTCGTCGACCTCGCGCGAATCGGGCGCGATGCGGCGCATGTGATGCACGCGTTCGTCGAAGAAGCTCGCCGGATAGTCATAGGCCTCGGTCTGCACGTCCTGGCAGAAGGCGAGCGTCACCGGCCCGCACTCGGCCGGATCGGTCAGGACGGAGATCGCGCGACTGAGCGCCGGCACGATCTGCTCGGGACGGGTGATGCGGTCGAAATAGCGCGACACCGGACGGAAGCAATCATTGGCGCTCACCGTCCCGTCGCCGAAATCCTCGACCTGTTGCAGGACGGGATCGGGCCTGCGGTTGGCGAACACGTCGCCGGGAATCAGGAGCACGGGCAGCCGATTGACATGCGCGACCGCCGCGGCGGTGACCATGTTGGTCGCGCCAGGGCCGATCGAGGTGGTGCAGGCCATCATCCGCTGGCGGCGCGAGGCCTTGGCGAAGGCGATCGCGGCATGCGCCATCGCCTGCTCGTTATGGGCGCGATAGGTCGGCAGGGCGTCGCGAGCGCCGTAGAGCGCTTCGCCCATGCCCGCCACATTGCCGTGCCCGAAGATCGCAAAGACGCCTTCGAACAGGCGCTGCCTGCGTCCGTCCATTTCGACATGCTGGGCGCGCGAGAAAGCGAACCATCGCTTGGGCGGCGGTCAACCGGATCGTTGTCATGGCGCTTCCCCGCTTCAATCAATGTTCATTGCTTAGCGACGATCTGGTCGCCGCTACCGCGTCGTCTACCCCGCGCGGGCGGAAGCGCGCCAGAGATCACCCAACCGCATGAACGCGCTGGCCATGCGATCAACCGCCTCGCGATCGTCGATACGGCCCGCGAACCACTCGACCGCCGGTTCGGCGAAGATCGTGCGTCCGACCGCGAAGCCTTTAACCACGCCGCAATTGTGCGCCAGTGCGAAGGCCTGCGCCAGATCCTTTTCCGGCGCCTCGAGCCCGAGCAGCAACACGCCGCGGCATAAGGGATCGCCGGTCTCGATCGCCTGGGCGACGTTATCCCACGCATTCTTGTCGGGCTGGCCTTCCAACTTCCACCAGTCGGGCTTGACGCCAATCTCGTAAAGCCGCTCGATCACCCGCGCGGTCGTTCGGTCGTCGACCGGACCGTTCTTGCTCGCGATGATCTCAATCAACAATTCGCGCTCGAGCGTGCGCGCGGCGTCGTGCAGGCGCAAGAGCTCGCGCTCCTGCCGCGCCTTCATCTCCGGCGGATCGTCAGGGTGATAGAAGCACAGGCACTTGATCGTATGGGCAACCGGCCATTCGACGAGCTTGGCGCCCGAGCGAGCCGCCGAACTCGAACTCGAGCGGACGCGAGCCCGGCTCCTCGACCGGCCGGCCGATCCAGAAGTCATGGTCGACGGCGCGAAACAGCGCCTCGCGCCCATATTTGCCGTCGAGCAGCATGCCATAGCCGGGGCGTCCCGCCGCGACCTTGGCGGCGGCCTCGACGGCGAGCAGCTTGAAGTCGCTGATCCGCTCGCGAGGGCTGCCCGGCGGCGTCGGCGATCTTCTCGAGTTGGGCCCGATGGTCGATCGCGAACGCCATGATCGTGGGCGGCTCGCTTCGGCGCGTCGTCGCCCAGTGGATGTGATTGAGCGCCTCGTCGCGGCGCAATGCGCGCTCAGGCGAGCCATGTTCGAGGAAGCGGCTAAGCTCGGCCCAGGTCGGATATTCGGCCGAGCACAGGAGGCGCGAGACGGCGAAAGCCCCGTTGGCGTTGGCGTAGGCGCAGCAGGTCTCGAGCGGCTCGTCGCGCAGCCAGCCGCGCAGAAACCCCGACATGAAGGCGTCGCCGGCGCCGAGCACATTATAGACTTCGACCGGAAAGCCTGGTCCCTTGACGCCTTCCTCGAGCGAATCGGGAATAGCGTCGGGGAATACGACGCAGCCCATCGGGCCGCGCTTGAGCACCAGCGTCGCGTGGCTCGTGGCGCGCACGGCTTTGAGCGCCGCGAGCGGGTCGTCGGCTCCGCCTGCGATCATCATCTCCTCTTCGGTGCCGACGATGAGATCGCATTGGGCTAAGATGTCGCTCAGACTCTTCGTGACCTCGCCCGACTTGATGTAGCGCTCCTCGCCCGCGCCATGGCCGGCGAGCCCCCACAGGTTCGGCCGGTAGTCGATGTCGAACACGACCTTGCGCCCGGCGGCGCGCGCGATTCCCATCGCCTTCCGCTGCGCGGCGGCCGTGTTGGCGCGCGCGAAATGCGTGCCGCTCACCAGCACCGCCTTGGCGCTTTCGATATAGTCAGGATCGATATCGCCTTCGTCGAGCGCGCTGTCGGCGCAATTGTCGCGATAGAAAATGAGCGGGAAGGTCTTTTCGTCGCGGATGCCGAGCAGCACGAGCGCGGTGAGGCGGACCGGATCGGTCTTGAACGCCGGCGACGTCGACGCCCTCGCGCGCGCATTGCTCGCGGATGAACCGGCCCATGTGCTCGTCGCCGACACGGGTGATAAGTCCGCTTTTCAGGCCGAGCCGCGCGGTGCCGATGGCGATGTTGGTCGGGCAGCCGCCGACCGCCTTGGAGAAGCTCGCCATGTCCTCCAGACGGCCGCCGACCTGCGCGCCATAGAGGTCGACCGACGAGCGGCCGATGGTGATGACGTCGAGGATGGGATCGGAGCGCCACGCGCGACTCCGACTCAGGCTTCGAGCGGCGGGTCGCCCGTGCCGACGACGTTCTGGTCGAAGTCGATGTTGGAGCCGGTCATCAGCCCGGATTCGTCCGAGCAGAGATAAGCGCAAGCGCGCGCCACTTCTTTCGGATCGATCAAGCGCCCGAAAGGCTTCTTTTTGACGGCCTCGTCGAGCCAGCCGTCCTTGGCGCCGTGGTAGGTCTTCATGATGCGATCCTCGCCCGGCGTCGACATCCAGCCGATATTGAGGCCGTTGACGCGAATGCGAAAGTTCAAGAGCGAGTGGGCGACGTTGCGGGTCAAGGTGGCCAGCGCGCCCTTGGAGGCGCAATAGGCGGTGATGAAGGGCTGACCGCCGTGCGCCGACATCGATTGGATGTTGACGATCGAGCCGGCGATTGTTCTCCCGCCGCATGATGCGCACGCTCTCCTGAATAAGGAAGAATGGAGCGCGTACGTTCACATCGAAGATCTCGTTGTATCGCTCCTCGGTGGTGTCGAAAATATTGCCGCGATCGGTGAGCGCGGCCGCGTTGACCAGCGCGTCGACACGGCCGAAGCGCTCGTCCGCCTTGGCGACCACGTTGCGGCACTCGGCGACCTTCGCAAGGTCCGCCTGGACAAACACAGTCGGACAACCGGCCGCCGAAATTTCATTCGCGACCCGCTCGCCGCTCTTCGCGTTCCGCCCGCAAGTCACAATCCCCGCGGCCCCGCGCTCGGCGAACAGCCGCGCGATGGCCTCGCCCAGGCCTTGCGTGCCGCCAGTGACGATCGCGACCTTGCCGTTCAGATTTGCCGGCCCTCGGTAGGAAGGTCGCGCGGACGCGTCAGCCTCGGGCGCGAGGGTCTTGGCCATGGACGTTTGCTCCTAAAGCTTTTCCGCAGCGCGCAGCTCGGCGCCGTTCTGGGTCTTCAGAATGAAACAAAAATTCTATTCCCAAGTCAATATGGAACGTATATTCTTTTTCGTGCCGAGGCGCGCGTCGTGATCAATCGACGCCCTATAGGAGGAAAGCATGCGATTTGGAGTTATCGGAGCGGGTCGGATCGGCAAGATCCATGGCGGCAACGTCGCGGCGCGTTCCGATAGTCAGGTCGCATTCGTCGCCGACGCTGACCCGGCAGCGGCCGCCGCCTTGGCGAAGGCGACCGGCGCCAAAGTCGCCGACATCGATGCGATCCTTGCCTCCAAGGACGTCGACGCTGTCGCCATCTGCTCGCCCACCGACACCCACGCCGATCTCATCGAGAGGGCCGCTCGCGCCAGGAAGGCGATTTTTTGCGAGAAGCCGATCCATCTCGACGTCGATCGTGTCCGCGCGTGTCTCGACGTGGTCAAGCAGACCGGCGCGACGCTGATGGTCGGCTTCAATCGCCGCTTCGATCCCAATTTTTCGGCGCTGCGCAAGCGCGTCGTGGAAGGCGCGATCGGCGCTCTCGAAATCGTCTCGATCACCTCGCGCGATCCCGGACCGCCCCCGATCTCCTATATCGAGCGCTCCGGCGGCCTGTTTCGCGACATGATGATCCACGACTTTGATCTCGCGCGGTTCATTCTCGGCGAGGAGCCGGTCGCGGTGAGCGCGATGGGGTCGGCGCTGGTCGACAAGGCGATCGGCGACGTCGGCGACATCGACACCGCAATTGTCATCATGGAGACGGCGTCCGGCAAGGTGGCGCAGATCTCCAATTCGCGGCGTGCGGCTTACGGCTACGATCAGCGGGTCGAGGCGCATGGCGTGAAGGGCATGGTTCACGCCGCGAACGTGCGCGAGACGACGGTCGAGTTCGCCGGCGCGAACGGATTCACCAGCGACAAGGCGCTCAACTTCTTCCTCGAGCGGTACGAGACGGCCTATCGCAACGAGCTTGATGCGTTCGTCAGCGCCGTGAAATCCGGAAAGAAGCCCCATCCCGACGGCGAAGACGGCCTCAAGGCGCTGCTGCTCGCAGACGCAGCCTACCGGTCCTGGGCTACCAAACAACGGATCGCGGTCGGTTGACGGCGTAAATACCGCGCCGCTTGCGACTCAAGGGATAGGGTCCTATAGGCGGCGGCGGTGACAGGATCAGGAATGGCGCAAGCCCAGGAACGACGCCCGGTTTCAACCTGGGCGCCGGTGGAAGCGCCGCCCCCGAAGCCGCAGTCGCTCCTTGAGCGCCTGATCGAGTGGGTTAGCCATCGGCGAAAAACGATCAAGCGGCTCGGCCTTGGGGCGAGCGTCCTTATCATCGCCGTCTCGCTCACGGTTTTTGTGCGGACGATCAGCCGCATCGATCCGGGCAAGTTCAAGGCCGCGATCGCCGGGACGGGCAGCGATCAGATCCTGCTCTCGTTCGGCTTCACCGCGCTGAGCTATCTCGCGCTCACCGGCTATGACGGACTGGCGCTCCGCCATCTTCACATCAAGGTTCCCTATCGGCTGACGGCGCTGGCGTCCTTCGCCAGCTACGCGCTTTCGTTCACGCTCGGCTTCCCTTTGGTGACAGGGGGCGCGGTCCGCTACTGGATCTATGGACCGGCGGGGCTCTCGGCCGGCAAGATCGCAAGCCTCACGGTCGTGGCCGGGATCACGTTCTGGCTCGGCATGGGACTGGTGGTCGGATCGGGATTCCTTGCGGCGTCCGATCCGATCGCCGAGCTGGATCATTTTCATCCGCTCGCCAATCGCCTGATCGGCGCCTGCGTGATTGTCGCGCTGCTCGTCTATTTTGCCTGGATAACCCGCATGCGATTGCGGCGCGCGGCGGTTGTCGGCGCTTTCAAGCTTCCGGGCCCACGGCTGACGCTTGGGCAAATGGCGCTTGGCGTCATTGACATCTGCTCGGCCTCGGCGGCGCTCTATGTTCTGTTGCCGCGCGAGAACCAGATTGGTTTTCCAACCTTCGCTACGCTCTATTCATTCGCCTCGATGCTGGGCATCGCCAGCCACGCCCCTGGCGGCATCGGCGTTTTCGAAGCGACGATTTTGCAAGGCGTTGGCGGTTCTCAGGATGCGGTGCTGGCCTCGCTCCTGCTCTTTCGCGGTATTTACTATGTGGTTCCCTTCGCCGCCGCTATGACGATGCTGGGAATCGTCGAGGCTGTGCGGCGATGGCGTTCGCTGCGCGAAACGATGTCGGCCCGGGTGGACGGCTAGCGAGCCCGCGATGAGCAGTTCCGAGGCGAAAGATCTTGCCGAGTTGGTCAGATCGCCGTTCGCGGCGCAACTGGTCGGCGCCATGCCGGAGCCCGCGGTGATCGTGGGTCCGGACGAGCGCGCGGCGGCGGCCAACAAACCGGCGCTGGATCTGCTGCCTGGCCTCAGGGTCGGCGATCCGTTCGTGCTTGGATTGCGCGCGCCCGACGTCATTGATGCGCGCCGCCGGGTGATGGCGAGCGGCGAAGCCGAGACGGTGCAGTGGAGCGAGCGTGTGCCGGTCGAACGGCTGTTCGACGTCTGCGTTGCGCCGCTCCCCGCGTCCGACGGCGCCGTCGTCGCGACGCTCATCACCCTGCGCGACCAGACCGAAGCCCGGCGCGTCGAACGGCTGCGCGTCGACTTCATCGCCAACGCCAGTCACGAGTTGCGCACGCCGCTCGCTTCGCTGGTGGGCTTCATCGAGACCTTGCAGGGCTCCGCCCGCGACGACCCCAAGGCGCGCGACCGGTTTCTCGTTATCATGCGCGAACAGGGGCGTCGCATGGCCCGGCTGATCGAAGATCTGCTGTCGCTCTCGCGCATCGAGCAGAAGCAGCACATGCGGCCCGAAACCGTCGTCGACCTGGCGCAGACGACCCGCGGCGTCGTCGACGCCCTGACCCCGATGGCCAAGGATCTCGGCGTTGAGGTCCGTCTCAGCGCGGCGGAGCCGGTGATGGTGACCGGCGACCGCGACGAACTCTTGCGCGTGGCCGAGAACCTGATCGAGAACGCCATCAAATACGGAATTCGCATCGATTCGGACGTCGCCGGGGTGGTGGATGTCGTCGTGTCGGCGACGGAAAAGGAAGGCAGCCTCAGCGTGCGCGACTACGGGCACGGCATTGCGCCCGAGCACCTGCCGCGGCTCACGGAGCGATTCTACCGTGTCGACGCGACCCAGAGCCGCGCCAAGAATGGGACTGGTCTCGGCCTCGCCATCGTCAAGCATATCCTGACCCGCCACCGCGGCAGGCTGACGATCACCAGCCGCGTCAACCAGGGCTCCTCGTTTGTCGCCACCGTGCCGCTGCACCCGACAACAAAGTCCTGAGAACGGCGAGAGGCGCGGAGCTCGATTTCCGGGACAGAACCTATCAAATAATGCGCACGTCCTGAGCTGGCTATCGCGTCTTGCTGGACCGAATTTGGTCGGACAAGCAGACAGTGACCGGGTATTTATACGCAATTGACAATATTTCCGCTTGCGTCATACGCTATAACCTGTGCGGGTTGAATTTTCGCAAATATTACAAGAGCTTATCTTGAGAGGGTATGACTTATGCCCAATAAACTACAGACGGCTCAAGCTGTTCTTTTGTCTTCTGCCGCGGGCATGGCGTTGCTGCTTGCCGCTCCAGCTCCAGCCTTGGCCGATTCGCTGACGCCTGATACGTTCTCCGGCACGGTCGGCGTAGGCGGCGTGATTGACATCACCGATAAGGTCGGCCGATCAGCGCGGGCTCGCCCGACCACGGCTTTAGCGGACGTTATGTTTCTCGTCGACACGACGGGGAGCATGGGAAGCGCCATTGGCAATGTGAAAACCGCTCTGTCGGGAACGGTCTCGGCGCTGAGCGCGTTCGGCAGCATCGCGACCGGGGCGGGTCAGTACAAAGACGCGACCAACAGCCCTTCTGACGGATTCGACTACGAGCTGAACCAGGCGATCACCACCAATAGCGCGTTGACGCAAACCGCGATCGACGGGTTTAGCGCCAGCGGCGGCGGCGACACCCCCGAGCAGGGTTTGTTTGCTCTGACTCAGCGACCACCGATCCGGCCACCGGATGGCGCGCAGGGGCGAAGAAAATCGAAGTCATTGTTGGCGACGCGCCGGCTCATAGCGAGCCCGATCACCCGGTCGCCGCGGGCGGCGTTAGCGTCGGCAGCACGGCGACGACGCTCACAGGCAGCGCTGTCACCATGATCGCGCTCAACGCCTCCTCAGGCCCTGGTCTTGACGACTTCGGCCAATTCGACGCCTCGACCGGCGCTGTTGTCGATGGGCGTTAACGGCTCGCTCCGCGATTTTACCAATCCGGCCGACCTCACGGCTGCGATCGTTGCTGAGTCGGTGAGTCGTTCTTCACCTATTCGACTGTGTCGCTTGGTCTCGTCGGAGCGGCGCCGTCGGACTGCTCGCGTGTCGTTGCCAAGCTCGATCAGCGGCTCGTTCGACCGCTCCATAGACCGTTCGTTCAGCTTCGGTCCCGTCAGCATCACCGGGACCCATGCCGGGACGTGCTCGTTCACGTCGGACTCTTCGCCGATGGGACGCTCTTGGCCATGGAGTCGGACACGATCCGCGTCACTGGCGGCGCGGTTCCGGAGCCGTCCACCTGGGCGGCGATGCTGATTGGCTTCGCTGCGCTCGGCTATATGGGTTATCGCAAGAAGATGGCGGTCACGACGTCTTCGCTGGCCTGATTGCCTCGAAACAAACAACGCGAAAAGCCGCCCTTGGGGCGGCTTTTCTGCTTTGAAGCGCGGGCATTGAGCGCGTCCGCTTTTTACGGCGCCGCCGAGCAGGTGAAATCCAGAAGTCTCGCCCTCTGCGTGGAGCCTCTCAGGCGATTCGCGGTCTCCGACTTTGAGTAGCGCCGAACTGGACCGGATCTGATAGGACAAATCCAAAGCGGGCTGTTTCCTTAGGTATTGTACAAATATCGTCGCCAGTTTTGCGGTCATCTCGCCACCCAACTTTTGCCCGTTTTAATGGCGTGCCCGGAACGTTATTGCGGGGCTGACCGACTGGTCCATATCTCGTCCCAAGCGATGGCTGCTCGTGCTCAAGAGCCGGCGAAGCAAGCGCACGCGCCCCGCTAGGAGCTAGCGAGCTGTCTTTTCAGGGAATTCGATATTTGCATTGTCAATCCGCCATAGCCGCCGCCGGCCACGACGGGCTTTGGCCATTAGCGCCCTCAGAGCAGAGTCGGAGAGCACATCTAAATCGCCTCGGACCCCAAGTTGGCGCTGTAAACCCATTCTCGATCCTGAAAAAAGACACCTAATTGACAACATTTCCGTTGCGTCATACGTTGCCGCGGTGCGGTGATGTTTCCCCAGATTTTGCAGGGGCTTATCTCGAGAGGGGTGCACTTATGTCTAATCGATTATACATGATAAGAAGTGTGTTTTTGACGTCCGTCGCTGGGGCGGCGTTGTTTGCCGCTGCGCCGGCCTCGGCCGACACGCTTACGCCAACCACGTTTTCCGGCACGGTCGGTATCGGCGGAATCATCGATATCACCGACAAGGTCGGCACGATCACCGCCGGCGCGCCCACCGGCGCCACGGCCGACGTCCTGTTTATCTTGGATACGACGGGCAGCATGTCGGGCGAGATCAGCACCGTGCAGACCGCCTTTGCGGGCACCGTCTCTGCATTGAGCGCTTTGGGCACCGTCCACACCGGCGCGGCGCAGTACAAGGACAGAACCAACGACGGCTACGATGCGTTCGACTACCAGCTTACGCAGGACATCACGGCGAATAGCGCTCTGACGCAAAGCGCGCTTAGCTCTTTCACGGCAAGCGGCGGCGGCGACTTTCCGGAGCAGGGGCTCTATGCTCTTGACCAGGCGGCGACGACCACGACTTGGCAGGCCGGGGCCAAGAAAATCGCCGTCATCGTCGGCGACGCGCCGGCGCACGACACGTCTCATCCGACCGCGGCAGGCGGAGTCAGCGTTTCGAGTACGGCGGCCGCGCTTATCGCCAACGGCGTAACCGTGATCGCGCTGGACGCTGGCGAGCTGAACCTATATGGCCAGTTTTCTGGAACGGGCTCGCTCTTGGACGCTGGGGTTGCGGGCAGCTATAGCCCTCCGCCGTTCAATTCGAACCCGGACTGACCTCACCAACCAAATCGTCTCGCTGATCGGCGACTCGTTCGCGACCTATTCCAACGTGTCGCTTGGTCTGGTTGGAGCGGCGCCATCAGGGTGCAGCGTGTCGCTGCCGAGCTCAATCTCCGGTTCGTTCGACCGCTCGATCTCGCGTTCGTTTGACTTCGCTAACGTCAGCGTCACCGGCACTTCCGCCGGAACGTGCTCGTTCACGGTCGGGCTGTTCGCCGACGGCGCCTTGTTGGCGACGGAGTCGGACTCGATCCGCGTCACCGGCGGCGCAGTTCCGGAGCCGTCGACCTGGGCGACGATGATGCTTGGCTTCGCCGCGCTCGGTTACATGGGTTATCGCAGGAAGGCGAAGGTCACGATCTCAGCTCTGGCCTGAATGCGTCTAAGATCAACAAAGCGAAAAGCCGCCCTCGGGCGGCTTTTCTGCTTTCAGGCCTTGAACACGGGCGCGCTCAATTCCTGTATTTGCAATGCTTGTCGCCCATTTAGCGCAAGGCCGACAGCAACGGCGCCAGGTGGCGTTCGTAAGCTCGCCAGCGGCCCACCGAGCGCGTGAACAGCTTCTGGCGAACCTGCCAGGTGCTCTGCGTGACGACCATCCGCTCAGTGCGGTGGAATTCGAGGCAAGCGGATTCCCAGTCGAGGCCGAGAAAGTCGATCATCCGCCGGCTCTCTCCCTCGAGGTCGGCGACGAGCGCCTCATAGCTTACCCTCAGCCAGGGTAGCGGCAGGACTTCGCGCCAATGGTCGGCGAGCCGGGCGGCTTCTCGGCAGCGCTGTCCGCATTCGGCGAGATCGTACGACCAGGGATTGCCGCCTGCGAACAGCTGAAAATAGTTCGAGAGGCAGATGTCGCGCGGATCGCGCTCGCAGAAAATGACGCGCGCGCGAGGGAACAGCGCCGCGATCAAGCCTAGGTGAAGCAGGTTGTCGGGCAGCTTGTCGATCACGCGCAAAGCCCCGCCTCCCAACGCCTCGAGATGCGCGAGATGGGCCGAGCCAGCCAAGCGCGCCGCCGCCGTCCAGGCCGCCAATTGACCGGCGTCGTTGCTTAGCGGGGGCAATTGCTGGGCGATCCTGCCGATCTCGCTCAGTTCTCCGGCGCCGAACACTTGAGAATGGCTGGCAAGGATCTGCTCCACGAGAGTCGTGCCCGAGCGCGGCATTCCGACGATGAAGACAGGACGCTCCGAGTCGTTTCCGGCCTCCGCCAGCGCGGTGAAACGATCCGGCGTCCACTGGGCGATGAGCCGGTCGACCCTTTGCCTCATCCCCTCCGCGTCGTAACCGCGCCCCGCCTCGACAAGCCCTCGCCGCGCGAGCGCGTTCGCTTCGGCGAAGCAGGCGAACGCCTCATCGAAGCGATCCATCCTGTCGAGCAACTCGGCGCGCGCGAAGCCGGCGGCGACCCGCTCGTTGAGGGAGCGGCTGGCGTCCGCAAGCGTCAAAGCGAGCCGCTCAAGCTCGGCTGCGTTCGCATCCGTGCGACCGGTGACGACCAGGCTCCGCCGCGCCTCGGCCGACTGGGGATCGATCTCAAGCGCCTGTTCGTAGCAGGCGACCGCATCATCGAATTTGCCGAGCGCGCGGTAGGCCCAGCCGAGGCTGGTCCAGCCCGCGGCGAACTTTGGATCGAGCGCGACCGTATGTCGCAACGCCTCGATTCCCGCCGATGTGTCCCCGGTGCGGAACAAATAGACGCCGAGCGCGCGCCGGGCGTTGGCGTCCTTGGGACGCGCCAGCACGACCCGCTTCTGCAGCGCGACCGCGTCCACGAAGCGCGATCGCTCGACCGCGATGACGGCGAGCGCCTGCAGGGCCTCGGGGAAATCCGGCCGCCGGGCGACAGCTTCGCGCAGACAGGCCTCGGCTTCCGTCAGGCGCCCCAGGCCGCGCAGCGCGGCGCCGGCGTGCAGCCACGCCTCGGCCACGCTGGGCTCGAGCTTGATTGCGCGCTGAGCGCTCGACAGCGCTTCGGCAAAGGCGCCCGACGGCGTTGAGGTCGCGCGCGAGACTCGAATGGGCCGCCGCGAGTTCCGGCTTGAGGGCAATCGCCCGGCGATAGCAGGCGATCGCCTCCTGCGGGCGGCGGGCCACGTGATGCGCGTTGCCGAGGTTCAGATGCGCGTCTGCGTAGTTGGCGAGTGGGCCCATCGCGCGGCCGATGAGCGTGATCGCCTGGTCAGGGTCGCCGCGCGAAGTGGCGATAACCCCGAGCATGTGCAGGGCGTCCGGGTGGTCAGGCGCCTTGTCGAGAATGCGCCGGTAGAGCTTCGAGGCGCGATCGATCCGCCCAGCGCGATGATGGGCAAGCGCCGCGTTGAGGTCCACAGCGAAGCGAGCCCATTGGCTCCGAACGTCTGCGGTCAACTGTCGGCGGCCCTGGCGAGCGCCTCAAGGTCGTTCACGCCCGAGGTAAAAGGTCCGCCATCTCGCGAGATTGGATAAGTCAGTCTGCACGCGCCGAAGATGACGCGCGCGGCCGGATGGGTCAACGCAGCAGAGCCCGTCGTGAGCGATCGCGGTCGCGGCGACGTTCCTGGACCGGTTGGTAGGCGAGCCCGCCATGGTAGCGCGCAATAAGGCCCGGACGCTGAAGGCGATCCGCAATAGCGGAATTCGGAATTGGCCGGATCGCCGAGCGGCCAGCGGCACATCGATTCTTTGAGGTCGATGATCGTCACCCTGAGCGACATCGGCACGACGACGCTCTCGAATTCCTCCTGACTGCTCAAGCTCAGCCAGCGTCTGCGGAGCGATCGCGAGCGCGGTCGCGCCGCGCATCATCCGAGGGGCGGAAGAGGTCAGCCGCGGCCCGGCGACGCGATGAGCGGAGGCGGCGGCGCCGCCATACGCCGGGGACGCGAAGCCGCCGTGCTTGGCGCCTTGGCCCGGCCGGCCAGGCCCAGCCGATGAACCTTTCCGATCACCGCGTTGCGGGTCACGCCATTGCCGAGCAAGCCCGCGATCTGGCTCGCGCTCTTGCCGTCTATCCAATGCTGCTTGAGCTGTTCGACTATTTCGTCTGTCCAAGCCATTGTCGCCTCGTTTGTCGTATCCTTCGCCAAGGGCGCGCGCATTACGCAGAATCGAACCCCGTCGCCTGGCGAGGAGCCCGCCGGGCGTAACGCTGACTAGCACTCGCTTTGAAACCCCCCCCACGACATCTCGTGGGCCTCGAGGAGCAAAACTACACTACTCGTTGAATCACGCGCAAGAGTCCGCGAGGGTCGTCAAAGGCGCTTTTCCCCAACTCTTCGCGATCGAATTGTCTTGACGAGGCGGCTGCGTTCGAATGCGTGAGTCTGGATCAAGACGTTAGCGCGGGCTCGCGCCTACGCGGCCAAATGCGGCCCAATCGCCGAGGGTCGGCGCTCGCGCGCGATTGACCAAATCGAGCGCCTTCCGCTATGTTAAGGCGCTCTCGGCGGCCGCCCCAGCGGGGCGGCGTTTTTATTTGGCCGCTCGCCCGCCGACCTCGAGAGGCAGGATTTCTCGAGACATCACAAGGAGTTGGATAGGTGAGCCTCGCTGACGCGACTTCCGCCATGGTTCCGACCTACGCCCGGGCCAATGTCGCTTTCGAGCGAGGCGAAGGCTGCTGGCTCGTGTCGACGACCGGGGAGCGCTATCTCGATTTCGGCGCCGGCATCGCAGTGACCTCGGTCGGCCACGCCCATCCCCATCTCGTCGAAACGCTGGCGAATCAAGGCTCGAAGCTCTGGCACGTCTCGAACCTCTATCAAAATCCAGAAGGGGAGCGCTTTGCCCGGCGCCTCATCGACGCCACCTTCGCCGATCTCGTTTTCTTCGCCAATTCGGGCGCCGAGGCGAACGAGGCCGCGGTCAAGATGGCGCGGCGGCGCCAATCGGTAGACGGCCATCCCGAGCGTTATCGGACGCTCACCTTCGAAGGCGCCTTCCATGGCCGGACGCTGGCGATGATCGCCGCGGGCGGCCAGGCCAAATATCTCGACGGTTTCGGCCCCAAGGTCGACGGCTTCGACCAGATTCCACTGACCGATCTCAAGGCGGTCGAGGCGGCGATCGGGCCGGAGACCGGCTCGATCATGATCGAGCCAATTCAGGGGGAGGGCGGGGTGCGGGTCATTCCGCCGGCGTTCCTGCGGGGCCTGCGCGAGATCTGCGACCGGCGCGACCTCCTACTGATCTTCGACGAGGTGCAGACAGGCGTCGGCCGCACAGGTCGGCTCTACGCCTACGAGCATTGCGGCATTCATCCCGATATTCTGACCTCCGCCAAGGGCATCGGCGCAGGCTTTCCGATGTCGGCGTGCCTTGCGACCGCCGACGCCGCTCGCGGTCTCACCACCGGCGTCCACGGCACCACGTTCGGCGGCAATCCGCTGGCGATGGCGGTCGGCAACGCCACGCTCGACGTCATCCTCGCTCCGGGCTTTCTCGAGCGGGTCGCGCGGCTCGGCCTGGACATGCGCCAGCGGCTGGCGGAGCTCAAGGATCGCCACCACGGGGTGATCGAGGAGGTTCGCGGCGAGGGGCTGCTGATCGGTCTCAAGCTGAAGGTCCCCCCGGCCGCTTTCGCCGAAGCCGCGCTGGAGCAGAAGCTTCTCCTCATTCCCGCTGGCGATAATGTCGTGCGCGTCTTGCCGCCGCTCGTGGTCACCGACGAGGAGCTGGCCGAAGGCGTGCGGCGACTGGACGCCGCTTGCGAGGCGGTCGAGCAGCGCCTGGCGGTGGCGGTGAACTGATACGAGCCATGAACGCGACCGTTCACGCCCAGCCGCGGCATTTCCTCGATCTGCTCGAGCTTTCGAGCGGAGAGCTTCGCGGCATCCTCGATTCGGCGGAGGCGATGAAGAGCGCGCGCGTCAAGGGCGTCGAGGCGGCGTCGCGTCCGCTTGCCGGCAAGACGCTGGCGATGATCTTCGACCGGCCGTCGACCCGCACCCGCGTCTCGTTCGACGTCGGCATGCGCGAGCTTGGCGGCGAGTTGATCATGCTTACCGGCGCCGAAATGCAACTGGGCCGCGGCGAGACCATCGCCGACACCGCGCGGGTGCTGTCGCGCTATGTGGACGCGATCGTCATTCGCATCCTCAGCCATGACGACATGCAGGAAATGGCGGCGAACGCGACCATTCCGGTCATCAACGCTCTCACCAAGCAGTCGCATCCTTGCCAGGTGCTGGCCGACGTCATGACGTTCGAGGAAAAGCGCGGCTCGATCCGCGGGCGCAAGATCGCCTGGTCCGGCGATTACAACAATGTGCTGTCGTCCTGGATCGACGCGTCGGCGCGGTTCAACTTTCAGCTCGAAATCGCCTGTCCGCCCGAATTGCAGCCGGGCAAGCAAAGGCTCGACGCGGCGCGGAAGGCCGGAGCGCACATCGCGATGAGCGCCGACCCGATCGCGGCGGCGAGCGACGCTGCGGCGGTCATCTCCGATTGCTGGGTGTCGATGGGCGACGAAGACGAGGGCCGGCGCCACAATTTGCTCGCGCCCTATCAGGTCAATCGCGAACTCATGAGCCACGCCGCGGCTGACGCGATCTTCATGCATTGCCTGCCCGCTCATCGCGGCGAGGAGGTGACCGACGAAGTGATCGACGGCCCGCAATCGGTCGTGTTCGATGAAGCGGAAAATCGCCTCCACGCGCAGAAGGGCGTGCTTGCGTGGTGTCTCGGAGCGGCGCCATGACGTGCTTGAGCGCGCGGCCTCGGCCGAGGTCGTTGACGACATCGTGCTGCCGTTCGCCGTCGAATCCTTGAGCACTCGCGGCCGCCTCGTGCGTCTGGGGCCGGCGATCGATCTCTTGCTCAAGCGCCACGACTATCCGGAAGCCGTTTCGAAGCTGGTGGCGGAGGCCGCGACGCTCGCCGCGCTGCTCGGCTCGACGCTGAAGACCAGCGGCCGCTTTCAGTTGCAGACCAAGAGCGACGGGCCCGTCAGCATGCTGTTGGTCGATTTCGACGCGCCCTCGCACTTGCGCGCGCTCGCCCGATTTGACAAGTCGCGCCTTGAGCCCGCGCCCGAGTCCGGCGGCGACCTGCTCGGCCATGGGCATCTGGCCTTCACCATCGATCCGGGCGGCGATATGAATCGCTATCAGGGCGTGATCGCGCTCGAGGGCCAGGGACTGGAAGCCGCGGCGCACGATTATTTCGAGCGATCGGAGCAGATCCCCACGCTGGTGCGCCTTGCGGTCGGCGAGATCGTCACGGCGAGCGGCGCCGCGTGGCGGGCCGGCGGCCTGGTCGTTCAATATCTGCCGGAGGCGGGCGGACGGCGGCTGCAGGCGGACTTTCCTCCAGGCGACGCGCCCGAGGGTGTCGAGCCGCATGAGGTCGCCGAGGACGACGCTTGGACCGAGGCCAAAACACGCGCGGCGACAACGGAAGCGCACGAACTGATCGACCCGACGCTGTCGGGCGAGCGGCTTCTGTTTCGCTTGTTCAACGAACGCGGCGTGCGCGTCTATGAGCCAACGCCGCTTGCAGCGGTCTGTCGTTGTTCCGCTGAGGGGGTCGATGCGATGTTGCGGAGTTTTCCGCCGGAAGAGGTCAAGGAAATGGTGGGCGACGACGGCCTGATCGGCGTCACCTGCGAGTTCTGCTCGACCAAGCGCACTTTCAATCCAGCCGATTACGGCGCGTAAGGGACATCACGCGCTAATGGACGACAGCGCCTTTGCGGCTAGGCTTGCCGAATCCCAGGCGGGAATCGAGCGCGAGCTTGAACTTCTGCTCAAGCGTCGAGCCTAGGCCGGGCGAGCTCGCGCGGCCCAGGCGCCTCATCGAGGCGATGCGCTATGCGACGCTCGGCGGCGGCAAGCGGCTGAGACCGTTCCTCACCGTGGAGACGGCGCGGGCGCTTGGGCGCACCGACAACGGTCCGATGCGCGCGGGCGCGGCGATCGAATGCATCCACGCCTATTCGCTGATTCACGACGATCTGCCGTCGATGGACGACGACGACCTCAGGCGCGGACGTCCGACCACCCACCGCGCCTTCGACGAAGCGACCGCGATTCTCGCTGGAGACGGGCTGCAGGCGCTGGCGTTCGAGATTCTGGCCGATCCGGCCACCGACGCGCTCGCGGAAGTGCGGGTCGCGCTTTGTCTGGGCCTGGCGCGCGCCGCTGGCCTCGCCGGTATGGTGGGCGGGCAGATGCTGGACATCGACGCCGAGCAGTCGACGGCGCCCCTTTCGGTCGAGGAGATCGCGCGCCTGCAGGCGATGAAGACCGGCGCGCTGCTCAAGTTCAGCGTCGAGGCGGGAGCGATCCTGGCGGGCGCGGACGCGACAGCGCGCGCGGCGCTCGAGAGTTACGGACGCGCGATTGGCGCCGCGTTTCAGATCGCCGACGACATTCTCGATGTGGAGAGCGACGCGGCGACGCTCGGCAAACGCGCCGGCAAGGACGCTGAGCGGAACAAGGGCACGCTGGTCAGCGTGCTTGGGCTCGACGGCGCCCGGCGCGAGCTTGATCGCCTCGTCGACGAGGCCATTGCCGCGGTCGACGCAGCCGGAGTGGGCGCCAAAGGCGATGTGCTGCGCTCAACCGCACGCTTCGTCGCGAACCGAAAGACCTGAGCGCGAAAGCGGGGCCGGCGCCGCGTCTCAGCGATCGCCGTTGGCGTCTCTTCCTCAACGCCCACCGCATAGCCGAGGCCGCGCGCGGTCTTGATGATGTCGACGCCGAGCTTCTTGCGTAAGCGCCCGATGAACACTTCGATCGTGTTCGAGTTGCGGTCGAAATCCTGCTCGTACAGATGCTCGACAATCTCGCTGCGCGAAATGATGCGCCCCGTGTGGTGCATGAGATAGGAGAGCAGCCGGTACTCGTGGCTCGTGAGCTTGATCGCCACGTTGTTGACCGTGACGCGCCCCGCGCGGGCGTCGAGCCTGACCGGGCCGACCGTCAGGTCGCTCGAGGCGTGTCCGGCGGCGCGGCGCAACAGAGCCCGCAGGCGCGCCAGCACTTCCTCCATGTGGAAAGGCTTGGCGACATAGTCGTCGGCGCCGGCGTCAATCCCCTGGACCTTGTCGCTCCATCGGTCGCGGGCGGTCAGGATCAAGACCGGCATGGTGCGTCCGGCGCTGCGCCAGGCTTCGAGGACCGAGATCCCGTCGCGTTTGGGCAGGCCGATGTCCAGCACCACCGCGTCATAAGGTTCGGTGTCGCCGCGGAACCAGCCTTCCTCGCCATCGAATGCGCGGTCCACTGCGTAGCCTGCAGCCTCCAAGGCCGCGGTCACCTGCCGGTTGAGATCCCGATCGTCCTCGACAACCAAAAGCCGCATGCGCTGCTTGCTACACTAATTCTGGCCGAAAATCAGTTCTTGACCGGCTCGTGAGGCTCGTGAGCTTCGCGCGGCTCACGGCGCCGGGCGCGAAGCGATTTTTCCCGTCGCCGCCTCCATCTCGACATGCACAAGACGTCCATCGCGATGCAAGAGGGTGATCTCGTAGACGAATTCGTCGCCGGTGCGGCAAAGCTTCGCCGACAACGCCTCGGCCTTGCGTTGGGCGCCCGCGGACTTGAGCGCCGCAAACGGCTCGAGCAGACGGCGCGACTTGACCAATTCGCGCGTTTCGGCGGCATTGAGACACGCCACCTTCGCCGGGGCGCGGGGCTCCGCTTCGGCGGCGTGGGCCGTTGGGCATCCCATAAAGCCGCAGCCGACCCCAGCGGCGTGAGCCGCCGAGTACAGGAGGGCGCACCAAGCTGCGGCGCGGCAAACCATGGCGAGCGCGGCCATGACGACAAAGCCTCTGTTGCGGATGCGGGGAACCCATGTTGGCGTTTTCGGCTGAATGCAGTGTGAATGGTTCAAGCGCACATATATGGATTGCGTGCGCGAAAGCAGGCGGAAATGCGGCGATGCCGGCGGGGCAGGGCGATTGATGCGCTGGGCATTCTGGCGCATGAAGCCGGCGTATGAGCTTGCGCTTTGCCCGGTCCGTTTTGTCGCTGGCGTTCGTGGTCGCGCTCGTCGCGCCGGTCACTTCTGCGCGAGCGCTGATCGGCGCCGCGCCTGACGGCCGGTTCGCCGACCGCGTGGCGATGGTGCTGATCCGCGGCGGAGACAAGGCGGGCTTTTGCTCGGCCCTGGTGTTGAGCCCGCGGGTACTCCTCACAGCCGCTCATTGCCTCAGGCCCTTGCGAGACATGGCGGTCCATTATCGCGACGCTGCGGGGGCGCCGGTAATCATCCCAATCGACGCCGCACGCGCCCATCCGCTCTACCGCGCCGACGCGATCAAGGCGCGCGTGGAATCGATCGATCTCGCCCTCATCAGGACGGCGCGACCGCTCGACGCGCGGTTCGCCGCTGCGGCGATCGCGGATGGCGGACCGCCCGCGATCGGCGCGCGCGCGATCATCTCGGGCTTTGGCGCGGTGCGCGAAGGCGACTGGTCGTCGGGCGGCGCGTTGCGCAGCGTCACGCTCGAAGTCCGCGAACCGGCGTCCAATGTGCTCATCTGGGCGGCCGATCCGACCGGCAAGGCCGCTGGCGCCTGCAGCGGCGATTCCGGCGCGCCGATCTGGTCGGCGGACGGATCGGCCGCGATCGCGATCGTCGCCTGGGCGCAGGCGCAGCACGGCCGTGGTTGCGGCGGCCTGACCCAAGGCCCGCTGCTCGCCCCGCTCAAAGGCTGGATCGAAGAGACCGAGCGCCGCTTGGGCGGCGCGGACTAGACCGCCTGCATCGCAATCACTCGGCGGCCTCTTGGGGCGCGGCGGCTGGCAATTCCAGGCGGATGTCATGGCCCATGAGCAACACCAGCACGGCGCCCACGATCGCGAAGGCGGCGAAGAACACCATGCCGTAGAAATCCGTATGGGTCGTGTCCTTCAGGTAGCCGAAAACTTTCGGGCCGAGATAGCCGCCGAGATTGCCGATGGAATTGATCCAGGCGATGCCGGCGGCGGCCGCCGTGCCGCTGAGGAAAGCCGTCGGCAAGGTCCAGAACACCGCGAAGGCCGAGAACACGCCGAAGGCGCCGATGCTGACCGCGAGAATCTTTCCGGTGAGGCTATCGGTATAGGCGGCCGTCCCAAGGCCGACCGCAATCATCAGCAGAGGGACGATCGTCATCCACTTGCGTTCCTTGATGCGGTCCGAGAACCGGCCCCAGAGCACCATGCAGATCGCGCCGATCACATAGGGGAAGGCGACGATGAAGCCGCTGGCGATGTCGCCCGTCCCGAACGCCTTGACGATCTGCGGCAGGAAGAACGACAGGCCATAGAGCGAGACGGTGATGCTCATATAGACGAAGGCCAGCCCGATGATGCGCGGATTGAGCAGCGTCTGCCGCCAGGCGAGGCTCACCTTGGATTCGCGGGTCTTCTGCTCGGCCACGAGGCGATCCTGCAGCCAGCGTCGCTCATCGTCGGCGAGCCAGGTCGCGTTGGCGGGGCGGTCGGTGAGATAGAACCAGGTGATCACGCCGATGATCACGGAGGGAATCCCCTCGAGAAGAAACAGCCATTGCCAGCCGTGCAGGCCCCATACGCCTTCGAGCCTCAGAACGAAGCCCGAGATCGGCGAACCGATCACTGTCGACAAGGGAATGGCGAACATGAAGCTGCCGATGATCCGCGCGCGGTAGGACGCAGGGAACCAAAGCGTCAGATAGAAGATGATGCCGGGGAAGAAGCCCGCTTCGGCGATCCCGAGGATCAGCCGCACGACGTTGAGGCTGGTCGCCCCGGTCACGAAGGCCTGGGCGCCCGACACGATCCCCCATGACACCATGATGCGCGCGATCCAGCGGCTTGCGCCGAACCGTTCGAGGGCAAGATTGCTCGGCACTTCGAAGATGAAATAGGTGAGAAAGAAGATCCCGGCCGCGCCGCCAAACACCTCCGCGGTGAAGCCGAGATCCCTCACCATGCCGGGTCCCGCGAAGCCGATGTTCACGCGGTCGAGGAACGCCACGAAATAGCACAGCACCAAAAAGGGAAGGAGCCGCCAGCTCACCTTGGACATGGTGCGTTGTTCGATGCCGTTCATGATCGTTTCCTGGGCCCTGCGATGATTTGCGCGCGCACTCAAAGCGCGGGAACAGCCGGAGCGTCAAGGGCGGATGGAGGCGGGTGGTCGACGATCTTAAGGGACTCCCGCACGGGAACCATGAGGAAATAATCCCGCGCTCCGCGGAGCAAGCCCCCAGAATTTAGAGGCTAATTGAAGTTTCAATCGACCCCGCGACGAGGCTAACCTAGGCCTGTCGCGGGCGGGACGGTGAGATTTGCGTATCTCATTCCCTCCCGGTCGTCCCGCCCGCGATTTCCCGAAAGCAGAGCTTTGCCACGGGAACCCTTGAACGGTGCGACCGCGACCACGCGTCCGTTAGTGAGACAGGAAGCTTGAACGGCTCGGCGCTGACGAATTTGGCCGAAACTTCCCCTGAGAGAATGGGGAGGCAATCCGGAGAAGGACGCGCTCTATCTCAATGTCGCGCCCGGGACGAACGACGGCAAGACGGTCTACAAGCTCGACGTGAAGGACGTGCCGGTCGACGGCTTCTGGTCGATCAGCGTGTACAACGCCAAGGGCTATTTCGAGCCTAATTCGCAGAACGCCTACACGCTCAACAACATCACCGCGAAAAAGAGCGCCGACGGCTCGGTCGCTATCCAGTTCGGCGGTTGTGACAGCGACGTTGCGAACTGCCTGCCCATAACGCCGGAATGGAACTATCTCGTGCGCCTCTATCGCCCGCGTCCGCCGGTGCTCAACGGCTCATGGATGTTCCCCGAACCGACGCGGGTAAAGTGAGAACGACGCTTGCAAAAAGCAGAAATATTGATTACAATGTTTCCATTCGCCGGAGACCAGCTGGCCAAACGTCCGGAGAAGCGCTGCGAGCTTAAGATACAACCAGGACGCGAGAGAGGATCTTTTTTATTTGAATCGGCCGTAACCCATTGAAAAGTCCCAATTCGGAAAAATAAGCGCAAGCAAATACCAGCATTTTTGCTGTCATTTATTTGAATTTGCTTGCTTTTATTTGCACGAGCCTCGGCGCCGGGGCTGTATTTTCGCCCCCCAAAGCCACTCCGTCTGGACCCTCCCACCTGTTCCGTCGGAGCGATTGGCGCTTTAAGCTGGAGCCGTCCCTAGCCTGAGAGAGCCGACCTCCATGACCTTAGCCCGCTACCCCTCGCTCATCGATAAGGTCGTCTTCATAACCGGCGGCGGCTCGGGCATCGGCGCCGCGATGGTCGAGGCCTTCGCCGACCAGAAGGCCAATGTCGCCTTTGTCGATATCGCCGTCGAGGCCTCCAAGGAGCTGGTGGCCAAAATCGGCGCCGCCCACCCGCCGCCGCTGTTTCTTCACTGCGACCTGACCGACATCGCCGCGCTCGAAACGGCGATGGAGGAAATTCGGCAACGCCTGGGGCCGATCGCCGTTCTCGTCAACAACGCCGCCAACGATCAGCGCCAGGCGGCGGACGAAGTGAGCGAAGAGGATTGGGATCGGACGATGGCGCTCAATCTCAAGCACCAGTTCTTCGCCGCCCAGATTGCGCGCCGCTCCATGCGCGAGCTCGGCGGCGGAGCGATCGTCAATTTCTCCTCGACCGCCTGGATGCTCGGGATCGCGAGGCTGTCGGTCTATTCCACCGCCAAGGCCGCGGTCGTCGGCCTGACGAACAGTCTCGCGCGCGAATTCGGACCCGACAATATCCGCGTCAACGCCATCGCGCCGGGCGCGGTGATCACCGAGCGGCAGCGCCGCCTCTGGATGAGCGAGAAAGACATCGCCGACTTCCGCGCGCGTCAATGTATAGACCGAACGCTTGCTCGCCGAAGATATCGCGCGGATGGCGCTCTTTCTATCCTCCGACGACAGCGCCATGATTACTAAGCAATGCTTCCAGGTCGATGGCGGACTGCGTTAGTTCGCCTCGACAAAAATGAACTTGATCGCGCCATGTTAGGGGCGCATCCTGCGAATTCTCTGGCGGCCCGACTCAAGACCGCCCGAATAAGGGGAGAGAACGATGACAGTTGCCCGCATTCTGGACGACAAAGGGGCGCGACGTTTTCACCACTCAGCCGCATCGCACCCTGAAGGAAGTCATCGAGCTCCTGGCCGAAAAAGGCGTGGGAGCCGTGGTCGTATCGGACGCTTCGCTCAGCGTTCTGGGCATACTTTCGGAACGCGACGTGGTCCGCGTCCTCGCCAAGCATGGCGCCTCCGCGCTCGATGATCCCGTGTCGCGCTACATGACGCCGAAGGTCATCACCGCGACGCGCGAGGACACGATCGACCATGTCAGGCAGACGATGACGGCGGGCCGGTTTCGCCATGTTCCGATCGTGGAAGACGGCCGCCTGATCGGCATCATCTCCATCGGCGACGTCGTCAAGCGCCACGTCAACGCGCTCGACAGCGAGCGACAGGCGTTGCGCGAATATATCGCGACGGCCTAGGCCGGAGGGCCGCCGAGGCGACTAGCCCCGGCAGCGTCAGTCCGCGCCAATTCGACATGCTCGGCGATTTCGGCGGCCGCCTTGCGGACCGCCTCGCGGCCGAGCGCGATCAGTTCGTCGGCGCGATGAAACTCGAACATGCCGACGTCGCCGACCCTGACCTGCACGAGCGCGTCCGGCGGATCGCCAGCCAGCCTCGAGCGCATGATGCGGTCCTGGAGAATATCGAACGCGCTGACCATCGAGGTCATGAGGCCAGGCGCCGCGGCCTCTCCATTCGAGCGGGTCGATCCGTTGCTGCCGCGCCACCAGCGCGCGATCATGCCGCTGCTGTCATGGGCCGGTTCTTCGACCGCGGGGGCAGGCTCCGGCCGGCCGAACGGGTCCTGAATGGCCGTGCCGCGGCCAAAGCGGTCGCTTGAAATGTTGAGCGCGATGACCCGCTCGGCGCCGAGCGCGCGCGCGACGCTGACGGGAACCGGATTGACGATTGCCCCGTCAAACAGCCAGCGTCCGTCGACCTTCACCGGTTCGAATACCCCAGGCAAGGCGTAGGAGGCGCGGATCGCGTCGACGAGAGGGCCGCGCCGGAGCCAGATCTCGTGTCCGCCGCCGATCTCGGTCGCGACGGCTGCGAACTGGACCGGCAAATCCTCGATGCGAAGCGCGCCAAGCCCGGCCTCGAGCCTCGTGCGCAGCCGCTGGCCGCCGATCAGGCCGCTGCCGGTGAACGAGAAATCAAGCAGGCCGAGCACGCGCCGCCGGGTCAGCGACCGGGCGAACGTCTCAAGCATGTCGAGCCGTCCGGCCGCATAGCAGCCGCCGACCAGTGTGCCGATCGAGGAGCCGACCACGACATCGAGCTGCACGCCGAGCGCGTCGAGTTCTCGCAGCGCGCCGATATGGGCCCAGCCGCGCGCCGCGCCCGCTCCGAGTACGAGCCCGACTTTCGCTCGGCGGGTCCGTCCGGCGCCCGACACAGGGTCAGTATCGATCCTGCGATAAGCCGCCCTGAACATCGCCTAACTCGCCTGAAAATCGCCCCACTGCTCGCCTTCCAATGAGAAACTTAAGCTTGCGCGCCAGATGTCGCCAGACAATTAACGTGAAGTTGTTCGTTGCGGCGCGCAGCGCACGCGTCCGGCCGACCATCAGCCGTTCGTGCTCAGCCAGGTTCGATGAATGTGAGCCGAGCCGTTTCGCCGTCCGTCTCGACCCGCCGATAGAAGCACGATCGTCGGCCGGTATGGCAGGCGCCGCCGTCGCCGCCGACCGTGACGAAGGCCAGAAACGCGTCCTGGTCGCAGTCGACGCGCATTTCGACCAGCGTCTGGGTTTGGCCCGATGTGTCTCCCTTGCGCCACAGCGCGCCGCGCGACCGCGACCAGTAGTGGACGATTCCGGTCGCGAGCGTCGCCCGCAAAGCGGCCTCGTTCATGTGGGCGACCATCAGCACGTCGCCGCGCGACGCGTCGATCGTGACGCAAGTGGCGAGGCCGTCGGCGCCGAACTTCGGATCGAACGCGCCGCCTTCCTCCCGATCGCTCGTTGTCGTCGGGGCCAGCCTTTGATCTGGCGCTCTCGTTCATCCCCATCTCTCGTTCGCCCGCAGCTTTCCGTTCGCGCCTTCCTAGAGGCCTCGATTTCGGCTTTCTCGCGACCTATATAGGGAACGTTGGGGATCGGTCAGGATGATCAACGAGATCTACAATCAGCGCATCCTCGAGCTCGCGGGCAACATTCCGCGGCTCGGGAGGCTTGCGAACCCGGACGCCAGCGCCAAGGCGCATTCGCGGCTGTGCGGTTCGACGGTGGTGATCGACCTTTGCGTCAAGGATGGGCGTGTCGTTGATTTTGCTCACGACGTGAAGGCTTGCGCGCTCGGTCAGGCGTCGTCATCGTTGATGGCTCGCCATGTCGTTGGCGCGACCGCCGAGGAGCTCAACCAGCTGCGCGACCGCGTGACCCGCATGCTGAAAGCGAACGGCCCGCCGCCCGACGGCAAATGGGCCGAATTTGCCGTGCTCGAGCCGGTGCGGGACTACAAGGCCCGGCATGCCTCCACTTTGTTGACGTTCGACGCGGTCGCCGACGCATTGGCTCAGATCGCCGCGCGCGAGACCGTCTCAGAGGCCGCGCCGGCGTCGTGAGCGCGCTGGTTTCGGCGCCGCGCCGCGCCGCCCACGCGCTGATCCGGTTCTATCAGCTCACGCTTTCGGGCCTGGTCGGCCGGCAGTGTCGGTATTTGCCGACCTGTTCGGCCTACGCGGACGAGGCGATCGGGCGTCATGGCCTCTGGGCTGGCTCCTGGATGGGCGTGGCGCGCGTGTGCCGCTGCCACCCCTGGGGCGGCTCCGGCTATGATCCGCCGCCCGATCGGCCTCCCCTGAGCGCCTCGTGGGCGCAACCCTGGCGCTACGGACGCTGGCGCTCAGGCGAGTGAGCCTTGCCTCTGCGGCTTCCCGCCTTTATGGACTTGCGCCGTCCCTGATACAGCCCAAGAGATCTGACCGATGGCCGAGCCGCGCCGGGCCGCCGCAACTCTGCCTCGCCTTCGAAGGCGGTCGCTTCCTCATTGTCGAGGCGCGCTATTACGAAGCGATCGGCGCCGATCTGCTCGCCGGCGCGATCCGAGCGATCGAAGCCGCAGGCGCCACCTACGACCTCATCAGCGTGGCCGGCGCGCTGGAGATCCCTGCCGGCATGGCGATCGCCCTCGATGCGGCGAAAGCGGCAGGCCGGCCCTATGACGGCGCCGTCGCGCTCGGCTGCGTCATCCGTGGCGAAACTTTTCATTTCGAGATCGTCGCCGGCGAGTCCGCGCGGGCGCTGATGGACATGTCGGTCGAGCGCCGGTCTCGCGCTGGGCAACGGCATCCTCACCACCGAGACGATCGAGCAGGCCGAGGAGCGCGCCGACCCTGAGCGCGGCGACAAAGGCGGCGACGCGGCGCGGGCGGCGATCGGGCTTGCCCATCTTGCTCGTCGGCTTGCCAACCGATGAAACGGTCCGACAAGCGTTCGGCGGCGCGGCTTGCGGCCTCGCAGGCGCTCTACCAGATGGAGATTACCGGCAAGGGTCTCAACGATATCCTCGCCGAATTCGAGGCCCACTGGATCGGGCAAGAGATCGAGGGCGACGCCTATATGCCCGCGGACCCGGCGTTCTTTCGCGACGTGGTGTCTGGCGTGCTGCGCGATCAAGCGCCGATCGACCGCGGGCTCGACGACACGCTCGCCAAAGGCTGGCCGCTGCGCCGGGTCGAAGCGCTCATGCGCGCCATTCTGCGCGCAGCGTTCTATGAATTGCGCAACCGCCCGGACGTGCCGGCGCGGGTGGTGGTCACGGAATATGTTGATGTCGCCGCCGCCTTCTTCGGCGCCGAGGAGAGCGGCATGATCAACGCTGTGCTCGATGCGCTCGCGCGCGAGACACGACCGGCTGAGTTCGCCGCCGACAGGTGAGCCGCGACGCGTGAGCATTTCCGTCGCGTCAAGAGGAATGCGCGGTCGGCGTCTCAATATCTGTGGACAATGCGCCTCGGGGCGATTTACTCCGCGTTAACCATCGCTGATCAATGTCTTCGTCGCGTCGCCGGGCCTAACGTCCTGATTCGTGGCGCGAAATTCGTCGCCGAGAGGTGTCCGTCATGGGATCGGCCGACCTATCCGAAGGCTTCTCCGGCCTCAAGCAATGGTCCGAGCCCGTCATCTACGACCGGCTGATCGCCGCCTATTACAAGCTCATCGAAGACCGTGAGCTGGCGCGCAGCCTGACGCGCCTGCACGCGCGCGTCTGGCGCGCGCTCATCAGCGGCGACATGGAAGGCTTTGAGGAGACTTGCGCGAGACGCTGGTCGAGCGTGCTCGAGCCCTGCGATCTCACGCTCGATCATCTGGCCGAAGTCGACGGCGAGATCATGATCGAACTGCTCGATGTCGTGATGGCCCGCTACAATCGCTCGCATCGCACCGCCCGGGCCTATCATCTCGCGCTGATGGAGCTGGCCGGACGATTGCGGCCCGCGCGGCTCGCCGCGTAAGGGCCGTCGACGAAGCTCTTACAATTGTTCGCGCAGCCGTTTTCCTCGGATCTCACGATAGAAGGGCCGTGGCCTTCGTTTGTCGAGGCCGCCTTGAAGCGCTTGCGCGAGGTCGTCGAGCGCCGAGTGGGTGATCGCCGGTAGATCGAGGCGTCCGCGCCTCATCGAGCGGCGTCCAGACGAGTTCGACCAATTCCGCCTCGGAATGAACGGCGCCGTCGATCGCGCTGGCGATGAAGCGCGCGTCGACGACGAGAAAGCGAGCGTCGAAGCGCCTGGGACGTCCCGGCGGGGTGATCGCGCGGGCAAGGAAGTCGATGTCGTCGAGCGCCGGATGGACGCCGGTCGCCGCGAAACGGGTCCAGGCGCCGGGCGGCGGATTTTCCGGCGCGCCGTAGTCGGCGACGCCGATAACGAGACCCGTTTCCTCAAAGGTCTCGCGGATCGCGGCCAGCGCCAGCGCGCGGGCGAAACTGGGCGAGGGCCGGGGCACCTGTGCGTTGAGCTTCTCCTCGACATGCGCATCGAGCGCTCCCGCGGCGGTCATGCGCCTGTCCTCAGGCTCGACCCGCCCGCCGGGAAAGACGAACTTGCCCGGCATGAACCGGTGGCCCGCATGTCGCTTGCCCATCAGCACCCGCGCCGCTCCGCGGTCTGAATGTTCGACCACAATGAGCGTCGCCGCGTCGCGCGGGCGAAGCGCGCGCGGGGAGAGGCGGGCTCGATCACGTTCTGTCGCTGAGATGCGATCCGAACCCGTGCATGCCGAGCGCCCATTGCTGGCCGACGATCGCGCCCTTCGCCCGAGGCAAGATCAGCAGGCTCGCCACTAAGGTCACTAAGAGCCAGAATCCCGCAACCCAAACGAGCGACGAATTCGGCCAGGTTTCGTCCGACATCAGCACGCCGGCGCCGACGATGTGGGCGACGATCAACAGCGTGATATAGGCCGGCGCGTCGTCCGCCCGGTGACCGCTGAACTCCTCGCCGCAGACCTCGCAGGCGTTGACGACCTTGAGATAGGAGCAAAACAGACGGCCCCGTCCGCAGGACGGACAGCGTCCAATAAAGCCGCGCGTCATCGCTTCGCGCAGCGAACGGTCTGGCGGGGGCGTCGGAATACGCCAAATGCGGGACATGTCGTTCATCGACGTTTGCCCTTGTAAATCGGCTTGCGCGGCGCGGAAGCGCCGCGACTTCGAACGACCGACTCGGATCCGGGCGCACAATCTCGAACCGGAGCGCGCCAGCGAACGGGGCCGCCTCGACGAGACGGACATTGACCGACGCGCCCAGCCGGAACGTTTCCTTGGTTCGCGTCCCCACGAGCGCGCGGTTGGCCTCCTCGAAGCGGAAATAATCCTCGCCCAAGGTCGCTGCCGGCACGAAGCCGTCAGCTCCGGTTTCGCTCAGTTTCACGAACAGGCCGACGCGGGTGACGCCCGCGATGCGGCCCGGGAAAATGGCGCCGACGCGATCGGCCAGATGCGCGGCGACCACCCGGTCGACGGTTTCCCGTTCGGCCGCCATCGCGCGCCGTTCGGCGCCGGAGATGTGCTCGGCGATCTGCGCCAGTTCTCCCGCGCGCATGTCGTTGAGGCCGCCCGGACCGAGGTTCAGCGCACGGATCAGCGCGCGATGGACGATGAGATCGGCGTAGCGGCGGATCGGCGAAGTGAAATGCGCGTAGCGGCGCAGGTTGAGGCCGAAATGGCCGTAGTTCTCGTGGCTGTATTCGGCCTGCGCCTGGGCGCGCAACACCACTTCGTTGACCAGGGCCTCGACGCCCTGGCCACGGACGCGGCTCAAGATCCCGTTGAAATGCGAAGGGCGCACGCGCTCGCCCTTCGACAGCTTGACGCCGATGGTGCGCGAGGAACTCGATCAGATCATTGAGCTTCTCTTCGCTCGGCGCGTCATGGGCGCGATAGAGGAGAGGCGAATGCGCGGCTTCGAGCGACTCGGCGGCGGCGACATTGGCGAGGATCATGAACTCCTCGATCAGCCGATGCGCGTCGAGCCTCTCCGGCCAGCGCACGTCCTTGAGGCGCCCCTCGGAATCGAGAACAAGCTTGCGCTCGGGCAGATCGAGATCGAGCGGATTGCGGCGCTCGCGCTCGATTTTGACGACCGAATATGCGGCGTAGAGCGGCTTGAGCACGGTCTCGACAAGCGGCTCCGTCGTCTCGTCCGGCCGACCGTCGATCGCCGCCTGGGCCTGCTCGTAAGAGAGCTTGGCCGCCGAGCGCATCATGATGCGGTGAAACTTGTGCGAGCGCTTGCGCCCGTCGGCGCCGAGGATCATGCGCAAAGCGAGCGCGGGCCGGTCCTCTTGCGGGCGCAGCGAGCAGAGATCGTTGGAGATGCGCTCGGGCAGCATCGGCACGACCCGGTCGGGGAAATAGACCGAGTTGCCGCGCTCGAGCGCTTCCCGATCCATCGCCATGCCGGGTTGAACGTAAGCGGCGACGTCGGCGATCGCGACGGTGACGATAAATCCGCCCGAGTTCGCAGGATCGGGATCGAGCTCAGCATGGACGGCGTCGTCATGATCCTTCGCGTCGGGCGGGTCGATGGTGACGAGCGGCAGCGCGCGCCAGTCCTCGCGCGGAGCGCTCAACCGAACCGGCCGCGCGTCCTCGGCCTCTTTCAGCGTCGCGGGCGAAAAGACATGCGGAATATGATGCGTCTCGAGCGCGATGAGGCTCACCGCGCGCTCGGACTTCACTGAACCTATGGTCTCGACGACGCGCGCGGGCGGCAGTCCCAGGCGCCCCTCGCGCAAAGGCTCGATGGCGACGAGGTCGCCGTCCTTGGCGTCGCCGGCCATGCCAGCAGGCACGATAAATTCACGGCCCGCAGCCTTCTTGTCGACCGGGACCGCACGTCCCGATCCGTCCGCCGCGGTGCGGTAGACGGCGAAGGCGCGCGCCCTCATCTTGTCCAGGATCTTGACCACCCGGCCGGAATAGGCGGGCGTCTTGGCGCCGGCGCCGGGGTCGAAGTCGACCCGCATCAGAACACGCGCCCCCACGCCCGGGGCAGGCCCACGGTCGCGTTTCACGCGAGGACGCCGCACGAGAATGCGCGGCGCCGGGTCCTCGCCGGTCCATTCCACGGGTTTCGCGATCAGTTCGCCGTATCGGTCTTTCTCGGCGATGTCGGCGACGACGAGCGACGGCAGGCGGCCTTCGACCGTCAGCGCCTTGCGGCCACGCGCGACAGCGCCTTCGGCCTGCAGATCCTTGATGAGGAGCTTCAATTCCGCTTTCGCTTCGCCCTTCACGCCGAAGGCGCGGGCGATGTCGCGCTTGGTGACTCGCGCGGGCGCTCGCTCGCCATTGGGCGCAGGCGCGCCGCCAATGAAGGCGATCACTTCCTCGCGCGTCGGGAGCGCAGCGGCTCTCGCCTCCGCGAGCGCCGTGAACGGCGCTTGCTGAGCGCCGATGTATTTTTTGATTTTGCAAGGGTTCCATTTCTTAAGGGGCCGCAAAAGGCGCGCCCCGCGCGTAAGGTAAGTTCGATGGTCCGAGGAAACAAGCGGCTCGGCCCGCGTGCGGACCGAGGCCTTGCTCAGCCGCCGGCCGCCTTCTCGATCCGCAGCAGCGTGAACAGTTTCATCGGCGGAAGCTCGCTGCGCTCGACAATGCGGGCGTCGGGGCGAGAAACGATCCAGTTCTCGACAGTGGAATAGGGAAAGTTCGGATGCCACCCAAGCCATGCGGCGGCTGTTTCCATCCGGCGCTCGACGTCGGCGCGAAGGCCGCCTGAAGCCGCGAAGTGATTCATAACGATCAGGGTCCCGCCCGGCCTCAAGACCCGCCAGGCCTCGTCGAGCGCCCGATCCGGACTGGGAACGACGCTCATCACATAAGGCGCGAGCGCGACGTCAAACGCCGCGTCCGGAAATTCGAGCGCGCCGGCGTCCATCACATGGAGGCCCTTGACCTGCGCCAGCCCTTTTCGATCGACCCGCGTGCGCGCCGCGCGCAGCATCGGCGCCGAGATATCGATGCCGGTCACCAGCACATTGCCGGGCAGCAGCGGCAGTTCGAGCCCAGTGCCGACACCGACCACGAGGATCTCGCCGCCCGGACCCGCAGCATCGGCCGCCGCGCGCGCCGCCGCTGCCCGGCCCGGATGGAACGGCAGATCGAAGAGAAGGTCGTAGATCGGCGCCCAGCGGCTGTAGGCCGCTTCCGCCGTATGCCCGGCGTAGGTCTGCGTCGCGTTGATTGGATTTATCGTCGGGCCCTCCCGACAGGCTCGCGCCCGCTCGCCCCTCGCCCAGACTTGGCCTAACGCACTATAGCACGAACATGTGCCGTCGCGATAAGGCCGTGTGATCAAGCGAGGGCGCCCAACGAGAGGTCCACGCATGATTGACCATATCGGCTTTGCTGTCTCCAACATGGAGCGATCGAAGTCTTTCTACGTAAACGCCCTTAAGCCGCTCGGCATTGGTGTCCTGAAGGAAGTGACGGCGGAGGAGACGGGCGCCGACGCGCACGCCGGATTCGGCAAGGACAACAAGGCGTTCTTCTGGATCGGCGGCGGCGCTAAGCCCAAAGGCGGGACGCATGTGGCGTTTACAGCGCTCACCCGCGCCGAGGTTGATTCCTTCTATCACGCGGCTTTGGCCGCGGGAGGACAGGACAATGGCGCGCCGGGGCCCCGGCCTTACTACCATCCTCATTATTACGGCGCCTTCGTGTTTGATCCTGACGGCAACAACATCGAAGCGGCATGCCGTCAGCCAGAATAGGGGCCCGGACTTGGGTCGGGATTAACTACGTTTGCCGGCGGCGGATTTCGGTTTCGTCGCCCCAGATTTCTTGACTGCCGCTCGTTTTGGCGTCGCGGTTTGTGTCCTTGCGCCGGGGCCGTCGGCGGCGGCAGCCTTGGCCGATGATTTAGCCGGTGCGGCCTTGCCTCTGGCCGGCGCTTTTTTTGCCGGCTTGCGCGGACGAGCCACAGGCTTGCCTTCGCGCTCGGCGATCAGCTCCAAAGCGTCCGAGAGCGTGATGGAGTTCGGCGCGGTTCCCTTCGAAATCGTCGCGTTGACCTTGCCCCAGTTGACGTAAGCCCCGAACCGTCCGTCGCGCACGGTGATCGGGCCGCCGTCCGGGTGCTCGCCAACCAGGCGGCCACTAATCCCGCCGCCCGCCGCCTTGGCTTTGAGCAGTTCGATCGCCTCGGCGAGGGTGAGGCTCGCCGGGTCGGTGCCCTTTGCGATGGTGGCGTTGATCTTGCCGTGATTGACATAGGAGCCGAACCGGCCGGCCTTCACGCTGACCTTGCCGCCCTCCGGATGTTCGCCAAGTTCGCGCCCGGCCCCCCCGCCGAAGCGGGAGCCGCCGGCGCCGCTTTCCTTGGCGACGATAAGATCGATGGCCCGGTTTCCCCCGATCTCCAGCACATCGTCGTCGCGGCCGAGGTTGGCGTAGGTCTTGCCGTGCTGCACATACGTACCGTAGCGGCCGATGCCGGCGAGGATCGGGTCTCCGCTTGTTGGATGGCGCGCCACTTCGCGCGGCAGCGCAAGAAGAGCCAGCGCCTTCTCGAGCGTCACGTCGTCGGCGCTCAATCCCTTCGGCAGCGACGATCGCTTGGGCTTCTCGCCCTCTCCCTGCTGGATGTACTCGCCAAAGCGCCCGTTACGTAAAGTGATCTCGTCGCCCGTCGACGGGTCTTGGCCGAGCACGCGCACGCCCGGCCGATCGCCTTCCGAGCTTTCTGCTCCGCTCGGCGCCAGAACCCGCGAGAACTTGCACTCAGGATAGCGCGAGCAGCCGATGAAGGCGCCGTATTTGCCGAGCTTGAGCGACAATTGCCCCTCGCCGCAGAGCGGGCAGAGTCGCGGGTCGACCCCCTCGCCGCGTGCAGGGAAAATATGCGGGCCCAGAAGCTCGTTCAGGCTGTCGAGCACCTGCCGCGTGCCAAGGTCCTTGATGTCGCCGATGGCGCCCGAGAAATCGCCCCAGAAATCGCGCAACAGCGCTTTCCAGTCGATTTCGCTGTTCGACACCTTGTCCAGTTTCTCTTCGAGATCGGCGGTGAAGTCGTAGCCGACGTATTTCGCGAAGAACGACTCGAGGAAGGCGGTGACGATCCGGCCTTTGTCCTCGGGAAACAAGCGCTTCTTCTCGATCCGCACGTAGTCGCGATCCTTGAGGACCGCGATGGTCGACGCGTAGGTCGACGGGCGGCCGATGCCGAGCTCCTCCATGCGCTTGACGAGCGTCGCCTCGGTGTAGCGGGGCGGCGGCTCAGTGAAGTGCTGGCTTGCGTCGATCCGCTCCTTGGCGAGCTTCTCACCTTGGCGCATCGCGGGCAGACGGCTCGACTCCTCGTCTTCCTCGTCGTCCCGGCCTTCTTGATAGAGAGCGAGGAAACCGGCGAAGCGCACAACCTGGCCGGTCGCGCGAAATTCAAGCTTGCGCGCGCCGGCCTCAGCCAGAATGTCGACGGTCGTGCGCTCGAGCTCCGCGCTCTCCATCTGGCAGGCGATCGTGCGCGTCCAGATCAGCTCGTAGAGCTTCGCCTGCTCGGGCTCGAGATGGCGGGCGACGTCGCGGGGACGCTTCGTCATGTCGGTCGGGCGGATCGCTTCATGCGCCTCTTGCGCGTTCTTGGCCTTGGCCGTGTATTTGCGTGGGCTGGACGGCACGTAATTGTCGCCGAAATCCTTGGCGATGACGCGCCGCGCCGACGCAACCGCCTCGGGCGCCAGATCGACGCCGTCGGTGCGCATATAGGTTATGAGGCCGGCCGCGCCGTCGCCGACGTCGACGCCTTCGTAGAGGCGCTGCGCGATCTGCATGGTGCGCGCAGGCGCAAGACCGAGCTTGCGGGAGGCCTCCTGCTGCAGGGTCGATGTGGTGAACGGCGGGTAGGGATGACGCTTGACGGGCTTCGATTCGATTGCGGCGACCGAGAAGAGCGCCCGTTCTAGCGCGGTCTTGAAGGCTTCGGCTTCAGCCCCCGAGCCAATGTCGAGCCGATTGATCTTCTTGCCGTCGGCGCCAACCAGCCGGGCCGTGAAGGCCGCCTTCGCTTCAGTTCGCAAATGGGCGATGATCGACCAATATTCGCGCGAAACGAACTTCTCGATCTCGAGCTCGCGGTCGCAGACAATACGCAGGGCGACCGACTGCACCCGGCCTGCCGAGCGCGCGCCTGGCAGTTTACGCCAAAGGACCGGCGACAGGTTGAAGCCGACAAGATAGTCGAGCGCGCGGCGCGCCCGGTAAGCGTCGACGAGAGCCTCGTCGATCTCGCGCGGATTGCGCATCGCCTCCTGGACTGCGTCCTTGGTCACCGCGTTGAACACCACGCGATCGACGCGCTTGTCCTTGAGCAGCTTCTTGCTCTTTAGAATTTCATGGATGTGCCAGGAGATGGCCTCGCCTTCCCGGTCCGGGTCGGTCGCCAGGATCACGCGGTCGGCGGTCCTCACCGCGCTGCCGATGTCGCTCATCCGCTTGGCGGACTTCGCGTCGACTTCCCAGCGCATCGCGAAATCGTCGTCTGGATCGACCGAGCCGTCCTTCGCGGTGAGGTCCCGCACATGGCCGAATGAGGCATAGACGTCGTAGTCCTTGCCCAGATATTTGTTGATGGTCTTCGCCTTGGCGGGCGACTCGACGATCACGACTTTCATTCAGGAAGTTTCCTTCAGCGGCCGGCAACGTGGCCCCGATTGCCCTTAGCCGTCCGGCGGCGGGATATGGAGACGCCGAGGCCGCCTGTCAAATGCGGGTGGTCGAGAAGCTGCAGCCGCTCAGGACGCGCGCTCGATGTCCGTCCTCGAGAAATCGTCGCCCTTGTAGAGAAGAGAAGCGCCGCTGACCTTGGCCTGAGCATAGATGAAACAGTCCCCGAGGTTGAGCCGTGCCGGGTGTCCTCTTCCCTTGCCGTAGCGAGCAAAGGCTTCGAGCGCGACATGGGCGGTTTCCGGCTGGATCGGTTGAATGGCGACGCGCGCCAGACGCAAGAACTCCATCACGTCTGTCTCGGCGTCCTCCACGGAACGTTTGAGGATGCGGACAAGCCCCAGCGTGGCTTCGTAAACCGCCAGCGGCGAGGTCGTGATCTCAGACGCGCGTCCGAGCGCCTCCGTCAGGGCGTCGGCCTCAGGCTCTCCGGTGATGATGGCGACAATCGCGGACGCATCGAGAACAATCACAGAGTCGCCGCTGAGATCGTCGTAAAAGTCCTTGTCAGCCTTGAGGCCGGTACGCGGAACCGCCGCGATACGATCCTGAAGCGGCTTCAACCGCTCCGCGAGCGACTTCTCGCCCTCGATGCGCGCAAGCTCGTTTTCGAGCGCGCTGAGGACCGCGTCCGTTTTTGTGCTGTGGCGGATCGCCGCCAGTTTTGCCGCGAGATCGACGACGCGGCGGTTTCGAATCTGCAGCATGGAGGCTTCGGTCTTCATCTGTATTGAATATAGGCTCACCATATCAATACGGCAAGCGTTGCACATTCGGGGGGCGTCGTGCGAAACTCTCGCCTTCCCCACTTCCACTCAGCGAGGCCGTCATGGCGGACGCCCATTCAAAACCTGTTTGGTTCATCACCGGCTGCTCGACCGGATTCGGTCGCGAGCTTTCTGTCATTCTCCTTGAGCGCGGCTACCGTGTCGTCGTGACGGCGCGCGACAAGGCGAAGGTCGACGATATTGTCGCCGGCCACGACAAGAACGGCCTTGCGCTTAAGCTCGACGTCGACAAACAGGATCAGATTGCCGCGGCGATCAAGGCGGCCGAGGCCAAGTTTCGGGCGCATCGACGTCCTCGTCAACAATGCGGGCTATGGCTATCTCGCGGCCGTCGAAGAAGGCGACGACGCCGACGTGAGCGCGATGTTCGACACGAATTTCTTTGGCCTCGCCGCTATGACGCGGGCAGTGCTGCCGATCATGCGCGCTCAGAAGTCGGGCGCCATCGTCAACATTTCGTCGATCGGCGGCTTCATCGGGTTTCCTGGTTCCGGATATTACGCAGCAACGAAGTTCGCCGTTGAAGGGCTGTCCGAGGCGCTATCGAAAGAGGTCGCGCCGCACGGAATTAAAGTCATTATCGTCGAGCCAGGCCCCTTCCGCACCGACTGGGCCGGTCGTTCGCTCAAAACGCCGAAGAAGCCCGTCGACGCCTATGCAGAGACGGCGATCGGGCGCCGGCGCCAGGTCCAGAGCTACAGCGGAAATCAGCCAGGCGATCCGATCCGCGCCTGCGAAGCGATCATCAGCACCGTTGAACAACAACATTCGCCGCTTCGGCTGCCGCTTGGCGCCTTTGCTTACGAGGCAATGGGGACGGAGATCGAGGCTGTGCGTAAGGAACACGGTTCGCTTGAGGCAGTGGCGCGCGGCGCCGACTATCCAAAGGCGAGCTGAGGGCGGGTCTCGCAGAAGCATTGGAAGAGCGCTGCGCCGGGGCGTCGTTTATGCTCGGATCGTTCCGAGGAGGCGCAGATAACGGATACCGTTCAATCTTGAACGCTTTGTCGACGCACAGGCGCCGGTCTACGAAGCAGGTGCGGCGGGAGCTTGCAGGCCGGGCGGAAAGAGAGCCACTGGATGTGGTTCATCTTTCCCCAGATCGCCGGCCTCGGACATAGCCCGATGTCGGTCCGTTTCGCGATCGCCTCGCTGGACGAGGCGAAGGCCTATCTGGCGCATCCCGTTCTTGGCCCGAGGCTGAGGGAATGCGCGCTGCTCACGCTTGACGTTGAGGATAAGAGCGCGCGCGACATCTTCGGGTCCGATAGACGAAATGAAATTCCGCTCGTCCGTGACCCTGTTCGCCCGGGCTACGGCGGACCAAGACGTATTCCAGCGTTGCCTCGACAAATATTTCGCGGGGGCCCAGGATCCGGCTACGCTTGCCAGGCTCTAGACTTTCGGCTCAATCATTCGCTCCTCTGAGAATTGCGCCCTCAACAATGAACGCCTCGCCTCCGCCAGTCTTCGCCCAACGCCATCTCCTTGGCATCGAGCATCTGTCGCGGGAGGAGATCGTGTCGTTGCTCGATCTTGCCGACGAAGCGGTGACGATTTCCCGTCAGGTGGAAAAGAAGCGCGCCACCTTGCGCGGACGCACACAGATCAATTTGTTCTTCGAGGCGTCCACCCGCACCCAGTCGTCATTCGAACTCGCCGGCAAACGACTTGGCGCAGACGTCATGAACATGGCGGTGGCGGTGTCGAGCGTTAAGAAGGGCGAGACGCTGATCGACACGGCCATGACCCTGAACGCCATGCGGCCTGACATTCTGGTGGTGAGACACCACCACGCGGGCGCCGTGCATCTCCTCGCCCGCAAGGTCGATTGTTCAGTTGTCAACGCTGGCGACGGCGCCCACGAGCACCCGACCCAGGCGCTTCTCGATGCGCTGACCATCCGTCGCAACGTCGGACACATCGAGGGCCTCACGGTCGCCATTTGCGGCGACATCCTTCACTCGCGCGTGGCGCGCTCGAACATTCTGCTCTTGAGCAAGCTGGGCGCCTATGTGCGGGTCGTCGGCCCCTCAACGCTCCTTCCCCCCGGCGTGGAGCGCATGGGCGTCGAAGTCGCGCATGACATGCGCTCGGGCCTCAAGGACGCCGACATCGTCATGATGTTGCGCTTGCAGCGCGAGCGCATGAGCGGCGCGTTTGTGCCTTCGGCGCGTGAATATTTTCGCTATTTCGGATTGAACGAAGAAAAACTCGGCTATGCCAAGCCCGGCGCTCTCGTCATGCATCCAGGTCCCATGAACCGCGGGGTCGAGATCGACACGCTGGTCGCCGACAGCGCGCAGTCCCTTATTCGCGAACAGGTCGAAATGGGGGTCGCTGTCCGGATGGCGGTGCTCGAAGCCCTCGCGCGCAACATTCCGAACGCATGAAGATCAGCGAGCCGCGTTGTTGCGTCGCGGCTCGCCGCCGATCACGAAACGCGAGAACGCCAAAGCCTGTCGCGCGGCTTCGTCCATCTGGGCTTCGTCCGCGTTGTCGCTCAAATCGCGCCAGACCCTGATGTCGGCGCCAACCTGTCCGCCCATCTTGACGAAGGGCTCCATGACGACGGCGCCGGAATAACCGATTTCGCGCAACGCCGTGCCGATTTCGTGCCAGGGCAGCCCGCCCTTGCCGGGAACGCGGCGATTGTTCTCGCCGGTGTGGAAATGGCCGAGCAGCGGTCCCGCTGTCCGGATCGCCTTGCCGAAACTGTCCTCCTCGATGTTCATATGGAACGTATCGAGCATAACCTTGACGTTCGGCTTGCCGACCTCACGGACGAACGCGACTCCCTCTTCTGCGGTGTTCAGGACGTGGTTCTCGAACCTGTTGAGCACTTCGAGGCACAGATTGACGCCGAGATTGGCTGCAAAATCGGCGAGGCTTGATATGCCCTCCAGGCCTCGAGCCCTGTCTCCCGGCTTATCAACGGGCTTCGAATAGTCGATCGGCCAATAGGAATGGAGGGCGCCGCCGATGACGCGGATGTCGAGCTTGGCGAGGTTGATCAGCGTCTCTTCGAAAAAGGCGCGGCCCGCCTTTCTGATCGCCGGGTCGGCGGAAGACAGGTTTCTCTGCTGGGACGGACCCAGGCCGGCGGTGATCGCGACGCCATTGTCTCGAGCGGAGCGGCCGACTTCGGCGATATGCGAAGGGCTATAGCTGTTGAGGTGATGGGCGGCGATTTCGATGACGTCGAAACCCAGCCTGGCGACTTTTTCGACATATTTCAGGCAGTCGGCGCTCCATTCCTGCTCCCAGTACGAGTAATAAATGCCGAATTTCAATTCCCGTCTCCATATCTGAAAGGAAAGCGTCTTCACCACTCACTCTGACAAGGCCGACTCCGAATGCGCCCCGACTATATGGGCCACGACGGCGTTCATGCTGGTGTCGCGAGTTCGCATCGTCCGCGATGACCTGGCCCTGGCGCAGAACGACGATGCGGTCACAGACCGAGAACACGTCGGTCAGTCGATGGCTGATCAAGATGACGGAAATGCCGTCCTTCTTGAGGGTGCGGATAAGGTCGAGCACGTGCTCGACCTCCCGCACGGCGAGCGCTGCGGTCGGCTCGTCCATGATGACAAGCTTGGGATTGAAGGTGAGCGCGCGGGCGATGGCGACCGACTGCTGCTGGCCGCCGGAGAGCTGGCCGGTCATTTGAGTGACCGAGGGAATGCGCGCGCCGAGCCGTGAGACCATAGCCCCGGCTTCGCTGCGCATGCGGTTGGTATCGACGAGCCTTATTCCGAGCACGGAACGGGTGAGCTCGCGGCCCAGGAAAATGTTCGAGGCGACGTCGCGCATCCGCGCGAGGGCGAGATCCTGGTAGATCATCTCGATCCCCGCCCGACGAATGTCTCCCGGATCCTTGCCGACGATCGAGGCGCCGTCGAAGCGGATCTCGCCTGCGTCGGGACGATGGACGCCGGTGATGGTCTTCATCAGAGTCGATTTGCCCGCGCCATTGTCGCCAACGAGAGCCACCGCGCTGCCCGCCTCGACGGAAAAAGTAACCCCACGCAACGCCTCGATCGAGCCGAAGGTTTTGCGGACGTTCTTAAGTTCGAGAAGGCTCATCGACGCCAGCCCTCTTTGCTGTTGATGCGGTCGAGCCAGACAGCGAGGATCAGCACCGTCCCGATGGCGATTTGCTGGTAAAACGGCCGAACGGCCATCAAGTTCAGTCCGTTCTGCAACACCCCCATGATCAGCGCGCCGATCAGGGTGCCAAGAACGCTGCCGCGGCCGCCGAACAGGTTCGTGCCGCCAAGGATGGTCGCGGTGATGGCGGTGAGTTCATAGCTTAAACCTGCGGTCGGCTCGCCTGAATTGATGCGCGCGGCGAACAGCAAACCGGCAAGGCCGGAGAGCAGGCCGGACAGCATGTAGAGCAACACCTTCATTCGCTCTACGCGTACGCCCATGGCGCGCGCTGCGCCTTCGTTGTCGCCGATGACCTGAGCGTAGACGCCGAAGCGTGTGTGGGCGAGCAGCGCATGCGCGACGAGAGCGGTGAGCAGAAGGACGAAGACCGGAGTCGGCACGCCCAACGGGCGCCCTTGGCCTAGCCACACGATCTCCGGAGGCAGACCATAAATCGAAACGCCATTGCTGAGCACCAATGCAAAACCGCGGGCGACGCCGAGCATGCCGAGCGTAACGATGAACGGGGGGATGGCGCCCTTGGTGATGAGGAAACCGTTGAGGGCGCCGGTGAACGCTCCCATCGCGAGGCACCCGAGGATGCCGATCCACCAGGGAAGCTCGAGATTGGAAGTCAGCATGGCGCCGGCGACGCCTGAAAGCGCGAGTATCGATCCGACCGAGAGATCGATGCCGGCTGACGAGATGACGAACGTCATACCGATCGCCAACACGCCGAATACCGAGGTCGAGAGCAGGATGTTGAGAATATTCGAGACGGTGAGGAATACGTTCGACAGAATCGCCATCGTCGCGCAGAGAACCGCGAGCACGATGAGCGATTCGAGCCGCACCGCGCCCCCGCCCGCGAAGCGCGCGCGCCAGGAGGAAGGCGCAGGTGTTGACGCCGAGGTCATCAAATCATCCTTGAAGCAAGCGACGCCGCCGGTTCGTGCAGTCGCTCGGCGGCGCCGGCCGGTCTCACTTGACGTATTGCAGCATCGGCTCCTTGTTCGCCTCGATGATCTCCTTGGTCAGAACCAGGGTCGGAACATTGATCGTCTCTGGAACCTTATCGCCGGCCAGGACCTTCTTCACGTTCTCGACCGCCTGCTTTCCGACAAGATAGGGCAATTGCGCGACGGAAGCGTTGAGCCGGCCGGCCTTGATCGATTTGACCGCGTTGGAATTGCCGTCGACGCCGATAACGATCAGCTTGTCCTTGCCCGCTGCGCGCGCGGCTTCGACCGCGCCGAGAGCCATATCGTCATTGGCGGCAAAGATCGCGACCAGGTCCGGGTTGCGCTGGAGGGTGTCGTTGGTGATGTTAGCCGCCTTCAGGCTGTCCCAGTCGCCGGGCAATGAAGCGACGATGCTCAGGCCCGGCGCTTGTTTTTTCAGTTCTTCCGCGAAGCCATGCGCTCGCCTCTCTCCGGTGATGTTGCCCGAAAGGCCTTCGATCACCAGCACCGGCCCCTTGGCGTCCTTGCCGAGAACGCTGACCAAATAGTCTGCGCCCTTCGCTCCCGCCGCTTCATTGTCCGAGCCGATGTGGAAGGCGATGTCCACGCCGGCCTTTTTGGTGATGGCGGGATCGAGGTTGTTGTCGAGGTCGACGACCGGAATCTTCATCTCGTTCGCCTGCTTGAGGCAGGGCAAGAGGATGGTGGAATTGATCGCCGCGGTGATCATGGCGGCCGTCTTCTTTTGCAGCATGGTGTTGCAGGCGTTGAGTTGCGGCTCGGCCGCCTGATCGGATTCAACCGCCTGCAGGAAGATGTCGACGCCGGCGTCCTTCGCTCCCACGTCGACGCCCTTCTCCATCGCGCCCCAGAAGGGATTGGAGAGCGTCTTCATCAAGACGCCATAGACCGGCTTGTCCGCGGCGAAGGCGGCCGGGGCCGCAAGGCCGAGCGCGAGGGCCGTAACCGAGGCGGCTAAAGTCGAACGTTTCAACATCGCTCACTCCCTTTATGTTTTCCTTGTTCATCGGACTTCCGCGACGGCCTTGAGCCGCGGGCGGGCGGGTCCAGTCGATTCCCGCACTTTGAGAGTGCAAGGAAGTTCGATCCGTTCGACGTCGTTCTGCGCGTCGCCCTTGAGGCGCCGCATCAGGAGGCGCCAGGCGGCGGAGGCGAAATCGTCGACCGGCTGCGCGACCGTGGTCAGGTAGGGACGCAGCGCCGACATCCAGTCGAAGTCGTCGAAGCCGGCGATCGACACGTCGCGCGGGATTTCGAGGCCGAGATCTCGGGCGGCCTTGATCGAGGCGAGCGCGCAAACGTTGGTGAGAGCGAAGATCGCGGTTGGCCGGTCGGCCCGATTGAGCTCGAGTTCGATCGCGTCGCGCAAGCTTTCGAGATCGTGGCCGCCGTAGATGACGCGGTCGCGCCCATCGAGACCCGCCTCGCTAAGAGCGCGGCGGCAGCCGGCGATGCGCTGCTCGATATTGTCGAGACGCTTCGAATGGGTGAGAATGGCAATGTCGCGATGTCCGAGGTCGATGAGGCAGCGCGCCGCGGCGTAACCGCCGGCAACGCAATCGGCGCGAACAGTGTCGAATCCCGGCGCGGCGGCGCCCCGGTCGATCAGCACGGCTGGCGGGAGCCGCGCGCCATCGGCGCCATCGTTAAGCGCAGCCATCGACTCGTCGCTTGCCGGCACGACGATGAGCCCGTCGATGCGGCGAGCGACGAGCGCCTCGATGCGGCGACGCTCCTTCGCCGCGTCCTCGCTCGTCGAGACGATGAGAAGATCATAGCCGTCGCGTTCGGCAAGCTCTTCGATCCCGTGGACGAGGCTCGCGAAAAAGACGTTCGTGATGTCGGGGACGACCATGCCGACCAAGCGTGTGGACCGGCCGCGAAGGGCGCTGGCTGCACGGTCGAGCCGATAGTCGAGCGCCTCGATCGCTTCGAGCACTTTGGCGCGGCTTGCCTCCCCTACAGGGCGGGCGCCATTGACGACGTTGGAGGCGGTCGCGACCGATACTCCGGCGCGCCGGGCGACGTCACGGATGGTCGGCGTTCTCCCCATCGACCGTTCGCCTCCCGGCGTCGCCGATACCGAGCCGGCCTCGCGTCCGGCTTCTCTATAACGTTTTAGGCTACGTCTCGTCCCAGATCGATGTCAAGAACCGCGCTCTGGGGCGCTGGATGGGCTTCGACCGAGAGATCATTCCTGCCGCATGGCTTAAAGCCGCGCGCATAGCGCCGTTTATTTCCGCGCCTGCATGAAGTCGCTGACCAGCGCCGCAATCTCATCGGCTTTGGTGTCGAGCGCGAAGTGGCTGGCGTCGAGAACGTGGATTTGAGCGTCGGGCACGTCCTTCCGGTAGCGTTCCGGCTCGCCGAGATCGAACGACAAGTCATGCTTGCCCCAGATCACCAGCAAGCGCGGACGCTTCTCGCGCATCCAGGCTTGCCACTTTGGATAGGCTTCGACGTTGGTTCGGTAGTCGTAAAAGAGGTCGGATTGAATATCCGCTTGTCCAGGCTGGGCTAGAAACGCGAGTTCATCCGTCCAAAGATCCGGGTCGTAGGGTTCCGGGTTTGGATCATCGCCCGCATGGCGGGCGCGCGTCGTGGCGAACGACAGGAAATTGGCGCGAAAGGCGCTTTCGTGCGCGGCCCGATCCGCCCAAAACGCGCGGCGCGGCTTCCAGAGCTCGCCCAAGCCTTCGTTATGCGCGACTGCGTCCTGAACGATGAGCGCGTCGACCCGCTCAGGATGTGCGAGCGCCATACGGAAGCCCACCGGGCCGCCGTAATCCTGCATGTAGAGCGTGTAGTGCGACAGTCCCATTGATTGGGTGAAGTCGTCCATGACCGACGCGATGTGGTCGAAGGTGTAGGCGAACGCCTTCGGGTCGGGCCAATCGCTGTGCCCGAATCCGGGATAGTCGGGCGCGATCAGGTGATAGCGGTCGGAAAGTCGGGTGAAGAGCGGCTCGAACATCCGCGATGACGAAGGAACGCCGTGCAGCAAGAGGAGCGTCGGCGCATCGCTCGGTCCAGCCTCCCGGTAGAAGATGGAGAGCCCGTCGACCTTTGTCGTGCGATAGGCAGTCGGATGCTTCACGAGGTCGTCTCCGCGCGCCGGCAAGGGAAGCAACGCCAGGCGACGCCCCAAGCCGCCAAGGCCATGCAGGACGCCGACCAGAATTGACCCCAACGGTGCAACAACTGGATCGTCATCGTTCCCCCCACGCGGCCGCCCATCCTTGACGCTCATATGGCGAATTTGCGACTAGGCTCGTCTTGACTTAAATCCCTGCGTCAATGACCGAGGGGCTGCTCGGACAAGCGGGCGCTGTGCTCGCCGCGCATTTGCATGGGGGCAACGGCGGCGCCGGAGCTCTTCCCGGTGGCGTGCTGCAGATCGCCGGCTTCCCGCTGCTGAGCGCGCGCTGGTGCTGGACGCCTATCGCGCCGGGCTCGCCAGCGCCTTCACCGTTGGGGCCGTTATCGCCGGGCTCGGTTTCCTGACGGTGCTTTTTCTGCCGGAACGGCCGCTGCGGGGCGCCGCCGGGTAGCCGTTGGCGACAATCGCGCGCGCTTTCCCTATATGAGCGCCATGTCTCGACCCTATGAAGCGCGCTTTTGCGTTGCGCCGATGATGGACTGGACCGACCGGCGCTGCCGGGCGTTCCATCGCATCCTCACGCGCCGCGCGCGGCTCTATACCGAGATGGTGACGGCGGACGCGGTCGTGTTTGGCCCGCGCGAGCGGCTGATCGGCTTCGATGCGAGCGAGCATCCTGTGGCGCTGCAGCTCGGCGGGGCAGACCCTGCGCGGCTTGCGGAAGCGGCGCGCATCGGCGCCGAGTTCGGCTATGACGAGATCAATCTCAATTGCGGCTGTCCGTCCGACCGGGTGCAGAGCGGCCGCTTCGGCGCCTGCCTCATGCGTGAGCCGAAGCTCGTCGCCGAATGCGTGGCGGCGATGGTCGCGGCGGTCGACGTTCCGGTCACGGTCAAGTGCCGCATCGGCGTGGACGAGCAGGAGCCGCGGGAGGCTCTGTTCGCCTTTGCGGAAGCGGTGAAGGCGGCGGGCGCGACGGCGCTCGTCGTCCATGCGCGTAAAGCGCTGCTCGAGGGCTTAAGCCCCAAGGACAATCGATCGATCCCGCCGCTCGACTACGAGATCGTGCATGCGTTGAAGCGCGCGCATGCCGACTGGCCGATCATCCTCAACGGCGGCCTTTCGGACCTCGACGACGGCGCGCGCGCATCTTGAGGAACTCGACGGAATCATGCTCGGCCGCGCGGCTTATCAGAATCCGGAATTGTTGATCGGCGTCGACCCGGAGCTGTTCGGCGAGCCGGCGCCGGTCGCCGACGGGTTCGAGGCGATCGAAGCGTTCATGCCGGTGATCGCACGCGGCTTAGAGCGCGGCGAGCGCCTGCACGACTACACCCGCCATCTGCACGGCGTGTTTACTGGCCGGCCTGGCGCCCGCGCCTATCGGCAGGTTCTGGCGACCGAAGCCGTGAAGCGCGGCGCCGGGCTCGAGGTCTTGCGCGACGCCGTCTCGCGCGTTGAGCGAGTGCGGGAGTATGTAGCGGCTGCGGAATAGGTCACTTGGCCACCATGATCAGCCGATCGCTCTCGAACCGTGTAGCTCTTGAGCCGCTCGAGAAAGCTCATGCCGAGCAGGCTCTCGTCCAATGCGCCGCGGCGCGGCGACGAGCGCGGGCACCTTGCGCATGACGATCGGTCCGACAGCGATCTGATCGAGCCGAACCTCCGCCGCCATTGCCGCGCCATTGGCCGTGGCGACGGGAACGTCGAAAGTAAGACCGCCGACATCCACCCCCGCTCGCCGCGCGTCGGCCGCGGTCAGGACAACGGTGGAAGCGCCAGTGTCGAACAGGAAGGACACGCGGGCGCTGTTGACCCGCGCCGCAATGACGAATTCGCCGCCGAGGCGCCGGTTGACGATGACCTCGCCGCCCCGTCCGACCTGTGGTTCGGACGGAAAGAGTTCGCCCGCGATGCGTTCCACGATGGCGGAAGCCTCGAAGCGATAGGCGTAGACGCCAGTCAGCGCGATGAAGAGGAGCGCCCAGGTCATGGCGGCAGTGGCGAGGCGCGCAATGTCGCTCGGCCGCGCCGAACGCCAGCCAGACAGCACAAGCCACAGCAGAAGCGAGACGCCGATCGCGGCGCTGGCAAACCTTGGTGGTCGAGCCCGAGCAGGGTCGATCGTGGCGGCGTCACGAGCAGGACCGCCAGCGCCGCCCCTAGAACCGCAAGCGGGAGGATGAAGCGCATCAGCTTTGCCGTTGGCGCGCTCTGACCTGGTCCGCCGCGCGCCGTGCGCGATCGCGCTTGCCGCCAGTCGCTGGCCGAGCCCGGCCATGATTGCGATGCGCTCGGGCTCGCTCATCGTCGACCAGGCGGTGATCTCCGCACCCGTGCGGCCGCAGCCGATGCACAAAGCCGACGAGCGGATCGATGACGCAAACGTTGGTGCAGGGAGTGGAGGTGAGCATGCCCTCACTTAGGCGGCGGAATGCCCGATGAGAAGCCCGCACCAGGCGGCGATCTCGCCGCATTGTTGCGCGGCCCCGGCGACGTCGCCGGTCTGCCCGCCAATCGCGCGGCGCGCCAACGCCGCCATGAGCCAGGCGCCGGCGCCGCTCAGGAGCGCCGCGAGGAGCGCATGGGCCACCCCCAGCGCAACGAGACCGAGCGCGACCGCGATGACAAGCCCCGAACCCCAGGCGGCGGCGAGCGCGCTCGTGTCGAGCCGCCCGGCCGCGGCGCCGGCGCCGTCGGCGCGCGCCGGCGGCAGGAGAGCGAGCGGCGTCAGCGCGGCGGCGCGGGAGAGCGCGGCGACCAGCATCAGGCTTAAGCTTGCGCGCCAGAACCCGGCCGTCGAGCGCCGCGGCCAGCGCGCCGACGCGCAGGATGAGCGCGAGCGCGATCGCGATCGCGCCATAGGCGCCGATGCGGCTGTCGCGCATGATCTCGAGCTTCCTCGCCCGCGTCGCGCCGCCCCCGAAACCATCGGCGACGTCGGCGAGCCCGTCCTCGTGCAGCGCCCCGGTCGCGACGACGAGCGCGGCGGTCGCCAGTCCCGCGCGAAGGAGCAGCGGCAGCCCGAGCAGCGAGGTGACGCCAAGGACCAGCGCGCCGATGAGGCCGACGACAACGCCGGCGACCGGCGCCGCCCAGGCGATGCGGTCAATGTCGAGCGGCGCGCTTAGACCCGGCTCCCCCACGCGCAGGCGGGTGAAAAAGCGCAACGCGTCGGCGATGTCGCGCGCCGGCGAGCCCAAGCCCACGAGGCGCGCCGCTCAGTTGTGGGCCCAAACAAGCACGAGGACCGCAACCGCGCCAAGCGCCGTCAATCCAAATTCGACAATTCCCCACTGGCGAACGAGGACGCGCGCCGCCCCCACGTCGCCGCCGCGCAGCGAGCGCACCTGATTGTCAAGCGGCGACATGACGAAGAAGGCGTAGGGCCAGCTCAGGATCATGAGGACGGCGCCGAACGCCCAGCGCACGTCCTGGGTGTCGAAATAGGCGATGAAGCCGGCGATCGCCGCAAGGAGCGCAAGGGCGACGAGGAGCGCGACGCCCCGGCTGTCGCTCGGCCCCCATTCGCTGAGCAGCGCCGCATCGTCGAGCTTGAGGCGAGCCGGCTGCTCGACCCAGTTGACATAGAACGAGGCGCCGGTGAAGGCGGCCGCAAAGGCCAGCGCGAGCGTTCCCGAGATCATGATGGCTCCCTGTTGCAAGGCGGCCCGTCTAGCATGAACTGGGGCGAAAAGCGCGCGCCGGACTGAACCTGAAGGGGGTTGCGCGGCGTTAATGGTGCGGCGTCGCGCGCAGGTGGCGCGCATGTTCCGAGGTCGCCCGCGCTCTTTGCCGGGGGAGGGTGTTTCTGTGCCGCGTCCGGGCCGCGCTTGCGCCTGCCCCCGCGCCGGTTCTCGGGATGGCCGCGGCCGACGCAGCTCCCGGCGGTGGATTGCTTTGCGCAGAAGCTGGCGGAGGCGCGAGCGCCAGCACAAGGCGATGCCGATCGAAGCGAAGATTGCGTTGCGCATTGTCATTCCCTCCTGTGTTTGCTGGTCAGGCCGACTACTTTCCGAGATGCGCGCCGAAGAATGACGCTATCTCGCCGAAGGCTTCCTTGCTTTCCGGCAATGTGTCGTCGAACTGGTATTGGGCGTGCGATTGGCCTTCATAGACTTGAAGTGAGGCCTCGATCCCTGCCCGTCGCAGCTTGCGATGCACCCGAACCGTGTTGCTCAACAAGAGGTCGCGGGTGCCGGTGGTCAATATCGTGGGCGGGAACCCATGCATGTCGCCGTAAACGGGCGAGATCAGCGGATCCTTGAGATCGTGCCCATGGGCGTAGATGACCGTGGCCGCATCACAGAAGCCGTCGCGCGACACGAGAATGTTGTCGACCTTCTCGTTTGTATAAAAACTGTCGCCGGTCTTGGTCGCGTCCGACATCGGCGTGCCGGAAGCCAGAGCCCCCGGCACGGGCAAACCCTGCTCCCGCGCCCGTAAAACCATTTCGAGGGTCAAGGCGCCGCCCGCGGAGGTGCCGAACACGCCGATATTTTTCGACGGCGTGTCCTTGAGCACCGCTTTGTAGACCGTGACAGCGTCGTCGACAGCGGCCGGGAAGTAGGCTTCGGGCGGCATGCGATAGTCGACGGAGATGACCTTATAGTGTCCATCGCCCGCCATGATGATCCCCTCGGTCGTGCCTGATTCCCCGGGAGAAAGCACGTAGCAACCGCCATGGAGGTGGATCAGAACCTTGTCCGCGTTCTCTGGCGCAATCTCGTCGGGCGTGAGGATGTGAACGCGAACGCCGTCGATGGTCGAAGCTTCGGATTTGACATGCAGGCGCGCCAGCATGTCCGGAATGGTCTTGACCGCGCCAGCCGCACGAATGTCAGCGAAGGCGCGCGCCTCTTCAGCGGTCTTCCAGAGCTTGTTCCAGTTCGGATTGAGGGGGGCTCCGACAAACGCCTGCATTCCCGGGCTGATATCGGCGGTGGGCGCTGGCAATGACTTTGGAGCCACGTCGAGAGGAGCGAGGTCGGTCGCCATTACGGCGACCGGAAATGACAACAACGCTCCGCAAGCGATCGCGCTCAAAAGCTTCATGGCGCCTTCCTCCTCGTTACGCTTCTTCGCGCGACCATTTTGTTTCTTCGCGCGACTGTCCTTCTTCGCGCGACAATTGTCATTGGCCGAAGCGGCTGAGCCGCGGGCCGGGCGCTCAACCTCCCTGCCGCTGATTGGCGCCAGAACCTGCCGCTGATTGGCGCCAGAACATTGAGAGAAAAGCCCGCGCTTCCACGCGCGCGCCATTCGTTGAATGAACGGAGTTTTGCAGCGATTTCCAAGGACAGCATTCCCTAGGGGCGTTTCGGGGTCAAGCGCTTTTGCCCGCTCCGGGAGGCCCGCGTCCTTCCGTCCAGCTTGCGGTTCACGCCAGACGCCCCGTTTTGATCACCGAGGTCAAAGGGTGTCGTCTGACGGCCACCCAAAGCTCCGCCTTGTGACCCCCATCACTGCGTCGCCGGCACGGGGGTGACCAGCCTATTTCGCCGGTGTCTAGCCGCCGGGTCTTAAAGGGGGCCACCATGACCTGGAGCACGAAACAGCATCTCCCATCCGCCGATAATCCCTCGGCTGCGGCGATATCGGACGCTCCGGCGCCTGGATCTGGATATCGGATCTACGCAATTGGCAGCGAACTGACCGCCACCGCCGGACAAGTCCTGGCGTACGACCCGGGGGCGCCGAGTTCAGGATGGTCGCCAATCGCTTCGCTTGTGGGGACCTGGAACGGCGGCGGCGCAACGACCGGTCCAGGGGGACTTCACGTTCTCGGCGGTTACACCGTCACCACCGCGATCAATCCGATCGTCACAGTGGCGACCCACCAAATCTACGATGCGGCGGCGAACACCTGGACTATAGGCCCGCCGCTCCTGGCGCCGAGGTCCGGGCACGTTGCAGTCACAGGCCACGACGGCACGATTTACGTGATCGGGGGAACCGACAGCGATGACAATATCCTCGCGAGCGTTGAGGCGCTCGATCCTTTCACGCAGATCTGGAAACACGCCGCGTCGATGCATACCCCACGATCCGGTCTGGCCGCGGTGACGGGTCCGGATGGGAAAATTTACGCCATCGGCGGGAGTGCGCCGGCGGAAATGCTTTTGAACACGGTAGAGGTCTATGATCCTGTTGCGAACTCGTGGACCATCGGGCCGCTGCCCCCCGGACCGCCGTCGCTGCCCGTCGCCATGGAGGGCGTCGCCGCCGCTGTCGGGCCGGACGGCCTCATCTATGTGATGGGCGGCGCCGACTACGCTCCGACGATCTACAACACTTTGTACAGCTACGATCCGTCGACGCCGGGCGCAACGTGGATTGCGCGAGAGACCATGCCGACAGCGCGAGCCAATCTGTTCGCCGTGACCGGTCCGGACGGCCTGATTTACGCGATCGGCGGCGGCAACACCCAGGGATTTTTAGACACCGTCGAAGCCTATGCCGTCGATGCGACCGCCGCCGCGCCCGACCCCTACATCGGCAACGGTACTTATCAGAGCCCGGACATCATCATGGTGAACGCGATGAATGAGGTCGTGCCGATCGGCGGCGCGCCCGGCGGCGCGTGGGACACTTTGCTAATCCCGAACTCGAACTACACGATCAAGTGCATGGTCTACAACGACGCCAATGTGGCGGCGCATAGCACCATCGTGCGGTTCTGGCATTTTCCCGGCGGGGTGGGGACCGCCGGCGCGCTGATCAGTGAGGAAACGGTGACGATTTCCTGCGAATGGTTCGCTTGTCGTGACTTCATCGAATCCATTCCTCAGCGGCGCCGTTGGGACGCACGAGTGCGTCGCTGTCAGCGTCGCCAACGCGCAGTCGAAATATTTCAGCACTGACCCCACAACCGCGAATGCCGTGATCGACCCGACCGTCGCGCACCCTGCCGGCTCCGGCCACTTTGGCTCGGCATGGCGGAACACCAACACAGTGGCGATGGGCGGCAAGAAAAGTTTTAATCTTTCGTTCGCCGCCAATCTGCAGGGCATTGAACCAGCCCGCGTCAAACTTACGGCAATGGCGACCAAGGTTGCAGCCGACTGGAGCCGCACGGACGAAATCGTCAGACTCCGTAAGGTCGTGGATGGCGCCTGTTCCGATCGCCGCCTGCCTCTGTTCCTGATCCCTGAAATTCGAGCGCATCTGCCGCCGGCGGACTGCGGCCTGCAGATTCGCGTCGCGGGAAACGACGATTTTGGCGCACGGTCGCGAAGCGGCGCCGAGCATTATTTAGCGGTCAAGTCTGGTGAAAACGCGCGATTCCAGGTGTCAGGCAGAATTCCAGATGACGCCCGGGCTGGCGATATCTTCCTCGTCAATGTCGCGGCGACCTACCCCGCGGCGGAGCGGCGCGCGGAGCGGATCGTAGAGTACCTCGAAGTCGTCTACGTGAGGTGAAGGGCGGGCTCTGTCAGTGCCTGACTAGCCGGCCATTTTTCCGCGACAATCTCTTTCAGAAATAAAGAACTTGTGATATACATATTTTCATTCGCGGGATCAGGCCCGCGCTTATTCCGGGTGGCGCCGGGAGCGAGGCGACGCAGAGGCATCTCATTCAGGGCCTGAGGCAGGCAAAGATTTTTTCTACTCCAATCGATTGTAACCCATTGAAAAGTCACGATTTGAAAAAATAAACGCTAGTAAACGTCAGCAATTTTACTAGCGTTTACTAACGTTTAGGCGCGTTTACTGGCGTTTATTGAATTTGCCTGAACGCCATTGGGCGCCGGACCAAGGGGCTAGTGAAGCTTGACCTTGGGCTCCGCCCGGCGCGAGAGGCCGCGCGCAAGCGTGCCGAGCGCCGTCTTGGTCACCCCGTGCAGCGCCCGTTCGTGCATCTTGTAGAGGGAGCGATACGCCCATCGGGCGAGAATGCCTTCGATGAACAGATTGCCGCCGAGGGCGAGGTTCATCAGGTTGCCGACCGCGCCCATGCGCCCGAACGACACGAGCGAGCCGAAGTCCCGGTAGACGAACGGCTCGACCGGCGCGCCCTGCAACCGCCGCCTCAACTGCTTGATCAGGTGAGACGCCTCCTGGTGGGCGGCCTGGGCGCGCGGCGGCAGGGGGACGTCCGAACCCGACTGGGGAACCGCCGCGCAATCGCCAATGGCGAAAATGTCCGGATCGCGGGTGGTCGCGAGCGTCGCGTCGGTCACGAGCTGATTGGCGCGGTTGACCTCGAGCCCGTCCAGATGGGCGAGCACGTCCGGCCCTTTCACCCCGGCCGCCCACACCGTGAGTTCGGCGGGAATGAACTCGCCGCTCGCAAGCTCGATCCCGTCCGCGCGCACCGCGGACACGCGCGCATTCGTGCGAACGTCGACGCCCATCCCGGTCAGGATCTTGAGCGTCGCGGCCGAGATCCGCTCGGGCAGCGCGGGCAGAATCCGGCCCGCTCCCTCGATCAGAATGATGCGGATGTCCCGGTCCGGATCGACTTGATCGAGGCCATAGGCCACCATCTCGCGCGCGCTCTGGTAGAGCTCGGCGGCAAGCTCGGTGCCGGTCGCGCCCGCGCCGATGATGGCGACATGCAATTGGCCGGCCTGGATCGGTTTGCCCTGGGCCTGGGCGCGCAGGCCGGCGTTGACCAGGCGGTGGTGAAAGCGCACCGCCTGTTCCGCGGTCTCCAGCGGAACGGCGAATTGCGCCGCGCCGGGCGTGCCGAAATCGTTGGTGACGCTGCCGATGGCGACGACCAGCGTGTCATAGGGAATGGCGCGCGGGGCGGCGATCTCGCGCCCCTCCTCGTCATGGGTCGCGCCGAGCCGCACCATCTTCGCCGCGCGGTCGAGGCCGACCATCTCGCCGAAATGATAGCGGAAATGGTGCCAGTGCGCCTGGGCGAGATAGTTGAGCTGATGCTCGGAAGGGTCCATGCTGCCGGCCGCCACCGAATGGAGCAGCGGCTTCCACAAATGCGTGCGGCTGCGCTCGATGAGCGCGATATCGGCAAGTCCGCGCTTGCCCAGCCGATCGCCAAGACCGGTGACAAGCTCGAGACCGGCCGCTCCGCCGCCAACGACGACGATCCGGTGCGGATGGCTGTCCCCATGCGCCGCGGTCATGAGATCCGAAGCTCCTGCTGCTGCGCGCCCTCGGCGTCGAAGGAGCGGCCCGATTCGCCCCCAAATTTCGCCCGCTTCGGCGCGCAATGGGTAGCACGGAGCGGTGGAGAACCCCAATCGGCACGCCCGGTCGTCCTCGGATCGGGATCTCGATTCGGGTGGATTCGAAGGCGAGGAGCTTGACAATGGACGGGCCGCGTCGCCCAACAGTCGAGATGCGCAAGGGTCCGGTTCACTCACCATTAGGGGCTATTTGAGAACGTCGACGAATCATTTGGTTCGCCGCTCGCGCCCGTGGGAGCGCAGAGCCATGCCGACCGGCGTGGGAGACGACTTTATGGTAGGCCCAAAACGGCCGAAGAGTTTGATCCGAGCCTGCGTTTCCACCTGCGCGGTTTTCGCGTCGTCTTTTGCCGCGGTCCGCGCAGGAGACCTCGCGAACACGCAAGCCGCGCCGGCGCCCGACGTTCCTAATCCCTTCACCGGGTGGTACGTCAGGGTCGGAGCCATGGGCGTTCTCGACCGCGGCTCGTCGAACCTCTATCGCAATCGATTGCCGGGACCATCGTCCCCGGAATTGGAACCGTGCCGATTGGCGTCGGTCCCCAATTCCAAATTCCCGGTCTGGGCGCGAGCTATTCGAACTTCGCCGGCGTGGCCTTCCAGGGCGGCTACTCCTTCACTCCGAACTGGTCGGTGGAAGTCGCAAGCGGATTTCCGCTGTGGGCGACGGTCACCGTCAACGGATCCTCCCCGACAGGGCCGCCCTCGGGCACGGTTCTCAGCAAACTGCTGCCGGCCTCAGTGCCGATAACGGGCGTGTACCATTTCACCCAGTTCGGCGGCTTCCAGCCTTACCTGGGAGCGGGCATCGCGCCGACCTTCGCGTTGGCGGTCCGAGACGGCTACAGCACCGGAGTCTCGTACCAACCCGCGCTTGGCGTCGTTGTCCAGGGCGGCTTCGATTACATGCTCAACAAGCACTGGGGCGTCTTTGTCGATGCGAAGCAGGGCTTCGTCGGCGCAACCGGCAACTCGACTGGCGTCAACACCGCTCCGTCCCTGGGACCGATATCGGCACCATCAAAACCAACGCCCGGCCTGTCTCGTTCTCGACCGGCCTCACCTATCACTTTTGACCAATAATTCTGGTTTGCGGCGCGTCTGGGCGCTCTCCGGCCTCGCCCACCCTCGGGCCGCGCGCTCCCGCCCAAGCGCTCGCTTTTGGGGTAGGCAGGGCTGACCGCGGCAAGCTGCTGCAATGGTGGAGCGCCCGGTCTCAGCTGGCCGCAGCAGCCATGTCCTTGGCGCCTAGCCCCTTGGCGTCGGCGCGCGCGAACACCTTCACCGCGCCCGAAATCACATCGGCTGGCGCGCCCAGAGACTGCGCGAGCGCTGCCGCATAACGAGCGTCCTTCAGCATGAGATTGAGCGCGAAATCCGTCGGCTCGAAATCCTCTGCGAGCATGCGCGGCAGCTTGAGCTTGACGATCGGGCTCGCCGGGGCGCCGCCCAGGATGAGCTCGGAGATCTGCTCGTTCTTGAAGCCTGCCTTCTTGGCGACCGCGAGCGCTTCGGCGAGCGCGGCGACCTGACCTGCAGCGAGCTGGTTGTTGATAAGCTTCCATGTCGCTCCCGCACCGACGGGGCCAAGCAAATCCATCTTGCTGCCGACCGCCTCAAGCGCGCGCCGCGCCGCCTCGTAGGTTTGAGGGTCGCCGCCGACAAAGAACCTCAGTTCGCCGGACGCTGCCGCCGGACGGCTTCCGCCGACCGGCGCATCGAGAAAGCCTACTCCTTTGGCCTGAGCCTGACCGGCAAGCTCGCGCACCCAGTCGGGGGTCAACGTGCTCGATTCAACGCCGATGGCGCCTCTCTTGGCGCCGGCGAGCGCACCATCCGCCCCGAGCCAGACGCTGCGCGAGGCCTCGTCGTCCGCCACCATGGCGAAGATGAAGTCGGCGCCTTGAGCGGCCTCGCGAGGTGTCGCAGCAACCTTGGCGCCCTTACCAGCCAGCGGTTGGGCCTTGGCGGCCGTGCGGTTCCACACTGAGACTTCGAAACCCTTGGCCAGCCAATTAGCGGCCATGCCGCCTCCCATAATGCCAAGTCCGAGGATCGCGACGCGTTGCATGAGCTTGCTCCTAAGAATTGAATTTATCTGCGGCTGTGAGGCAGCTCGATTTAAAAGCTTGCGAGGGCGAGTTCACAACACATGCGAACCATCGCCCGCGCGCTTGGCGGCTTTCTGGAATTTCTTGATCACCCGGTCGCGCTTGAGCTTGGAGATGTGGTCGATGAACAGAACGCCATCGAGGTGATCGATCTCGTGCTGCAAAACGGTGGCGAGCAGGCCCTCAGCTAGGATCTCGCGTTCCTTCCCCTGGCGGTCGAGGGCGCGCGCACGCACGGACGCCGGTCGCTCGACCTCGGCGTAATATTCCGGAATTGAGAGACAGCCCTCCTCGTAAGTCGAGCGTTCCTCAGACGACCAGACAATCTCGGGATTGATGAACACCTGCGGGTCGGGTGTCTCTTCTTTTTTCGCCGTATCGACGACGAGAAGGCGAAGCGGCTCAGCGACCTGAATGGCGGCCAGTCCAACGCCCGGTGCGTCGTGCATGGTTTCGATCATGTCGTCGATCAGCTTGCGCAAATCACTATCGACGCGCTCGATGGTCTTGCTGACGAGACGCAACTTCGGGTCGGGCAAAATGATGATCGGTCTGAGGGCCATGCGGGACTTTTCGAGGGAGAAGCGCGGGGACTGATAATCGGCTAGACAAGCGCGGTCAAACGTGTTCTTACTTTGTTCTGGTCATTCAACCGTGTTCGATGATTCCCGCTTCCCCGATCGTCGTCATCGACGGCCTCCCGATCTCATTTGCCGAGGCAATGGGCGCGGCTTTGTCGCTCTTGGCTGCGCTTGCGGCGCTGAGCCTGATCGCCCTGTGGCGCGCCGGAAGCGCGCGACGGCGCGAGCGGGAGATCGCCGACGAACGCCAAGAGGCGATCGAGGCGCGCTTCGCCATGCTTGCCCAATCGAGCGCTGAGCTTAGCGGGCGAATTGGCGGCATGTCAGAATGGCTCGGGTCGCGACAGACAGATCTTGCTCGCGTCGTCGCCGACCGGCTTGACTCGGTCGGGGCGCGACTCGGCGCCGGGCTTGAAAGCCAAGCGCAGACGACTGGCGAAAGCCTGAACAAGCTCAACGAACGGCTTGCCGTGATCGACGCGGCGCAGTCGCGCATGAGCGAAATGACCCGCGAAGTGGTGTCGCTCAAGGACATTCTCTCCAACAAGCAGTCGCGCGGCGCCTTCGGCCAGGGGCGGATGGAGGCGATCGTGCGCGACGGCCTGCCCGTCGGCGCTTACGAGTTCCAGTTCACGCTCTCCAATCGATCCCGCCCCGATTGCGTCATCCGCCTGCCGGGCGACACTCGGCTGCTCGCCGTTGACGCCAAGTTCCCGCTCGAAGGTTTCACGGCGTTGCGCGCCGCGCGTGACGACGAGACGCGCAAAACGGCGCATGCGCGGGTGCGCGCCGACGTCGGCAAGCATGTCAAGGACATCGCCGAGCGCTATCTTCTGCCCGGCGAGACGCAGGACGTGGCGCTGATGTTCGTGCCCTCGGAGGCGATCTATTCCGATCTCGTCGATCAGTTCGACGAACTGGTGCAGAAGGCCCATCGGGCGCGCGTCGTCATCGTCTCGCCGACGCTCATGATGATGGCGATCAGCGTCGCCCAGGCGATCCTGCGCGACGCGCGCATGCGCGACGAAACCCATGCAATCCAGGCCGAGGTCGGCAAGCTCATGAACGATGTCAGAATGCTCGTCGAGCGCGCGGGCAAGCTCGAGACGCATTTCCGCCAGGCACAGGAGGACCTCGCCGGCGTTGGCGCGGCGACCGCCCGGGTTACGCGGCGGGGCGAGCGAATCGAGTCCATGGACTTTTCGCGGGAGGGGGACGCGCCTGCTCCGGACATTTTGCGCTTCGCGCGGGGAGCGGAGTAGGGTAGGCGCACTGAGTCTGCGTCCGCGCCGCTGCGGAGGGGGGCGCAACCAAATCTCCATGGCGGGACGTTGAGATGTTTGCACTATGACTGCGCGTGTCGACCGGCGCGGCGTCCTTGCGGGAATCGCGGTCCTGCTTGGGGGTTGCGCGACCCAACGCGGCTGGGGACCCGGATCTGGCGTAAACCCCTTTGGAAACCTCGGCATCGCGGCGGCCTATGGCCCGATTAGCGACCATGGGCACGAGATCCCCGGGCTCGACCTCACACGGATCGATCCCGGCCTGCTTCGCCAGCAGGTTGCCTTTGCCGGCCCCTATCGGCCTGGGACGATCGTCGTCAACATCGGAGAGCGGCATCTCTATTTCGTCGAGCCTGGCGGCAGCGCAATGCGCTATTCGGTGGGCGTTGGCCGCGAGGAGGCGCTCAATTTTCGTGGCTCGGCCGTCATCCGCCGAAAGGCCGAATGGCCGCACTGGACGCCGACCGCAGACATGATTCGCCGAATGCCGATCTATGCGCATTACACGAGCGGGTTGCCCGGCGGCATCGACAATCCGCTAGGCGCGCGGGCGCTTTACCTCTATCGCGGCAATCAGGACACCTACTTCCGCCTTCATGGCACGACCGAACCGGAGACGATCGGCCAGAAAGTGTCGAGCGGCTGCATTCGGCTTGTTCAATCACGACATCATCGATCTCTACAACCGCACTCCGGTTGGGACGCAGGTCATCGTGATTCAAGAGGGCGAGTCGATGCGCGCGGAGGCCGGGCCGGAGATGAACGGACTATTACGAGCCCGGACCCGAGCCGATTGGACCCTACGGCGGGCCGCCGGGTCCCTATGCCGGGGCCCCCGGCCCCTATCCGGGCCCCTATTATGAGCCGCCGTCTTGGGCGTCAGGATATTGATCCACCTGGCGCGACCGTTTGCGTGGCGACTGGACCGTCGGGTTTGCACCCCATCAGGGAGGCTTTCGCTTGTCATCGCGAAACCGATTTGTTAGACGACCGCCTTCGCTCTGCGCCGCCTGACGCACTGCGAAAAAGTGCGGCCATGGCGGAACTGGTAGACGCGCTAGCTTGAGGTGCTAGTTCTTTAACCGGAGTGGAGGTTCGAGTCCTCTTGGCCGCACCAACGTTATTTTCCGCCCTTGATGTTGCTTAGGTTTTCGCTCTCGCGCCCAACCTTTCGATCAGGTTGGGCATAGGATGTCGCCAGTTCGTTCTTTTGGAGCTTGTCGACCGCGCGGCGAGCGAGCTTTCTGATGTCGCGCCGGCGCGTGTAAATCCGCGACATGCCGCTGCCTGGCGACCAGCCCATGATCGCGTCGAGCTCGGCCTCGGTGGCGCCGGCGTTGGCGAAGCGGGTTGCTGTCGCTTTGCGCAAACCGTGCGCTGAGCCTGGCACGCCGGCCGCCTTACAGGCCTCCTTGAACCAGGTGCCGAAGCTTTCCTTCACCATCGCCGTCCCTCGCTGGGTGGCAATGAACGTCAGGTTGCCCGTCCGGCTTGCGTCGAGAACCCGCTGCAGCTCAGGCAGCACCGGGATTACGACCTGGGCGTCGGTTTTCTCCGATCGAATGTGGATCACGCCTTTGGACACATGCTGGCGGCCAAGGCGCGCCGCATCACCACGACGAAGGCCGGTGTAAAGTAGGACAGCGAAGGCCAGGCGTTCGCGCGTGCCGATCGGCCAACGCCGTTCGAACTGCTCGACCTCGGCTTCGGTCCATGAGTGAAAGCCGCCCGTGTTCGGACGTCTGACGTTCTTGACGCCGTCGGTCGGGTTGCTCTCGAGAAAGTCGTTGGCGATCGCCCACTTGAACAGCGATCGCATTGTGTTCAAAAAATTGTTGGCCTGGCTCGGCGTTGCGGCTCGGCGCTCGCGTCCAGCGCTGATCTCCGCCTTGCCGATCTCTCGGAACGGGAAAGCTTCGGCGTCGACGAGCAGGTGCTTCAGGATGTTGATGCGCTGACGTTGCGTCGCGCGCGCGAGCGTCGCCCACTCGCTCGAAGCCTGCCATCTGGCGACCAGCCACCCGAGGGCGCCTTCCGAACCTTTACCGCGCCTCGGACGAGGAGCGTCGCCACGAACGGCCGCGTGATATTCGGCCTCGAACTCTGGACCGCCATAGGCAGCGCGAAGATAGATCCGGGGGCCGTGTCCAACTCGCACCACCCAGCTCACCGTGCCGTGGCGGGAAACCTGGCGCTGAAGATGGGGAGGACGCGGGCGGGGCATTTCAGACATTAAAGGCGAACCTTCGGCTCGGTTGCAAACTGATCTTGTGAAGATCGTGGCGCCGTGCGCATGGCTGGCTGCTCACCACGGAGGAGGCGAATGACGCCGCCTTCAATTTCGACAAGCCACTCCGGGCCGAGTTGCTTCGCGGCACGTCCCGCTCGCGCGATGTCCGCTTGCACTATCGTCGCCGGGCGTCGGCTCATGGCCCAGCGGCTCCGGCTGATCGCGCGTCCAACCTGTCCAACCTATGTTTTTGAGGTTGGACGCCGGAAAGCCCCGGATTTGTTGGCGTTGTCCAACCTGTTCAACCTAAAAAGGAAATTGCTAGGAAAACGAGAATTGCGCCTGCGGCCCGTGAGCGCCCGTTCACGCGCGCGCGAGAAAATAGGTTGGACAGGTTGGACAGGTTGGACGGCACCTTATTTTCCGGGCTTCTCCGAGTGTCCAACCTGAAACCGGAGGTTGGACAAGTTGGACGGATAGTTCTGAAAGATCAAAAATCTGCCGGTTCCTCTCTCGCCCGGCAAGAGATCCTCATCTTCTTCCGAAGGCCAAATCGTGGGCTGCCCCATCATTTGGTCCCATGCGTCACGGCATTCGGAGAGTGGCGGGAAGACGTAGTGCCGCTCGCGGCCGGTCGGAGTTGCGGGCCGACGCTCGCGGAGGCCAGGAATAAGCCGCCTGATCTCGTGGCCGAACGTGGTTTCGTCCGCCTTGCGCTTGACGCCGATCGATCGGCATGGGCGAGATAGTCGTTGATCACGCGCCGACGGGAGACCGATCTCTCCCACCCCTCAGAATCCAGCGTTATTTGTCCGGAGCCGAGCCTGTCACGCAACCAGGTTTCGATCGGGGGAAGCGACCGCTCCTTCTGTTCGAGAAGCGCGGCCGTCTTCGGGACGGTCCTCAGATCCACGCGGTCGAGGTCGAACGTGTGCAGGTCGTGCAGAAGCGCCTCATAGCCGCCGTCTTGCAGCTCTGCTCTCATTTCGGCGAAATATTGCTTGTTTCCGACACAACGCGCGTCGACCTTCAGGACGGCGAAGCGGCGCGCGCTGACGCCAGTCGGAACAACCCATTTTCTCATTGCTGGTTATGTAAAGGCGCACGAAATTCCCAACCGGGAAGGCGTCGATGCCCTTGGGCTCGACCATTCGAATCTCTGATGTGATGAGGCCCTTAAGCGCGCCCTCTCCATCCTTGTCGCCGGCCCAGACGGCTTCGTCCGCCTGGAGGAGCAAGCAATTCATCATGTGCATGTTGAACTGACCGACGACGTAGCGGCCCATGTCCACGATGCGAAAATGACTTGGGAATAGGGCGCCGACCGCCTCGCCCAGGACGGTCTTGCCGGCGCCCTCGATGCCCATGAGGACCAGCGCGACGCCGATGCGCTCGCCAGGGCGCTGGATCATATGGGCGAACCATCCAAAGATCCAGTTGAAGAGCTGTTCGTCGCTGCCGCAGACGTTGGTGAGAAGGTGGTCGCGGAGCGTCTTATATCCGTTCGGGTTCGCCTTTGGCTCGAACGCGAACCCGTGCCAGAGATTGAAATAGCTAGGCGTTCCGGCCGCCCCATCCAGATTTGGGAAGAACTCAATCCCCTCATATTGCCGGCGTTGCGGGTGGCTCATCCATGCGGTAGCCCAGCTCACGCTCTTCACCTGGCCATGCTGGTCGCGGTGTTCGGTGAAGCGATTGGCGTACCATTTCAAAAAGGCGTCGGAGACGAGGAACTGGACCCCGCTCGGCGACGTCCTGGTGACGCCGCTCTCCCGAACGATGACCACTTTGGATCCCATAATCACGAGCGCATAGTCGCGGTTGATCTTCTCGACTGAGAACTCGCCTGCATTTGGCTCTATCTCTGACCTCTGAGGGTCGCGTCTCCGCCGGCCCTTGCTCGCACGTTTGCCGGCGAGCGGCACGACGTTCGCTGGCGAGGCATCGGCGCTCTCGATCGCCGGCATGATGACGTCGGCGATCGGTTTCAATGACGGCGATTCGTCGCTCACGCGGCCGCCTCGCGCGCCAGGTCGTTGAAGTCGAGGCCGTCGGGCGCCATGGGGACGACCGTCTTGAAGCCTGCGGCCTGATATCGCCGCCGCGCGCATTCGAGCCTGGCGCGGGTCACGCGCGGATCGGAATCGCCGTCGCCGAGCAGAACCACGAGCTCAGCCCAGGGCGGCGGCATCAGGCCCGGTGCGGCTGGGTCAGGCTCATTCGATGGGATCCAACGACCAGTCTTCTCGGGACGCGGTTCGGAAGGGCCGAGGCCGCCGCCGGAAATGTTGCCGAGATCTCCGGTGGCCCAGCCGACGTAGCAATCGTCGGCGGCCCCATGGCGCTGGCAGGCTTGCAGCGCCGTCGCGGTCGTCTCGATGCCTTCGCCAATCAAGAGGATGATTTGCGGCAGTCGTAGCGAGGATCGTTGAGGCGGATCGCGCCGCCGCGCTTGTTCCCTCGCATCTTTTTGGATGGCAACACGTCGCCGTCGGGGCCGATGATTTCGGTCTTGCCGCTCGCGCCTTCGGGAAGCTCGCCCGACGCCAGGCGCGGATCGAGCCACGTCCTATGGACACCGAGGAAATGGCGGTCTGGACCGACGATCGCGGCGACCATCGCCGGCCCGGTCCAAAGGACTGTCGGAGCGTCGTCGGGCCCATGATGAGAAAAATACGGTTCAGTACGAGCAAAGCGAATGGCGCGCGTCGCTAGGGGCGCGAGCCCACGGTGTAGAAAATAGGCGTCGACCGGCGTTCCAGGAGTTGGGCGCGCGCGGGCCCATATCGCAAAAGCCTGACCTCGCTCCTTTTCACGCTTCTCGCGTTCGAGGCGCTTGTGCTCACGCTCCTCTTGGGGGTCGATCGCTCTCGGTTTCGCGGCCACGGCTTGGCCGCCAAGCCGCTCTATGGCCGAGGCGAAATCGAGGCCCTCAAACTGTTTGAGGTATCCGAACACGTCGCCCCCGCATCCGCCGCCACGCAAGCAGCCGAAAGTGGGGTTGTTGCGGTTGACCCACAACGGCGACTTGCCGCGGACCGGTTGGCATAGGCATTGACCGGCGCGGATGCCGCGCGCGTTCGGCCGGCCGAGTTTCACCCGCGCCTCGATCAAATCTTCGACCGGATGGGCGGTGTTGATGGCGGCGAGTGCGCGCGGGGAGAGGCGCATGGAATGGGATAGTCAGTCCTGTGTCGCGCCAACGGAAACATCAGTTCCGCTGGCGCTGCAAAGTCAGGGGAACCCTTGCTTCGTCGGATATGTTGCCCTGATCCGAACTAATCAGCCGCCTTGAGCAACGCCTCGACGATCGCCCGCGCGCCTCGGATATCGCGGTAGCAGTCGAGCTTCGCGGCGATGATCGCCGCAGCCTACACAGCGACGTCCGCGCAGCCATCCCGCGGCTGTGCTAGCGCCGACCTCGCCACTCGCCTCAGGCTTTCCTCGACGCGCTCGGATTGGTCTCACGCAGCCCCGATGCCCGACGCCTCGCGGGCGCGCCAGACGCGGGCACAATGCTCGTCGTGAAGTCGCAAGAGCCGGCGAAGCCTCCGGCCGCGTCTCGATTGCGGCGAGAAGTGGGGCAGCATTTCGCGAAGCTCCTTGCCGTCGATGTCGACCGCAATGGAGCCGAATGGCCCGCGATAGGTGACCGTCAGCGCGCGGCCTTGGCGGGCGGTTGAAGCGCCCCCACGCGGCTTTCAACCCCTTCTGGTTCGTCTTCTGCATCGCGAGCAGGTCCGCGATGGTTCGAGCGATATCCGGGCGGGTCTGCGTGGGCGTTATCTCCAAAGACAAGCGGACGAGCGCGTTCATGTGCGTTCCTCCTCGCTGCTCTCGAAGAGTGGTGAGCGCGCAAGCGTCCTGAGAAAACCGCCCGTCTTCTCAAAGATCCGAGGGCGCACGGGGGCAATGCGAGATATGCGAGGCACTCGTCGGCTGAGATCTCGTTTTTATCCGACTCGGCAAAATATTCGAGAAGGGCCCGAGCGCCGGCCAGCGTCGTCGGCGGGGTTTCAAACAGCGCCGCGGCTTTTTTGTGCGCTTCAATGACGCCGAACGCCGGGTCCGAACCGCTTGCTGTGGAAGCGTCAGCACTGGCGTCCCGCGGGGGCTCGGATAGCCCCTTGTCGGCGAAGATCGGGGACTTCAAAAGCGTCTCTAAATATTCATAGCTCTTGAAAGGAACGCAGCCTTCTTCGAACTCAATCAACCACGCCATAATGGCGTGCGCGCCGGCGAGCGTCGTCGGCGGAGTTTCGAACAGTTTGGCGAAGATCTTCCCTTCTGCGGCTACAAGCCCTTCCGTCGGGATCGGCGGCTCAGCATAGTCAGCCTCCACGACCTTAGCCCAGGCATCTTTGTGCGCGCTGGTAAAGTCGGAAAATCGGATCTGTTTCCAGCGCGGGCGCCGCAGGAGCGGGCGCGGCGCCGTGATTGGCTTTCCCGGTCATTGCGGCCTCCCTTCGGGTGTGCGCGCCGCGTCGACGGCCGCCGACCTGACGATCGCGTCTGCATTGCCGCCGTGCTCCTGGAGCTGATCCATCATGATGAACCGGCAGGCAACCTGAGCTTTGCTAGGATTCCGCGCGGTGTCCTGGCTGGCGTGCCGACAATGCGCCCACAGAGTTCCTCCCGCTTAGTGCGGAACTGGTCGACCTTGGCCTCCGCGGCGAGGTAGCCGCTCTCCTGGCGAATGCGCGCGAGTTCTGCCTCGTAGTGCTCTAACCCCTCGATAATTTCCGGCGCGCGTCGCGCCCATAGCTGGGCTAGCCGAAGGTAAAAGCGAAGCGCTTTTAGGTCCTCTTTCGTATAAACCCCCGCCATCTGGGATCCGGTGCATGAGATGGGGAAGCGCGCCGTTCGCGGCGACCGGATATTTGGGCCGTGGCATCAGGTCAGCGATCGCGTCGAGTTTTTTCTCTGCCTTGTCCTCGAGATCGGCGAGGGCGTTGGCCTCGTCGACGTCGGGTTTCAGACGACGCTTGCTTGCTTTGAGCAAAGTTCGGGCGTTTGCCCGGACGGTGGCTGTGGGCATTGGAAACTCCTATGTACCTTTCCTTTCGAAAAACGACACCTGCTCAGTGCCGAGCCGCGCGTGGCCTTCTAAAATGGAATCAGGACGAGCTGGCCGGCGCGGCTTCGGTAAGCGCCGTCACTGTCAGAAATTTCGAGAACGAGAAGTCCGTTCCACAACGCGCCAGTTTGGAAATGATGCGACGCGCGATCCAATGTGCTGGCGTTGAATTCATCGCGGGGAATGGCGGCGGAGCCGGCGTTCGGCTGAGAAAGGGATCAGCACCGTGAGCGGGCGTGACCCAAACACGCGCGTCGTGAACGTCCGCCGCCAGCCGACGGATTGGAGAGTTGCGCAGTATAACCCCGCAGGGGTCCATGGCCTCCATTGGAGCGGAACCAGCGGCGGCGTGAACGCTTCGCTCACCCATAACTTCGTCCATGGCTATGTGCATTGCAACGCAATGATCAGCGACGAACTCGCTCATTCGTGCTCGCATGGTCCGCCACCTCATCGCGTTCTGGTCTGCCTGCTCAAGAAAGATAATCCAGACATCTGGGTCGAGATCGAAGAAGAGGTTGGGCCGCGTCCGGGTACGAAGAAGCGAGTGGCGCGGAAGAAGGCCCACGGCGTGAGACTGCGAAAAACGATTTACGATGTCTGAGGGCCGCCCTCGGCCGACAAACTTGCGTCGGCGAAAGGCCAACAAGCCTACGAAAAGGCTGACGGGTGCGACGAAGAAGGCCGGATCTCCAGAGCTAAAAGCCGTGCGCGATAACTTACGCAAGGTCCGCGACGAGAAAGCCGAGTTGCTGTTTCAGCGGCGGATCGAAGCCGTAACCGGAAGCAGTGAGTTTCGGGTCTTCTTGAAGGCGTGCCCATTCGACGCGAACGCCGCGAAAGAGCTGTACAAGATTTGGCCTCCAGGGGAAGAGCGCCGGCGGGCCGTACGGACGGCCTTTTTTTTGCGTATAGCTTGGCCGCACGGACGGCCGATCGGCGATCAGCTCGACTCCGCTCGTCTTCGGGCTCGGCGTAATTCAATTCGACCGTGCCGAGGCGATGAGTTTTTCCGAGATCGAGGAAGCCTTCGCCCGCGCGGCCGCCTGGCATCGCAAGGCGAAGAGGCAAAGGGAATAGAGCGATGCCTGGGCTTGAGGCGCAGCTACGAATTACGGCGAAAGACGAGGCGGGAAATGCGCTCGACCTCGTCAAAAAGCAGATCGCTGCGCTCGATAAGTCCATCGCCACCTTCGACAAGATGGCGGCGGCGGTGGGCAAGATCGCCCCCGCAACCGACCGGCTCATCAAATCGATCGCAGCGAGCACGAAGGTGCTCGAGCAACAAAAGATCGCGGTCACCTCGCTGGCCGAGGTCTTGGCTCGATCGATAGCTCGTCAGCGGCCGGGCCGGGCCTACGAAACACTGCAGTCCGCGCTCGCCGAGACGATGACATCATGGTGGCCAGGGCATCGAGGCGGTGCGTATGGCTGAGAAAATCCGAGCAGCGCAGAGAAAGCAAGCGACCGCCGCGCGCCATGCGCGTGAAGGCGGTCTTGATCGACAGATCGCCGAGAACCCCTGCCGTTCCTTGGCCGCTGGAATTCTCCACCAGACGGCGAAAGCCGCCGAAGCTGACGCGGCGGTCGACGATGAAATTGCGCGACTGCGCGGCCGGCGCGAACAACGAGGAGATCGAGCGGGCGCGCGCGGACTTCCGCGAGTTCTCGAAATCGCATGCGGCGTGCTTGAGGCGGATTATCTTTCTGGCTTCAAGGATGCCCGCGTGGTTGCTCCCAATGAGCTCTACGAAATGGCTCAGCTCGGGGCGCGATATCGGACGTCTTTGCGCAACAGCGGCCTCAGCGCGTCTGGGTATGACGTCGGAAACGTCATGCGAATGATGGATGAGCTGGGCCTCAAAACACAGGCCGAACGCGAGCGGTTCCTCAACGCGACGCTCAAGACCCAGCGGGCCTTTGGGTCGCACAATTTCGACCGAGACCATGCTCTCCGCGTACCGTAACGCCAAGCAGTCGCTTCACGACTGGTCGCCTGATTTTATGTACAAGTACTTTCCAACAATATTGAGCTTCGGGCAGCAGGGCGGCACGGAGATGATGACCGCCTTCTCGAACTACGCGGCGGCCACATGCAACATGCAGAGCTGAAAGGCGCTGGCGGCGGCGGGTTTCGTGCGAAATCAAGATCTGATGTTCAACAAAAATGGCGACATCAAAGGCCTCCAGCCTGGCGCGACTTGTTCAAACAGAACATCGCAAAATGGACGCGCGATTTTCACGCGGAATATATGAAACGCAACGGCGCGACCGAAGGCGGCTTTGACGATCTCGTCGCTCGGCCATGCCCTCGCAAGATGGGCGCCCTGTATCTCGTTTCTTGTGCACAACGACTCACGACTGGAGCGCGATGCGGAGACCCGCGGAGAGGGCGCTGGGCGAGGGGGTGGTATCGGGCCATCAATCGCTCGGTGAAAACCCCGGGGCGAGCCTGGCGGCGTTGAAGGATTCCATCACGCAATTTGCAGCGTCGGTGACGGCCCCGGCGGTCGCAGCGGCGGGGCCTGGGCTCGCCGCCCTCCCCAGCGGAACTCAAAACGTGGCGGCGGCATATGGCGACTTCGCCAAGAAGCACCCGGAGGCCGCGCGCACGGCGGTCGGCGCCGGCGCGCTCGGGGCAGGGGGCGCGGCTGGCGGATGGCTGAGCTGGAAACTTTGGACACCCGGCATCGGCGGAATGATTTGGGCCTTGGCGGAGGCGGTAGAGGCGCGGCTACGGCGCGGGGATCGGGCGTCGTCGAGGCGGCTGGCAACAGCTTATATCGCATCGTCGGCGGCGTGGCTGGGGCGGCGAGCCTGCCGGGCGTAATTGACTTTGTCACCGGGCGGTAATAGGACGGATGCCGCGAAGGCGATCGACGCTGCGATCCTCGATCGGATCAAATCGTGGTTTATGGGCCAGCCGGCGAGCTCGGCTCCTGCGGCGGCAGGGCCGTCCGGGGCTGCCGGGGCCGCCTCTGATTTCACCTGGCATCTTGAGCGAGCGCGGCGAGCGGACCAGGAATGGCGCGCCGATCCCGGAACTGGCGCGCGGCCGGGCTATGATGGGCGCGATGCCGGCCACGTCGCAGCAAGTGTCGGTTTCTGGTGAAGCGACCGTCGACGCGAACTTCAAGGTCGAAGCGAGCAGCGAGCTGCTGCGGATCGTCCGACGAAGTTGCGGATCGCCGGCCGGTGCCGCTGCCGCTCAACGGCGCGTCTGCCGCCGACTGGGCGGATGGATAGCGACGCCGCCGCGCCCGCGCGCGGCATTGGTCACATGTAGGGCGACGCAAATGGTGAGATCTCGATCGATTCCTCGAAGCTCAAGCGGCTCGGACGCGACCTCGACCGTCTGCAGGCCAGGTTGCCGCAGGCGATCGCCAATGGCTTGAACGAGGGCGGCGACAAGGTGCGAACCCAGGTGCAGCGCGCGCTGCAGAAACAGACTTTCACTCGGCAATGAGAGCCTGACGATCCCGTCATGACGCCGGACGGGAGTTCCCGGCGCGCTGGCTACACAATCGTCGTCCGCGGCCGGCCGACCAAGATCGACGAATTTAAAACGCGCGTCACGAGAGGACCTGGCGGCGGCGTGACCGCGATCATGTGGGGCAACGCGCACAAGTTCGCGCGCTCGTTCGAGCAGGCGCAACGCGGCGGCCTGCGCGCCGGCCTCGATCCGGAGGAAGCGCAACTGCGGCTTTCACGCATGTCGATCGATCAAGCGAAGTGGGCGGCCGATATCAGACGCGGCCGGCTTCCGATCCGCTCCTTCGACGGGCCGAACCTGGCGAAAGAGGCGGTGAAGGACCAGGCGGCCGCGCGTTCTTCCGGACGGCGGCCCTCGTTATCCCTCCGATAGTCGAGAAGCACCTGGCGAAGATCCTACGATGATCGCCGGAACAGCCAATCTCGCGCGGGCAGGTCCGCAGCGAACCAGGCGCACTGAGGTTTGAAGGTGGCGGACGCTACTGACAATTCTTCCGGTGAGGAGCGGTTGCAGCTTTAGCGCCCTCGCGCGTCTGCGTGGGGTTCAGAAAAGCGCCATCTCCAAGAGGGTGACGCGGCTTGAGCAGGAGGGCCTTGTCCATCCGAGGCGCGGCCCCCTCAATTCGAAAGAGATCAATGTCGTCGAGTTCGATCGCGCCGTCGAGATGACGAAGGACGCGATTCGGGAGGCGAACGGCCGCGCCGCGGCACCGGTCCACCGCGCCGCGAATGGGGGGCGAAGCGCGGCGGGTCCAGTCGCTCGATCAAAGTCACATGATGATACTTTGATTTTCGATATGGACGGCGAGACGAATTCCCCGATCTTGGCTCGCGAACAGGCCAAGCGCGCCCAGGCCGACGCCGAGATGAAGAGGATGGATCTCGAGGAACGGCGCGAAAGGATACTCTGCGCCGAGCAGGTTGAGCGGTTCGTCGATACGTGCTCCGCCCGCGCCCAGACCGTGCTCTGGCGGCTTCCTGGGCTTGTCGAGGAGATCACCGCCATCAGCGCAAAGGAGGGCGTGCCCGCGGCCAGGACGTTCGTCAAGGGCCACGTCCGCGCGGCGATCGCCGAGGTTGGCGCGCTAATGCGCATGGTCGCCGATCCCCGGGTTACGATCGGGGAGGGCGGCGCGCGGCCGCTGGAAGCGTCCGATGCAGACCTATGAGCACCGGTGCGAGGACGGGAGCGTGGTGCTTGTCCGCGACGCCTTCGAGCTCCTCGGCGCGCGCTTCGCGGCGAGATGGACGCCCGCGCCCGCGCCGCGCTTCTCGACCTGGCTGCAGAAGAACATCGTCCTTGTCGACGGGCCCGACGCTGGCCAGCTTTGGAGCCCGCGGGGCGCGCCATACCTGCCCGAGATCGCCGACTGCCTGAGCGACGATTATCCGTGCAATCTCGTCACCGTTCGCAAGTCGGAACAGACGGGCGCATCGATCCTGGCGCTTGCCTGGACCCTATTCATTGCGGACTGTGAGCCCGCCAATGTCCTTTACGCCGCGCCGAGCATCGACCTGCTGCGCGACCTCAATGCAGGCAAGCTGCAGCCGCTCATAGACGCCTGGCAGCGGCGGACTGGGCGCGTCGTGATCGAGCCGGCGACTAGCCGGTCCGCATCTGGGTCGTCAACATGGGAAAAAGTATACGCCGGCGGCCGCCTTTGGCTCGCCAACGCCAACGCCGCAACCGAACTGTCGAGCCGGACGATCAAGAAGGGCGTCAAGGACGAACTGTCCAAATGGAAACTGCTCGAGAGCGGGGCCGACCCGGAGACGCTGTTCTTCGGTCGCTTCACCGCCTTTCGAAGGTCGGGAGATTACAAGATCCTTGAGATCTCGACGCCCGACGTCGACTTTTCTCGAGCCGATGGGCTCGACCCCGATCATTGCCGGATCGACCGGTCCTTCCGAGCCTCCGACAAGCGCTTCTGGCATGTCCCCTGTCCGCAGTGTCGGGAGTTCTTCGTCCACGACATCAGGCACCTTCGCGCTGACGAAGAGAACCCGCGCAACAGCGCCTACATCTGCCAGGCTTGCGGCTATCCCATCACCGACGCCGACCGGCCGGCGATGATCCGGGCCGGCGAGTGGCGGCCCACCGCCCTCGACGGCGAGCGTCACCCGGGCTTTCATATCGACGCGTTCATCTCGCTCATGATGAGCTACGAGGCGATCGCGCGCGACCAGATCAAGGCGCGCAAGGGCGACGAGACGGCGGCGAAGGATTTTTCAAATCTCAAACTCGGATTGCCCTACCGATTCCGCGGATCTGCGCCGGATCATTCGCGGCTTATGGAGCGCCGCGAAGAGGGGCTGAAGCGCGGCCATATTCCGCCACGCGGACTTCTTCTCGTTGGGGCGGCCGACGTTCAGAAGCGCGGAATCTACTACGAGGTGGTCGCGTTCGCCGAGACGCGCGAAAGCTGGGTCGTCGACTGCGATTATATCGACGGCGATACGGATTCCTCGGACAGCCCCGCCTATGAAGCCCTCCGCAAGCGGGTCGTCGACCATAATTTCCCCGACGCCTTCGGCCGGAGCCGCAAAGTTGATGCGTTCGGGATTGACAGTGGATTCAACACCAACGCGGTCTATGCGTGGGTGCGCTCGGCGCAGCGCATGCACCCGTTGACGGGCCAGAACGTGGTTTTCGCCCTCAAAGGTGACGAGGGTTGGGGGAAACAGGCGCTGGCCTTCGCAGGCCCTCAGGACATCGACCTCGCCGGTCGCAAGATCCGCAAGGGCGTGGCGCTATGGAAGGTCGGAACTTGGCCCACCAAGGCGTCGTTCTACGCGGAGCTCGAGAAGCTCGGCGTTCGCTCTGGTCAGCCCGTCGATCCGCCGGGTTACGTGCACCTGCCGCAATGGGTCGAAGCGAACTACGTGAAACAGCTCGTTTCAGAAACGCTCTCAGACGAGATTTTTCGAGGAAAGCGCGTCCAGGTGTGGAAGCTCACGCCCGGTATGCGCGACAACCATTGGCTTGATTGTCGCGTCTACAACAAGGCGCTCGCTGAACACCTGGGGCTTTCGAAGATGAGCGATGAGGATTGGAAGGGGCTTGGCCGCGATCGAGGAGCGCCCGAGGGCGAGGCGCCTCTGTGGGCCGCGACGGCTGCGGCCGAGACGTCGCCACCGGCTGAGGCCACGACAGGGCTAGCGCCAGGGTCCAATTTTTGACCGAACAAAATCAATGACTTAACTTCTGGCGCGGGCGGACACGCACCGGAGCGCCGAGTGAGCGCAGAGCAAATCGAACAGATTCAGCGCGCGATCGAGGCGCGCGGCGCGGAAGCCGCTCCAGCTTGGCCGCCAAGGAGAAACGCATGAATTGGGCGGCGCAATTTTGCGCCGTTTAAAATCAAGGGATTGACCGCATGTCAGACCAAGAGAAACCAGGACTCGACAGTTTGTTTGCCGCCCGCTTTCGTGAAGGCGAGGCGATGGCGCGCGAATGGATCGCGGGGCGCGGGGAGTTGCCAGACCTCCTCCACATCGCGCGCGACATGCCGAGAGGCGGTGACATGGGTGGGCTCGAGGCCGGATTTCTAAGCACAATCGACGCTGCGGTTCGTGGTCACCTTGAGGGGGCGCCTGCCGCGCCAGATCCGGCCAAGGCGCAGTTATTGCTGGAAGGGCCGCCATCGCCGGAGGCCGCGCAAGCGCCTCCTATCGACGTGGATGAGTTCCGCCGGCGACGTCGTGAGCATGAGCGCGCCGCCATACTCGACAAGTTTGCCCGCTCCAATGAGGAGGCCTGGAGGGAGCAAGAGGCGTTCTTGGCGGGCCGCTACAGGCCGAAGGATGCAGACTGGCGCGGCTTGTGACTGGCGTGCTCTAAGGCCATGCAGCATGGGGCATGCCTCGGCGCGCCTACCGGCCGCCTCTAGCTCCCGGAAGGCTCAAAACGCAGGACGGCGTACGCAGGCGCTCTGCTCCCCCGTCAGTGCTCGTGCGGCTTCCGAACTCGTGATAAGCTTGGCGCGGTGGCCGCAGCGCGAGAATCGACTCTAATGGCCCTCAACGAGCGCGACATAATCGCCTTCACCAATATAGCCAGCGCAATGCCGCTGGCAGACATCATCGCGGCGGCAAATGACCCGTCGAATCTGGGCAAGGTTGCGCAAGTCGTTGAAGACATAATAGGGGCCGCGCCGCTGCCGCCCTTCACTGGTGAGGCCATCGACCTTGCCATCGCCGGCTTCGTCGCGCTCGTCTATGCCTCCGGCGGCGGGACTATCACGCCCGATCTCGACCCAATCCACGATGCGCAAACGACGCCGACGCCGCATAGCGGAAGGAACGCTTGAAGGGACTTGGGCAGATCCCCATCGAATTCCCTTGCGGGGCCTCTTAAAGAGATCAGTCAAAAGTCTCAGCACATATGTCGATTGATGTTTGGTTGTAACAACTACAAGGTGCGGTGAGCCGCGCGGCCCGACCACCGTCCTCCTATTAGCGCGCTAAATTGGCCCCGCGGAGCCAACACTCGCGCGGGCTTTTTTGCGTGGAGGCAGTTGCCAGGCCTGATAGGCGCCTCGACGGACTAAAGGCCATCGCGCTGTGCTTGACGGCCGCCCGGCCGAGGGCATTATCTTCTACGCGGTGTCACAAGGCGTGAGGAACGCTCGCCGAGAACGGCGAGGAACGACTAATGCCCCCAAGACGCCCCCGCGACGTGAACCAAAATTGGCGAAACGCATCGTTGATATCGCCACTGGCGAAGTTGGTAACCATTAGCCAACCCCAGCAAAACAGACCCTGCCGCCGCGGCGCGGGGTCGCCTTGGGGCCGTAAGGGCGGCAAGGCTCGCGCGGCCAGTCTCTAGGCTCCGCCATCTCGTCAAGTCGACCCGTCACTCGGAAGGCGGCTCGGGTCCGGTGGTCGAAATAAGGCGAGCTTCTCCCGTTCGTCTGCTTCTGCTCGTTCGGGTACCATTCCTTCAATCCCCAAGTTCCTCGATCAACCTTGACTAGATCCCCCAACCTCAGCAGCGCGCCCAGTCAAAACAGACCCTATCGTGTATTTTGCGGGCTGGTTGCCCCGCTTTGATGGACGGGTTGGGGCTTAGGCGGGCTTGCTTAGGCCATCATGTTTCCTTTCGTATTCGATGGGCGAGAGATAGCCCAGGGCCGAGTGGCGGCGTGACGGATTGTAGAAGCCTTCGATGAACTGAAAGACGGCCATCCGCGCCTCGCTGTGAGATCGGAAGCGACGTCGATCGATCAGCTCGCATTCGAGGGTGGCGAAGAAACTCTCGCACATCGCATTGTCGTAGGCGTCGCCGACCGAGCCTGTCGATGGACGAACGCCGGCTTCCTTGCAGCGATTGCCGAAAGCGACCGACGTGTATTGCGAACCGCGATCCGAATGATGGATGACGTTGTCGGGCTTTCGGGCCGCGAGCGCCATGTCGAGAGCGTCGAGCACGACGCGGGTCTTCAGATCGGCCGAGAAGGCCCATCCGACGATCCGGCGCGACCAGGCGTCGAGAACGACCGCGAGGTAGAGAAAGCCGGCCAACGTCGGCAGGAAGGTGATGTCGGCCACCCACAACTCGTTCGGCCGCTCGGCCATGAAGTTGCGGCGGACGAGATCGCTGGCGGGATGATGGTCTGTCGCCTGTCGCGTCGTGATCGGCGCGCTTCTGCGCCGGCTGACGCCCGCGATCCCTGCCGCTCGCATCAGCCGAGCAATCCGCTTCCGGCCAACAGAGAGGCCATCGGCCTTCAGCTCGGCGTGAACACGCGGCGCGCCATAGGTTCCATGCGATCCAGCGTGGATCGTGCGGATATGACGCGTCAGATCGGCGTCGGCGGTCGCCCGAGCCGAAGCTGGTCGGCTCCGCCAAGCGTAATAGCCCGAGGCCGAAACCTTCAGGACGCGGGCCATTGTACGAATGGGATACATGGCCTGGTGCGCGCTCATGAACCGGTAAACCCGTTCGGGCTCGCCTTGCTCTCCCGCGCGAACCAGGCTGCCGCCTTTGCCAGGATGTCGCGCTCCTGACGCAGGCGATGGTTCTCACGTCGAAGGCGCGCCAGTTCCTCCCGCTCGGCGCTGGTCGGCCCGTCAAAGCGCTTGCCGGCGTCCCGCTCGGCTTGCTTCACCCAAGTGGAAATCGACTGTGCGGTCGGCTCGAACTCACGCGCCAGCTCTTCGGGCGTGCGTCCAGATCGCACCAGATCGACCATCTGTCGCCGGAACTCCGGCGGATAAGCGGTTCGGTAACGGGGCATCAGACACCTCAAAAATCAACTTCAAGGGTGTCCACCAAACCGGGTCAACAGAGCATCGGACGGTCAGATTGAATCGTGGGGGATTCCGGCGGGGATGAGAATGTGATTCACTTCCGCGTGGAGGTGATTTGCGATGCCGAAGCCCTATTCGCTTGATCTTCGCGAGCGTGTGGTGAGTTACGTTGAGGCCGGGCATTCGCGGCGGGCGGCGGCGGGCCATTTCAGCGTGTCGGCCTCGTTTGTCATCAATTTGATGACGGCTTATCGCGAGCGCGGCGGGGTTGCGCCCAAGGCGCTCGGCGGGCGGCGACACAGCAAGCTCGATCCGCACCGCGTCTTCATCTTGCGCCGCGTGGCGGAGAAGGACGACATCACCATGCCGGAGCTGGCGGGCGAACTCCAAGCCGCCAGCGGAGTGAAAGCCGACCCCGCCTCGCTGTCGCGCTGGCTGATCCGCAACGGCCTGAGCTTTAAAAAAAAGCCTTCTGGCCAGCGAATGCGATCGGCCCGACGTGCGCCAGGCGCGCGAGGAATGGAAGGCTGAGCGACAGCCCAAGATGCGGCTCGAGCCGCATAGGCTGGTCTTCATCGACGAGACCGGAACCACCACGAAGATGACCCGCGCGCGCGGACGCTGCGACAGGGGCGAGCGCCTTCGCTCCAAGGCCCCCTTCGGCCATTGGAAGACCCAGACTTTCGTCGCCGGACTGCGCTGCGGCGCCCTGACCGCGCCCTGGGTCATCGACGCGCCGATGGACCGGGCGATCTTCGAAACCTACGTCGAGACCCAACTCGTCCCGACCCTCGAAAAAGGCGACATCGTCATCATGGACAATCTGCCCGCTCACAAAAGCCCGATCGCCGAAAAAGCCATTCGCGACCGGGGCGCATGGCTCCTGTTCCTGCCGCCCTACAGCCCCGATCTCAATCCGATCGAAATGGCCTTCGCCAAACTCAAGGCGCACCTGCGCGCCATGGCCGTGCGCACAATCGACGAACTCTGGAAAGCCATCGGCCAAATCTGCGATCTCTTCACCCCGAAGAATGCAAAAACTACTTCAACGCCGCAGGATACGGATTCAAATGAGCGTCCGATGCTCTAGCCTAGCCTCGCGCGGCTTCTCTCCGGACGTCCGTTGCCGGCTTATCTTCTCGCAGCCCGACGTAGACCGTGTGCCTCAGGAGGTTGTCGGCTGTCCAGGTCAAATACGTGATCTCAGCAACAAGCTTCGGCTCAACCCAGTGCACGCGCGAAAGAACGAGCGGCGAGCCAAAGCGCCTGCTGCGGGGCGGCGAAACGCTCAGAGGCGATGTTTTGCAGGCCAACGGGTCCAGTGGCCGCCTAAGATCGGCGAGCACCTTGACGGGCACGCCTGCGCCCACGCGGCTGGCATAGATGAGCTTGCCGTCATCCGTGTAGTATCCCAACAGCAACGCCCCGAGATAGGGTCGAGATCCTTCTGGGTCGCTCCATCCGACGATGACGAACTCTTGGCGGTTCAACCACTTTGCCTTCCGCCACAGCCCTCGGTTTCCCAGCGCATAGGCCGCGTCGGAAATCTTGGACACCACGCCCTCGAACCCGAGTTGCGTGCTTCAGGATGAGCTCGCCGTCGCCGGTCTCGTGGCCGTTGAATTGAAGGCCAGGCTTGTCTGCGACCAATGGCTCACGTTGGCGATCGCCGCGCTCGCGCTCGGATATTTGGCGGTCCAATCGAGACCGGTGCGGGTCAAGAGTTGCGCATGGCCGTTGTCGATGCGCGCCGCCATGCGGTATCCGTCTAGTTTGATCTCATGCAGCCATTGAGTGCCCGACGGTGGCCTGTCGACTGGCTTGGAAAGTTGGGGGGAATGAAGGTCGGAAGCGGAACGCCGCGGCGGGATGGAGCGGACTTGACGGCTTGGGAGGCTGGACGCTTGACCACACCAGGCATGACGACCCCCCACGGTCCTGCAGGACCTCCTGACCCTCCCCCGGGACCTCCTGACCACCTTCGCAGGCTCGGGGCGAGGGGGAAGGTGACGCTCGGCGTTGGGATAAATGGTAGCACGGCGCGCACGACTACAAAGGCCCCAAGCTCTTCGGATCTGGCGTTCGCGCCTTCGCAGGCGAGAGGGGTGGACGGGGAGCTTGGCGTTTCGCTTCTCGAGCGAGGGGACGGGAGCGATGTCCGTTCGAAGCCCACGCGGAGCGCCTGGCGAAAGTTCTATCTTAACGGCGGGTCCTTCCCAGCCTCCCAAGCCCTGCGCCGCGCCAGCAGTCCGGCTTTTTACCAGCCGGGCAGCGCGTCCTCCGGTTGAACGCGGTGAGCCAAGAACCGGTGAACGCCGCCGGCAGCCCGGGTCGAACTCGTCGTGAAGGCCCGCGCGCGCGCAAGCTATAACCTGAATACCCGGTAGGCCCCGTTCCGAGACGCCTTCCGACATCCTTAACTTGATGCGAGATGGTGAAGCCGACGGCGCCAGGCCATTTTATGCCGGCCACGTCATCTTGCAGCCGCTCTCCTCGAGCGTCCCGGCGACCTTGGCGCCGGCCGACCACCTTGGTGACTTTGAACAAGTCGTCCGGGGCTGAACCGCTCGGCTGCGCCTCGCCCACAAAGAGCGACGCAAGCAGCTCGATTCTGGCCGGCGCGGTAGAAGGCCGGATTCGGCCCGAGCGCAACTTCCGGGGGCAGATGAAAGTCTTGCAGGGCCCTGGCCATGTCGAGCGCCTTGAGCGAGTTCGCCTTGGCGGCGGCCAGCGCGCAGGTCCAAGACCGAGACATAGCCGAACCAGGTGCGCGCGGTTGGCACGCGGCCGGTGCGTTTCTTGGTCGCTTCAACGAACTCCGCTACGTGCGGCACGCCGGGCTGGTCCCAGTACCATTCCATAACCCAGGTTCCAATGCGCGCCTCCGGCGGCAGGCCCTCCAGAGGCTCCAGTTCCTGCTGCGCGCCGGCCAGGTGAACTTTCTTCTCGAGCCCAAACTGAACCGCCTGTTTCAAGGCGTTCGTCATATCGTCCCCGCCTATAAGGAACACGATGACGTCAGGGTTCGCCGCCTGCGCCTTGATCAGATAGGACGAGTAGTCGGCCGTGGCGAGCGGTACGAGATCGCCGCCCGCTCTCGATCCCCCCAGCACGGCCGTGGCTTTGATAAGTCCGGCCTCCAGCGTGTGGCCGAACGCATAGTCGAACGTGAGGTAATAGAACTTCTTTCCATACGCCCTGATGAGGGCGTCAGCGACGGCGTTCGCCTCCATTTGATGTCGTGCTGCAGACGCGGAACACGTTCCAATGGCAGCTTGCGCCCGTGACAGCGTCAGTGTGCCCGCCGGGCACGATGTGCAGGATTCCATTCTGGTTCGACACCTCTTGGCCACACCAATTCTGCTTGAACTCAGGGCTGGTGCTCGAGGCGCCTGAGGGAAGCACGTCTCACGCGTGTGGGCTGGGCAACTAGACGCTCGCCGGCCTTTTAGCGCCCCGTCGCTTTCGTCGCCGTCGTTACATCCGCCTTCCGCGGTTTGCTTCCTTCTCTGGCGTCGAAGGGTCCCTCGAGTTCGAGCCCATCGGGTAGCATAATGACCGATTGGGGATGGCGCTGACACTCATACATGGCGAACCGGATCGCCTCGGTCCGGCTTATGAATAAGCCGCCGCAAAGACCTTGGGCGTCCTTGACGACCCAACAGCCGGCCCAATTCTGCCCAATGAACAGACAGGAATAGCTTGCGGCGCTCGCAGCTTTGACGTGTTGGTAAATCATTGGCTTCGTCTCACACTTTCGCGAGGGGCCAGCCATACCTTCTGTTGGTCCGTCGCCTGAAGTGTTTGTCTGCATGCCGATCAGTGCTGCGGCAGTCGGACCAGAAGCTCGACCACCAGACCGAATGCGAGGGCAATCATCAGCAACAAGCCGAGACGGGTGAAAATTTGCAGTGGCGCCGGCGGGTCCTCAATTTCGTCCGCTCTTACCCCGTCCCATGAGAGATTGCGCATAATCCAGCTCCCTGTCTTCTCGTTCAAGAAACATGCGCTCGGCGCCGTAAGCGTTCGAGATGGAAAGAGGGTTCCAGATATAAGCAATTCATAAAATCCCTCTCTGACCCTTCTCTCCCTGTTGGATCGCGCCACGGCCTGACATCCCTGAGCGGGAAGAGTGCGGACTAGGCCGCCACCGGTCCAACCCGATTGACAGCCCCAGTCGGGAAGACATATGGGGGTTTCTCTGGACGCGTGTTGACCTCGGTCACGCTCATGGCTCGCGACATGCGCGTTAACGATACGCTTTAACGAAGCGTTACAAGGATCGCTCTAAATTTACCGCTAATCGTTGGTCGATCGTCCGGTGAGACAACGGTTCGCGCAGTGATTTGGACGGACTGACGATGCCGGACGGCAAGATTTTCTTTTCCCGCGCATTTCCGCTTGTCGCCTTCGCGTTCGCGGCGGCTCTATCGGGCTGCGGCGGCGGTGCCGGTCCGTTGGGCGTCGCCGACCTTCCGAAAGGGATGGTCCATTCAAACTTTCCGAAGCCGCATGACTATCCGGTCCACGGTATCGACGTTTCCAAGTTCCAAGGCGAGATTGATTGGAATGCCGTCGCCAGTAGCGGAGTGAAGTTCGCCTGGATCAAAGCGACAGAAGGCGGCGATCGCGCCGACGAGCGCTTCCAGGCCAATTGGACGGGGGCGAAAACCGCTGGCGTTCCGCACGGAGCCTATCATTTCGTCTATTGGTGCCGGCCGCCGATGGAGGAGATGGCCTTTCTTCGAGCAGAATGCGCCGGTCGAGGACGATGCGCTGCCGCCGGTCCTCGACGTCGAGGCGACGCCGACATCGAAGACCTGTCGTCGTCATCTGACGCAAGAGGGCGCTGCGGCCGATATGAAGGTGATGCTGGAGGAGATGGAGCGCCACTACGGCAAGCGGCCGATCATATATACAACGGTCGACTTCTATGAGGCGATCCTGTCGGGCGGAGCCTTTTCTGACTACTCGATCTGGGTCCGCTCGACCAAATACCACCCTGCCGTGAAGTATGGCACTCGCGCCTGGGCTTTTTTGGCAATATCAGTCCGACGGGCAGACCCCGGGTATCAACGGCAACGTCGATCGTGACGTCTTCTACGGCACGAAGGAGCAGTGGGACACCTTTCTCCGCGAGCCCCAGACGGGTCCGCGCCGGCCGACCATACAGCAGGCTATAACTCAGCAACTGGCGGAGCCTGACGTCCCACCCACGCCGCCACCGGCGGAGCAGCAGGCCGCCGAGCAATAGGGCGTCAGACCGAGAATAGTGTGGGCGAGCAAGAACTCGCCAACTATTCTGGTCGCGCGCCCTTGTCGTTGTCGGCCCGACGCGGCAACAGTCCAGCCTCGAAATCGACGGAAGTCAGGGATGCCCTTGGAAGGCGAGGCCGATCTCAGGGCGGACGCCCTGATGTTTCACAGCGCGCCGCGGCCCGGTAAGCTTGAGATAAGGGCGACAAAGCCGCTCGCCAATCAACGCGATTTGGCGCTCGCCTATTCGCCGGGCGTTGCCTTTCCGTGCGAGGCGATCGCGGCCGATCCTCACAGCGCAGCAATCTATACGGCGCGCCAGAACCTGGTCGCCGTCCTCAGCAATGGAACAGCTGTGCTGGGTCTCGGCGCGATCGGCCCGCTCGCGGCCAAGCCGGTGATGGAAGGCAAGGCAGTTCTGTTCAAGAAATTCGCTGGCATCGACGTCTTCGATATTGAGGTCGCCGAGCTGAATGTCGACAAGCTGGTCGACATCATCGTCGCGCTCGAGCCAACGTTCGGGGGAATCAATCTCGAGGATATCAAGGGTCCGGAGTGTTTCGAGGTCGAGGAGAAGGCGAAGGCGCGTATGGGCATCCCCGTGTTCCACGACGATCAGCACGGTACGGCGATCATCGTTTCGGCGGCGATCGTCAACGCGCTCGAGCTTGGAGGCAAGCAGCTTAAAGAGGTCAAGATCGTCTGCTCGGGGGCCGGCGCAGCCGCGATCGCATCGCTCAACCTGCTTGTCTCGCTTGGCGCGGCGCGCGAGAACATTCTCGTCTGCGATATCGAGGGGGTTGTCTACAAAGGCCGCAACAGGCTCATGGATCGCTGGAAGGAGGTCTACGCTCGCGACACCAGCGCGCGGACCCTCGCTGACGCCATTTCCGGCGCTGACATTTTCCTGGGCCTTTCTGCCGGCGGTGTGCTGAAGCCGGAAATGCTCAAGCAGATGGCGAGCAACCCTCTGGTAATGGCGCTTGCCAATCCGACGCCAGAGATCATGCCGGAACTTGCGCTCGAGACGCGGCCGGACGCGATGATTTGCACCGGCCGCTCCGACTATCCGAATCAGGTCAACAACGTCCTCTGCTTTCCCTACATATTCCGCGGCGCTCTCGACGTCAGTGCGAGCGAGATCAACGAGGCTATGAAGAAGGCGGCCGTCGCGGCGATCGCAGCGCTTGCTCGCGACACGCCCTCCGAAGTGGCGGCGCAGGCCTATGGCGGCGAGTCGGCGCTGTTCGGCAAGACATCGCTCATTCCGAGCCCGTTTGACCCGCGACTCATGCTGCGCATTGCACCTGCGGTCGCGCGCGCAGCGATGGAAAGCGGCGTCGCCCGCCGGCCGATCGCCGATTTCGATGCCTACGCCGATCAGCTCAATCGGTTCGTTTTTCGTTCGGGCTTCATCATGAAGCCGCTGTTCGCCAAAGCGCGCGCCGCGCGCAAGCGCGTCATCTATTCCGAAGGCGAAGACGAGCGCGTGCTGCGTGCGACACAGGTTGTGCTGGAAGAGGGTATCGCTGAGCCCGTGCTGATTGGCCGCCCCGATGTCATGCGAGACCGCATCCAACGTTTCGGCTTGACGATCAAGGCCGGTGACGATTTCGAAATCATCAACCCAGAGGACGATCCACGCTACCGCGACTATGTCGCGACTTATCTCAAAGTCGCGGGCCGCAAAGGCGTGACGCCGGATGTTGCGCGCACCGTGGTTCGCACGTCGCCGAGCGTGATCGGCGCGCTCGCCCTTCATCGCGGCGAAGTGGACGCACTGATCTGCGGCCTTGAAGGCCGCTTCACGTCGCGCCTCGACCATATTCGCGACATCGTCGGGCTCGCGCCGGGGGCGAAGGACTTCTCCGCGTTATCCCTCGTCGTCGCCTCTACAGGCGTGTACTTCTTGGCTGACACGCATGTGCGCTATGACCCCAGCGCGGAAGAGATCGCCGAGACGGCGGTAGCATGCGCCGTACACGTGCGCCGCTTCGGCCTTGAGCCCAAGATCGCGCTGATCTCGCATTCCGACTTCGGCTCCGCCGACACGCCTATCGGCGCTCAAGATGCGCGAGGCGTTACGCCTGTTGCAGGAGCGCGCGCCCGACCTCGAAGTCGACGGCGAGATGCAGGCGGACACCGCGCTGTCGCTCGTCGCCCGTCAGCGCGTGATCACGAACTCACGGCTTGAAGGGCGAGGCGAATGTGCTGATCTTCCCGAACCTCGACGCGGGAAACACGGCGCTGCAACTGACCCGCGTCATCGCCGATGCGCTGCCGGTGGGACCCATTCTCATCGGCCCGGCCAAGCCCGCGCATGTGCTGACTCCTTCGGTGACCGCGCGCGGCATCGTCAACATGACGGCGATCGCGGCGGTCGAAGCCGCGAGCGGACCGACGATGCGCGCGCACATCACCGACAGAAGCGGCGGCGATTTGTGATTTGACAGCCGCGGCGCGTGGGGCCAATCTCACCCTCGCCGCACGAACGGGCTAACGTGAAGGCGACGCAACGCCGCCAAATCATCCGAGGCGGCAGAAAGTCGGGGTAGCCATGACTCCGCCGGGTCAGGAAATGTGACCCTCGGGCAACCCGGGTCACAACGCCGTCACCGCTCCTGCGCGACAGGGTGGAAGGGCGCTGCAAACATCATTGACCAACATTCGCGGCGCGGGCGCGCGAAGGCCAAGCGTTCCTTAGCCGACATATCATCTGCAACATCCCAGAAGTTTCGCGAGCAGCGAAACAGGGCCCCGTTCCGCCGACAGCGCGCCGGGGCCCATTCTATCTTTAGCCTGGCTCCTCGGGCCGCCGCGCACAATGTTACGCCAATCAATCATTTCAATCGCTTAACTGCTCCTTTGCGCAACTTTTTTGGAGAATTCTCGACTTCCTTCAAACTTTTTCCGAGGCGGCATCGCCGAGCCCTTTTGAGCGGTTCAATGACTTGCCTGGCAGCCGAGTTACCCGACCCCTCACGCCGGAGAGGCCCACGAGAAACGAGCGACAGGGGCTCATCGGTATTTCTGAAAAACAATACCAAGCGTCAATCGACTTGGCAAGAAATTGTCGATTTTTTTTCCATCGCGCGCCGCCCTCGACCGGCGCTTCGCTGCTCCTCGGGGAACGCCCAAGTGGCTGGCGAAACTTGCCGCGGTTCGGCTAAGCACGTCTTGCGGCGGTTCGCCAGTTCGAGCCGGTTCAGCCACGCAAGCGCGTGATCTTGTCCCGCGCAGTTTCGTGGGGTTGCGCCGGCGAATCTTTCGCCGCGGGGACAGCGCCCGAACTTTCAGCCTCGTTGCGCCTGGAGCCCCGTTCGTGCCGCGCAGCATGCAACGCCCCTTCGGCGAAGGAGCGTGCGGCTTGCTCAGCCTCGAGCTGCTCTTTCAGCTTCGCGAGCCTTTCCTCGAACTGTTCCCGCTCGGCCTCCATCGCCCTGTCCTGATCGGCGACGCGACCCTCAGCCACAACAATCTTGTGCTCTGTGCGCTGCAGCGCGGAGTCTTTCACCTCCAGCGCCTTGGCGAGGTCGGCTGATCGCTGCTCAAGCGCCGCGCGGGCCGTGTCGACTTCTTCGTGCAGCGCCCGCGCCGCTGCCAGGTCTCTTTCAACGTCGGCGAGGGCCGCGTCTTTGGCTTTGGCGGCAAGCGAGCTTTCGAGCGCCCGCTGCTCGAAGCCCCGAATCTCAGCGTCGCGTTCGCGCAAGCTCTCGCGCGCCGCCATCAACAGTCGCTCGGCCGCTTCAGATCGCGAATTCATCGCGCTTAGCTCTTCCCGCAGGTTCGAGGCGGTCAGCCGGTGCGCTTCGGCCGCGTCGAGGTGAGCAGCCTTGAGCTTCGCGTGGGTCGCGGTCTCTTGAGCGATCGTCGCCTCAAGCTCTTCAACGCGCTTGGCCAGGTCGTCGCGCCGGCCCTCGATATCGCTCAATTGCCGGCTTAGCTTCGACGAGCTGGCCACGAACTCCTCGCTCCTTACCCGCAGAGTTCGATTCTCCTGCGACATGAGAGCGTTCTGGTCCTGCAGGGCGGCGCGTTGTTGCTCGACCTCTTGAAGCCGTTTCTCCTTGGCGGCGAACTCCGCCCTCAACGAAGGCAATTGTTCGCTCACCGTGTGAAGGCGCCGCTTGTTGTCCTCGAGCTCCCGCTCGGTGCGCTCAAGCCTTGCCTTTCGGTCCGCGAGTGCAGCGCGGGCTTCTGAAGCGCTGGCTTCAGCGGCGGCGATCGCTTTCTCGAGATCTTTGACGCGCTCCGCCTGGTCCTCGTGCCGGACAAAAAGCGCGTTGCGATCGAGCGTCAGAGCGGCGTGGTCCGCCCGCAAGCGCTCGTGGGCTTCGATCAAGCCTTCGACCTTACGCTCCGCTTCGAGGTGAGCAACCTTCGTGCGCTCGATCTCGATCAGCGTCTGATCGATGGGGGTAAGGGCATCGTAGAACTGAGAGCGTATCGTTTCGATGTTCCTGAACGACAGCTCAATGGCGTCCAGATGCGTGCGGAGACCTTCGTTGCGTCGTCCGATCGAGTCGAAAGTGCGCGCGACCTTCAGCGACTTCGCTTCGCTGTTGCGGCCCTGATCGCCCGATGCGAGCGCGCCCAAGCTGGTGATGACGGAGCCGGACTTGGCCACGTCGGGATCTTCGCCTGGCTCATAACGGATGGCGAGGGCTCGTGAGTTGTTTGCGGGCGCCGGGCTGTTCTTGAACAGCTTTTCCCAAACCGTACCCATGGCGGGTCCCCTGACCCAATTCCGAAGCGACCGGCTAAAATGATCGCACAGAATACAACCGATCACGGGAATATATCGCCGTCATGACAACAAGGTCAAACTTGGGTCAGGATTTCTCCTTTAGGTCAGAGCGGGTCGTACGTTACGGAAACTCCAGCTTTTGCTGAGGAAAACGTTCGCGAACGAAGCACTAGGCGCATTAAAATCCGGAAGCGTTGCCAGGCTTTCGATTTAACCGCTCACGTGTTTCCGCCAGTCATGGGCCTCCTTGAAGCCAAGCACTTCGCGGATCTTGCGGTTCGACAAGGGCGCCTCGAACTCGCCCATCGTCGCGGGTCACGGGCGTATTGGGGCAGAGCTTCGCCAGCGCCTTCGCTGTCGGCTCGTTGAGCGTGATCGTATCGTTGGTCGCGTTGAACACCTGGAAGCCGAGCCCGTCCTTCTCCAGGCACAGGCGCACGATCTCGCCGAGGTCGCGCGCGTCGATGTAGCTCCAGGCGTTGCGCTTGCGCACCGGCGGGTTGGCGGCATAGCCCTTGAACGGCCCATATTCATGCGGCTCGATCACGTTGCCGATCCTGAGCGCGTAGATGTCGGCCTTGTAGCGCATCGCGAAAGCGCGCGCGGTCTTCTCATTGCAGACCTTCGACAGGCCGTAGGAATCCATCGGATCGACGTCGTAGTCCTCTTCGAGCGGGAATGAATGGAAGTCCTTGTCGCCCTCGGCGAAGCAGACGCCGTAGGTGGTCTCGCTCGAGGCGATGACGACCTTGCGCACGCCGAGCTTCATCGCCGCTTCGATGACGTTGTAGGTGCTCATGACGTTGGTCTGTGAAAGTGACGTTGTCCGGCTCGATCAGCACGCGCGGGATGGCGGCGAAATGCACGACCGCGTCGGGCGGGCTCGGCGGTCGGCCATCGTTGAAGCCGGCGAAGGTCGGGTGGGTGGTCAGCGCATTGAACGCCTGGCCGTTGTCGGTCAGGTCGGCGATCAGCGTCGGCACGCCCGGGCAGATCGAGCGGCTTCAGATCGACGTTCAGGACCGAATAGCCATGGGCGACGAGATGCGGAACGGCGTGGCGGCCGGCCTTGCCGGTTCCACCGGTAAACACGATGCGCTTGCCCGACATGGATTTTGACCTCGCGAAGTTGCGCCGCCTTCTTAGAGCGCGCCGCGAAAAAGTGGAAACCGGCTTTTCGCGAAAAGCGCGCGAACAAGAGAGCCCGCGCCCGAGGTCGTCGATAGGAGGATGTATCTTCAGGCGCGCGGGTGTGCGGAGCGATAGGCGGCGAGGAGGCGGGCGCTGTCGACGCCGGTGTAGACCTGCGTCGTTGACAGCGAAGCGTGGCCGAGCAGGTCCTGGATGGTTCGCAGATCGCCGCCCCGGGCCAGCAGATGGGTGGCGAACGAATGGCGTAGCGCGTGCGGCGTCGCGCTGTCGGGCAGGCCGAGCGCGCCGCGCATCCGCGCCATCGCAAATTGCACGATGCGCGGCGACAAGGGGCCGCCCTTCGCCCCGACGAACAACGGGCCAGCAGGTTCAAGAGCATAGGGGCAAAGCGATAGATAATCCTCGACCGCCCTGCGCACCGGGCGCGATGATCGGCGCCGAGCGCGTCTTCTGGCCCTTGCCGACGATCGTGATGGCGTCCGTTTCGCCGACCGGCGCATCGGCGCGCCGGATCGAGAGCGCCTCCGAGATGCGCAAGCCCGCGCCGTAACAGAGCGCCAGCACGGCGGCGTCGCGCGCCAACACCCAGGGCTCGCGCGCCTCGCCGTCGCGTAAGCTCGTCGTGGTCACCGCCTTGGCGTCCGACGGAGCCAATGGCCGGGGCAGGCGACGCGTAGCCTTGGGCGCGCGGACGGCGCCAAGCGCCGCGGCTGTTTCGCCGCTTTCGCGCGCGATATGGCGGGCGAGCGATTTAAGGGCCGAGAGCGCACGCTGGAGCGAGCGGCCCTCGACGCCTTCCGCCCGCCGGTGCGCGAGAAAGGCGCGCAGGTCGCCCGGCGCGCAATCGGTGAAATCGGCGACGCTCGGCGGGGCGCCGAAGCGTTCTGCGAGGAAGGCGAGAAATTGCCTGGCGTCGCGGCCGTAAGCCTCGATCGTGCGCGGCGACAAACGCCGCTCGCCCGCGAGATGGGCAAGCCACGCGACCGCCGCCGCGGCGAGGTCGGGCGCGGCGGGGAATGCGGCGAGTTCGGGCGAGCGGGTCGGGCTTACGCACGGGAGACGATGCCCGCGGAAGGGTTAAGCGGTGGTTGCGGGCGCGGCAAGGCAGGCGCGAACGCGACTGTTATTATTGACCGGTCAAATTGACCGGTCAATATCATGACGGACGTTCTCGAATATCAAGCTTCTGAAGCCAAGGCCAAATGGGCGGAGCTTCTGGACGAAGTCGAGCGCGGCCGCACCGTCCGCATCACCCGGCACGGCAAGACGATCGCCCGGGTGGTCCCCGAGACGGAACGACGCGCCGCCGAGATCGCCGAGGCGATCGAGCGACCTCAAGGCGCTCAGCCGGACATTCGGCAAGGCGCCGCTCGACGAGGTTCTGGCGAGCCGCCATGAGGGGCACAAATATTGAGCTTCGTCATCGACGCTTCGATCGTCGCTGGTCTTGCCTTCGGAGAGACGCCCAGCTCGAAGATCGCTTTCGCGGTCGACCAGCTTGCGGTAAGCGAGGCGCTAGCGCCGGTCCTCTTCTTTTTTGAGGTGCGCAATGCGCTCGTCGTCAACGAGCGAAGAGGCCGAGCCACGCCGCAGGGCTCGGCCGATTTCTTCGCCGGTCTGACGAGTCTGCCCAATCCGCTTAGCGCCGTTGCCTGACGATGACGCGCTGATGACTCTCGCCCGCAAGCGAAAGCTCACCGTCTACGACGCCGCCTACCTTGAACTGGCCAAGCGCGAAGCATTGCCGCTTGGCGACCCTCGATCGCGCCCTCGAAAAGGCGCGGTCGCCGAAGGCGTCGCCTGTTCGGGGCTTGACCCGCAGCCGTGCCCGGGCGGATGCTCAGTTGCGATCACCGGGCGGCCAAAAGCGGCGATCGGCAGGCTGGAGACATCTCATGCGGTTCCTCGCACTTATTGGCGCGCTCGCGATCATCGCCGCTCTTGGCGCTGCGATCTATTTCTTCGGCGGCTTCTACAATGTCGCCCAGACCGCGGACAATCCGGCGATCGTCAACTGGGCGCTGGCGAGCGCGCGAGGGGCTTCGGTCGTTGCGCACGGGACCGAAACGCCGCCGGCCAACCTCGACGATGCCGAGACGGTCAAAGCGGGCGCTCGCATTTATTCGACGATTGGCTGCGTCAATTGTCACGGCGGGCCGCCGAACGCCAATTGGGCCAAGTGGTCCGAAGGGCTGAAGCCGATCCCCGCCGATCTCAAGGTGATGGCGAAAGAGCGCACGGCCTCGCAACTGTTCTGGGTGATCAAGAACGGCATCAAGTTCACCGGCATGCCGAGCTTCGGCTTGGCCGGCGCGTCCGATCAGGACATGTGGTCGATCGTCGCCTTCATCAAGAAACTGCCGTCTGTGTCGGACGACGAGTACAAGGCCTGGACCGCCTCGCCGTAGGCTCTCGCCCCGACGTCATCCCAGCAGCTCCTCGAGATGCGGGATGAGCGGCGTGTCCGCCGGCGGCATCGGGTAAGTCCGCAGGTCCTTCGGCCGCACCCATTTCAGCGCCTGGCCATCGAGCGGCTGAACGAAACCCTCCCAGCGGCGGCAGATGTAAAGGGGCATCAAGAGGTGGAACTCGGGATAGGCATGGCTGGCGAAAGTGAGCGGCGCGAGACAGTCCGCTTTGACAGAAACGCCAAGCTCTTCCTTGAGTTCGCGGATCAGCGCGTCCTCCGGCCCTTCGCCGGGATCAACCTTGCCGCCCGGGAACTCCCACAGCCCCTCAAGCGCCTTGCCTTTGGGCCGTTGCGCGAGCAGCACTCGTCCGTCGGCGTCGATCAGCGCCGCCGCGACGACGAGCAAAAGCCTCACGAGCGATAATCGCCATTGATCACGATATATTCTTTCGTGAGGTCGCAGGTCCACACGGTCGCGCTGCCGCGGCCGATGCCGAGATCGGCGGTGATCTCGATCGAGTCCCGCTTCATATAAGCGGAAGTCGTCGCTTCGTCGTAACCGGGATCGCGCAGACCTTGGTGGGCGACGCGGATCTTGCCGAAGTAGACGTCGAGCTTGTCGCGCTCGGCTTTCTCGCCCGCCTTGCCGACCGCCATGACAACGCGGCCCCAATTGGCGTCTTCTCCTCCGCAGGCCGTCTTGACCAGAGGCGAATTGGCGATCGAGAGCGCGATGCGCTTGGCCGCCTTGCGAGTCGCCGCGCCTTCGACCTTCACGGTAATGAACTTGCGCGCGCCTTCGCCGTCGCGCACCACCTGTTGGGCGAGATTGCGCAGAAGCTTGTCGAGCGCACGCCGGAATTCGGCGGCGCGCGGATCGGCGGCGTCATCGATTGGCGTCGCGTTCTTGGCCGCGCCGGTGGCGAAAATCATCAGCGTGTCGGAGGTCGAAGTGTCGCTGTCGACCGTGATCGCGTTGAACGAACGCTCCACCGATTTCGACAACATCGCTTGCAACGCGCCGGACGTTATGGCTGCGTCGGTGAATACGTAAGCCGAGCATCGTCGCCATGTCGGGCGCGATCATGCCCGCGCCCTTGGCGATGCCGTTGATGACGACTTCGCCATCGCCGAGTTTGACGCGGGCGGTCGCGATCTTCGGATAGGTGTCGGTGGTCATGATCGCCTTGGCGGCGGCGAGGAGCCCGTCCTCGCGCGCATCGGCGACCAGCGTGTCGATGACCTTCGTGATGCGCGTGCGCGTCGAGCGGCTCGCCGATCACGCCGGTCGAGGCCATGAAGATCTCGCTCGGCGCTGCGCCGATCGCCTTGGCGGCGGCCTCGGCGACATGGGTGACGGCGGCTGCGCCGACGCCTCCGGTAAAGGCATTGGCGTTGCCGGAATTGACGACCAGCGCGCGCGCCTTCCCGCCCTTCAGATGCTCACGGCACCAGTCGACCGGCGCCGAGGGGCACTTCGAGCGCGTGAACACGCCTGCCGCCGCCGCGGGCCGATCGAACAGCGCCATCATGACGTCCGTTCGGCCCGAATAGCGCACCCCCGCCGCGATTGTCGCGAAGCGGACGCCGGCGATCGGCGGCAGAGCGGGATAGGTCTTCGGCGCCAGCGGCGAAAGCGGGGCGGGAGCGGCCATGAGCGTTTCCGGAGCAGAAAAACGAGGGCGGTCCGCCCTCGCGAGGGCCCGACCTTGAGATCAGGGGGTCTTTGGCTTGTCGCCGCCGGCGGGAGGCGTCTTGCTTGGATCGGCCACCGGAGCTTCCGGCACCGGCTTGCCGTCGGCGTCGAACATCTCGATCTTGGCCGCGTTGTGGAGCTGGAGAATGGCGTCCTGTTCCGCCTTCTGAGAGACGTAGCGGGCCGCCTGGTCTTTAACCTGCTCGAAGGGGGGAAGCTCTTGGTTCGCGTGCCTTCGACCTTGATGATGTGCCAGCCGAACTGCGTCTTGACCGGTTCGGAAATCTCGCCGTCCTTCATCTTGAAAGCGGCGTCGGAAAATTCCGGCACCATCCGGTCCTTGGTGAACCAGCCGAGATCGCCGCCATTGCCGGACGGGTCTTTGGATAACTCGGTCGCGACCTTGGCGAAGTCCTCGCCGCCTTTGACGCGCGCCAAGGCCTTTTTCGCTTCGTCCTCGGTTGGCAGCAGAATGTGGCGCGCGTGGATCTCTTGTTGCGGCGGCTCGGACTTGGCGGCCTCGTCATAGGCCTTCCGCTCCGCCTCCTCGGTCGTCGCGGCCTTGCCGACCGAGGCGAGCAACTGCTCCATCGCCAACTTGTCGTGATAATAGGCCAACTTGCGCTCGAACTCTGGCGACGAGGTCAGCTTGTCGGCCTCAGCCTTCTTGGCCGCGAGCTTGAGGTCGATGAGATAGTCGAGCACATATTTCTGCCGCGCCGCCCCTTCGAGCTTCTGCGGCAGGCCGGGGCCGATGTCAGTCATCGCATCGGCGACGTCCGACTCGGTGATCGGCTGCCCGTCGACCTTGGCCAGAACCTTCGGGTCGGCCGCCAATGCGGGATAAGCGAAACTCAAAGCTGCGCCAAGCCCGAGCGCCAACGCAGCGGCGGCCGTGCGCGAGCGCGCGGAGAAAATAGTTGTCATGAGGGGAACTCCTTTGGAGCGAGCGAAACGCCGGTCGCCGATGATTTGCGTCTACTTGGGGGCGGCTATAGAGGGAATTGGGCGACATTGCGAGAGCCGGCAATGTGGTGTTCGCTGGAAATTGATTAAAAGTCGGCGCCCCCTTATTAGGTCTGGCCGGTCAAGAATTGGGGCAGCGTCACTTTTCCCTTGACAAGCGTCAATAACGCTCTACATGCCGCGCATCCCGAAGTCGTTCTGGGTCCCGGCGCCATTTCCGAGCGCATGGGACTTTTTGCGTTCTTCGGATTCTCGACAAGGGCCGGCCTCCACCGGACGTCGAGACGGACCCCGCGGCTCTCGGCGTTGTGCGCCGAGATGTCGCCGAAATGGAGATTGGGCGAATGGCTCGCATTGCAGGCGTTAATATTCCCACCAACAAGCGCGTGGTTATCGCGCTTCAGTATATCCATGGCATCGGGCGGAAGAAGGCCGAAGAGATCGTCGAGAAGGTGCACATCCCTGCGGAGCGACGGGTTGCGCAACTGACGGACGCGGAAGTTTTGCAGATTCGCGAGACGATCGATCGTGACTATATGGTGGAAGGCGACCTTCGTCGCGAGGTCTCGATCAACATCAAGCGGCTGATGGACCTGGGCGCCTATAGGGGCTTGCGCCATCGCAAGCAGTTGCCGGTGCGCGGCCAGCGCACCCATACCAACGCCCGCACCCGCAAGGGCAAGGCGAAGCCGATCGCCGGCAAGAAGAAGTGATCGCCGGACCGTTTCAACGAATTTCCGAATAGGACGCGCTCGGTTCGAAGCGCGATTGAAGGACAATCCCGATGGCAAAAGAAGCGACACGCGTCCGCCGCCGCGAACGAAAGAACATCGTATCGGGCGTCGCCCACGTGAACTCGACGTTCAACAACACGATGATCACCATTACTGACGCGCAGGGCAACACGATTTCGTGGTCCTCCGCGGGCACTATGGGGTTCAAGGGCTCGCGCAAGTCCACGCCGTTTGCGGCGCAGACCGCGGCCGAGGACGCGGTGCGCAAAGCCTCCGAGCATGGCATGCGGACGCTCGAGGTTGAGGTTTCGGGTCCGGGATCCGGACGCGAATCGGCGTTGCGGGCGATCCAGGCGGCTGGCTTCAACGTCACCTCAATTCGTGACGTCACGCCGATCCCGCACAACGGCTGTCGTCCGCGCAAGCGTCGCCGCGTCTAGGTTTGTTTCGCGCGCCGACCCGTTTCACGGCGCGCTTTGCGGTTGGGAGCGTCATCGACCAACGCTCGAATTAGTCCGCTTGTCGTCGAAAGAGAAGGCTAAGCCCCGTGATCCAGAAGAACTGGCAAGAACTCATCAAGCCGAAGAAGCTCGATATCGTTCTGAGCGAGGCGTCGCGCAAAGTGGCGACGGTCGTGGCCGAGCCGCTCGAGCGTGGCTTCGGTCAGACGCTCGGCAACTCGCTGCGGCGGGTGTTGCTGTCGTCGCTGCAGGGCGCGGCGATCACCTCGATCCATATCGACGGCGTGCTGCACGAATTCTCGTCCATCCCAGGCGTGCGCGAGGACGTCGTCGACATTGTGCTCAACGTCAAGGACATCGCGGTCAAGATGCAGGGCGACGGCGTCAAGCGCCTGGTGCTCAAGCGCCGCGGCCCCGGGGCTGTCACCGCTGGCGACATCCAGACCACCGGCGACATTCAGATCCTCAATCCGAACCTCGTCATCTGCACGCTCGACGAGGGCGCGGACCTGCGCATCGAATTCACAGTGACGGCTGGCAAGGGCTACGTGCCGGCCGACCGCAACCGGGCGGAAGATTTGCCGATTGGGCTATTGCCGATCGACAGCATGTTCTCGCCGGTGAAGAAGGTCTCCTACCGAGTAGAGGCCACGCGCGAGGGCCAGGATCTCGACAAGGACAAGTTGACGATGACGATCGAGACCAACGGCGCGATGTCGCCCGAGGACGCGCTCGCCTACGCCGCTCGCATCCTGCAGGACCAGCTCGCGGTGTTCGTCAATTTCGAGGAGCCCCGCCGCGAGGAAGCCCAGCACGCGATTCCCGAGCTCGCTTTCAACCCGGCGCTGCTCAAAAAGGTCGACGAGCTCGAGCTTTCAGTCCGCTCCGCCAACTGCCTCAAGAACGACAACATCACCTACATCGGCGACCTCATCCAGAAGACCGAAGGCGAGATGTTGCGGACGCCGAACTTTGGCCGCAAGTCGCTCAACGAGATCAAGGAAGTGCTGGCGCAGATGGGCCTTCACCTCGGCATGGAGGTGACGGGCTGGCCGCCGGAGAACATCGAAGATCTCGCCAAGCGGTTCGAGGAGCACTACTGAGCTTCCTCTCCCCTGGGAGAAGGTGGCGGGCGGTAGCCCGCCGGATGAGGGTTTCGCCCTCACCCAACCCTCTCGCAAAGGGAGGGAAAATAAAGAGCGGCCGTTCCTTGGCACGGCGGCCGCAGACCCGAAAAGGAGACAAGCCAGATGTATCACGGACACGCCAAACGGCGCTTCAGTCGCACCGCCGAGCATCGCAAGGCGATGTTCGCCAATATGGCGCAGGCGCTCATCAAACACGAGCAGATCACGACCACCCTGCCGAAGGCCAAGGACCTCCGTCCGGTGGTCGAGAAGCTGGTGACGCTGGGCAAGCAGGGCGATCTGTCCGCCCGCCGGCTCGCGATTGCCCGCTTGCGTGACGCCGATCTGGTCAAGAAGCTGATCGACGTGCTGGGCCCGCGCTACAAGGACCGTCACGGGGGCTATACGCGCATCATGAAGGCCGGATTTCGCGCGGGCGACAACGCCGCCATGGCGGTCATCGAATTCGTCGATCGCGACGTCGAGGCTAAGGGCAAAGATTCCGGACCAGTCCAAGCCGCCAGCGAGGGCTGATCTAGTCTCTAGGCTTGCAGGCTAAAAAGCTGTCGGGCTGTTGTTGTTGCTGTGGCGCGCGAGAGATCGCGCGCCACTAAAGCCTGATTGCCCCAAGACGCGCGCCTTGCGCCACCGCCTCGGCCCGTCCCTGCGCGTCGAGTTTGTCGAGCAGCGAGGCGATGTGAAACTTGACCGTATGAACCGATATCGCGAGCCGGCGCGCGATCGCCTTGTTCGATTCCCCCTCGGCGATCAGCGCCAGCACTTCGAGTTCGCGCGGCGTTAAAGCGACGTCAGGCCCCGCTTCGGGTTCACCGGGGATTACTAGGACCGCGTCGGCCGGCTCGCCCGGCGCTGCGAGCTTCAGCCCAGGAACATCGGCGAGAAGCGCTGTCAGCCGATCGGCAAGTTCCGGCGCGCCGATCTCGATCGCGACCACCACGACCGGCGGCTCGGCGCTCATTGGCTCTCTGGCCGCTCGCCGATCGTCAGCGTCGTCTCGATCGGCTCGCCTGCCCGGCGCAGCGTCAGCCTGACGCTCGCGCCGACGCTGTCAGGCCCGAGAGCGCGCACGAGCTGGTGGACGCCGCGGATCGGCTCGCCGTTCCAGGCCACGATAATGTCGCCCTGCCGAACGCCTGCCGCGGCGCCCGGCCCTTTAGCGTCGACGCTGATCGCCATCGCGCCGGTCCCGCCGTCATCAAGCTTGACCGGCTGCAGGCTAAGGCCAAGATAGCCGCGCGCGATCCTGCCTTTTGTCGCCAGCAGTTCGCCCACGCGCTCGATCGTCGCCATCGGAATGACCAGTGTGCGCCGGCGTGGTCCAAAAACCGCCATGCCCAATGCTTGGCCCGAAGCGTCGAGCGCGAGGCCGCCCTCGCTCGAACGTGCAAGCCCAGCGTCGAGCTCGATGCGCGCGTCGATGACGCCGCCACGCAGGCTGCGCCATTGTGGACCCACAAACGATACAACGCCCAGCGCCACGCTCGCTGCGCCTTCGCGTGCGCCGGCGACGAGAGCCAGCCCGCCCGCCGTCGGCGCTGCGGCTGCAGGCGGCGCTTTCGGCAGATCGGTGCGCTCGATCCGCAACAGCGCGACGTCGGTCGACGGATCGCGGCCGACGATCTGGGCCGGGTTTGGCGCGCCGTCATGGGCGACGATCGAAAGCTCGCCGTCGTCGGGGAGCGCATTCTCAGCCGCGACGATCAGGCCTGGACGCCAGGAAAAGCCAGTCGAGCGTGTGCGGGCGGATTGGATCGTGACGAGGCTCGGCGCGACGTTGCGGACAACACTGGCAAGCTCCGTCGACAAGGCCAGCAAGGCGGAAGAGACGGATGGGTCTGACATAGGAAAGCTCCTTTGCCGCCTAAGATGTCGCCTCATCGACACCGCCGCCCACCTCGCCAGATGGTCAGGCCACGTTTTTGTCACGCGCGTCGCCGATGCTTTGCAGTGAGCGTGGCGCCGCCTATATGAGCGCCGCAGGACGGATCGGAGGTTTGGTTTGACACGCTTGACGCTTGTTTTTGTGCTCGCGCTCATATGGGGAGCCGCGTTCGCCGAGACAGCGCCTAAGGTCGCGCCGCAGAGCCCAGGCCAGGTGCGTCTCTCCTTTGCGCCGGTGGTCAAGAAAGTCACGCCGGCGGTCGTCAACGTCTACGCCTCACGGGTCGAGACGGCGCCGCGCAATCCGCTATTCGACGATCCGATCTTTCGCCGGTTCTTCGGCGGCGGCGGCGACGATTCCAGAGTGTCGAAAGCGCTTGGATCGGGGGTGATTGTCGACCCCTCGGGTCTGGTCGTCACCAACTATCACGTGATCGACGGCGCGACCCAGGTGAAGGTTGCGCTCTCAGACAGGCGCGAATTCGACGCCCAGATCGTCTTGCGCGATCCGCGCACCGATCTCGCCGTGCTCAGGCTTAAAGGGGCAGATTTTCCGGTGCTCGAGCTTGGCGATTCGGATGCGCTCGAAGTCGGAGATTTCGTCATCGCCGTGGGCGATCCGTTCGGCGTCGGGCAAACGGTGACCCAAGGCATCGTCTCGGCGCTTGCGCGCACGCAGGTCGGGATCAGCGACTACGGCTTCTTCATCCAGACGGACGCCGCCATCAATCCCGGCAACTCGGGCGGCGCTCTGGTCGATCTGGACGGAAAGCTGGTCGGCATCAATTCCGCGATCTATTCGCGCTCCGGCGGCAGCATCGGGATCGGCTTCGCTATTCCCGTCAACATGGTGAAAAGCGTCGTCGCCGCGGCGCTCCACGGCGGCGCGTCCGTCAAGCGACCCTGGCTTGGCGCCACGCTGCAGAGCCTGACCAAGGATATCGCCGACAATCTTGGCATTGATCGCCCGACCGGCGCGCTGGTGGTGACAGTCGCTTCAGTTGGTCCCGCGGCCGATGCTGGCCTTAAGCGCGGCGACCTCATCACCGCGGTCGACGACCAAAGCGTGGATGACGCCGAGGGTGTCGGTTTTCGCCTGGCGGTGAAACCCCTCGGCGGCTCGGCCAAGCTGTCGATCCTGCGGAGCGGCCGCGCGCTGACCCTTCCCCTCCAACTCGCCGCCGCGCCGGAAGTCCCGCCTCGCGACGCGCTGACCATCCGCGGCCGCTCGCCATTCGACGGCGCGCAGGTCATGAACATGTCGCCGGCGGTCGCCGAGGAGCTGTCGCTCGACGGCGCCTCGCAGGGGGTTGTGGTTGCGGGGGTCACTGACAATTCGACCGCAGCGCAGGTCGGCGTGCAAAAGGGAGACGTCGTGGTCGCGGTCAACGGCCGGAAGATCGCAACCACACGCGATTTGGAGAAAGCGTGCGCGGAGCGCGCGCAGCTGTGGAACCTGACCATTCAGCGGGGCGATCAGACAATCCGCAGCCAGTTGGGCGGGTAGGGCGTCGCTTAAGAGGCGCGGGGCGCAGGCGCCTACGCCGCTTTGACCTCACGCCGCTTCGCGAACGGAGCCTCCGACTTTGGCGGGCGCCAGGCGGCGCCCGATGGACAGCCAAAGGCCGCGCATCTCCTGCGCTGCGGCGCCATACGGGTTGAGTTCGGTTACACCCCGGCCGCAGCGCGCCGCCTCCTGGTATTCGACTCGCGTACGAATGAGGGGGGCGATCAGCGGGCCCATTTCTTCGAGCGCTTCAGCGCCGTCCTGAACCTGGGCCGTCTGCTGTGCGGGCGGGCACTGGTTGAGCAGGAACACGAACTTGGCCCCGATCTCCTCAAGCGCAGCGCGCGTGCGAGCGCTCGCCCACAGGTCGAACATGCTCGGGCGCGAAGGGACGATATTGAGATCGGCGGCCTGCATAGCGGCCGAGGACGCCGCGCCTTCCGCGCCGGGGGTGTCGAGGATGGCGAGCGTCACGCCCTTACGTTCGAGAGAGGCGAGCAACGCCGGCAGCCGCGCCGCTCCGGAGCCGATGACCTCGATATCGCTGGCGGCTCGCGTTCTGGCCCAGTTCGTGAGCGAGCCCTGCGAATCCATGTCGATGACACAGACTTTCTCGTTCATTTCATGAGCGGCCGCAGCCAGTGACGAGGCGATCGTGCTCTTCCCCGAGCCGCCTTTCAGACCGACAAACGCTATGGTGCGCATCGCTTCCGCGCTCGGAGAGTTCGCCCCGTCTCCGCCTGGGCAGGATTAATGAATGTTCAACGAGTTGAGCGCAAAGGAGTTAACAGGCGGTTGCGCCCCGCGTCTTATTCACAGATTTCTGCGTCGATCATTCAGCCGCGGCGAGGTTCGGCGGCGCTGTCAGTCGTCGTCGAGGGGAACGATTCCCTTGAACCCGCCGTCCGCGGCGAGCGTGATCTTCTCGATGCGCATTTCGGCGTTCTTCAGGAGCTCGTCGCAGCGTTTCTTCAGCGCTTCGCCCCGCTCGTAGAGCCGGATCAATTCATCGAGGGCCACTGCGCCTTTTTCGAGTTGATCGACGATCTGCTCAAGCTCCGCGAGCGCCGCCTCGAACGGCATCTCCGAGATTTCTGGCTTGGCCTCAGTCACGTCCGCTCCTTTTGACCCCAGCGACGTCGCTTCAATCGGGCAAGGCCGAAACCGAATAAAGGGTCTTCAGCGTGTCGCTCGGCTGCATCTGGTCGCCGAATGTGTGAGCGAACACCATCGAAATCTCGCCCGAGCGGTAGATGTGGCTAAGCGCCCGATCGACCGCAAGCCGAAAGTCGTCGTCGCCATGCGCGAGGGCCAGCGCGTAAGGTTCGAGAGAGAAATAATTGTTCGCGAGGCGCAGTTTGCTCGGATCGCTGCTCTTGGAGGCGAGATAGGATAGGATCGCCCGATCGGCGAAATAGGCGACGATCTCCCCTTTATCGAGCATGGCGAGCCCGTCCTGGTGTGTTTTCGCAGGCACGATTTCCGCCGTCAGACCGGCGCTCGCCAAGGTGTCGCGCAGGCTTTGCTCGGTCGTCGTGCCGGCCAGAACTCCGATCTTCTTGCCAGAGAGACCGCCGAAATCGCCCGGCCCGTCGCCGGCGACCAGCAGGCTCGCCCCGTCGACGAATGTGGTGATCGAGAAATCGACGCGCTCGCGGCGGGAGAGGGTGGCGGAGGTCGGCTCGCAGAGGAGATCGGCCTTGCCGTTTTCGATCGCGTCAAAGCGGTTGGCGGCGTTCACGAGCACGTAGTCGACTTTGAGATCGTTGATGTTGAGCTGCTCGCCGACATGCTTGGCGACCGAACGGCAGAGATCGACCATGAAGCCGGCCGGTATTCCGGACGCGTCCGCGAACGAGAAAGGCGGGGCGTCGTCGCGGTAGGCGATGCGGAGCGTCTTGTCCTGCCGCACTTTGTCGAGGGTTCCAGCGACTGCCGAGCCCAAGGCCAATACCGCCGCCGCCGCGAAGGATAACGCTCTGAGCCCTCGTCTGATCGAACCCATGCGCTTTTCCCCTGTCGAAACTCGTCTCGGATTTCTGAGGCCGTCTGCGAGTCGGCGCTTATAACAGACGCGAGCCCGAGCGGCCAAAGCTGCGGAAGACCCGCCGCCTCGGGCTGAGTGTCCCGGCGGCGCATTTCCTGCGATAAGCTCCTCGAGCGGTTTAAGCGCGCGGAGGCCAAGCCATGCTCGTCGGCGTTCCCAAGGAGATCAAGGACAACGAATTCCGGGTCGGCATGACGCCGGCCGCGGTCGCCGAACTCGTCCATCACGGGCACGAAGTGATTGTCGAGACGTCGGCTGGCACAGGCTCTGGGCTGTCGGATGAGGAATACGTCCGCGCTGGCGCCAAGATCGTCGCGACCGGCACGGAGGTCTTCGCTCAGGCCGAGATGATCGTGAAGGTCAAGGAGCCGCTGGCGGAGGAGCGCAAGCGGCTCAGGCGCGGACAGATCCTGTTCACCTACCTGCATCTCGCGCCCGGATCTCGAGCAGACGCGCGACCTCATCGCCTCGGGCGCGACCTGCATCGCCTATGAGACGGTGACGAGCCCCTATGGCGGCCTGCCGCTGCTGACGCCGATGTCGGAAGTCGCCGGCCGCCTCGCGCCACAGGTCGGGGCGCATTCTCTGGAGAAGGCGCAGGGCGGGCGCGGCGTGCTGCTTGGCGGCGTGCCGGGGGTGGCGGCGGCCAACGTGCTGGTGCTCGGCGGCGGCGTCTCGGGAACCCACGCGGCGACGATCGCTGTCGGCATGGGCGCGTCCGTCACCGTGGTCGACCGCTCGCACGAGGCGCTGAAGCGCCTTTCGGCCGAGTTCGGCTCGGCTTTGCGGACGGTCTATTCGACCCGCGCCTCGATCGCCGATCTCGTGAGAAGCGCCGATCTCGTCATCGGCGCGGTGCTGCTGCCCGGCGCCGCGGCGCCCAAGCTCATCACCCGCGACATGCTGAAAACCATGCGTCCCGGCGCGGTCATCGTCGACATCGCCATCGACCAGGGCGGCTGCTGCGAGACCTCGAAGCCGACGACCCACTCGCACCCGACCTATGTCGTCGACGGCATCGTGCATTATTGCGTCGCCAACATGCCAGGCGCAGTCGCCCGCACCTCGACCTTCGCGCTCAACCACGCGACCCTGCCGTTCGCGCTGGCGCTCGCCGACAAGGGCTGGGTGAAGGCGCTCAAGGACGATCCGCACCTGCGCGCGGGCCTCAACGTCCACGACGGCAAGCTGACCTGCGAACCGGTCGCCGCCGCGCACGGGCTGCCCTACACCCCGGCGGAGAGCGTGCTCGGCGCGTGACCGGGGGATCGCGCCCCGTGGCCCGCCAGCGGTTCAGGGCGACGCCTTGGACACAACCAGAGGGCGAACCTCACCGAACCTCTCGCAAATAAATGCCAATAAACGTCAGTAAACGCGCATAAACGCTAGTAAAAGTGCTGACGTTTACTAGCGTTTATTTTTTGGAATCGGGACTTTTCAATGAGTTACGGCCAATTCAAATAAGAAAAACTTCCCGGCTCTATCCTGGGTTGTATGTCGAAGGTTCCGAGACGGCTCTGCGTATTGTCGACGGCTTTCTCGCTAGTTTGCAGCCCACGGCCGCCGCGGGGCCAATCCTCGTTCGGCGCTTGAGTCTGTTATCGCCGAGAATGATAACGTCGAGTTCTGTTTTAGGCAAGAAAATGTCTGTGGAGCGCTGCTGAAACCCACAGCGCGACGGCCCCACTGCCTCAGGCCTGACTCGCCCCTTCGTGGACAAGTTTTCGGAGCCCGTCCGCATCGACGACCTCGATCGCGCCATACCGTCGCCGGATCAGGCCGCGGCTCTCAAGGGCTTTCAGTGACGTATTGACCTTGCTTCGTCCGAGATGCGCGAGCTCGCCAATATCCCATTGCGAAGCCGGCGCAATTGTCACTCCGGGGGGATTATCCTCGACAACCACCGCCAGCATCGCGGCGACGCGTCTTGCCGGATCGCTTTGCTTGAGTGCGTGGATGATTCCCATGGCCTTGGCGTAGTTGCGCGCGAGCAGCAGACGAAAAACTTCGCCAAACCTCGGGATCGGTCTCGGTCAGTCGAACGATTTGCGCCCGAGGCACGCGCAGCAGTCGGCAATCGGTCCTGGCGACAATTCCCACGCGGCGGGGATGTCCCGTCAAGGCGGCGATGTCGCCGAACCAGAAGCCTGGACCGCCGACGAACGACAGCGTCGCCTCGACTCCCGCGCGCGGCGCATGCACTTCAACATGACCTTCCGCGACTCCGAACAGTCCAGTGGCGTCATCGCCAACGTCGTAGAGCAAGTCTCCCTTCTTGAGCCTCAGAAGATCAGCCCTCGACAGAAGCTGGTCCTGAAACTTCGGCGGCGTTTGAGCGAGCCAGGTCACGCCCCGAAGCAAAGCGTCCGCCTGGCGCCTCTCTGTTGAACGGCCGCCGTCGCTCCTCGTCGCCGCGCGATTTTCCCGGCGACCCGTTTGCTGCGCGTTCTACCCCGTCCACTTTGCTTGGCCCCCGCCCAGCGATAATTTCGCAAAATGTGCGTGGAAAGACAATTCCCAGTTTTGGCTCCGCTACGAGAGCACGGGGACGAGAAAGCGATCTGCTTGCCCAACCGGGGTGGCCAACGATGCATGAAGAGGGATCGCCGAGGGTTCGGCGACTGCTGGCGTCCGCAATCGCGTGTCTCGCGCTCATCGCCTCCTTCACAGATGCGAAGGCGCAAGACGCTGGAAAGGCCGGCGCTTCCGTGACCGACGCGGCGACTGCGAGCAAGGAGGAGGATCTGGCCAAGCAACTGGCCAATCCCATCGCCTCGCTCATCAGCGTTCCGTTCCAGTTCAACTACGATCGTGGCCTCAATACGCTCTCGACCGGTCAGCGCGCCAATCTCAATATCCAGCCCGTCATTCCGATCTCCCTCACGCCCGACTGGAACGTGATCTCTCGGACAATCCTGCCGCTCAATTGGACCGAGAACGCAGGCGTTGGAACCGGTCAGATTTTCGGGACCGGCGACATTGTCCAAAGCCTGTTTCTCTCGCCTACCAAAGGCCTGGAATGGGATCATCTGGGGCGCGGGGCCCGGTGTTTCTGCTGCCGACCGGAAGCAGCGACATCTATTCCGCCCATCAGTGGGGAGGCGGCCCCACGGCTGTGGCGCTCGACCAGACCGGCCCCTGGACGGTCGGCGTGCTCGCCAACCACATCTGGTCTTTCGCGCGAACCGGCTATCCGGCGCCGGACGTCAGCGCGACGTTCATCCAGCCCTTCGTCTCCTACACGACGCCCGACGCCTGGACCTTCACGCTCCAGAGCGAGAGCACCTACGATTGGAACGCCGGCAAATGGCAGATTCCGGTCAGCGCCGTGGTCTCAAAAGTCCTGAAGATCGGCCCCCAGCTCATCAGCGTTGGGGGAGGGGTGCGCTACTACGCGACCAGTCCCGACTCGCTCGCGAAAGGTTGGGGAGGCCGTTTGGTCCTGACCTTCCTCTTTCCAAAATAGCTTCGTCTTCGAAGTTACGAAAGGCAATCCAATGAGAGCCAACTTGCTAAAGCAATCCATCTCCGTCGCGTGCACGCTTCTCTTTGCGGTCCAGGCGTCCGCCGCCTCGGCCTGCACCGGGGTCACGCTGAAAGCGGGCGACGGCTCCGTGGTGTTTGGGCGCACACTCGAATGGGGATCGTTCGATCTCATGTCGCGGCTCGAAATCGTGCCGCGCGGCGTTGCGTATAAGACCCATATGCCGGACGGCAAAGCCGGCCTGTCCTGGACGGGCAAGTATGGCGCGGTCGGGATCGACGCCGTCGGAAAAGACATGATCATCGAAGGCATCAATGAAAAGGGCCTCGATGTCGGGCTCTTTTATCATCCGGACTTTGCAAAGTATGAGGCCTATGACCCCGAGAAAGCCGCGGAGTCGCTGGGCCCGACGGATCTCGGACAATATCTCTTGACCAATTTCGCGACGGTCGATGAGGTTCGGGCCGCGATCGACAAGATCCGCGTCGTCGCGGTCGTCGAGCCGGCGCTTGGTTTCGCGCCGCCCGTCCATTTCATCGTCACGGAGCCCAGCGGCAAGGCGATCGTCATCGAATATGCGAAGGGGCAGCTCCAGGTGTTCGACGCGCCGCTCGGCGTCATCACCAACGCGCCGACCTACGACTGGCACGAGACCAATCTCCGGAACTACATCAACCTGTCGCCGGTCGCGATTCCCGAAAAGAAGCTCGAGGACTTGAACTTCAAGCCGCTCGGCGGCGGCAGCGGCATGATCGGCCTTCCAGGCGACTTCACGCCGCCCTCCCGGTTCATTCGGGCCGTTGCGTTTTCGCAGACGGCGCGGCCAACCGCGACCGGCGATGAGACGATCTACGAGACTTTCCGCATCCTCGACAATTTCAATGTGCCGCTTGGCGCGTCTGAAGGAACAGGCGAAGACAAGACCAAGGGCATGCGCAGCTCAACCATCTGGACCAGCGCGGCCGATACGAAGGACAAAGTGTTTTATTATCACACGCAGCACAATCGCCGCGTGCGCAAAGTCGATCTTTCGAAAATCGACTTCGGATCGTTCCATGAGATCCAGCACTTGCCCCTCGACAAGACGAAGGCCCAGGACATCGAGGATGTCACGCCGTCACCCTGACGGAAGGCGGCTGTCGGCTGAGACCTGCGCGTTTACGCCCGAAGACGCGGGGTCGATTTCCCGCGCCGGCTCAGGGGTGTTGCGCCAGGATCGTGGCCCAGGCCTTCGCTGTCTTTACCTCGCCCGAATCCCCGAAATGGCAATCGTCGAACCGATCTTGGGCCGACAGGAGCTTGTCCGTGTCGACTCCCGGCGCGAAGCCGGTTCCGCTGGTGGCGAGTTCCTGCTGCGCCGTCTGGATCGCGTTGGGCGCGACCCAGCCCGGGAGGCAGCGAGTGGCCGTCGATACGAACACCGTCGCATCGACGGCATTGGCGCGCAACGTGTCCACGAACGATCCGAACTGTTCCTTGTATTGGGTCGGATCCGTCTTGAGGGCGAAGTCGGATTCGCCCTGGTGCCAAAGGACGTGCGTCACGCGGTAGTGGGTGGCGAGGTCCTGCACGAGGGGGATCATCGAATTGTTGAGCGCGCCGCCCTTTGCCCATTGCGCGACATCCGAGCCGCCGACCGCGACGGGCGCCAGGATCACATGGTCAAACACGCCCTGGTCGATGAGCTGGTCCGCCATCAAGGTCCAATACTCGCCGGCAAAGCCGGTCGAGCCGAGGAGAGGAGACGCCGCCACGTAACAACGGCCGCTTATGAAGTTCAGCACCCTGGTCTGGGTGACGCGTGGCGTGCCGCTGCGCGGCGTGGTTTGCGGCATTGGACTGTCCGGCGATCAGCAGCACGGCCGTCTTTTGCGTCTGTTCCGGGCATTTGACTTCGGTCTTGCCGGCGAAACGTGTGACCCGCCCCGCGGAATCGACCGCCAGGGGCGGCGATTCGGGCTCGTTCACGAAGGGCTTCGGAACCCCGTCGATGAGCTGAATAGACACGCGGACCGGCCAGATTCTGACGACGCCCGCCCATGCGCCAATGATCGCGCCCACGACGAACAGGCTCGCCGCAACAAGCCCAACCCAGCCAAATAGGGCGGTCCTGCGCCTGGCCCTGCCTACGAGAACAAATGTCGACACCACGAACTCTCTCAATCTGACAAAAAGGGCGATTTGGAGCCGATTTGGAGGTCAGAGCGGCGGAGGCGCCGGATGATCGCGCTCCGGTCCTCCGTGGCCGCAGTTCGCGGCCTCCTTCTGGCGAGGCGGCGCCCATCGCCCGCCGTTCTGAGCGGAAAAGAACTCGCGAGCCGCGTGGGAGGGAACGATATTCCGCGAAAGAATGTCCCTTTGCTCGGCGGTCAAACTGGGCGCGACCGCCACATAGGCCTTCGCCATCTCGCCGAACATGGCTTGCATGGCTGCCGCATGTTTCTCCATCCGCTCCAGCCGCTCACCCGCATCAACTGACAAATGGCCGGGAGGTTCCTCCGCGCAAGCGCGATCGAGTTCTCCGGTGGAAGCTCGCATTGCGTTCGCGAAGCTCCGCCAGGCTTCCACCTGGCTGGGTTGAGGAGAAACGCGCGCTTCGAGATAGGCGAGCTTCGCCGCAAACAGGGCGCGCCCTTCCACGCACGGCTGGCTTTCTTCCGACGAGGGGGGATCGGCTTTCGCGTCCATGACGCGAAGAGCCCAAAGTCCGGCGGCGGAAAGCGCGACGACAGTGACGGCGGTTCGCGTCGCCCGGGCCGATATGAAACGCATGGCTCATCTCCGGTTCAGACCAGTGCTGAGCCTCGTGATTAGCCGCGCGGTGTTTCTGGCAAATATCGTTATTGTTGCAGACCATGACAAAGCACGCGCTCGTGCGAGCAAGTGAAATGTTTGGTTACAAATTCCTTCTGGCCTCATCCTCGGGCATCGCTTAATTGCGGCCGGAATTTGTTCGGTTTGGAGCCCGTTCTTGAGCACAGGCGCCGCCTGTCACATCCTGGTTGTCGACGACGATCGCGAGCTGCGCGCTCTCGTCGGCGAAGTACCTTGGCGAGCACGGTTTCAGGGTCACCCAGGCGGCCAACGGGCGCGAAATGATGCATGCGATGGAGGTCGGCCGGTTCGACCTCGTCGTGCTCGATCTCATGATGCCGGGTGAGAGCGGGCTCGTTCTTTGCCAGAAGCTGCGCGAGCAGCACGGCCCTCCGGTCATCATGCTGACCGCCATGGGCTCGGAGGTCGACCGGGTCATCGGCCTCGAGATCGGCGCGGACGACTATGTCGTGAAGCCGTTCAGTCCGCGCGAGCTGGTCGCGAGAATCAAGGCCGTCCTGCGTCGCGCGGCCAAGACCGCGCCGGACCCTGACGATCTGCCGCTTGCCTACGAGTTCAATGGCTGGCGCCTCGAGCCGGCCGGGCGCGTCCTGCGCTCGCCGGGCGGCGCGGTCGTCGATGTCACGGGCGGCGAATTCGACCTGCTGCTCGCCTTCGTGGCTCGCCCGCAACGCGTGCTCACCCGAGACCAATTGCTCGACCTCGCAAAGGGGCGGTCGAGCGCCGCGTTTGACCGCAGCATCGATGTGCAGATCAGCCGGCTGCGACGCAAGATCGAGGCCGATCCGCGCGAACCCGCGATCATCAAGACCATCAGAAGCGGCGGCTATGTCTTCACCGCCCAAGTCCAGGCGATAAGGGCGCCGGCGTGATGGCGGGGGCGATTTCACGGCTCGGCCTCGCCGCCCGGATCGGCGCCGCGATTGTTGCGGCGGTCGCCGCCATTCAGGTTCTTGTGACGCTCGTCTTCGTGCTCAATCCGCCGAACTTCCATCCGTTCTATAGCGCGCGCTGGCTGAGCGGCGCGGTCGTCGAAATCATCAAGAATTCGAAGTCGGGCGAGACTGAACTCACAAGCGCTTTGGCAAATCTTGAGAACGCCGAATCTCTCTCCGTTCGGTTCGTCGATGCGCCGCCGTCCCGTCTCGGTCCCGGAGAACCTCCGTGGCCGCTGAACCGGGTGCTGGCCACGGTTCGGAACGAGGTCGGCGACGCAGCCACGCCTTCGATCGAGGCCGTCGGCATGGGGCCATCGGGCGAGCCTGTTCCGGTTGTGCCGGCTGACGCCTTCGCGACCCTCACGAGCGGACCGCTTCGGTCCGGCGAGGATTTGTTGCTGCCCCCGACATTCCTGATCGGCGTCGATCTCCACAATGGCCGCTGGCTGACGATCGGGCCGACCCGAAAGGCTGCGCGCAGGCGGCTGGCGCAGTCGCTCGCTTCCATATTCATCGGCACGCTTCTGATCGCCGCGATCGCGGTTCTGACGGCGCGCAGCCTGATCGCGCCGCTTTCCCAACTTGCGACGGCGGCCGACGCGCTCGGGCGCTCACCCGAAATCATCGAAACGCCACGCCCGGCGATCCGCGAGTTTGCGGCGATCCATAATGCGTTCGAGACAATGCAGAAGCGCCTCAAGCGTTTCGTCGACGAGCGCACCCATACGCTCGCGGCGATCTCGCACGATCTTCGCACGCCGCTGACCCGGCTCAAGCTTCAGGCCGAGTTCATCGCCGATGGCGAACTGCGGGAGGGGATGCTGGCCAACATAGACGCGATGCGCGACATGCTGGCGGAGACGCTGAGCTTCGCCGAAGGACACGCGAGCGCCGACGCCTCGGCCCCGTTTCGACCTCGCCTCCATTCTCATCAGCCTGTGCGACGAAGCCTCGGACGCTGGCGCGCGGGCCGCGTACGAGGGACCCGATCACGTGACGGCCTTCGGCAAGCGAACCGCGATCCGACGGATGTTCTCGAATCTGATCGACAATGCCGTGCGCTACGGCGCCGCCGCGCGTGTCGCTCTCAATGACCGCGCGAGCGACTGGGTCGTCACCGTGGCTGACGAGGGTCCGGGGATTCCCCGGAATCCTTCGAACAGGCGTTCGAACCGTTCCAGAGGCTCGAAGCCTCACGCAATCGCGAGACCGGCGGCACTGGGCTCGGCTTGTCGATCGCGCGCGATATCGTGCTCGCGCATGGCGGCCAGATCTCGCTCGCCAATGCCGCGGCAGGCTCGAGCGGACTGATCGTCACCGTTCTGCTTCCGAAGGGTCTCGCCGCGGCGACCTAGCTGCGGCGAGACATAGCTTAGTCCGCGCCGTGCTTCGCCGCGTCGTAGGCCTTGAAGCCGTAACGCTCAAAGATTGCGAAGGCTTCAGGCGAGCGGATGAAGTCGAGCCAAGCCCGCGCCGCTTCTGGATGCGCTGCGCCCGCGACTTCAGCCCCGGCGTAGATCGCCGTCGTGTTCTCGGCGTCGGGTATGTCGACATGCGCAATCGGGTTGCCGATCTGCTCCTGGAAGATCGCCTCCGATTGCCAGGTCACGCCCGCGTCGACCAGATTTTCCATGAGGAACAATGGCGTCTGCCGATGGTGGATGCGGGTCAGCATGGCGCTGCCGCCTGCGACCTTGGTCTCGTAGACGGCTTTCGCCAGCGCCTCGCCTCCGGCCTTGTCCAGTGACGCCTTGATCTGCCGAGCGACGCCCTCGAATTCAGGATTCGGCATGGCGAGACGCAGGTCTGACCGCGCGAGGTCGGCGAGCCGCGCTATCTCTTTCGGATTGTCCTTTCGCACCATGATGGCCAGCTTGTTGGTGACGTAGGGTACGGCTGGGCCTGTCAGGAGCCCTTTATCGATCAGCGCGTTCACGGCCTTCAGCCCGGCAAAATAGGCGTCGGCCTTCACCGTCCACGTCATGTTGCCGGAGGTGATGCGCCCGCCTGCCTTGATCTGCTCCACGAGCAAGCCCGGCGGAATCGTTTCCCAGTAGATGCGTCCCTTGTAGTCCGGATGCGCGGCCTCGAACGCTTGCACCAGAGGCGCCATCGCGAAGAAGTAGTTGCCGCCCACATAGAGAACGAGTTTCGGGTCTGTGAGATCGCCGTGGAAATCGGCGAGGTCGTCGATCTGATGGACGGTAAAGTCGACGCCGCGGTCGAGCGCGTCATTGTTGGCGCCGTGCTGCCAGGGCGGGAAGAGATTTGCACCCGAGAGCGTAGGCGATTGGGCCAGCGCGACATGCCCAGTCGCCAGAAGGACGGCCCAAGCGATGATCGCGCGGGCCGCCCCGAACGGTGAAAGCGCTTTACCGGGCATAGGCAAATCCAGCGCGCTGAAGTTCGGGCAGGGTCGCGACCGCGCCCGGCGTCAGCACGACCTCAGGCGCCAAGTGGTTCGTCAGCTCCGCCGTCAGCGCCTCGATCGAGAGCTTGTCGGGATTGGCGCCCGCATCAATCAGCTTGGCCGCCTGCTCCCAGATCGCGTTGTGGCACGACAGAAAGACCGCGCCGCGCTTTTGCAGGGCAGGGATGGAGTTGTTGGCGGGGGAGTAGGCGCCTTGAGAGTCCTCATAATTCTGAGGGTCGGCCTTCGCCGCGGCGCGCTCGACGATCAGGGTGTTGGTGTTGGCTTCGAAGCCTTTGCCGGCGAGCTTGCCGAGGCTGTACTTGTCCCACATGGCCTGATCATAGAGCGCAAGTTGCGCCGATCCATGTGTCGCCGACACGACCAGAAAGTCCGGATGGCCGAACGACCAGATTTGCGCGTTAAGGGAATTGCGCATCACGTTGAGCCACGGGCCGCCGATGTCCGTGTTATCCCAGGCCTGCTTCGTGTCGGGCTTGTATGCCAGGATTTCAGAGAGCGCCTCTTGATCCCACTGCTGCGGGTTATTGAGGATCATCGGAACGGTCTTGAAGTCCCGCCGGCGCGGAGCTGCGGAGATTCGCTTCACGAGGTCCGACAACGCCTCGGCTCCGTTCGGAACAAGCGGGTCGCTCTCGCTCTGCGCGGCTTGTGCGTTGGAGGCCACGAGGCCGGCGGCGAGCGCGACGCCGAAGGTCTGCAAAGCGGCCCTTCTGTTTGCTGTATCGATCATGAAATCTTTCCTCTTCCTCGGTTTGCTCTGGAGGCGCGCCATGACGCGCCCGGCTTGGCGTAGCGACGCCAGAGCAGTTCGGTTTAATCACCGCTATTGCCCCGTCGGTCGCTCCGAAGCGTGGATCGACAGCGCCTTGACGGCCTCGCGAATGGGTTGGAACGGACCGAACTTGTGCTGCGCCTCGTCGAACCCGTCGGCATAGGGCCCATAGGGCGTGTCTACGGGTTTCTGCAGCCTGTTCGGAAAGTCGCGATCAAGCCCGGCCTTTTGAGGCCGTGGCTGCGAATCCATGAAGGCCGCCACGTCCCATGCGTCCTCAACCGAAATCGCTGGCGCCTTCCATGTCGCGCCGTCCGGCATATTGCTATGAATGAAGTTTGCCGCGTCGACGAGCCGCGTCATCCCCGCGCCGTCGTTGAAGCTGTCGGGACCCCAGAGCGGAGGGATCGCGTAGCCTTGGGCGTCTCCGGCGGCGCCGACGCGCTGGCCTTGACCGTGGTCGCCATGACAGACCGCGCAGGTCTGCGTGAACAAAGCTTGGCCGCGCACCGGATCGGCGGCGCGCGTCAGCTCCGGCATCCGTCCGGCCCCCCGCCCAATTGTTGGCGCGCCGACAGGATGGCCGGTCGAGAGGAACTTCAGGTAAGCCACCATCGCGGTCATTTCCCGGCTGTTCGCAGGAAGCGGTTTGCCGTTCATGCTTCGCGCCATGCAGCCCTGAATGCGATCCTCGATCGTGCCCACCGCGCCCGAACGCGCGCGATAATTCGGGAAGTCCGCAAAGGCGCCGACGTACGGGAGACCGTACTCCTTCGTGCCTGCCCCGATGTGACAGCTCCCGCAATTGAGATTGTTGCCTGAGAACCGATGCGCCGGATCGGCGACCTCTGGTCCGATCAGCGACGCTGTCTTCGTCATGAGATCCCGGCCGTAGCGCACAGTCCGGCCCCAATCGTCGTCCGGCAGTTTGTCGATGTCCGGAACGACCCAGGGCGCTTCGGCGGAGGCGGCTGCTGCGGCCGGGATCGACGGGGCCGGCGTCGTTGTCGTTTCTGCGTGGGCATGAGACACGGCGTGGAATGCAATCCCACCCGCCAGGAGGGGTATGGCGAGCAAAGCCATGAGCGGGCTGCTTCTCTTCGTCACCCGGGTTCTCCAACGCCCCCTGCCGCGAGGCGGGTCAATTGCCACGCAAACCGGTCGATGCGTGAAGAGCGTCGGAATCATTCATGGTTCCAGTTCTGTAAAGCATATACATGGCGACGATAAAGACCAGGGAAGCGAAAACTCGATTCAGCGTCGCCTTGTGTGACGCCAAACGTGTAGACAGCATCGTGCCCAACAGGCCGCCAGCGAGGCCGCCGACCAGATATTCCGCCGCGACCGGCCAGTCGATCAAGCCTGACAGCCCGTAACTCACCGAAGTCGTCAAACTGAAGACTCCAACCGCCAGCAGCGAGGAGCCGATAGCGCAGATCATCGGCATGCCGGTCGAGAACAGGAGGCCGGGCATAATGAGAAAGCCTCCGCCGATGCCGAAGAAGCCCGACAGGACGCCGACACCGAATGATGTTGCATTGAGCGTGATCGGGTTGTCGGGGGCCTTGCCCCGAAGCTCCCGGGCGTCGGTCTTTGGCCCTTCCTTCCGCCGTAGCATCAGGACGCCAATGGCGGCCATGAAGATTGCGAAGAGGAAGAGGAGGCGCTGGCCGTCGATTCTCTTGCCGATCAGCGAGCCGACCACGGCGCCGATGACGCCCACCACGGAAAACTGAATGGCGCAGCGCCACCACACGTTGCCGGCTCGCGCATGGTGGCGGAAATTGGCGAAGGCGGTGGCCGAAACCGCGACCGCGCCTGTGCCGATCGCGACATGCGGTTGCAAGCCAACCACATAGAGCAGGAGCGGGGTGGCCATCACCGATCCGCCGCCGCCGATAAGCCCGAGCGTGAAGCCGACGAAGCTTCCGGACAGCACGGCCAGGAATGGTTGCAGCAGGTCCAATTCCGTCTCTTAGGCTGATGTCGGGCGGCGAAAAATCAATCTCATTGTTGCGGGAAGATTTCACTTTGAAAGGGTCGAGTGCTGCCGGCAAGAGTATCACGGAAGCTTGGCAGGATCGCTTTCGAACGCGAGTAAAGTAGTTTTCAGAAACGCTCTCACGTTACGACTAGGTCTATCGAATTTGTTCTTCAACGCAGCTTAAGCCGAAGCCTGGCGGACGGCGCGGCGTCTTGCGCGGCGGAGCCGCTTAAGCCAATCGCGATTGGCTCTAGTCGAGCCATTCTCGCGCGATCCATTTCCTGTGGTGATAGACGCCCGTGACCGGGCTCGTCCGGACCGCGCCCCATGTCGCAAACGTCCGACGTGGTCGCGCAAGCGTCCGCCGCCAGCTCCAAAGGCCCCATCTTCTGTGGGGCTTGCAGGCCGGCTCCGGGCCGTGCATTGCTTCCAAACGACCAGAGGGAGGATCCCATGACCAGCACCGCGCCAGAGTTTGAGGCGCTCCTGATGGAGCGATCGCTCACCGACCCTGAGCTTCAGGCGAAGGTCGAGGCAGCGGCGGATTTCAGAATTCTGCCGGACGCGAATGTCATCAAGATTGGCGGGCAGAGCGTCATCGACCGCGGCCGCGCGGCGGTTTACCCGCTCGTGGAAGAGATCCTCACCGCTCGCAAGACGCACAAGATGCTGATCGGGACGGGAGCCGGCACACGCGCCCGGCACCTCTACTCGATCGCGGCGGGCTTGAGCCTGCCCGCTGGCGTGCTCTCGCAACTCGGCGCCTCGGTCGCCGATCAGAACGCGGAGATGCTGGGGCAGCTCCTGGCGAAGCACGGCATCTCAGTCGTCAGCGGCGCGGGCCTCTCGGCGGTTCCCCTCTACCTCGCTGAAGTGAACGCCGTCGTGTTCAGCGGCATGCCCCCTTACGGCCTCTGGACGCCGGTCGCCGCCGAGGGCGTCATCCCGCCCTACCGCACCGACGCCGGCTGCTTCCTCGTCGCCGAGCAGTTCGGCTGCAAGTCGATGATTTTCGTCAAGGACGAAAACGGCCTCTACACGGCGAACCCGAAAACCTCGAAGACCGCCAAATTCATACCCAGGATCACGGTCGACGAGATGAAGGCGAAGGGGCTGCACGATTCGATCCTCGAATTCCCGATGCTCGACCTCCTCAAGGCGTCGCGCCATGTCCGCGAGGTCCAGGTCGTGAACGGCCTCGTCTCAGGCAATCTGACCCGCGCGCTCGCCGGCGAGCATGTGGGCACCATCATCACCGCGAAGTGAGGCCACGCCCATGTCCGAACCCGCCAACACGGCCAAGCACGTCGCCTCGCCGCTCGCGCGCCAGACGCTCCTCGATTCCGATCTGACCCGTCCTGTCGCGGGCGGGCGTCCGATCCGGCTTCTGCCCTGGGTGCAGGTCGTCAAGATCGGCGGCCGCTCGATCATGGACCGCGGCGCGGACGCGATCCTTCCGATCGTGGAGGAACTGCGCAAGCTGATGCAGGAGCATCGCTTGCTCATCCTGACGGGCGCAGGCGTCCGCGCCCGCCACCTTTACAGCGTCGCTCTCGACCTCGGCCTTCCGGTCGGGTCTCTCGCTCCGCTCGCGGCGAGCGAAGCCGGTCAGAACGGCCACATTCTCGCATCGCTCCTTGCGCCGGAAGGGGTCTCCTACATCGAACACGCCACGATCGCGAACCAGCTTGCGATCCACCTTTCCGCCGCCCGCGCGGTCGTCGGCAGCGCCTTTCCCCCCTATCATCACCACGAGTTCCCAGGGTCGCGGATCCCCGCTCATCGTGCTGACGCGGGCGCGTTTCTGCTCGCCGACGCGCTCGGCGCTGCTGGCCTTACGATCGTCGAAGATGTCGACGGCGTCTATGATTCCGATCCCAAGGGCGCCGACGGAAAGAAGGCGAAGTTGCTTCGCGAGACAAGCTCCGCCGACCTCGCAAAACACAAGGGGACGCTGCCGTTCGATCGCGCGCTTGTCGGAATCATGGGCACGGCGCGCAACCTCGAGCGGGTGCAGATCGTGAATGGTCTGGTTCAGGGCCGACTGACCGCGGCGCTGCGCGGCGGGCACGTCGGGACGATCATCAAGACCGGAGCGCATCCGGCCTGAGCGATCGGCCGTAAGAAGCAAAGCTTTAGCGGCTAAACGCTGAAGCTGCTTTGGCCAATCGTGAGAGGGCCGCGCGGATCGAGTCGCTCTCACGCTGCTTTGATGGGCACGCAGGAGATGACTCAGCTCGCCACAGGAGCGACGGCGCCGCCGGTCGACTAAGTACTGGGCGTCACGTCTAACCCCAATCTTCGTGTGACCTCGATCACAGCGCTGTTTCACATTCTCAGAGAACTTACGCGTTGGGCCGGGCTCGCGAGCCAGGAGTGAGCGCACCTAGACTCGGCTGAAACAATTCCGGCGCGGGAGGGTGGCATGCCGAATTTGCCGTCGCAGAAGGATGCCGAGAGTTCGTTTTGGCGCGTCATGCGGGTTCTGTTGATTCTGGGCTTTGTTTGCTTGTGCGGGGAGGCGCTGCTCCTCTGGCGCCCCGCTCAGGATAATCAGACCGGACAGGCGCTTGCCAGCTCAATCCAACATTTCCTTGGGGGATGGTTCGCACGGGCGCTTCTGGGGATTGGCGTTTGGGCCGGCGCCATCGCCTTCTGCGCGCTTTTGCTCAAATCGATATCTGGCGCCGACGCCTTGCTGAAGGCCGCCGCCGCCATGTGGCGGCCTCTCGTGCTTCTCGCGGTTGCCGGCTATCTGCTGTTCTTCAATGACCAGGGTCGTGAGCTCGGCGTGAGCCTGATGGGTGAGACAAAGATCTTTCCGATCATTTTCCTGTTCCTTGCCCTTGTCTACTGGGCCGCCAACACATGGCACACCGCAAGGCTCGGAATCCACGCCGCGCTCGCCTGGCAGGCTCTCGGCGTTCCAGTGTCAAAGCGGGCGCAAAACCTGTACGGACATTCGGACAGGCACGTTCTCAAAGGCGATGAGCGGTGGCTCTTTTGGCTGCCTCGCCTTCTTGGCGTATGCGCCCATTTCTTTGCGGCGATCAATCTGTCGCTGGCGGCATGGGCGCTTCCCCTCGCGGCGTGGGGCGAGAGCTACCCCGCTTGGCTGCGGTGGCTGTCATGGACCGCGCCGCTCGCCATCCTGCTCGCCACGGCTTTGGTCTGGGCCGAAGACGTGAAGCGTTCGAAACGGTGCAAGGCGATCACATCGCCCGACAAGCAGGCATGGGCGCGCCGGGTTGGCCTCGCCGCGGAAATCGGAGAAACCGCGCTCCTCGGCGCGCTTGCGCTCGCGGCCTATTTTCTTCGGGATTCTTTGGGCTTTCTTCTTGGGACGATCTTCATCAGCCTTTCCGCTGTCGCTTTTTTGGGGTTGATCTCGTGGCTTCGCAATCAGGCGCGGGTGTTGGGGCCTGAGGCGGGCGCTGACGAGCGCGCCGAGGATGACGAACGCGAAAGAAAGGAAGCCGAATGCTTCACCAAACGGCTGTTCGGCATCGCGGTCTTCGTCGCAGCGCTTGTCTGGATCAGCCCGATCTTTGTCGGCCGGTACTTGGGATCGATGGTCGTTGTCTATTTCGCCTTCGGCGCGATTTTGGCCCTCGTTAACGCTTTCGAGCTGGCGATTGTCTCGACGACCCGGCGGGGATGGTTCGGCGAGAAGGCGCGGCCGCGAGTCGTCGGCGCCTACGCGGTCGCCTTCATGTTTGGCCTTGCCGCGCTCAATGCGTGGCTGCATCCGTTCCATCGGGTGCGGGTCTGTGATGGCGGCGATTGCGTTGCGAAACTGATGCCGGATGACAGGCCGAAGGTCGCCGATGCGGCGCGCGCCTGGTACGAGCAGGCGAAGGCCGGCTTATGCGAAGACGCACGGCGACGAGCCCGTGCCGATGTTCATCGTGGCGACGGCTGGCGGCGGCATCCGCGCCGCCTACTGGACCGCGACGATTCTCGAGCAGCTCGAGGAAGATTTCGAGCTCAGGGGCGCGAGCGTGCGCCCCTATCTCTTCGCCATCAGCGGCGTCTCCGGCGGCAGCGTCGGCGCGGCGGCCTTCGAGGCGGCGCTTGCGCGGCGCGACGAGACTCACTGCACTCCGGACACGCTTGCCAATGCGGCGGGCAAGCCTGGCGATGCGGCGGACAGCGACGTAACAGGTTGCCCCCTCGCCACGAATTTTCTCACCGCGGATTTCCTGGCGCCGGCTCTCGCGAGCTTGATATTCGAGGACACGCCGTCGAGCTTTCTGCCGGATTTCGGCCAGGGCGATCGCGGCACGGCGCTCGAACGAAGCTTCGAGCGTGCGAGCGGCGACCTGCTGGCGCGACCGTTCTTGAGCTTCTTTCGCTTAAAGAAGACGCTCCAGCCGATGACGGTGACGCCCCTGGTGGCGTCCGATCCTTCTGCTCAACGCCACACACGAAGAGACCGGCAAGCGCATCATCACCAGCCATGTCCTGATCGAGCGCAACGTGTTCCTCGACAGCCTGGACGCGCTGCACGTGCTGGGAAGCGACGTGCGCGCGAGCACCGCGGCGCATAACAGCGCGCGCTTCACCTACGTCTCGCCCGCGGGCGATCTCGGAAACGGCGCGGGCTCGGTGATCGACGGCGGATATTTCGAGAACTATGGCGCGCTCACGGCGCTCGAGCTCGCACGCGCCGCGAAGGCGACGTTGAACGGCGACGGAAAGCCGAAGGTCAAGCTTGTCTTCCTGCATGATCAGCAGCGATCCGGGCCTCGACAAAAAGCGCACGCTGGTGCGCCTCAATCAGCCCAGCGAGGGCGGGAAATGCCTGGTGAGCATCGCCGAGCGCGAAGGCGCGTCGTCAGACGGTGGCTCTCCGAACTATCTGTCGCTGGATCCGGACGGCTTCGAGAACGCCTGGTTCAACGAGTTTCTCGCGCCGTTGCAGGGAGTCACGAAGGTGCGCGAGGCGCATGGAAACCGCGCCGCGGCCGAGCTTGCGGTCGAAATCTGCAGCGAATTTCCGGAAGCGCCAAAGACGGGGACGGCGGCAACGCAGACCGCAGTCGCGCTCGCAGCGGCGAAGGATGTGGGCATCGACGATTCAATAGCTCTCGCACCGAAGCCCGACGATCCGTATTTCGCTCATCTGGCAATGTGCAAGGATGCGCCGGTCCAGCCGCCGCTCGGTTGGGTGCTTTCGGGCGCGACCCAGCATCACTTCGCCGAACTGCTCGATCACTGCGAGAACGCCGGTCAGTTGCATGAGCTCGAGAGAGCGCTTGGCAACGCGCCGCAGCGCGAGGCAGCCCGCTAAGCGCGGCCCCGCGTCAATTGGCGACGGGCGGGTGGTCGCCGCGCCCGTTGAGCGCGCCGGGCGCCCAGTTCGTGCCGTCGCGCATGGCGTAGAAGATGTGGGCGCCGATGCGATCGACCCGCCGCAGGTAGCCCACCCAGAACGGCGCCACGTAATTCGCGTGGTAGTTGACGGCCTCGCCGACTTTGGAATTGTAGTTCGCGCCGGTCACCACATCCTGGGCGATGCGGGTCGCGACCGCCCACGGACCGGGCTCTTCGATGCGAAGCGACTTGCCCTCGCAGGCGAAGGTGAACTGGCAGGCGAACGGCCGGTTGCGGTCTTGATAGACGACGCCGCAGACCGTCGTCGGATAAATGCCGCTGCGCACGCGATTGAGTACGACCTGGGCCACGGCGGCCTGACCCTCTTCCGGCTCGCTGCGGAACTCGAAATAGATCGCGTCGGCCAGGCAGCGCATCTGGCGCGCGCTGTCCTTTGGATCGATCAGAGCGGCATAGTTGGGCTTGCCCTCCGCCGTGGATAGCTGCGGAACCGTCGTCAGCCCCGAGCCATCGGTCTCGACGACCACCACGACGCCGTCGCTCGAGGTTGGGGACGAGGAATTGAGCGCGAATTCGAGCGGCGCCGAGGGGGTCGCGCCGTCGTCGAAACTGGCCGCGGCGGACTCCTGTTCGTCGCCGTCCGCCGGCAGGGGCGGGCTCATCGTATGGCCGGGATCGAACTCGCGGTCGCGTGGCTCGTGCGGCCAGGACTTGTGCGCATAGGGCTCGGCTTGCGTTGGCCTGCCGGTGAGGCGGTTTACGCTGAAGCCCGGATCGCCCTTGGCGCCGCGATCGACGGCGGGAAACGCCTGCCTCGATTGTTTCAGCGCTCCGTTCGGCTCGGTCTCGTCGGGCTTCGCCACAAGATCGCGTGGATCGCCGACGACGGCGCGCGCCTGAACAATCGGCAGCGGCGCGCCGTCTGCGTCCACTGTGCGCAGGGGTTGGGCGATGATCGCCCTGTCGAGCCTGGCCGGGGCGCTGAACAACTGGTTGCGGGCGAAGGCGCTCGTGAATTCCAGCGGCTCTTGTCCCGCTTCGGCGGTGATGGAAACAAGCACCGCGAAGGCCACACACCAAGGCGAGGCGACCGAAACAGCCCATCTGATACGCGATCGACCCATACGTTAAGCAAGCCGCCCGTGCTTAGAGTCTCACGTCCCCGCGCTGCGCGCTTGATAAGAAGCGTACAATGCGACCCGTTTCTTTTATCGGCGCTTAAGGTTTCCTGGTCGTTACCGTGAGGAAGGGCAGGGCGTCCCGGTTTGACGCAAGGGCACGCTCCCGCTTCTGGGCGCGAAGCCGGTCAGGATTAGATTCCGCTGCATTTAGAATCGATGGTTTGAGCGCACCCGCCTCATAGCCCGTCGAACGACGGGCGTTCCTCCGAACGCCCTATAGCTCGTCGAACGACGGGCGTTGCTCCGGGCGCCCTATGTGGGGATCGCGCGGACGGAATGGATTATCGAATGCGCCGCTGCTCTTTTGTCGCGTAGGCCCTCTCCTTGATCCTCCCCCACCATGGGACGTCCGTCCGTTGGGCGGGCTTTGGGGGAGGAGACGCGCCGGGCACGGTCTCCGCGCAAACGCGAGAACAAAGGTTTCAGGCGCTCGCCAGGACATCGCCGCGCGGTTGCCGGCCCGGGCGCTTGTCGCTTTCAAGGCGCCTGAAGATCGCAAAGGGGAGATTGCGTTTGGGTCGACGCGGCCGATTGTAGGCGCCCGATAGCCCGTCATCTGACGGGCGTTCTTCCGAACGCCCTTTGGAGCGTGGCGAGGCGGTCAACGACCGCGTCTACAAAGTCCGATTCGACGGAACTGAAATCTGCTCTAGCGCCATCGCTCGCTGCGCTGGCCGCGCTCCCGGCCAAAGAATAGGTCCTTGATCTCGCCGATGATCCTCGCTCCGTCCTGCGAGCCCTGGACAGTGGGGGCGTTGACGAGCGAGCTATGAGCGGTCTGCAAGACCACCTGCACATCGTCGAGGCTGAGCACGTTCTTCTGCAGAAGAACCTCGAGCGTCGCCATGGCGATCGCGCCGCCGACCATGGCGGTTCCAAAAGGGCGGCCGAAGGATGCGTTGGACATCTTGGAGCTCCCAAAAAACGCCCGATGACGACTCGGAACCAGGCGACCTTCGTCCTGGAAACGGCTGTGACCCCAAGCAAAAGATCGCGCCTGCGCGATTGGCTTCCCGATCGCAGCGGACGGGCGCCCCCGCCCGTCTCTTGAAATCAAGCCGGGGATTGCGGCGCTAGGCAGCCGCCATCGACTCGATGGCCACGTAACGCTGCCCGTCCCAAACCCGCGAACTCGGCGGCTTGTAGGCCATCCGGCAATGTCCCGCGCAATAGGAGCGTCCTTTTGCGGTCTGGACGCCGCAATAGACGAATTCCTCGCTCGTCGGGTCGCCGATCGGCCACCGGCAGTTGTCCTCGCGGATCTCCTCGAGCCCGACCTTCAACATCTCGCCAACCTGGGCTTCGGCGAAGACCCATGCCGGTTTGCGCTCGCGCGGGAGGGCGGGGACGGAAGTTCGCCTCCATGGCGGAGAATCTGTGCGCGCGATCGCCGGACGACGCGGTCGCTCGGTGACGGAGCGTGGCGGGCGGGGCGCCGAGCAATGCATGTTGCCGGTCAGCTTGACGCCAATCCGGTTCGCCTTGCCGATCACCGCGTTGCGCGATGGCGCGCCGAGCGCCACAGCAATGCTGCTCGCGCTTTTTCCTTCGAGCGCCATTCGCCTCAGAGTCTCAATCGCCGCATCGGTCCACATATCCACGCCCTCCGTTACTTCTGTGGCAGTTCAACTTGGTGAAGACAGCCGCTTCCCCTGCGTCCCTGAATCGATGTGAGGCTGAACCTTGTGTGTTCCAGCACCGTCATCGAATGTCCCTCCAGGTTGTATATCATGGTTAATACAACCTATCGTTGTGTCTGGCAATAGCCAATTTGTCAGGATTTGTCACGCCGGCCTTCTCGGTGACTCAGAGGTCCGTCCCGGGGAATCGGCCGCCGCTTGCTTTTCTGACTGAAAAAGCTGGAGCGGCGCTGGCTAACGACAAGCCTGCCGAGAGAGCGGGTCGTCTAAAGCCGCTGCGCTCGACATCAGCCGACTTAGAGTCCCCTCGGAGCTTCAAATCGCGAAAGCGTGGGAGCGGCTGAAGTTGCCGAATGCATGGCGCTTCCGTCTGTTCAATAAACCAAGGCGTACTCGAAATAAAACTTGACCATCTTGTAATATACCTCCGCCAAAATGTGGGTTGACCATGTCAACAGAGCGTTTCAATGTGTTAACATAAGCTGCTGGCGGAGCGCGTTGGACGATGACTGGGGTCGTCCGTAATTTTAGTTCAATTCGACAGCGGAATCTGAAATAAAGCAGATTCTTTGGAATTATTTAGATCCGAAGCAATGGGTTCGGGATCGACTTGGGGAGGATAAAAGTGCAGAAATCGCTGGTTTTACTGTGCGCCGGGCTGATTGTCGTCTTTAGCGGCGCTCAAACTTACGCGGGGAACGGGCACGGGGGAGCCAAAGGCCGGAAGGAATGTCTGGCCCGCTGCAACAACGACTTCAAGCTCTGCAAGGATGACGCTAAGAGCTCGAAGGAAAAGGAAAAATGCGCAGTCACGCAGCATTTCTGCATTACGAGATGCTGACAAGTGCTCAGGCGCCATGGTGGATCGTGGCGTAGGGGACCTAGAATATTGGCGAATCTCGAAATTTCAACTCGAGTATAGCTCAAAAGTGAACAGATCTCGATTAGATCACGAAGAATTGAACTAAAATAGTCGACAATATTAGTGGAGAAAGCATGTGTAATCTCTAATTGCGCCGTATTGGTGGTCGGTATCTCCACGTAAGCTTACGCGGAAAACACGCTAGGTTGCAGCGCCTGCCACAAAGCTTGCAAACATGATTACGAACGCTGTAAAACCAATGCTCGTGGCAATCGTAATACGTTAGCGCTTTGCAAGATCCATCGCAAAGTATGTGATAACAGTTGCTAGAGTTATAATAGCTAGTTCTTGGCCTAGCTATAGTTAATATTTTACTGGTCGCCTTGCGCTAGTCAGCCTTCTCGTTCTAGAAAGGGTCCGCAATGTCCGCGTCCGATTCCAAGGGTGTAAGCAAAGACAAGAATCCGAAGCCCAAAGACCCCAAAGATCCAAAGGATCTACCCAAGCCTCCGCAACCAAAGGAGTCGGAAGAATCGACGATCGGAATTCTGGGATACGGTCTTAACTTGTTCGATGCTGATCCTTGGAACTCACCGTTTAAGGATAAAAGAATTCTCGCCCAACCAATACAGATAAGGCGTCGAGATATCAACTCAACGAGATACGAAGATACGTATCAAGATAATTTTTTAGATATGACGCACACGCTTGCCGTCGAGTTCGGTTTGAAAGGCAGCTACGGCGACTTTAGCGGCAGTGTCACGTCAAAGTATACCAGCACTGACAGGAAGATTGAAAAGCGGCATTTGCAACGGATTTCCCATTCTACTCATCTCTACGATTTGTCACTCGCTTCAAGTCCGTCAGAACTGAAAGGCAAGCTCGAACCTAAGTTCAAGTCCGACCTGGAGACAATGCCCAGCGGCGAACTGTTCGCTCTATACGGATCGCATCTTGTCCATAAAATAAGGATGGGGGGCAGAGCCGAATATTTTTGTCAGACTGCAGATCTGACCTCAATGACTGAAGTAGAGTTCAAGTCTGCGGCGCAGGCCAAATATAAATCTCTTGGGGGCAAGGTCCAAAGTGAGACGAGTTATGGCACCGTCGACAAAAAAAAACAACGATTGGTGATGGGAAGCACCACGATCAACGCAATTGGTGGCTCCTCTCGTAACATTAAAGACCCGGACTCATGGGATGCCTGGGTCAAGACTGTTCCTGCCCATCCAGGTTTCCTTGGCTTTGACAAAGACGCCGGGTTGGTGCCGATCTGGCAACTCACCGATAACCCGGCGCGGAGCAAAGAGATCCACGACGCTTATAAGAGAAAAGCGGCGAGAGCTATAAGAACGGAAATCTTTACTGCGACGTCTCCCGTAGCAGCGTCATGGCCTGAGGCCCGAGTTACCGTTCCGGCGGGCTACAAGCTGCTGTCGGGCGGCGCGCGGAACAATTGGAAGGGAAAAGGCAGTTTCGTCATCGCCTCGTACCCTGAAGTTGATCCCTCAGAAGTCTGAGGCCGCATCGTGGGTCGCCAAAGGAAAGGACCATCTTGGCAACGAGCACCTCACTGTCCCCTTAGCCACAGGATTAGCATTTAATGCTGTCTTTTCGGACGAAACGACCATAACAGTGTTCGCTATAGCGATCTACGACCCCGATGATATTTGGGAGGTGAAACATCTCTACACCCAACTCGATGGCTACAGCGGCGAGTACAGTTGGGCTCACGAAACCGATGTTTCGGAAATTCCGGAAGCCAATGGCGGCACGATGGTTGGCGGCGGAACACAGCTCATTGTCGATAGCATAGGTCAACTTCTGAGCGAATCCTATCCGACAAACGCAACGACATGGCGTTCTCATGCTGAAGCCCACTTCTGGAATTATAATGCTCCGCCGCAGGTGAGGACTTACGCGACTGTCCTGAAGAGCAAAGTGGACAAAATCGAGCTGACCGCGATCATCACTTCGAATGTCAGCCCAGCCGCCAAGCAGCCCAAGATGGCCCGCAAGGTCGCCCGAGGCTGCGTTATGACGGGTGGAGGAGCGAGAATAGATTTTGGCCCTCGTCCAGCGAAGTACAGCTATCGTATGAATGACAAGAAGGTGCTGCTGACCGCCTCGTTCCCAAGCGACATCGACACTTGGGAAGGTCGGGCGAAAGATCATGGCGTAGCATACACGAAAGGAAGGATCGAGGTCTATTGCGTCGGCGTAAAAGTCACTGAGAGTGCGTAGACGTCTCAGTTTAGCGGTCGTTTGGCAAGCCTAACAGAGTTGATATCTGCAACCGAGCAGAGAATAATCTAATATTACTCAAAGGGGAGGCAACATGCGTAAAACACTTATCGCCATGTGCGCGGGGCTGCTTGTCGTTGTCAGCGCGTCTGGTTCGTACGCGGGACCAGGTTCAAGCAAACCAACCCACTCACGCAAGTACGATCAATGCGTACAAGACAAATGTGTCCCGGCGAAACAGAAATGCCTTAACAAAAATACACACCCTCAAACATGCCAAAATCAGTTCTACACATGCGTAAAAGAGAAATGTAAGAAGTATTGGTGAAGTATTGGTATTGACTGACGCAAACCAAATCTATTGCTTCGGCGTAAAAGTCACTGGGCCCGATTAGGGTCTCTGGTTGGCGGTCGGTTGTCAAGCCGAGTGGCCTAAAGGCTCAACGCTGCGCTAGCCAAGGGCCTTTGGCGCCAAAAGGCGACCCCTGAACTGGACAAACAGGGGCGCCGCCGCCATTGTCCGCGGCAATGATGATCGTGCTTGAGGAGACTGCCCCGATGAACACCGCCGTCGAAGTCGCCCGTCCAGCGGGCGGAGGTTCCCAACGACCTGAGCGCCTTCTGGTTGCCGTTCACGCCCAATCGCGCCTTCAAGAAGAAGCCGCGGCTGATCTCGCGCGCCAAGGACATGCATTATTACACGCCCGAGGGGCGCGCGATCCTCGACGGCACGGCGGGCCTGTGGTGCTGCAACGCCGGACATAACCGGCCCTCGATCGTGGCCGCGATCCAGCGCCAGGCGGCGGAGCTCGATTTCGGTCCGACCTTCCAGTTCGCCCATCCGCTGGCGTTCCAGCTGGCGTCGCGCATAGCGGAGCTCGCGCCGGGCGATCTCGATCACGTGTTCTATTGCAATTCAGGCTCTGAGGCCGCCGACACCGCGCTCAAGATCGCGCTCGCCTATCACAACGTGCGGGGGCAGGGCTCGCGCCAGCGCCTCGTCGGCCGCGAGCGCGGCTATCACGGCGTCGGCTTCGGCGGCATTTCGGTCGGCGGCATGGTCAACAACCGCAAGTATTTCGGCTCGCTGCTCGCCGGCGTCGACCATCTTCCCGCAACCTACAATCGCGAGCATCAGGCCTTCACCAAGGGCGAGCCGGAGTGGGGCGCCCATCTGGCCGACGCGCTCGAAGGGATCGTCGGGCTGCACGACGCGTCGACCATCGCGGCCGTGATCGTCGAGCCGATGGCGGGCTCGACCGGCGTCCTGCCGGCGCCCAAGGGCTATCTGAAGCGACTGCGCGAGATCTGCGACAAATACGGCATTCTGCTCATCTTCGACGAGGTCATCACCGGCTTTGGTCGTCTCGGCACGCCATTCGCCGCCGAGCGCTATGAAGTTCAGCCCGACATGATCACCTTCGCCAAGGGGGTGACTTCCGGCACCGTGCCGATGGGCGGGGTGATCGCGCGCAAGCCCATCTACGACGCCTTCATGAATGGGCCGGAGGGCGCCATCGAGCTTTTCCATGGCTACACCTATTCGGGCCATCCGCTCGCTTGCGCCGCGTCGTTGGCGACGCTTGACCTCTATCGCGACGAGCGCCTGTTCGAGCGCGCCAAGGCGATCGAGTCCAAGTGGTGCGACGCCATCATGGGGCTCAAGGGCCTGCCCAATGTCCTCGACATCCGCTGCGTCGGCCTGACGGGCGCGATCGACCTTGCGCCTGTTCAGGGCAGCCCCGGCGAGCGTGTCCGTCGCGCACTCGATCACGCCTTCTTCGATGCGGGCCTCATGATCCGGCCGGCCGGCGATACGATCGAACTCACCCCGCCGCTCATCGTCAGCGAAAACGACATCGGCGAGATCATGGACAAGGTCGCAGCTTCGATCAAAGCAGCGGCGTAGCGCCAGGGCAGGGGCGGAAGGTCAGGGCCAAGGGACGCCTTTCGAGCGCGACGGCGTCGCGTTTTTGAGGCTTCCCTTCGTTCGCCAATCGTCGCGTTTTAGCGAGCGTCGACGCCGTGGCGGAGGGCCTCCGGTTGAGTCCGGCGGGGCGGAGCGGGCCATGTCGCCTTTGCTGTTTGCGCTTTTCCTGGCGACGTTCGCCATTGGCACGACCGAGTTTGCCGTCGTCGGCTTGCTGCCGGACATCGCCGCCAATCTCGACATCAGCATCTCGCAGACGGGCCTGCTTGTCAGCGGTTATGCGATCGGCGTGGCTGTCGGCGGACCTGTCATTGTCGCGCTGACATCCTCGCAGCCGCGCAAGCGGACGCTTCTGCAACTCTGCGCCATCTTTGTCGTCGGCCATGTGCTGGCTGCGCTGGCCCCGGATTATGGTTGGCTCATGGGCGCCCGGGTGCTGGCGGCGATTTCGCACGCCTCCTTCCTCGGCATCGCAGCGATCGTGGCGGCGGGGAGCGTTCCGCCCGAACGCAGCGCGCGCGCCGTGTCTTTCGTCTGGCTCGGGTTTTCGGCTGCGAGCCTTGTAGGCGTGCCAAGCGCGACCGCGATCGGTCACGCGTTTGGCTGGCGCGCCGCTTTCTGGATGCTGGCCGCGGTCGGCGTCATCGCCGGGGCGGCGCTTCAACTCTGGATGCCAGCGTCTTCGCGCAGAGAGGTCTCGAGCTTGAGACAGGAAGTCGTCGCGCTCAGGCGTCCGCAGGTGCTGCTCGCCATGGCGATGAGCCTCCTCGTCTGCGCCTCAACCTTCGCCGTTTTCACCTATGTCGCGCCGCTACTCGTGGAGGAAACGCGGATCTCCCTCGCCACGCTTCCGCTCATGCTGCTGTTGTTCGGCGTGGGCGGCGCGGCCGGCATGGTGCTCGGCGGACGGCTGGGTGACTGGAAGCCATTGGAGTCGATCGCCGCGCTCTCGTTGGCTTACGCCGTGTTTTATCTCGTCTTGATAACGGTCATCGACAGCGTCGCCCTTGTTGGCGCCGCCATGGTTCTCTGGGGTTTTCTGTTCCTGGCGCCGTGCGTTCCGCTGCAGACCCGGGTGGTGAGACAAGCGATCGAAGGGCCAAATCTCGCCTCGACGCTGAACCAGTCCGCTTTCAACGTCGGCAACGCGCTCGGGCCAACGCTCGGCGCCGCGGCCCTTGCGTTTGGCTTCGATTATCGCGCGTTGCCCTGGATCGGCAGCGCCCTCGCGCTTCTCTGCGCCGCGACCGCGCTTTTTTCTCGGGCGCTCGACAGGGGTGAACCGGTTTCCGTCGCGGATGGACGCACCAGCGCGCCTCATTGAGGATTTGCGCGCCGACCTGACGCCTAAAGCGCCGCCACGCCGCGATTTTGGGCGGTGGGCCGCGTTCACATTTTTGCGAACGACCTGTATGACTCGTGCAAGGGCCTCGCGGAAGGGCTCTGGATCAGCGGCCGAAACGGCGAGCATGGGAGCAGGACTGATGTCGAAAATCATGAAGGCGTTGGGTCTCGGGGCGGCGCTCGCCGCGGGAATTGCGCTCGCGCCAGCCGCGTTCGCCAAGGACTGGAAGACCGTCGTCATCGGCATGGAGGGCGCCTACGAGCCCTGGAACCTGACCGACTCGAGCGGCAAGATCGTTGGCTTCGAAGTCGACCTCGTCAACGACCTCTGCAAACGCGCGGGCTTCGAGTGCAAGATCATCGCCCAGGACTGGGACGGCATGATCCCGGGCCTGAAGGCCGGCAAGTTCGACGTCATCATGGACGGCATGTCGATCACCGACGAGCGCAAGAAGGAGATCGACTTCTCGAAGCCCTACGCGGTGTCGCCGGGAGCTTTTCTCGCGCCGAAGGACAGCCCGCTCGCGAAAGCGCCTGACGCCGGCAAGCTCGTCGATCTCGACAAGGACCCCAAGGGGGGCGAGGCGGCGATCAAGGGCGTGCAGGCGGCGCTCAAGGGCAAGACGCTTGGCGTGCAGGTCTCGACCACCCACGCCAACTTCGCCAGCCAGTATATGAAGGACATCGCGACCGTCAAGGAGTACAAGACCGCCGACGACCGCGATCTCGACCTCAAGTCCGGCCGCATCGACGCGTCGCTCGACGACTATCCCGTCATGGTGGCGACAGCCTCCAAGCCAGACGCCTCAGAACTCGCCGTTGTCGGGCCAAGGTTCATCGGCGGCGCGTTCGGCGCCGGCACGGGCATGGGCATCCGCAAGAGCGACGCGGACCTCACCGCGAAGTTCGACAGGCGCTGGCCGCGGCGATCGCCGACGGGACGGTCAAGAAGCTCTCCGAGCAGTGGTTCAAGGTCGACATGACGCCCCAATCGTAAGGCTTTCAGCGCGCTCTTGCGTTGAAGGAGCGCGCTGCCGGAGGGCGCCGAATTGGGCAATCTGGCGATCTTCGGCTTCGGTGAGGGCGGCTGGGGCCTGGCGCTCCTTGAAGGAGCGTTGATGACGCTTCTCGTCTCGGCCTGCGGCCTTACTCATCGGCGCAGCGATCGGCGGCCTCGTCGCCTGGGCGCGGCTCTCGGGAAAGCTGTTCGCGGGCGGCGTCGGTCAGGCCTATGCCGCCCTGTTCCGCGGCCTGCCGGAACTGCTCATCGTCTATTTCGTCTATTTCGGCACGTCGACGCTTCTGACCGAAACCGCCCACGCTCCTCGGTCACGAGGGCTTCGTCGGGGTGCCGAGCTTCGCGGCCGGGGCGCTCGCGGTCGGCGTCATCTCGGGCGCGTATCAGGCCGAGGTGTACCGCGCCGCCTATCTTGCAATCTCGCGCGGTGAGCTCGAGGCCGCGGTCAGCGTCGGCATGAATCGGGCGCTGATGTTTCGCCGCATCATCATGCCCCAGGTTCTTCGCTTCGCCCTGCCTGGGCTTGGCAACCTCTGGCAGGTCGCGCTCAAGGATTCGTCGCTGATCTCGGTCACCGGCCTGACCGAACTCATGCGGATCAGCCAGGTCGGCGCAGGGTCGACGCATCGGCCGTTCGCTTTCTATCTCGGCGGCGCCGCGCTCTATCTGGTGATGACGGTTGTGACGAGCCGCTTCTTCGATCTCGCCGAGACGCGCGCCACCCGCGGCATGCGCCGCGCGACGAGTTGAGGCGGGCCGATGGACTTCGATTTCATCTCCAAGACTTTCTTCCGGCTCCTGGCCGCGCTGCCGCTTACGCTCTCGGTCTGGTTCCTGTCCGTCGTCCTTGGCGCGTTCATCGCCGCGGGCGTGACCTGGATGAGGGTGAGCGGCGTGAAGCCGCTCGAACTCCTCGCGCGCGCTTACGTCATGATCTTTCGCGGCACGCCGCTCCTGATCCAGCTCTTCGTCGTCTATTATGGCCTCGCTTCGCTGCCGGCGGTGCGCGCGAGCTTCGCATGGGTCTTCCTGCGCGACGCGTTCAATTGCGCCGTGCTGGCGCTCGCGCTCTGCACTGCCGGCTATCAAGCCGAGATCTTTCGCGGCGCGTTGCTCGCCGTGCCGCCTGCACAGGTCGAGGCGGCGCGCGCCTGCGGCATGTCCGGGCTCCTGATGTTCCGCCGGGTCATCTTTCCGATCGCGCTGAGGCACGCGCTTCCGGCCTATTCGACCGAGATGATTTCGATGGTGAAGTCGACCGCGCTCGTCTCGCTCGTCACCCTGTGGGACGTGATGAGCATCGCGCTCAAGATCCGCAACGACACGCTCGTCACCTACCTGCCGCTCATCCTTGCGGGCGCGATCTATTTCGTCGTCAACTACCTCATCGGCGCGGGCTTCCTCGCGCTCGAGCGGCGCCTGTCGCCGCATCTCAGGCCTCGGCCAACCTGAAGGAGGCGTCCATGCCCGCCGCGACGCCAGCGCTCACCGTCGACACGATGCACAAGAGCTTCGGCCAGCTCGAAGTGCTGAGGGGCGTGTCGCTGACCGCGAACGACGGCGACGTGATCTCGATCCTCGGCTCGTCCGGCTCGGGCAAGAGCACGTTTCTGCGCTGTATCAATCTGCTGGAGACGCCGGACAAAGGCGTGGTCACGGTCGCGGGCGAGACGATCAAGATGCGCCAGCGGCGCGACGGGCGGGCCGAGCCCGCGGACAGACGTCAGGTCGACCGGATCCGCTCCGAACTCGGCATGGTGTTCCAGAGCTTCAACCTGTGGTCGCATCTGACGGTGCTCGAAAACCTGATCGAGGCGCCGGTGCATGTGCAGAAGCGCCCGCGCGCGGAATGCATCGAGGAAGCGCGCGCGCTGCTCGCCAAAGTCGGCATGTCCGAGCGGGAGAACTACTATCCGTCGCATCTCTCCGGAGGCCAGCAGCAGCGCGCGGCGATCGCCCGCGCGCTCGCCATGCGGCCGAAGGTGATGCTGTTCGACGAGCCGACCTCGGCGCTCGATCCTGAGTTGGTCGGCGAAGTGCTGCGCGTGATGCGCGCGCTCGCCGAGGAGGGCCGCACGATGCTGGTCGTCACCCACGAGATGAGCTTTGCGCGCGACGTCTCGACCCGCGTGATGTTCCTGCATCAGGGGCTGGTCGAGGCGGAAGGACCGCCGCAGGAGCTTTTCTCCGGCTCGACCTCCGACCGCTTTCGCCAGTTCATCTCGAAGGAGCGCGGCTGATCTTCAAGCGCCCAAGCGTGGCGCTGGCCAGCAAATCCGGCGACCCGACCGACGTCATCAGCACCCAGGTCGAGGGTTCGGGACAGACGGGGTTGCGGCGCTCGTCTCGAAGACGAAACTGCCGGAACTCCCGTCCACTTCGAACGGGTCGCCAAGGAAAGCGACAAAACCACGTTCGAAACCATGGGTGGTTCCTTCGGCGGTGAGTTGATAGACGAAGTCCAGACGTCGCCGGGCTGGAGCGTGCCGAATTCTACCTCCGTCGAGACGGCGTTGATATTAAACCGTGGGTTGATCTCATCGCCATTGAACTTGAACGAATTGAACAAGGGCAGCGCTGTCGAGCCGATAAATTCACATCGGCGAAGTTACGAAAAGGGCCGAGAGAGCTGCCTTCGTGCAACGCAGATCGAACGCGAATGCTGCCGTCTGCATGGGTTATGACCTATCGCCTCCGCTGTGGCGGTCTCGGCCGCGCTTATCCTCTTCGGTTGGGCGATACGTCGATCGCGAGAATCCAGGTGGCATGGGGGCGAGTTGCTCAGCGCGTCTGGTGGTGAGCTTGGACTTCCGCCGATCCAGGACGTCACTCCCACTCCGCCGCTGTGGTTGCCTTCGGCCAACGAGAGGCGAACGCGCCTTTGATGTCCGTCGATCGGCGAGACTGACCCGGCTCGCAAGATCAGATATCTGTCGTCAGTCTGGTTCGGGACATATCGCGTCGAGTCGCGGATCGGGAGCAGCGCCTCGTGCACCGCGGCGCTGATAGTTAGCGGCCCGAGGACAGTTCCGCGTGCGCGCTTGCCCTACGAGAAGGGGGCGCCAAGCGCTCCAGCAGGTACTTCTTTTTCCCACGGAGAATTCCGGCTAAAAGAGCCTTCATCGCGTCCTCCCAATGCGGCTCGGACGAATGAATTCCTTGCTTATGTATATCGCGATACTTAAATCACCCCGCGTTTGGCAACGTGCAGGTCAAAGATACGATGAGCAGATGGACGTCATCCGCAATGCGTAATTATGCCTATGGGCAAGATCGCGCCGCCGGTTATCGCGCTTGCTTAAGCTGGCCCTTGAGATCTTGACGCTGTTGTTCTCGGATTATTACCGATTTGGAGCGCGCCGCCTAGCATAGGCTGATCGGCTCGTTGGCTTGTGGGAAACCGCCGCAATGCCTCGTCTGTTCACCGGACTTGAATTGCCAGAGGCCGTCGTCGGTCAGCTTGCGCTTTTGCGCGGCGGCGTCGCCGGCGCGCGCTGGCTCGAGCCCGAGGACTACCACATCACGCTCAGATTCATCGGCGACATCGACGCGCGGACGTGCGCGCGACATCGCCGAAACGCTCGGCGACATCCGCCGGCCAAAGGCGCCGGTGAGCTTCGAGGAACTGAGCTGGTTCGGCGGCGACAAGCCGCGCGCGATCGTGGCCAAGGTCAAACCGGACCCGGCGCTGATGGATCTGCAGGCTGAACAGGAGCGGCGCTTGAGGCGGCATCGGCGTTGAGCCCGAGACGCGCAAGTACACGCCGCACGTGACGCTGGCGCGGCTGCGCGGCGTCCGTCAGGCCTCGGTCGCGAACTATCTCACTGAGCGCGGCGTCCTCGTGGCGGACTCGTTCATCGCCGAGCGCTTCGTCCTCTATTCGGCCCGCGAGGGGTCGGGCGGCGGACCCTATGTCGTTGAGGCGGCTTATCCGCTGGGCTAACCGGCTGCCGCGCGCTTGCGGTGTCGCCGGCCGACGCGCCTTCCAGTTTTCACGGACTTGAGGCGCTGAGATCGAAATGCGCGTGAGATCGACGCTTCCGAATCTCGCGGACCGCGGATAAAAGCCCCTCCGTGAACTGGTTATCGCTTCAACAAGATCGCGCCTGGCGGGACGAACTCGATTTCGCGCGGCCCTCGTCCGGCATGCTGCGCTGGCATCGGCGATTTTTCGCCATTGCCGCGTTCCTGCTGTTGGCGGCGCCGCTCGTCGCTGGGCTCATTCAGCCGGACAGCGAGGAGTTGATCCTGAAAGAGGGGCGCAATCCGGCGCCGGCGCCGAAACTTCCCGACAGCGCCAGCGATTGGCGCACGCTTCCCAAACAGATCGACGCTTATCTCAAGGACCGTTTCGGCCTCCGGCATGCGATGATCAACCTGCACAGGGACCTCACGCAGCCGGTGCTGCTGAAGCCCAACACAATCATCCTGACCGGCCGCAGCGGACGCATGTTCTACGAAGGCGACGAAATGGTGCGCCAGAGCGCGGGCCTCGTTCTGAGAGACGCGCGCGTGACGCAAACGGCGCGCCTGATCGGGGAGATGCGCGATGCGCTGGCTAAGCGGGGCGTTCGCCTCCTGGTGGCGATCCCGCCCAATTCGTCCACCATTTACCAGGATGACCTCCCGGCGTGGGCCCAGGCCGATGGCAGAAAGACGGAATACGATCTCCTGTTCGATGATCTCAAGAGATACGACGTCAAGACGGTCGACCTGAGGCCGGCCCTCAAAGGTCTCCGGGCGGAGGGCGAAGAAGCCTATCTCCTCTACGACGCCCATTGGACCCCGCGCGGGGCGCTTGCCGGCTTCAACGCGGTCGTGGATGCCGACGGTCGCCCTGAGTGGCGTCTCGATCCGGCGAGCGTGACGGGGCCTCTCGAAGAGCGCAAGGGAGGCGACGTCGCCCGTATCCTTGGCGTTCAGGACAACGTCCGCGAACAGGCCAAGACGCTTCGACTTGCGCCCCCGCGAACCGACGAGGCCATTTCTCCCGGCATCATGCCCGACCATGTCGTCGCCACGGATAGGCCAGGCCCAACGATCATGATCATTGGCGACTCGTTCACTCAGGGCTATTTCCCGTCGATGCTCACACAGCACGGCGGACGCGCGGTTTGGATTCATCATCACGAGTGCGGGTTCGACTGGAAGCTGATCGATCGGTTCCGGCCGGACGAGGTTTGGTGGGCCCCGACCGAGCGTTTCCTTTTGTGCGATCCGGGCGCCGTTCCGATCGATTTCCCGGCGCAAGCGCAATGAACGCAAAAGTCTGTTCGCTCGAGAAGCCCTGACCGGACATGCTTCTCCGCTGGCGCCGGCTTTTCGCCGTCCTGACCTTCCTGCTTCTTCTGACGCCCCTCGTTGTGGGACTTATCCGGCCGGACAGCCCGGCGGCGGTCCTCAAGGAAGGGCGGTTCCTCGCGCCGGCGCCGCAAATGCCGTGGTCGAGCGCGGCCTGGCTTGGGCTTCCGAGGGAGATCGACGCCTATCTGCGCGATCATTTCGGACTGCGGCAGGTGCTGATCCGCGCGCACAAGGATCTGACCAAGCCGATGCTCAGTCAGGGCGGCGGGGACGTGTTGATCGGTCGGGACGGCCGCATGTTCTATCTCGGCGCCGAGATGGTGCGACAGAGCGCGGGCCTCATCTTGAGAGATGAGAAGGTTGCGGATTCGGCAAACCAGCTCGCGGCGATGCGCGACAAACTGAAGAAACGAGGAATAGCTTTCTTTGTGGTCGTCCTGCCGAGCACGTCGTCCATCTACGAGGATGATCTCCCGAACTGGGCGCAAGCGCACGGCCGGAAGACGGAGCACGATCTTTTTTTAGAGGACCTCGCGGAGCGGGGGATCAAGACAGTCGACTTGCGGCCGACGCTGAGAAAGACAGCGTCGGAGGGCAAGGCCTACCTGCTGCATGACTCCCATTGGACGGCGCGCGGCGCGATTGCCGGCTTCAACGCCGTCGTCGAAGCCGACTCGCATCCGGACTGGCGTATTGATCCGGGGAGCGCGCTCGGGCCGCTGCAGGAACGCAAGGGCGGCGACCTCGCGCGCATGCTTGGCGTGGAAGACGACGTGACCGAAACGACCGAACCGCTCGCCCTCCCTGCGGTCGGCAAGGACGAAAACCTGTCGCACGACGTCATGCCGACGCACATGATCACGACCGGCAAGCCTGGCCCGACGATCCTGGTGGTCGGCGATTCCTTCACCGCCAGTTTGTTTCCGCGAATGCTCGCTCAGCACGTCGGACGCGCGATCTGGGTCCATTACGACTATACCGGGTGCAGCTTCGACTGGTCGCTGATCGACAAGTTCCAGCCGGACGAGGTTTGGTGGGCGCCCGTCGAGCGCGCTCTCATTTGTGACCGGGCGCCCACGGAGAGGCGCAGGAGCGACGCTGAAGCGCGAAAGAGGTTGAGATTGCCGCTTCCGAACCTCCAAGACAGCGGATAGAGTCCAATTCCGTGAATTTTGACCTGTCCCGACACAGTTGGCGCCGCGCCCGCGCGGCGGAACCGCATGCGGTCCTGATCCGGCATGCTGCGTCGCTATCGCCGCTATCTCGCGCTCCTCGCGTTCGGACTTCTCGCGACGCCGCTTGTCGTTGGGATCGTCAAGCCGGACAGTCCGGCGGCGATCCTGAAGGAGGGCCGCTATCTCACGCCGGCGCCGGAAGCGCCGGCCAGCCGCGACGCGTGGTTGGGCCTTCCGAAGGCGATCGACGCCTATCTGCGCGACCATTTCGGTCTTCGCCAGGTTCTGATCCGCGCCCACAAGGACGTGACCCGTCCGCTGCTCGGGCTTGGCAACGATTCCGTGCTGATCGGCCGCGACGGCCGCATGTTCTATCTCGGCGAAGAGACAGTGCGTCAAAGCGCTGGGCTGCTCGTGCGCGACCGAAGATTGGCCGACACGGCGGATATGCTTGCCCGCATGAACGAGGAACTGCGCGCCCGCGGAATCCGTTTCCTGGTCGCGCCCGCCGCCGAACGGGGCGACGATCTACCAGGACGACCTGCCGCGCTGGGCGCAAAATCCCGGCAAGCCGACCGAATACGACCTCATTCTCGCAAGTCTGGCGGCGAAGGGCGTTCCGGCCGTCGATCTGCGGCCGGCGGTCAAGCAGGCGCGTGCGGAAGGTCCGGTCTTCTACATGCACGATACGCACTGGACATTTCGGGGCGCGCTGGCCGGATATAACGCCATTGTCGAGGCGGACAATCACCCGGACTGGAAGATCGAACCAAGCGCCGCCCTCGGGCCGATGAATCTACGCAAAGGGGGCGACCTGGCTCGGATGTTCGGCGTCGGCGACGCCGTTTCCGAACATGCGGAAGACCTCATCCTGCCGCACGGCAAGAAAGTTCTCCAGTCTTCGGATCCATTCGGAGAATTTGTCGAGACCTCCGAGAGGGCGGGCCCGACGATTTTGATCATCGGCAGATTCCTTCACGGGCGGCTATTTGCCCCCGTTCGTCTTGCAACATGCGCATCGCGTGATCTGGATGAACCACTCCTCCTGCGGCTTGGACTGGACCGAGGTGGAGAAATACCATCCCGACGAGGTCTGGTGGATGCCAAACGAGCGCTTTCTGGTTTGCGCGCCGGGCAAGAAGCCGAATGGCTTGCCCGAAAGCAAAGGAGAATTCGGCCGAAAAACGGGCTCCGGCCGGATTCTCGGATCAGATCGGCGCCGCTGGGAAACGCGATGACCGGCAGGGAGTGAAGCTCGGACGATCGCCCGCAGCGTGCTGATTCTCGGCGGCGCGCGCTCCGGAAAGAGCGCTTATGCGCAAGCCCTGGCGGAGGCTACCGGCCCGGAGCGGCTCTACCTGGCCACCGCCAGGCCCGGAGACGAGGAAATGACCGCGCGCATCGCGCGCCACCAGGCCGACCGGGGACAAGGCTGGACAACGCTGCGAGGAGCCGCTGGAAATCGCCGCGGCTCTCGCCGCGGAGGCGCGGGAGGGCCGGGTGGTGCTTCTCGATTGCCTGACGCTCTGGCTCAGCAATCTCATGCTGGCGGGCCGGGAGCCGGGACCAGCCATCACGGCGCTCGCCGGCGCGGTCGGCGCGCTCGCCGGCCCGGCGATCCTCGTATCCAACGAAGTCGGGATGGGCATTGTGCCGGACAACAAGCTCGGCCGCGAATTTCGCGACTGGCAGGGCCGGCTGAATCGGGAAATCGGGGCCGCCTGCGACGCCGTGATCCTGATCGCCGCCGGTTTCCCGCTCCAGTTGAAACCGGCTACAACCCCCAGTGTGCGACTGGGCTAGAAGGCGGGTCTTCCTCACAAAACTCTAGCGACTCGGGGCGAGCCTGAATTATGATTCGCCAGTGGCGGAGGGGACTTGCCGGTCGCGCGGGCTCATCTTCGCCCCAAAAACATTGGCTGGGGACTTGGCGGGATGCTGCGTCTTTTCCAACGCCGTGCGCCGGAGCAGGCGGCGCATTTCGACATCGCGCACGACGGCGAAACGTATCGCGTCGCGTTGAAACGCGTCGCCACGTCGCGCCGCTTCACATTGAGGGTTCGCACGGCCACGCATGACGTGGTGCTGACAATGCCGGCGCGCTCATCGCTCAAAACGGCGCGCGAATTCGCCGAACGACACGCGGCATGGATCGGCACGCGGCTCGCGCGTCTGCCCAAACCGGTCGCGTTCGAGCCGCGCGCGGTGACGCCCTTCCGCGGCGTCGATCATCGCATCGTGCACCGGCCCGGTGAGCGCGGCGGCGTCTGGATCGAGTTCGAGCGAAGGCGGACCGCTGATTTGCGTATCCGGCGAGCGGCCGCACGTGGCGCGTCGTGTCGCCGATTTCCTCAAGCGTGAGGCGCGCAAGGATCTCGAGGCCGCCGTTGCTCGGTATTCTGGACAACTTGGCGTCAAGCCGCGCCGCATCGTGCTGCGCGATACGGTGAGCCGCTGGGGCTCGTGCTCGTCGACCGGCGGACTCAATTTCTCCTGGCGCCTCATTCTGGCGCCCCCGCTCGTGCTCGATTATCTCGCCGCGCATGAGGTGGCGCATATGGTGCACATGAACCATTCGCCTTTGTTCTGGAAGCTCGCGCGCCGCCTGCACCCCGGAACCGACCGCGCAGAAGCCTGGCTCAAGGTCCACGGTTCGAACCTGCATCGCTTCGGCGCGACGTGGGAGTAGACCCCGCGCTCGTGTAGGAGGCGACGACCGCTCTCCCAAGACTTCGCCACGCCTGAGAGGTTCCGCGCATCAGCGTGGAGCGCTGTCGTCATACGACATCGGGCAGTTCGCGGACGGGTTTTTGTGCTAAGCTGAAGCCGCAGCAAAAGGGGCGCGCCATGAGCGAGACCCGGAAACTTGCGGCGATTCTGGTCTCGGACGTCGTCGGTTACAGCCGGCTCGCCGGCGCGGACGAGGATCGCATTCTGGCGCGGCTCAGGGCGCTTCGCAGCGATCTCATCGATCCGACATCTCCGTCCATCACGGGCGGATCGTCAAGCGCACCGGCGACGGCAGCGATCATCGAATTCAGCAGCGTGGTCGACGCTGTGCGCTGCGCCATCGAGGTGCAGAACGCCATGGTCGAGCGCAACGTCGGGCGTCGCGCCGGACAAGCGCATCGAGTTTCGCATCGGCATTCACCTCGGCGACATCGTCGAGGAGAGCGACGGCGACCTGATGGGCGACGGCGTCAACATCGCCGCGCGGTTGGAGGGCGTTTGCGAGCCAGGCGGCGTCTGTCTCTCGGAAGACGCCTACCGGCAGGTGCGCGACCGGCTCAAGGAGAATTTCGGTGGCGACCTCGGCCGCAGAGACAGCTCAAGAACATCGCCGAGCCAGTGCGGGCTTATGCGCTGCCTGCCACGGCGATCGCTGGGTCCAAAGACCAAGGGCCGCAGCGACAACACGCGCTGAGCGTCCTTCGCGGCGGCGGTCGGCGCTGGGGTGATCGCGGCCGCGTCGCCGCGCTCCTTGCGGTCGGGGTGGCTTCGCCTGGCGTGCGGGCTACGCGCCGCGTTTCATGGCCGCTTCCGTTGACGATAAGCTCGCCAACGCGCCGCGGCTCTCGATCGTCGTGCTGCCGTTCGAGAACCTGAGCGGCGACAAGGAGCAGGACTATTTCGCCGACGGGATCACCGACGATCTGACGACCGACCTCTCGCATCTGCCCGACAGCTTCGTCATCGCCCGCAACACGGCCTTCACCTACAAGGGCAAGCCGGTCGACGTGAAGCAGATCGGGCGCGAACTCGAGTCGTGGGCACAGGAAGAACAGCGCGCGCCGAAGCGCGGAAGACGACCAGGTTGACACCTCTCATAGCGGCGAAGCTCTCTTGATGGGCCGTCGATCGTGGCGTCGATACCGACGCACGGCCATTTGGTACTCTTCCCCATCCTGCAGAACCGCCGCCAGGTACGTGCTCGAAGGCAGTGTGCGGCGCGTCGGCGAGAAGATGGAGGTCAACTCCCAGCTCATTTCGACCGAGACCGGCGCGCATGTCTGGGCCGACCGCTTTGAGGGCGAGCGCAGCAAGATCGGCGAGTTGCAGGTCGATATTGTCTCCCGGCTCGCCCGTTCGCTTGGCGTCGAGCTCGTCAAGGCGGAAGCCCTGCGCTCGATGCGCGAGCGGCCCAACAACCCCGACGCGGCCGACCTTGCGATGCGCGCCAGCGCGAGATTCAACTCAAGCGGCGACAGCAAGTCGATCAATAGCGACGTAATCGACCTCAGCGAGCGCGCGCTGGCTCTTGACCCGCAAAACGAGCGCGCGATGGTTGACTTGTCGGGCGCTTTGACTGATCGGGTGACCAATCAATGGAGCGACGACCCCGCAGGCGACCTCGCGCGCGCGGAGAAAGTCGCCGACTCCGCTTTGGCCCTTCAGCCGGACGATGCGTCGGCCCACATGGCGAAGGCGCAAGTCTTCTTCGACAAACAGCAATGGAGAGCGGCAATATCGCAGGCTGAGGCCGCGCTCGCGGACGATCCCAACTATGCGGACGCGCATGCGAACCTCAGCTTCTGGAACGTGTTCCTCGGCCACAGCGAGGACGGCTTCGCCGGACTTGAAACCGCGCTTCGGCTGAGCCCGCGCGATCCTAATGTGTCCTGGTGGCAGTTCTACATGTGCCACGCCCACACCCACCTCGCCCAATGGGAGCAGGCGATCGAATGGTGCGGCAAGTCGATCGCGAGCGGCAATCAGAGCATGTACCCGTTCGTCGACCTCACCGCCGCCTACGCCTGGACCGGCCACGACAAGGAGGCGAAGGAGACCGTCGCCCAGTTGCGGAAGCTCTATCCGGACTTCACCGTTCAGACCTGGGCGGGCATCCACTGGACCGACGATCCGACCTTCAACGCGCAATACGCGCGCATCGTCGAAGGCCTGCGCAAGGCGGGGCTGCCCGAGGGCGAAGAAGAAGACGGATTGAAGGGCCTTGCCGAGGTCTCGACGGCTTCACACCATCCTTTCCAGCGCCGCGAACATCAGCTCCAGATCCTGTGGACGCGACAGGCGGTGATCGCCGTCCTTGACCAGCGTCAGCGTCGCGGGATCGCCGCCGAAGCGCTGCATGAGCGCGAGCGCGTGCGCAAACGGCACGTCTTCGTCTCGCATGCCCTGCAGCACGGCGGTTGGCGCGCGAGTGCGAATCATGCCGCCGAGCAGAAGGTGTTTTCGCCCGTCCTCGATGAGGTCGCGGGTGAAGCAATTGGGCTCGCTCGAATAGGCGGACGGCCTGTCGCCACACCCCTTGCTCCATGATCGCGCGCCGTCCCTCGTCCGGCGCCTTGGCCCAGATGAGCGCTTCGGTGAAGTCGACCGCAGGCGCAATCAGAATGAGGCCCTTGATCCGCTCGGTTTCGCCCGCCTCGTTGAGCGCGCGGGCAGCGAGCAGCGCCAGGTAACCGCCCATCGAGGAACCGACAAGAATCTGCGGTCCCTCGCTCTCGGCCCGTAGAAGCGCGAGCGTCTCCTCGAGCCAGCGTGAAATCGTGCCGTCCTCGAGCCGCCCCTCGGACTGCCCATGGCCGGAATAGTCGAACCTGAGGAGGCCTAGACCGCGCCGCTCCGCTTCGGCGTCGAGCGCCGCCGCCTTGGTCGAATCCATGTCGGAGCGGTAGCCGCTCAGCCAAACGATGCTGGGGTGTCCGCTATGCACTGGCGCGCGGCGACGAAAGGCGATACGCCGTTGATTCGGGGCGTTTCCGACGATGAAGACCTGCGGCTGTCCGTCTGACACACTGAGCTCGCTGCTGAGGGCGCCACGTGCGGACCGCGCCGGGATGAGGCTCGGCTTCGGTGCGCGGGGCGAAGCGCACTTGGCGGAGCCGTTGGCCGCAAGTCAACCGCCCGCGCGTCACGCTCTCGTGTTCAAGGCGCGGGCGCCCATGAGCGTCGATGCGCTCTCCCCCTTCGGACGCGGGGCGAACGCGCCGCTCGCCGGCCGGACGATCCTGCAGATTGTCCAGCCGGCTCATGCGGGTGGCGACGAACGCGCCACGCTCGCCGTCACTGCGGCGCTGGCGGAGACTGGCGCGCGCGCCCTGGTCGCGAGCGATTCCACCGAACTGGCCGCCGAATTGCAGGCGATCGGCGGGCTCTTCGTCCGCTTTCCGGCGGCGACCAAGAACCCGCTCGCCATGGCGCTCAACATGCGCCGCCTTCAGCGCATCATCGCTTCGGAGCGGATCGACCTCGTGCATGCGCGCTCGCGCTGGGCGGCCTGGGCGGCGGTCAAGGCTTGCGGCCGGACGAAACGTCCGCTTGTCACCTCGCTTCCGGCCGATGGCGGGGGCGCCCGCCCGCGCTCAAGCTTCGAGACCGCCGTCGCTGAGGGCGATTATGTCATCGCCGCGTCCGAGTTCGCCGCCGGGCGCGCGGAAACGCTCTTTCCCTCGGTTCCGAAGCGGTTAAGAGTCGTCCGGCCGGGGATGGACCTGTCCAAGCTTCAATCGGAGCGCGTGAGCGGGCGCCGGGTGGCCGACGTTCGCGCGAGCTGGGGCGTCGCGGCGCATGAACGCGTCGTCCTGGCGCCATCGCGACTGGCGCCGGGCCGAGGCCAGCAGACGCTCATCGAAGCGGCGGCGCTGATCAAGGAGCGGGGTCTTGATGACGTCCGTTTCGTGCTGGCCGGCGAAGCCGCGAAGCCGGCCTTCGCGCGCGAGCTGGATGCGCTCGCGGTCAAATGCGGCGTCAAGTCCATGTTCGTGCGACTTGGCGCGGCTGCGGATCAGGCGGCTGCTTTCATTGGGGCGGCGGTCGTGGTCTTTCCCGCCGCTGAACCCGACGGCGTGACGCGCACCTCGATCGAGGCTGCGGCGATCGGCGCGCTCACGATCATCTCCGACGTCGGGTCGGCCCGTGAGATCGTCGCCGCGCCGCCGCACAGTGACGCCGAGTCGCGAACTGGATGGCTCGTTCCGCCGCGCGAACCGGCTGCGCTCGCTGAGGCGATCCATGCCGCGCTTTCGCTCGGCGCCTCCGCGCGCGAGGCCATTCGGCGTCGCTCGCGAGCGAAGATCGCAGACGCTTACTCGCTCCAGCGCATGACGCACGACACGCTTGGCGTTTACGCCGAGGCGCTCGCGCGCTGACGGGAGACCAGACGGCTCGCTTCCAAAACTGGCGCTGCTTCGGGCGTTTGGACGTGTTCCGGGCGAATGCCGAGACCGATCAGCCGGGCTGGAATGCGGCGCAGAATCGGAAAGACGCCGAAGAGTTTGAAGACCACCGGCGGCTTTGGCCTCTCCTGACTTTTGAGAACGCGGCTGATGATCCGCCGCTGGATCATGAGTTGCAGCCCCTGGGTGAATCGCATGGGCAGAGTGCGGCGATCCTCGATGGCTTGAAGATCCTCGTCCGCAAGCTTACCCGTGCGGAGCGGTTCGGCGAGCCGGTTGGCGGCGGCGACGGCGTCCTGCACCGCCATGTTGATACCCACGCCGCCGATCGGCGACATCGCATGCGCCGCATCGCCGATGCAGATGAGCCCGGGTCGCCACCATTTCTTCAGTCGATCGACAGTGACGCTGAGGAGCTTGATGTCGTCCCAGGTTTTCAGTTCGCTGACGCGATCGGCCAGGAACGGCGACATTTCAACGACCCGCGCGTGAAACGCTTCGAGGCCTTCCGACTTCACACGCTCGATCCCGCCTTTCGGAATGACATAGGCGCATTGCCAGTAGTCGCCGCGATCGAACATGACCATCAGCTTGCCCGCTTCGATATGGCCAAACGTGTCGACGCTGTCGCCGTCCTTGTGAGACACGCGGAACCAGAGCACATCCATCGGCGCCCCGTAGTCCTCGCTCTTGAATCCGGCTTTCTCGCGCACGAGCGAGTGGCGTCCGTCGCAGCCGACCACGAGATCGGCGCGGATGTTGAGTTCCCCGTCCGGCGTCCTGGCGATCAGGCCGACAACCCGCCCGTTCTCCTCGATCAGATCCGTCGCGTCGGCCTGCATGCGCAGGTCGAACGTTGGGTACCGCTTGCCGTGCCCGGCCAGGAAGTTGAGGAAGTCCCATTGCGGCATCAGGGCCACGAATTTGCAGTGGGTTGGCAGATGGCGAAAATCGACCATTTGAACGTGTTCAGCGCCAATCTGCGCGGACAGCGTTTGGACTTCCTGATGCGGCAGCTTCAAGAACTCGTCGATCAGGCCGAGTTCGAACATCAGTTCGAGCGTCGACGGATGAACCGTGTCGCCGCGGAAATCGCGGAAGAAATCGGCGTGCTTCTCCAGCACCACGACCTGAACGCCGGCGCGCGCCAGCAGGAATCCGAGCATCATTCCGGCGGGACCGCCGCCAGCGATGCAGCACTGCGTCGTGATCGTTGAGTTGGCCATGTCTGCTGGCTCCGCCGGGCGCACACGCCCGCTATCACGATCATAAAACGCGAAGATTAAAGCTCGGTTCCGCCCTCAGGTCCCATGTTTGACAGGTTCGGCTCGAGCCACATAATCCGCGGCTCGAGCCGTTGTCGTTAGTTCTTGATGAAGGCGCCGCTGCGTAAATCGCTCAGCGCCTGACGGATCTCGGTCCTGCGTGTTCATGACGATCGGCCCGTGCCAGGCGATCGGCTCGCGCAACGGCCGGCCGGAGACCAGAAGGAAGCGCACGCCCTCGTCGCCCGCCTGGACGACGACCTCGTCGCCCGCGCCGAACACGATGAGCGAGCGGTTGCCGACCTTGTCGCGCACCAGCACTTCCTCGCCGTCGACCTCAGCTTCGCGCAATACGCCGAACGGCTCGGACGAGTTGGCGAAATTGGCCGAGCCCTCGAAGATATAGGCGAAAGCCTGGCGGAAATCCTCGACCTTGAGGCGCTTCTTCTTGCCCGCCGGCACGGTGACGTCGAGATAGCGCGGCTCGGCTGCGACGCCGTCGACCGGACCGGCTCTTGCCCCAGAACTCGCCGCAGATGACGCGCACGCGTGTGCCGTCGTCGTCGATCACCTCGGGGATCTCGGTTGCCGGAACGTCCTGGTAGCGGGGCTTCGTCATCTTGAGATGCGCGGGCAGGTTCGCCCATAGCTGGAAGCCATGCATGCGTCCCTTGGCGTCGCCGGTCGGCATTTCCTGGTGCATGATGCCGCTGCCCGCGGTCATCCACTGGACGTCGCCCGAGCCGAGCTTGCCGCGATTGCCGAGGCTGTCGCCGTGATCGACCGCGCCCGCCAGCACATAGGTGATGGTTTCGATGCCCCGATGCGGATGCCACGGAAAGCCCGCCAGATAGTCTTCGGGCCGATCGCCGCGGAAATCGTCCATCATGAGAAACGGATCGAAATCGGACGTGTCGCCGAAGCCGAAGGCGCGGCGCAGCTTGACGCCCGCGCCCTCCATGGTCGGAACGGACTGGCTGATGCGCTTGACGGGACGAATGGACATTGTAGCCCTCCTCAACGAGCTGAGATCGATTTGGTTTCCGAATTACTGCCGCTCATCCAGTTGTGGGACTGAAAAAGTGTGGCCAGTTCTTTGATCGGAAACCGTGTTGAGGCGAAGATAGGTATAGATCGCAATCGCCGCAAGTCTATCAGAAGAAACGATGGTATCCATCAGTCAGGATGAACGCTTAGGCTATCGGTTTTCCCCCGCCGATGGAGCAAACGACTATGGGCTGGCGCCATGCGCCGGCCCCGAACAATGGCGGCCAGTCCAAGCCCCGCGAAGCCTGCGAGCATCATCGCCCAAGTTGGGGCTTCGGGCGCCCCGGCGATCTCGGGGACTGAAGCCTCGAAAGCGAAGCCGAAGCCGTCCCCTGAATGACTCGCCGTCAGCGACATCGAAAGAAGCAGATCCTGGGGGCCTGCGGCTGCGAGGTCGAAGACGAATAGTCCGTGGTCGAAATAGGCTTCAGCGTCTGAGAGCGAGTGGAACGTTTGCGTTGTCGATCCGAAAGTCGTCATCGCCGTAAAGGTAAGGCTGTCGAAGCCGGCGCCGTCTCCGCCCATCAGCGTGAGCGTGAGCATCTCCGGATGCCGTGTCGCGAACGTAAAGTCGACCGACGTATCGTATGTCAGGGTCTCGCCCTCGCCGCCGTAGCCTGCGGTCATGACGCCGATCCCAAGCGGATCGCTCGGCGTCAGGATTCCGACGGCTAAGGTTTTCCCCGCTTCGATGTCGATTGGCGTCGCCGCGGCGGACCCGATCGTTGCGATCGACACCGAGCTTGCCGGCCCACCGCCAGGAGAATCGCCGGTCGAGACAACAGTGGCGAAGGCAGTTTGGGCCATGCCGTCCGACGCCGCCGAGCCCGACGGACTGGGGCTGGGTCCTCCTGAACCGGCTGCGCCGCCGGTCGCGATGCCGGTAGCTGTTACGAAGACGCCACGGGACGTTGCCGACGCGTGCGCGTGAGCATCGCCTCCATGCCCGGGAGCGCCTGAGAAGTCGTCCAGCGCGTCGCCTCCTTTTCCTCCTGTCGCCGTGGCGGTGGACGTTATGGCGAGGCCCCCGCCGGACGTTGCTGCGCTGGTCGCGGTCGCCGCCCCTCCGGCGCCTCCGTGCTCCACATCGGTTCCTCCCGCGCCGCCCGTTGCGACGCTTGTCGCAGATACGGAGCTGAGGGACATCGAGGTGGCGGTGGCGGCAGCGGTCACCGTTCCGCCAGCTCCGCCTCCTCCGCCTAGTCCATCCCCGGCCACCGTCGTAGCGCCGCCGGCGCCGCCCAGCGCTGACGCGATTGCGGTGGCTCCGCCGCGGCCGGTTGCGTTGGCCGTGGCCGCGCCGCCGCCGCCCGCGCCGCCGGTATCGTCCGGGCTCGAGCCCGCGCCTCCGGCGCCGCCGGTCATCGTCGCAGTGACGAGCGACTTGCCCGGACCGCCCGTGGTGGCGGTTTCGTTCGCGGTGGCGTCGCCGCCCGCGCCCCCCGTATCAAAGGCCAGCCCGCTCGCGGCCCCGCCGTCGCCGCCGGTCGCATTCCCGGTCATATGGATGTCGCCGGACGAAGAGGCGGCCGTGGCGGCGATGTTCGTCAAGCCGCCCGCCCCGCCGGCCGCGTGGTCTTCCCCAGAGTTTACGCCGCCGCCGGCGCCGCCAGTCGCGGTGGCGTTGACGTCAATGGCGCCGCTCCCCGAAACGGCGCTGTCGATCAGAGTCGTCGCGGATCCGCCTGGGTGTCCGTCGGTGTCGCCGGCGCCGCCCCCGCCGCCCGTCATCTTTGACGTGACCATCAAGTGTCCCGAGCCCGTCGTCCCTCCGAGCGTGGACGAGGCGGCGCCGCCATCGCCTCCCTGGTCGCCCCCACCGCCTACGCCGCCGTGGTTTTCGGCTGCAAGGGTGAGCGATCCGCTGTCTGTGGAGCCGTGCGCTTCCGAATGGGCGCTTCCGCCTGCGCCGGCGTTGGCGAACACGGTGCCTTGGGCGCCGGCCCCGCCTGTCGCGTTCGCCGTCGCCGAGGCGTCGTCAGAGCCGCTTGCGGTTACGGTGCTGTAGCTGAAGCTTCCGCCTCCCGCGCCCCCGAATCCGCTGGACCCTCCGAACTCCCCGGGGGCGCCGCCGGCGCCGCCAATGGCATGTGTCGTAGCCGTGAGCGGGCCCCCTGAGGCTGCCGTGACAGCTCTGGCTGTGGCTACCCCGCCCGGGCCGCCCGGACCCACATTGCCGCTCATCAAATCGTCCGCGCCCTTCCCGCCGCTTCCGCCGACGGCCGTCGCGCCATTCACCGCATCGCTGTTCGGGACGGTGTAGCCCGCGAAGGCCGAAACCGAAGCGCCCGGCCCCCCCGCGCCCCCATCTATTCCGAGCGTCCCGTCGGGGCCGTTCGTCCCGACGATGGTGACGGTGACCGCGTTCGCCGCGGGAACGCCAGCCGAAAGGACGAGAGGGACGGCCGCGCTCATCAGCAACGCGCGCAGGCAGCGGTTGGAAACCGATTTTTGCATTGCCTTGCCCCGTAAGTTGATGGCCAGTCCGGCCTACGAAGCTGGGTCTGAACTGGCGCGCCTATACTTTTCCAAAACAATCAATTCTTGACGATAAGCGTAGTCTTCAGCGTCAGAGCCGAGTTCGACCGGAAAATCTTCGCAGGCGGCGGTCGATTTTTTCGGTCGCCGGGTTGAGCGTAAAATCAGTGACCTCGGCCGGTAATACCGAGAGTCCAATCTGGCGACAGCTAAAACTATCTGTCAAGCGCGCGCCGCGCGGTTCCTGTCGTCTGCGGCCTTCCGCCGACGATTGTCGAAGCGGCGGCGCCGGCCGCCGCGGCGCGCCCGAGCGCGATCGGAATGTCCGCGCCGGCAATCCGCGCGGCGAGAAAGCCGGCGACGAAGGCGTCGCCTGCGCCGGTGGTGTCGACTGCCTCGATTTCGGGGAGCGTCGACACGCCAGCGGCGCTCGCCGTCGGCCGCTTCGGCGCCGGCCGCTCCTCGTTTGATGATGACCAGCGGGTAGTGCGCCGCGAGCCGCGCGCATTGCGTTTCGGGATCGTCTGATCCGGCGAGAATTGCGGCCTCCTCTTCGTTGGGGAACAGGATGGTCGCGCCTCGCGTCCACGCGAGGAATTTGTCGGCCCCGACCTCGCGCAAGAACTCAGCCGAGGCCGGATCGATGCTGACAGACTTCTCGCCCGCGCGCCGCATGACGTCGAGGACGGCTGCTCGCGGGGAGGGAGCAAAGAACGAATAGCCGGAGAGATTGATGTGGGACGCGGACGCGATCAGCGCGTCCGGGATGTCGCGCGCTTCCAGCCCTTCGTTGGCGCCGCGATCGGTGAGGAAGCTGCGCTCACCGTCCGCGTCGATGAGTGCGATCAGCCGCCCGGTTTCATGGACTGGATCGCCGACGAGATGCGGCGTGACGCCGATCGCCTTGAAGCGCGCTGTCTCGCTTTCGAGGTCGGCGGCGCCGACGCGCGCGACGAAATCGACGCTCACGCCAAACGAGGCGAGCCACGCCGCCTGATTGGCCGCTGAGCCGCCGGGCTGCACCGTAATCGAAGCGCGCCGGTCTGAGCCGCGCGCGAGCGGCCCCTCGGGGCGAACGATGACGTCGGTCATCACGTCGCCGATGACGAGAATGCGGCGCGACGCGATCATGGCGGTGCGACAGGCGCACGGACTGCGTGGATTTGCGTCAAGCCAACAGTTTCACGAAATTGCGCCTGCGGCCGAAGCGCTCCTTGAGGGTCGCGACATAGGCCGTCTGTTCAGCGGCGTCACGCAGACGGCCCATGCGGGCGATGAGGCCGGCCGCCTCCTCGTAAGCGCGATTGCCGCCTTCGTTCGCGAGCTCGTCGATGCGCCGCACATAAACCTCCAGAGCCTCGCGCGGATGGTCGGCTTCGCTTTCGCGCGCGAGATCTTCTTTCACGGTCCGTGAGACGCGATGCTTTCGCGTCATCGTCCAGGCCATGTCGAATTGTCCTTCGTGCATCAGAATTTTGACGCCAAGATCGGCGGGATGTCCGAAGGAGAGCCCAGTCTCGGTCGCCGCCAGGCGCTCGACCAGCGCGAGCGCCTGGTCGCGAACCGCCTCGCCGCTCGCCTCGCGCCAGCGCAGGTAGACATTGAAGTCCGGCGCGCGCTCGAAAGCGCGCTTGAGAGCGGCTTCAGCTTCGCCGCGGCGGTCCGCCTTCATGAGAGAGGTCGGCGGCGAAGAGGACGAGGCGCGCGTCCGAAGGGCCATCCTCGAACGTCCAGAGCCCTTCCTCAGCCCAGCGCAGCGCCTCTTTCGCGCCCTTGTGCTTGAGGCAGAACTCGGCGAGCTCGAAGTATTTCCAGGGCGACGACAGGTCCTTGGCGCGGAGCGCGATGCGCGCCTCGACATCGCCGTCGCGCTCGGCGAAGCTGTCGAGAATTCCCGAGAGGCCATAATAGTCGCCTTCAGCCTTCTCTCGGCTCCGTCCGGTCAACGGCGGCAGCTTCTCCCACGCTTCGGTCGCGAGCCTGCGATATTCGGCCAATCCGGCTTCGCCGAGAACGTCAGCGTAGAGCCAGGCCGCGTCGTCAAACGTTCCGTAGCCGTCTCCGGTCTCGCGCTCAAAGAGGTCGCGGGCGAGCGCCATCGGGTCTGGCCGGGCGCCACGGGCGGCGCGGATATGGATGTCCCGCGCGCGCTCCAGAAGGGCGCCGCATTCGCCGTTGGAATCGTCGATCGACTCGATGGCGCTTTCGATCCGGTCGATCGCCCGCTCGGCCAGCTTGAAGAGGAGGTGGTCGTGACCGGAATCGAGGGCGTCGAGGGCGTCGAGCGCCTCGTCGACGCCGCCGGCCCAGCCGCCCGCCTCGCCGTATTCCACATAGCCGCGCGTGGCTGTCGCCTGGTCGATCGCCTTGCCGAGACGCGCTGCGAGGGTCTTGTCATCGGCGCCATCGGCGGCCGAGGCGATTTCCAGCTTGCGGAACAGAGCCCGATCGCGCTCGGCAAGCTCGACGATCATCGCGACGAGAGCTGCGTTCGGCTTACCCGCGAGGTGGGCGCGGATGCGCCCGAGCGCGCCCGCGCCCATTGGCTCGGGGCCGTGATCGCTCTCGTTCGCGGTGAGCGCAGTCGCCACCATATGCTTGCAGAAGCCGTAGTCGTCGAAGGCGGGACAATCGCACTCGCCCTTGATTGTTTCGCCCGCGCCGAGGAGATTGACGCGGTAGTCCTCCGTTCCGACGACCTGCGCCAGCACCCGCCTGGGCTCGATGGCGAGGATCTCGACGCGCCCGTCTCGGTGATAGGCCTCGCCGCGGGCGAAGGCGGCTCCGGCGAGCCGCTTTAATGCCGCGATGTCGAAGCGCAGCAGGTTCTCGGCGGTCATGCCGTTGCGCACCTTCCGTATCGGCCTCTTGCGCGCGCGGTCGCCAAGCGTCGGGCGGCGCTAGCAAGTGGCGGTGATTCGTCGACGTGCGACGATAGCACCGCACAGCCGCCCGGCGAACGAGGAAAGCAGCGAGCCACGCTGCCTGATTGGCCGCCGAACCGCCGGGCTGAACCGTAACTGCGCCCGCCGGTTCGAGCCGCGCGTGATCGGTCCTTCGGGCCGCACAATGACGTCGGTCATCACATCGCCAATGACGAGGGCGCGGGAGCCCGAGCCGCGAGCGCCTTGGTCGGGGTGGGATGTGATGGCCGTCATTCGAGCTTGCGACGAACCGTCGGTCAGAATCGATTTCCGCGGTCTGAGCGATTAGAGATGTCTTTTCGCGAGGCGCGCCATGCACTGCTCTGCCGATCATCGTTTTCGCAAGTTCAAGGCCATAGCGCTGGGAGGCGCTTTGGTCGCGGCGCTCATCGCCCTGGCCTTGATCGTCCCCACGCCCAAAGCTGAGGCCAATCCGACTTTTGCCAGGCAGACGGGCAAGAGTTGCAGTTTCTGTCACAGCGGGCCCCCGAGGCTGAACGACACCGGTGCGGCTTTCAAAAACAACGGCTTCCTTCTTCCAGACAGCAACACGGCTTCCGACAAGGACCAAAAGGACGCGCCTCGTCAATGAGCGTTCGGACGACGAGCGTCTGTCGTCACTCTGCGGCGGTGGCCGCCAACGACTGAATGATCGCGATATTGAGCAGAAGATTTTCCGGCAAAGCGTGCCGCTCCTTGAGATATTCAGCGCTGTTGTACGAGATCCAGACCTTTCCCTCTGAATCTTCCGCAACCAGAATCTTCAGCGGAAGATCGATGGCCGCGCTCGGAGCCGCCAACATCAGCGGCGTGCCGCCCTTCGGATTGCCGAAGATCAAGAGCTTGGTCGGCGGCATTTTCATTCCAACTTTTTCAGCTTCGCCGCTGTGGTCGACGAGCGCGAACAGCGTCACCCCTTTGGACTTGAGCATGGTCCTCAGTTTGTCGACCGTTTCGTCCACGGAGTGACGGCTCGGAATTTTGACAATTCCCTCTTCTTTCTGCATGGGCCAGGCCCCTCCGACGCCGATAGAATGAGAACCACGAATACGAGGGCAGGGCGCCAATATTTCACCACGCCCCTCCCGCAGCATCATGCTGCCCGCCACCGAGCCTGATGGGAGCACACAATGGCTGAGAAGCAAAACGTCTCGGACGATGCAGCCGCCGTGCGGGACTTGATCGAAGCTTGGGCAGGCGCCGTGCGGAGTAAGGACTACGCCGGCATTCTAAGGAGCCACACCGAAGATTTCGTGATGTTCGATGTTCCGCCGCCGTTCAAAAGCGTTGGGCTCGACGCCTACCGGAAGACCTGGGACGTGTTCTTCTCCTGGGCGCGCGATCCGGTCCGCTTTGAGATTCACGATATGGATGTCACCGCAGGCGCCGATGTCGCCTTCGCTTTTGCGAGCATGCGTTGCGAGGGACCCGGATCTGACGGTAAGCCCGAGGCGCTCGATTTTCGTCTGACGATAGCCTTGAGGAAAATCGACGGGCTATGGATGATCGTGCACGAGCATCACTCGGTCCCGGCCACGGACTAAGGCCGGATTTATAGCTTCATGAGCTCCGCCGCCGTCTGCGCGGCGAGCATGGCGTTGTTCTTGATGAGCGCGATATTCGCTTCGAGACTTTGCCCGCCGGTCAGTTCGACCACGCGCTTCAAGAGAAACGGCGTCGCCTCCTTCTTGCCGACCCCTTGCGCCTTGGCTTCCGCCACGGCTTCAGCGATGCGCGTCTCGATCGCCGCCTCTTCAAGCGCGTGGTCGGAGGGAATCGGATTGGCGATAAGGAGTCCTCCCGGGCCGACGTCGCGCTGCAGGCGGATCATGCGGGCGAGATCGTGCAGCCCATCGCAGCGATGTTCGAGTTTGAAGCCGGACGAGCGAGAGAAGAAGGCGGGAAACTCGTCGGTCCGGTACCCGACGACCGCGACCCCCTGGGTCTCCAGAAATTCGAGCGTCTTTCCGATATCGAGGATCGACTTCGCGCCCGCGCACACGACCGCGACTCGGGTGCGCGAAAGCTCGACCAGATCGGCGGAAATGTCGAACGTTTCCTCTGCGCCCCGATGCACGCCGCCGATGCCGCCGGTTGCGAAGATCTCGATGCCTGCGAGAGAGGCGATGAACATGGTCGCCGCGACCGTCGTGCCCGCCGAGCCCTTGCGCGCGGCGACGGGCGAAAGATCCCGCCGCGAAGCTTTCACGACGCCGCCCGAGAGCTGGCCGAGCCGCTCGATCTCGTCGCTCGAAAGCCCCACTCTCAAACGCCCGTCAATGACCGCGATCGTCGCCGGAACGGCCCCCATCTCGCGCACGGCATCCTCGACGGTCCGCGCGGTTTCGACGTTGCGCGGGTAGGGCATGCCATGCGTGATGATCGTCGATTCAAGCGCGACGATCGGCATTCTGGCCGCGCGCGCCTCGGCGACCTCAGGCGAAAAATCCAAAAGATCGGCGGCGCTCATCGCTCATTGCTTTCGTCGCGGACCGCGATTGGCCGCTGCGGATTATCGACAATGTTCGTTCATGGATCAATGGCGCGGATTAGCTTGGGCCGCCCACAAAAAAGCCCAGCGCCTCTGGCAATTTGCGCTCCGGCGGATTCGCGCTACCCTCTTTGCCGGGAGCGCGGACAAATACGAGTCGATGGACGACAAACCCGATAACATTCCGGTTCAGCCGGATCTTACAGCCTCTCTCCGGCAGGCGCGGGTGGAGAACGCCGAGCGCGCCGAGGCGGTCGCGGATTTGCGAGACCTCGAAATCGTCCGCCTGCGGGCGCTCGAGAGCGCGCTGCACCCCGTCGTCGACCAGGCGCCGCCCGGCGTTGACCTGTTCGATATGGCGCTGGCGCCGGGCGAGCATCCGCGTCTGTTCCTGGACATGGTCGCCTACGTCGATTTGGCGCGTGATAAGCGCACCTATCGCTTTTATCAGGATACGCGCCACGGACGCATGCTCATCGCCGACAACCAGTCGGTCGACGTCATCGTCGCTGCTGTCGCCGACTATGTCGGGCGTCGCCTGGTCGAGCGCGAACGCGCGCTGGCTGCCGACTGGCGGCCCGCCGAAGCCCCGCAACCTCAACCGCAGCCGACGGAGAGCGGGCCTGCTGCTTGGCCGATCGCCAAACCACGGGTGCGCACGTTGTCTGTCCCTCCTGCCGCCGCGATCGACCCGTTTGGGTGGGCTGATCAGTCGAACGCGCGGCCGCGGCGCGGAATCGGTCGGCGGCTCGGCGACGCGTTCAGCCTGTTTCTGACGCTTCTGGGGTCGATCACATTCGCGCTCATGCTCGGGATTGGCGGCTATTGGGCCTGGACGGCGCGCCTGCGCGAC
>CAVXKU010000023.1:0-120666 GCA_963762335.1 uncultured Alphaproteobacteria bacterium | reverse complement strand
ACGACTTCCTCCTTGAATCCGTATGCTGATCTCATCCACTGGTAAAAAGTGACAAGCGCCTCCTTGCCCACGAAAGCCGTTGTCGCGTTCGGTAGATCGGTCCACTTGTCGAGCCCGACGCCTGGGTGCGACATCATCACCTGAGGGTCCTTCTGGAAATCCGCGGCGACCACGACGATCGGCACGTCACGTGCGACCGCATCGAAGGCCAGCAGGAGATTGCCGCCCATGTAAAAGTCCAATCGTCCGGCTGCCAGCAAGAGTTCGTTGTTGGCCTGCGGCCCGCCCTGGGCAATCGTGACGTCGAGGCCGTATTTGGCGTAAGTGCCGTCGACGACCGCCTGATAATATCCGCCATGCTCGGCCTCGGCGAGCCAGTTCGTCCCGAACGAAACCTTGTCGGCGGCGAACGCGGACGACCCTAGAAGGCAAAATCCAAACGCCAGGCGAGGCGAAGGAATTTCATTGTTTGATCCCGTCTCGAGTTGACGTATCGACGCTTTGCAACTTGGGCGCCATCGAGGTGTCGGGCGGGCGCCCGGCGGTCCAATACCGGGTTGCTGGAGACTTTCGCAGATGCGCAGATTGAATCCGGATACGATCCATCCGCCGTTTGCAAAATATGCGCATGGAATAGAAGTCGACCCCGGCGCGCGCCTCGTCTTCTGTTCGGGCCAATTGGGGATTGGCCGCGACGGGATCATTCCCGAGGACGTGGAGGCTCAGGCGCGTCTTTGCTTTCATGCCATTGCCGCGATCCTCGGCGAAGCATCGATGTCGCTCGCCGACCTCGTTCGCCTGAACGCTTATGTCGCTTCGGCGCAATATTTGGGCGGCTACATGAAGGTGCGTGACGAATTCGTGAGCAATCCGCCTCCGGCCTCGACCTTGATGATCGTTCAGGGTTTCGCGCGGCCCGAATTCAAAATCGAGATCGAGGCCGTCGCCGCGCGAGCGCCTTGAGCGCCGGGAGATCCACATGCTGCCAACCAAGTTCTGGGCCGAGATGAGCTGGCGTGATTTCGCCGCCGCCGACATGAGCAAAGTCGTCGCGGTCCTGCCGGTGGCCGCGATCGAGCAACATGGGCCTCACCTGCCGGTCGGGGTCGATACGTTCATCAACGAGGGCTATCTCGCGACCGCGGTCAAGCAAATTCCTGACGATATGCCGGTGTTGATCCTGCCCATCCAGGCGGTCGGCAAGTCCAACGAACATATCGAATATCCCGGCACGCTGACGTTTTCGCTCGAGACGATCACGCGGGCGTGGACCGAGATCGGCGACAGCGTCGCGCGCACCGGATGCCGCAAGCTCATTTTCATGAACTCGCACGGCGGCAATGTTCCGGTCATCGACGCCGTGGCGAGAGAGTTGCGGATCCGCCACCGCATGCTCGCGGTCCACGCGGCCTGGCATCGGCTGGGCTATCCGGCGGAGCTGTTTTCCGCTCAGGAACGCGCGCACGGCATCCATGGCGGCGAGGCGGAGACCTCGCTGATGCTCGCCTTCAGGCCGAAGACCGTGCGCATGAGCGAAGCGCAGAATTTCGTCAGCGCGGCGATCGGCATCGAGCAGGAATTTCGGCAGCTTCGGGTCACCCAGCCGATCGGCTTCGGCTGGATGGCGAGTGATTTGCACCCGCTGGGCACGGCCGGCGATGCTTCCAAGGCGACGGCCGAGAAGGGCGAAGCTTGCGCGGAGAACGGGGCGGAGGCGTTTCTCGATTTGTTGCGCGACGTGTTGGCTTTCGATCTTGCGCGCCTCAACGACGGGCCGTTAGGGCGCCCGAAAGGCTGACCGGGCGAACCCCGATCAGCGAGACTTGAGGTAAGCGCGCCAGCCGCCGAAGTGTGAGATGTCCTCCGCCGTCTTGACCGCCTCGGCCTCGACCAGAAAGCCCTTCACCGAGGCGCCGTCCTTGAACCGGATCGTCCCAATTCCCAAGGGCGCAGGGATCTTGGCGACGAAAGCGCCAAACCCGCGGGGTCGAGCGTCCACACCTCCGCCTTGATGGCGGCGCCGGCGCCTTCGCCGACCCGCAGCAGTCCCGGTTTGGGCGGAGAAGAGCCGGGCAGCGCGAAGAGACGGTAGTCCGGCGTCGTTTCCACTTCGCGCGAGAAAGACGCGCCGAGTTCGATGAGTTCGCGATTGAGGGGCAGGCCCGAGAGATGCGCCCCAACGACCGCGATCTCGATGCGGTCGCTCGGGACGCGCGCGCTTGCTTGTATCGACGGAGACGCGGAACGGCCGTGGAGCGCTGCGGCCACGCCGGCGATGAGACCGTCGGCGCCGGCGGGCGCGATCAGGGTCACGCTCGACGGCAGCCCGTCGCCGCGAACGCCCGAAGGAACGGCGATCGCGCAAAGGTCGAGCAAGTTCACGAAGTTGGTATAAGTCCCAAGCCGGGAATTGAGGCGGACGGGATCGGCCTCGACCTCTGCGACGGTGTAGAGGCGCGGTGTGGTCGGAACGACCATCGCATCAAATTCGGACCAGACGCGGCTCGTCTTCCGCTTCTGATCCGCGAGCCGGTAAAACGCCTCGAACGCGGCGACAGCGTCGAACTTGCGCGCACCCTCGATAATCGTGCGCGTGACGGGATGCAGCGCTTCCGGATTGCTCTCGATCAGCGACTTCACCGCGGCGTATCGCTCGGCGACCCATGGACCTTCATAGAGCGCCCGGCGACCTCGGCGAATGGCTCGAAGTCGAACTCGACGATCGCGCGCCAAGCGATTCGGCGAGCTGAAGATCGCGCGAAAAAGCCGCTCGACGAATTTGCGTCGTCGAAGAACTGGCGTTGATCCGGGCGCGGAACGCCCAGCCGAAACCCGCTGGGAAAGCCGAAAGGGAAGGGGCGGAAACGAGCGGCTGTAAGCGTCCTCGTTCGTCGAACGCGCAGGCCTCCTGATAGACCATCAAAGGCGTCGGCGACATCGCGGGCGAAAATCGAGATGGTGTCGAGCGTGCGGCAGGCCGGAACGACGCCGGACGTGGAGAGAGCGCCGAGCGACGGCTTCAGCCCGACGATTCCGTTGAGCGCCGGCGGGCACGCGGCCCGATCCCGCCGTGTCGGTGCCAAGCGAGAACGGGACGAGGCCCGCGCCGACCGCCGTCGCCGAGCCGGAACTCGACCCTCCGGGTATGAGATCCGCGCGCAACGCATTGCGTGGAACCCCATAGGGCGAACGGACGCCGACGAGGCCGGTCGCGAACTGGTCGAGATTGGTCTTGCCGATGACGATTGCGCCCGCCGTTCGAGCCTCTCGACGACGAACGCGGATTTCTCGGGGTGATAGGCGAAGGCGGGACAAGCCGCTGTCGTGGGAAGCCCGGCGACATCGATATTGTCTTTGACGACAAACGGAACGCCGTAAAGGGGCTTACCCGCGGGGCCAGACGCCTGCATGCGTTCGCGCGATCGCCAGCGCCTCGGGCTTTGGGCGAATCGTGATGAAGAGCGCCGGATCGTTGTGCTTCTCGATGCGCGCGTAAGTCTCCTCGATCGTGGCCGTCAGCGACTTGCCCGCGGAATGCGCGGCGAGAAGCGTTCCGATCGTGATGGTCATCTGGTCAAGGCCCTTCAAGCAGCGCCGCGCCGGTTGGCGCAACGTGTCAGCATTCAACGAAAGCAAAAGCCGGGCAAATTTCCGCTAGGCGGCGATCGCATGAGCCATATCGGGCTCGACGGAGAAGCTAGGCGTTCGCGCTCAACATTTGGGCGGCGGCGCCGAAAGATGAGGCGCGAGATTGCGCTCCGCGGCTCCGGGTTGGCGTTCTCGACAACGAGCGACGATCGCCGGTATGAGCGCCCGCTGATCGAGGACGCGTGATGGCGACAACTTTTTGGCCTTCCGGACAATGACGCGCGATAAGGGCCACGCCCGAAAAAAGCATTCGGCGGACGCCGAGTCATTCGCATTCAATGAGGCGACGGCGTGAGCGCGAATGGGTTCGACCCGGAAGCCGTGGTGGACGCGATGGCGCCGCTGCTTGGTTTGACGCTGACGCCGGAATCGCGCGCTCAAACCATTGTGCATCTGCGGATCGCGGCGGAGCAAGCCGAGAGGCTTCTTTCGGTCCCGCTCGATGATTTGGCGGAACCGGCGCCGGTCTTCACGGCATGAGCGCCGCGCTCGTTGAGGGAACCGCCGAGGCGATCGCCGCGGCGGTCCGATCGGGCGCGGTGAGCGCCCGCGAGATCGCCCAAGAGACTCTCAATCGCATCGAAGCCCGAAATGGCGCGCTCGGCGCCTTCACGGACGTGACCGCGAAGCGCGCGCTCGCCAAGGCTGACGCCATCGATACGGCTCGCGTGCGCGGAGAGAACCTGGGCCCGCTTGCTGGCGCGCCCTTCGCCGTGAAGAACCTGTTCGATGTCGAAGGGCTGACGACCCGCGCCGGCTCCAAGATCAACCGCGACCGCCCTCCGGCCAAGGCGGACGCGACAATGATCACGCGTCTCGAAGCTGCGGGCGGCGTTCTGGTCGGCGCGCTCAACATGGGCGAATACGCCTACGATTTCACCGGCCGGAACGTTCACGACGGCCCTTCCCGGAACCCGCATGATCTCGAGCATATGACCGGCGGATCATCCGGCGGATCAGCCGCGGCCGTGGCCGGCGGCCTCGTTCCGATCGCGCTCGGTTCGGACACGAACGGGTCCATTCGCGTGCCGAGTTCGTTCTGCGGATTGTTCGGCCTCAAGCCGACCTATGGCCGCCTCTCGCGCGCCGGAACATTTCCGTTCGTCGCCAGCCTCGATCATGTGGGGCCGCTCGCGCGCTCCGCGGGCGACCTCGCGCTTTCGTATGATTCCATGCTTGGCCGCGACGACGGGGACCCGGCGCAGGCCGACAGGCCCGCGCCTGCAGCATCGCCAACGCTCAACGACGGAGTCGCCGGGCTGCGCATTGCGAGGCTCGGCGGCTATTTCGCGCGCTCCGCCGATCCGAGCGCAATCTCCGCTGTCGACACCATCGCCCGCGCCTTGAAAGCGGACCGTGTCGTCGAACTCGCCGGGGCCGATCGCGCGCGTTCCGCCGCCTATCTCATCACGATGGTCGAGGGGGCCGCGCTTCATCTTGCTCGGTTGCGCGAACGCGCTCAAGACTTTGATCCCGGAAGTTCGCGATCGGCTTATCGCGGGCGCGATGGTTCCTGGCGCCTGGGCCGCGCAGGCGCAAAAATTCCGGCGTCAGTTTCATGCGGCGACGCGTCGCGCTCTTTCGCGACGTCGATATCCTGCTCGCGCCGCGACTCCCTGCCGCGCCCCCAGGCTCGAGCAGACGACCTTCGTGCTCGATGGCCGCGAGATGCTGGTGCGACCGAATATCGGGCTCTTCACCCAGCCGATCTCCTTCATCGGGCTGCCGGTGGTCGCGGCGCCGGTCTGGACCGAGGGCGAAAAGCTTCCGATTGGCGTGCAGATCATCGCTGCCCCTTGGCGCGAGGATCTCGCGCTCCGCGTCGCTTGGGCTCTTGAGCGAGACGGCGTTGTTCGCGCGCCGGCCGCAAGATTGTCTTGACCAATGGACGTGTTGCCCATCATCGATCTCGGATCATCGGGCGAAGGCGATGGCGCCTCGCTGACAAGGATCGTCGCTGAGGTTGGCGCGGCGTGCCGCGACGTGGGCTTCTTCTACGTCGTCAACCACGGTGTCGACCAAGAGCTGATCGCCGAAAGCCTTCGCCCAATCGCGCGACTTCTTCGCGCTGCCCGTCGCCGACAAGCGGAAGCTCGCGATCGAGACAATTGGCGGCAACCGAGGCTATTCCGGGCTCCTTCACGAGGCGCTCGACCCCGCGCGCGGGCCGGACATGAAAGAGGCCTTCAACGTCGGTCTCGAGCTTGCCGCGGACGATCCCGAATTGCTGGCGGGAAAGCCCTTCCGCTCGCTCAACGCCTGGCCCGGCGTGCCGGGTTTCCGCGAAACGCTGCTTTCCTACTACGACGCTTGCGCGGCGCTCGGCGCGCGATTGCATCGCGCGTTCGCCAGCGACCTTGGCCTGAGACCCGATTTCTTCGACGACAAATTCGATCGGCCGATGGCGACGCTGCGGCTCCTGCACTATCCGGCGCCGCCTAGACGGCTCCGACCGCGCCAGACCGGCGCGGGTGCGCACACCGACTACGGCAACCTGACGCTGCTCGCGACCGACGATGTCGGCGGCCTCGAGGTCCGCACGCGCGCCGGACAATGGATCGAAGCGCCGGTCGTCCCCGGCGCCTTCATCGTCAACATCGGCGATTGCCTGATGCGCTGGACCAACGACGTCTATGTTTCAACCCCGCATCGCGTCGTCAATCGGAGCGCGAGGGAGCGGTATTCGATCGCCTTTTTCTACGACCCGAATCCGGACGCGATGGTCGAAACAATCCCGAGCTGCGTGGGGGAAGGAGAGGTCGTGCGTTATCCGCCGATCCTGGCCGCCGACTATCTGACGATGCGTCTGGACGCGAGCAAGCCGGCGGAGGCCGATCGGGCTGGCGTCTGATGTTCTATCGGCCGTCGGAGCGCCTGCGCTCCCAACGCGTCGAGGCCGCGTGAGCGCAGCGGTGGCTCGCGTTATATACAATATGATACAGTAAGTATAGACACGCGCCGCCAAGCCGATTGACTCGCTAATCGCGCCGCAACCTCTTGGAATTGCACGAAACGGACTTCGCAAACGGCGTCCGCGCAGCCATGCGCCTGAAGGCCGAGCGCCGGACCTCGCGGCGCGGTTCCCTCCGTCAGATCCCCGTTCAAAAGTCCGGCGGTCTGCCCATAATAGGCGCCCGCGCCGTGCTTGCGCTTGAAGTGCTTGTTCAGAAGCTCTTCCTCGATCGGCTCGAGGTTGGGCGCGAGTTGAAGCGACATCAGCGCCATTTGCGCGATGCACTCGACGGCGACCGCGTTCTCCAACGCCTTCGCCACGCTCGCCCCCCAGGTGAACGGCGCATGCCGGTTGACGAGAACGCCGGGAAAGTCGGCCGGATCGCGGTTCCGCATCGTTTCGACGATGACGTTGCCGGTCTCCCATTCGTAGTCCGTGGCGATCTCGCTTGGCCTCATCTTGCGGGTGACGGGCACCTCGCCGTTGAAATAGTCGGCATGGGTCGTGCCGAAGATCGGGATCGGCCGGCCGGCCTGCGCGAACGCGGTCGCGTGCGATGAGTGCGTGTGGACCACGCCGCCGATGTTCGGAAAGGCCAGGAACAGCCTGCGATGGGTCGGCGTGTCCGACGACGGGTTGAGCCGGCCCTTCGATCCTGCGTCCCTCGAGATCGATGACGACCATGTCGTCAGGCGAGAGCGCCGTATAGTCGACCCCGCTCGGCTTGATCGCGAAGACGGCCCGCGCCCGATCGATCGCGCTCGCATTGCCGAAGGTGAGATTGATGAGGCCGTGCCGCGGCAAGGCGACATTGGCCTCGTAGGCTTCACGCTTGAGTTCCTTGAACATCGCCTCGTTCCGGCTCAGGCGCGGAATCCCTGCGCAAGGTAATAGTAGACGTCGTTGTTGCGCAGGTCCTGCTTGAAGTTCGTGAGATCGTGGTTTCCGGCCCGATCACCGCCATCTCGATTCCGGCGATCGTGGCGAAGTCCTCGAGCATCTCGCGGGTCACGCTGTAGCTGTAGCCCGTGTGATGCGCGCCGCCGGCCAGAATCCAGGCGGCGCACGCCGTCTTGAAGTCGGGCTTGCATTCCCACACCGCGCGGGCGACCGGCAGTTTCGGCAGGGCAGGGTGGTCGACCGCGGTCACTTCGTTCACCAGCAGGCGGAACCGGGAGCCGAGATCGATGAGGCTCGCGTTGAGCGCCGGGCCTGTCGCCGCGTCGAACACCAGGCGGACCGGATCCTCCTTGCCGCCGATCGAAAGCGGATGAATCTCGAGCCTGGGCTTGTCCGCCGCGATCGTCGGGCAGATCTCGAGCATGTGCGAGCCGAGCACCTGATGGCCGCCCGGCGCCAAATGATAGGTGTAGTCCTCCATGAACGAAGTCCCGCCCGGCAGCCCCTCGCCCATGACCTTCATCGCGCGCACCAGTGCGGCGGTCTTCCAGTCGCCCTCGCCAGCGAAGCCGTAGCCCTCGGCCATCAGCCGCTGCGGCGCGAGGCCAGGGAGCTGCCGCAGTCCGTGCAGATCTTCGAACGTGGTCGTGAAGCCCTTGAAGCCGCCGTCCTCCAGGAAGGCGCGCATGCCCAATTCGAGCCGCGCGCCATAGAGCAGCGACTCGTTCCGGGCGCCGGTGTCGCGCAGTTCGGGCGCGACCGCGTAGCGCTGCTCATATTCACTCGCCAGCGCCTTGACCTTGGCGTCGGGGACCGCGTTCACCTGGGCCACGAGATCGCCGACGCCATAGCCGTTGGTCGCGAATCCGAACTTCATTTCCGTCGCAACCTTGTCGCCCTCGGTGACCGCGACCTGACGCATGTTGTCGCCGAAACGGCAGAATTTCGCGCCCTGCCAATCGTGCCAGGCGCGCGCCGCGCGCATCCAGGCGCCGACGCGGTCCTGGACCTCAGGGTCGGACCAATGGCCGACGACGACCTTGCGCGCGAGACGCATGCGGGTGTGGATGAAGCCCGCCTCCCGGTCGCCGTGCGCGGACTGGTTCAGGTTCATGAAGTCCATGTCGATCGTGTCCCAGGGCAGGTCACGACTGAACTGGGTATGGAGATGGACGAACGGCTTTTGAAGCGAATTCAGCCCGCGTATCCACATCTTCGACGGCGAAAACGTGTGCATCCAGAGGATGAGGCCGGCGCAGTTCGGATCGGAGTTCGCCTCAAGGCAAAGCTTGGCGATTTCGTCCGGCGTCGTCAGCAAGGCCTTGAATTCGGTCTTGAGCGGGAGCTTGGGCGAGTCCGCAAGCGCGCTCGCGATCTCCTGCGCATGCGCCGCGACCTCCTGGAGCGGCCCGGGGCCGTAGAGATGCTGAGAGCCGCAAACGAACCAGATCTCAGGGTTGGCGAGATTGATCATAGTCGTCTCAGTTTCCCACAATGAATGGAGCTTCGCCCCACGATTAGACCGCCGTTCCTGGCGGGCGAAGTCTGGCGCTCGGTCGCGCGAACGACGGTCATCCCCGTTGCGCATATTTGATATCGAGCAACGTCTTCATGACCTGCGACAGGTCGGCGGATTTACTCAATCCTCCGAAACTGTCGTGCAACTCGCGGTACAGCGCATAGAGTTGGTCGTAGACAGCCCGATTTTCGGCGATCGGTTCAAACGCCTCCGGCTTCAACGACGTCATCGCCGCCTCCGCGCTGGCGAAGTCCGGATGCGCGCCCGCCAGTACGGCCGCAGCGATCGCCGAGCCCAGCGCGCACGTCTGACTGGAGCCGGCGACCTGCATGACGCAGCCGGTGACGTCGGCGTAGATTTGCATGAGCAGCGGATTTTTCTCAGCGATTCCGCCGGTGCACACAACCTGGTCCGTAGGCACGCCATATTGCCGGAGGCGCTCGATGATTGCGCGCGCCCCGAACGCGGTCGCCTCGATCAACGCGCGATAGATATCGGCCCGTGTCGTATAAAGATCCTGACCGAGCAGCAAGCCGGTGAGGCGCTGGTCGACGAGAATGGTGCGATTGCCGTTATTCCAGTCGAGCCCCAAAAGGCCGGATTGGCCTGGACGCTGCTTCGCCGCCTCGGCGGTCAGTTCAGCATGCAGCGCAGCGTCCCCGCCCAAAACGACCTCGACCCACCATTTGAATATGTCGCCGACGGCCGACTGGCCGGCTTCGATGCCGAAGAAGCCGGGCAGAATGGCGCCCTTCACAATGCCGCAGATACCCGGAATATCGGCGATCGGCTTTTCGGCCGAAACGACCGCGCAGTCGCAGGTTGACGTGCCGATCACCTTGACGAGCGCGCCCTCGCGCACGCCGCAGCCAATCGCGCCGTAGTGAACGTCAAATTCGCCGATCGCGATCGGAATGCCTGGGGCGAGCCCGAGCTTCGTCGCCCATTCGGAGCACAGCGAGCCGGCCGGCTCGGTTGCATCGTAAGCCTTTTCGTAAAGGCGGTCTCGAAGTTCGGCGAGACGCGGGTCGAGCGCTCCCAGGAATTCCTTGTCCGGAAGGCCGCCCCAATCGTCGGAGTAGAGGGCCTTGTGACCGGCGGCGCAGACGCCGCGTTTGACCAATCGCGGGTCGACGACGCCAGCGAGTACGGAGGGGATCCAGTCGGCAAGTTCAACCCATGAGAAAGCAGCGCCGAACGTTTCGGGAGCGACATTCAGACAGTGCCAAAGCTTGGCCCAAAACCACTCCGAGGAGTAGACCCCGCCGCATTTCGCAATGTACTGGGGGCGAAGCTTTGCGCTGAGCTCGGTGATTTTCGCCGCCTCGCGCCAACTGGTGTGATCCTTCCACAGCCAGCATTGCGCGTTGAGGTCGTCCTTCCATTTGGCGCTCGACGCCAGCGGCTGATTCTTGTCGTCAACCGGAATCGGGCTTGACCCGGTCGAGTTGACGCCGATTCCGATGACTTTCGACCGGTCGAAATCCGGTTTGCGCCCAGCCTCCGCGAGCGCGCCCTTGATGCTCTCCTCGAGGCCGAACAGATAGTCGCCCGGACGCTGACGCGCCAACAGGCCGTCTTTGGGATCAAGCAGAACGCCCTGCGCGCCGGAAGGGTAGTCGACCACCCGACTGCCGTATTCCGCCCCGTCCGAACAGCGGACGACAAGCGCCCGCACCGAGTTGGTTCCGAAATCGACGCCTAGGGTGAACATGAGCGCTCCGTGGCTCGATAGCGGGCAGGCGCGCCGGTCAACGGCGAACGCGCGCGCAAGCGCATCGAAATGGCCAATGTGCGGGAGCCCAATCGCGCTACGCTTTGCTCTTCTGATAGACGTCGACGTAGACCGCCGCCAGCAGCACGAGGCCCTTCACCACCTGTTGCCAGAAGATGCCGATGCCGAGAATCGACATGCCGTTGTTCATCACGCCCATGAAAAACGCGCCGATGACGACACCCATCACCTTTCCGACCCCGCCCGAGGCCGAGACGCCGCCGATGAAGCACGCGGCGATCACGTCGAGTTCGAAGGAATTGCCCGCGCTTGGCGTCGCCGAATTGAGGCGCGCGGCGACAATCAAGCCCGCAAGTCCGGCAAGGACACCCATGTTGACGAAAGTCAGCAAGGTCAGTCGCTCGGTGCGGACGCCTGAAAGCTGCGCCGCCAGCCGGTTCCCGCCCATCGCGTAGATGCGGCGTCCGATCGTCATGCGGGTGGTGATGAACGTATAAAGGAGGATCAGCACCCCCATGATGATGAGGACGTTGGGCAAGCCCTTGTTCGACGCGAGCAGATAGCTGAACCCGACGGTCAGAATCGCGAAAATGGCGTTCTTGCCGATGAACAGCGCGAACGGCTCCGTCTCCATCGCCTGCGCGTTGTCGCGCATCCACCGGCGCGTGCTCGTGACGATCAGCAAGATGGCCCCAACCACCCCGATGAGCATCGACAGCCAGAAGAACTGCGGTTGTCCCGGCGGCGCCTTGAGGATCCCGAAGTCGCTGAAGTCCGGGATGAAGCCGGCGCTGATCGACTGGAACCCCTTGGCGAACGGTCCGACGAACTGGCCCTGCAGCATGTTCCCGGTGAGCCCGCGGAAGATCAGCATGCCGGCGAGCGTTACGATGAACGCCGGGATCTTGCTGTAGGCGATGAAATAGCCCTGGCTCGCGCCAATGAGCGCCGCCCAGGATCAGCGACAGCGGGATGACCAGTTGCCAGGGAAGCTTGACGTCGATGTCGACCCAGGGAACATGAAATCCCACCATCATGATCGCCGCGCAGCCGCCGACGAATCCAACGATGGAGCCGACCGAAAGATCGATGTTGCCCCCGACGATCACCAGCAGCATGCCGAGCGCCATGATGACGATGTAGCTGTTCTGGAGGATGAGGTTGGTTACATTGACGCCGCGGAAGAGCACGCCGCCGGTGACGACCTCGAAGAACGCCATGATGAGAAGCAGGGAAACAAGCAGGCCGTAGTCGCGAAGATTGCTCTTCCAGAAGCTCGCGTCCCCGGCCGACGGCTCAGCGGCGGGCACGCCGGTGATGATCGTTTCCGTGCTCATGCCGCCGCAACCCCATATTGCTTCATGATCGAGGCCATGATCATCTCCTGGGTGGCGCCCTTCGCCGGCATTTCGTCGACGAACTTGCCCTCGTTCATGACGTAAATGCGGTCGCAGATGCCCAGCAATTCCGGCATTTCCGATGAAATGACGATGACGCCTTTTCCTGCCGCCGCCAGATCGTTGATGATCGTATAGATCTCATATTTGGCGCCGACGTCGATGCCGCGCGTCGGCTCGTCGAGGATGAGCACCTTCGGCTGCGCGAACAGCCATTTGCTCAAGACGACCTTCTGCTGATTGCCGCCCGAGAGATTGAGCGTCTTTTGAAAGATCCCCGAGGAGCGGATCTTGAGCAGGCTGCGATATTGTTGCGCGATCCGGTTTTCCTGGTGCTTGTCGATCACGCCGCGCCAGGCGATGCCCGGCAGATTGGCGAGCGTGACGTTGTTCTTGATGTCCTCGCTCAAGACCAGTCCGAGACTCTTGCGATCCTCGGTCACGTAGGCGATGCCGTTGGCGACAGCCTTCTGCACCGTCGAGACGTCGATCTCCTTGCCCTCCATGAGGGCGCGGCCAGTGATGTTTCGTCCGTAAGCGCGTCCGAAAATGCTCATGGCGAGCTCGGTGCGCCCGGCGCCCATCAATCCGGCGATGCCGACGACCTCGCCCCGGTTGACATGCAGGTCGACGCCCTTGATCACTTGGCGTCCGGCGTGCAGCGGATGTTCGACGCGCCAGTTCTCGACCGCGAACAGGCGCTCGGCAATCTTGGGGACGCGCAGCGGATAGCGATCCGACATCTCGCGTCCGACCATGCTCTTGATGATGCGGCCTTCGCTGATCGTCTCGCGGCGGCAGTCGATGGTCTCGACCGTCGCGCCGTCGCGCAGCACCGTGATCTGGTCGGCGACCTTGGCCAGTTCGTTGAGCTTGTGCGAAATGATGATCGAGGTGATGCCCTGAGCCTTGAACTCGACGAGCAAACGCAGCAACGCGTCGCTGTCGGTTTCGTTGAGGCTGGCGGTCGGCTCATCGAGGATCAGCAGCTTCACCTTCTTGGCGAGCGCCTTGGCGATCTCGACAAGCTGCTGCTTGCCGATTCCCAGATTGGTGATGAGCGCATTCGGCGATTCCTTGAGCCCGACCTTGCTCAGGAGCTCGCGCGTCCGGTTGAAGGCCACGCTCCAATCGATGACGCCCATTCTGGCCGGTTCGTTGCCGAGGAAGATATTCTCGGCGATCGACAGGAGCGGCACGAGCGCCAATTCCTGATGAATGATGATGATGCCAAGATGCTCGCTGTCGGCGATGCGCGAAAAGCGGCGTTCCTGTCCCTGAAAGACGATCTGCCCTTCGTAGGAACCGTAAGGGTAAACCCCGCTCAGCACCTTCATCAGGGTCGACTTGCCGGCGCCGTTCTCGCCGCAGATCGCGTGAATCTCGCCTTCGCGGACCGACAAGATTGACGTCGCGAAGCGCGATGACGCCGGGAAAAGTCTTTGTGATCCCCCTCATTTCCAGAATGGGAGTCATGACGCAAGGCTCGTCAGTTGCGGCAGGCGATTAGTCTGCCAGACCATGCAATGTGAACGCCTCCGCCGGCAACGAAAAAGGGGCTTCAGCGCGCGAAAGATCGGCGCGAAGCCCCTTCTCGTCAGTTGCCGGATTACTTCAGTTGGTCAGCCTTGTAGTAGCCAGTGTCGACCAGCGCCTTCTGCCAGTTGGTGGCGTCGACCGTGACCGGGGTCAGCAGATAGGAAGGCACGATCTTGACCTTGTTGTTGTAGGTCTTGGTGTCGTTGATCTCCGGCTTGCCGCCCGAAACGACCGCGTCGACCATGTTCGCCGCGACCTTGGCGAGATCGCGCGTGTCCTTGAAGATCGTCGAATATTGCTCGTGGTTGATGATCGACTTGACCGACGGGATTTCGGCGTCCTGTCCGGAGATGATCGGCATCGGCTGATCCGCCGTGCCATAGCCGACGCCCTTCAGCGCGGAGATGATGCCGATGCTCAGGCCGTCATAGGGCGAGAGAACCGCGTCGACGTGCTTCTGGGTGTAGTAGGCGCTGAGGAGGTTATCCATGCGCGCCTGGGCGACTTCCGGCCTTCCAGCGCAGGGTCCCGACCTTGTCCATGCCCATCTGCTTCGACTGAACGACGAGCTTGCCGCTGTCGATGTAGGGCTGCAGGACCGACATCGCGCCATTATAGAAATAGAACGCGTTGGTGTCGTCGGGCGAGCCGCCGAACAATTCGATGTTGAACGGGCCGTTCTTGCCGGCGTCGAGGCCGAGGCCGTGGACGATGCTGGTCGCCTGGAGCACGCCGACCTTGAAATTGTCGAAGGTCGCGTAATAGTCGACATTGGGCGAGCCGACGATGAGACGGTCATAGGAGATGACCTTGATGCCCGCGTCGGCGGCCTTCTGCAGCGCGTTCGACAGCGTCGTGCCGTCGATGGCCGCGATCACCAGGACCTTGTCGCCCTTGGTGATCATGTTCTCAACCTGCGCGAGCTGGTTGGGAATGTCGTCGTCGGCGTACTGAAGATCGGTCTTGTAGCCCTTGGCCTGCAAGCGTCTTCACCATATTGTCGCCGTCGGCGATCCAGCGCGCCGAGGTCTTGGTCGGCATGGCGATGCCGATCGTGCCCTTGTCCTGCGCGTATGCGACGCTTCCGGCGCTCAGAAGCCCGACCGCGACCGCGGCGGCGAGAGTTTTCAGATTCATTCGTATTCCTCCCTTTGGAAACGCCAGGCGAAGCCTGGCGTCGTTGAGCACCTTACCATCGATTGTTGGAGCTTTCCGAGTTCGGCGCAAGCCAACTTGCCAACGGCTTTTTGCCTAAAAATACTCGGAACTCAATAAGTAATTTAAGATTACCTTATGGACCTTTGGGACGATGGCGCTGATTCGCGCTGTCCCGCCGATCACGGCTCCCGGGCGCCACCTGACGCGAAATCGCCCGCCGCCACAAATCGAACGTCATTAATTCTCTTAAATTGGATCGAAAACTCGGAGTCCACTGGACGGAACTCAACATCTTCCGCCCCGGTCGCCAGCATTACGAGACGGTCGAAGCCAAGGGCGGCGCCGCTAGCATCGGGCATGCGGTCGAGAGCCACGAGGAAATCCTCATCGATAGGATACGAAATGCCGAAAATACGCCGCTTTTCTTCCATGGCTGCGGAAAATCGTCGCCGCTGTTCATCGGGATCACGTAACTCATGGAACGCGTTGGCCAGTTCAACCCCGCAACAGTACAATTCGAAGCGTTCAGCAATCCGCGGATCATAGCGGCACACCTGAGCGAGGGCAGCCTCGCTCGCTGGATAGGCATAAAGAATAGTGGGCCGTTCCAACCCTAGCCTCGGTTCGACCCGCTCGCTGAGAAGGCGACTAAAGATATCCGACCAGTTATCATCCGGTGCGACGCGAACACCGCAATCTGTTGCTTCCCGAGCCAGTACTTCCCTATCGGGGGGGCCCTGGATGGGAAGACTTGAGTAAATATCAATGCCCGCATACCGCCGAAATGCATCCCGGACCGTCAATCGCTCTAGCGGGCTGAACGGATCGGCCCCCCGGCCGCGGTAGGAGAATCTCTTCGTTCCAGCAACGTGGGCGGCCAGCGCGACTATCGCAGCGCAGTCCTCGATGAGATTCTCCAATGGGGCGCATGCGCGATACCACTCAAGCATTACGAACTCGGGCGCATGCAGGGCCGTTCGTTCACGGTTCCGGAAAACAGGGCTCAGCGCGAAGATTAGCCTCTCTCCGCCGGCCAGAAGCTTTTTCATCGCAAATTCCGGTGAGGTGTGCAGATACGCGTCGTGTACCGATCCGTCGGGCGGAATGAGCGCGGTCTTAAATCCGTGCAAATGCGTCTCGTTCCCCGGCGAAACCTGTAGGGCGGCAGGCTGCACTTCGAGAAAACCCTTGGCCCCGAACCAGCGCCGCACGAACGTTGAAATCCTCGCACGAGCTTCCAATGAGCCACGTCGTTCGCCGTAACGCTCCGGTGTCCAATGAGGTTGGGACGTCTGCTGGCTCAAAACGCACCCCCGTTCGAAATGATACAGGGTGGAAGCGGATCCCGACTGGCGCTTGGCGGCAAAATGGGTATGGTTCGCTCCGCAATCTCCAATATGCCACTCAGCAACTGTGCGATCTCGAGGGTGACGGTCGCCCTCAATTCCGAGGACCAAACGTGAGAGTTATCGCAAGCTCAATTCGCAAGGGCAACATTATCGAACGCGACGACGGACAATTGTGTGTCGTACTTTCGGCGGAAAGCTTCCATCCTGGCAAAGGCACGCCGACAACTCAGATTGACATGCGTCGCCTTTCGGACGGGGTCAAGGTAACTGACCGATATAAGACTACAGAGCAGGTGGAGCGTGCATTTGTAGAGGATCATGATTTTGATTTCCTATACAAAGATGGAGACGGATATCACTTCATGAATGCTGATACTTATGATCAAATTCAAGTTCCCGTGGAAATAATTGGAGATCAAGCACAATGGCTCCAGGAGGGAATGAAGGTTATTCTATCAGTGTTTAATGGCAGTCCAGTAGCTATACAACTACCGCCTCGTATTACATTGGAAATTATTGAAACCGAACCCGCGATGAAGGGCCAAACTGCCTCTTCATCCTATAAGCCGGCAAAACTCGCTAACGGCGCGCGTGTAATGGTGCCGCCCCATATTGCCGTGGGCGTTCGGATAGTCATTCAGACAGAAGATGGCAGCTACGTGGAACGAGCGAAGGATTAACGCTCGCGGGGCCTATGATACACGCGAGATACCGTCTCCGTCGACATGGTTAAGAGCACGAAAGAGGCAACCGCGTATGTTGTCCATTCGTCGTTGGCGCATTACGAAGTCCCCGCAGAGTTCGAACTCGACGCCAGTGGATCCGGCCAAAACGTAAGGATCACGCTCTCGGTGTTGGCACACCAAATACGAATAGTGCGCAATAAAGCTTCGGTGACCGCTCGTAATGGCGTGCCGGTGCAATTCTTGTCACTTAGCTTTTCGAATTGAGACAGATACACGCTTCCGGTTGTGCTCACAGGTATTGCGCCCGCGAGATTCTTCGAGACAACTCCGAAAATCTCGTGTCTTATTGGCTTCTCGCATTGCCGCACTCGCAGGTGGAAGTGAGTTCGGCGCCGGCTCTGTTGATTTGAAACTGGCGTTTAGCGTTCATGACAGTAAGCACCGGTGAATCTGGCAGGAGTGTCGCGCCGATACGTCCGCGCGCGATGCCGTCACGGCCCAGTTCGCCCAACCAACAGCATTCCGATCTGCTAGCGCGCGAGCTTCCGCGGGAACTGGCTTTTCTCGCGGCGGAAGGGTTTTCGCCCGACTCCTTGCTGAGCGCTGCAAGTTCGGCGCCCGATGCGGTTGGACCGGTAGATCAGCTCTTGAACGAAGGCAAAATAACCGAAGAAACCTACTATCGCGCATTGGCCAACCATCTGGGCTGCCAGTACTATTGTGGCGATCCTCCCCTTGCTCGCACCTTTGACGCAGTAAAAGGATTGCGATGTGGAGTAGCCCCTCTTGAATCGAGAAGCGCGGGCCCACGAATGGTCGTTGCCCCTCGCGCGGAATTCGTCTCGAGATTAATCGAGGCAACTCAATCCGGCGGAATTCGCTCCGGTTCTTTTGCTCTCACCTCGCCGCAGCGGTTTGCGAGTCTGGTGCGCGCGTACCACAGCCAAGAACTCCTCGATGTTGCACTGAGCCGCCTGCCAACGAGTCTCACTGCAAGGGCGGGAATGAGCGGCTTGCAGATTGCCGCGATCGGGGCAATTTCGATATTGGCTTTAGTCCTCTGCATTGCCGATTTTGGGGCTTTGCAGGCTGTTTCGTCAGCTATTCTGTGGCTCATGTTTTCGTCGTCGGTCGTACTTCGTTCAATGGCCGCCATCGCGAGCGGGCAGGGAACTCACCCTCCGGATCTATCAGATGATGATCTGCCCACGTATACCGTCGTTATCGCGCTCTATCGCGAGTCAAGCGTCGTTGAGCACTTGGTTAAAGCGCTCGACGCGTTCGATTATCCCAAGGGGAAACTTGATATTAAATTGGTAGTTGAGCAGCGAGACGTTGAAACACTGGGTCGAATTGTCGAATTGCGCTTGCCCGCTAGATATGAGGTCGTTGTGGCCCCCTCGGGCAAGCCGCAGACAAAGCCGCGCGCACTCAACATCGCATTATCGAGTGCGAGGGGAGAGTTGATCGTCGTTTACGACGCCGAAGATATTCCCGCCCCCGATCAATTGCGCCTTGCCGCGTCTCGTTTCGCCGCCGACAAAAACTTGGATTGTCTCCAAGCTCGTCTCGGTATCCGTAACCACAGCGAATCTTGGCTCTCCAAGCTTTTTGCGGTGGAATACGCAATATTATTCGACGTTATTAACCCAGGGATGTGCGCTCTCAACCTCCCAATCCCCCTGGGTGGAAGCTCGAATCATTTCCGAATTCGATCCTTGGTTGGAGTCGGAGCTTGGGACGAGTGGAACGTCACCGAGGACGCGGACCTAGGAATTCGGTTGGCGCGCTTCGGCTACCGAGTAAAGGCTCTGGAACTCGGACACCTCGGAGGAAGCTCCGTACGAACTGGGAAACTGGTTCCGACAACGGGTACGATGGCAAAAAGGCTGGATGCAGACTTTGATCGTCCACTCAAGGCGTCCAATCTTTTTTTGGCGCGACCTCGGTCCGCGAAGAGCAGTCGCCGCGGCGACGGTAATCGTGGGAGCTATTTTTGGGTGTTTATTTTGGCCGGCTTTCGCAGTCGGAACGATTTGGCGTGCCCTAACTGCCGGGCAGGGCATATTGTCGCCTTGGCGGGAGGTAAGCGACGTCTTCACCTACATCCTAGCGCTTTCCGGCATCTGGACAATTGTCCTTCCGGCGGTAATTGCGGCGAAATTCCGCCACTTGAATCTGACTATCCGCTTGATCGTACTCCTCCCTGTATACTATCTGCTGGTTAGCGCCGCGACTTGGATGGCAATGCTTGACCTGACCTTACGGCCACATTATTGGGCGAAGACTGCCCACGGTAGAAGTAGGCAGGAATCAAACCTCCTGGCTAGCCAAATACAACCTTCAACATAACTCTCGCTCCGTCCCTATCATGCGGCTCCAGATATTAGCCGCATTGGATGTGCATCCGCGAGGGTGAGCACAATAGGAAAATTATGTCGCCGCTTCCCGTGCGCGAGGCCCTCGCTGGATCCAAGGCCTGGCCTTTTGAAGAAGCGCGAAAGTTAATCGAGCGTCTTAAGCGATCTGAAAAAAAGGAAGTGATCTTCGAAACCGGTTACGGTCCTTCAGGGCTGCCGCACTTGGGAACGTTCGGCGAAGTCGCTCGCACAAGCATGGTTCGACACGCGTTTCGTGTCCTGACCGAGGACACCGTTAAGACGAAACTGATTGCTTTTTCTGACGACATGGACGGCTTACGAAAGATTCCAGACAACATCCCTAACCGCGACTCAATGTTGCCTCATCTCGGCAAGCCGCTGACGCAAGTGCCCGACCCATTCGGAGAGTATAACAGCTTCGCAGAGCATAATAACGCACGATTGCGCTCCTTTCTTGATCAGTTTGGTTTTGAATACGAGTTTATGTCATCGACGGAGACTTATAAATCGGGACGGTTTGACGGCGCACTGTTGCGGATGCTCGATTGCCTGGACGATGTGCAAGCGATCATGCTGCCTACGCTGCGCGAGGAACGAGCGGCGACTTATTCACCGTTCCTCCCCATTCATCCTCGCACGGGTGTTGTCATGCAGGCGCCGGTGCTGGCCCACGACCGTCGCGCTGGTACGATCCAATGGCGGGACCCGGCGACCGGAGAGGACTTCGAAACGTTAGTCACCGGAGGACGTTGCAAACTGCAGTGGAAGCCGGATTGGGCGATGCGTTGGCATGCGCTCGGCGTCGACTACGAGATGTCAGGAAAGGATCTTATAGATTCCGTGAAGCTATCGTCGCGGATTGTGCGTGTCCTGGGGTCGGATCCTCCCGCCGGATTCAACTACGAACTGTTCCTCGACGAGAATGGACAGAAGATTTCGAAAACAAAAGGCAACGGCCTTACGATTGAAGAATGGTTGGCCTACGCGAGCCCGGAAAGTCTTTCCTTGTTCATGTTCCAGAAGCCAACCGCCGCGAAACGACTGCACTTCGACGTCATACCGCGCACGGTAGACGACTACCTCGGATTTCTCGAAGCCTATCCACAACAGCCGTGGAAGGAGCGGCTCGGCAATCCGGTCTGGCATATCCATGCCGGAGCGCCTCCGGACCCAGAAATCCTCGACCCCGACGAACACGCTGCCGCGACGATTTCCTTCGCCATGCTGCTCAATCTCGCTGCGGTTTCCAATACCGAAAATCCATCCGTTCTTTGGGGTTTCCTTCGCCGATACTGTATGTCGGCGTCTCCAGAAACGCACCCCCGGCTTGATGGCCTAGTTCATTATGCCGTCGCCTATTTTCGTGATTTTGTCGCCCCCAGGAAGCGCTACCGCGAGCCGGACGATATCGAGCGTAGCGTGCTCATAAAGATCGCCTCGACGCTATCGGAACTGCCGTCAACCGCGAACGCAGAAGAAATCCAGCACGTGCTTTACGATATCGCACGACCAATTCCTCGCTATCAAAATCATTCAGCTAAGGGAGCGACGGCTGCGCGCCCCGGGGTTTCGAACGAGTTTTTCGACATGATCTACGCTGTCCTTCTCGGCGAGGACCGTGGACCACGTCTAGGATCTTTCATCGCGCTTTACGGGTTAGATGAGACGCGGACACTGATTGAAAAAGCACTGGCGGGAGAGCTTTCTCGCCAACGCAAAATGGCGGCGACCGCATTGGAAACAACTTCCTCTCGACAAGGGGAGACGCCAAGCCGACGCGGTGGGGAAATCGAAAGCGATCGTCAGTGATCTTGTAGCTGAGCGGAGGCCTTTTTTCGGCTCACAATTTCAATGTGCTTGCGAGCGCTCGCATATCAGCCCAAGCCAATCGCTTATGCGCTGGTTGCCGCAGCAGGAAGGCTGGATGGAGCGTAGCAAGCGCCCGGATGTCGGGGCCGGTTCGTCGGGGATAATTAAACCACGAGCCTCTCGCACGCATAATGCCGCTCTGAACACCCAGCATCGTGCGACTTGCAGATCCGCCGAGGCAAACGAGGAACTCAGGATCGGCAAGATGAATTTGTTGCTCTATAAAGGCGTAGACAAATCTCGGTCTCCTGAGGAGTCGGGGTTCGATTGCCCGGCGGTCGCCAAGGAACAATATTGGCGATGTAAACCTTCTGTCTATCCAGTCCGATTGCGTTCAGCATTCGATCGAGCAGTTGTCCAGCTCTTCCGACGAACGGTCGACCTATTCGATCTTCATCCTCTCCCGGAGCTTCACCTATAAGCATGACTCTTGAACCGGGAATACCGTCGGCAAACACCAGTTGCGTGGCGGTCCGCTTGAGGGCACAGCCGTCGAAGTCCACCATCATAGACCGTAAAGTTTGCAAATCGGACGCCCCTTGCGCGAGTGCCCGAATCGAACTCTCCCTGCCAAGCGTCGGAACCACCCTGTTTAGAAACAGCTCGCGATCCAGTCGCGGACTCCGAGGATTGCGGTGTCAACGGTGGCAGATCTCGCACATCGCCGAAAACTCCGCCCTTGGGAAGACTGCCAGCAAATCGATCGTGTGGGGAATCATCAAGGACATCACTGACGCCGCCTCGAATCCACCAACGAAGGCACTCCATTGCCTGGAGCGCGCCCGATTGAGGATCGACTAAACCCTTCGTCGAAGACACTGATTCGACCTGCTGTGAATGCTTGCGCGGCTGCGCAATGACAAACTATCATATTGGGGCCTCGGGCGAGGAAGCGCGGTCGCAATGCTAGGGCGCGACCGGTGCAAACCGATCCCCGATGACAGAAGGCGTCATGACCCAGGATTCGACATCGTCGGCCCGAGAGTCAATGCACTACGACGTGGTGATCGTGGGGGCAGGTCCCGCGGGCCTAGCTGCTGCAATCCAACTCAAGTTGCTGGACGCCGCGATCTCCGTCGTCATCGTAGAAAAGGGATCGACCGTCGGCGCGCATATCCTCTCAGGAGCAGTGATCGATCCGATTGGACTCGACAAACTGACATCAGACTGGCGATCGGACCCCGAGTGCCCGTTGAAAACTCCGGTTGCGGCAGATCAATTCTACTACCTCACCGAAAAGCGGGGGGTGCGTTTGCCCAATTGGGCGATGCCTCGCTTGATGAGCAACCATGGTAATTTCATTGGCTCGCTTGGCGCGCTCACTCGGTGGCTGGGCGAACGCGCCGAGGCGCTGGGAGTAGAGATCTATCCTGGATTTGCGGCAACCGAACTTTTGTACGGTGACAAAGAAGAGGTCGTAGGCGTCGCGACTGGCGACATGGGTGTTGATCGCAACGGTCATGCGAAGGCCAGCTTCACGCGGGGGATGGAACTCTTCGGAAAATATGTCCTGCTTGCGGAAGGGGCGCGAGGCTCGTTATCGAAACTAGCGATCGCTCGCTATGGTCTTGATTCTGAAAGCGGGCCGCAGAAGTACGGGATCGGTCTTAAAGAATTGTGGCAAGTTTCCGACGCCAACTTTTCTTCAGGCCTTGTCCAGCATAGTTTCGGTTGGCCTTTGTCACAGGGCGCGAGCGGAGGTTCATTTCTTTATCACTACGGGAACCGACTTGTTTCCGTAGGATTTGTGATCCATCTCAATTACGAGAACCCAACACTGTCTCCATTTGATGAATTTCAACGTTTCAAGACTCATCCGTTGATCCGTGGAACCTTTGCCCATGGCAAGAGGATCTCGTACGGGGCACGGGCCATCGCATCCGGCGGGTGGCAGTCGGTACCGAAATTGGCATTCCCCGGAGGAGCCTTGATTGGCTGTTCGGCGGGATTCGTAAATTTCGCCCGCATAAAAGGCTCTCACAACGCTATCTTGTCAGGAATAATCGCCGCCGAGAAGGTGCGCGAGGCTCTGGTGGCGGGTCGCGCGAACGACGAATTGAGCGCCTACGAAAACGCGTGGAGAGATTCTGATATTGGCCGCGATCTTTACAGCGTTCGTAACGTGAAGCCGCTTTGGTCGAGATTCGGTCTTCTGACGGGCGTCGGACTTGGCGGTTTTGATATGTGGACGAACGAGTTGATCAAATCTTCGATTTTCGGCACGCTTCGTCACGGCAAACCCGACAGTGATACCCTGAGACCAATTTCCGAAGTAACTCCAATTGTTTATCCGAAACCGGACTCAGTGTTAACATTTGATAAAGCGTCTTCTGTTTACGTTTCCAACACGAACCACGAAGAGGACCAGCCGGTTCATCTTCATTTGCGTGATCCTGACATTCCCATCCGCGACAACCTTCCGCGTTTCGGAGAGCCCGCAAGACTCTACTGCCCGGCCGGGGTCTATGAGGTGGTTTACTCCAATGAAGCAACTCGCGCCGACCCGCGCTTTGTCATAAACCCTCAGAATTGCGTCCACTGCAAAACCTGCGACATCAAAGATCCGGCGAGAAATATAGAGTGGACCCCGCCGGAAGGCGGCGGCGGGCCAAACTATCTGGATATGTAGTCGCGGCGCAAAAATGCCGCTTTCAGCTGCCAGCAGCGGGAGCTAGGCGAGCCATTTATAAGCTGCTGTCTCTATGCTAGTTCGCTGACCAACATCTTAGGAAAACGTGACACATGCAGAGCCGCTCTCAACGTTGGATGCCGCGAGCAGTCTTTGTCCTTGGTTGGGCTTTGGCCGCGTGCGCCTCGGCCACAGCGGCGGCTGTTCAAACGGATGTGGGCTCGGAGAAGCTCGAAATCGGGAGCACACAACCCGGAAATTATCTTTCGGCGCTGATCGCGAGCGCTGATAGGGACACGCTTGCGGCGGAAATCTACTATCGCGAAGCGCTTCGATCCGATCCCCGAAATCCCGATCTCATCGAACGCGCCTTCGCTGCCGCTCTCTCCAACGGCGATGAAGCCACCGCCGCGTCCCTCGGCGAACGCCTCCTTACGCGTGATCCGAACAACAGTTTGGCGCGCCTTGCAATTGCGGTTCGCGATATCGAACAAGGGCAATTTGCGGCCGCTCGGTCCCACTTGTCTGGTCCCGACGCTCGCGTGCGCGATGTGACAACGGCCCTTCTTATCGCCTGGACTTATGCCGGCCAGTCGGATCTCCACCGCGCGCTCGACACACTCGATCGCATTCATGACCGTTCGGTGCTTGCCTTTCGCGATTATCACGCGGGTCTGATTGCTGGCCTGCTGGGAAATCCGACCGAAGCCCAGCGGAGGCTGAAATCCGCATATGACGCCGATCGGAACAGCTTACGCTTCGCCGACGCTTACGCACGCGTCTTAGCGGCGCAAGGCGATCAGAACGGAGCAACAAAGGTCTACGAGGATTTCTCGGCTATTATTCCACACCATCCCCTTATCCAGCGATCGCTCGCCGATTTGAGGGCGAATCAAACTCTCGAACCCATTGTCCATAACGCGAAGGAAGGTGCGGCGGAGGCGCTTTACGGTTTGGGAAGCGCGGGCAGCCGCCAAGGAGATGAACTTCCGGCGCTCATCTATCTGCGGTTGTCACTTTACCTTCGTCCATCGAGCGACTTGACCGCAGTAACGTTGGCCAGTCTTTTCGAACAGCTGAAGCAAGGTGAGCAGGTCATCGCCGCTTACCAGTTGGTTCCCGCATCATCGCCCCTGAAAATGGGCGCGGACATCCAGATCGCGCTCGAACTTGATAGTATGGGAAAATCCGACGAGGCAACGCGCCGCTTAACGGAAATCGCAGCCGCGCGACCACATGACGTCGAAGCGCTAAGCGCTTTGGCTGAGTTGCAGCGTTCCGCAAAAAAGTACGTCGAAGCTGCAGCGACCTATGACGAGGCCATTGCGGCGGTTGGAATCCCGCAGCGCGACAATTGGACATTGTTTTATTTCCGCGGGATTTGTCACGAACGCTCTAAGCAGTGGCCAAAGGCCGAAGCAGATTTCAAGAAGGCTCTTGAACTCAACCCTGATCAACCGCTCGTCCTCAACTATCTCGGTTATTCTTGGGTAGACCAAGGACTAAACTTAGACGAAGCGTTTAAAATGCTCCGTCGAGCCGTTGAGTTAAGACCCACCGACGGCTACATTGTCGACAGCCTCGGTTGGGCTCATTTCAAACTCGGCCAATACACTGAAGCGACAGAGACGTTAGAAAAGGCAATTAGCCTGAAGCCGGCCGACCCTATTCTGAACGATCATTTGGGCGACGCATACTGGCGGGTCAATCGCCGCATCGAGGCGCACTTTCAATGGAATCATGCTCGCGACATGGGCGCGGACGCGGAAGACCTCCCGACGGTTTTGAAGAAGATTGAGATAGGACTTCCTGACGTCACGACGAATACCTTGGCGCCAAAGGCTTCGTTGCCAAAAGAAGGCGGGGGTTGAGTGCGTGGTATAGAGTGCTATGCGATGGTTGCGCGCTCCCGCGAAGATCAATTTGACTTTGCAGGTTATTGGTCGTCGCGCCGATGGATATCATGAACTCGAAAGTCTTATAGCGTTTGCAGGGCTTTGCGACTGGCTTGCGTTTGAGCCCGGCGGCGATCTGATTGTTGAGGTTGTCGGTCCTCGCGCCAGCGAGGTCGGGCCAGTCGATCAGAATCTTGTGGTTCAGGCGGCGCGGTCGCTCGCTTTACATATTCCGGAGCTGACGCTCGGCCGCTTCTTCCTCATAAAACGGCTACCAGCCGCCGCTGGACTTGGCGGAGGCTCCGCGGATGCCGCGGCGGCTTTACGGCTTCTCGCCGGCGAGTACGGATTGCCGCTCCACGATCCTCGAATACGAGCTTCTGCTCTTGCGACAGGAGCTGACGTACTCGCTTGTCTTTCTCCGCAAGCTCGAACCATGGGGGGCATCGGCGACAAACTCGGGCCGGCAATTCAGCTACCGAAGATTTTCGCGGTTCTCGTCAATCCCCAGGTCCAAGCACCGACGCCAAAGGTTTTTGCAGCGTTTGATTTCCTATCCGCAACGACGTTGAAGGGACGTGCTCGATCGTTTCCTACAGAGCAACTTGATGCAGCCGAAGTCTTCGATTTTCTGTCGCAGCACCGCAATGACCTGGAAGCTGCAGCGATTCAGATAGCTCCGCCGATTGCCGCCGTGCTTGGGCGATTGTCCGAAATTCCCGACGCCAGGGCGACGGGGATGACGGGTTCAGGCGCAACCTGCTTCGCTTTGTTCAGCGATCGCCGCGGCGCGGCGGCCACACGCCGAACTATTGCTGCAGAACATCCAGAGTGGTGGGTTGAGGAAACGAGTCTTCATTAGGCTCTCCCGGGCCCATCGAATAAGCCGCTCCTCGTCGCTGAGATCTTGAATGTTGGCCGCCAGCCCTCGGTCCCTCAAGGTCACCGACCGATTGAACCGTTATTTCGAGCGAGAGCAAATACCGCTTCCCGACCACAGCAGAAGCCGTGAACCGAGATGCCGGGAGCATCGGGGGTTGATTTGAATGTGGCGGATGCTGGATCTGAACAAGGATCGCCTGGCCCTCGCTATCCTCATAGCATTTTTTGCCGCGCGTCTTCTTGTTGCTTTCACTCTTGGGCTTGGTGTTGACGAAAGTTACACGATCGCAATATCACGACACTTATGCCTGTCCTATTTTGACCATCCACCACTTCATCTTTGGATCGCTCACTTCGCGGCTTTAATCTTCGGTGAAAGCGGCGTCGCTCGCATTCCTTTTGTATCTCTCTTCGTCGTGACGGCATGGATATATTACCAATTCACTAAAGATTTATTCGGCAGCCTACCGGCGCTCATTGCCCTTTTCTCCTTAAATGTTAGTCCTTTTTTCTTTGCTTCAGCCGGCGGGTGGATCGTTCCCGATGGTCCCTTGCTCCTGGGGTTGGCAATGGCCGCGTTCGCGGGGACCCGCGTCTTCCTGTCAGATCCGCCCCTCGATCGGGGCTCGGCTTGGCGAAACTGGCTCGTTATAGGAGTTGGCCTAGGCCTAGCAGGATTGTCGAAATACAGCGCGGTGCTGACTGCTGCAGGACTAGCGTCGTTCGTATTGCTTTCGCCCAAGCAGCGGCATTGGCTCAGACATCCGGCGCCATACGTTTCGGCGGCGGTTGCGATCGTCATCATGACGCCCGCTACTTTGTGGAACGCCCAGCACGGCTGGGCGTCGTTCCAGTTTCAGGGCGCGCGCGGCGTACCTAGCGGGGAACTACACCCCGCGCAGTTTGTCACAATGATTCTCGGCGAAATCGCTTTCTTGTCGCCCTGGATATTTGCGCCTCTGGTCCTAGGCTTGTTCAATGCCGCTCGTCGCTGGCAAGACGAACGGTACCGGTTTCTGCTTTGCCTCAGCTTACCGGCAATAATTTTGTTCACCCTAACACCGTTTTGGGGCGGCCGTGGCCAGCCTCATTGGGCCATGCCTGGCTGGTTCTTTTCGTTCGCTTTGATGGGCGCCTGGGTCGACGGGCTTGGCGTGTCCCTAGGCGCACTTCGCCGGTGGGCTTTCCTGTCGTCTGCGCTTCTGGTCGTGATCGCCGGAATTGCAATTGTTCAAGTCTCAACCGGTTGGCCCTTGGCGCTGTTAACGGCACGGCCACATGCCGGCGATCCTACGTTGGAGGGATTTGAATGGCGCGATCTTAAGAAGGCGCCAATCTTCAAGGAGCCACCTCGCTTCGTCATTTCTACGAAATGGTCGGATGCGGGTAAAATTGCTCTCGCTCTTGGTCCTCAGATTCCCGTCTTTGTGCTTTCAAGCGATCCGCGCGGCTGGGCATTTTTGGACGAGAGTGCAAGTTTCGTTGGGCAGAGCGGAGTCATCATCGCGCCAGCAGCAGAAGTCGCAGCAACTCTGGCCGTCGCAAGTACCCTGTTTACTAGCGTGGGAGAGCCTCAGTTTTACACGCTCGGGCGTCTCGGCCGTCCTGAGATTGAGCTTACTCTTATTCCCGCCATTGGCCTGAAGGAGAGGCTTCCCTCGCCTTACCCGAGCGCAACGGCCAGATAGGGTTCATCAACGTAGAATGAAGGTAAGCGCGGCGTGGAATGGCGATACGAGGTATGATCAATCAACTCCTGTTTCGCGATCATCATCTCAACGTCACGTCCTCGTCATCCGACTCGATTAGCGGGGCTTCGACCGTCGTCTGATGGGGAAGTCTCGTGCGGCAATCAAGCAACATCGCGCGTCATATCACCAGCGTAGGGCTCAAGGCCGCGGTACACCGCTCGAAGCCGCTGTCGCGGGCAGGTATGCTCGAGCGCCTATTCACCCTCGCATTCGAGCGCCTGGTCTATCCTCAGATTTGGGAGGATCCAGTTGTCGACATGAAGGCGCTAGAAATCAGCCCGGGTCATGAGGTCATCGCAATCGCCTCCGGCGGTTGCAACGTGCTCTCTTACTTAACGGCCGATCCCGCCGGCGTGACTGCGGTCGATCTCAACGGAGCGCATGTCGCGCTCGGCCGGCTAAAAATTTGCGCGGCTCAGAACCTGCCGAACTACGAGAGTTTCTTCCGCTTTTTCGGCCGCGCCGACGCGCGCGCCAATGTCACCGCCTACGACCGCCGCCTACGCGGGAAGCTCGACCCTGCCGCCCGCGCCTATTGGGACAAGCGCACAGCGTTCGGGCGCCGCCGCATCGGTCTGTTCGCGCGCAATTTCTATCGCCATGGGGTGCTTGGGCGTTTTCTTGGCGCAGGTCACGCGCTCGCGCGCCTGCACGGCTTCGATCCATCGATCGTGCTCAAGGCGAGGACGCGCGATGAGCAACGCTCGCTCTACGAGCAGCGCCTCGCACCCATCTTCGACAAGCCGCTTGTCCGCTGGATGATGAAGCAGCCGGCGTCGCTCTATGGCCTTGGCATTCCTCCGGCTCAGTACAGGGCGCTCGCTGCCAATTCGCCGCAGGGCATTGGCGCGGTCTTGAGCGAACGGCTCGAGCGCCTGGCCTGTGATTTCGATATCACCGACAACTATTTTGCCTGGCAGGCGTTCGGGCGACGCTATGCGCCGGGACCAAACCCTGCGCTCCCGCCCTACCTGCAGCGGGAGAATTTCCTGGCCGTCCGCAACCGGTCAAGCCGTGTGCGCTACGTCCAGCGCTCGTTCACCGACATCTTACGAGATTCGCCGGCGGCGGGTTTCGATCGCTACGTGCTTCTCGATGCGCAAGATTGGATGAACGACGCAGAACTCACCGCCCTTTGGACCCAAATCACCCGAACCGCGCGGCCAGGCGCGAGGGTGATCTTCCGCACCGCCGCGGCCGAGCGGTTGTTGCCTGGCCGTGTGCCTGAGAGTGTGCTCGGCGCATGGCGCTACGAAGACGGGCTCAGCCAAGAGCTTACCCGGCAGGATCGGTCGTCGATCTATGGCGCCTTCCACCTTTACACGCTCAAAGAGGCCTGAGGCATGCGCGACGCCGCGGCGCTGATGGACCACATGTATCGGCGTCAGCGCCACATCTATGACGCGAGCCGTAAATTCTATCTCTTGGGCCGCGACGAGGCGATCAACCGCCTTCGCCCCGCTCGCGGCGGCAAGGCGCTGGAGATCGGCTGCGGCACCGGGCGCAATCTTATCAAACTGGCGCAAGCCTACCCGCAGGCTCGGCTGTTCGGACTCGACGTGTCGCGGGAAATGCTGGCGACTGCCGGCGCTTCGACCGCACGCGCCGGATTTGCTTCGCGCATCGCGTTGGCCCAGGCGGACGCGACCGCGTTCGATTCGCAAAAGTTGTTTGGATGCGCGAATTTCGAGCGCGTGATGTTCTCATACGTCCTGTCGATGATTCCGCGCTGGCGCGAAGCGCTCTCGCGCGCGCTTGACGTTGTCGCGCCCGGCGGATCGCTGCACGTCGTCGATTTCGGCGATTGCGCGGGTTTGCCCCAGCCGTTCAAGGCCGGATTGCGCCGCTGGCTTGCGGCCTTTGACGTGACCCCGCGCGACGACTTCTGCGCAGCGCTCACAGCGCTAACTGCCGAGCGTGGCATGACCTGCGAGATCGAGAGCTGCTTTCGGGGCTACGCGATCCTGGCGGTCGCGCGGCGATAAGCCTGAAGGAGCCGCGGGTTCATCCGCCGAACGCGCGCGACAGGGTGAAGATCAAGAGCCCGACGAGTCCCCCGACCAGCGTCCCATTGATCCGGATATATTGCAGGTCCTTTCCGACTTGCAGCTCCAGGCGGTTGACGAGCGTGGCGGTGTCCCAATTGTCGACCACCGCGGCGATGTAGGCGCCGATTTCGGCTCGGCGAGGCAGGACGGTGCGCAACGCCAGGAGTCTGAGCCGCCGGTTGATCCTCGTGCGGCGCGCGACGTCCTCTTCGAGCCATTGGCCGAGCGCGCTGGCGGAGGCGGCGAGCCATCGGACAATCGCTTCGGCGTGGCGAGGCAGATCGTCCCTCAGAGCCGTTTCCAGTTCTCCCCGCAGCGCCTGCGCCTGCTCGGCGAACACCGGATTGGCGAGGATTTCCTGCTTCAGGACCTCGCCTTGCGCCCGCATCTTGGGATCGTGCGCGAGATCGTCGATCAAATCCTCGACCAATGCGTTGGCCTGCTCGCGCCACGGATGGCCGGGGTCGCGCATTTCCTTCAAGGTCTCGGTCAGGCCGTTGATCACCTTGGCCGCGATCATGTCGTCGACCCATTTGGGGATCCAGCGCCAGGACTTTTGCGCCACATGGGTGACGATGGTCGCCTTGTGGCGCTCGAGCGTCGTTCCGACAAAATCGAGGCCCTGATCGAGCAGCGTCTGACCCGCTCCCTGCGCCCACAGGATCGATAAGCCGCGCGAGGCGAGCGGCGCCGCCGGGACCGCCTCGATCCCGCGCCGCGCGGCCATGGCGACCCATTCGTCGATCGCCCCCTTCGGCATAACGTCGAGCGCGTAGGGAATGGCGCGCGCGGCGGCGGCGGCGACCGCCCGCCCATTGCGCTCGTCCTCGAGCCATTGCGCCGCGAGACCGACAAAGTCGACCGACGACAGGCGCGCAATGGCGACGCGCGGTGACAGAAAGTTGTTGGTGATGAAGCGCCCCATCGCCGCGCCGATGCGCCGTTTGTTTTCGGGCACGACCGCGGTGTGGGGAATCGGCAACCCGAGGGGACGGCGAAAAAGCGCGACGACAGCGAACCAGTCGGCGCACGCCCCCACCATGCCGGCCTCCGCGAATGCGCCCAGGTAAGGCGCCCAGATCCAATTCAGCGGCGCTCGGCGCATGGCGATATAGATCGCCGCCATCACAATGAGCAGCATGGTCGCGATCGTGCGCATGCGGCGCAGCTCAGCCCGGCGCTCCGCCTGAGTTTTGAAGACATCGGAAGACCCGGGCGGCGGCGCCTCGGCGGCCGCGGATCGAGCAAGTTCTGTCATCGTAAGTTACGCTCGTGCGAGGCGATTTGAGGGATCGTCCGCAATCATAAGGGCCGGCCACACCCCGGCGATAGAACCTTTCGCCGCAGGGGAAGCCGAGACCCTCTCGTCTCGCCCTAGTCATTTGCCGGTGAAGCGCCTAAATAACGCAAGCGGAGCTGGGTGGCGCGTCAGGACAATATTCCTCGGGGCCGTACGATCCCCCTGGGGGCTGTCCCTGTCGAGGCTCGTGGGCTTCGGCATATGGTTCCCACCTACTCACGTAGGCGCCCGGGATCACCGTCCAACGGCCGTCTCGGCTCCGCGCTTTATGCTCGATGCGTTTTTCGGATTGGCGACGCCCTTGATCTCGACCAACGCCAATCCGAAGGCGGTGCTGCGCCGGGAAGCGCTTGCCCGGCGCGAAGGAATCGGACCTGCCGTCCGCGCCGCTTTCAGCCGCCGCCTTGCCGAGGAAGGATTGCGCCTGGCGCGTCTCTGGCGTCCCCGGATTGTCTCGGCTTTCCATCCGATGCGCGACGAGCCGGACACCCTGGCGCTTTTGAACGCGCTCGCCGAGGACGGATTCGCGACTGCTCTGCCGGTCGTTGTCGGCCGTGGGTCGTCGCTTCTCTTTCGCCGCTGGCGGCCGGGCGATCCGACTCAGGCCGGCGCAATGTCGATTCGCGAGCCCGTCGAGGCGGCGCCTGTCGTCGATCCGGATCTCCTGTTCGTGCCGCTCGCCTGCTTTGACCGGCGCGGCCACCGCATCGGCTATGGCGCCGGTTATTACGACCTGACCCTGGCCCGGCTGCGCGCGACGAAGCGCGTTCATGCGGCGGGCATCGCTTACGGGGTATGCGAAATCGTCGCGGTGCCTTATGAGACGCATGACCAGAGCCTGGACGCCATCGTGACCGAACAAGAAACCATTCTCTTCAAGGAACGATGATCCGTCTCTTGTTCATCGGCGATGTCGTCGGGCGGTCGGGGCGCGCCGCGGTGCTCGAGCAGGTTCCCCGTTTGCGCGCCCGCTGGAAGCTCGATTTCGTCGTCGTCAACGGCGAGAACGCGGCCGGCGGCTTCGGCCTCACCGAGAGCCTGTTCGAGGAATTTCTCGCCGTCGGCGTCGACGCCGTGACCCTCGGCAATCACGCCTTCGACCAGCGTGAGGCGCTCGTGTTCATCGAGCGCCAGCCGCGCCTGGTCCGCCCGGTCAACTTCCCCGCGGGCACGCCGGGACGGGGCGCGACGGTGGTCGTGAACGCGAAGGGGACGCGGCTCCTCGTCGTCAACGTGATGGGACGCATTTTCATGAACCCGCTCGATGATCCCTTCGCCGCCGTCAAGCGCGAGCTTGGCGCCTGTCCGCTCGGCGAGATGTGCGACGCCTCGGTCGTCGACTTCCACGCCGAAGCGTCGAGCGAGAAATGGGCGTTCGGTCATTTCGTCGACGGCAAGACGAGCCTGGTTGTCGGCACGCATACGCATACGCCGAGCGCCGATCATCGCATCCTGGCCGGAGGCACCGGTTTCATCACTGACGTCGGCATGACCGGCGACTACGATTCGGTGATCGGCATGGACAAGGACGAGCCGTTGCGGCGGTTCACGCTCGGCATTCCCTCCGGCCGCTTCGAGCCGGCGTTGGGGCCGGCGACCCTGTGCGCCGATCGCGGTCGAGATCGGCGCCGACGGCCGCACCAAGGCCATCGCGCCGGTCAGGATCGGCGGGCTTCTTGAGCCCCGCCGAACCCGGATTTCTGGACCTGATGGCGACGCCTGCCCCGACCATCATCTATGACCTCGACGGCACGCTCGCCGACACCGCCGAGGATTTGGTGGCCACCCTCAACTGGCTGTTGGGAAGAGAAGGCCTTCAACCGCTGAAGGTCGAAACCGCCGGGTCCCTGCTTGGCGCCGGCGCGCGAGCGCTGATCAAGCGCGGCTTTGCCGCTTCGGGCAAGGCCCTTGATCCACAAGCGACCGAGGTGCTGTTCGCCGATTATCTGAAATATTACAACGCCCATATCGCTGTTCGCAGCCGCCTTTATCCAGGAGTCGACAAGGCCCTCGCAGCCTTCGCGCGCGCCGGCTGGCGTCAGGCGGTTTGCACCAACAAGATCGAAGTTTCGGCCAAGCTCTTGATCGCAAAGCTCGGGATCACCGAGCGATTCGCATTCATCTGCGGCCAGGACACGTTCGGCGTCGGCAAGCCGGACGCGAAACCGCTCCTCATGACCATCGCGGCTGCGGGCGGCGCGAGAGAACGCGCGATCATGGTCGGGGATTCGAGCGCCGACATTCAAGCCGCCCGCGCGGCCGGCGTGCCGGTCATCGCGGTCGACTTTGGTTATGCCGACGTTCCGGTCGCTGAACTCGGACCCGACCGAGTGATCTCGCATTTCGATCAACTCATGGGCGCCTGCGACGCCTTGTTGGCTGCTTACGGCCAAAGCCGTTAAACCCGGCTAGAGCACGATCGCCTCGGATTGAATCGAATTGGGATTCCCAAAGGGCTTGAGTTCTGATTCAAGCGGTCTGCTGGGCGGACGCCGCCTTGACGAAGTCGAGCCTTTCGGTGACCCATGAGCACTGCACGAGGTTTGCAGGCCGGTCAAACGGCATGCCTTGACGAGCGTTACCCCCACCGACCCTTTCGTTCGGAATAGGTCAGGCCGTGGGCTCGGTTCCAATCGGCGCGGTCGGGTGGGTCCACGGCCTATGGGCCGACCCTCGCTTTCGGTTGCTCCTCCGCGATTTCCTTCCGTCGCTGCTACCGGAGCAAACCCGCAAAGCTGGAGGGGCTTACTTCGGGTATGGGCCGTTTCGTGAAATCGCTCGGCCGAGGGACAGGTCGAGCCGAGGCGGCGCTCACGCGCCCCTGTCGGCCTGCGGCGGCACCGTCTCCGTCTGAACCGATTCCGCGACCGCCTGTTCGATCAGGCGGGTCAGCGTCTCCTGCCCCTTCGGGAAGCCGGCCCGTATCCACAGAGCCTGGAAGGCGCGCAGCGCCCGGCCAACCGGCGGCCCTGCTTCGACGCCACGGGCAATAAGGTCCGCGCCGCTGATTGGGAGCTTGGGTTCCGGCGCGTCGGCGAGAAACCGATCGGCCGCAGCGAAGGCGGCGTCCAATCGGAGGTGCTGCGGACTCGGCCTGGGCCAGGGCCAGCGCGTCGCGCGCGGCTTCGCGGCCGGCGGTAGAACAGGAGAGAGCGCAGAGCCGTGGAACGATGGCGGCGTGGTACGTCCATGCAGACCGATCAGCGCCGCGGCGGCGGATCTCAGCCGGTCGACTTCGGCGTTGGCGAGACGCAGTCGGTCGCGCAGCCGTTCCGCGTCCTCCGGGATCGCGACGCCAAGCGCGGCCAAGCCGCAGCAGGGCGTCGCCGCCGGCCCACGCTCGGCCTCGATCGCGATGAGACGGCTGAGACGTTTGGCATAGCCGACACCGCCGAGGATCGGCTCGAGAAAGCCGCTCTCGCCCATCGTCTGCACGACCTCGCTCGCGCGGGGAGCAACGAGGAGTCTCATGAGTTCGGCGCGCACGCGCTCGCGCGACAGACGCGCGAGGCCGTCGCGGGCCCGGATCGCCGCCGAGAGGCCGTCGCGGTCAAGCCCGCCCCCGACGAAGCGGGCCGAGAAGCGAAAAAATCGCAGAATGCGAAGATAATCCTCGCGAATCCGCGCCTCCGCATCACCGATGAAACGCACTCGTCCGGCGCGGAGATCTTCGAGCCCGCCGACGTAATCGTGGACCGTTCCGTCGGCGCTGAGCGACAGCGCGTTGATGGTGAAATCGCGTCGGCGCGCGTCGGCGGCGAAGTCGCGTCCGAACGCGACTTTGGCCCACCGCCCGTCGGTCTCGACGTCCTCGCGCAGCGTCGTCGTTTCGAACGGACGACCGTCAACGATAAGGGTCACCGTGCCATGGGCAACGCCGGTCAGAGCGACCTTGAACCCCGCCTCTGCGTGCGCGGCGAATGACCTCGTCGGTCGTCGCGGTGGTCGCTGAGGTCGAAATCGACCGCGGGCTCGCCAAGCGCCAGATCGCGCACGGCCCCGCCGACGAGGCGGGTCTCCTCGCCCTCTCCATTGAGCGCTTCGAGCGCCCGCGCGAGCGGACCTTGCCTGAGCAGCCTGTGATCCTTGAGCCTTCCATCGCAGAGACCAGGTAACGCGGTCATTCGAAGCGCCCCGGGACCAGCACGCCGTTTTCGATATGCGCCGGGACGTACACCCCGCGGCCCCGCGGCGCAAGAGCGTTGATGGCGATGAGGCCGAGCACCGCCGCCGCCAAGCCAATCAGCGTCATCACCGAGACCCGCCGGCGGGTCCAGTGTTCGACCTCGAGCGGGTAGCGGGCCCGCAGCGCCAGATAGAGCGCGTAGACCGCGAACGGGCTCAGGAACAGCGCCAGCGGTTCGAGGACAGCCCTGCCCATCAGGAGAACAGCTTCTCGTAAAGGTTCCGCAGAATGCCGGCGGTCGCGCCCCAGATATACCGCCCCTCATGGGGCATGGCGTAATATCGGCGCCGACGTCCCTGCCATTCGCGCTCCTCGAGGCGATGGTTGGCGGCGTCCATCAGATAGGCGAACGGTGTCTCGAAGACCTCGTCGACCTCGAGCTTGTTGATCGTCAACTCAAACGAAGGGTCGACCAGAGCGACCAGGGGCGCGACCCGAAATCCGGTGCCGGTGAAATAGGGATCGAGCCAACCGAGGGGCTCAACAAACCGATCCTCGAGCCCAATCTCTTCGTACGCTTCCCGCAGCGCTGCCTCGCGGGGGGTCTCGCCGGCGTCGATCTTCCCGCCTGGAAAGGCCACTTGGCCCGAGTGGGCCCGGAGGTCCAACGCCCGCAATGTCAGGAGAACACTAAGCCCGCCGGTCCGGTCGACGACCGGCAAGAGTACGGCGGCTGGACGCAGCGGCGCGAGCCCGGTGAGATCAGGCCGTCTCCCGTCGGGCGAATCGTCGCTTACGCCGCTGGGCGCCGCCCGCACGAGCTCCGCCAAGCTCAGTGACGGCCTGAGCTTCCGTTGCGCCAGCGGACGCAGCGTGGCCGAACGCAGATCGGAGGCGGGGTCGGCGCTCAAAGCCCCTCGATTTCGCTTGCTGGGCACATCGGGAAGAAAAGGCCGCACGAGCGCACGCCGAACCAATCCTCGTTCACAACCCGCTCGATCCGGCCGAGGTCAACCAGATCGTAGAACAGCGCCCGCTTGACCAGTGCCCAAAGACCGTCCCGCACCCTCACATAGGGTTTGAGGCCATCCGAGGCGCCGCGCTCGAAACGAAGCGGATGTTCGGAATCAACCGTCACCAAGTCTTCGACATTGGTGCGAAACCTGAGGCACAGTCCAGTTGTCTCAGCATCCATGCGCATTTCAACCGCCAGAAATGGCGCGTCGTCGACCTTGATCCCGACCTTTTCGACCGGCGTCACCAAGACATACCGCTCGCCCTCACGGCGCATGACCGACGCAAATAGCTGGACCAGCGGCGCACGGCCAATAGGCGAGCCACAATAAAACCATGTTCCATCGGCAGCGATGCGCATGTCGATGTCGCCGCAGTCGGGCGGATTCCAAGAAGGCGCCGATCCTACGCCGCGTAAACGCCCCGCGCCCGCTTCGCCAAGTCCTTGCAGAGCTCCCTCCGGCGCTGGTGTCGGGCCTGCATCGCTCTCGTGCTTCACTGTGGGCGGGTCTGACATCTGCGTGCTTGGGGCTTGCGTCGACACGACGCGCGGTCAATCTAGTGCGCCCAAAGACAAAACAAAACGGTAAACCTTCCGCATGGCGCAAAGGACGAGTTGATGAATGTGACCAATATTGCTGATCCCGGCCAGTTGACCCGCGACGCCGACGTGGCGCTGGAGCGCATCGCCGCCGCGCGAGCGGAGATTGGCGGCGTCATCTTTGGTCAAGAGCGCGTGGTCAATCTGACCCTCGCGACGTTGCTCGCGGGCGGACACGGATTGTTGATAGGGGTTCCGGGACTGGCCAAGACCAAGCTCGTGGAGACATTGGGGATTGTCGTTGGCCTTGACGCCCTACGGGTGCAGTTCACGCCTGATCTGATGCCGACCGACATTCTCGGTTCCGAGGTGATGGAGGAAGGCCAAGACGGCAAGCGGGGCTTCCGCTTCATCAAGGGTCCGATCTTCGCCCAATTGCTGATGGCCGACGAGATCAATCGAGCGAGCCCACGCACCCAGTCAGCACTGCTCCAGGCGATGCAGGAGCACCATATCACCGTCGCGGGGGTGCGGTATGATCTGCCGCGCCCGTTCCATGTTCTGGCGACGCAGAATCCCCTTGAGCAGGAAGGCGCCTACCCACTTCCCGAAGCGCAACTCGATCGCTTCCTGTTGCAAATCGACGTCAGTTACCCGGATCGGACGGCCGAACGCCGAATTCTGATTGAGACCACTGGTGAACGCGAGGCGCGTCCAAAGCCGGTGATGACGGCGGAGGATTTGATGGCGGCGCAACGCCTCGTGCGTCGGGCCCCGATCGGCGATCGAGTGGTCGAGGCCATACTCGACCTGGTGCGCGCCGGGCGGCCAGAGGAAGGCGACTCCGAGTTGACTAAGGGCATTGCCTGGGGCCCCGGCCCTCGCGCCGCGCAAGCGCTGATGCTGGCGGCGCGCGCCCACGCGTTGGTCGAGGGTCGTTTGTCGCCATCGCTCGACGATATCGCGACCCTGGCGGAGCCAGCGCTCAAGCACCGCATGGCGCTGAGTTTCGCCGCCCGTGCGGAGGGCGAGACCATCTCGGCGGTGATCGGACGGCTCGTGGCCAAGACGGTTCGATGATTCGACGGCGTTTGGCGAAATGACGCCCTCCACCTCCATCCGCCGCGACGCGGAGACACTGTCCGCTCGTCTGCCGAGTCTTGTCATTGCGGCCCGCCGCGTGGCGCAGACGGTGCGACACGGCGTACATGGCCGGCGACGAGCGGGCTCGGGCGAGACTTTCTGGCAGTTTCGGCCCTTTCTCTCTGGCGAGCCGTCATCGCGCGTCGACTGGCGTCGTTCTGCCCGTGAGGAGAGAGCTTTCGTCCGGGAGCGCGAGTGGGAAGCGGCGCATACGGTCTGGATCTGGTTCGATCGTTCGGCGTCGATGCAATTTGCGTCGAGTCTGGCGCCAACCTCGAAGATCGACCGGGCGGCTTTGTTAGCGCTGGCTTTTGCCGATCTTTGCGTGCGCGGCGGCGAACGCGCTGGTCTGCTAGGCCTTACGCGCCCATTGGCGTCGCAAGGCGTCGTCGAACGGTTCGCTGAAGCCATTGTGACTGAGGAGCGGTTGCGAGGACCGTCGCAAGCTGCGTTGCCGCCCGCGCTGCCCGCCGCGCAGCGTTCAATGGTTCTCATGATCGGCGATTTTCTCTCGGAACCCGAAGACGTCGCGCGTGCGATCCGGGCCGTGAGCGCAGAGGGCGCGATCGGAGAACTGGTAATGATTGTTGACCCGATCGAGGAGACCTACCCGTTCTCCGGCAACACAGAGTTTCTCCATCCCGCCGGCTCGTTGAGCCTGCTGACGCCCCGGGCGCAAAACCTTCGCGACGCGTATCTCGCCCGTCTCGCCGCCCATCGCGAGGCGATACGGGGGATCTGCGCCCGCGCGGGCTGGGGCATGAGCATCCATCGGACCGACGGAGCGCCGGCTGAGATATTGCTGGCGCTGCGCATGCGCCTTTCTGCGCCGGAATCCGCCACCGGTCTGCGGAGCGCCTGAGCGATGTTCGGACTACCGCTCGCCTTCGCCGCCCCCGCTGTTCTGGCGGCCTTGGTTGGTCTCGTCGGGCTATATTTTTTGTTGCGCGTCACACCGCCGGCTCCTCGACAAGCAATGTTTCCGCCGCTGCGGCTTCTCATGGGATTGAATCCTAGCGAGACGACGCCGGCGCGCACGCCATGGCCGATCCTGGCGCTTCGGCTCGCGATTGGGGCCCTGATCATTCTTGCAATGGCCGAACCGTTATGGAACCGTTTCGCTTCGTTCACCGGATCGGGGCCGCTTGTCGTCCTCATCGACGACGGATTTGCAGCGGCGCCGGCTTGGGACAAGCGAATTGACTTCGCCAGAGAACGGGCGGCGGCGGCGGCGCGATCTGGCCGAATCGTTGCGGTCCAAGCCCTTTCGCAAGGCGGAAAGGACATCGAACCGCTTGACAGAGCCGGGGTTGAAGGTCGGTTGCGCTCACTCATGCCGGTTCCTTATGCGCCCGACCGCGCTGCCGCGTTGCCGGCGATCGAGCGATTTCTCGCTCGCGAACCGAAGACCGACATCCTGTGGATCGCGGATGCGGTCGAACTCGGCGGCGCAAGCGCTTTTTCGACGCGCCTTGCGGCGTTCGCCCATTCGGTGGAGGTGGTCACCGACGGAAGGGGCGCGCTCGCGCTCACCGGGGCTGACAACGAGGCGGGCGCGCTGACGGCGCGACTCACGCGGTCGGATGGGCGCGCGCCAACGACGGGGATGGTGCGAGCGCTTGACGCGCAAGGACGGGAAGTTGGCCGGGCGGGTTTTGACTTTGGCGCAAAGTTGGCGGTCAACGCGCAGTTCGATTTGCCGGTCGAGTTGCGCAACGACGTCAACCAGGTCTCCATTGACGGCGAACACTCAGCGGGCGCGGCGTGGCTCATCGATGAACGCTCTCGACGACGACGAGTAGCGATCGCTTCAGGCGCGAGTGCAGACGTCGCACAGCCTCTTCTTGCGCCCAACTATTATCTCAAGCGCGCGCTTCAACCGTTTGCCGACGTCAGCGAGTGGCATGATTCCTCGACCGATCCGATCATCTCGCTGCTCGAGCAAAAGCCTTCGGTGCTCGTCCTCGCCGACATGAGCGTGGCGCCAGGTCCAGAACTCGAGGCAATCACGCAATTCGTCGACCGCGGCGGCGTGCTGCTGCGCTTTGCCGGAACGCGTCTCGCCGCCGGCGACGATACCTTAATCCCTACGGCTCTTCGCCGCGGCGGACGTTTGCTCGGCGGCGCATTGTCCTGGGAGAGCCCGAGGCATATCGCGCCTTTCGAGGCAGGAAGCCCGTTCTTCGGCCTTGCCGCTCCGGAGGAAGTGACGGTGACGCGTCAAGTGCTCGCCGAGCCCGAGGCTGGACTTGCGGACAAGACGTGGGCGCACCTTGCTGACGGGACACCGCTTGTCACCGCCGAGCGCCGCGGCAAGGGCCTCATAGTGCTGTTCCACGTGACCGCTGACACCACTTGGTCGAATCTCCCCTTGTCCGGTCTATTCGTCGATATGCTGCGTCGAATTGTGGCGGAAGCAGACGGCGCCGGGCCAAGGCGCCGCCAAAGGGACGGTCGGAGAGCATGGGGCCGTCCGCCCGCCCGTGCGAACGCTGAACGGTTTCGGCGTACTCGGCCTCCCGCCGCCGCAAGCTGAACCGATTGGCGATGACTTTTCCGGTGTCGGTGATTCGCTTCACCCGCCAGGTTTTTATGGCGCTCGCGATTCGCTGCGGGCCGTCAACGTTCTGGCGGCGGGTGATCAATTGGCTCCCGCCAACTATGGGCGACTTGTTGTGCATGAAGGCGCGCTCGCAGTCGCTCCGCCGCTCGATCTTCGCCGCTGGCTCCTGCCGGCGGCTCTCATCGGCTTGATGATCGATGCGCTCGTTTCGATCTGGCTTGTGGGTGGGGCGCCGTTGCGGCGAAAAGGAGCGCTCGCCGCCCTTGCGCTTGTCGCAGTACTGGGTCTCCCTGCTGTCCCACACCAAGCCCGAGCTGCGGAATCGCAGCCGATATCTGATCGCGACATGGATGCCGCTTTGTCGACCAGGCTCGCCTATGTCGTGACAGGCGATGCGTCGGTCGATGAAACCTCGAAACTTGGTTTGATGGCGCTGACGCGGGTGCTTGGTTCCCGCACCTCGGCAGAACTTGCCGATCCGGTCGCGCTCGATCCAGCGCGTGACGAACTCGCTTTCTATCCACTTATTTATTGGCCGATTGTCGCCGGGCTGCCGCAACCCAAGCCCGAAGCTCGCACGCGAATCGCCGCGTTCATGAAAAACGGCGGCACAATGCTTTTCGACACGCGCGACGCATTGACGGCGCATCCGGGCGGACCGCCGACGGCTGAAACGCTCTGGTTGCGCGCGCTCCTGCAAGGTGTCGACGTCCCGGAACTGGAGCCGATTCCCCACGACCATGTGCTGACAAAGACATTCTATCTGCTCGACCGCGTCGTTGGGCGCACGGCAATCGGACAGACTTGGATCGAGGCGCTTCCGCCGCCCGACCCGACTGACCGTGTCCAGCGCCCGGCGCGCGCGGGCGACAGCGTTTCACCGATCATCATCGCTTCTGACGATCTTGCAGCGGCCTGGGCGGAGGACGCCGACCGGCGACCGCTGTATCCGCTTATTCCCGGGGGCGCGCGCCAGCGCGAACTCGCCCTGCGCAGCGGCGTAAATCTCGTCATGTATACGCTCACCGGGAATTACAAGGCCGATCAGGTCCACGCGAAGGACATTCTGGAAAGGCTGACTCGTTGAGCGCCTGGTCGATCGCACTTTCTCCCTTCCTTCCATGGCCGGCGATTTACGCCCTGGCCGCTACGGCGCTCGCCATCTCGATCGGGCTCATCTGGCGCGGCGTCCGTGGCGCGTGGCTGCGCGCGTTGAGCATGGCGCTCCTGCTGCTCGCTCTGTTCGATCCCAATCTCGTTCAGGAGAACCGGCGCCCGCTGAAGGATATCGTCGCCGTAGTGGTCGATCGATCGGAGAGCCAGGACATTGGCGAGCGGCCACATCAAACGGACAAAGCGCGAGACGAAATCGAAGCTCGGCTCAAGACGCTCGGAGACGTTGATCTCCGCGTGGTCGAGACCTCGCGCGACGAATCCGAAACCGAGGGGACCAAACTTTTCGCCGCTCTGCGCGGCGCCCTTTCCGACGCCCCCCCCGAGCGCGTTGGTGGCGCGATCATCATCACCGACGGTGACGTGAACGACATTCCGCAGTCCGCGGCCGCGCTTGGCTTCAACGCGCCGGTGCACGCGTTGATCACCGGCCACGAAGGCGAACGGCAACGGCGTATCGAGCTGTTGGAGGCGCCGCGCTACGGCATCGTGGGCAAGGACCAGGTCATCGAAGCGCGCGTCCTCGACAGCGCCGACCATGGGGAGCCTGTCAAGCTCACGGTACGGCGAGACGGCGAGACAATCGCCACCATCGACGCCAAGGTCGGAGAGCGGATCGATGTGAAGGCGCCGATCGACCATCCAGGCTCCGAACGTAATCGAGCTCGAAATAGCGCCGGTCGAAGGCGAGATCGCCACAGACAGCAACCGCGCCGTCGTCAACATCGAGGGCGTGCGCGACAAGCTCAGAGTGTTGCTCGTCTCCGGCAAGCCGCATCCTGGCGAACGAATGTGGCGCAATCTGCTGAAATCCGACGCCAACGTCGATCTTGTGCATTTCACCATCCTGCGTCCGCCGGAGAAGGGCGCCGATGGGACGCCGATCAACGAGTTGTCGTTGATCGCTTTTCCAGTCGCTGATCTGTTCGGTCGCAAGATTAAAGATTTCGACCTCATCATCTTCGATCGATACGCGCAGCAGTCGATTCTGCCGTATGTCTATTTGGACAACATTGCCAAGTACGTGCGAGACGGCGGCGCTTTGCTGATGTCGGAAGGGCCGGAATTCTCCACCCCCGACGGCCTTTTCTATTCTCCACTCGGCAGCATTTCGCCGGCTGAGCCCAGCGGCGACGACGCTGAGGGCCCGTATCGCGCCCGGGTGTCCGAAGAGGGCCTGCGCCATCCAGTGACCCGAGGTCTGAACGGTCTCGACGCCGACAATGGCGAACCGAACTGGGGCCGGTGGTTTCGCTTGGTCGGCGCGAAGCCGACGAACGGCGTGACGGTTATGAGCGGCGCGGACGACAAGCCGCTCCTTGTGCTGTCGCGGGTCGACAAGGGACGCGTGGGCCTGCTGTTGAGCGACCAGATGTGGCTTTGGGCGCGCGGCTACGATGGCGGCGGCCCCTATCTCGACCTGCTGCGTCGCCTCGCCCATTGGCTGATGAAGGAACCTGATCTGGAAGAAGAGGCTTTGCGCGCCAGCGCCAAGGGGCGCGAGGTGACCGTCGAGCGCCAGAGCGTGAGTGGTGAAGCGCGGGAGACCGACCTTGTCGGCCCGGACGGCTCGAAAACCAAGCTTGACATGACGCCTTACGCGCCGGGCCTGAGCCGCGCGCATGTGACGGTCAACCGATTCGGCCTCTATCGCGCCCAGGACGGGGACCATGTCGCGCTGGTCAATGTCGGCCAGGAGAATCCGCTGGAAATGCGGGACATCGTCTCGACGACCGAAAAGCTTCGTCCGACTGTGGAGGCGACCGGCGGCACGTCGCGGCGCATTTCGGCGGGCGCGGGCGACGCGATCACTTTGCCGCGCGTGGTTGGCTTGAACCCGTCTCCCAGCTATGGCGGCGCCGACTACATAGGCATCAAGCGGACGGGATCGACTGAATTGATTGGCTCGCGCTCGACTTCACTCGCCTCGGGGTTCTTCGGCCTAGCGTTGCTGCTTGGAATGGTGACCTTCGCCTGGGTGAGAGAGAGCGGCGGTGTGAGGCGCAGCGGGAGAGACGATTAGCCAAACCATTTTTCGGCGAAGTTTTCGCGAGGTGGCGAGTGCTGGCGGTCTTCCATCGCGCGCCACTCAAGGATGCTGTGGGTATTTCCGCTCTCCATTGCGAAGGCCGATCGGGGCGTCATTCGCGTGCTCCAACGCCCGCAGTGATTGACTTCAGACCCTTTCTGACCCATTTCTAAGGCCCGCAGGGCTTATGGCTCTGGTCGGGAGGATAGTGCGTGCGTCCATGAAGGACGGCGCAACCTCAAACGCCAACAACAGGAGAGTGGCCATTCGTCGACCTATGAAAGCAACCGCGGCGCCGGAGAAGGGCGGGCCGCGCACCAATCGCGACATTCGCGCCGTTCAAGTCCAGCTTATCGACGCCGAGGGGACAAATCGCGGCGTCATCAATCTTTCAGACGCCCAGCAGCTCGCCGACGAGGCCTCGCTCGATCTGGTCGAAATCGTTCCCAACGCCACCCCGCCGGTCTGCAAGATCCTCGATTTCGGGAAGTATCGCTTTCTCGAGCAGAAGAAGTCCTCCGAAGCGCGCAAGCGCCAGAAGGTGGTCGAGGTCAAGGAGATCAAGCTCCGGCCGGGCATCGACGACCACGACTACGAAGTGAAGATGCGCTCGGTGCGCCGGTTCTTCGACGAAGGCGACAAGGTCAAGGTGACGCTGCGTTTTCGCGGCCGCGAAATGGCGCACCAGGATATCGGCTACAAGCTTTTGCAGCGCGTCAAGGTCGAAACGGCGCCAATCGCCAAGGTCGAGTCTGAGCCGCTGATGGAAGGCCGCCAGATGACCATGGTTCTCGCGCCGAAATAGTCCGCGTCACGCCCTTTTGAACGCTTTCTGCCGGAAATACCCGTCTCCGAATTGACAATGAGGGGCTGGAGCGCTCATAATTGAGGCATACCTGACATAAGGCCGCCTTTTTTGGCGGCCTGAATTTTTTGGGCCGGCGCGAATCGGGACGCGAGGCTCGGGGACAGAGCCTTGACGACTGTGCAGACCTACGCTGATGCCTCCACGACGAGCAGTCGGGGGGTGGAGACGGCGACGGTCGGCGTCCTGATCGCGCTCAGCGCCTCGCATATGCTGAACGACGTGATGCAGTCGCTGGCGCCGGCGCTCTATCCGGTGTTTCATGAGCGATTCTCGCTGAGCTTCTTCCAGATCGGCCTCATCACGTTCGTCTTCCAGCTCACCGCCTCCTTCCTTCAACCGCTGATCGGGATGAGCCTGGACAAGCGGCCGCGGAATTTCATCCTGCCCGCGGGCATGGCGTTCACGCTGGTCGGCCTGGTGCTCTTGGCTTTCGCCAATTCCTATTTGCTGATCCTGCTCTCGGTGGCGGTGGTTGGCATTGGCAGCGCCGTCTTCCACCCCGAGGCGTCCCGCGTCGCCCGCGCGGCGTCAGGCGGCCGGCACGGGTTCGCGCAGAGCCTGTTTCAGGTCGGCGGAAACTTTGGGCAATCTTTAGGCCCGCTGCTTGCGGCTTTCATCGTCGTGCCGTTCGGGCAGCATTCGGTGCTGATCTTCACGGCGCTGGCCCTGGCGGCGGTCGTCATTCTGACCGGCGTCAGCCGTTGGTACGCCGCCGTTCGCGCTCGGCCTCGCAAGGCGGCTGCGGCGACAGGGCCGGCCCATCCGTCCCGCGTCGTGCGGCGCACGCTTTTCGTGCTGATCGTGATGCTGTTCTCGAAGGTGCTCTACCTCTCGAGCCTCAACAGCTATTACACATTCTATCTGATCCAGACTTTCGGCGTGTCGATTCAGAGCTCGCAGGTGCTGCTGTTCGTGTTCCTCGCCTCCGTCGCGGCGGGGACGTTCCTCGGCGGGCCGCTGGTCGATCGATTTGGCGCGAAGTTCGTGATCTGGGGCTCGATCCTCGGCGTTCTGCCCTTCACCCTGCTCCTGCCCCATCTCGGACTTGTCGGCACGGTCATCAATTCGATTGCGATCGGCCTCATCATCTCGTCGGCCTTCTCGGCGATGATCGTCTATGCGCAGGAACTGACTCCCGGCAATGTCGGAGCGGTCGCGGGACTGTTCTTCGGCCTGAGCTTCGGCTTGGGCGGCGTTGGCGCTGCGCTCTTGGGCATGCTGGCGGACAAGACGAGCCTGACCTTTGTCTATCACGTCTGCGCCTTCCTGCCCGCGGTCGGCCTGTTGGGAGGCTTCCTGCCTTCCGCGCCTGGCAAGGCGGTCGTGGCGCGCGCGTAGCCCGGTGAGCGTGGTGGGCTTAAGGCCGCTTCGACTCGACGGCCTGTCCGATGCGCGCGTCGTGGATGACCCTTTTCCGCACGTCGTTGTCGCGAACGCACTCGACCAATTGGACCTGCTCAACGCCGATTTCCCGCCGCGGGAACAATTCGGTCCGACAATCCGCATGGACGGAGATCTGACTTCCGGCGATCTCGCGTACGAGAACCTCATTTCCCAATCGGCGGCGTATGGCGCGTTGCACCAACAGGTTTATTCGCCCGAGTTCGTGAAGGCGTTCCTTGAGCTCTTTCGGGATCCGATTGAGCGGGCGCACCGGAATAACGAGTTGCTAGCGGATCCCTTCAGACTGAGGACCGTGTCCGACCCGGTCGAGAGAAGAATAAGCGGCCAGTCCTTCGTCGGGGGCGAGGACCCCTTTCTCTACGCGCGATTCGATGTCGGCTATGGCGCTGCGGGCTATGGAGTCCACAACGGAGGCAGGGGGATTCACGTCGACAATCCTCCGCGCCTGATCTCGATCCTTGTCTTTCTCAATTCACCGCAGTCGATGGTCGGCGGCGTTCATCGCTTGTATGGCCTGAGGCGAAACAAGCCCGTGCTGAAGAAAGAATACCGTCCAGCAGCCGGCCTCTTGATCGCTTCGCTGCAATCGAACCGCGCCTTTCACGACGTGGAGCCCATCGCCAGCATCGTGGGTGAACGGCGCGCTTTTTACATGGCCGTCAGCTGCAGCATCCCGATCTGGAGAAAGGAAGTCCATAGGGAGTTCAACGCCCTCAGTCAGAACAGATTTGATCCGGCGCCGAGTTCGAGCCTCGCAGGCGCATTGCGGCGCCTGCTTCCGTTCTAATCCCGACGAACCGCCTCAAGGGCAGCCTTGGCGGCTGCTCGCATTAGACGGTCGACCTGGTTTGGATTTTCTTGGCGCGTGGCCTTTTCGTGACAAAAACCCCCGTTCGGAGGTATTGGATTCGCTTGGATTTCCTTGGATTCTCTCGTCCGAATCGAGCCTTTTCAATGGGTTACACGGGATTTTCGCTGAAAGAAATTTCTCGGGCCCTTGGCCGCGCCGGCGGCAGCGCCGGAACGAGCTCCACCGGCGTCGATGCGCGTGCGGGATGCGCCAATTCGATTGCTCATGGAGCAAGCTTAATTCTGTTTTCCGGTTTTCTGCAAGACCTCGCCGAAATCGCAGACGCCAATCGCTTTCGACCGGTCTGGCCGAGTAGGCCAAGGCTCTCGTCCCCGCTAGGCCATTGCGAGGAACCGCATTCGCCCATCATGAGAATGAACGTTCATTCTCATGGAACCAACTATGTCCGTGACTTCCGTTTCTATCGGACGGCGACCAGCCGACGCCCAGCGGCGCCAGCGAATTTTGGAAGGCTCAGAGCGCGCGTTCGTCCGGCATGGCTTTCATGCGACGACGATGCAGCACATCGCCGACGAACTCGGTATGAGCGCCGGCAATCTCTACCGTTCGTTCCCGTCCAAAGAGGCAATCGTCGAGGGCCTCTGCGAACTCGATCAGGCGCAACTTGCTCAGGCTTTCGGCGAGCTGATGGCCGACAACCGTCACATCCAGGAGGCTGTTCGCTGCGGCTTGCACAAGCACGTGCTCGCAAAGGCTCCAGAGAAGGCTCGGCTCCTCGTCGAGATATGGGCCGAGGCTGGCCACAATCCGCGTGTGGCCGCAATGACCCGCACGATCGACGCCGAGGTGCTCTCGCGGCTGGAGACGCTTATCGACGCAGCGAAAGCTGGCGGCGTGGCCTCCCAGCAGCTCGATTCTCGTTTTGGGGCGCGCTTCTTGTTCACCTTTGTTGCCGGCCTCTTCAAACGAATTGCGCTCGAGCGCGATTTTGACGCCGAAGCCGAGGGTCCAATGGCGGTCGGCGTGGTCAAGGCGCTGTTCGCTGGCGCGCTGTCGCCTGAATCGGGCCGCGCCCGACGTGGAGGCGCGTCGATGAGGCGGGCTCTGATCATCGTCGCTGCGGCGGCAGTCGCTGCGATCGGGGGCGTCTGGACGGCCGGCGCAGTTGCGCCCTGCGCCCTTCCGCGTGCGCTCACTGACAAGATCGCCCCGGACAAGGCCGCAGCCTGCCCGGCGCTGGCCGCAGCCGAACGGCCGCGCTCGGTCGACCCGCCCGCAATCAGCGTCATCCCCGCGGTCAAACGCGAGTTCGTGGATCGGCTGTTCGTTTCGGGAACGCTTGTGGCCCGCGAGGAAGCGCAGGTGGCCGCGCGCATCGATGGGCTTACGATCATCGAAATCGACGCCGAGGACGGCGATCGGGTGAAGGAGGGCCAAGTGCTCGCCCGTCTCGATCGCAGCCAGCTCGACGCGCTCATGGCCCAGAACGACGCGGCGACCAGACGCGCCGATGCGTCGATCGCTCAGGCGGAGAGCCTGATTCAGCAATCTCAGGCGCAAACGCAATACGCCAACGCCGATTTCGATCGGGCGCGCAAGCTTGGCGACGGCGTGATGGCCGCGTCCACGATAGAGCAGCGCGAGATGGCGATGAAGACGGCGCAGGCCCAATTGGCCGCCGCCCGGAATGCGCTTGGCGTCGCCGAGGCCGATCGCAAGAGCCGCGATGCCGAGCGGCGGGAGCTTCAAGTGCGGATCGACCGCACAGAGGTGAGGGCTCCCGTGGCGGGAATCGTCAGCAGGCGGTCGGCCAAGGTCGGCGCGTCCGCTTCCATCTCGGGCGAGCCGCTGTTCCGCATCATCCAGGATGGAGCGATCGACCTCGAGGCCGACGTGCCCGAGCAGTCGCTGGCTGGGCTTGCCGTCGGCATGCCGGCGCAGTTGAAGCTGCCGGGCGTCGACGGGCCAGTCTCGGGTCGCGTCCGGCTCGTGAACCAGGAGGTCGACAAGGCGAGCCGCACCGGCAAGGTGCGCATCGCCCTCGAGGACGTTTCGCGCGCTCACATCGGAGCCTTCGCCTCGGGCCAGGTCGAACGCGCGCGCCGTGAAGGCGTCGGCGTTCCAGCAGCCGCGCTGGCGCAGGACGGCGAAGAGGCCCGCCTCGATATCGTGCGCGACGGCAAGGTCGAGGTGCGGCAAGTGAAGGCAGGCATCGCCGACAGCGGTTGGGTGGAAATCCAGACCGGCGTCGCCGACGGCGAGAGCGTGGTCGCGCGCGCCGCCGCTTTCTTGCGGGCTGGCGACAGGGTGCGGCCGACCGCCGAAGTCGCCGCAGCCGACGGTTAAGAGACCGAACCGATGCGCCTCAACGTCTCGGCCTGGTCGATCCGCAAGCCCATCCCCGCGATCGTCGGCTTTGCCGTACTGACGATTCTCGGGCCTCATCAGCTTCCGGTCGATGCCGATCACCCGCTTTCCGAACATCGACATTCCGATCGTTCAGGTGCTCATCACGCAGTCGGGCGCCGCGCCATCGGAACTTGAGTCGCAGGTGACGAAGAAAGTCGAGGACGCGGTCGCCAGCGTCAACGGTGTCTGGCACATCGTCTCGACCGTCACCGACGGATCGTCCTCGACCATCGTGCAGTTCACGGTCGGATCGGTCGACATCGACCGCGCGCTCAACGACGTGAAGGATCAGATCGCCAAGATCCGCACCGATCTGCCGCGCACCATCGACGAGCCGATCATCAGCCGGATCGACATCGAAGGGTTGCCGATCGTCACCTACGCCGCCTCGGCGCCGGGGCTTTCGACTGAGCAGTTGTCATGGTTGATCGACGACACGGTCGCGCGGGACTTGCAAAGCATTCATGGCGTCGGCGAGGTCAAGCGGTTCGGCGGGGTCGATCGTGAGATCCGCGTCGCGCTCGATCCGGAAAAGCTGCTCGCGCTCGGCGTCACGGCGGCGACCGTCAATGAGCAGGTGCGGGCCGACAACGTCGATCTTGGCGGCGGCCGCGGTGAGCTTGCCGGCCAGGAGCAGGCGATCCGCACGCTTGCGGGCGCGCGCAAGCTCGAAGATCTCGCCGCGCTGCCGATCGCGCTGCCGGGCGGGCGCAGGATCCGGCTCGACGAACTTGCGACTGTCAGCGATGGCGCGGCTGAGCCGCGCACTTTCACGCGCCTCTTCGACGAGCCGATCGTCGCTTTCGGCGTGACCCGCGCCAAGGGCGCAAGCGACGTGACGGTCGACGCGTTGATCGAGAAGCGGCTGGAGAAAATCCAGGCCGCGCATCCGGAAGTGAAATTCACCAAAGTCGACACCCAGGTCGACAGCGAGGTCGGCAATTATCATTCGACCATGGAGACACTGATCGAGGGCGCGGCTCTAGCCATCGTCGTCGTGTTCATCTTTCTCCGCGATATGCGCGCGACGCTCGTCACGGCAATTGCGCTGCCGCTGTCGGTCATTCCGACCTTCTGGGCGATGGACGTCATCGGCTTCTCCCTGAACCTCGTGAGCCTGCTCGCCATCACGCTCGTGACCGGCATTCTGGTCGACGACGCGATCGTCGAGATCGAGAACATCGTCCGACATATGCGCATGGGCAAGTCGGCCTATCGCGCCTCGCTCGAGGCGGCCGACGAAATCGGGCTTGCTGTCATCGCGATCTCTCTGTCGATCGCCGCGATCTTCTCGCCAGTGAGCTTCATGGGCGGCATCGCCGGACAATATTTCCGCCAATTCGGGCTGACGGTGGCGATCGCCGTAATGTTCTCGCTGCTCGTCGCGCGTTTCGTCACACCCGTGATCGCCGCCTATTTCCTGCGTGCGCCCCATGACGAGGTCGAGCGCGACGGCGCGATCATGCGCTTCTACACACGGCTCGTGCGCGCTTCTGTGCGCCATCGCTGGGTGACGCTGTTCGTTGGCGCCTTGATTTTCGCCGCTTCGCTCTGGTCGACTCGGCTTCTGCCGTCCGGCTTCGTTCCGCCGGACGACTACGGTCGCGCGCTGCTCGCCGTCGAGCTGCCGCCGGGTTCGCGGCTCGAAGACACCGACCGCGTCACCCGCGCGATCTCGGAGAAATTGCGCGCGATGCCCGAAGTTCGCTCGGCGCTCATCTTCGGCGGCAAGCTCCTGGGCGGCTCGGACGACGAGCCGCGCAAGGCGACGGTCATCATCAATCTGGTTCACAAATCGAAGCGCGAGGCGACGCAGCAGGATATGCAGCTCAGCATCGGCGCGATCCTCGCCGATCAGCCGGACATCCGTTTCTGGTTCCTCAAGGACAATGGCCAGCGCGACCTGCAGCTCATCATTGCGGGACCTGACATTGATGTCCTCAATGACACGGCGAATCAGATCGCAAGCGAAATGCGATCGATTCCGATGATCGAAAATCCGATCTCGACAGCCGAGCTCGACCGGCCGGAATTGCGCGTCGTGCCGAAACCTCAGGTCGCCGCCGATCTCGGGGTCTCGACCGAGGCTTTGTCCGACACGATCCGCGTCGCCACGCTTGGCGACATCGACGCCAATCTCGCCAAGTTCAACGCCGGCGATCGACTGGTCCCGATCCGGGTCCAGCTCGAGCAGTCGGCGCGGTCGCGCGTCGGGCTCCTGCAAGATCTGCGCGTGCCCACGAGCGGCGGAGCGACGACGCCCTTGTCCGCGGTCGCGGACTTCGCGATCGCGCACGGACCGACCGCGATCAACCGCTACGATCGTTCGCGGCGCGTGACCATCGAGGGCGATCTGCGCGGCGACGCCGCGCTCGGCGCCGCGGTCGCGGCGATCCATGCGTTGCCCACGGCCAAGAACCTGCCGCCCGGCGTCGAAATTCGCGAGACTGGCGACGTCGAGATCATGAGCGAGGTGTTCGCCTCCTTCGCCGCGGCGATGGGCGCCGGCCTCATGATGGTCTACGGGCTCCTGGTGCTGTTGTTCGGCAGTTTCCTGCAGCCGATCACCATCCTGATCTCGTTGCCGCTCTCGATTGGCGGCGCGATCATCGCTCTGCTGATCACCCACAAGGCGATGTCGATGCCGGTGGTGATCGGCATTCTGATGCTGATGGGCATCGTCACCAAGAACGCCATCATGCTCGTCGACTTCGCGGTCGAGGAGATCGGGCGCGGAACGCCGCGTACTCAGGCGCTGGTCGAAGCGGGCCGCAAGCGCGCGCGGCCGATCGTGATGACGACGATCGCGATGGCGGCCGGCATGTTCCCATCCGCCTTGGGCTTGGGCGACGGCGGCGGCTTCCGCTCGCCGATGGCGATCGCGGTGATCGGCGGCCTCATCATGTCGACGATGCTGTCGCTCGTTTTCGTGCCCGCGGTGTTCACCGTGCTCGACGATCTGGGCCGCTTCACCTGGCGCCTGTTCAGCCGGTTCGTCGGAGAATCGGACGAGCCGCAGACGCCTCCGCACGCCAGGGCGCCGCCCGCTGCGCGCCGGCCGCGTCCCGCATCGGAAGTTTCCGTCGCGGCGGAGTGAGCGGCCCTTATCCCCGCTGCCACGACGTGTTTACGGTGTGACGCCGATCACGGCCGGCGTGCCGCCGTCTCGCTAAAACTTACTGCATTGAGCGGCTCAGTCGCCGCGCAATTCAATTTTTGCAATCGGCGGCGGGTAGGCTGTTTGGCCAACCGAAGGGGGTTCGGAGCTCGCCGCCGCTCTACGTCTGGAAGCGGTCGCGCCAACGAGCGCTTCAAGCGCCTTCACGACGGGGTCGACGACCAGGCCCATCACGCCGTGCGGGTCGTGGGTGTGTCCCGTGGCGCCGAAGGCGAGTCCGGGCGAGCTCGACCGAGGGCATCCGCAAGCTGCCTGCGAGCCAGTCCCAGATCGCCAAGCTTGCGCCCATGTTGCAATTGAAATGCGCCGGGTCGGCGGAATGATGCAGCTGATGGTGCGCGGGACTCATGAACAGGCGCCCCCAGACGCCGGTGAACGGAATCCAGATCTCGCTGTGCTGCAGCTGCGCCGTCAGGTAGATGTAAAGCAGCATCAGCACGTTCTGATCGAAGAGGGTGAACGACACAGCCTTTCGCCCGAGCGTATACTGCGCGACCCCTCCGATCACGCCGATGAACAACGCGAGATTGTTGGCGAGGATCAGCGAATCGAGCGGGTGAACGCGGAAGTTGACCAGCGGCGTCAGCACCTCGGCCGAGTGGTGGGCCTTATGCAGCTCCCACAGCGCCGGAACGCGATGCTTCAGCGTGTGATCGATGAAGAAGCCCAGCTCATAAGCGAGAAAGAGCGCGCCCGTCCGCGCGGCGTTGAGCAGAAAATCGGGCGCGTGGAGTTGCGGGGCGGGACCGAGGCCGCGCGTCAGGAACGTGGCCACCCCATCGCTGATCCATGAGGTCGAAACAACCGCCCAACCGAGAATCGCGCCGAGGCTCGCGATCCCGATGACGCAGTAACCGACATCGGCGAAGGTCGAGCGATGCATAAGAATCCGGCGCGGGAAAATCGCGCGCGCCAGTGCTCTTACAACGATGGGGCGGCGGCGGCGCTTCCGCCTCACGGCAAGCCAAGCGAAAGCGATCAGGATCGCGAGCCCCAGCGAATAGATCGAGCAGATCGACGACGGCGAAAGCAGGGTCGCGACAACCGGCTGGAGCGGGGACAGGATCCTCTGGACGAACGTCATCGATGTCTCGGCGGCCCGCGACCCGATGGTTCGACCGTTCGCCGGAACGCTATAGTCCAAGGGCTAAAATTCGATCGTTTTAATCCGTAGATTAAACCGAAACTCGTTCATGCAACGGCCGGCGCAGCGCGCCGGCGCGAACGCACTTCCAAAGGAGAAATGCTGCACCGCACTGTGACTGAGGTCACGGCACGGGATTTGCGACAACCTTATGTTGCAACTTGTAACAACTCAGTAGTTGCGAACAGAGCCGACTGCATTCGTGAATGCAAAATGGCCACAAACCAACAAACTTCGGGGGCGCTAGTGTACTCTATCATGATTCTAATTTGCTCGACCGCGCTGTCGCACGCGGATTGTCAGGCGAAAACTGCAGTTGACGTGGTACGGGGTCCAACGGTCGACAATCCGATGATGTGCGCCCTGAATGGGCAGACGATGATTGCCCGCACAGATCTTGTGCAAACCGATGGATCCGAATACGTGAAAATCGTCTGCACCCGCTCGAAAAACGCCGAGCAATGGGTGGCTGAGATCAAGGCGCGCAAAGACTCAGTCGAGTAGATAAGTCGGCCGCAATACAGCATCGTCAGCGGCCGAGTCTCGACCGATGGCGGCGTCCGCTACGGGAAGACGTCGTTGATGACGCTCACCTGAGCACGGTCGAGCACAAGCTTGCCGGTAAAGCCGTCGCGCCGCGCAGCGAGCGCCTCGGCGCGCAGGCCCTCTTGGTCGCGAAGATCTGAAAAGACCGTATCGATCGCCGCGACGCCGGCGGAGGTTGCGGCGAGCAGCGTCAAGTCGCGCGCCAGGCGATAGGGGCCACCGGAGGCGGGGCCGTCACGCGCGGTTTCTGCCCCGATGTCGGCGCACAACGCCTGGGCGCTCCAGGCTATCCCCACAAGGCGCGCGCTCGCGCCGCGATAAGAACCCATGCTGAACAGGGAGCAGGCCGCATCCGCGACGGCGATGATTTTCGTGGCGCCGTCCGCGAGGGCGAAATCGGCCTCGCGCACCGCGAGTTTGGCGGATAGCTGCTGGACGCTCGCGGCTCCCACGCTTCCGCTCAGCAGGATCGCTTGAGGCGCGCCAGCCATCACCGCGTCGAGATCGGGATCGGTCTCGCCCGAATCGAGCGGACTGATCCATACGCCGAGCGCCGGGCCGCCCACTCGGTCTCGCGCTCCATCGAGAAACCGCGCGGCCACAGCCCGGGCCGCGGTTCGCCCGTCAGGACCCACACGGGCAAGATCGACAACGACCGCGTCCGCGGCGCTCGCGAGCGCTTCGGCTAGCCTTCCCTCGTCCGCGGGCGCCATCAGAAGCGAGCGCATCAGCGCTCAGGCCGTCAGCGTCTCAGGTTCGGACCGGCGCATGAAGGCGGTACGGCGACACTCGGCGACCAGCGTTCCATCCTGCTTGAACGCGCGGTGCCGGAACTCGACCAGCCCCGCATCGGACCGCGACTTCGAGCCACGCACGCCGATCACCTCCGATTCCACGCGAACAGTGTCCCCTTCAAACAACGGCGCCGGGAAAGCGACATCCGTCATGCCGAGATTGGCGATCGTCGTGCCGACCGTAGTGTCGTTGACGGAAATGCCGATCATCAGCCCAAGCGTGAACAACGAATTCATAAGCGGCCGGCCCCATTCGGTTTCGGTAGCGCAAAAATGTGCATCGATGTGCAGCGGCTGCGGGTTCAGCGTCATGTTGGAGAAGAGCATGTTGTCCATTTGCGTGACGGTCCGGGTCAGCCCGTGCCGAAACACCTGGCCGGCCGAAAACGCCTCAAAGTAGAGGCCGCCGCGTGGATGACGAAGACGCTCGCTTTCCATCGATACGCAACCTTAAGTTGATTTTAACCGTGATAATGCAATCTACACGATTATCATCTACCGCCATGACCGGCGAGGGAGGCCGACGTGAACGCCAACCTACCGACATCGAAGCTATTGGCGCCGCAGCCTGTCGCCAAGCCCGACATAGTGCGCCGATTTCTCGCTTGGGCGCAATCGGCCGACGCAGACGCACGCGCGGAAGGCGCAAGCGCGCTCGCGCGCGCGTATCTCCACTCCGGGTTGGCGCCGCCATTGCGCGCCGAGGCGGCGCTCGCGATGATGGCGCTGCTCGACGACCCTTCGATCGTGGTGCGCCAAGCGCTCGCGGAAGCCTTGTGCAGGGCGCGCGAAGCGCCGCGCGCCGTGATCCTCGCGCTGGCGGCGGACGATCCGGAAGCGGCCGCCCCGGTGATTCAATATTCGCCTGTGCTGACCGACGCCGATCTGGTCGCGTGCGCGACGAACGGAGACCTCGCCGCCAGGATGGCGCTGGCGCGCCGACCAAATCTTGCGCGCCAAGCCGCCGCCGCGCTGGCCGAGACGGGAGAACACGACGCGGTGCTCTCGCTCATCGGCAATCTCGACGTGGATCTTCCGGCAGAATTGCTCGGCCGTATCCTGACCCGCTTTAACGACGACGCGAGCGTGCGCGACGCGCTACTCGCCCGTGCGGCGCTGCCCGCGAACTTGAGAGCGCGCATCGCGGTGGCGGCGGCTAAGGACTTGAGCATCGAGGCGTCGCTGTGGATGCCGCCCGAGCGAGCGGAACACTTAGCCCGCGAGGCGCGCGATCAGGCGATCTGTTCGATCGCTTCGTCATGCGAGAAGGACGAGCGCGCCGAGCTTGCGAGGGCGCTGCGCACGGCGGGCGCGTTGACGCCGGCTTTGCTGCTGCGCTCGCTGCTGGGTGGAGAACGAACGCTGTTTGCCGCGGCCATGGCGGAACTCTCGGGTCTGCCGCTGCCGCGCGTCGCCGGCTTCATGCTCAAGCCGCGCGCGCAAGGCTTTGCCGCGCTCGCTCGTCGAGCAGGCTTGAAAAAAAGCCTCATGCCCGCTTTTTGCGCCGCGCTCGAGGCAAGCAAGACTTACCTAGGCAGGGACAGTTGGCGAAGGGCTCAAATTGTCGCTGGTGCAAAAGGTCATCGAGGAATGCGAGCGGCGCGACGATCCCACGCTCACCAAAGCTCTGGCGCTGCTGTGGCGCTTCGCGGCCGAGGCGGCGAGGATCGAGGCTGCGAGTTTCGCGCGCGAGGCCTCCATTTCCGCTTCCGCTGGTCGGCTACCGCAAATCCTGAACTTTTCTCCGGTCAACGACGACGGCCAGTCGTCGATCTCGATAGCGGATTTCACAAGGCCTTCGACGCGTGGGACACTGCTGGAGCTCAACGCGCCATCTGCGCAGCTGAGCGAGGATCGGACGCCGCGTGTCGAATTGCCGCCCGAGTTCGTCAACCGGCTCGCCGACGCGGCCTAAGCTCAACCGGGTTCAGCCATCAGGAACTCGACACCGGAGCCGCGCAGAGCAGCTCTGGGAACACCATTCCGAAACCGCATGCTGACGAGCAGCGTTCTCGAGTTCCGGCGGATCAACACGGCCATTCAAAGAGAAAACATGACCGCTCCGGCCGCCTATGCGCTGACAATCATCGTCGGCGTCGGAATCCTACTCGCCATAGCGATATGGGTGGTCATTATTTGGAGGCCGCGCAATCAATAATGAGCTGCGCCGAGGAAACCTTCTCACCAGAGCTTTTAAGGACGCGATGGGTGAAGTCCGCGGGGCGCACGATCTGCGCTAAGCTCGATAGATGCTCTCGGTCGGCTCTTCGTTGGCGGAGTCCGCTATCTCCTGCCGCGCTTGCGCCATCGCCCGCCGCAGCACCGAAGGCTCCTGAGCGCCCGGAACGCCGACGCGACCGCCGAAGATGAAGAACGGCACACCGCTCACCCCCAGCGCCTGCGCCTGCTCGATTTCCTGGCGCACCAAGTCGGCGTCAGCGCCATCGGCCAGCTGTGTTTCGATCTCATCGACATCGAGGCCGCATTCGCTGGCGATGGCGACCAGCACCTTGCGGTCGCCGATGTCGCGTCCCTCGACGAAATAGGCCTTGAACAGCCGATCGGCGACTTCCGCCTGTACGCCAGCCGCTGCGGCCCAGCGAATCAGCCGATGGGCGTCAAGGGTGTTAGGCGAGCGCTTGATCTTGTCGAAGGCGAACGGAACGCCAAGTTCTGCCCCGAGGCGCGTGAGATTCTCGTGAACCGATTGCAGCCTGCCGCTCTTGCCGAATTTTTTCTCCATGTACTCGGTGCGATCTAGCCCGCCTTCGGGAATTGTCGGGTCGAGCTGGTAGGGTCGCCAGCGCACCACAACCGGCCCCGCCTCTTCCGCGAGCGCTTCTTCGAGCCGTTTCTCGCCGACGTAGCACCAGGGGCACACGACGTCGCTGACAACATCGATGGTCAGAATTTGATCCACTGGGCTCATCGCCGACGCTCCGCTTCTGCTCGCTTTTTATGTGGCGCTGGCGACGGTTAAAACAAGCGTGCTGTCGCGCACCCAAATCGCCAGGATGACTCCAGCGACTCCGCCGCGTCGATTTGACCGTTTTGGGCTTGTTCGGCTGGCTATGTCCGAATCTTTCGCCCCGCACGGTCACGCTCATTTCTCGCGCCGCCACCAGGTGGACAGTTCGACTCCGAACAGGGGCGTCTTGTCGGGCCGGCCCAGCTCGGCCGAGTAGGCGATCCACTGCTCCGGCGCATAATACAATGGCACAATATAGAAACCGGAGATCAGCAGCCGGTCGAGCGCCCGCACCGCGGCGACGAAGTCCTCATTGGTCTTGGCAGCCAGGATCGCCGCGATCATCGCGTCGACCGCGGACGAGCGGACGCCGGAGATATTGTAGGCGCCCTGGGCGTCGGCAGCCCCCGAACTCCATCGGCCGCGCTGCTCGTTGCCGGGCGAGGGCGACGCGATCCAGGAGCCGATCATCATATCGAAGTCAAAGCTTGTGCGCCGGCGCTGGAACTGCACCTCGTCGACGAGCCGCACATTCGCCGCCACGCCGATGCGGGCGAGATTGCGCGCGTAGGCGAGCGCCAGGCGTTCCTCGTCGCGGTTCCTGACCAGAATCTCGAAGGCGAGCGGCGCGCCATGCGCGTCGACAAGGCGGCCGTCCCGGAGCGAGTAGCCGGCTGCAGCAAGCTCATCGAGCGCGCGTTTGGCGATCGCACGGTCACGGCCCGAGCCATCGGACACCGGCGCCCGCCATTGGCCTTCCATCACGTCGTCGCGCACCGCGCCCGGAAAAGGGGCGAGCAACGCCCGCTCACGCTCCGAGGCCGGCCGGCCGATCGACGACAGCTCGCTGTCGTCGAAGAACCCTTCCGACCGTTTGTACGCTCCATCGTAGAGATTGGCGTTGAGCCACTCGAAGTCCAACATCGAGGCTAGCGCTTCGCGGGCGCGCGGGTCGGCAAAAATGGGTCGGCGGGTGTTGAAGGCGAAGCCAGACACGCCTTTCGGGAGGCCGCTCGATATGGCCGCCCTGATGACGCGCCCGTCCTTGGCGGCGGGAAAATTATATTCGTTGCCCCATCGGTTTGGGCTGTCCTCGACCCGGTAGTCGATCAGGCCGGCCTTGAAGGCCTCGAACATCGCCGTCGCGTCGCGATAATAGTCGATGCGAATCCGGTCGAAATTGTAGAGGCCGCGCGAGATGGGCCGGTCCTTGGCCCAATAGTTGGGGTCGCGCTCCAGCGTGAGGCCCTGCCCGGGCTTGACCTCCGCGACGCGGTAGGGGCCGGAACCAACCGGAATCTGCAGCGTCTGGTCCTCGAAGTGCTCGGCGTCGATATGCGCGTGCGACAAGACCGGCATGATCGCGAGCGTCAGCGGCAACTCGCGGTCGTTGGCGCCGGAAAGGTCGTAAGCCACGGTCCAGTCGTCGGGAGCCTCGATGCTCTTGACGAGCGAGAACGCGGCCCGCTGCTGTGGACGGCCCTTGGCCTTGAGGAGGTTGAAGGTGAAGACGACATCGGCCGCGGTGATCGGCGTTCCATCTGAGAATTTGGCGGCAGGATCGAGATGGAAGACGACCTTGTCGCGCTCCGCATTGGTTTCGATGCTCTTGGCGATGAGGCCGTAAAGCGTAAACGGCTCGTCGGCCGAGCGTGTCATCAGCGACTGATAGACGTTGCCAATGAGCCCTTGCGCCGTCGACAGGGCCTTGATGTTGTACGGGTTCAAGCTGTCGAAAGCGCCGAGATAGGCGAGATTGAGGGCGCCGCCCTTGGGCGCCTGCGGGTTGACGTATGGCAGGTGCTCGAAGCCTGGCGGCAAAGCCGGCTCGCCATGCATGGCGATTGCGCCTGCAGGTGGACGCATGTCGCCTGCCGACGCCGGCCCCGACGCTAGGGCAATCCCGAGAACCCCAAGGAAGACGCGAATCGCCGAACCGATCATGCCCTCGCTTTTAGCATCGGCGGCTGGAGGATTCCCAATTGACACCGCATCTTTGGGAGCTTGCGTCCGCTCATCTGGGGAGCAGTCGCGGAACCCTCGCGACCCTGCCGCCCGCTAGGAGGGCGCCTCGCAGGCTCGGATTTGCTCGCCGCGACCCGTTTAAGAACACGAAATTGTTATTGGAATGTCGCGTCGAATGTGGAAAGAGGTCGCCGACCACCGCCGCGCGCGCACGTCGTCTCGAGTCAAAAGGCCGCCCGAAGGCTCAATTGCGCCAATTCCGCGCGCTGACTGACTTTGTGTGGGCGCAGGGCGAAAGCGCAATCCGATTCCGCATAGCAGTTCGAAAGGACGATTAATGAGCTTTCAAGTCACGCGCTTAAGCGCCGCCGTGCTCGCAATGAGCTTCGCGCTCGCTGGCGCAGCGTTTGCGCAGTCGCCGAAGCCCGCGCCAGCGGTTCCAGGAGCCCCAGCAGCTCCGGGCCAGGCGGCGCCGGGTCAACCGGCTCCGCCGTCGAAGGTCGATCTGGTGTCGCCGGAGCCCCAATGGGCAAAATTCTGCGCCAAAGATCCCGCTGGCCGGGACGCTTGCGCGACGATGCGCGACTTCTCAACCTCGGCGGATCAGCCGCCAATGATCAGCATCAACCTTTTCGACATAGCTGGAGAGGAAAAGCGCAAACTGCGTTTTCTGATCCTGCCGATTGGCATGCTGTTGAAGCCCGGCTTCCGTGTGGTGGTCGACAAGAACGAGCCGATTGAGGGCAAGTACGATATGTGCTTCCAGAACGCTTGTTCAGCGGAAATAGAGATTAGTCCGAAGACGCTCGAATCCCTCAAAAAGGGTCAGAACATGAGCGTTATGATGCGGGTGCCCGGCGGTGACGTTTCGGGGCGGGAACTTACGTTCAACATTCCGCTGAAGGATTTGGGTCCGGCTTTCGACGGCAAGCCGACCGACCCGAAGGTGTTGGAACAGCAGCGCCAGGCCTTGCAGCAGCAGCTGCAGAAGAAGGCCGAAGAGCAGCGAAAGGCGCTTGAGCAGCAACAGAGCGGCGCCCCCGCTCCGGCAGCGCCCGCACCTGCTGCGCCGGCTGCTCCAGCTCCCGCCGCTCCCGCGAAGTAAGCCAAGCGGCGACGCCCCATCCACGCAGTGGGGGGCGGGCGGTTACAATGGTGATGCAATCGCGCCTGGGTCTTTTCCCAGGCGCGGCCTGATCGCGGTAGCGCCCTCAGGCCAATCGCGATCGGCCGCGGGCGCTGTATCTGCCGTCCTTTGTCCGCTCAAAAGCTTCGCTTACCTGCGGGTGCCGAACCGGTTCTCCGGACTCGTCCGAAATCGAGATTCTGCTCGGAGACGTAGGCGACGTACTGACTATCCGCGTTTTCGGCGTAGAGGTGATAGAACGGTTGTTCCTTTACCGGACGCATCTCAGCGGGGATCGAACGCCACCATTCCTCGGTATTGGCGAAGACCGGGTCAACGTCGAAGATCACGCCGCGGAATGGGTAGAACCGGTGTTTGACGACCTGTCCGATCCCGAATTTGGCGTTGCGGCTTTCCATAGCCCCCGAGCTCCTTTGTCCGCGGTTCAACAGGTATAGCGCATCGCGCCAAAACAGGAACCGCCTGTCGATTAGATATTTGCCCAGCGATTGGCGTCTAGAACTGCGACCTCGAAACAGCAAGATCTGGGCCGCCAGCGCGCCGTGGCGAGAACCACGCGATCAAAACTGGTAGAGCGCCGCGTAATCGGCGTCCTTCGCCGCCACCTGCCGGGCGAGATCGACGATGACGCGCGCCTGCTTCCAGGTCGCATCGTCCTGCATCTTGCCGTCGATCATGACCGCGCCCGATCCGTCCGGCATAGCCGCCAAAATCTTGCGCGCGAAGGCGACTTCTGCCGGGTCCGGCGAGAACACCTTTTTAGCGATCGCGATCTGGTTCGGATGCAGGGTCCAGGCGCCGGCGCAACCGAGCAGGAAGGCGTTGCGGAATTGGGCCTCGCAGGCCTCGGCGTCGGAAAAGTCACCGAACGGCCCATAAAACGGCTTGACGCCGTTCGCCGCACAAGCATCGACCATGCGCGCGATTGTGTAATGCCAAGGGTCCTGTTGAAAACTGCGGCGCGCCGCATTGGGTTCTGCGGCGTCGGCAAGCACGCGATAGTCCGGGTGACCACCGCCGACGCGGGTCGTTTTCATCGCGCGCGAGGCTGCGAGGTCAGCCGGCCCGAGGCTCATCCCATGCATGCGCGGCGAAGCGGCGGCGATCGCCTCGACATTGTTGACACCCTGCGCAGTCTCCAGAATCGCGTGGACCAGAATGGGAAGCTTGAGTCCGTAGCGCGCCTCGAGCAGCGCCAAATACTGGTCGACGAAATGAATGTCCCAGTCGCCTTCGATCTTGGGGACCATCACCACGTCGAGTTTGTCGCCAATCTCGCCGACGAGCCTGGTCATATCATCGATAAACCAGGGCGAATTGAGCGCGTTAACGCGCGCCCACAAGCCTGTCGAGCCAAAGTCGGTCGCCTTCGCCATCGCGATCAAGCCGTCCCGGGCCGCCTGCTTGGCGTCGATCGGAATCGCGTCCTCGAGATTTCCGAGGATGACGTCGACCTGGCCAACCAGCTCGGCCGCCTTCCCGCGCACCTTGTCATTGTGCGGCGGCACGAAATGGATCATGCGCTCGAGGCGCGACGGAAGGTCGAGCAGGGGGCGGGGAGCCCCGATCGCCAGAGGATCGAAATAACGACGCGGAGCCTTCATGAGCGCGGGTTTTGTCCTGACGGAGATCGTCGGCCCGGGCATAGGGCGATTTCACTTCCCCCGCAATTCGCCTGCCTGAAGAAGTCCGCGACTGGCTCGCGCGCGAAGACGCTTTCGGCGGCGGTCAAGCTTTTCGAGGTTCCGCCGCGGCGCGGTCATTGACGGATCGCCCCAAGAGTGAATGAACGAGGGCGGCAAGGTCCGCTCCATCAAAGACATGGCTTGAAATTCCGGCGCTCCGCGCCGCTTCGATATCGTCGCGGTCCAAGCCGACGAAAAAAGACTGTTCGCGAACGATCGGCCATTCGTTCATTGCCGCAGCGAGAGCCTTCGAGTGGGATCTCCACTCCACAGCATCGGCGCCAGTTCGGGCGCGACGCCGCCCGCGAAGGCCGGCTCGGAGTAGAAACGGTCGACATGGGCGCCGGCGGCCGCGAGCAGCTCTTGCGTCGCAGCGTTCAAATGACATGCGTCGGCGACGGGAAGGGTCTTCTGCGCATCTCCTGACGGGTCGCTCGTGACGAAGACATAATAGCCGCGATCGTTCAGCGCGCGGATGGCCTCGACCGCGCCCGGCGTCCATTGAACCGCCGTCGCATCGTCGCCGGCAACAAGCGTGTCGCCGATCGAGAAACGCGGCGGGCCGCACCCGCACGTTCGGGCAGCTCCCGATGCCCCTGTTCGAGCGTTTCGGGCAGCCCGATATCGAGGAAATAGCCGTCGAACTCGCGTCCCCGAATCTCGCCGCGCCTCGACCAGGGTCGGAAAGACGTCCTGTTCAAGCGAACAAGGGCAGGTCGCGAACGAGGTCGAGGATCTCGCGTTTCAGGACATAGATTCCGCCATTGATGACGCCTGGTCCGGGCCGGTTCAGATCCTTTTCCATGAACGCGACGACCCTGCCCTGCTCTTCGATCACCCGTCCGTAGCGCGAGGCGTCGCGGAACGGACCGCAGCGCCAGAGTCGCCATCGCTCCGTCGTGATGCGAGGCCTGCTCCAGAGCGCGCAAATTGATGTCGAAGAACGCGTCCCCGTTCATCATGAGGAAACTGGGATCGAGCGTCTGGCGCGCCACCGTCAACGCGCCGGCTGTGCCGAGCGGCGTCTTTTCCCGCAACACGCGGATCCTGGCGTCGCCGATCCGGCGCCCATCGTAAGCCGCCTCGAGAACCTCCCCGAGATAGCCCGCGAGCAGGACGATGTCCTCATATCCGTGACGTTCGATCATCTCGAGAAGGTAGTCGAGGAACGGCCGCTCGCCCGCGATTGGCAGCATGGGCTTCGGGACGGCTTGGGTGATCGCGCCGAGGCGAGTGCCCTTGCCGCCCGCCAGGATCACCGCCTGCCGGATCGCCCCGCCCCTCATCGTCTGTCGGCCGTTTGCGCTTCGAGGCTCTGTTGCTTCCCCCACACACGGTCGGCTTCCGCCGCCGCGAGAAAGACGTGATAGAGCGTGCTGGCCGGCATGGTGTCGACGATCGGGGAGCCGCTTCGCGTCGACATGGTCGATCCACCCGCCCGCGACGGGGCGGCCGAGGAAAGACGCAAGCAGCCGGTCGATCGTCTGCGCCGCGCGCGCCGCCGCTTGCTCGTCTCCAGTTTCGGCCGCTGCGACCTCGGCCTTGATCGCTTCGGTGTGGGGCCAGCAGCGGCGGGACGTCTTGTGCACCCGACCGTCATCGAGCAACTCGTCGACGACGAATCCCTCGGAGTCGAAGCCGTGCCGGTCTCCGAACGCCTTCAACGCCTTGGCGACCGGCGAATCCCCGCGTCCGGAGAGCGCGGCGTAGCGGCGAAGAAGCCACGACCATTCGAAATGATGGCCCGGCTCGCATATGCGCCCGGCAATCCCCTCCCGCGGGTTCCAGGCTCCGTCAAAATATTCGGCCAGGATTCCAGTCCGGTGCTGGAAGAAGCGCGCCGCCATCATGCCGTAGAGCTCCGCGGCGCGGGCGAGAAACATCTCGCGGCCCGTGGCCTCGAACCACGCCAGCATGGCCTCGAAGAGATGCATGTGCGGGTTCTGTTCGCGTTTGCCGTGGTCAGCGGGCAGAACGCTGTGATAGCCGCCGGTCGGCGACTTCGAAGTGTTGATCGAGAACGCTCAAGCGTGTTGAGCGCCACGGACAGAAACCGTGGCTCGGGCGCGAGCTTGTAAGCCCACGCGAGGCCGAACAGTGCGAAGGAATGAGCGTAAAAATCGCGCTTGGCGTCGTGGACGGCGCCGTCGGGATGAACGGAAAAGACCCAGCCATGATCGCCGTCGGCGCCGTGATAGCGGTCGATGAGCCGATGGGCGGCTTCAAGCGCGCGCAGCCTTTCCTTCGGGCCGCCAGCCGAGCAACGCCGCATGCGAAAAGACATAGATCTGGCGCGCCTGCACCATGGCGCGCCTCGGCGCCGCGTGCAGCGGCGCGCCCTCGAACGTCAGCCGCTCGACGAAGCTGCCGCGAGCCGAGTCGAATCCTGTCTCGCCCCATAGCGGCAAAGCGTCCTGGACGACCCAGCGCTTGAGGCGCGCGACCGAGCGCGCCGCGTCTGCGTCGTTCGATCAGTGATCGGCGCCGTTGAGGGAGCCTCGCGATGCTTCGACGGCGGGCTAGTCGTGGTGCGCACAATACCAATCCCACGTCTCTTTCAGCCCCTCGCGAAGCGAGTAGGCCGGTTTCAGTCCGAGAGCTGTCGATTTTCGAGAGGTCATAGGCGCGATAGCCTTGTCCGTTCGGCTTCGAAGTGTCCCATTCGATTCGGCCGCTCATCCCCGTGAGCTCGGCGAGCGTGTCGACCACGTCGCGTATGCGGTAGACTTGGCCGCTGCCCATGTTGACCGGCCCGTCGACGCCGTTCATGACGCCGAGCGCGATCCGCGCCGCATCCTTGATGTAGACAAAGTCGCGCTGGGCCGAGCCATCGCCCCAAACGGTGACGTTGCCGCCGTTCTGTCTTCGCGTCGTGAAATTTCTTGATCAGCGACGGCGCGACGTTTCCAGTTTCCGTGTCGAATCTGTCGCGCGGCCCAAACAGATTGGCCGATACGATATAGGCCCATTTCAGGCCGTAGCTGTCCTGGTAGGCTTCGAGCATCGCGAGCATCGCGAGCTTGGCGTTCGCGTAACCGGCATGGGCCGGATGCGGCCGCCCCATGAAGATCATGTCCTCTTTGAGCGGCAGGCCGGGCGACGGGAACGGATAGACGGCGCCGGTGCCCATGACCGTAACCTTGCGGGCGCCGGCGCGGCGCGAAGCCTCGACGACGTTCGTGTTCATCATGCAATTGTCGTAGAAGAGCGGGCCCTGGTTCTTGAGGCTTCCCATGATTCCGTAAACGCGCGCTGCGGCGTGGAAGACGTGATCGGGCCGGCGCCGTTCGAACGCCGCGAAGGTCGCGGATGTATCGATAAGATCGCAGTCCGCCCGCGCCAGCGGGATGACATTCGCATAGCCTTCGGCGCGCAGGTGGTCGACGAGCGCCGATCCCATCAGCCCGGCGGCGCCGGTCACCAGAATTCTTATCGGTCTTGTTCAAACTCACGCCCTCGATCGCATCCATCGGCAGACAGCCTCGAGCTTCGCTCTACCGGGACAGGAAGTTCTCGTTGCGCCGGACGCGCTCGCGCCAATATTCAAGCAAGTCGCGCATCGTGGTCTCAAACGGAATCTCGGGCGCCCAGCCGGTATGGGTGCGAAACTTCGTCGTGTCGGGCACCTGCAGGTCCGCGTCGATCGGACGCAGACGCTCCGGATCGATTTCGACCTTGATGTCGCGCGGAGGTCGACTGCCCGATCAACGTATCCAGCATCGCCCGGACGGTGCAGGTGTACTGCCCGCCGATATTGTAGTACCCGCCCGGCGTCGGGTTGACAGTGACCAGCATGTAATAGGCGCGCACCGCGTCGCGGACATCCGCCCAGGTGCGTAGCGACTCGAGGTTGCCGACCTTGACCACCGGGGGCAGCTTATTACCCTCGATCATCGCGATTTGCTTGGCGAATGTCGATTCGGCGAAGACGTCGCCGCGCCGAGGACCGGTGTGCGTAAACATGCGTGTCGTCATCACGCACATCTTGTAGGCTTCGGCGTAGTAGCGACCCACGAGATCGGTGCCCACTTTCGAAATTGCGTAGGGCGACGCCGGGTGAAAGGTGCATTCCTCGTCGATCGGCAGCTTCTCGCGGGGAACGCGGCCAAAAACCTCGGACGAGGCGCACACGTGAATGATCGCTTCGGGCGCGAAACTCCGCAGCGCGCCAAGCAGCCGCTCCGTGCCCTGGATGTTCGTGTCCAAGGTGTCGAGCGGCGCGGTGAAGGAGGTCTGCGGGTAGCTCTGGGCGGCAAGGTGAAACACATAGTCCGGGCGCGCCGCCTGGACACAATTTTGTATCGCCATCGTGTCGCGCAAATCGGCGTAGTGGAGTTTTATTCGGCGCCCGACATTAATTTCATCAAGATGGGAGGAAATATTATCGAGAGGGCTCCGCCAACGGAGCATGCCATGAATTTCCCAGTCGGTATGCTCAAGGAGATAGTCCAGCAGATGGGAGCCGACCATTCCCGTTATGCCTGTGATCAAGGCGCGCTTAGGCATCGTCCCTCTCGTTCCAGTGGCGAAAGTTTGAATATAGCGTACGAAATTATCTCGACACTATCGGCTGATAATTCCTGCCCCGTTATCCTCTAGGCAGATCTTTACAAAGCTCTTCTCGCCGAAGGTCTCGATCATCTTTGCCTGAACGTGATCGGGCGCCATGAACAACAGAAAACCGCCGCCCCCTGCCCCACACAATTTGCCGCCGTAAGCGCCAAGGCTCATCGCTTGGTCATAGGCCGCGTCGATCTGCGGCAGGGAGACGGAGGTTGAGAATTTGCGCTTTGCCTCCCACCCCTCACTGACGAGCTTGCCCAGATCCCGAAGCATAGCTTCCGGGCTCCGTCCTTCCAGCACTCGGAGCCCTTCGTGGCAGAGTTCAACTAGGCGAGAGAGATCTTTGTGGATTTTCTTTTCTTCAGTGTTCTTGATTTGCTCCTGCACCGTCGTCGAGGCGTAGCGCTGAATGCCCGTGTATACGAGGCAAAGAGACCGATCCAGCGCGTCGCGACACTCTGTCGCCATCTGAGCGGGCCGGATCGTCAACTCCTCTTTATGAAATTGATAGAGGTTGAGGCCCCCGAATGCGGCATGGATTTGATCCTGGATGCCGACGTTCTCGCTCAGAAGATCCCTCTCCGTTCGGACCGCGCGCTTGAACAGATCAAATTTTGTGATCGAACGATTGCTCAGGAACTCCATCAGAGCGATGAATCCAACAGTAAAGGAAGACGAGCTTCCCAAACCAGAATTTCCAGGTAAGTCTGAAATAATCGCAACGTTCAAAGGTTTATCGTAACGCATATCCAACAGCGTGGCGCGGATAACGTTGTGTTTTATGTCTTCGACTCGATCAACACCTTCTACGATGCGATAGGTTATACGATAACGATGCTCAGCGAAATCGACCATCGGCAGCGCGACCGTGTAGATATACTTATCGATCGAAGCTCCTAGAACGGCGCCGGGATAGTGATGAAAATATGAGGGATAGTCAGTTCCGCCGCCAAAAAAGCTGATGCGAAGCGGGGATCTCGAGATATTGATCACGGAAACGTCCCCGCTAAAGCCCTCGATGAGATCGAGAGCGCTTATAGAATACTTCCCCCGAATGAGCGCTATCGATGGACTGCGACGCGGTTTGCGCGGCGACCGTCCTTCTAACCTCGAACGCCACGCAGGCGACTCGAAAGCGCGTCCGTTCAAGTTTGATGTTGATTATCGTGCAGCGTGACGTTGATGTTGATTGTTGCGGAAGCTCATAACATGGCCGCGCTATCGGGTCCAGCTTCGATGAGCGGGCGGCGCCGAAGGACCTCACGGGCTAACGGTTCAAATAAAGGACAGCTCAAAGGCAACCAGAAAATATAATCTGCGCTTAGCGATGCCGACGATCAGTCGACCGCGTCAGCCAAACCGCTCAGTTGTCTTCAGGTCATGCGCCAAATCTTGCCGAGAATCGGAACGACTTGGAGCTCGACTGACCTGTCGCTGCTTTTGCATCAATGGAAATTCAATTGCGGCGCCATTAGCAAGATGATTGAAGACTTGCTCGGCCCTTCGACGCCAGGAATGATTTTCGCGCACGAACGCGCTGGCGGCGTCCACCGCGAGCCGAGTGTCGGGATTGGCTCGGTCCGCGTCGAGGCGTTCCGCCAAGTCCGAACCGTCGGGGGCCACCTGACAAAAAGCGTCCATCGGCAGAATAGCTTCGTATTCGCCGCTCCGCGGCAACACGCCGAGCAGGCGGGTGCCTGCCGCCAGGCCCTCGAAGTACCTCATCACCAGCGGGCTAAACCCGCCCGTACGCTCAGGATGGTCCAGATCGGGCGGGGTGGCCACGAAATACTGTGCGCTGGACGCCAACTCGTCCGATTTGCTCGGTGGTTAACCCGCCGTCCTTGGAATAGACGTAACGGAGCCCACGCGGTTCGCAGTATGCGAGCAACGCCTGATGCAGCGGCTCGTAGCGACGACCGAGCCAGAAGGCGAAGATCGATTTCTCTTCTTTGCGCGGGTAGAAGACGTCGGTATGGGCGCCGAACGGCAACCAAACAAACTTCGCCAATGGAAATCGGCTCTTCAGTTCGTCCATCGCCTCGCGGTAAGCGACAAAACACGGATCGAGGCGTTCAATTGTCGCGACTAGACCAATCTTGGTCAGCGAAGGCTTCCACGCGTCGAGCACGAAGTTGGACCGGCGAGCGCCCAAGTTCAGATAAGAGGCAAGGTGAATGGGACCGTTAGGGCGCGCGGCGAGCTGGATCCAGAACAGCGCGTCACAGCCCTTCACTTGAGAGCGAATTTTACCCCATTCGCTGCGCTGCTCCCACTTAAGCGGCGGAGGAGCGATCGTCCGGACGCCGGGTTGGTCAGCCAGTCCGGAGAAGAGCGGCGGCAGCAGTGTCGTCCAATAGACGCTAGGATTAAGCGCCGAGTTGGAAAGCAAACCCAGTTCCATAACACCCCCGGACCCGCCACGCGTAAACGCTAATTCCCGAATGGCAAAGGCCGCAGCTTCGCGCAGTGGTTCGCAATGCAACATTGCCCCAGTTCCGCGTGTTTGGCAAACCCCTGCGGCGCTCCTTGGCAGCCCGCGCCAAATCCTCGGACTGTGGAAATCCAGCGAATTCCATGGGCTTTGAGCGCGAGGAGCGGGTTGCCTGCTCGTCCGTTACGATGAGGTGGACGCAACGCGGGTTCGACAGTTCTCGGACCTATGCGTCCGGCCGTCTCACGCTCGACTTTGCATAAACATCAAAACGGAGGCGCTGCTCGTAAAAACTTGAGCATTTGGCCAAATCGTTCCAAATTCGTTAAAAGTACATAAACATGATGGTTGTTTGATGACGAGAGTCATCATCAGAGGCGCGGGCTCCCAAAAAGGCCCACGCACCTCGACAACCGTGGGCCTTCCCTGTGTCGACATTCAGTCTTGATCGCCTATTGCGCAATCGCCGCGGCAATGTCGCGATGATGTACGCCCTCGTCGCGCCGGTGCTGGTGTTCGGCGGCGGGGCCGCGATCGACTATGGCCGAGCGGCGCAAATTCACACCAAATTGAACGCCGCGGCCGACGCCGCCGCGCTCGCCGCGCTGACGCCGGCGATGCTGCAGCAAAGCGCGTAGTGTCGCCCAGGCTGCCTCCGAATCCATGTTTAAAGGCCTGACGGGCGGCATTCCCGGCCTAACGCCTCAAGCGACTAAGGTGACGGTCACCGTCACGGTCGGCGCCACCTCGCTTACGCGCAATGTAGCGGTCACCTACTACAAGCTCAGTCAACACCATCTTCGCCCAGGTGCTCGGCAAGAGCGCGTTGCCGGTCTGCGGGCTTCTCAGAGGCGAGCGCGCAGGCGCCGCCCAATATCGACTTCTACGTGCTGCTCGACAATTCGCCGTCGATGGCGCTGCCGGCGACGACGGCCGGCATCACCTAGATGCAGAGCCTGACGACGCAAAACAGACGACCGGAGGCTGCGCCTTCGCCTGCCACCACGTAGTCCAACAACGCAAACACCGAGACGAAAGGCAACCCTTGCGTCGACGGCACGACGCCAACCTTGAGCGCTCCGCCCACCATCGACAGCGAAGTGCAACTCCTAGTGCGACGACCCAAGCACGACGTGCAACTCGACAACTATGGGCTTGCCCGCAAGAACAACATCACGCTCCGCCTGGACGAATTGAACAGCGGCGTTTCGACCCTGCTGCAGACCGCATCGACGACCTCGAAGTCGACGGTATTCGCAACCCCGCCGAAATATCGATTTTCGATCTATTCGATGGATAGCCTGTGGCAGATCGGCCTCAACCAGCTCATGGCGTTGACTGCCAACTATACCTCCGGCTGGACGACCGCCTCGGCCAATTTCGGCGTGATGCAGATGTATTCGAACAATAACAATTGCGCCAACTCGGCATGCTCTTCAAGCACAAGTACGCCCGGCGGCGACGTCGGCACCAACTACGACGATTCGCTGGGCAAGCTCAGCCAGACGACCTACGTCCCCAAGCCCGGCAACGGCACCAATCAGCCTGGCGACACGCCGCAGGAAGTGCTGTTCATCGTCACCGACGGCGTCGAGGACGAACAGAGCGGCTCCCGCCGCCTTGAGCAGACGATCAACGATCTCGGGCAATTCAGCCTTATGGCAACTCGTCCGGAACCAACTGGTGCACGACGATCAAGAATCGCGGCATCAAGATCGCGATCCTCTATACCGACTATCTGGAGGTGCCGGCCAACAGCTGGTACGTGAGCCATATCGACCCGTTCCAATCGAGCATCGGCCCCGCCCTTCAGGCCTGCGCCTCGCCCGGTCTCTTCTATGACGAGGCGATTGGCTCCGACCTCGGAGCAGCGCTCTCCGGCTTGTTCGCCGCGGTAACCCAGTCCGGCCACCTGACCCAATAGCGCGAAGGGTTCGCGTCGCCCGGCCAGCAAGGACGTGGAGCCGCTCCGCATGAGGGCCCAAACGGTGGCGCGCCTAGTGGATGAGGCGCGCTCTCGGCGAAGCCTTACCCGCTCGACATCGACTGCCCAAGGCGTCGTTGGGGCTTCCCGGAAAGCCTGGGCGCTCCTCGTGAGAGTTGCGCGACGCCTGATCGAGCGGGAACCCAGGCTGAGCACAATCCGAATTTCAGCCTACTCTCTGTTCTTCCGATTTTCTTTGCCCGCGGTTCTCAAATGTCTCTCGGCGTCGTATCCCGCATGCAGCGCGAACGGAGGTTCGGCGGATGGCCGCAGTGGCCTAGAATCAGGGGACGTTAATGCCGACTTTGCGAGTGAACGGCTATGACATGACGTTCGTCGAGCGCGGGGCTGGCGCACCCTTGCTGCTCGTGCATGGCACGCTCGGCGACTACCGCCACTGGGCAGCGCCAAATGGAGCCGTTCGGTGCGCACTACCGCGCAATCGCCGTCAGCCTCCGGCACTGCTGGCCGGAAAAATGGGACGGCGAGGGCGATGATTTCACCGTTCAGCAGCACACCTCGGATATCGCGAGCTTCATCGCTGGCCTGCAAGCGGGCCCGTCCATCTGCTTGGCCACTCCCGCGGTGGGCATATCGCCTTTCCGGGTCGCGCAGAATTTCCCTGACCTCATTCGCTCGCTCATCCTCGTTGAACCTGGCGGCGTGCTCGCGATGGATCTCGAGACCGGGCTCGCGCCGGGCTCCGGCGACGATCGCGCTCGGCCCGCTCTACGCGAAGGCCGCCGCGCTGATTCGACAGGGTGAGATCGACGAGGGTCTCAAGCCCACGATCGACGTGATCGCCGGGCCGGGCGGCTGGGAACGGACGCCGGAACCGAACCGTCAGGTCCTTCGTGACAACGCCGCCACGTTGCTCGGACAGATCAAGGAGCAACGCGCGCCGTTCGCGCGCGCCGACGCCGAGGCGATCGGAGCGCCGACGCTATTGATGGCCGGCGAACGGTCGCCAGCCTCCTTCCACCACATCCTCGACGGACTTGAGACCGCGATAAGGGACGTGCGGCGGGTCGTGATCCCGAACGCATCGCACTCCTCCAATCTCGACAACCCCCGCGCCTTCGAACGCGCCGTCCTCGCCTTTCTTGCGGCACATGAAATGACGGTCGGCGCCCACAGCCGTTCCGCCGCGGTGGGTTGATCAGCGCCCGCACGTTCGATCAGGGCGTCCACGTTGATCGGGCTCGCGACTCGCGGGATCATGATGATCGAGTCGTGCAGAGTGATCGAGCCGACCGAGAAATAAATTCCGGTCGCCTGGAACGGATAACTCACCTCACCGAGAACGACATAAGTGCTGGTCGGTTAGCCGGAGAAAGCGGCGGCAATCGACGGATCGACCGACATTTGCTGACCCTTCGGCGCGCGCTGCGCCATTGGAATTGGCCCAGCTGCCGCGAGACCGTGCCGGTCGCGGTCCCGTCCGAGTTGACGGTGACCAGCAACTGCGACACGACGACCGCGACGCCTTTGCCACTGTAAGGATAGAGAATCAGGTTCGGATAGGCGAGGATCTGGTTGAGCTGCGCGGCGGTGATCGTGGATACGTTGGTGTTGTTCGCCTGGGCGAAAATGTTAGCGACCGTGGTCGCCGCCAGCGTCACTCTGCGCTGCACCCCATAGGCCTGGCCGCCAAAGACGACGAGGCTCAAGCATCATGAGCGCGAGCGGCAGGATCATCGCCAGCTCGACCGCCGCCAGACCTCTGGCGTCGGCGAGAAATGCGCGCGCTCGGCGGCGGAGCGCCTAGAGCGGATCGTCCCGAATTGTCCCGCGCACTCATAGGGGCTCGATGCGGAACACCTGGGTCGAGGTCATCAGCATTTTTCCGCTGCCCAAGTTGGAGAAATTGAGGCCAAGCGGGCCGCCGTAAACCGGCCACGGATACATGACCACCAGCAGCATGTCGGTGCCTGCGGCGGCGGCGTTGGAGCCGACATCGACAGTCGGGCGTGCCGACGACATTTCCGTGCGAGTCGAATGTCGGCAGCAGAGCGCTGAGATTTGTCGTGCCGGCTGGCATGGGCTCGAGTTCGACCGTCACCTGCGCGCAGTTGAAAAGCGCGGTCAGCTGATTGCAGATCTGGGTCTGGAATTGCGCCGCCGTTAGCGTCGAGGTCTGATTGGTGAGAACAATCCTCGCTGCCTGCTCCGCCGCCAGATTCGAAGAACGCCTTGACCAGGAAGATCGTCCCGGCCTGCAGCGTGGCGAGCACGACGGCGATGAATATTGGAAAGACCAATGCGAATTCGACTGCCGACGAGCCGGTCCTGTCGCCGGCGCAGCTTTCGCCCCGGGCGACTCACGTCCGTGAAGAACTTACCCGCTGACCTCATCGTCGCTAGACCGCAATCTGGTTTGTGACGACAAATCCTGCGCGCAAAGGCATTACCCCGTTCTTATTCCCGACGCGCAATTTTGCTGAAGATGCGAGTTAATAGCCGCTCGGATCGGAAGGAATGGGGTGCTTCCGCGATTAACGTTGTCCCGGCATTAAAGACGGCCCTCAATAAGAGGAGGATCGCCCGATTCCGCCTCTGTTGACTGAGCCCGATGGTGCTCAGTGCAACGGCGGCGGATCGCCGGCAGGCTCCGTCACGTCGCCTCTCGTCGATCGCGCGGATCGTCGGCGCGGACCACGGCCCGGAGATGTCGAGCGTCAAACGGGCAGCCTGTTGCGATTTCTCGCCGGCCGCGTCCGTCTGCACCGCGTTGAGGCGCAAAGCGGTATTCTCGGCTCCGAGATCGATGAGCCCGCTCAGTTCGGCGGTCACGCCGTGGCTCGTCATGACGCCACGCTCGACCCGAGCGCGGCCCTGATCGAGCGCCAACGAAACGTCGAGCTTGTCGAACGCTGTTCCGCCGACGCACATGTCTCGCTCGACGTCGATGGGCCGGTTGCGAGCGCGGCGCAGCGCCTCTTCGAGATTGATGCCGACGATGGAGCCGTCCGTCGCTTCGAGCGACGCCGTCCCTGTCAGGCTGGCGATCACGGCGGCGGGCGAATCGACCGGAGGCCTCGACAGCGAATTGCGCCTTGCCGCTCCCCGTCATTAGCGGCGGCCCGAGGTCGCCGATCGCGGCGCCGAGGTCCGCGTCGACGAGTTCGCCGCGCGCGCTTCACCTTGAGGTCTTGTCCGACGAAGACGACGGCCGCCTCGCCCTGGAGGCGGCCGCCATACGCAGCGGCGTCGAGAAGGGACATGTCGAACTTGCCGTCCTGGACAATCACGGACGCCGCGGCGTCCGTGAGTGTCTGGCCATAGAAGTCGAGATGAGCCGCAGACAAACGCAAGTCGAGGTCGAAAGTTCGCAGCAGCGCGAACGCGAAGGGTTTCGCGCTCCATCCCCCCGACGGGTCGAAGACGCGTTCCGGCGGCTCCGAGCAGCGGCCTCAGCGCCAATGTCTCCGCGGCGAGCGTGCCGGACACAGCGGGACGTCCGCCGGCAGCGCCGATTGCGAGCGCGCCTTCAAGTTTTTGCCCAGCACTGGTCAACGTTGCGTCGCCAAGCGTCACGGAGTCTGACGCGGCTTTGATCTTCGCTGTTATCGCAATGTCGTCTGCGGCCAGAATGGGCGGCGGCTTAACGTCGAGGAACGACGTTAAGGCGGTGATCGAAGGAATCGACGTGGTCAAATCGCCTTCGGCGCTAGGCTTGTCCCCGAGCGCGAGCGCGCCACCGAATGCAAGTTTGGCCAACGGCGAATCGAGTGCGAACACGAGTTGGCTCGGCGCGCCCTTCGCTGCAGCTTCCGGATCGTTGAGCGCGCCAGCAACCGTAACAGGCGTGCTCCGCCAGACGGCCGACACGTTGAAGCGCAATTGATCACCGATCGTCAGTCCGTCGATGCGGCCCCTCACATTGTCAATCAACGTGTCGATACCGCGCTCGACGCTGACGAGACGCAAAACGCCGTTGGAGAGGCTCAAGCTGGTCAAAGGCGCCAGAGCCCCCGCGACGCTTGCAGGCCCAGGCAGTTCCCCTGTCGCTCCCGCAAAGGGTGGCCGGTCGATGTCAACGGTGATTGTGGGGCTGACGAGAATAGCGCCCGTGGGGATGAAACGCCCGCGTAGAAGTTCCATCGGCGACAGGTTCAAGCGAGCCTGCGGCGCCGAGAGAAGGTTGACGCCATAAGCGTCATCGAGCCGCGCATTGGCGATGCTCACGCTCGGCCACGGCAGGAGCGAAAAGGATGCGGCCTCGGGAGCGCTCCAATGCAGGCGCGGCGAAGGCGCCAAAGGCAGCATTGAGACTGTCCCCGACCTTCCCGGCGGACAACGGCCAGCGCACGAAACCGCACGCCGCGAGCGCAACGATCAACGCGAGGGATAGGGCCCACGCCACGGGCCGGCTCATGCTCCCCATGCCTCCTTCGTCCCCCGGGCGAATATCCGCGACCCGCCGACCTCATACCCGGAACCGGAGCCCGAGGCGATGTGCGCGGCAGAGCCTTCGCTAACCTTTGCAGACGATCGAGGAAAGCAAGCCCGACTCCGCCAACGATGTGCGGTTTGGCTTCAAATATCCGTGAGATTCGGCGGTTCGTGGCCGAACGGCGGCGGCGATCAGGCGTGAGCCTAGGCGCAGTCTCCGTCTCGCCTTTAATTCGCTGTTAAGGCCTTTCACTCAGCTTGAAGGGATATGCGCCATCGGCGCGTGGACCTCGTGAGTTGAACGGGAGTTGAGTGCTTTCATGCGCGATGATTATTTTCAGGTTATTCCTGAAGCAGGCCAGAAGCGCGGCGCTGGTAGTGTGCTCACTCGCATCTACCACGACATCGGCCTTGCAGCCGTGGCCGATGCATTGAGGCTACCGACGGAAGAGTTTGAACCCGAGATGATCGAGTCGCTCGAGCGGGGCGAGTTCTATCTACTCCCGCCCACTGAAGCGCTTGCACAAGCCGGAACTGACGCGTAAAATTCAGGGGCGAACGAGCGCCTGAGGCGAGCGCAACCGATGGTTCACTTCACGAGGCGCCGGTTTCTCGCTGGCGCCGGCATTGCCGGCGCGACGCTATCCCTATCTGGTTACGCGACAGCGTACGAAAGCGGCTCAGCGCTGACGCTCGTCAAATACGCGCCGCAGCTCCCTCACTGGCCGGAGGATCTCGAGCTCTCGATCGCCGTGATCGCCGATATTCACGCCTGTTATCCCTGGATGTCGGAAGAGCGCGTTGGAGAGATCGTCGATCTGGCCAATGCGCAGAAGCCGGATCTCACCGTGCTGCTCGGCGACTATGTGTGCACGCACCATTTCGTTTCCGGATATGTGCCGCCCGGCGCCTGGGCCGAGCAACTCGCTCGTCTCGAGGCGCCGCTCGGCGTCTACGCGATACTGGGCAATCACGACTGGTGGTCGGCGGCCATTCCAACCGAGCCGCCGGACAATTCTCTGAGCGTCCGCCGGGCGCTGGCCGCAGCGGGCGTTCCGCTGCTCGAAAATCAATCGGTGCGGTTGTCGCAGCGCGGACGGCCCTTCTGGCTGATCGGCCTCGGGGACTTGCTGGCCCGTGTGCCTAACCCTCGCCGTGGCCACGGCGCCGACGATCTTCCAGCCGCGATGCGGGTAATCGGTGACGACGCACCGGCAATCCTTCTCGTTCACGAGCCGTACTTTTTCCCTTGGGTTCCTGACCGGATCGCCCTGACGCTTGCAGGCCACATGCATGGCGGGCAGGTCAATCTTCCGATCCTCGGCCCTCCCGTCGGTCTGCTCAAACGCCGTTCAGGAAAATACATCTATGGCGAATACGCGCTGGGTGATCGTCGGATGATTGTTTCGGGCGGACTTGGCACTTCGCTCGCGCCGGTGCGGATCCTTCGACCGCCGGAAGTGGTCATGGTCAAGCTCGGCGGCCAGAGCTGGATCGCGTAAGTTTATTCGAACAAGGTCGGCGCGATCGAGGCGACCAGCAACGCCGCCATTGTCCAATTGAAAGCGCGAGTGATCCGCGGATTTGTCAGCAGGCGGCTGAGCGACGCGCCAAACAACATCCAGGCGCCGCTGCACGGAATCGCGATCAAAGCGCAAAGCCCCGCGATGAAAAGAACGCTGCTTGCATAGCCGTCAACGACGCCAGCGTACGTCGCGAGCGCGCTCAACGCCATCACCCAGGCCTTCGGATTGATCCACTGAAACCCGGCGGCGGCGAAAAACCCGATCGGTTGTCCGCCCGCCTCAATCTTGTCGACCGGCTTGGAGAGCGCGATCTTCAGCGCCAGCCAGACCATGTAAATCGAGCCCGCGACCCGCATGATCGGCATAATGCTCGGAATCCGCTTGAACAGGACGTCGAGTCCAAGCCCAACCACCGCGATCATCAGCGCAAAGCCAAGGATCACGCCGACGAGATGGGGCAAAGTGCGTCCCAACCCGTATTTAACGCCAGACGTCATCAACATGAGGTTGTTGGGTCCGGGCGTGATCCCGGCCACAAACGCGAATGTCGCCAGCGCCCATACGATTTCGGGATGAACGCTCAGCTTCAATGCTCCCCGAAAACGCGTCGGCGCTTTAGAGCGGCGTCACGTCATCGTCGCCCGCATCGTCCTTGCGCACCGGGCGGCTCCGGCCTCGTCGCACCCTGCGGCCGACGTCAAACGCAGCCTGCGCGAGTCCGCTCAACGGGGTCGCGAACGCACTGAGGCGGTCGACGCCCGCCACGGCCCGCTCGCCGCGCGTCAGCACGCGGTCCAGTTCAGCCATCGTCTTGGACAAAGCCGGTTCGTCATCGTCGAGCCAAGTCTCGAGGATCCGGCCCCAGGCGAGGGCGAGGCCCTGGAGTTTGATCGCGCCGGACGCGCCCTCCGCTTCGATGCCCGCCGATTCCAGCATGAAACGCATCGAAGACATCACCACGCGGTTCATCGCCAACGCCGCGGCGGGCTCGCGCCTGAGCCAGGCCGTCACTTCGCGGAGGCCTTCGCGGTACGGCGCCATCACTTCAAGGCGACGCATCAGGACGTCGAACAGGCGCTCACGCGGACTCTCGTCCGCAAGCTCTCCGTTGTCCTGGGACAGAACCGCGTGGTCGATGCGGCGCGACAGGCCAGCCAGCACCGCCCCTTTTGAGGGAAAGGCGTCACGGAAATCCGCCAGGGACACGCCAGCGGCCTTCGAGATATCGCGGACGGTGATGTCCTCGAAACGCCGTGCTCGCCGCGAGCTCCATCAAGGCGTCAACGATCTTGCCGCGAGTATCGGTCGGCGGCGATTTGTCCTCGCTTTTGGGTTTCGTCGCCATTGCGCGCCTCCTTGGTGCTGATTTTCAGCTAATGTAGGCGCTCAACCGCTCACCGCCAAGGAAGACGGCTAGCCCGCCATCTCGATTGCGCGCGCGTGGGCGGCGGCGGCGGCGCGGATCATGAGTTCCTCAAGGCCCCGAGGATCCTGAAGCACGGCAAGGGCGGCAGCGGTCGTGCCGGCCGGTGAGGTGACATTGCGACGCAGCGTCGCGGGAGACGTGTCGCTTTCGCGGCGCATGAGTTCCGCCGCGCCCTCGACCGTGCCGCGGGCCAGGCTCATCGATAGTCCGGCAGGAAGCCCTAATCTCTCGGCGGCGGCCGCAAGCGCCTCGGTGAGAGCAAATATATAGGCCGGGCCTGATCCGGAAATCGCCGTCACGGCGTCGATCGCGCCCTCGTCATCGAGCCAATAGAAGGCTCCCACAGCGCCGAGCATACGCTCGCACCAACCCCGCTGCTCCGCGTTGACGTCCGGATTCGCAAAAGCGGCTGTGACGCCCCGACCGATCGCAGCGGGCGTGTTGGGCATGGCTCGGACAACGGCGCGCGCGTGGGGAAGGCGTGCGAGAAGATTGGGAATGGTCTTACCCGCGATGATGGACAGAAGGAGTGTCCGTTCACCGGCAAGCGCGGCGATTTGCGGGGCGACCTGATCGAGGCTCTGCGGCTTGACCGCCAGCACGAGCATCTCCGGGGGGGCGGCCGCCATGTGAGGATTAAGAGCGACGCCCCGACTTGCCGCAAGCGAAGCAATCTCGGCTGACGGATTTGGCTCGACAATTGTCAAGGAGGATGCGTCGAGTCCGGCGGCGAGCCAGCCTTGCGCCATAGCTCCCCCCATTTTCCCCGCCCCCACGAGGACAAGGCGCTCCGGCCATTGAATCATCTTCCACTCCTGTTTGAGTCGTGCGACACGCCGGAACATTTGGCCGAGTGTCGCATTTTTGCCTCGGTCGGTAGCTTTCGGCGAACGACTGCGCAACGGGTTGGACTCAACCGACGCGCTTCGCTAAAAGCTTTGTGGCGAAACCTGGATAGGGGATTTCCAGCCAGCGCTCGCGGTTTCGTGAATGACCAAAACGCTTACGCTCGGTAACTTTCGTGAAACCGTTGCGTCTTATGGTAAGAAAATCATTAGCGGCGTGATCAACGGGGCGGCAATGAAGACGAATGCGGTGATTGTGGGGCTGGTGCTGGCCATGGCGGCCCTGATTAGCGGCTGTACCCCTGTCATTCAATCCGGGCTTCCCGATCCTCAGCTTAGCGCTCGCGACAAGCAGATGATGGCGCTTGCTGAACCGGACGAATTTAAGATCCCCACCTACCGCAACAAAATCCAATATTCGACCCAGGAGCCGCCGGGCACCATTATCGTCAATACCGGCACGAACTATCTTTATTACATTTTGCCCCATGGCGAGGCTATTCAGTATCGGATCGCGAGCGGCGCCGAATATATGGGATGGACCGGCCGAGCCGAGGTCGGCGCCATGAAGGAATGGCCAACCTGGATGCCGACAGCGTCCATTATGGAGCGCTGGCCGCAATTCCAGGTCTACAAGCAGCACGGGCCGCTCGAAGGTCGGTGGGACAACCCGCTCGGCGCCCGCGCCCTGTATCTCTTTGTGAACAACAAGGATACGCTCATCCGCATCCACGGCACGAACGAGCCGTCGGAAATCGGTGGGCACGTGTCCTCAGGCTGCATCCGCATGCGCGATATGGACGCGATCGACCTTTACAATCGGGTGCGCGTCGGCACCCCGGTGGTGGTGATCAGCTAGAAAAGTCTCCGGAGCTACGCGGCTCCGGATTTGAAGCGATTCCGCTAGAGCACGATGACCTTCGCGCCGACCGGCACGCGATTGTAAAGGTCGATCACGTCCTCGTTCATCATTCGGATGCAGCCTGACGAGACGTTGTGACCGATCGTCGAGGGCTCGTTCGTGCCGTGAATTCGATAGAGCGAGGAGCCGAGATAGAGGGCTCTCGCGCCGAGCGGATTATCGGGACCGCCCGCCATGTGGCGCGGCAAGTCCGGGCGGCGCACCAGCATTTGCGTTGGCGGCGTCCAGTCCGGCCATTCGGTCTTGCGGCTGATCCGCTTGACGCCCGCCCATTCAAATCCCGGACGGCCCACGCCGACGCCGTACCGCAGCGCCTTTCCATTCGGCTCCACGAGAAACAGGAACCTTTCGGGCGTGTCGACGACAATCGTTCCCGGCGCCTCGGCCCCCGTATAGTCAACCTCCTGCCGACGAAACTGCGGCTCGGGTTCGCCTTCCACGTCCGTAGGTTCGCTCGAAAGTGACGCCGCGGCTTGGGACTGCTGTGAGGCGCCGCCGGTCAGCAGCGCTTCGATGAAGCCGCCGCCGTATCGCCCTCGCGCAGGCGCCGGCGAGGAGATCGGCGCCGGATTGGTCGGCGCGCTTTCGACGGCTTGAGCCTCTGGAGGCGCGAAGATGATAACGCCGTCGTTAGCCGCAATAGCCGACGTGGATACGGCGCAGAGAAACGCGGGAATGCAAAGCGTGGCGAAGCGGCGCATCATGCTGTCTCCAGTGGGAGTGAACTGGACCGCACTATGCATCGCGGGAATTATATTAACCTGATAAAAAATGTTAAAATGTCTGCGTCAGGGCGCGCAGGGGCAGCGAGCTAGACCGGCGATCGGGGCGCCGCCTCGCCCGTCCGAACAACGTTAGTGATCCGAGTATAATCGTGCTAAAAATGCGGCAACGTAGCGTCGTCCCAACCAAACGAGGGCGTGGTCGATTGGCGCCGGATCCGCCGCGGGAATTCAAACTGTATCGCCTCCATCCGCCGAAGCGCGTCGAGGCGGAAGACGATTTTAAGCGCCGCCGATTCGTCAATGTCGCGGCGCTTCTCGCAGTGGCGGCGCTCGTTGTCATCGCCTACTTGGTGTTCAACGCATTGGGCCACAGCCGCAGATTTCAGCGCTGTCTCGATTTCGGGCGAGTCAATTGCGTGGACTTCGTCAACCCGGCCAAGTGAGCTGACACTCCAGGTCCATCAGAACGCTCGTCTATCGGACGAGACGCGCGCAAGCCTCGCGGGACAAGACTAAAGTTCGCGCGTGACCAACGCCTCGCGGGGCGGCCCGCTGCCGTTCAACGGATTGTCGGGGTCCCAGGCATAGCGCAGCGTTTCGAACCGCATCGCACGCGTATCAATCATCAGGAGCCGCCCGACCAGCCCCTCATCGCCATCGCCGAAGCCGCCGACCAGAACGCGGATCGCCTCCAGCGCCATCAGCGATCCGAGCACACCGGCTAGCGCTCCCAGGACGCCGGCTTCGGCGCAGGTCGGGATGGTTCCAGGCTCGGGCGGGTCGGGGAAGAGGCAACGATAGGTCGGGTTGGGCTTGCCGTCCGGCCCATTCTCGTACGGCCTCAGCGTCGTGAGCGTGCCGTCGAACTCGCCGAGCGCGGCCGAAACGAGCGGCCGGCGCTCGTGGAAGCAAGCATCAGACAGTGCGTAGCGGGTCGCGAAATTGTCCGAGCCATCGAGCACGACGTCGAAGCGGCGAACGATCGAAGGCGCGTTGTTCGCGTCCAACCTCAAGGCGATCGGCTCGACGACGACATGCGGATTGATGCGAGCAATCGCGGCTTCGCGCGCTTTCGCTCTTCGGCCGCCCGACGTCTTCCGTCGCGTGGATAACCTGGCGATGAAGGTTGGAAAGCGAGACAGTGTCGTCGTCGACAATGCCGAGCGTCCCTACCCCCGCGCCGGCCAGATATTGCAGCACCGGCGAGCCGAGACCTCCGGCGCCAATAACCAGCGCGCGCGCGGCTTTGAGCTTGTTCTGACCGGGCCCGCCCAAGCCATGCAACACGATCTGGCGTGCGTAGCGCTCAATCTCTTCGCTAGACAGGGTCATGACCGCTCATCGTCAGCGTGAATGCGCCACGCGCGCGACCAGACCATGTTCATCGCCGGACTTGGCGCAAGACGCGTATGGAACAAGTTCCGCCTGCTTAAGTTTACGTAAGAACAACGGTTGAGGGAGATCATTGAATGTTGCGTCTTGGATTTGCGTCAACGGCGATAGCTTCTTTAATCATCAGCACCGCCGTCGCGGAAACACTTTCCCCCGAGGCGGACGCATGCAAAGCGAGCGGGCTACTCGCGCTGAAACAAAAGTTTCCGCAGGTGAAGGACGTGCTGATTGATCTCGACAGCGCCAAGGTCATCAAAGCTGACACCACGATCGAAAGCGTCCCGATCAAGACTGTCGTCATCGGCGACGCCTATGTGGAGCGGACGAAAACAACGAAGCCACAGATGCTCGTGTGTGTGATCGGAGACAAGGGCAAAGTCCTGCTCACGCTGTTCTCCGACAAGTGAGCCCTTAAGCTTTCCGCCGGTAACGTTCGCCTTTGCTCAGGAGAATATTGTTGGCGCTCGCGACGCCGAGCTCGAGGCTCTCCGCGACGCGGCGGGCGCGCTCCATGAAGCGCTCGGCAGCGTCGGGCGGACAAACCTCGCGCGCGGTCTCTTCGAACAGCGCGAGCCATCGATCGAAGTGGCGAGAGTCTACGGCCAAGGGCATATGTTTCGCCATCGGTTGGCCGTGATAGCGTCCCGTGTGAAGGGTCAGCGACGACCAGAACGCGAACATGTTGTCGAGATGCGGCTCCCAATCCGCAATGCGCGATTCAAAGACCGGCGCGAGTAACCTATCCTCCCGCACACGCGCATAGAAGGCGCGAACGAGCGTCTCGATCATAGCCTCGTCGATGCCGGTTTCCTTCTGCGTCAGCGCCACGATAGCGGCGCGCCGCTCCTCGGCGCTGCGAAATTCTTGGTCCATTACCAGTCTCCATAACGGCGTCCCTATGCGCCCGTCCTGCGAGCCTTGAGATAGTCAGCCAAGACGCGCGCCTCATTGTGCTCGGTGTCGCGCGCGGCGTAGAGCAAGGTCACCGGACCGGCTTTCACCAAGTCGTCCAGGCGGTCGACCGCGTCGTTGTCGGCCCTCAGCTCGGCCCGGTAGCGTCGGGAGAATTCGGCGAAGCGTGCTGGGTCATGGCCGAACCATTGTCGCAGTTCCGTGCTTGGCGCAATCTCCCTCAGCCACAGCGTCAGTTTGGCTGCCTCCTTGCGAACGCCGCGCGGCCACAACCGGTCCACCAGCACCCGCGCCCCATCCGTTCGGTCGAGCGGATCGTATATCCTCTTCACCCGAATGTCTGGCGCCGCCTTGGGCATGTTCGTTCCTCAACTCGTCGGCTTTCCTCATCGCTCGCTCGTCCCCTATATGAGAGCTTGCGGCCTTGCGCGCCAGTCCATCGCCAAAATGGTGTCGCGGAAGCCGCTTCGACGCGAGCGGAGAGCCGATCCCAATGACCACCCCAGATCCCATCGTCATCGTCGGCGCGGCGCGCACGCCGATGGGCGGCTTTCTTGGCGACTTGAAGGACGCGCCGGCGCCCGCGCTTGGCGCGCGGGCCATTTCGGCCGCGGTCGAGCGGGCCGGGATCGCAGCCGACAGCGTCGACGAAATCCTGATGGGCTGCGTCCTGCCCGCGGGCCAGGGGCAAGCGCCAGCCCGGCAGGCCGCCATCGGCGCCGGGTTGTCCCTCGCGGCGGGAGCGACAACCATCAACAAAATGTGCGGCTCGGGCATGAAGGCCGCCATGGTCGCGCACGATCTCTTGCGCGCGGGCTCGGCGCATGTCGTTGTCGCCGGCGGCATGGAGAGCATGAGCAACGCGCCCTATCTGCTCGATCGCGCGCGTGTCGGTTACCGCATGGGCCACGGGCGCACCATCGATCACATGTTTCTCGACGGCCTCGAGGACGCCTATGACAAGGGGCGCCTGATGGGCACGTTTGCGGAGGATTGCGCGGAAGCCTATCAGTTCACACGGGCTGCGCAGGACGCTTATGCCGTCAGGTCGCTTGAGCGCGCCAACCACGCGATCACGAACGGCGATTTTGCTTGGGAAATCGCGCCGGTCAGCGTGAAGGCGGGCAAAGCGGAGACGCTGGTCTCGACGGACGAGCAGCCGCCGAAGGGGCGGCCCGAAAAGATCCCAACCCTCAAGCCAGCGTTTCGCGACGGCGGCACGGTGACCGCAGCCAATTCAAGCTCGATCTCCGATGGCGCGGCGGCGCTTATCATGATGCGCGAAAGCGAAACCGAGAAGCGCGACGCCAGTCCGCTTGCGCGAGTCGTCGCGCATACGACCTACGCTGCCGCCCCGAAGGATTTCCCGACCGCGCCAATCGGCGCCCTGAAGAAACTGTTCGAGAAGACCGGCTGGAATCGAGAATTCCGTCGACCTGTTCGAGATCAACGAGGCCTTCGCGGTCGTCGCCATGGCGGCGATGCGCGACCTCGGACTCCCCCACGAAAAGGTCAACGTCAACGGCGGCGCCTGCGCGCTCGGCCATCCGATCGGCGCCTCGGGCGCGCGCATTCTGGTGACCCTCATCGCCGCCCTTAAGGCGCGCGGGTTAAAGCGTGGCGTCGCTTCGCTCTGCATCGGCGGGGGCGAAGCGACCGCGATGGCGATCGAGATGGTGTGAGAAACATTCTTGTCGCGCCGTTGGCGGACGAGGCATTAGTCCGCTAAGAAGGGAAATCCCTGGGAGGACGAGCGATGACAGACGCCTGGGAAGAGGACCTGTCGCCGATTGGCGCATCGGACTGGACGCCCGAGCGGGCGCGCCATCTCTTGAATCGCGCGGGCTTTGGCGGGCCCCCGGACGAGGTTGCGCGACTGGCCGCAATGTCGCCGGAGAAGGCGGTTGCCTGGTTCATTGACTTCAAGGCTCTCGACGACAGCCACCTGCCCCCGTTCGATCATTCCGGCGTTTACGATCCGAGTTTGACGCCCTTTCCCCCGACCCGCCCCGCCGCCACGCGTCTTGCCGAGCAGACGGGTTCTGCGATGGGCGTCGACGCCAAGCCCGCCGGACCGCGACGGCTTCAGCCGGTCGCTGACCGGTTTTTCTTCTGGCTGCGCGCCAGCATGCTGGAGACGCGGCGCGTCGGGAACTGGTGGGCGGACCGCATGGTCGCCACCAACCGGCCCCTCCAGGAAAAGCTCGCGCTGTTCTGGCACGGCCACTTCGCGTCCAGCGAGGAGAAAGTCCGCGATTACCGCAAGATGCTTGGGCAGGTCACGCTGTTCCAGGAGCACGCTGCCGGGAACTTCGGCGCTCTGCTTTCCGCCGTCGCCCGCGATCCGGCCATGCTCGTCTATCTTGACGCCGGACAGAATCTGAAAGGCCGACCGAACGAGAATTTCGGCCGCGAGCTCATGGAATTGTTCACCATGGGCGTCGGCAACTATACCGAGCAGGACCTGCGCGAAGCCGCGCGCGCCTTCACCGGATGGCGCGATAACGATCTCGGCTTCCACATCGACGACGCCCAGCACGATGACGGGCAGAAAACAGTGCTCGGTCATACCGGGCCGCTCGGCGGACAAGACGTTCTGGACATCATCCTCGCCCAGCCCACGACGGGGAATTTCATCGCAAGCAAGCTCTATCGCTTCCTGGTCCGCGATGAGGTTTCGCCGCAGTTCAAGGGGCAGCTCGGCGACTTGCTTCGCTCGAACAATTACGAGATCGCGCCGTTCCTGCAGACGGTATTTCTGTCGCGCGATTTCTACAGCCCGTCCTCGGTCGGCACGCACATCAAAGGACCGGTCGAGCTGATTGTCTCCACCTACCGCCGTCTTGGGCTCAAGGCCACGCCCGGCATGCCCGACTTCAACAGCGTGAGCACCGATCTCGGTCAGGCGCTGCTCAATCCGCCGACTGTCGCCGGCTGGAGTCAGGGCCGCGCGTGGATAACCCCTGGCTCTTTGCTCGCGCGCGGCAATTTCGCCCGCGGGGTGCTGCTCCCGGACGTCATCACATTCACGGACCCCAATCTCGACCCCTATCCCACGCAGGTCCGAGCCTTCAGCGCCCGCATTCGTTCGGGCGACGACATCGCCACGGCTTCAAAGATTGCCGATGGGGTCGGCGGCAAGGAGACGCAGCAAACAGCCATGTCGACCGGGAAGCAGCAACCAGCGCCCGCGACGCCGAAGCCGCAGCCTGGCATGGCGACCGCGAATCTCTTGAGCGAGCATGAGGACTTCAACACGCACTACGCGAGCCTCAAAGGTTGGGAAGAGGCCGTGCGCCGGGTGAAGCCGACGCCGCGCGGCGCAGCGCAGTTCAGTCTGACGACAATCGTCCTGGAAGGTGGCGCACGGTCGAGCGCGGATGCGGTGGACTGCCTTGTTGCGCGCTTCCTGTCGGTCCCGCTCGACCCCACCGCCCGGTCCGCCGCCGTTTCCTTCCTTGAGGCCGAACTGGGAACCTCGGATCTCGAACGCGCGAAGACTTATCTGGAAGAGCCGCTGCGGTTGACGGCGCATCTCATCATGAGCGCGCCCGAATATCAGTTGGCCTGAACGGAGCGACACCCAATGGCGACGGGAATTCGGCTAGGCGAACTCGGACGACGCGACGTGTTGCGCGCCGGGCTGATTGGCCTTGGCGGCGGCATCGCCGGCTTTGGCGCAGGGCCCGGTCAACGAAGCGGCCGCCGAGACGCCGGCGGGCGTTGGCTCGCGCATCCTGGTCGTGGTCGAACTTTCCGGCGCCAACGACGGCTTGAACACCGTCGTCCCTTACACCAACGACGCCTATTACCGCGCACGACCCAAACTCGGACTGAAGCCGGAGAAGATTCGTCGGCTCGACGATCAGTTCGGCGTTCAGTCGGGCATGGCGGGATTCGAGCGCCTGTTCAAGGACGGCCAGCTCGCAATTGTCCACGGGGTCGGCTACGAGAACCCCAGCTTCTCGCATTTCACCTCGATGGCCTACTGGCAGACCGGCGCGCCGAACAGCGGCGACCCTTATGGCTGGTTGGGGCGGCTTGCGGATTCGCTCGATCCCAGCGGCTCCGACAGCTACATCGTCGACGTCGAAGCGCGCCAATCGCTTGCGGTAAAGGCGCGCGCCCATGTGCCGCTGACGTTCTTTCAACCGGATCGGTTCAAACGCGACGCCACCTATGACGAAAAGGCGGCGCTCAGCCAACTGGCCGGTCCACGCACGGCGCGCAATGGGTCCGAGGCGTTCCTGTTCGATGTTGCGGCCAGCGCCGAGCGCGCCGAGGTGCACGTCCGGGACGCCTGCGCGGCCTATCGAACGCCGGTCGACTACGGACTGGTCCATTTCGGGCTCGAGCGGGTCGCCGCCTTGATCGCGGCGAACTTCCCGACGCGCATCTATTATGTCTCCTATCCGAATAACGCGTTCGACACCCATGTGAACCAGGCGGACAATCACGCCCGGCTCTTGACCTATACGTCCGACCACATCTCGGCCTTCCTGGCCGACATGACGCGCCTCGGACGCGGTTCGGATGTCTCGGTCATGGTGTTCAGCGAGTTCGGCCGCCGCGTCGGCGAGAACGCCAATCTGGGCACCGATCATGGAACGGCCGGGCCGAGCTTCATCCTTGGTCAATCCGTGCGCGGCGGCCATTATGGCGCGATGCCGGATCTGACCAATCTCGATGACGGCAACATGCGTTTCACGACCGACTTCCGGCGCGTCTACGCCACCATGGCGTCGTCATGGATGGGCTGCGAGGACACAAGTCCCGTACTGAAGGGCGACTTCGGGCCGCTGCCGGTGTTTCAGACCTGAATTCTCGGACCTGAGCCCAATCCTCCCTTGTCGGCGTAACCAATTTCCGACATAGGTTCCCCTAGCCGCCAGCTAACATGTCAGGCGGGCTCCAGGGAGGTTTCATCCATGCGTTTCACCCGCCGTGTCGTAACCGCGAGCCTGCTCGCCATGGCGCTCTCCGCGCCCGCTCTTGCAGCCGACAAGCCGACCATTCTCGTCTCGGTGCCGGGACTTACGTTTCCGTTCTTTGTCCACATGATGGAGGCCTTCAAGGCTGAGGCGGTCAAACAGGGTTACGAGCCGCTCGAGAGCGACGGTCAGGTGTCTTCGCCGAAGCAGACCGCTGACATCGAGGCCGCGCTCGCCAAGGGCGTCAAGGGCATCGTCCTCTCGCCGAACGAGGTCGACGCGATGGCGCCGGCGCTGCAGGAGGCGGTGGACGCCAAGGTTCCGGTCGTGACCGTCGACCGCCGCGTGCCGTCGGTCACGGGCATCCTCGGCCATGTCGGCGCCGACAACGTCAAGGGCGGCGAGGCGCAGGGCGAACTGGTCGAGAAGATGTTCCCGAATGGCGCGACGATCATCAACCTGCAGGGCCAGTCGGGCGCGAGCCCGGCGATCGACCGCAACAAGGGCCTGCACAACGTGCTCGACAAGGCCAAGGACAAATACAAGATCGTCTTCGAGCAGACAGCAGGCTTCGACCGCGCCAAAGGCCTCTCGGTCACCGAGGCGGCGCTCGCCGGCCTGGCGACGCCGCCGCAAGTGATCGTCGCCGCCAATGACGACATGGCGCTCGGCGCTCTTGAAGCGGTCAAGGCGCGCAATCTCAAGGGCATCGCCATTCTCGGCTTCGACGCGCTGCCCGAGACGCTGGGCAAGATTCGCGACGGCGAGATCACCGCGACGATCGAGCAGTTCCCCGGCAAGCAGAGCGCGACCGGCGTCGACATCCTCACCAGCTTTCTCAAGGATGGGACGAAGCCCACACAGCAGATCACGCTTCTGACGCCGGTGGCGATCACCAAGGAGAATCTCAACACGGCCGAGCGCCTCAGCGAAGTGAAGTAAGCTCACCCAACCTCTCATGGCGCGCCCTTCGCGGCGCGCCATTTTCCTCAAGCGGCCTCCTGAATGAGCGAGCGCTCCTGAATGGCTAACGCGCCCGCGGCGTTTTCATCGGCTCCGGCGAAGCCAGACAGCCCGATCCTCAAGATGACCGGCGTCAGCAAGCGCTTTCCAGGCGTGCTCGCGCTTGAGAACGTTCATCTCGAAGTCGGGCAGTCGGAGATTCACGCGCTTCTGGGCGAGAATGGCGCGGGCAAGTCGACGCTGCTCAAAATCTTGTCCGGGGCGCAGAGCGCGGATGCGGGCGAGATCGAGCTGTTCGGAAAGCCGGTCGCTTTTGCAACGCCACACGACGCGCAACGCGCTGGAATCGTGACGATCTACCAGGAGTTCACGCTCGCGCCCGACATGACGATCGCCGAGAACGTGTTCATTGGGCGCGAACCCGGCTCGAAGCTGTTCGTGAACTGGGGGCGGATGGCCCAGGAGACGAAGGCGATCGCCGAGCGGATCGGGCTCAAGCGCAATCCAATGACCCAGGTGCGCGATCTCTCCGTCGCGGAACAGCAGCTCGTGGAGATCGCTCGCGCGCTCTCCATGCAATCCCGGCTCATCATCATGGACGAGCCGACCGCGGCTTTGAGCGAAACCGAGGTTGCAAATCTCGTTCGCATCGTCCGGGCGCTGAAGGCCGAAGGCCTGTCGATCATCTTTGTCACGCATCGGCTGGACGAGGTTTTTCGCCTCTGCGATCGTTACACCGTGTTGCGCGACGGCCATTACGTCGCCTCCGGCCAAGTCGCCGAAACCAATGTCGACGCCATCATCCGCATGATGGTCGGGCGCGACGTCGGCGCGCTCTACGGCGAACGCCCAATCCCCGCGCACGGGCCGGTCGCGCTCGAAGTCGAGGGCTTGACCCGCCGACGCAACGCGCGCGATCCGAACGCGATCGAACTGGTCGACGTTTCGCTCAAAGCCCATCACGGCGAGATTCTGGGCCTTGCGGGCCTCGTCGGCGCTGGCCGCACCGAGACGGCGCGCGCCATCTTCGGAGCCGACCCTTTCGATCACGGAACGATCCGCGTCGACGGCAAGGAGGTGCGCTTCTCAAGCCCGCGCGACGCGATGTCGCATGGCATCGGCCTCGTCCCGGAGGATCGCAAGAAGCAGGCCCTGTTCCTGAGCCTCGCCATCCGCACCAATATAACCATTGCCGCACAGGATGAGGTCAGCCGCGGGTGGTTCATCGACGAGAAGAAGGAGAACGTGCTCGATCGACGAGTTCCGCAAGCTCCTGTCGATCCGCATGGCGAGCGCGGAACAGGCGGCGGGGCAGCTTTCCGGCGGCAACCAGCAGAAGGTCGTGCTCGCGCGCTGGCTCGCGCTCAGGCCCAAGATTCTCATCGTCGACGAGCCGACCCGCGGCATCGACATCGGCTCCAAGGTCGAAGTCCACAACCTTCTCATTGAAATGGCGAAGTCCGGCATCGCGGTTATCGTCATTTCTTCGGAACTGCCGGAAATTCTGGCGATCTCGGACCGCATCGTCACGATGCGGGAGGGTCGCGTCACCGGTGAAATCGCCCGAACCGAGGCGACGCAGGAAATCCTGATGACGATGATGACGGCGCATGAACGCGGCGCCGCGTCCGCAGCGGCTTGAACGGGGAAAATTGATGAGCGAGGCGAGGCTGGAAGCGGCCGAGGACAAGGGGGTCGACGTCTTCGGCTTCATCGCGCGCTTCGCGCCGACTCTGTTCCTGATCGTGCTGATGCTGCTGTTCGCGATCATCGAGCCGCGCTTTCTTTCCTCGATCAACCTCTTCAATGTGATGCGGCAGGTTTCGATCACCGGCTTGCTCGCGGTCGGCATGACCTTCGTGATTTTGACCGCGGGCATCGATCTCTCGATCGGCTCGTTGCTCGCCTTCGCCGGCCTCGTGGCCGCCGCCGTCGCCAAAGGCGGCATGGAGAACCGCTTCACGGTCGGGGAGGGCGGCGTCGGCTACGGCTGGTTCGCCGCGGCTATAGCGGCGATCCTGATCGGAGTTGCCTGCGGCTGGCTGCAGGGGCTCGCGATCACCCGGCTCAAAGTTCCGCCTTTCGTGGTGACGCTAGGCGGCATGTCGGCTTTCCGCGGCGCGGCGCTTCTGTTCGCAGCGGGGGGCCCGATCTCGGGCTTCCAGCCGTCGTTCACCTGGTGGGGGCAAGGAAAGATCGGACCGGTTCCCGTGCCCGTCATCATCTTCCTGCTGGCGGCTCTCATCGCGCATGTCGTCCTGCGCTACACACGCTACGGCCGGCAGGTCTATGCGGTCGGCGGCAATCCGGAGGCGGCGCGTCTTTCGGGGCTCAACGTCAATCGCATCATCATGAGCGTTTACGTGATCATGGGCTTCTTCGCGGGCCTCGGCGCGTTCGTGCTTGCGGCGCGGCTCAATTCCGCTGAGGCCGTCGCCGGCACAGGCTATGAGCTCACCGTCATCGCCTCGGTGGTGATCGGCGGCACAAGCCTGTTCGGCGGCGCCGGCACAATCTTCGGCACGGTGATCGGCTCGATCCTGATCGGCGTGCTCCTGAACGGCCTCGTGCTGATGAACGTGTCGTCTTACATCCAGCAGATCATCATCGGCGTCATCATCGTGCTGGCGGTCGCCTTCGACACCTTCGCCAAGTCGCGCCGAAGGAAGGTGTGAGGCGCGGGCCACGCCTCTCACCCCACTTCGCCCCGTCCCGGCGCGAGCGCCACCGCTTTGACCTGGGCGTAAACGCTCACGCCTTCCGCGAGGCCAAGCTCGCCCCACGACTTTCGCATCATGCGCGACAGCAGGCGCGCCCCGGTCCCGTCCGGACCGAGCCCCACGACGACAATCACCTCGTTCGTGTCGAGCGGCTTCATCGACACGATGCGTCCCGGCAAGACGTTGAGGATCGAGCTCGGAGCCGGGCGCTTCGCGCGCGAGGCTCACGTCGCTGGCGATGACACGAACGCGCCGCCGCTCACCGACGGGCGCAGGGGCCGCGGGCGCGCTCAGCAGGCCCCCGCGCACCTTCAGAGCGAGGAGCCCGTAGGCTTCGTCGCTCGCTTGCACGGTTCCGTTGAAGCTCACAGCGGCGTCGCGCGCAGACGCAAGCGGCAAGGACGGATCGCTCTGCAACTCTTCGAGCGGGCCCGCGCCGATCACGTGCCCCTTCTCCATCAGCACCATCTGGTCGGCGAGGCGCTCGACTTCCGCCATGTCGTGCGTGATGTAGACGACCGGCAGATTGAGGTGATCGCGCAGCCGCTCGAGGAACGGCAGGATCTCGTTCTTGGTCGCGCGGTCGAGCGCCGAGAGCGGCTCGTCCATCAAGAGAAGCTTCGGCTGCGACAGGAGCGCGCGCCCGATCGCCACGCGCTGACGCTCGCCGCCTGAGAGATTGCGCGGGGAGCGGTCGAGCAGCCGCGTGATGCCAAGGAGCTCGACCAGTTCGTCGAAGACGATCCCGCCTTTTGTGCCGTCGCTTTTGTCGCGGGGCGCGCCGAACAGGAGATTCCTGCGCACGGAAAGATGCTGAAACAGGCTCGCTTCCTGGAAGACGTAACCCAGCGGACGCTTGTGCGTCGGCAGGAACGCGCCGTTTTCATCCTGCCACACTTCGCCGTCGATCTCGCAAACGCCATTGATGCGCAGAAGACCGGCGAGGCAGCGCAGGACCGTGGTCTTGCCGCAGCCCGAGGCGCCGAACAGAGCGGTCACGCCCTTGGCCGGCGCGGTGAAGCCCGCGTCGAGCGCAAACTTGCCGATCGTGCCGCGAAAGTGCGCGCGTATCGCGGGAGGCTGCGTTCACACGCCGGCTCGCGTGAAGCGCTTCTCGAGCAGGGTCATCGACAGGATAACCACGAAGGCGAACACGACCATGCCGCCCGCGAGCAGGTTGGCCTCGCGCCACCGCATCGTCTCGACGAAGTCGAAGATCGCCGTCGACATGACCCGGGTCCGGCCGGGAATGTTGCCGCCGATCATCAGGATCACGCCGAACTCGCCGACCGTATGGGCGAAGCCAAGCACCGCGCCGGTGAGCAGGCCGGGGCTCGCGAGCGGCAGCGCCACGGTCCAGAAGGCGCGGCTGGGCGAAGCGCGCAAGGTCGCGGCGACTTCGAGCGGCCGGTCGCCGACGGCGGCGAAAGCGTTGCGGATCGGCTGCACGACGAACGGCATCGACGAGAGGATCGAGCCGATGACGAGGCCGGTGAAGGTGAAGGCGAGCGTGCGCGCGCCCCACAGAGAGGCGATCGCGCCGCCGGGCCCGTCGGGACCGAGCGCGATCAGGAGATAGAAGCCGAGCACGGTCGGCGGCAGCACCATCGGCAGCGAGACGATGGTTGCGGCGGCCTCCTTGAACCAGGCCTTCGAACGCGCAAGCCACCAGGCAAGCGGCGTCGCGACGACGAGCAGCGCGAGCGTCGAGATGGTTGCCAGCTCGATCGTGAGCTTGATCGGAACCCAGATATCGTCAGGCATGCCGAACATGACGCGCTACCCGCGCGTTGAGCCTAGCTTAGCTCGAAGCGTAGCCGAACTTCTCGATGATCGCGCGCGCTTCCGGCCCCTTGAGGAAGGCGAGGAAGGCCTTCGACGCCTCGCTGTTCGCTCCGGTCTTCAGCAAGCACCGCATCCTGGCGGATCGGCGCATGAAGCTTCGACGGAACCTGCCACCGCGTCCCCTCCGTTGACCCCATGAAGCTGCGACAGAGCGACGAAGCCCAGTTCCGCGTTCCTTGTGTCGACGAACTGGAACGCCTGCGCGATGCTGTTGCCCTGGACGATCTTCGGCTTCAGCGCGTCGTAGACGCCAAGCGCTTTCATCGTCTCGACGGCGGCGGTCCCATAAGGCGCGGCGACCGGATTGGCGATCGACAGTTTCTGAAAATTGCCGGCCTTCAGCGCCGCTTCGCCATTCGTCACGTCGACGACCCGGCTCCACAGCACGAGCTTGCCGATCGCGTAGGTAAACAGGCTGTCCGGGACGGCGAAGCCGTTGTCGACCGCCGTCTTCGGACGCTCGTCGTCGGCCGACAGGAACACCTCGAACGGCGCGCCATGGGTGATCTGCGTGTAGAAGGCGCCCGACGCGCCGAAGATCAGCACCGCTTCGTGGCCGGTCTTCTGCTTGAACAGAGCAGCGATCTCTTTCGCCGGCTCGGTGAAATTCGCGGCGACCGCCACGTGCGTTACGTCCGCAACCGCGGGCGCCGCGAGAGAAGTCAGAAACGCCGCCAATGCGGCTGCAAGCGCGGCTATTTTCACAGACGATTCTCCCGTTGCTCGGCGAAGCCTGTCTTGGACTGCCCATCTTCCCCCGGAAGACTCGCCCCACGTAGTATGTTGTGGTACATAACCACGCCTTCCCTCAGTCAGCAAATCCTGAAGCGAGGCAATAAGAATCGGCGTAGCGAGCGCGGCGCCGGTTCGCTCCGCCGAGAGGCGATCGACGTCACGCTCGGTGCTGACTGAACTGGGGGAGTCGCGAGGCGGTTCAATTCGTTGTGAAGGAGGCCCCTCCCCCTCCCTCACGACGAGCAGGTCGTCGGCGAAGAAGCGCCTTGTCTAGGACCGGCTTCGCCTTAGAGCCTGGCCGCCTCGCGACGGGAACTCATCGATGGGAAATGGATAAGGCGAGGAGCGGCTCCTTTCGGTGCAGAACCTGCTCCTTTCCTGAAAAATATATTGAACTTGCCGATGCGCCGCTTCGTTTTGTTTGCGTCGGAATGGACTATGTTATGGTCGAGACTCAAGGCCACGTGCGCTATCGCACGGGAGGGTGAAGTGAAGACATCGACAACCATCGCGCTTGCGCTCGCCATCATTGCTGTCCGGTTCGCTCGCGGCTTACGCGCAGACCGAACCGGCGCCGGTCCATCGCCACACGCACGTCCATCGCTATGTGGGGCCGCATCATACGGTCCACCATCATTCCGCGGCTCATGCAGCGCCCGAGTCTACCTTTGCCGCTCAGCGCCCGGGCGAAGCGGTTGAAAGTCCTCAGCCAAACCAGATGTTCAAGCCGTACGCCAATCCCGGAGACGGCGACGCCAACGGGCTTAGCAGCGATCCCGACGATTGCATGAAGGGCTGCATCGGCGGCAATCCTCAGTAGCGCTACTCAGAAGCGAACGCGCAGACCGGCGGTCGGCGCGACGTTTTCGGTGTGCAGAAAGCCGCTTGCGACGCCGCCGTACACATTCGACGCCATGAGGCCTCCGTAAAGGGTCAGGCGGGGAATGGGCCTGTATTCCGCCAGAAACGAAAAGGAATAGCGGCCGCCGGAGCAGCGCGTGTTGCTGGTCGCCGATCCCGATCCAGTGCAAACTCCGGGCGCAGCGAGAAAGTCGTTCTGCGATTCCCAGTAGACGCCCCCGGCGAGATCAAGATTGGACCACACCGCATAGCGCAGACCCGTCCAGACCGTGTTGAGGTTACGCGGGACCGTATAGGCGTTGGTCGTCACGAAGCCGGGAGGAACCACAACGCCTGGTGCAATCGTCGACACGCCGCCCGGATAGTTCGGATTGCTCGGGTTGACGGACAGTGAGTAGATGTAGCCCGCGTAGAACTTGAACTTGTCCCATTCGTAGCGGCCGAGCAGCTCGACGCCGCCCGTATTTGCCGCTGTCGCGCGCACAATGTCGTCGGGATTGAAGCCGACCGGAGTCGGCGCTCCGCCAAAGCTTTGGAAGCTCAGCGCGTTCTTCGCATATCCGACGATCGCGTCGAACGAGAAGCCGTTGAAGTCGGTTCCGATCTGCGCCTGATATTGTTCGGTCGCCGCATTGTCCTGATCGTACCCGCCGACCTGCGCCTGGGCCGCCACGCGGAAGCCCTGGTAATTCAAGCGATAGGTGAACGCCGTGTTGATGCGCGAGGTGGCGCTCGCGCCGAACGTCCCGTAAAGCGCGGTGAAGCCCAGTTGGGAAAACGCAACCGAGGCCACCGGATCGTAAGCGGTGAGCGCCGACATGGACAAGAGAGTCGTTCGGCCGAAAGTCAGCGTCCCGTATTTGGGATTGCTTAGGCCGACGAAGGCCTGCCCGTTGTCCCAGGTCCCGGCCCGCGCGGAATCAAACGCGGTCCTCTGAGAGGCGGTGGCGTAAGGATTGTTGTCGGCCTGCGATCTCGGCCCATTGATCAGACGAAGCGAATAGGGATTGAACCCGGCTTCGACGGCGCCGACGATCTCCCAGCCGTCGCCGATCTTTTGCGACAGGCGGACGCCGACGGTCGAGGCGTTAAGGCCGTTCGGCGACCATAACCAGTGCGTATCGCCGCTGTTTCTCTGGATGGCGTAATTGGGCTTGTCCGCGTATCGGCCGACATGCGTGCCCCATTGCTCATAACCGTAGCCGCCGTCGAGCGTGCCATAGAGCGTGAGCGGGCCGACGCTCAGCGGGCAGTCACGGACCGAGGACTTGAGATAGTTCCAGAGACTGCTGAAACAGGGCGGCTTCTCCGGCTTGGCCTCGGGCGCTTTGTCGTCGGAAGATCGGCCGCGTGGGCGGCGGTGGCAAGTCCCGCCGCGACTATCGCCAGCCCGAGTTTTTTCATCGGTTTCCCCTGCCAGACTCAATCGCCCCGAAAGCGTGAGCCCGTTCTGTGATGGCCCCAACGCGGCTCTGAAACTCGAACTAGCGGCGTGCCAAATCAGTCAACGCGCTTTATGTCATTGACGTATATATCGCCGCATTTGCGCCACCGCAAAGACTTAAAACGTCCGCACCAGAAGTCTCCCAGACGGCTCGATAAACACGCACGAGGAAGGGTAACTCGTCGGAGGAGCGTGCCCGCGTACGACGGACGAGGTCCGGCGGCCGCTGGAGCGGCTTCCCCGCTCCGCTTAGTCCTGCGGCCGCTCAGCCATACGCGGCGGAAGTCGGCGCCAAACAACTTCGTCCGTAGGCTTTTGGCTCCGCTATTTCTTGACCAGCGGACAGGCGGAGTCAGCGAGCGAACCGAAGGCTTCTTCGCCCGGCATGGTTCGGACGAGCTTGTACAAGTCCCACGGCCCTTTCGATTCGGCGGGCTTCTTGACCTGCATCACGAACATCGAGTGCTGCAGCAGGCCGTCGGGCCGGATGATTCCATCGCTCGTGTACATGTCGTCGACTTTGGTCTTGCGCACCTGCTCCATCACCCTGTCGCCGTCGGTCGTGCCGACCGCCTTGACCGCATTGAGATAATTCAATGTCGCCGAATAGGCGCCGGCCTGGTTCTGGGCCGGCATGAACCCAGTCTTTTCGAGGAAGCGCTTGCCGAAGGCCCGGCTTTTATCGTTGAGGTCCCAGTACCAGGCGTCGGTCAGGTAGAGCCCTTGCGCCGTCTCGAGGCCGATGGAGTGGATGTCGGTGATATAGGCGATGAGCGCCGCGGGCTTCATCGTGGTCGCGAGGCCGAACTCGTGCGCGGCTTTGAGGGAATTGGTGAAATCGGCCCCGGCATTGGCCAACCCCAAGACCTGCGCCCCGGAGCCTTGCGCCTGCAACAGGTAGGACGAGAAATCCGAGGTTGAGAGAGGAACTCTTACCGCGCCCACCACTTTGCCGCCCGAAGCCTCAACCACCTTGGTGGCCGCGCCCTGTAGCTGTGTGCCGAACGTATAGTCCGCCGTTATGAAGAACCATGACTTGCCGCCCTCATCGACGATGGTCCTGGCGGCGCCATTGGCGAGCGCGGTCGTGTCCCAGCCGTAATGGATCATGTAGGCGTTGCAGTCCTTACCGCTGAGCGACGCGCCGCCAGCGCCGATCGCGAAAAAGGGGATCTTCCTCTCCTTGGTGATGGCAGCCATGGCGAGGGTTACGCCGGTGTTCGAGCCGCCGATCAGCATCGTGAGGCCTTTCGTGTCGACCCATTCTCGAAGCTTGGCTGCGCCGACGTCGGGCTTGTTTTGGTGGTCGGCGGTCACGACTTCGATCGGCTGCCCGAGGACGCTGCCGCCGAAGTCGGCGATCGCCATCTTGATGCCCTCGACCGCTCGCGGCCCCATCGTGTCCGCATAGACGCCCGACATGTCGTCGATGTCGCCGATGACGACCTTGTCCGCGGCTTGCGCCGCAACGGCCGCAAGCAAAGCGACCATCGCGACCGAAGCCGTCGCGAGCCTATCTCTCAATGACATTCCTGTTTTCTCCCAGCCGATGATCGCGCGCTTATTTTGCCCCCGATAGCGAGAGCGGTCGGGTCCGCGCTCTATTTCTTGACCAGCGGACAAGTCGAGTCGGCAAGCGACCCGTAGGCCTCTTCGCCCGACATTGTTCTGACGAGCTTGTAAGTAGTCCCACGGCCCTTTCAATTCCGCAGGCGTCTTGACCTGCATCACAAACATCGAGTGTTGCAGCAAGCCGTCAGGCCGAATGATTCCATCGCTCGTGAACATATCGTCGACTTTGGTCTTGCGCAGCTGATCCATCACCTTGTCGGCGTCAGTCGAGCCGACCGCCTTGACCGCGTTGAGGTAGGTCGTCGTCGCCGAATAATAGGCGGCCTGATTGTAGGTCGGCATTGCGCCGGTCTTGTCGAGGAAGCGCTTGCCGAAGGCGCGGCTCTTGTCGTTGAGGTCCCAATACCAGGCGTCGGTCAGGTAGAGTCCCTGCGCCGTCTCAAGTCCGATCGAGTGGATATCGCTGATGAAAGCGAGCAGCGCCGCGGGCTTCATCGTGGTGGTAAGGCCGAATTCGTGGGCGGCTTTCAAGGAATTGCTGAAATCGGCGCCGGCGTTGGCTAGCCCCACGACCTGCGCGCCGGACCCCTGCGCCTGCAGGAGATAGGACGAGAAGTCCGAGGTCGAGAGCGGCACTCTGACGCCTCCGATCACCTTGCCCCCGGAGGCCTCGACAACCTTGGCCGCCGCCCCCTGAAGTTGCGTGCCAAAGGCATAGTCCGCCGTGATAAAGAACCAGGATTTGCCGCCCTGATCGACGATTGTCCTGGCCGTGCCGTTGGCGAGCGCGGTCGTATCGTAGCCGTAGTGAATCATATAGGCGTTGCAGTCTTTGCCGGACAGCGAAGCCCCTGCCGCGCCGATCGCGAAAAAGGGGATCTTCCGTTCCTTGGCGACCGGCGCCATCGCAAGGCTCACGCCTGTGTTAGAGCCGCCAAGCAGCACCGTCAGACCCTTGGTGTCCGCGAATTCCCGGAACTTGCTGGCGCCGATGTCGGGCTTGTTCTGATGGTCGGCGGTCACGAGTTCGATCGGCTGGCCGAGCACGCTGCCGCCGAAATCGGCGATCGCCATCTTGATGCTTTCCACCGCATGCGGGCCGTTCACGTCCGCATAAACGCCGGACATGTCGTCGATGTCGCCGATGACGACCTTGTCCGCCGCCCGCGCCGCAAACGGCGCAAGCGAAATCAGGAGCGTGGCGGAGACCGCGCGAGCCCAATTCGTTGAACGTCATTTCTGTTTCCTCCCGTCCGCGATTCCGCGGCCTATTTGCGCTCGACAGCGCAGGTGTAACTGGCCGCGATGTTCGGGTCTCCGCCGCCGTTGTACCACGCCTTCTGCGGATGGGGGCAGAGCGGGCGCTGCATCGCGATTCCCTTCGAGGAATCATTGCCGACGTAGCTCGTGGCAATCACTTGTGACGGAGCGGCGCCGTCTTCGACCCAGCGCGCGAGCGCCGTGAAGATGTCATGGGCAGCGTCGGTCGACGGCGGGTTGGGCGCGCCAAAGTTCGCGGAGTGGAAGCCGTTGAGGCCGCCACCCAGGCCGCAGTGCCCGGCGCCAGGAACCATGAAGAGCCTCACGAACTTCTGCGTCTCCTCGTCGCCGCCGAACTTGTCGCTAAGCCCCTTGTACAAGGCGACCGTCTGATAGGGCGAGACGATCGGATCCGCCCAGCCCTGGAAGATGAGAAGCTTTCCGCCACGCGCCTTGAAGGCGCCGAAATCTCCCGTCGCCGCGCCATTCAGATCAGGGCCAAGCGCGGCGTCGACCTTGGGCATGTCACGATCGAGATCGAATTTGCGCCAGTCCCAGTCGCCGCCCAAAGCCCATTTGAAGAGGCCGTCGAAGGACGGCTCTCCCGGCGCATTGGAGGGCGCTTCGAGGAACGACCAGTTGAGGGGCCCGAGCTCGCTGCCCGGCGGCCAGCCGTAATAGATCGTCTTGCCGCCGTGATCCTCAGGCCCGGAATAGAAGGCTTTCGCGGTCGCGACCTCGCCCGAGGTCAGGCACTCTGGCGCGTCTCCGGCCTGGCACGTCAGCGATGCGGGATCGAAATCGCAAGCCGCGGGATCAGCGATGAACGGATCCGACTTGAGCCCATTGCCCTTGGCGTTACAGGCGGCGACGACGGTCTTGTGGAGGAGCGTGAGCTTGGCGTCGGAGAGCTTGTGCCCCGGCTCGAGGTTGGCGGCGATATAGTCCCACGCGACCGCGGCGTGGCCCCAGGTGCGGTTGACGACCGGCGCGCCGATCAGGACGCCATCGTAGTCGTCCGGATAATACTCGGCTTCGATCAGCCCCTGCTGCCCGCCGGTCGAGCAGCCGGTGTAGTAGGAATGCTTGGGCGCCTCGCCGTAGAAAGCCTTCGCGATATCCTTGGCCGTGACCGTCATCACGTGGGTCGAAAGGCTTCCCCAGTCCTTCCATTTTTGCGGATGGCCGATGAGCGGATCGCCGTTCAGCGGAGTCGACGGCGCTGTTCCCATATCAGTGTTGGCGGAGGCGTAGCCGCGCTTGACCGCCGCCTCCATGCCCGGATAGCCGAGATTGAATATGCCGCCGTAACCGCCATTGCCGTTGCCGTGGAAGACGCCGGTCCATCCATCCTTTGGCAGCCATATCTCGATACGGATGTCGGAATCTGGCGCGCTCTTTACCGAAGCAACCACGCGGCAGAAGGCCGGCATCCCCTTTCGCGTGACCTTGTCCGACGTCGTGTAGTCGCCGGCCGGAACCGCTGCCGCCGTCGTGATTGTGGTGTTGCTGAGCTTGAGATTGGCCAGATCCTCGCACGAGGACGCAAAGGCCGGCGTCGAGCAAAAGAGAGCCGCTAAAGAAACTGCCGCGTAAAGCAAGCGTTTCGGCCGAACGAGAGCGTTGCTCGCGCCTTGGTGAGACATCTCCTTCCCCCTTTTTGAAGGTCGCGGTTCGTCTCTCGCGAGCCGATCCGTTGGCCGATAGTGTCACGCGAGAAAGGTGGAAAGTAAATCTTGGCCTTTGCAAAACCGGCTGCGCTCGACGACGCGATCCGGGCGTTTTGCGACTCGTGACCTCATGGAGCCGTTGGGCTCCTGACCCAGCGCCCGGCCTCGCGTCCCGAAGCCGCTCAGATGATTGACCGCCTGGATGGCCGCCTGCATTAAAAGTTCGGCCAACGGAAGGAACCAAATTCACTTGTCATATTCGGAATCATATGCTACAACTATTCCTGTTCAGGGTTGAGCGGCGTGCGCTCGCGCCACGCCGGGGGAGAAGCGACAGGCAGGGTTACCGACGTTGAGGAGGTTCTGAAGCGACCTCAGAATTTTTTATTTGAATCGGCCGTAATCCATTGAAAAGTCCCGATTCCGAAAAATAGCTGATAGCAAATGCAAGCTCTTTAGCTGTTTTTTATTTGCATTGGCTGGCGCTTATTGGCGGTTATTTTCGCCTCGTCGAACGTATCCCTGTCTGGACGCGAAGGGCCTACCGTCCCATGCAGGCGTCGGCGAGCTTCTTAAGTTCGGCCCGACGACCGGGCGCAAGCGTCGCCAGACCGTCGGCGTCACCCGAGTGCTCGACGGCGTCGGCGACGCACCGGCAGCCCGTTTCGCATTCTTCGGCCGCGCGCTTTTGGGCCACGCAGGCGCGCTCGCAGGAGGCAAGAAAGGCGTTCCTCTCCGCTTTTGGCGCAAGCGGTCCCCATGCGGTCAGCACTGAAAGAAGCCCGATCAGAACTGGCTGATGCACGAGATAGATCGGCAGGCTGTGCCGGCCGGCGAAGCAGAGGGCGCGCACCGGCGCCAACTTCGCGCGCCAGCGATCGGGGGTGGTGAGCCACGTGAGCACGCCCGGCAAGCGCGTGACGCCGAGGCCAAGAAAGACGACACCCGCCCATGGCAATAGTGGGCGCCAGTCAAGCGTGTTCGGCAGCGCTTCGCCTAAGCCCAGCCACAGGAGCCAGGACGGATCGAAGAATGTCGATCGGCCGAGCCAGGGCGCAACGATGGCCGCAAAGCCGATCGCGAGGCTTGCCCAGGCTGGCGCAGTCACGAACGGCGCGGCGATCAGGCTCGCGACCGCGATGCAATGAAGAATGCCGAAGGTGATGGGTTCGCTGGGCGCGAAGACGAAGCTGCCGGCCGTCACCAGCGCCGCCGCGCCGGCGACGATGGCGAACCGCCGCCAGAAGGGCCGGAGATTGAGCCCGTTGCGATGGGCGAGCGCCAGCGACACGCCGACCAAAGCGAGGAACGCACTCGCCACAATGTGCGACAAGAGCCGCATCTGCGGGGTGAACGGCAGCATCGGCGAGGCAAGCCGAAAGTCGGCCAGGTCCCAGCTGAAGTGGTAGACGGCCATGCCGATGAGAGCGAGGCCGCGAGCGCAATCGACCGCGTCGATGCGGCGCGAGCGCTTGCTCGCGCTGTCGTCGGCGCCTGCGTCGGCGATCACGGCGTCGTGGCTTCGAACAATGCGTCGTCGAGGATGAACGCGCCTTCGTACTCGACCGGGCCGGTCATCAGCACGTGGTCGTCCGAGGCGCGCCATTCGATAATCAGTTCCCCGCCCGGCAGACGGATCGTTCCTTTGCGCTCCGTCAGCCCGAGGCGCGCTGCCGCAACCAACGTCGCGCAGGCCGCTGAGCCGCAGGCGAGCGTCAGCCCCACCCCCCGCTCCCATACCCGCGCCCTCACGTCGTCCGGGGCAAGAATCTCTGCGAAAGTGACATTGGCCTTTTCCGGGAAGATCGGAGCGACCTCGATTTTTGCGCCAAGCTCGGCCACGTCGATGCGGTTCAGGTCAGAGACAAAGAACACAGCATGCGGGTTACCCATGTTGACAACGGAAGCGAGCCCCAATTCAGCCGGACTCTCACCGTCCGGCCACAGGTTCACCCGGCGTGTGTCGATCACTGCGTGCCGAAGCGGAATGCCGTCCCAGTCGAGGCGCGGCGCGCCCATGTCCACGCGATAGGACCAAGATCCAAGCCGCTCGCACGCGATCAGGCCGGCCTCAGTCTCGATTTCGACGGCGTCGACCCCAAGCTCGCGGCATAGACGGTCGGCGACGCAACGCGTGCCGTTGCCACAGGCGCCGGCGAGCGTGCCGTCATTGTTGTAGATCAGCACGTCCGCCGCGGTCCCTCCGGTCTTCGGATCGCGGAGCACCATCATCTGATCGTAGCTCAGCCCTGGCGCGCGATGGATGGCGCGCGCGTCTTCCGGCCCGGGGCGGGCGGCGGAGCCGCGCATATCGAGCACGAGAATGGCGTTGCCAGCCCCGTTCATGCGTTCGATCGTGCGTCCAGCGAGAGGATGGCGGGAGATCAAGCCCTCAATCTCCCTTCGCCGTTCGCCCGCGCGCCGCGTTGCGCAGGCGGGCCGACTTGTCGATCGCCCGCGCGCCGAGCCGCGTGACAGCTTCGCGCAGCTCGTCGTCCTCGATCGGCGAGGCGGCGGAGCGCGCGGCGGCTTCCGCGGCGGCTGAGGGGAGGGGCGCGGCGCGGCGCTTTTCCTTGAGAGGGGGCAGCGGACCTTGCCGGAAAGCGATCTTGTCAACGCACCGCCAGCCGAGATGCGCGTTGACCCGAGCCACGATCACCGAGGCGCTGTGCTGCGCCTCGAGCGCGTAAGCGCCCTCGACCCTAAGCACCAGAGTCGCGGCGACGGCTGGTGCGTCGGGATCGCGTTTGGCGGCTCGAGGCGGCCATTGCAGCTCAATTGGGCGCGCGTGACGAGCGAGAGTATCCCCGACAATGGCCGGCCAATCGGCGATCACGCTCGTTTCGCCCAAGCCGCGCTTGGCGAGCGCCTCAGCAATGAGGCCGTGCGTGAGTTCTGACAATGGCTTGGCGCCGCCGTGTACGCGCTTCATCATGGTTTCAGCACGAGAAGTGAGGATTCGGCGCATGAGGTCGATGGCATGAGCGCCAATGTAAGCGCGCTAGCGTCCGAGGCAAAGCGAAAGAGGATTGTCGCCCGTACGCTGGCCTGGTGGGATCGCCACCGCCGCACACTTCCGTGGCGCGCGGAACCTGGGGAAACGCCCGATCCCTACCGGGTCTGGCTCTCCGAAGTGCTGCTGCAGCAAACGACCGCCCAGGCGGCGACGCCTTATTATCAGGCCTTCGTTGCGAAATGGCCGCGGGTCGATGACTTGGCTGCGGCCCCGATCGAAGCCGTGATGAGCGCGTTCGCAGGTCTCGGCTATTACTCACGGGCGCGAAACCTGCACGCCTGCGCCAAGGAAATAGCGGGGCGCGGCGGGATATTTCCAAGCGAAGAGGCCCACCTGCGCGCGCTTCCCGGCGTTGGCGTCTATACTGCGGCCGCAGTCGCAGCGATCGCGTTTGGCCGCCAGACCGCGCCCGTCGACGGCAACATCGCTCGGATTCTAGCGCGGCTCCTTGGACTGGAAGAGCCGATCGCCCGCGCCCGGAGCGAAATCGCGACAGCGGCGCGTGCGCTGGCGCCAAGCCAGCGGGCCGGCGATTTCGCGCAGGCCCTCATGGATATCGGCGCGACCCTTTGCCGCCCGCGCAATCCCGCTTGCGGCCCCTGCCCGCTCGCCCCAGATTGCGCTGCCTTCCGCGGTGGAAGACCCGAGGCCTATCCGCGGCGCGCCGAAGCGAAGACAAGACCGCGCCGGCAAGGGTCAGTGTTTTTCGCCCGCCGTTTCGATGGCGCCTTTCTGGCTCGCCGCCGACCGCCTCACGGCCTTCTGGCCTCGACCGTGGAGCTGCCTGGCACCGCATGGGACATCAAAGGTCCCGGTGACGAGTTTGCCGGCGATGCTCCGGTCGCTGCTCCGTGGCGGCGTGCTGCCGGGCGAGGTCGAGCAGGTCTTCACCCATTTCGCGCTGACGCTTACGGTATACGCCGCAGAATTTGACGGCGGCGCCCCGACTGGCTGCTTCTGGGTCACGCCGGACACGGTTCGATCAGCGGGGTTTTCAAGCATGATGCGGAAGGCGGTCGAACACGCCCTTGCGCAATCCTAAGGCCAAACGGTCGATTGTTATGGAAAGGTCAAGATAACGCCGCTAATCTTGGGAAAATAATGAGCCGGACGGAGCTCCATTTGACGCGCAAATCCAGTGAACATCCATGGCCCCCTTGATTCCGCCAGCGGCGTTCCGCCTTCCGTCTGATGAGACGCTGCGGGCGCACTTTGGCCATGTCACGACTTGGGTGTTCGATCTTGACAATACCCTCTACCCTGCGGGCAGCGAGATTTGGCCGAAAATCGACGAACGCATTACCCTGTTTCTCGCGGAGCTTTTCGGCATCGACGGTCAGTCGGCTCGAGCGCTGCATAAGCACTATTATGCCCGACACGGCACGACGTTAAGCGGATTGGTGGAGGAGCACCTCGACCTAACCGAGCGCTTTCTGGACTTTGTTCACGACATCGACCGCTCCAGCCTCAAACCTGACCCGCTGCTTGCCCACGAGATCGGAAGGCTGCCGGGGCGCAAGCTCATCTTCACGAATGGGTCGCGAGCCCATGCAATTCTTACCGCGAGACAGCTCGGCCTCGATGGGCTGTTCGAGGAAGCGTTCGACATCGTCGCGGCAGGACTGACTCCGAAGCCTGCCGAAGGCGCCTACGACGTCTTTTTCGAGCATTGCGGAGTTGACCCGCGAGCTGCTGCTATGTTTGAGGACGTGGCAAGGAACCTCGCCGTGCCCAAGGCAAAGGGTATGACGACGATCTTGGTCACGACGAAGGCCGGTGGTTCGGATCACCGGGAGGCGCATGACCGGTCAATTTCCGATGCGGCCGATATCGCGGACTTTATGACGAGTGATCTTTCGGAATTCCTAGCGCGGCTGAACGCACAGCTTAGCAACTAACCGTCCCGGGAGGGGCTGCCGCAAACCGCAAACAACTAAGGATTGCTTAATGTCGCGATTAGGTTGGCTGTTGTCGCATCCAGAGTTCCGAAAAAACCCTGTCCGTGTGTCGAGCGGAGTGGTGTCTTGGGAGATTCATAAATTGCTTTCGCGGAATATGTCGTTGGATCTCGACGGGCTCAAACTAACCGCGCGGCCGATCGATGGAAATGGCCGCTTGATTTGTTATTTCGGCACCAAATTCGATACGATTTTCGACTTCCTGAAGACCTTTTTGCAGCCGGGAATGGTTTATGTCGATGTTGGAGCGAACATCGGATCGCACGCGATCAACGCGGCGCGATTGGTTGGGATCACCGGCTCTGTGTTTGCCTTCGAAGCTGATCCCGACACATACCACCTGCTATCGGACAATATCGGCGCGAATGGCTTGCGTAACATCGTCTTGAGACAAACTTGCGTCTCCGATCATGTCGGCACTCTTTCATTTTATAAGCATAAGGATAGCGCGAAAAGCTCAATCGTCGACCGTGGCGAGAAGCTTTCGGTGACTCTGCCATCCAACACGCTCGATAATTTGATCGTCTCAGAAAAAAAAATCGACGTCCTGAAGGTAGACGTAGAGGGAGCAGAATTAAGCGTACTGAGAGGAGCGCGTGCGATATTTGAAGACCAACGGCGCCCTTCGGTCGTTATTATAGAAGTTTTCGACATCCGTGATAACACAGACAAGAGCGAAGGAATTCGAGAAGTGCTCGAGGGCTATGGTTATAAATTTTATCTCTTCGAAGGTGGAAGGCTCACCCCGTTTTCCGGAAGCGCATTGAATGCCTATGCACTGCATGATTCCGTGATCCCACAAGTGCTGTCAAAGTTTTCGCCTATCCGAACATACGCAGCCACCTAGTTAATTTAAGGGCCTGCGAGCGCCCGATGGGTTCGCTTTTCGGTCGAGAAGGTGGCCGATACCCGCAGCCCAAAGGAGTTGGACTGTAATGTCAGTTCGGACAGGAAATCGTTTTCCGCTATCCCTCGTCGCTTCCAGGGCAATGGCGGAGACGAGACTCGCTGCACGCGTAGTCCCCCGGGTCGTTCGTCACGTTGCGCCGATTCTCGCGTGGGCCGTCGCGGCCGTCGTCCTGGGCCTCGCTGTCGGCCTCGCCGCCGTTATTCTACCCCCTTTAGGCGCATTTGGGATCGTCGCGGTCGCCGGAGTGGTGCTGCTTTGGGTGATGCCGGATCTTCCCCTCGTATGGCCGGGGCTCATTCGCAAGACGTTCTTCGTCATGCTGATCACCGATCTCTCGGTTCCCTATTACTACACTGTGCAGTTTGCCGGGCTGCCGTGGATCTCCGCCCGGCGTCTCGCCACATTCGCGCTTATCGTGCCGTTCCTTCTCGCAATTGCCGCCTCATCTGACGTGCGCCGTCAAATTACTGAACGACTTCGCTAGTTCACCGCTTATTGTTATTTGCGCGGTCGGCTATCTGGTTATGGCTACCGTATCAATTCTCACCTCGGCGCTTCCAACCGAATCGATATCGCTCCTAACCGACGCGCTCCTGTCATGGTACGTGCCGCTGTTCGCGATGATTTATATAGCTAGAGATAATGATGACGTCATATTCATTTTAAAGATCATTTGTGTCTGCGCGGTATTCAATACTATGGTTGGATTTATTGATTTCCGGCTTCAGCATAGAGTTTTAGTCGATATTTTTCCTAGAGGTATGCTGGCGACGCTCATTGCTAACAACCCCAACTTACAAGTTCTCATGCCATCTCCCGGTGACTTCAGAAATGGTTTATATCGGGCGTCATCGGTGTTCATTACTCCGCTTTCTTTCGGAGAATTTGAAATAATCGCCATCCCCATCGCTCTGTTCTTTGCTTTACACCGAAAGAGCCTGTTGGAGAGAACACTCGGTTGGACCGTCGTTTTTGGCGGAATCTTTGGAATTTTCTTCTCGGGATCGCGCGGCGGATGGGTGGGCGTCATCGCATCGATTGCTGTATTCGTCGCTGCCTGGTCAATTCGAAAAGCGATGAACTAGTAAGGCTAGTCTGGCCCCGGCAATCAGCGCCATGGTGGGTGGTATCGCGTTTGCCGTCGTGATGGGATTGATCATTGTCTGGCCAAGAGCGCACAATATCGTTCTTGGGGGAGGCGCCCAGGCTGGCAGCACAGATGCGCGGTACGCCCAGTGGCATGCCGCAATTCCGATCATTGAGACGAATCCGATAACCGGGCACGGTTTCGCGCTTGGCGGTTACCTTATCCAGAGTTCGATCGACAGCTATATCATTTCACTTCTCCTCGAAACAGGAATTCCTGGATTCGTATTTTTCGCTGGGATGCTCATGCTTCCGGTTTGGTACGGTCTGCGAAGCTATTTATCCGACATGTCTGAATCGGGCGCATTGGCCGGAGCATTGGCTTGCAGCTTTATCGCCTTCATCGCCAACAGACTGGTGCTGTCGCAAAGGGAAAATCATATGTTGATTTTCTCTCTGCTGGCGATCGTCATTGTCCTGAATTACGAACATGCTCGGAAACGGGCGCCGAAACCGCTAAGCTCTAGGCAGCCAGACAAGACGTATTATAGAGGGGAGGGCAGTCGGCCAGCCCACGCGTAGAGTCTTCTCTGTCAAGCGTGTTGGCAGGGTTCGAGACGGAATGGACCGAGGGGCGGCCGCGAGGATCGGCGGCATGGACCGCCAGACGCTTCGCGACTGGGTTCACCGCTTCAACGCCTTGGGTCCGGAGGGGCTTCTCGATAACTGGACGGAAGGCCCGAAGCCCCGGCTTTCGGCCGAGCAGGTGGCCGAGTTTGCGCAGATCGTCGAAGCTGGCCCGGAGCGCGAGAAAGACGGCGTCGTGCGCTGGCGGCGTGTCGATCTCAAGCGTGTCATCGCCGAGCGGATCGGGGTCGAATTCCACGAGCGCTATGTCGGGACGCTTCTGAAGAAGATCGGCTTCTCCCACATCAGCGCAAGACCGCGCCATCCGGCGCAAGATGAGCGGATCGTCGAGGCGTTCAAAAAAACTTCCCACGCGCGCTGAAGGCTCATCTCGACGGTCTGCCCGAGACGACGCCGGTCGAGATATGGTTCCAGGACGAGGCTCGGATCGGCCAGAAGAACGGCCTCGTTCGCCATTAGGCTCGTCACGCCCCTCAAACGCTCGCCGCGCCGCGGCGCCTTCGTCGTCCTGCTCTTCAAGCATCCCCAATCGAATTTCGATGGTCCGGCCAAGTCCGGCTCGTCTCGACCGTCAGGCCGGAGGATGCCTTTCGGCAGATGGCGCGGGCGAAGCGCCCGTTCGCGAAGACATGAACACAGTGAGTCGATCGGCCGCGCCTCTCAGCACCGCACGAATGGGCATGGCTTCCTCCGGCCCGGGCTCCAGCGCGGCAGCGAAAGTGGCGAGCTTAGCCTCGCCCTGGATCTCGAGCGCGATCGCCCTGGCGCGCAAGATCACACGTCCAGTGAGGGTAAGACGCGGCTCGGGCGCATCCGGCGCCACGATCGGAGCGACGAGCTGTCGGGCGGCCGGATCCATCGCCTCAGCGAGCCCATTCGGCGCCAGGAAACCATGAAGCGGTGTGCCCGTCGTCGCCCATTCCAAGCACCACGACGTCGGCTGGCATCGGCAAGTGGGCGATACGGGCGCTCGCGGCGGCCAGCTCCTGATCCTCAGGCAGGCGAACATCTGCAAGCGGCGTGAAGCTCGCTGCCTTCGCGCGATTGCGCAACAGCCTCTCGCGCACCAGTCGGGCATTGGACCGGGGGCTGTCGTCGGCAACGCGCCGTTCGTCGGCGAGGGTGATTGCGACGCGTGTCCAATCCAGATCCAAGTTCGAAAGCAGGTCAAAGAACCGAGCCGGCGACTTGCCGCCGGAGACGATGAGCAACCCGACCCCTCGCGCCGCGACGCCTTCCCGCAGACGCTCCGCGGTCCAGTCAGCCAGCCCTTGGGCGAGCTTTTCGCCATCGGCAAATTCGCGGCGCTGGAAATCGGTCGCAGTCATTCGTATTCCTCATTCCAGGTTCGCCCGTCCCGCTCGATCAAGGCGACGGACGCGTTGGGGCCCCATGTGCCGGCGGCATATGGGCGCGGCAGTTCGCCCGACTGCGCCCAGGCGTTGCGAATGGGATCGATGAATTTCCAAGCCGCCTCGACTTCATCACGTCGCATGAACAGAGCGGCGTTGCCGCGCAGCGCATCCATGAGCAGCCGTTCATAGGCGTCGGCGGGGGCGACGCCGAACGCCTTGGCGAAGCTCATGTCCAGGGGCACGTGTTGCAGGCGCATGTCGCCAGGGCCTGGCTCCTTCACCATCATCCACAGCTTGATCCCTTCGTCCGGCTGTACGCGCATCACCAGGCGGTTCGCGGGTATGCCGTCGGGATGCATCGGGAATATGACGTGCGGCACGTTACGAAACGCGACGACGATTTCCGAGAAACGCTGCGGTAGCCTTTTGCCTGTACGGAGATAGAAAGGAACTCCAGCCCATCGCCAATTGGCGATGCCAAGTTTGAGAGCAACGAAAGTTTCCGTGTCACTGTGCTCTTTGCCGATGTCCGGCAAGTAACCGGGAACCGGACCTCCATCGGCAAAGCCGGCGCGATATTGCCCACGCACGGTGAGAGTCGAGGCGTTGGTTTCATTGATCGGCTGCAACGCCTTCAGAACTTTCAACTTTTCATCCCGCAAGGAATCAGCCTCGAAGGAATTGGGTGGCTCCATCGAGACGAGGCAGAGGAGCTGCATTATGTGATTCTGGACCATGTCGCGCATGGCGCCCGCTTCTTCGTAATAACCACCTCGTCCCTCGACGCCGAGCGTCTCCGCGACGGTGATCTGCACGTGATCGATGTGCGCGCTGTTCCACAGCGGCTCCAACAGGATGTTGGCGAAACGCAACGCCATCAGATTCTGCACCGATTCCTTGCCGAGATAGTGATCGATGCGGAAAATGTTACTCTCCAGGAAGACGGAGCCGATCACATCGTTGATGGCTGCGGCGCTCTCGCCGTCCCGGCCGATCGGCTTTTCTACAATGATGCGCGACCGTGGCGTTACGAGCCCCTCGGCGCCAAGACGCTTCGCCAACGGACCGAATAAGTCAGGACCGGTCGCGAGATAGAAAGCGCGGATGCGATCGTCGGCGCCAAGCAACGCCTTTAGATCTCCCCATCCCCCCTCCCCCGTTGCGTCGACCGCGACAAAATCGAGCCGGGACAGAAAGCGCTCCATCGCCGCGCCGGCGTTACCGTCAACGAGATTAAGCTTGATCAAACTGTCCTTGACAGAAGCGCGAAATGTCTCGCGATCAATGCGGCGACGCGATGCCCCGATGATCCGAGTCGGCTCCGAGAATTGATTGCTGAGATCCCGGTGAAAGAGCGCTGGGTAAAGCTTGCGATGGGCCAAATCGCCGGCCCCGCCGAAGACGACAAGATCGAACGGCTCGACCTTGACACTGTGAGTGGCCATAACACCTCTGTTTGTCTCTGACAGAAAAGGATGCCTTCGGATGAAACACACTGTGGCATTGGGGCCGAAGAAATAGCAACCAAAGCACTGTTAGCCAAGCACACCGCGATGCGGAGCTCTCAACGCGACTGCCTCATCGCCCGCATCCCTGAACAAAACCTCTAGATCACGCACGAAACGCTTAATGAGAGGCAATGCCACGCCGCCGATCGAACCCAGCGAAGATGCTGAGGGAATCTGGCGAGCGACGACCGCGAATCTCGATCAGAAATCGAGGCCGTGAGAGGTGTCGGAAACGAGCGGGCGCAGTAAACTCTTGGCCAAAAGTCTGGCCTATGGAATTACGACGGCGCAATACGGTCGGGGGAGGCGAAGACATACGTCCAGCCGCCTCAGCCCGTGACAATCGACGTCGCCACATCGACTCATCGGGAGGAAACCTGTGTCCAAAATGTCTGGATTGTTCACGTCCATCGCGGCTGCAGCGCTGTCTCTTGCCGTTGTTGGCGGGCCTGCCCATGCCGGGGATATTGTCGGGTTGGTCACGAAGACCAACACCAATCCCTTCTTCGTCAAGATGAAGGAAGGCTTTGAGAAGAAGGCCAAAGAGCTCGGCCTCACGCCTCAGGCCTATGCCGGCAAGTTCGACGGCGACAACGACGGCGAAGTCACCGCGATCGAGCAGCTGATCGCGGCCGGCGCCAAGGGCATTCTGCTCGTGCCTAGCGATTCGACGGCGATCGTGCCGACGGTGAAGAAGGCGCGCAACGCCGGCGTCCTCGTCATCACGCTCGACACTCCGCTCGACCCGATCACGGCGGCCGACGCCAACTTCGCGACCGACAATTTCAAGGCCGGTCAGCTGATCGGGCAGTGGGCCAAGGGCACGCTCGGCGACAAGGCCGCGAGCGCCAAGATCGCCACCCTCGACCTCGCGCCGAACGAGCCGACCGTCGACTATCTGCGTCACAACGGCTTCCTCGACGGCTTCGGCATTAAGGTCAAGAATCCGAAGCACTACGCCACGAGCGACAGCCCGCAGATCGTCGGCTCCGACGTGACGAAGGGCGCGACCGAAGGCGGCCGTCAGGCGATGGAGAACATCCTTCAGAAGGCCGACCACATCGATCTCGTCTACGCGATCAACGAGCCCGCCGCGTACGGCGGCTATGCGGCGCTCAAGGCCGCCGGCAAGGAGAAGGACGTGTTGTTCGTCGCTGTCGACGGCGGCTGCCAGGGCGTTAAGTGGGTCAAGGAAGGCATCCTCGGCGCCACCTCGCAGCAATATCCGCTCCTGATGGCGGCGGACGGCGTCGAAGCCGTCGCCGAATTCATCAAGACCGGCAAGAAGCCGACGAGCATGGACACCGGCGAAAAGCTGGTTACCGACAAGCCGGTTGCCGGCGTTCCCTCGATCACCTCCGAGGAAGCGCATGAAGATCTGCTGGGGTTGATTTCCCCCCGCGTTCGGAGCTTAATCCGTTGAAATAAAAGGATCCGCCGTGGTTCGTGGGCCGCGGCGGATCCAAAAAAACAAGGGCGACCGGGAACGAACGAGGAAGCGATGAGCGAAGCGACTGGCCGTCCCGCGCCCCAGGAGTTCGAGAGGGTCCTTACCGGCGCGGCGGCCGAGTGTCGCCTCCTTCGAGGAAGAACGTCTCACCGTCCTCCAGCGGACGCAGCGCTTCCTCCACGCCTACCCGACCGTCGTGCCGTTCGTCGTGCTCTTGCTCGGCGTGCTGTTGGGGGTGCTCGTCAATCCTTCCCGGTTCACCGCCGCCAGCAATTTCTCGACCATACTCACCCAGGTGATGGTCATCGGCATTGTCGGCGTCGGCCAGACCCTCGTCATCCTGACCGCGGGCATCGATCTCTCGGTCGGCGTCATCATGGTCATTTCGTCGGTGGTGATGGGACGCCTGGCCGTCTACGCCGGCGTTCCGACGTTCATCGCCTTTCCGATCGGCCTCCTGGTCGGCGCCGTCTTCGGCTATCTCAACGGCGTTTTGGTCACGCGGCTCAAGATGCCGCCGTTCATCGTCACGCTCGGCACGCTCAGCATCATCGGGGCGCTCAACACCTACTATTCGCAGAGCGAAACCATCGGCATGCAGGACATCGAGGAGAAGGCCTGGTTCCTGCAGATCATGGGCAATCAGATCACGATTGGCGGCGCGCGCATCATGTGGGGCACGTTCCTCATGCTCGCGGTCGCAGCGGTCGTCTGGTACGTCCTCAACCGCACCGCCTACGGCCGCCACATCTACGCCACCGGCGACGACCCCGAGGCCGCGCGGCTCGCCGGCATCAACACCGATCGCATCCTGCTCAGCGTCTACGTGCTCGCGGGCCTTATCGCGGCGATCGCCGGCTGGGCGCTGATCGGCCGCGTCGGCGCCATCAGCCCGACGGCGGGCGAGAACGCCAATCTCGACAGCATCACCGCCGTGGTGATCGGCGGCACGTCGCTGTTCGGCGGCCGAGGCTCGATCATCGGCACGCTGATCGGCGCGCTGATCGTCGGCGTCTTCCGCTCCGCCGTTTCGCTCGCCGGGCTCGACGTGCTTTGGCAGGAATTCGCCATCGGCGTCCTGATCATCGTCGCGGTCGCGCTCGACCAGTGGATCCGGAGGGTGTCGAAATGAGCGTCGAACCGGTCCTCCAGGCGCGCAGCCTCGTCAAGCGCTACGGGCGCGTCACCGCGCTCGACCACGCCGACTTCGACCTCTATCCCGGCGAGATCCTCGCGGTCATCGGCGACAACGGCGCCGGCAAGTCGACGCTGATCAAGGCGCTCTGCGGCGCGGTCATTCCCGACTCGGGCGAGATTCGGCTTGGCGGCGAAGTCGTTCACTTCACCTCGCCGATCGAGGCGCGCGAAGCCGGCATCGAGACCGTCTATCAGACGCTGGCTCTCTCGCCGGCGCTGTCGATCGCCGACAACATGTTCCTCGGCCGGGAGCCGCGGGCGCCGGGCATCATGGGACAATGGTTCCGCGCGACCGATCGCGCCCGCATGGCGAAGTTCGCGCGCGAGAAACTGAACGATCTCGGCCTGATGACGATCCAGAACATCCATCAGCCGGTCGAAACCCTGTCCGGCGGCCAGCGCCAGGGCGTCGCGGTGGCGCGCGCCGCGGCCTTCGCCAAGCGCGTCGTCATCATGGACGAGCCGACGGCGGCGCTCGGCGTCAAGGAATCGCGCCGCGTGCTCGAGCTCATCCTCGACGTCAAGAAGCGCGGCCTGCCGATCATCCTGATCTCGCACAACATGCCGCACGTGTTCGAAGTCGCCGACCGTATTCACATCCATCGCCTCGGCCGCCGTCTGACGGTCGTGGACCCGAAGAAGGTGACGATGTCGGACGCGGTTGCGATGATGACCGGCGCCATGGCCCCGCCCGTTGAAGCAGAAGCGGCCTGATCCGAGCGCTCGCGAAAAACGCCGGGCGCGCCCGCGAGGCGCTGGTCACGAAACCGCGATTTGCGTAAACGGGCCGCACGCGGTTGAATAGGGCTGCGCCGCCGACGCGGCGCCTTCCAAAAAGGAACTGACGTTTCATGCGCTATCGACCGCTTGGCCGTACCGGCCAATATGTCTCGGAAATCTGCCTCGGCGCGATGACCTTTCACGGCGGCAGCGCCGGTGGAATGTGGCGCAATATCGGGACGCTCGATCAGAACGCCTCCACCAAGCTCGTCGCGCCGCGCGCTCGAAGCTGGCGTCAATTTCATCGACACGGCCAACGTCTATTCCGAAGGCCAGTCCGAGATTCAGGTCGGCCAGGCGTTGCGCGACCTTGGCGTCAAGCGCGAGGACGTCATCATCGCCACCAAGGTGCGCGCACGGATGGGGCCGGGGCCGAACGCCGTTGGCCTCTCGCGCGGACATATCATGGACCAGATCGCCGCCAGCCTGAAGCGCCTCAGCCTCGATCATGTCGATCTCTACCAGGTCCATAGCTTCGACCCCGTCACGCCGCTGGAAGAGACGCTGCGGGCGCTCGACGATTGCGTGAGCCGCGGCTTCGTGCGCACGATCGGCTGCTCGAACTACGCCGCCTGGCAGATCATGAAGGCCCTCGGCATATCCGATAAGCGCGGCTTCGCCCGCTTCGAAACCGTGCAGGCCTACTACTCGATCGCGGGGCGCGAACTCGAGCGCGAGATCGTGCCGCTGGTCGAGGATCAGGGCCTTGGCGTCATGGTCTGGAGCCCGCTTGCCGGCGGATTTCTGTCCGGCAAATACACGCGCGACAAGCGCGGCGACAACGATTCGCGGCGCACAGTGTTCGATTTCCCGCCGATCGACAAGGAGCGCGCCTACGACATCATCGACGCGATGGCGCCGGTCGCCAAGGCGCACGACACGAGCGTCGCCCGTGTCGCGCTCGCCTGGCTCCTGCAGCGCAAGGGCGTGATGAGCGTGATCATCGGCGCCAAGACCATCGAGCAGCTCGACGACAATCTCGCCGCGACCGAGCTTGACGCTGACGCCGGAAGAGGTCGCGAAACTCGACGAGGCGAGCGCGCTCAAGCCCGAATATCCGGGCTGGATGCTGGCCCGCACGGCCGAGGGCCGCGTGCCGCACAAAGACGTAAGGATTTCCGCCGCCCGCGCCCGCGGCCGGGCGGCGATCGCGAACGGGAGGGGAAGCGATTGCGCAAGGTCAAATGGGGCGTGATCGGCGTCGCCAAGATCGCGACCGAGAAAGTCATTCCGGCGATGCAGCAGGGCGAGGTCGTCGGAAATCGCCGCGATCGCCTCGCGCGATCCGGCCAAGGCGCGCGCGGCCGCGGAGCAGCTCGGCATTCCGCGCGCCTACGGCGTCTTACGAGGAGCTGCTCGCCGATCCCGAGATCGAGGCGATCTACAATCCGCTGCCCAATGAGGAGCATGTCCCCTGGACGCTGAAAGCGCTCGCGGCCGGCAAGCACGTTTTGTGCGAGAAGCCGATCGCGCTCGACGCCGAAGAAGCGCGCACAGCTGATCGATGCGCGCGACCGATCCGGCAAGCTGGTCGCCGAAGCCTTCATGGTGCGCTTCCACCCGCAATGGCGCCGCGCCCGCGAGCTTGCGCGGGACGGGACGATCGGGGAAGCGCAGGCGATCCAGACCTTCTTCTCCTACCGGCTGCTCGACCCCGACAACGTGCGCAATCGGCCGCCGGGCGGCGGCGGCCTTTACGACATCGGCTGCTACGCCATCCTCACCGCGCGCTACATTTTCGGCGCGGAGCCGACGCGGGTCGTGGCGACGATCGACTGGGACCCGAAGTTCAAGACCGACCGCCTCGCGAGCGCGCTTCTCGAGTTCCCCGGCGGACGCCAACTGACCTTCACCGTCGGGCACCCAATCGTCGGCGCACCAGCGCGTGACGATCATGGGCGACAAGGGGCGGATCGAAGTCATGATCCCGTTCAACGCCCCGACCGACCGGCCAACTGAGATCGCCATCGACCCCGGCGCCGATCTCCTCGGCGGCGGGCGCCGCGTCGAGACCTTCCCCATCTGCGACCAGTACACGCTGCAAGGCGACGCCTTCTCGCGCGCGATCGTGGACGATGCGAAGCTCGAGTTCCCGATCGAGGACGCAATCGCCAACATGGCCGTCATCGACGCCCTGTTCCGGTCCGCGAAGAGCGGAGCCTGGGAGAAGCCTTGAGTCGCCTGAGCGATTGGCGCGAGGCCGCGAGTTCGGCCTTGCTTAAACGCCTGTAAACGCCAGTAAAAGCGAGTAAACGTTAGTAAAATTGCTAGCGTTTACTGACGTTTATTTTTCCGAATTCGGGACTTTTCAATAGGTTACGGCCGATTTAAATAAAAAATCTCCTCTGTCCCGCTGCTCCTCAAAAGCCTCAGCCCTACAACCACCGGTCCCCTTGCGCCGTTGACGCGGGTTGGATCCGACGAAGGGAATGATATAACACGGATTCAGATTTTCTGAAAGAAAGTGTCTTGATTTCTGTTCCTCCGGTTCCCGCAGGCGTCTATGGCGTTCGCTGTCGGCGGTCCCGTTGCTAGTGCGCCTCGGACTCTATCGTCGTGGCCGGGCTTGTCCCGGCCATCCACCGCCCCGGCTCAATGACGAGTCCGAGATCGCTCCAATCGTCGTAAAGCCCCACAAGCACAAGGCTCTTCGTGAGTGTTGATATTTCCGCTTCAAGCACGTGGATGGTCGGGTCAAGCCCGGCCATGACGGTGAGTTCCTGAGTTCGTTGGACGGCGAGCCACCCACCGCAACCAACGCGACACTCCGCCTCGGCCCTCGGTCTCTCTCAAGCCAAAACCTTCCGCTTCGCCAGTTCGGCGCGCACCTTGGGCGCGACCACTGTGCCGAGAAGCTCGATCGAGCGCAGGATCGCGTCTTGCGACTGGTCGCCGACCGACATCTGCATGAGATAGCGGTCGTGGCGAAAGACCTCGTGCTGCGCGAGGATTTTGGCGATGACCTCGTCCGGCGTTCCAACCATCAAATGGCCGTGCGGACCGCGGCCCTGATCAAAGTGCGCGCGCGACAACGGCGGCCAGCCGCGCTCGCGGCCGATCCGGCTCATCACCTCGGCGTAAGGCGCGAAGAAAGCGTCGACCGCGGCTTCGGCGGTGTCGGCGAGAAAGCCGTGGCCGTTGATCCCGACCAGAAGCTTGTCGGCCGCGACGCCGGCGCGACGGCCAGCCTCGCGATAGAGTTCCGCCAGCGGCCCGAACCGGGCGGGCTCGCCGCCGATGATCGCGATCGCCAGCGGCAGGCCGAGCGCGCCGGCGCGCGCGACCGATTGCGGCGTGCCGCCAGAGGCGATCCAGACCGGCAGCGGCTGTTGCAGCGCGCGCGGATAGACGCCCTGGCGATTGAGCGGCGGGCGATGCCGGCCCTGCCACGTGACCATCGGCTGAGCGCGGATCTGAAGCAGGAGATCGAGCTTCTCGGCGAACAGTTCGTCGTAATCGTTGAGGTTCAAGCCGAACAGCGGAAAGGACTCGATGAACGAGCCGCGCCCGGCCATGATCTCCGCCCGGCCGCCGGAGATGAGATCGAGGGTGGCGAATTGCTGATAGATCCGCACCGGATCGTCCGACGACAGCACCGTGACGGCGCTCGTCAGTCGAATGCGCTTGGTGCGAGCGGCGGCTGCAGCCAGCGCAACCGCCGGCGCCGACACGGCGTAATCCGGCCGGTGATGTTCACCGAGCCCGAACACATCGAGGCCGACGCGATCGGCCAGTTCGATCTGCTCCAGAACGTCGGCGAAGCTTTTGTCGACGTCGACCGCCTCCCCGGTCGCGGGATCGCGCCGGGTTTCGACGAAGGTGTAAGCGCCAAACTGCATGAGTCTCCTCGACAAAGCGCGCTGACTCGGCGCCGGAGGCGTGATGTTAAAGCGGATTGCGATTGCGTCGAATCCGCACTTCGTAGACGCTGTCGTTGACAGCGTCGCCGCGCTCCAAAGGGCGTTCGGAGGTAGCGCCGGTCTCTTTCCCGACGGGCTAGCGAGCGCGGCTACAATTGGCCCGTCGACCCAACAGCAATCTCGTGAGCATGGGGCAAAACCATTGAGGGATAGCGTGACCAAACCGCCGATCAGCCGATTTCCTGCTCAAGCTTCATGATCTGCCGCAGATACTTCCGCGAGCGGATCGAAGCGGTGCAGGAAAAGTCTGGCTTCGTGCCGAATGTCTTTCTGGCGCTCGGCGCGACGGCCGGACGAGTTCCGCGCCTTCTTCGCCTATCATGATGCGCTGATGGAGAAGCGAGGGCGGCTCTTACCAAGGCCGAGCGCGAAAAACGACCCGGTGGTCGCCACCTCGGGCGTCAACAATTGCATCTATTGCGTCGTCGCCCACGGCGCGATCCTGCGCATCCGCGCCAAGAATCTGCTTATCGCCGATCAAGTCGCCGTCAATTATCGCAAGGCGGATCTCGCGCCAAGGCACAAGGCGATGCTCGATTTCAGCACGTACCAGGTTACATAAACAT
>CAVXKU010000022.1:0-286569 GCA_963762335.1 uncultured Alphaproteobacteria bacterium | reverse complement strand
GCGCGGGAATTTCCGGGCAATTGACACAATGTCAATTCTGACGCCAAGTCGAGCAAAGAGGGAGAAACCGACAATCGAAATCTGGGGTAAGGGCGCACTTTAGAGAGGATCCAAGTCCGATGAATGAACTGGATTATTGGAACGCGCGCCTGATCAAGGGAGCCATTTCGCGACGCGAGTTCATGGGCCGCGCCGCCGCGCTCGGCGCTTCGGGGCTCGCGATTTCAACCCTGTTGTCCAGCGCCGCGGCGCTTGCGGCCGATACGCCAAAAAATGGCGGCGCCTGAAACTCGGCCTGGCCGGCGGCAGCACCACCGATAGCCTCGATTTCCGCACAACGACCAACTCCGTGATGATCGACTCCAATCACGGCATCTGGAACTGTCTTGCGAAATGGGACCAGGACGGAAGACCGCATCCGGAGCTGGCGGAGAGCTGGGAAGCGGCGAACGGCGCCAAGGACTGGATCTTCCGGCTGCGCAAAGGCGTGACCTTCTCGAACGGCAAGGAATTCACGGCCGACGACGCAATCTATTCTCTCAATCTCCACCGGGGCGAAACGAAATCGGGCGGCGCGACTTCGGTGAAAGGCGTCACCGACATCAAGAAGCTCGACGATCACCAGATTCAGGTCTCGCTTTCCGCCGCGGACGCAGATTTCCCCTACGGGCTCACCGACTACCATCTCATGATGGTTCCGGACGGTTTTAAGGACTGGGCGAAGCCCATTGGCACGGGTCCATTCGTGGTCGAGAAGTTCGATCCAGGCGTCCGGCTCCGGCTCAAGAAGTCGCGACCGTACTGGAAGGAGGGCAAAGGCCTCCTCGATGGCGTGGACGTGACCGTCATCAACGACAGCTCTGCGCGCCTCAATGCGCTCATATCCGGGCAGATGGACGCAATCAACCGCGTCGACCACAAGGCTGTCGCCTTGCTGTCGAAGTCCCCACGCATCGAAGTTGTGCGTGCGCCGGGCGGCTGGTTCTCGGTTCTCGCGATGCAGGTCGACAAGGCGCCTTACGACAATTCCGATCTTCGCATGGCGGTGATGCTCGCCGCTGATCGCGAGCAGATGCTCAAAGCCCTGTTCAGCGGCTACGGAACTGTCGGCAACGACCATCCGATTCCACCGACTGACCCCTACTTCAACAAAGAGCTGGCCCCGCGGAAATACGATCCCGAAAGAGCCGCCTTCCATTTCAAGAAGGCGGGCCTGACCGATCCGAAGATCATACTGCAGGCGTCAGACGCCGCCTTCAACGGGGCGGTCGATCAGGCGACGCTGTTGCAGGCGAGCGCGGCGAAGGCCGGGATCAAGGTCGATGTGAAGAAGGAGCCGGCGGACGGTTACTTCGACAACATCTGGCTGAAGGCGCCTTTCGTCAGCAGCTATTGGGCCGGACGACCCGCAGCGACGCAAATGCTCTCGGTCGCCTTCCAGGCGGGAGCGCCATGGAACGAAACGCATTGGAACGACTCGCCTTTCGAGAAGCTGCTCGCCGACGCGCGCGCCGAGACCGACGAGGCCAAGCGCAAGCCTTACATCTGGGAGATGCAAGCGATCCTGAACGAGCGAGGCGGTGCGCTTATCCCCGTATTCCGGGACTTTCTCGACGCACATAACCAGAAGGTCGGCGGGCACACGCCCCATGGCGGCTACGACATGAACAACGGATGGATCATGGAGGACGCCTGGCTTAAGTCGTGATCGATGGTGCGGCGAGGAACAGCGTGGGGTCTCGCGCGTGAGATCGTAATCCTGATCGAGATGGAGAAAGGACGCCCATGCTGACGCTCGTCCTCAACCGTCTCGGCCTCGGAATCCTCACCCTGTTCGCCGCGTCGGTGCTGATCTTTATCGGGACCGAGATCCTGCCGGGCGACCTCGCCTCCGCCATTCTGCAGAACACCGCCACGCCGGAAACGCTCGCCAAGATGCGGCTCGATCTCGGGCTCGACCAGCCCGCCTATATTCGCTTCTTCCAATGGCTGTTCGGCGCGCTGCACGGCGATTTCGGCAAGTCGCTCGCCAACGGGCGCGACGTCCTGGAGGAGATCGCGCCGCGCTTCGCCAACACGATGTTCCTGGCGGCCTATGCGGCGATCGTCGCCGTGCCGCTGGCGATCGGCCTCGGTCTGCTGGCGGCGATCTGGCAGGGCGGAATCTTCGACCGGCTCGTGAACGTCGTGACGCTCATGACGATCTCGGTGCCGGAATATTTCCTCGCCTATCTCCTCATCAAATACGTTGCAGTCGAGCTCGGCTGGTTTCCATCATTGGCGAGCGTCTCGTCAGACACGCCGTTCATCGAGCGGCTGTACGACACCTTCCTGCCGATGCTCACTCTCGTTCTCGTCATTGTCGCACATATGATGCGGATGACGCGCGCCTCGGTGCTCTCGGTGATGGCGAGTCCCTATATCGAGATGGCCATTCTCAAGGGATTGAGGAAATCGCGCATCGTCGTTCACCACGCGCTGCCGAACGCGCTCGCGCCGATCATTTCAGTCGTCGCCCTGAACCTGGCCTATCTCATTGTCGGCGTCGTCGTGGTCGAGACCGTGTTCGTCTATCCCGGGCTCGGCCAATTGATGGTCGACGAAGTGTCCAAGCATGACGTGCCTGTCGTCCAGGCCTGCGGGCTTATCTTCGCCGCGACCTTCATCCTTCTCAATATGATCGCCGACATCCTCGCCATTCTGTCCAATCCCCGGCTTCGCCAGCCGCGCTGATCAGGGTCTGTTGAGCGCAACCAAGAAGGACTTTATGCGCATCCGCGGCTACAAAGTGAGCGTCACCGCGCAGATCGGCATCGTCATTGTCGTCGTCAATCTGCTCGTCGCTTTGCTGGCGCCGCTGATTGCGCCCTTCGACCAGGCGACGCCGCTCGGCGACGCCTGGGCCGACGCCTGACGCGCAACACTGGCTCGGACTCGACAATCTTGGACGCGATATCGTGAGCCGCCTGATCTATGGCGCCCGGATGTCGATCGGCCTTGCGCTCATCATCACGGCCCTTTCCTTCTTCATTGGCGTCATCACCGGCTTCGCCGCGGCCGTTGCGGGCGGGTGGGTCGATCAAGCGCTGTCACGCCTCGTCGACCTGTCTGTTGTCGATGCCGACGCTCATCTTCGCTTTCGTGATCCTCTCGGTGCTCGGCACGGCGCTGCCGGTGCTCATCATCACGATCGCCATTCTCAACTCGACCAAGGTGTTTCGCCTGGCGAGGTCGGTCGCGGTCAATATTGTCAGCCTGGAATTCGTCGAGGCGGCCCGCCTGCGCGGCGAAGGCTGGTGGTGGATCGTCACGCGCGAGGTGCTGCCCAATGCGATCCCGCCGCTGACGGCCGAGTTCGGCCTGCGCTTTTGTTTTACCTTCCTCTTCATCGCGGCCTTGAGTTTTCTCGGGCTCGGCGTGCAGCCGCCCGACGCCGACTGGGGCAGCATGGTCAGGGACTATCGCGACATGATCAATTTCGGCTCCGCAGCGCCGCTCTATCCCGCGGCGGCGATTGCGATCCTGACCATCGGCGTCAACTTCGTCGTCGACTGGATGCTGTCGATTCATTCCAGAGGCCAGGGAGAAGGCGCATGAGCGACCAGACTCATGACGCTTCTCCCTCCCCGACAACCCCGTCATCCTGGACATTCGCGGCATGCGCGTCGCCGTGCGCACCGACGCTGGCGACGGGCCGGTTCTGGTCGACGACGTGTCGCTCGAACTCAGGCGCGGGGAGGTGATCGGTCTCATCGGCGAATCGGGCGCGGGCAAGTCGACCATCGGCCTCGCCTCGATGGGCTACACCCGCCGCGACTGCCATATCGTCGGCGGCGCCATCATATTCGGCGATACGGACATTCGCGGCGTCAGCCCGGACGAACGGCGCGAGCTGCGCGGACCGAAGATCGCCTACATCGCCCAGAGCGCGGCGGCCTCGTTCAATCCGGCGCATACCCTGATGGAGCAGGTCTGCGAGGCGGCGGTCAGGCATGGCGTGTTGTCGCCGGCGGAGGCGCGCGCGGAAGCGGTCAGCCTGTTCAAGCAGCTCGATCTGCCGAGCCCGGAGACCATCGGTTCGCGCTATCCGCACCAGGTTTCCGGCGGACAGCTTCAGCGCGTGATGGCGGCGATGGCGATGGTCGCCAAGCCTGACATTCTCATCTTCGACGAGCCGACCACCGCGCTCGACGTGACGACCCAGGTCGAATGCCTCGCCGCGTTCCGGAAGCTCATCCGCGAGCACGGCACAGCGGCCCTCTACATCACCCACGATCTCGCCGTCGTCGCCCAGATCGCCGACCGCATCATGGTGCTGAGACGCGGGAAAATGGTCGAGTTCGGCGATTCGCGCCAGATCCTGCAACGAGCCGAAGGAGGAATATACCCGCCGCCTTGTCAGCGAACGCGTCGCGGGCCACCCCTTCGTCGACGCTGCCGTCGCCGCCCCAGTCCCGATCCTGGCCATCGACCACGTGAGCGCCGACTATCCAGGCAAGCCGAAGGTCATCGACGATGTCAGCCTCGAAGTGCGCAAGGGCGACACGTTGGCTGTCGTCGGCGAGTCGGGTTCGGGCAAATCGACCTTGGCGCGCGTGGTCACCGGCCTCTTGCCGCGGAGCGCGGGCGACGTGCGCTTCAACGGGACGAGTCTCACGCCGCGCCTCAGCGACCGCACGAAGGACCAGTTGCGCCGGGTCCAAATGATCTACCAGATGCCCGACGTCGCGCTCAATCCGCAGCACACCGTGCTCGAGACGATCGGCAGGCCGGTGGCGTTCTACTTCAACCGGTCGCGCGCAGCGAAGTGCGCGCGCGGGTGATGGAACTGTTGAGCCAGATGGATCTGCCGGAATCCTTCATGACCCGCAAGACCAGCGAATTGTCCGGCGGGCAAAAGCAGCGCGTGTCGATCGCCCGGGCGCTCGCCGCCGAACCCGATCTGATCATCTGCGACGAGGTCACGTCCGCGCTCGATCAGTTGGTGGGAGAAGAGATCCTTCGCCTGTTGAAGAAGCTGCAGGATGAATTGGGCGTCGCCTATCTGTTCATTACTCACGATCTCGGAACGGTAAAGCGAATCGCCAACAAAGTCGCGGTGATGCTGAAGGGCAAGATTGTGGCCAGCGGCGACACCGCCACAGTGTTCTCGCCGCCCTATCATCCCTATACCGAACTGCTTCTTTCTTCGGTGCCGGAGATGCGCCCCGACTGGCTCGACGGCGTTCTCGCCAAGCGCGCCGCCGGGGCCGCAACGACCTCGGCGCTGCTCAGAGCGCCGTGAAGGCTTCTCCGCCGGCCGGCGGCCTGAAAAGGGGAGGCAGTCCGGCCTTGCCGCGCTCGCATTTCGTTTCTATACCCCGGCCAGAATAGATTAGACGGGCGGGAAGCGCATTCCGGGGAGCGACTTCCGTTCGGCGTGATCATTGCATGGCTCAATCGGCCGACCGTTCGGCCGGTGACGAATAGGACGTTGTTGATGCGCGCGCCCGGCGGACCGCGTCTACTATTGCGGCGGCTCCGCGAGGTGATGGCGGAGCCCGTCATCGCCCAGGCGCGCCTGGATCGCATCGTCGTGCTCATCGCCTCCAACATGGTGGCTGAGGTCTGCTCGCTCTACGTCGTGCGCGCCGACGGGGCGATGGAATTGTTCGCGACCGAAGGCCTCAACCGCGAGGCGGTCCATCTGACAACCATGCGGCCCGGCGAAGGCCTTGTCGGCCTGATCGCTTCGAGCGCCGAGCCCCTCGCGCTGTCCGACGCGCAGCATCATCCGTCCTTTTCCTACAGACCTGAGACGGGCGAAGAAATCTACCAGTCGTTCCTCGGCGTTCCGGTGCTTCGCGGCGGCGCCACGATCGGCGTTCTCGTGGTGCAAAACCGCGCCCGGCGCGCCTATTCGGAGGAAGAACTCGAGGCGCTGCAGACGACCGCCATGCTGCTCGCCGAGATGATCGCATCCGGCGAGTTGCAGGGAATCGCGGCCCAGGGCGCTTCGATCGCCGTGCCACGGCAGATATCGCTCAAGGGGTTGGGCATAGCCGACGGGCTCGGCCTTGGACACGTGGTCATGCACCAGCCGCGGGTGACGGTGTCCGCGATCGTCGCCGACGACGTGGAATCGGAGCTCGCGCGGCTGGAGACCGCGATCAGCGCCATGCGCGCTTCTGTCGACAATCTTATCGACCGCAACGACGACGGCGTCGGCGGCGAGCATCGCGACGTGCTGGAAGCCTTCCGCATGATCGCGCACGATCGCGGCTGGCTGCGCCGGCTCCGCGAGGCGGTGAGTTCCGGCCTGACGGCGGAGGCCGCGGTCGAGCGGGTCCATAACGACGCCCGCGCCAAGCTGCAGCGCCAGACCGACCCTTACCTGCGCGATCGGCTGCACGACCTGACCGACATCGCCAATCGCCTGCTGCATCAACTTGCCGGCCAGAGCCTGGTCCTGCTGCCGAACGAACTGCCGGAAAACGCCATCCTTGTCGCGCGCTGGATGAGCCCGGCGGCGCTGCTCGATTATGACCGCTCGCGGCTGCGCGGCCTGGTGCTCGAGGAGGCCGGCGCCTCGAGCCACATCGCGATCGTCGCCCGCGCGCTCTCCATTCCCGCCGTGAGCGATATCGCGAATATTTCCGAAATCGTCGAGCAGGGCGACGCGATCATCGTCGACGGCGACACCGGCGAAATTCATCTGCGGCCGCCAGCGGACGTCGAGGCGGCTTATGCCGAAAAGGCGCGGATGCGCGCCCGGCGCCAGGCGCAATATCGCGCTCTGCGCGATTCTCCGACGGTCACCCTCGACGGCGTGTCGATCGGCCTGCACATGAACGCCGGGCCTGCTTGTCGACATGCCCCATCTTGCCGAGACCGGCGCGAAGTCGATCGGCCTCTTCCGCACCGAACTGCAGTTCATGCTCGCCGCAAAGTTTCCCCGGCCGGGTGCGCAACAGCAGCTCTATCGGGCCATCCTTGACGCCGCCGGCGATCGTGAAGTGACTTTCCGCACGCTCGACATCGGCGGCGACAAGCTTCTGCCCTACATGAAAGGCTTCGAGGAGGAGAACCCTGCGCTCGGATGGCGCGCGCTGCGCATCGGGCTCGACCGTCCGGCGCTGCTGCGGATGCAGTTTCGCGCCTTGATCCGCGCCGCTGCGGGGCGGGACCTCAAGATCATGGCGCCGATGGTTTCGACCGTTGATGAGTACCGCGTCGCGCGCTCGATGTTCGATCACGAACTCAACTGGAGCGTGAGCCGCGGCCATGAGCCGCCGCGCTCAGCCAGTCTCGGCGTGATGGTCGAAGTGCCGTCGCTCCTGTGGCAGCTCGACGAGATCGCCACGGCGGCGGACTTCCTGTCGGTTGGTTCGAACGACCTGATGCAATATCTCTACGCGGTCGACCGCGACAACCGCCGGGTCGCCAATCGCTTCGATCCGCTCAGCGTCGGCTTCCTGCGCGCGCTGCGCTCGATCACGCAGGCCGGGGCGCGGCATGGGGCGCCGGTGACCTTGTGCGGAGAGATGGGCGGACAGACTCTTGAAGCGATGACCCTGATGGCGATCGGTTACCGCGAACTGTCGATGTCCGCGGCTTCGATCGGCCCCGTCAAGGCGATGACCTTGTCGCTCAACATCGCCGAGGCCGAGAGCGAGATCGACGCCATGCTCGCCAAGGGGCGCGAGGACGCATCCCTGCGGGCGCCGCTTGAGCGTCTGGCGGAACGCCTCCAAGTGCGCCTCTAGCGACGCGGCATCCGACCCTTCCCGTCGCTTCCCGCTTTCTGAGCTCCACCCATGCCCGCCAACGACAATCTCGATCTCATCCTGCGCCGCCACCAGGAAATCTCCTCCCGCCTGGCCGAGGGCGGGGCCGGCGCGCAATATTCCGCGCTGTCGCGAGAACTCAGCGAGCTCGATCCCGTCGTCGCGGCGATCCAGGCGTTCATGGCCAAGGAAAAGGAGCGCGCCGATCTCGCCGCGATGCTGCGGGAGCCGGACCTGGACCCGGACATGCGCGCCATGGCGAGCGATGAACTCGCCGCCGCCGAGGCGGAAACGCAAGCGATGTCGAAGGCGATTCAGATCGCGCTCCTGCCCAAGGACGCCGCCGACGAGGGAAGCGCGATCCTCGAAGTCCGCGCCGGCACCGGCGGGGACGAGGCGGCTCTGTTCGCCGGCGATTTGTTCCGCATGTACGTCAAATACGCCGAGCGGAAACGCTGGAAGGTGGACATTTTGTCGACCAGCGAAGGGACGGCCGGCGGCTTCAAGGAAATCGTCGCCGAGGTCTCGGGGAAGGGCGTCTTCGCCCGATTCAAGTTCGAGAGCGGCGTTCACCGGGTCCAGCGCGTGCCGGCGACCGAGACGCAGGGACGCATTCACACCTCGGCCGCGACCGTCGCCGTGCTGCCGATCGCCCAGGAATCGGACTTCGAGATCAACGAAGCCGATCTCAAGATCGACACCATGCGCTCGAGCGGCGCCGGCGGCCAGCATGTCAACAAGACCGAATCGGCGATCCGCATCACCCATCTGCCGACCGGCGTCGTGGTCGCGATGCAGGAGGAGCGCTCCCAGCATCGCAACCGCGCCAAGGCGATGGCGCTCCTGCGCTCGCGCATCCTCGACGCCAAAAACCAGCAGCTCGACGCCGAACGCGCGCAGGAGCGGCGTTCGCAGGTCGGGTCCGGCGACCGATCGCAGCGCATCCGAACCTATAATTTCCCGCAAGGGCGGGTGACCGATCATCGCATCAACATGACCCTCTATTCGCTGGACCGGATCATGGAAGGCGAAGGTCTCGATGAAATCATCGACGGCCTGACCGCCGAGCGCCAAGCGGAGCTGCTGGCCGCGCAGGCGGCGTTCGTGACGCCCATTCCGCGCCTGCCGCCCTTCACGCCTGGCATGCGCATCGGTCTGCTCGGCGGCTCGTTCAATCCTCCGCACGAAGGGCATGCGCTCATAACCCGGCTCGCGCTGCGCCGGCTTGCGCTCGACCGCGTCTGGTGGCTGGTGACGCCCGGCAATCCGCTGAAGTCGCTGACCGGCCTCGCGGCGCTCAACGCGCGCATCGAGGCGGCGCGCCGGCTCGACGTCGGGCCGCGCGTCGTCGTCACCGACATCGAGGCGCAGATCGGCTCACGCTTCACCTATGACACGCTGCGGTGGCTCAAGCGCCGCGCGCCGGGCGTCCATTTCGTCTGGATCATGGGCGCGGACAATCTTCGGCAGTTCCATCTCTGGCGTCACTGGCGAGCGATCGCCGAGCTTGCGCCCATAGCCGTCGTCGATCGGCCGGGCTCGACCTTGAAGGCGATCTCGAGCCCGGCCGGCGCGGCGCTTGCGCGCTTTCGCGTTCCCGAGCGCGACGCGATGCGCTTCGCGACCCTGCAACCGCCGGCGCTTCTTTTTCTGCACGGACCGCGCTCGACTCTGTCCTCGACTGCGCTCAGGCGCGGCGGCGAATCTGAGCCTAGCGAGGCAACACCAGCCGAAATCTCGCGTTGAGGAGTGTCCGCCAACACGAATGAAACGCTGGCGCTGGGTCTGATCAGGAGAACGCCAATGAATACGTCCGTACTGATCGTCGGCGCGGGTCCCGTGGGTCTCACGCTCGCGTGCGAACTTACCCGATACCGAGTTCCTGTCCGGATCGTCGACAAGGCCGCGCAGCGCACGGACAAGTCGAAGGCCATTGTGCTCTGGAGCCGCACGCTCGAACTGCTCGATCGTGGGGATCGCGGGTCCGCGCCCTTCGTCGAGGCGGGCTTCAAGGTCGACGGCGTCAATATCGTTGCGCCGGAAGGCCACGTGGTCGGTCACGTCAAAATGGATTCGGTGGCGAGCCCGTATCCTTATGCGCTGATGCTGCCCCAGTCTGACACTGAGCGGCTGCTCGAAGAAAGACTTCAGCGCCTGGGCGTGTCCGTCGAGCGCGGCACGGAGGCGACGACGCTCACAATTGGCGCCGATAGCGTGGCGGCCACGCTTCGCCGCGCGGATGGCGGTGAAGAGACGGTGCAAGCGGATTGGCTCGCCGGATGCGACGGCGCGCACAGCATCGTCCGTCATACGCTCGCAGCCCCCTTCTCCGGAGAAACGATGGGCAGCGACTGGGTTCTCGCGGACGTCCATATGAAAGGATACCCGTTCCCCGACACCGAGGTCGCCGTCTACTGGGCGCGCGACGGCGTGCTTCCGATCTTCCCGATCTCGCCGGGGCGCTATCGCATCATTGGCAATGTTCCCTCGATCGGCGGGAGATCACCCGCGCGATCCGACGCTTGAAGAGATTCAGACGATCGTCGCGCGGCGGGGGCCGAAAGGTGCGAGCCTGTTCGATCCGATCTGGTTGTCCGGCTTCCGAATCAATTCGCGCAAAGTCGCGAGCTATCGCTCGGGCCGCGTTTTTCTTTGCGGGGACGCAGCGCATGTTCACAGCCCGGCCGGGGGCGAGGGCATGAACACGGGGATGCAAGACGCGTTCAACCTCGCCTGGAAACTCGCTTTGGCTATCAACGGGACGTGCGGCGAAGCGCTGCTCGACACCTACAGCCCCGAGCGAAGCGGAGTGGGCGACGAGGTGCTGAAGAACACGGCGCGCCTGACCGCGATCGGCACTCTACGCAATCCGATCGCAGAGGAACTGCGCAATATCGTCGGACGCGTCGCGTTCGGATTGTCGCCGGTGCAGCACGCTTTCGCCGACCAGATGTCACAAGTGTCAGTCGGCTACCCTGAAAGTCCGATGAATGGGCGCGGCCACGGCTCGCTTCATCCGGCGCCTGGCCATCGTATGGCGCCGATCGTGGGCAGCCCGTCGTTCGGAGCGGGCGATGAGCCGCGCTTCACGCTTCTGGTTTCGTCTTCAGATGCTGTGACGAGTCTCCTGTCGTTCTATCCCAAGATTCTCAATGGCGCGCTCGAAAGGCCCCCAACGCCGGACGGGGTTTGGCTCATTCGGCCCGACGGGTACGTCGCAGCAACGGCGGCCCCCACGGATCTATCGTCGATTTCCGATGTGCTGAGACGGATGAGCGCCTGAGCGCGACAAGGCTTCACCCGGTTGGTTGATCAGCAAGACTCAGCGGCGGCCCGAGAAATTCTACCTGCCACTTCGCGCCGAAGCGGTTGAGCGCGACCTTGTCCGGCACGCCATCGTGCATGACCTCCGCAAGCTCGGTGAAGAACGCGACCGCGTCGAGAGCGGGAAGAATGAAAATGTACTGGCGCGCCGGCTTGTCGGCGACGTTCACGAATCCGTGCTCGGCGCCGCCGGGAATGCTGATCACGTCGCCCGTTTCTGCGTAGAAGCGACGCCCGTCCATTTCGTAAGGTATCGTCCTTCGAGGACACGAAAGATCTCAGCTTCGGGGTGCCGATGCCGCGGAGGACCTTTGCCCGGCGCATTGATGGTTTCAATGATCGAGAAGGCGCCGCCACTTGCCGCGGGCGCCATTCGGACAAAGAGGTCAAGCCCGATGGCGGGAATTGCGATGGCGAATCCGCGCCTTTGGAATGCACGAAGGAAATGCTCATTGTCCCGCCTTCGGCGGAGACCCCGTCCTCAGCGGAGCGTTCGCTGCTCCTCATCATGCCTGCTCCAAAGGCCAGACTTCCACAATTCCATGCGCGACCGCGCACGGCGTCTGCGAAACGATCTTGATCGCCTCGGCGAGATCGACAGCTTCAATCACCGCAAAGCCTGCCACCGGCAAGGCGGACGACATGAAGGCGGAGTTCTCCGTCTTGACTCCAGCCGCCAACGGATTGCGCACTTGCACCGGCGCGCCAGCGACACCCATCAACGCGCCGCGCTTTTTCATCTCAGCGTCGTGCGCATGAGCCGCGTCGCGAATCGCTTGGGGCGTTGCGTCGTAGCTAGCGCGGTCGCCATATCCAATCGTGACAAATTTCGGCATGTCGAGTTTCCGTCTTTGACCCCGTGAAGGCGCGATGTTCGAAACCACTTCCCTAAGATAGCCGGACCCCGCGACAGGTTCGAATTGATTTCCTGTCTACCCTGGCTCGAGTCTCCGAAGATGGCGCCGGACAGGAAGCTGCGCGATAATTCGCGAGGCGTGTCGAGGCGACGCCTTCGCGCTCGTGGCCCGCCACCATGACTGAACGAAGCGCTGGAGGACAACCGAAATGAGCCGTCCAACCGAAGCCGCTGAAGACGCGTTTCAATTCGCCATGCACGAGTTGCAGCAGGTGAAAACCACGTCAACTGATCAAGTGGACGTACATCTCAGGTCAGCGTTGAGCAATATGGCTTTTGGGTTGAAAAACCTCTCCATCGGTATGCGCGCGACCTACATGCTTCTGGAGGAGGTGCAGAAGGATCTGCGTCGCCGACCTTGAGAGGCGTGACGCCCGGCAAGGACGGTTCAGCGGAGCCCTGACGGGGCAGCCTCAGGCAAGGTTGGAGACGGACGCTCCGTCGACGCCGTTCCGTTCGTGCCTGGGGCTCCGATGCCGCGATTGTCCTGCCGCCCCGCCCTTCTCCGCGTTGCGCTCGTCGCCTTCGTCGCGGCGGCCGCGGCGCCGCTCGCCGGTTGCCACGAGTTCGGCGACGTCACCGGCTCCATTAACGGATCGTCGGCGGCTCAACCAACCGACGAGGCGAGGCTCAGGACTTACGCCGACGAGGCCAGCAAGCGCTACGAGCGAAATCCGGGCGACAAGACCGCTTCGATCGAATACGCCCGCGCTCTTCGCGCCCTCACCCGCTACGACGAAGCGGTCGCGGTGATCCAGACCGCGGCGATCAAGGCGCCGAAGGACTTCGACGTGCTTGGCGAATATGGCAAGGCGCTCGCCGATGCGGGGCAGCTTACCCAAGCCAAGGACGTGCTGTCGCGCGCCTACACGCCGGACGCGCCGCGATGGGACGTGATGTCGGTGCAGGGAACGGTCGCCGACCGGCTCGGCGATCATGCGTCGGCGATGCAGTTCTATCACGAGGCGCTCAAGATCGCGCCGGGCGAGCCGAGCGTGCTGACCAACATGGGCCTCTCGCTCGCTCTTGCCAAAAAATTGCCTGAGGCCGAGGACGCGCTGAAGCAAGCTGTCGCAAGCCCGAAGGCCGACGCCCGGATGCGCGGCGACCTCGCTTTGGTGCTGGCGCTCGAAGGGAAATTCAGCGACGCCGAGACGGTCGGCCGGACCGATCTGTCAGCGGACGCGGCGCGCGCCAATGTCGAGGCGATCCGCCAGATGATCGCGCAAAGCGACTCGTTGCGCGATCTGCGCAAGCCCGCGAAAGCGACGAAGCCGAAGGCGCCCAAGACTCAAGACGCTGGCTGAAGTCTCGCGCCGTCACGCCCTCTCCCGAACCCTCACTCCAACCCTCTCCCGTAGGAGAGGGGGCATGTCGGCGGGCGCCGGCCGCTTGCGGCTCGCGTCGAGCGATCTATCACCCCTCTGGCACGCCAGCCTCACGCAGGGCGGCCAAGATGCGCTCGAGACCGGCGAGGTAACGGGGATGGTCGCTGGACGGGGAGGCCCGATAGCGGGCGATCGTGAACGCCGGGTTGAGGGCAAGCCCGGCGCGCACGGTCTCTCGCGCCTCGATCATTCGGCCGAGGCCGACGAGCGCGGCCGCGAGCAGGAAATAGGACGACATGAAGCCGGGGCTCGCCTCGATCGCGCGGCTTGCCCAGGCGACGGCCTCCTCGTTCTTGCCCTCGCCGAGCTTGGCGAAGGCGGCGAACACCATCCAGGCGGCAGCATAGGCGTCGCGCGGACTGATTCGGAGCGCCTCCTGGATATGCGCTTCAGTCTCCCTGTCCTTCCCGATGTAAAACTTGCCCATGCCGATCCAGCCATGAGCGGTCGCGAGATTCCGGTCGATTGCGAGCGCCCGTTCGCATTCGACAAGGCCCAGCTCCACCCGGTTGCTGTTGATGTAGAGGACCCCCAAAGCCGCATGCGCCGCAGCGCTGCCCGGCCTCAGTCGAAGCGCCTTGCGAAGATCGGACTCGGCCAAATCGAGCCGCTCGGCGCGATCGTCAGGAAACCACGCCGCGGCCAGAGTCACGTCCACCCAGGCGCGCCGCACGAGCGCGTCGACATTGTCGGGATCGAGTTCCAACGCGCGGTCGAAATGCGTCCGGGCCTGATGCAAGAACTCCAAGCCGTCCCGATGATAGAGCCCGAGGCCGAGAAAATAGTGATCCATGGAATCCGGGTTCGCGGCGCCTTCAGCGCGGCGCGCTTCCGCGACGGCGAGCTCCTGCCCGAGCCGGTTGGCCAGCCGCGAGACAATCTCGTCCTGCATGTCGAAGAGGTCGGCGACCGGCTTGTCGAACCGCTCGCTCCAGAGATGGCTTCCCGTTCCAGCGTCGATCAGTTGAACGCTCACCCGCATACGCTGGCCGCCGCGCTGGACGCTGCCCTCGAGGACGTAGCGCACGTTGAGGTCGCGGCCGATCTGCTTCACGTCCACGGCTTTACGTTTGTAGGTGAACGCGGTGTTGCGGGCGATGACGAAGGCGCCCGATATGCGGGAGAGATCGCTGGTCAGGCTTTCCGTGATCCCGTCCACGAAATCGTCCTGCTCGGCGCCGCCGCCAAGGTTCAGGAACGGCAGGACCACGATGGAGAGGCGGGGCGCGGCGGCTTCCGCAGGCGGCGCAACCGCCTTGGGGCTCGACTGGCCCTCGACGGCGAGCGCGAACACCCGGATCGGCTCGGCGATATTCTTGAGCTGCACGAGGCCGAGGTCTTCAGCAGGCACATCGATCCGCCCCTTGACCTGACGCCAGGCGTCCTCCGAGAGGCAGATCCCGCCCGGCGCCGCGACACCCTCGAGACGCGCGGCGACATTGACCCCATCGCCCATGAGGTCGCCGTCGGCCTCCTCGACAACGTCGCCGAGGTGGACGCCGACGCGCATCACGATGCGCCGGTCCTCGGCGACGCCCTCATTGCGGCTCGCCATCGCGCCCTGGATCTCCAGGGCCGAGCGCACCGCGTCCACGACGCTCTGGAATGCGGCGATCGCGCCGTCGCCGGTGCGTTTGACGACGCGGCCTCGACGCGCGGCGATGGCGGGATCGAGGAGGTCGCTCCACAAGGCTCGAAGCCTCGCGAGCGTGCCTTCCTCGTCGGCGCGGGCAAGGCGCGAATAGCCGACGATGTCCGCGACGAGAATCGCGGCGAGCTTGCGAATTTCGGGCATCGAGCCTCCGTCGCGGAGGCTTAGCACTTTCGGGCCCCCGCGGCGTAGGCCGCGCTGGCCTGACTGCGGCAAGGCAGGCGGCGTCGAGTTGGGGCGGCGAGTCCCGATCGGCTGACACGATGCTCACTTGCCCGCAAGGAATGAGCGGACGCGACCTAAACCGGTCAAACAGATGCGTTCACGTTTTTGTGAACTGCGGCTGCGCCGCAACGGCGTATCTTGCTCTGGGGCCAGTCGTCCGACCGGCGCCTAACTGCAATATCTAACGATCACAGATGCGCTGAGACGCGGACAATGTGAACCGCCGCGTACGCGCATCAGAGGGGACGCCATGAGACTGAGATTGACAGGCTTGTCTGGGCTTTCGCTTGCGATTTGTGTTTCGCTTGCAACGATCACCGCCGCGTCGGCGCAGGCGCCGTCCGTACCCCCGCCCCCGCTGGCAGGGCCTCCGTCGCCCGAGCAGGTGCAGCCATGGGGTCTTCCGCCCCCGCCGCCGGGCATCGGGCCGGTGACCTTGTTCGCCGACATTCACGATCAGCCGCAGGGTAAGTTCCTCGAAGGCGGCGCCTTCGACAATGACGGCAATTTCTGGTTCGTCGCGATCGGCACCGGATGGGTGTCCTATCTCACGCCCGACGCCAAGCTCGTTCCCGTGTTCAACTGCAACCCGAAAGACGATCTCGGCCCGGCATGCGAGCCGCAGGGCACGCGCTGGCATGACGGCAAGCTCTACGTCACGACCCGCCACCTTGGGATTCTCGTCTATGATCCGCAAACAAAGAAGCTGAGCTCGCTCGTCTCGACGTTCCGTAACCAGCTCTTCAAGGGCCCGAACGACCTCGACTTCGATGCGGAGGGCAATCTGTTTTTCACCGATCCGTGGGGCACTGGGGTGGGACCTGACGGGCCAGACACCCAGGGCGCCGTGTACCAGTATTCCAAGGACGGCATTCTTCGGCGGATCATCTCGATCAGCTCTTTTCCTAACGGCATCGCCGTTTCGCCGGATGACAACACGCTGGCCGTCGCCGACTACGCCGCCAACCGGATGCTCTACTACTCATTCCTGAACGGCCCGAATGCGGCCTGCGCCGATTGCGCGAAAGATCCGTCGCACACGACGTTCTTCTTCGCGACCGGCGGCAGCTATAATCCCGGCAACGGTGGACCCGACGGCATCCACTATGACGTGCACGGGAATCTCTGGGCGGCTTTGGGCATCGGCGGCGTCATCGAATACGATCCGCGTGGCTTCATCATCGGATTCGTGCCGCTGCCGAACGGCGATCCGGCGGGCACAAACTTCGCTTTTGGCGGCGAGAACAACCAGTATATCTATATGGAAGGCGCCTCCACCGGGACGATCTACAAGTTCAAAGCCCCCTATCCCGGGCTGATCGGACCGGGCGGAGTGCGGCTCGCGGCTCAAAAGTGATTTCATATTGAGACCTGAGGTGGGCGTCGCGTAGGCGGCGCCCATCGTTTTTTGGCTGCAAGCCGCGGTAGCCATTGGCGGCTCGCGGATGTTCCGGCCGCCGTTTTTCAGCATCCGCCGTGACCACCCTTGCGCCCTGCCGCTTGACTGCCCGGCCGACTGCTGGCGAGGCGGGACGATTTAATCTAGTTTCAGCACGCCCGAACGGGCGCATCGAGAAGGAACAGAACCCATGTCGGCCATGACCCTCTGGGGCTTTGACGGCTCCACCTACGTCCGCACGGTCAAGATGGTGCTTGCCGAAAAGGGCGTGACTGACTTCAAGCAAGTGCCGTTGAATGTGCTCGCGGGCGATCCGAAAACGCCCGAGCATCGGGAGCGGCATCCGTTCGGCAAGGTCCCGGTCCTCGACCATGACGGCATGCGCATTCTGGAGACGACCGCGATTGCGCGCTACCTCAACGACGTGCTGCCCGGCAAGTCGCTGATCCCGTCGACGCCCAAGGATCGCGCGCGGATGGACATGATCATCGGCCTGATCGACTCCTACGGCTACGGCGCCCTGACCGGCGGTGTCGCCGCCTATCACCTGTTTCCGGATTTCGTCGGGGGTAAGAACGAGGCGATGCGCAAGGGCGGCCTCGAGAATGGCCGCAAGGTGCTCGAACTCGCCATGAAGACGAAGGGGTCGTCCCCCTTCATCGCCGGCGACTTGAGTCTCTGCCGACCTTTATCTCGCGCCGATCGCCTTCTACGTCTCGCTCACGCCCGACAAGGACGCGCTTTTCGACGTCCCCGGCTTTGCGGACTGGTGGACGAAGATCCAGGCCTTGCCGAGTTTCAAGGACACGCAGCCCAATCTGGGCTGAGAAACGACGCTTATTCCTCCGGCAGCCCGGCCTTGATCAGGGCTTCGCGGAAACCCGGCGGCGCGCCGATAAAGCCTGGCAGGCGCGTATCAAGCCATGCCGCGGAGAGCTTGGGATTCAGTTTCATCGCCTCCGCCAACGCAGCCTTCGCCTCCTGCGGTTTTTCCGCCGCAGCGTAGAACGCCCGGCGCAAACCCGCAAGTTTGCGACGACGCGCGACGAGTTCGCTCTGCCGATGCGTGCCGGTCGTGGCGAAGACGGCGAAGTCCACGCGGAGCCCAAAGACCTTCGCGCGCGGCGGCCGGACTTCGCAGTGGCGGGAAAGGGCCACTTTTTGCATCTGATTTTTTGAACGTTCGCGGCCACAAAATTCTGATTTTGCGGCATGGCCCAAGCGCGGTCTTCGGCGTCAACTTGGGGGAGAAGAGTTCCCGCTGCCCGACCAAGCCCATATTTGACTGCAACGTCGATTTGCTGTGCAAACGCCTCGCCGTCTCCCTCTTCAGCAATGCCAAGAATTGCGCGCTGATACGCGTCGCCGAGCGCCAGCGCCACGACCTCGCCAGCAACTTGCCTCGACTGATCGGCGGGCGCTCCGCCAGTTTCGAGCAGTTGCGCTATCCGTCGCCGAATAACGCGCATGCCCGACCGATCGAAAACGCGAGCAAGTTCGGGAAAACGCCAGCCGTCCGCCACGATCAAACGATAGAGCGCCAGCCCGTCCGGTTCGATGAGCGCCGAGGTGAAGGCGCCGAGTTCGTCCGCGAGCCTCATCGCGATGGGTTTATCCGTGTCGGCCGTGGGCGCGTTCTCGAGGCCCTCGCGCATGGATTCGGACGTGGCGGTGACCAGCCCCTCGAACAGCGCCTCCTTGCTCGGGAAGTGCCGATAGAGGGTCATCTTGGCGACGCCCCCTTCAGCCGCGACCCGGTCAAGCGTCGTCCCGCCGAGCCCGTCCCTCAGCATGATCGGCCGGGCGGCCCGCAGGATTGCAGCGCGCGTTTCCGCCATCCGCAGCCGGCGCGGATCATCCGCTCGCCACTTTCTGGAGTTTTGGGCTTGCATGCGATACGATTCCGTCTTATATCGTTGACACGATACGATTGTGTATCGCCTTATAGCCACGGAGGTCCGTCATGCGCAACCCCGTCGATCCGGTCCATCGGTTCGCCGACATCAGCGCTATTTCGACGCAACACGGAGAGCCGCAATGAACATTGCTCTCGTTGTGAACACCATCACGGCTCTTGCGTTCGCCAGCGCGGGGGTCGTCAACCTCTTCAATGTTGGCGACACGGAAGCCAACTTCCGACGCTGGGGCTATCCCAGAGGCTGGCGCTTCCTGACCGCGGGCCTCGAGCTTGCGGGCGCCGCGGCTCTGTTGCTTCCATCCACCCGCGCCATCGCGCTTGTCGGACTGTCATTCTTGATGCTGGCCGTGCTTGTGACGCTGCTCAGATGGCGGGAGCGCCTTTCGCACCTCGTACCGGCGATTGGCTTTTTCGGCATCCTCCTGGCGAACGCCGCTCTCGGGTGACTTGCCAGGTATGTGCAGACGGTGGAGCTGGCGCCATCGCGACAATGCGCCGCGTCTCGCGCCCGGCTCGCCACCGCATTCGCGACCTTTATTTGCGGGAGCCCGACCGTCCGCGCGTCTGCACCGCACGGCGGCAATCCCGCAACCGGCCAAACGCCGGCAAGCGGTTGAGATTCCTACGGTGCTTGAGGCGTTCGGAAGGAATCGTGTGACCCACGCAGGGCGAAGGTCGCGCAATTGATTGCTGAAGTAAACGCCAGCTATTTTACGTGACGTTTACTAACGTTTACTAGCGTTTACTCTCGTTTAAGCGCGGCGCTTTGGATTGATTTGGCTCTCCGAACCCACGCTCCTAGGCGTAGCTTTGGGCTGCCGCAAGGCTAGTCGAGCCTCGCGGCGCCCTACTCGTCGTGGTCGCGGATCGAGGAAGTCGGGCTCGGATCGATGCTTGGACCCGCGCCGGCCGGCAGGATCGGCGGCGCGGGGTCGCTCTCGCCCATCGGCGCCGGCGGCAACGCGCCGTCGGGTCCATCACCCGGCCCCGGTGAAGCGTCTGCCGCGGGTGGAGCGGGGCGCCCGGCGCGCTCAAATGCGCGATGTCGAGCGGCTCCTCGATGTCGGGCGCGGGCGGCAGGCCGTCGCGCGGCTGAGGCGCCGGCAGGAGGCTTGGGCGCGGGCGTCGGCTTGCAGATGCGCCGAGGGCCGGTGTTGGTCGAGCCGTGATTGGCGAGATCGAGATGGATGTGGTTGTAATGGAACACATCCGCGCCCGGGCCCCAGGACGGTGGTGAAATATTGGCAGGCGCCCGCGTGCGCCTCGTGCAGGAAGGCGGCTTCCTGGGTGTCGGTTGTCTTCCAGTCATGGACGAAGTCGATCTTTCGGCCGTCAGCGAGCGTGAAGCCCGCGACGTCGACGGCGTTGCCGAAGGCGTGCTCTGAGAGCCGCGCGCCGGGCATATTGTCGATGCCCCGGCAGCTATAGGCGCCGAACACGTTGACGGTCGCCACCCTCTGCCCGAAGCGGGCCTGCGCGTCGGGCTGGACGATGGCGTCGAGCCAGGCCTCGAGCGCCGGGATCATCGGGCAGTCGATGGTCAAGGTCTTGTCGACGGCGATCGTTCCGTTATCGAGCGCCGAGACTTTCAGCGGACGCGTCATGCCGCAGATGCTGGGGCCGTTGATCTCGGGCGCGGAGACGACATAGTCCGAAAGGGTGACCTGCTTGCGGGCGAAGCAGGCGTTCTCGGCCTGAGCGCGCCAGACCGGCCGCTCGGGGCGTCCGAGAAATCCGCAGCTCGTCAGACACAGAGCCGCAAGAGGCACAAGCACAACAGGCCGAACGCAACGCGCCATTGGGCCAAACTGAGCCTATTGGCTTAAGAAAAGTTGAACCATGGCGCGTTAAGACTCGGTCAACCATGATTGACCGGCGCGCCATCTCGTGGCCGCAGTTTGCCCGCAAGGAACCTTCGCTATGGGCGGCCGACTGGAATTGGCGCATCGCGGCGTTGGGAGTCGCATTCGGGCTCGCGGGCATCGGCGCCCGCGGTCGCGCATCCGCATGTGTGGGTCACCGTCAAGAGCCAGCTCGCGTTCACGCCCGACGGCAAGGTCTCCGCGGTGATTCACGACTGGGTTTTCGATGAGATGTATTCGTCCTTCGCCACCCAGGGCCTCGCGCCGGCCGGCCAGCTCGTGAAGAAAGAGCAGTTCGCTCCGCTGGCGAAAGAGAACGCGGGAAGCCTGGCCGAAATCGGCTATTTCACCACGCTGAAGATCGGCGGCTCGGCCGTGGATTTCGGCTCGGTGACCGATTATTGGATGCAGGAGCGGCCCGACCATCTGGTCGAATTCCATGTCACCGTGCCGCTCAAGACGCCGACGGCGATAACCAAGTTCCTCACGCTGCGGGTCGCCGATCCGGAATATTTCATCGATTTTGAGTTCGACGACAAAGACCCGATGAAGCTTGGTCTCCGCGCCGTCGGGATGCACGGCGAACGTCGCCAAGCCGAAGCCGCTCGAGGCGAACGACAAGCAGAAGCTGAGCGAGTCCTTCTTCACCAACCTCTCGCCGGGAAGCCAATTTCGGTTTCAAAATGGCGAGCGCCGCCATCGTCGCGTGCCCATGACGAAGCGCTCGATCGTGTGGATCGGCCTTGGATGCGCATGCTTGGAGCGCATCGGCCACGACCGCGATGGCGCAGCTTTCGTCGCGGCCGTTCGCCGTCGCCGGCGGCGAGGGCGGAGGCGGAGGCGAAGGCGGCGTTACGGGCTGGCTCATGGCCCAGCAATCGTCGCTCACCCATCTCATGGCCGCCAAGGTGCACGCGCTGAACGGCAATCCCAGCGCCGCCTGGGGCCTCGATCGGCCTTGGCCTCGCCTATGGCGTGGTGCATGCCGCGGGGCCCGGACACGGCAAGGCGGTCCTCGCCTCGTACATGCTGGCCAACGAAACGTCGCTCAAACGCGGCGCGGTGATGGCGCTCATGGCGGCGCTGCTTCAGGCGCTGATCGCGATCGCGCTCGTCGGCGCGGCCGGGTTTGTTTTTCAAGCGACCGCGTCGCGAGATGAATCAGGCCGCCAACTGGATCGACCTCGCGAGCTATTGCGGCGTCGCCGCCATCGGCGCCTGGCTCGTCTGGCGCAAGGGCTCAGCGCTGATCGCAGCGCTGAGCGAGCACACGGAACGACGCGCGCACTGGCTTCCGCCCCGGCCTATGCCGGCGTCGCATGGGAGCGGCCGGCGTTCAGTCTTTCGGCGGCCGCCTACCGCGCCGGGCCGCCCGACGCCGTCGGGTGAAGCTGGCGGACGAATGCGGACACATGCATATGCCCGATCCGGCTCAGCTCAACGGCCCCTTCTCATGGCGAGCCGCGGCTGGCACGGTCGATCGCTGCGGGCGCGCGGCCATGCTCGGGCGCGATCCTGGTGCTGGTGTTCGCGATGGCGCAGGGCCTGTTCGCCGCCGGGGTCGCGGCTGCCTTCGCGATGGCGATCGGCACGGCCGTGGCGACGGGGGCGCTCGCCTGGGTGGCCGTCTTCGCCAAGTCGACCGCGATGCGTCTTGCGTCAGGGGAAAATTCGCGCCTTGCGCTCGTCGCGAGGGGGTTCGAATTCGCCGCCGCCCTGGCCGTGCTCGCATTCGGTCTCGCGCTCCTGGTCGGCGCCCGAGGCGGGGCCTGACGGGCGACGAGAGAACGGCAGCCGCCGACAAAAAAGCCGCCCCAAGGGGCGGCTTTTCTTTGACGTCGGACTGCTGCGCTTAGGCGGCGATGGCGCCTGTCTTCCGCGCCTTGCGATAGCCGGCAAAACCGAGGCCGACGAAGCCGAGGATCATCATCGCCCAGGTCGACGGCTCCGGCGCGGTGGCCGTCACACCTGCCGCAACACGGTCCAGTTGGGTCTCCGGAGGTGGCGACGACGACGCCGAAGCCGCCGTAGTTCACGCCAGAGAAGGCGCCGACGCCATTGTCGAACAAATCGACGAACCTGCCCTCGCCGATGCCAAACATCACCCCATAAATATCCAGAAATCCGCCGGCCCCGTCAAAGGCGGACGCGGTCGGCGGCGCTCCCTCGGGCCAGAAGAGATTGTCGTAGGTTATGAAGCCGCGGCTCTCGTCCGGCAGACCCGTCGCGACCGCGAAGTGGCTGAAGTTGTGGGGCGCCAGTTCATTCGGCGGCACATCGAGCGGAGGGGTAGGCGAGCTGGCCACCAGCGAAGTTATCGGCGCATCGACAATGCCAAGATTGGCGTCCGAAAACGTCCCGCTGATGCCCGTGATTTCGAAACCCTGGCCTGGATATTTGGAATCGCTCGCCGGGCCGTAGGTCAGAACAATTGTCCCGCTGATGCCTCCGCCGCCGAGCTTGATGCCGGCGACATCGGCGCGGCCTCGACGGTCGCGGTCGCCGCGAGCGCGGCCACGGCCAATAGAATTCTCTTCATGCTAAACGTTCCCCAATTCTTGCGTGCCCACCGGCGCGCGAGGAACATCCCTCCCGCGTCCTCCCGATGTCATCGACTGAGGCGGCTAGCCTTCAACGCGCAGCCACCTTCGAGCGCAGTGAATTGTGAGTGAACGGTCAACGCCTGTCAACTTCAGCTTATTCACATCAACGTCATGCCGAGAACGTGATCCCGTACGGGATCATGTCTAGACTGCTGAAACAGCCTTTGCCGCGGCCGCCTCGTCCTGCGTGATCTTTGGCTCGTTCACGGGGTGGGTAAGGTAGGCGGCGACCCGGGTCGCAAAGGCGCTCGGCGTCTCGGCGAACAGGCGCTCGAACTCGACATGGGCGCGCCGCTTGAGCTTTGTCTGCTTCGACGTCGATGCGGGCGCTGAGCTCTTCCAGCGCTTGCGTCGACAAGCCGCCGTGTTCCGCGGCGAACGTCTCGAGCACGTGCAGATCGTTGAAGTCGCCGAGCGCCTCGCGAAGATCGTTCAAGGCTTCGGCCTGCGCGTTCAAAGCCTCCGGCCACGCGCACGAGAGAAGCGCGAGCTGGTAGCGCAGATCGACGACGCGGGAGCGCAACGCGTGCAGCGCCGTCGGATCTTCGCTTTCGAAAGCAATAACGCCCCGCCGCTGCGCCTGCCGATAGGTGCGCGCGACCGCGTCGACAATCTCTTCCAGTCCGACCGCGCTCAAGTCCCATGCCTCGAGGCGCCTGACGATTGCGTTGAGCCGCGCCCGGGGCGTGCCGGCGGAAAGGCCACGACGAGCGCGTTGAGCGGCCTCTCGCTCGCGCGCGATCGCCGCCATCAGGGGGTGCGAGACCTCTGGCGGAGGCTCAAGCCGCTGCACGCGAAGCGCCATCACGTCGAGGTCGCGAGCCCGACCGATCTGGCGTCGGGTCGCCGCCAGCGTCGTAATCGTCACGCGAGCCGGCTCGCCTATACAGTCGAGGAAAAGCCGCGCGATCGCGCGCGCCTCCTTCAACGTCTTGCGCACGTCGTGGACGCGCTTCGGGGCTTCTTCGCCGGGATCGGGAAACTGCGCCGCAGCCGCGCCAACGGCCCTGACGAGCGCGGCGCGGCAATGTTGCGGCCAGGCGTCGGAACGCATCAGCTAGGCTTTCTCCGCCTCGATCAGTTTGGCCCGCTCGCGCAGCGCGAATTTCTGCACCTTGCCGGTCGACGTCTTCGGAATTTCGGCGAACACAATGGTGCGGGGACATTTGTAGCGGGCGAGCCGCGCCCGGCACCATTCGATGAGCTCGTCGGCGGTCGCGCTATGGCCGGCTTTCATCTCGACAAAGGCGCAGGGCGTCTCGCCCCATTTGTCGTCCGGCCGCGCCACCACGGCCGCGAGCTGGACGCCTGGATGATCGAACAGCACGTCCTCGACCTCGATCGATGAAATGTTCTCGCCGCCAGAAATAATGATATCCTTCGACCGGTCCTTGAGCTGGACATAGCCGTCCTTGTGCTTGACGCCAAGGTCGCCGGAATGGAACCAGCCGCCAGCCAGCGCCTTCTCCGTCCCGGCCTTGTTCTTGAGGTAGCCCTTCATCACCACATTGCCGCGGAACATCACTTCGCCCATCGTCTCTCCGTCGGCGGGCACAGGCTGCATCGTCTCGGGGTCCATGACGTCGAGCGCCTCGAGCGCGTGATAGCGAACGCCCTGTCGCGCCTTGAGATGCGCCTGAGCCTCGGCGTCGAGCGCGTTCCACTCGTCCTTCCAGTCGTTGACCACCGCCGGTCCGTAGACCTCCGTCAGGCCGTAGAGATGGGTCACCTCGAAACCGGCTTCGCCCATCGCCTGGAGCACAGCGGCCGGCGGCGGCGCGGCGGCGGTGAAGAAGCGCACGATGTTCGGCAGCGGCCGCTTCTCGTCGTCGGTCGCGTTGAGCAGGATCGACATGACGATCGGCGCGCCGCACATGTGGGTGACCTTGTGCTCGGCGATGAGGTCGAAGATCGGCTTGGCGCGCACCTGCCGCAAGCAGACGTGCACGCCGGCTTTCACGCTGATCGACCAGGGAAAGCACCAGCCGTTGCAATGGAACATCGGCAGCGTCCAGAGATAGACCGGGTGGCGGCCGACGTCGCCGGTGAGGATATTGCCGGCGGAGAGCAGGTTCGCGCCGCGGTGATGGTAGACGACGCCCTTGGGGTCGCCGGTCGTGCCCGAGGTGTAATTGAGCGCGATCGCATCCCATTCGTCGCCCGGCGCTTTGCGCTCGTAAGCTTCGTCGCCCTCGGCGATCAGCGCCTCGTATTCGAGGCTGCCCAGCCGCTCGCCGGGGCCGTCATATTCCGGATCGTCGTAGTCGATCACCAGCGGCCGAGCCTTGGCCTGCTTGAGCGCCGCGCCGATGATCGCGGAGAATTCACGGTCGACGATGAGCGCCTTGGCCTCGCCGTGGTCGAGCATGAAGGCGATCGAGGCCGCGTCGAGGCGCGTGTTGAGCGCGTTGAGCACCGCGCCGCACATCGGGACGCCATAGTGACATTCGAGCATGGCGGGCGTGTTGGCGAGCATGACCGCGACTGTGTCGCCGCGAACGAAACCTCGCTTGGCGAGCGCGGAGGCGAGCTTCTTCGTTCGCCTGTCGAACTCGCGATAGGTGCGGCGCAGGGACCCGTGGACGATCGCGAGCCGATCCGGAAACACGGCGGCCGAGCGCTCAAGGAACGTCAGCGGCGTCAGCGGCTGGAAATTGGCCGGATTGCGGTCGAGGTCGCGATCATAGGGCGAAAGAGACATTCGGGCTCCTCAAGCCGGACGGCCGCAAAAGCCGTCTCTTCGCCAGGCCAATCCCGCAAGGCGGATTGCAAGCTTTAAGGCCGAAAGCGCCAGATGGTCGAGTCCGACCTCTGGGGCGCGGCAGGGCGGGTCTTCGGGCCGGCGGCCTCGTTCACGCCCGTTGGCGATGGCGCCAGACCAGGTTGGTGCTGACCGCGTAGTTCCAGACAACGCTCAACAGCGCGCCAGCCAGCGCCGAGAGCCACCAGGTTTGGTTGGATTTGTAAAGCCAGGACGCGACATCGATGTTCGCGAGCGCGCCGAGGCTGCACCCGAGAGCGAAAGCGGCGAAGCCTGCGAGTTTGCCAAAGCCATGGAATTGGTAAGGCCGGTAGGTGATCTCGTTGTTCAGAAGAAAATTACTCACCATAGCGACCAGGGTCGCGAAGAGCTGCTCCGCAGCAAAATCCGACGTTCCGGACCAAGAACGCAGCGCAGCCAACGCTACGATGTGGACGACAAGCCCAATCGCGCCCACAAGCGCGAATAAGACGAACCGGATCGGCAATAAGCCGCCGCTCGCGTGATGGCCGACAAGGCCGACAAAATCCAACGCGACGAGTGGCGTCAATTTCGACTCGCCCGCCGCTCGCTTGCGGAAGCGATATGGCGCTTCGACGATCTTGAGTTCGTCGCCGGCGGAAAGAACGATATCGACCAGGATTTTGAAGCCGTCAGCCGACAGCCGCGGCGCGAGGCGAGCGACGATGTCGCGGCGGAGCATGAAAAAGCCGCTCATGGGATCCGTGATCGGGGCGCCCACGACTCGTCGAAAGAACCAAGCGCCGAGATCGCTGAGCTTCTGCCGCGCCGGCGATAGGCCATCGGTTTTGGCCTCAATACCGACCCTCGTGCCAATGGCCAGGTTCCCCTTCCCCTCCGCCAGCGCCCGGTACATGTCGGGAAGGATCGTTTCGTCGTGCTGCAAGTCGCCGTCGATGACCGCCACAAAGTCGGCGCTCGAGGACATCCAACCTTCGACGACTGCGCCCGCAAGGCCGCTACGGTTGACGCGTCTCAAGCAACGCATCCGGTTGTCGGCGGAAGCCAGCGCGAAAGCGACGTCCGCCGTACCGTCCGGCGAATCGTCGTCGACGACGATCATCTCCCACGGCAACCCGTCGAGCGCAGTCTTGATGCGCTCGAATAGAACGGGAATATTGGCGGATTCCCTATAGGTCGGAACGACGATCGAGAGCGTCGGAGCCGCGATCGCCGACGTTGTGTCCGAACACATTTCTACTCTCATGCGAATAGATTATAATCGATACAGTCAAAATGATCAGCCCGAGATCGGCTGGGCGCGGAAAACGCCAGATTCCGCAGCTGGTCGGCGCGACTGCGAAGGCGCCTCACGGCCGAAAGGCGAAAAATCGAAAGCCGACAAAGGTCAGGATCATCGCGACCCCGCTGCCCGCGGCGATGAACAGCGGTAGAATCGCCGGCGTGACCGCGATCCCGGCGCTCGGAGCAAGAAAAACGCAGGCCGAGTAGACGGCGTAGTTGACCGCCAATCCCGCCGACGCGACCAGCAAATACCGCACGAACGACCGCGCCAGCCGGGAGCGCGCATGGCGGAAGGTGATCCACCGGTTGAGAGCAAAATTGACAATCGTTGCGATGATGAAGCCTGGCGGCCGGGCAAGTTCCGGAGACAAGCCTCCATATTTCGCCCCAAGGTAGGTGACGCCGGCGTCGACAAGAAAGCCTATGAGGCCAATGGCCGCAAAAGCGGGGACTTGCTCAACAATACGCCCATGCGTCGGGGCTGCTGGTTTGAGGGTGTTCATGGGGGACAGTTCAAATCGGGTTTAAGGTGAGCACTGAATTTGAACCAACGACATTCTCCTCACGCGAGCTTCAAAACGGCGTCATAGGTCAATTTGACCCCGATGAGGAAAGTAAGCGCGAGAATGAGCGCATAGAAGCGGTCAGGCGACACCCGTCGAACCAACCAGACGCCCGCGAACGTCGAAAGAATTGCAACCGGAAGAAGCCACGCGGACACGACGAGGTTATCGGGGCTGAGTTGGCCGAGAAAAAAATAGCCCGGAAGTTTGAGCATGTTGACAGCCGCGAAAAATATCGTCGCGGTGCCCGCGAATATGCGCGGCTCCAGATACTGTGGCATGACATAGACCTGGAATGGCGGCGCGCCGGCGTGGCTTATGAAGCTCGTGAAACCGGAGAGCGAACCCCACAAGACGCCGCTTGGAACGCCGGGCGCCTCGACCGGAGCGCGACCCAGACGGTCCCGGATCAACATGTGCGCGACGAAAACGATCGAGATCACGCCAATGGCCAGGCGCACTGCATCCTCGCTGACATGCGCCGCGAGCAGCGAGGCCGCCCCCACGCCGATGACTGCGGACGGCGTCAGGATAACGAGATTGCGCGACGAATAGTCTCGCCGGAACGCCCATACGCTTACCCAATCCTGCACGATGAGAATGGGCAGCACGATCGCCGCCGCCCTGACCGGCGAGGCGACCAGTGACAATATCGGCATCCCCAGCGTGCCCAGGCCTGAAAACCCGCCTTTTGACAGACCGAACAGGATCACCACCGGGATCGCCACAAGGTAAAATTGCAATTCTGCCCTGACAGTTGCATTCGCTTGACACCTGTTGCGGCGCGCCGCCTGCTGATTTTCACACGCCCGGCCCGACGGCGTGTCCAGACCGCGCCTGCCCTGCCGACGTTGCGTCCGGGCTCGTCAGGCGCGACAGTTCGCGCGCGAGGGAAACGCGCCAGGGTTTTGGCGGCGAAGGGAGTGAAACGATGACCCGCGGCTATCGGCAGACCTATGATCGCTGGCGCGCCGATCCGCAAGGCTTCTGGGCGGAAGCGGCCCGCGAGATCGCCTGGATAAAGCCGCCAGAGCCGGAGCGCATTTTCGACCCCGAAGGCGGCGTCTATGGTCGCTGGTTTCCCGACGCGCGCTGCAACGCCTGCTTCAACGCGCTCGACCGGCATGTCGAGGCGGGTCGCGGCGACCAGACCGCGCTTTACTACGACAGCCCGGTCACCGGGACCAAGCGCGCCCTCACCTACCGCGAACTGCTCGACGAGACCGCGACGCTCGGCGCCGTGCTCAACGATCTCGGGGTCGCAGCAGGCGATCGCGTTTTAATCTACATGCCGATGATTCCGCAGGCGATCGTCGCCATGCTCGCCTGCGCGCGGATCGGCGCCGTGCACTCGGTGGTGTTCGGCGGCTTCGCCGCAAAAGAGCTGGCGACGCGCATCGACGATGCGGAGCCCAGGCTCATTCTGACGGCAAGTTGCGGCGTCGAGCCGGGCCGTCTCGTCGAATACAAGCCGCTGCTCGATCTCGCGATCTCACTCGCCACGTACAAACCAGCCGCGTGCGTTGTCTACCAGCGTCCGCAGGTCAAGGCCGACATGAACGAGGCTCGCGACCAAGACTGGACCACCCTTGTCGAAGCGGCCAGAGCGGCGGGCAGGCGGGCGCCCTGCGCCGACCTCGCGGCGACCGATCCGCTCTACATTCTTTATACTTCCGGGACGACCGGCGCGCCCAAGGGCGTGGTGCGCGACATCGGCGGCTATCTGGTCGCGCTGAAATGGTCGATGTCCGCAATCTACGACGTCAAGCCCGGCGAAACCTTCTGGACCGGGCTCCGACATCGGCTGGGTCGTCGGCCATTCCTACATCGTCTATGGGCCGCTGCTACAGGGCTGCGCGAGCGTCCTTTACGAGGGCAAACCGGTCGGGACGCCTGACGCGGGCGCCTATTGGCGGGTGATCGAGGACTACAAGGTGTCCGCGTTCTTCACCGCGCCAACGGGTTTGCGCGCCGTACGCAAAGAAGACCCGCAAGCAAAGCTCCTCAAGAACTACGACATCACGTCGCTGCGCACTTTGTTCCTCGCCGGCGAGCGCGCCGACCCGGACACGGTCGCTGTGGGCTCAGAAGATTTTGGGCGTTCCGGTGGTCGATCATTGGTGGCAGACCGAAACCGGCTGGCCGATCGTCGCCAATCCGGTCGGCTTGGGGCTTCTTCCCGATCAAGCCTGGGTCGCCAAGCGTGCCGATGCCAGGCTATGACATTCACATCGTTGACGATGCGGCGAAGGCCCTGCCGGCCGGGACGATGGGTTCGCTGGTCATCAAATTGCCGCTGCCGCCCGGCTGCCTGCCGACCCTCTACCGCCAGGACGAGCGGATGCGCGAGAGTTACCTCAACGAGTTTCCCGGCTACTACAAAACCTCCGACGCGGGCTTCATCGACGAGGACGGCTATCTCACCATCCTTGGGCGAACCGACGACATCATCAACGTCGCGGGCCACCGCTTGTCGACCGGCGGCATCGAGGAGGTCGTCGCCTCGCATCCGGACGTCGCCGAATGCGCCGTGCTCGGCGTCAAGGACGAGGTCAAAGGCGAGAGCCCTTGCGGGTTCCTGGTGTTGAAAGCGGGCGTCAACCGGCCGGCGAAGGCGATCGAGACCGAGGTCATCAAGCTGGTGCGCGACAAAATCGGCCCGGTCGCCGCCTTCAAGATGGCGATCGTCGTGCCGCGCCTGCCAAAGACCCGCTCAGGCAAGATCCTGCGCGGCACGATGAAGAAGATCGCCGATCACGATCCATGGGTAACCCCGGCGACGATCGAGGATCCGAAGGCGCTCGACGAGATCAAAGAGGCGCTGGCGACGCGGCCGCATTAGCGGCGATGCGCCGTTCGCCGCGCCGCCTAGCGAGAAGCCGAAAGGCGCTCTATATGTCGCGGGACCGTCATGATCGCGCCGCCTTGCGGCCGGTTTGGACGACCGCATCGCCAATCTCGATCGGACCGCGATGACGTCTTCCACACCCTCCGCGCTGCAGGTCGCGAATTTCACCTTGGCCAACGGTCTCGACGTCGTCGTCATTCCGGATCATCGCGCGCCGGTCGTCACTCACATGGTCTGGTACCGCAACGGCGCGGCCGACGATCCGCCGGGCAAATCCGGCATCGCCCACTTCCTCGAACACCTGATGTTCAAGGGCACCGAGCGTCACCCCAAAGGCGCGTTCTCGGAATTCGTCTCCGAGGTCGGCGGCATGGAGAACGCCTTCACCGGCAACGATTTCACCGCCTATTTCCAGCAGATCGCCAAGCAGCACCTTAAGGCGTGCATGGCGTTTGAAGCCGATCGCATGACGGGCTTGACCCTCACCGACGACATTGTCGCGCCGGAGCGCGACGTGGTGCTCGAAGAGCGGCGGATGCATTGCGACAGCGACCCCGGCGCGCAACTCGGCGAAGCGGTGCAGGCGGCTCTGTTCACCCATCATCCTTACGGAATCCCGGTTATCGGCTGGGGGCATGAGATCGAGGGCCTGAATCGCGAGGACGCGCTCGCCTATTACCGGCGCTTTTATACGCCTGAGAACGCGATCCTGATGGTCGCGGGCGACGTCGAACCCGACGAAGCGCGCGCGCTCGCCGAGGAGACCTACGGCAAGATCAAGCCGCGCGGAGCGAAGCCCGAGCGCGTGCGCCCGATGGAGCCGCCGACCGTCGCCAACCGGTTGGTGACGGTCGCCGACGACAAGGTCGAGCAGCCGGGTTGGCAGCGGCATTATCTCGCGCCGTCGGCCCGCACCGCGCCCGAAGGCGAAGCGGAGGCGCTTGAACTGCTTGGCCATCTGTTCGGCGGCGGCCAGACGAGCTTCCTCTATCGAACGCTGGTCATGGAGGAGCGTATCGCCGTCTCGGCCTGGGCCTATTACCATGGCGCGGCGGTCGATCAGAGCCGGTTCATCGTCAACATGACGCCCGCGCCGGGCGTATCGCTCGAAATGCTCGATAAGGCGTTCGATCGGGCTCTGACCAGGTTTGTGCACGACGGCATTGAAGCTGGCGAGCTCGAGCGCGCAAAGACGCGCATGGTCGCCGACGCCATTTATGCTCGCGACAGCCAATCGGACCTGGCGCGCTGGTACGGTTCGTCGCTGGCGATCGGCCAGACCTTGCGTGACGTCGAGGAATGGCCGGCGAGGATCGAACGCGTGAGCGCCGAGGATGTGATCGGGGCCGCGCGGCGCTGGCTTGATCATAAGCCCGCGGTGACCGGGTATCTTATGCCTCTGGTCGAGGAGGCGGCTTAGAAGCTGTGACGCCCCGCTCCATCGGGGCCAAAAAGACAAATCTACGGAAACGCTCATGCAAAAGCACCTCGCCAGTTCTCCCTCTCATTCCGCCGTCAATATCGACGTGGTCGTTAGCCCGCGCGGCTTGAAATTTTGGCTCGTTCCGTCTCACGCGGTGCCGCTCGTCTCGCTTGAATTCGCGATGCGCGGCGGCGCGGCGCAGGACCCGGCGGAGAAGGCGGGCCTGGGCGCACTGATGTCGGCGCTCCTCGACGAGGGCGCTGGGGATCTCGATTCGCAAGCGTTTCACCGCGCTCTCGACGAGAAGGCGGTCGAAATGTCGTTCCACTGCGACCGTGATCATTGGAGCGGGCGCATGCGCACGCTGGTGAAGAACCTCGATCGCGCCGCCGAGTTGCTGCGCCTCGCGATCAATGCGCCGCGGTTCGACGAAGAGCCGTTCGAGCGAGTCCGCGAGCACATGAATGCGCGTCTGCGCCACGACGCCAACGATCCTGGCACCCTTGCCAACCGCAACTGGAAGGAAAAGTCGTTCCCCGATCATCCTTATGGCCAGGCGGCCAACGGAACGCTCGAAACGCTCGCGCGCATCGAGCGCGCCGACCTCGTCAACGCCGCCAAGCGCGGGATCGCGCGCGACCAATTGCTGATCGCGGTCGTCGGCGCGATCAACGAGAAGGATGCGGCCGCGCTGGTTGACAAGGCCTTTGCCGATCTACCGGCCAAGGGCGATCTGAAACCCATCGCTGAGGTTGTTTTCGCTGGCCTGGGCGTGATCGACCGGATCGATCTCGACGTGCCTCAATCGACGATTCGCTTCGGCCGGCCGTCGCTCAAGCGCGACGATCCGGATTTCATCCCCAGCATTGTCGCGGCCCACGTTCTGGGCGGCTCGGGCTCGATGACCTCGCGCCTGTTCCGCGAGGTGCGCGAGAAGCGCGGCCTTGCCTATACGGTGTTTGGGACTTTCTATTCCCTCGAGCGCGGGGCCTATTTCTACGGCGGCACGACGACCAAGAACGAGCGGGCGCGCGAATCGTTCGACGTCGCGTCGGCTGAGATCCGGGACGTGGCGCTGAACGGAATTCACGAAGAAGAGCTAGAAAAGGGCAAGACCTATCTCATCGGCTCCTATCCGCTGCGTTTCGACACGTCCTCCAAAATCGCCTCGCAGCTCGTCCACATCCAGCTCGAGCGTCGCCCGCCCGAGTGGCTCGTCGAGCGTAATCGCGAAATCGGCGCGGTGACGATGGAGAGCGTTCGCCGCGCGGCGATCGCGCCTTCGGCGACGGCTCGCTGCACACGACCGTCGTGGGAAGGCCGGAGGGGTTCTGAACTTCCCTTCTCCCTCCGGGAGAAGGTGGCGGCCGAAGGCCGACGGATGAGGGTCGGCGACCGGCGAGGGGCGGACGGGGACTTCTCTTGCCTCAGCGCGGCGGCTGCCGTTCGAACGTCGGCAGGCCCTCCGGGATCATATGGAACGGCTGCTTGTCGAGCGTGTAGATCGCCATCTGCGGCGCGCCGAAGAGGCTCGGGTCGTCGAGCGTTCCGACCTTCAGGATCACCAGAGGCAGGTCCGGCCGCCGGGTGGTGAGATGCGTGCCGCAATTCTCGCAGAATTCGCGCGTCACCGGCTGGTCGAGATCGCTGCGGGTGAACGTCTTGGGCGTCCCGCTCACATAACGGAAGCGGTCGGGCGGCATCAGCATGAACATGTTCGGCGCGCCGCCGCTGATGTACTGGCATTCGCGGCAATGGCATTGCGCCTTGAGCCGCGGCTTGCCCTCGGCCACATAGCGCACTTGTCCACAATAACATCCGCCCTCGAACGTCATCTCGTCGCCCCTTAACCGCGGACTCATCGCGTCCGAGGCTAACGCTTTCGCGGCGCGGCCGCCAATGCGATAAGATCGAGGCGAGGTCCGAAAATCCCATGCCGATTCGCCGTCTCGATCCCCTGACCATCGACCGCATCGCCGCGGGCGAGGTGATCGAGCGTCCGGCCGCGGCGATCAAGGAACTGGTCGAGAACGCGCTCGACGCTCGGCGCGAAATCGATCGAGGTCACGATCGAAGCCGGCGGGCGAAGGCTCATCCGGGTCGTCGACGACGGGCATGGGCTGGACGAAGCCGATCTCGCCCTTGCCGTCGAACGGCACGCGACATCGAAACTGCCCGACGGCGATCTCATGCAAATCGCCACCTTCGGCTTCCGCGGCGAGGCGCTGCCCTCGATCGCCTCGGTGTCGCGGCTCGAAATCCGCACCCGTGAGCCGGGCGCGCCGCATGGGCTTAGGCTTCTGGTCGAGGACGGGATCAAGAGCGCGATCGAACCTTGCGCCTGCGCCACCGGCGCGCGGGTCGAGGCGCGCGACCTGTTCGCCGCCACGCCGGCGCGGCTCAAGTTCCTCAAATCCGATCGGGCCGAGGCGCTGGCCGCGGCGGACGCGGTCAAGCGGCTGGCGATGGCCGCGCCGGAGGTCCGCTTCTCGTTCGCGACCGACATCGGCTCGGGCTTCGACTGGCCGGCGGCGGGCGCGGGCGAAGCGGGCTTCGCCGAGCGGCTCCGCCAGGCGCTGGGCGACGATTTCGCCGCCAATTCGGTCACGCTCGACGCGCGGCGCGACGGCGCTGCGTCTCTCCGGCCGGGTGGGCCTGCCGACCTATAGCCGGCCGAACGCCTCCCAGCAGTTCCTGTTCGTCAACGGGCGCGCGGTGCGCGACAAGACGCTCGCCGGCGCGCTGCGCGGCGCCTATCTCGATTTCCTGCCCCCCGACCGGCACGCGGTCGCGGCGCTCTTCGTCGAATGCGAGCCGGCGCAAGTCGACGTCAACGTCCACCCTGCGAAAGCCGAAGTGCGCTTTCGCGACGCGGCGGCCGTCCGCGCTCTCATCGTCGGCGCGATCAAGCAGCGCCTGAACGAGGCGCTGCATCGCGCCTCGACGACCGGCGGAACGGCGACGATCCTCGCCATGCGCCCCGCCGCAATCCTATCGCGGAGCCTCCTATTCGCCCCGCTGGGACTGGCGCGCCTCGCCCGCCGCGCCGCAGCTGGCCGAGCCCGCGCAGGCGAGCTTCGCCGAGGTCGCGCCCTCCGCGCCGGCCCCGGCGGCCGTGGCCAACGAGCGCGACCTCGCCGCTCCGCTCGGCGCGGCGCGGGCGCAGCTGCACGAGAACTACATCATCGCCCAGACGCGAGACGGCGTCGTCATCGTCGACCAGCACGCGGCGCATGAGCGCATCGTCTATGAGCGGCTCAAGCTTGAGCGCGAGAAGGGCGCGATCGAGCGGCAAATCCTGCTGACGCCGCTGATCGTCGATCTCGATCCCGACGCCGCGGCGTTGATCGACGCGCATGCGCAGGAACTGGCAGGGCTTGGCCTCATCGTCGAGGGCTTCGGCCCCGGCGCCATGATGGTGCGCGAAGCGCCCGCGGCGATCGCGCAAGGCGACCTCGCCGCGCTGGTCCGCGATCTCGCCGCCGACCTCGCGGCCGAGGACGGCGCCCAGACGCTGGCGCGGCGGCTCGACCAGCGGCTCGCGACCTTCGCCTGCCATCATTCGGTGCGCTCGGGCCGGCCGCTCAAGCCCGAGGAGATGAACGCGCTCCTGCGCACGATGGAGGCGACGCCGGGCGCCGGCCAATGCAACCACGGCCGCCCGACCTATGTGGAACTCAAGCTTGCCGACATCGAGCGGCTGTTCGGGCGGCGGTAGGGGCCGGATTTGGCTTTTCTTGGAAGGGCCGCGTTTGAGAGCGTTTGACCCTCTCAGAGCGGGGTTGGAAAAGCTTGGATTTCCTTGGATTCTCTCGTCCGAAATGAGCCTTTTCAATGGGTTACGAGCGAATTTCGCGAGACGTTTATTCGCGCGCCTTGTGCGTCGCTGGGCTCGGAAACACGGCGCGGATGTCCTTCCGTGGGTCATGAACCAACGCGTTAGAACTGGTGTTTTTGGCCGCGTTCATTTCCTGCATCCTTATCATAGTAGCATATATTTCTGAATATAGGAATATTTATCTTGCCGCGCGGCTGTGCGAGCGCGCATCCAGGGCGCTAACGAGGACGCGCGGAGACGGCAAAGCGAGCGACCGTCAAAGCTGCGCTTCGATCGCGCCCTTGTCGATCACCGACCAGACCTCCGCGATTCTCTCGTCGCGAAATCGGTAAAAGACATTCTCGGCGAAGTTCGACCCGCCTGCCGTTCACCGGAAGATCGAGAAACAGACCCTTCGGCCGGCAGTCGAACCGGAGCCGGCTTGCGACATGGGGCGGTTCGCAGACCATGAGTTCGATGTTGAACTGAAGGTCGGGAATCTCCTCGAAATCGCGCTCGAGCATGGCGCGATAGCCGGCGAGGCCGAATGGCCTGCCGTTGTGGCGCGCGTCGTCGGCGACGAACTTACCCAGATTCGGCCAATCCTGCCGATTCAGGCAGGCGATATAGCCGCGGTAGAGGTCGGCGAGATGCGGCTTCGGTCATGGCGTCGCTTTAGGGTCAAAACTCAATTGGCGTGCGCGGAGACGACCGCTTGGGCGGAGAGCGGATAAGGCCCAGGTCCGGTGTCCACGTGAAGCGCACATTGTTGGACCGCGACGGTGGACGTCGGCGTTAGGGGTAGTCGACACTCAAATTGCGGCGATTGGCGCCCGTTTCAAGAATCTCGCGCCGAGGAAGACCCGCTATATCGGCGCGCCTACCATTTAGTCCAGAAACGGAACTACCTTGCTGGCGCTCGCGATGCTAAATTCTCGGCATGAAGGGCTATGGATCATTCTGTCCAGTGGCCAAAGGTGCAGAGATTCTCACGGAGCGCTGGACTCTGCTCGTGCTCCGCGAGCTGCTTCTGGGTTCATGCCACTTCAACCACCTCCGGCGCGGCATCCCGCAGATGTCGCCGACCCTGCTGTCCAAGCGCCTGCAGACGCTGGAGGGGGCCGGGCTGGTCTCGCGCAAGTCCAGCGGGAACGGGCATTGGGAGTACCACCCGACCCAGGCCGCTGAAGAACTCGGGCCCATCATCGAAGCCGTGGGCCATTGGGGTCAGAGGTGGGCCCGCAGCCGGCTCATACCCGACGAACTCGATGCCGGCCGGCTCATGTGGAACATGCGCCGGTCGTTCAACATGGAGAGCGTGCCGCTTGGCGGCTTCGTGCTCTATACAGAAATCATCGACGCGCGACTCAGGCGCTGGTGGTTTGTTGTGAGGGACGGCGAGGTCGATCTCTGCTGGGACGATCCCGGTCTTGACGTCGACATCACCCTCTACGCAAGCCTGCTGACACTCGTAAGGATCTTTATCGGCGACCTTCCTCTCGCGCGAGCACGCGAGCTTGGCAAAGTTGAGATACACGGGCCGAATGATCTCATCAGGGGCATGTCGACCTGGTTCCCTCGCAGCAAGTATGCTGATGACAACCCCTTACCCATGACCTGAGTTGTTCCCTCGCTGACCATAAGCCGCGCCTGCGTAGTCCAGAATTTGAACTAGTCATAGCACCGGCGACGGGCGTAAGGCCATCCTGATGCGCCCGTGGGGCGCTAAGCAACTCAAGCATAGGAGCAAATATGAGCCGCTTTTCGCTAGTCTCATTCGCTCTCTTCTTGGTCATCAATTGTGTCGCCCGGGCATGGGCGGATCCGCTTGCGGACGAAATGACGACGATAAACGCCCGCTGGGATGCCGCCATTAACAATGCGGACTTCGATGCCCTATTACCAATGTATACCGCTGATGCCAGATTGATGCCGCCTGGTGCCCAGCCGGTCACCGGCCCGATGGCAATCCGTAATTTCTTTGCTGGGCGGGGAAGGAGCGTCAGCAATCACAAGCTTGAGGTGGTGGATGTGTTGCCAATCGAGAACTACGCCTATGTCACGTCCCATTTCACTGCCACATTAGTGGTGAATGAGAAGGCGACACCCATTTCCGGCAGCACCGTGAGGCTTCTTGAACGGCAGTCAGACGGACAGTGGAAGATGAAGTCTCATATCTTCGTTCGAGAATAAATCACGGACTGCCACAACCATCCAGTGGGGAATGAGCCCCCTATTCGCGCCAAGCGGACGTGCGCCGTGAACCGGAGAACTTCCGCTTCGTGTCGAAACCAGCCAACGCTCATTGACTGGGTTTTGACCCTAGAAGTTTTTTGCTTTTGAGTGTATGCGGGGATCGTCCCGAGGCGTCTCTCCCCTGAGGGTCATCTCTCGCTACTAAAGGTCTAAAACACGTAAAGGCGCTAGGCGAGGGCGCCGATCTTGCCGAGCGACTTGAGGTCGTCGCGGCTGAACGCTAAAGGGCCGAGGCTCTCCCCAAGACCGAAAGACCGCAGGCCCTTGAGCGAAACCGAACCCAAGGTCGACGAGGCGCTCGCCGTCGCGCACGGGCTCAAACCCGACGAATACGCGCGGCTCGTCAAGCTGATCGGCCGGACGCCGACCTTCACCGAGCTCGGCATCGTGTCGGCGATGTGGAACGAGCATTGCTCGTACAAGTCGTCGCGCCTTCACCTGCGCAAGCTGCCGACCACGGGCCCGCATGTCATCTACGGGCCGGGCGAGAACGCGGGCGTGATCGACATCGGCGATGGCGACGTCTGCGTGTTCAAGATGGAGTTGCACAACCACCCCTCCTTCATCGAGCCCTATCAGGGCGCGGCGACGGGAGTCGGCGGCATTCTGCGCGACGTTTTCACCATGGGCGCGAGGCCCGTCGCGGCGCTCAACTTTTTGCGCTTCGGCGCGCCCGATCATCCCAAGACGCGGCGCCTCGTCGCCGGCGTCGTCGCCGGGATCGGCGGCTATGGCAATTCGTTCGGCGTGCCGACGGTCGGCGGCTCGACCGGTTTCCATCGGGGCTATGACGGCAACATCCTCGTCAACGCGATGGCGGTCGGCGTCGCCAGGCGGGACGCGATCTTCACTTCCGCCGCGACGGGCGTCGGCAATCCGATCGTCTATCTCGGCTCGAAGACCGGACGCGACGGCATCCACGGCGCGAGCATGGCCTCGGCCGCCTTCGAGGCGGACGCCGAAGAGAAGCGCCCGACCGTGCAGGTCGGCGATCCGTTCGCGGAAAAACTGCTGCTGGAAGCCTGCCTCGAACTCATGGCCTCGGGCGCGGTGATCGCCATTCAGGACATGGGCGCGGCGGGGCTGACCTCCTCGGCGGCCGAAATGGGGGCCAAGGGCGATCTCGGCATCGACCTCGACCTCGACCACGTACCGTGCCGCGAGACCGGCATGACGGCTTACGAGATGATGCTCTCGGAGAGCCAGGAGCGCATGCTCATGGTGCTCAAGCCCGAAAAGGAGCCGGAGGCCGAGGCCATCTTCCGCAAATGGGGGCTCGATTTCGCAATCATCGGCAAGACCACCGACACGCGCCGTTTCGTCATCAGGCGCGGCGGCGAGGTCAAGGCGGACCTGCCGATCAAGGAGCTTGGCGACGAGGCGCCGCTCTACGACCGGCCGTGGACGCAGACGCCGCGCGCCCCCGTTCTCGACGCGGCGTCGATCACGGCGCCGATGCCGACCGACGCGGCGCTGCTAAAACTCCTGTCTTCGCCCGATCTTTGCTCGAAGCGCTGGATCTATGAGCAATATGACACGCTCGATCCTCGGCAACACGGTTCAGGGGCCCGGCGGCGACGCCGCGGTGGTGCGGCTGGGCGATGGGCCCAAGGGCCTTGCGCTGACCACCGACTGCACCGAGCGCTATTGCTCAGCCGATCCCGCGCGAAGGCGGAAAGCAGGCGGTCGCGGAGGCGTGGCGCAACCTCATCGCCGTCGGCGCGCGCCCGCTCGCGCTCACCGACAATCTCAACTTCGGCAATCCGGAGCGGCCCGAGTCCATGGGCGAACTGGTCGGCTGCCTCGAGGGCATTGGCGAGGCGGCGCGAGCGCTCGATTTCCCCGTCGTCTCGGGCAACGTCTCGCTCTACAACGAGACGATGGGCTCAGGCATTCCGCCGACGCCCGCGATCGGCGGCGTCGGCCTCGTCGAGGACGTGGCGAAAGCGGCGAACCTCGCTTTCAAGGCGGCGGGCGAGGACATTTGGCTCGTCGGCGGAGCGCCGGGCTGGCTCGGCCGATCCGCCTGGCTCGCGACCGTCGCAGGCCGCGAGGAGGGCGCGCCGCCGCCGGTCGATCTTAAGGCCGAACGTCGCAACGGCGAATTTGTCGCTTCCCTCATCAAGGGCGGCAAGGTCAGCGCGGTCCACGACCTGTCCGACGGCGGCCTTGGCGTTGCTCTGGCCGAGATGGCGATGGCAGGCGGAATGGGCGCGAACGTCGAGGCGGAAGGCGCCGAGCCACGCATTCTTCTTCGGCGAGGATCAGGGCCGCTATGTTTTGACCGCGCCGCCTGCCGACAGCGCGGGGATTGCCGACGAGGCGAAGCGGCTTGGCGTCCCGCTTTCGCGCCTCGGCGTCACGGGCGGCTCGGCCTTGAAGCTCGGAAGCGCGGCGCCCGTCGCCCTTGCGGCGCCTAAGCGAAGCCTATGAAAACTGGCTGCCGACTTATATGAGCCATCCGCAGGGGGCCAAGTCATGATCCCGTTCATCATCGTCAAGACCGTCAAGGGCTTCGCCTACATTCGGCCGGAGCGCGTGATCGCCATCAATGCGTCGGACGAGACGGACTGTCTCATCCTCATGACCGACGGGGTCACGATCGCCGCGAACGAACCCGCCGAGGATGTCGTGGCGCGGCTCGAGACGGAGGCCCGCGAAGAAGACGCGGCGGAAGACATCAAGGAGCGCAACGCCCATGGCCATGCAGCAGACTGAAATTGAGACGATGATCCGCGAGGCGTTTCCGGACGCGCGGATCGAGGTGAAGGATCTGGCCGGCGACGGCAACCATTATGCCGCGACCGTCGTGACCCCCGCCTTCAAGGGCAAGAGCCGGGTCCGCCAGCACCAGATGGTCTACGAGGCGCTGAAGGGCCGCATGGGCGGCGAACTGCACGCGCTGGCGCTGACGACGTCGGAGAGCTGAGGGCGCCGCTCCGCCGAAGTCCTACGTTCCGCTATCCTCTCCGAGGCGCCTCTACGTCGGTTAAAGCAGCTGCGTCCAGAGGACGGGCGTCTTTCGACGCCCTATCGCTCGCGATGACGGCATATGGCTACGCGCCTTCCGGCTTTTGAGCGATCGCCGCCGGGTCCATCCACATGATCTCCCAGACGTTGCCGTCAGGATCCTCGACACTGCGGCCGAACATGAACCCATGATCCTGCGGCGGATTGGGATCGGCGCGCCCACCGGCGGACGACGCTTGCGACAGCGTCGCGTTGACCGCGTCGCGGCTGTCGGCGCTGAGCGCAAGAAGCGCCTGGCTCTCTCGCTTTGCATCGCCGATCGGACGCTGGGTGAACTGGCGATAATGCTCGTGCGTCAACAGCATCACGCTGATCGTGTCCGAAAACATCATGCAAGAGGACTTTTCGCCCGAGAATTGCGAGTTCAGCGCGCCACCGAGCGCCGTGTAGAACGCGGTTGACGCCTTGAGATCACGCACCGGCAGGTTGACGAAAATCATCTTGTTCATAAATTTCCTTCCCTTGCGTGTCGTCGTGTTATCTATCTCACCATAGAGTGAGTATCCACAATGTCTCTTGATGTCAAGAGACATGTCATCGAGACAAACCGACCATGGATCGCGCCGATCTCGCCGTTGAACAATGGGCTCGCGAGCGGCCCGATTTGCGCACCCTGCCCATGGCATTGTTCGGCCGCCTCAACGAAGCCGCCGAGCGGGCGATGCGCGATCACATGAATCCTCTGTTCGCCCGGGCCGGGTTGCAATCGGGCGAATTCGACGTTCTGGCGACCCTGCGGCGCTCCGGCGAGCCCTATATGCTGTCACCCACGCAGCTTTATGAAGCCGCGATGATTTCCTCGGGCGGCATGACCGATCGGATTGATCGACTGGAGCGCGCGGGGCTCGTGGTGCGCCGCGCCGACCCCAAGGATCGCCGGGGGAAACTCATTGTGCTCACCGACCCCGGCAAACACCTGATCGACGAAGCGATCGGCCGCCACGTCGCCAACGAGGAGCGGCTTTTGTTGTCGCTGACCCAGGCCGAGCAGGAAACGTTGAGTTTGCTGCTAAAAAAGCTGATCGCCGGTCTTTAGCTTCGGGAAACTTGAACGCGCGAATGGCGCCAACCGGGTCCAGGAGGTCGCGGCGCCGGAATTTGTGGGATCAGTCTGGCGATTTTGCAGTCCAAAATTTTATGCACACGGGTCTGCCGCTAGCGCATGAAGTTGTCCGCTTCTTCTGGTTCTGTTCTCCTGGAACCGACGAGGACTCTGAGCTGGAAGCTATTTCTTCAAGGGGGGCGCGGGCTTCACGCCGCTTCCCGAAGTTGGGATCTGCGGTGCGCCTGTCGCACTTGGCTGATGTCCTGCGTCAGGCTTGATCGGCGCGTGAACTGGCTGATGACCGCGACTTAAGTCGACTGGCTGATGACCGTCTTGGGCTAAACCCCGGCCGATACCGTGGCCGTCAGACTTGGTGTCCTTATTGCTTATTGCTCATTGCTTAACTCCAAAATTGAACATGACGGATTTCCTTCGCCGGCGGCAGAATGCCCTGCTTATTCTCCCGCTGCCTCCACGCACCGCCGTCGTCCGGTACATCCCAAAGTTCTTCGAGATAAATGTCACGTTCTGCGGGATCGGACGAGGCGAACGACTTTGGCCCAAAGATCCCGGCCACAGTGTCGCCGTCGGCAAGGGTAATCAGCACAAAACATGAGCCGCGGCACGCCCGAAATCGCCAATCCCAGGCGACGGGCACACTATGGACAGGTCGCAAACCGAGCTTGTGAGCGAGCCAGCGCAACCATCCGAGTTGCGCGTCGATTCCAAGAAGCATCCCAAAGAGAGCGGGCCCGATCGCAAGGAGAGCGAACCAGCAAAGAGTCTTAACCAAGCCCGCCGGGAGGGCTAGAGTGGGTCCGAGAAGGGGCAGAGTAAGGTCGTAATAAACTATGGTCAGTGCCAGATAACCTAACAAAGCCTCAGACGGTTTATCCATTCGCCCGTTTATAAATCGCGTGCGCACATAGGTAATGATCAAGCCAGGAACGATGAATGCGATCACTAGCTGAAGATTCTCAACTCCTTTGAGATCCGGCATTCTGCATGCCCCATTCGCGAAAACCATGAATTGTGAGCGCAGGCCCCAACTAACGATTGTGGGTAGCCTTGAATATGCGCCAGACGGATTACGGCAATTAGGTGAGTTGAAGGTACATAAAGTGAACATAGTTCCACAAAAAAACTGTGCTTAACGCCTTGAAACGTGTGACGAGCCCCCGCGAAACCTAATTTGTCGGGGCGGCGGCTTCTCGCGCTTTCCCGAAGGCACTGCTGCTCCCATAACACCAAAACCCGGTGCCGTGGTTTCAGGTAGTTGGGTTTTGAGCTCGGGTTAACGGAAGATTTTTTCGACAAGCTCTTTCTGATTTTCAAGATGCGCGTTATACTACGGGTTTCGCCGAAGGAAACCGTCATGCCCGCCCGCGCCTCAAATCCCGATCCCTTTCTGACCGAAGAGCATCAGCGCGCGCAAAGAATCTTCGCTCGCCTCATGGGCGGGGAGGCGATGCGCGCTATTGCGGCCTCGGAAGCCCTCAGCCTGCGCCGGGTCCAGCAGATCGTCCGCGAGCAGCTCGACCGGCGCAACGCCAATCCGGCCGACGATTTCGCGCTCCTGCAGATCGCGCGGCTCGAGCGGGCGCTCGACCTGATCGGGGCGCAGTTCGATGCGGGCAAGGCCTCGGCAGCGCATGCCTATGTTCGCATTCTCGACCATCTGAACCGCCTTGCGCCCGACCGTTTGCGGCTCAAGGCCGCGTACCAAAGGATTGGCGACGAGGTCGACACGATGGAAGAAAGGCTCAGGCGCCTCGACGCGGCGCGCGAGGCTTTGGCGGTGCGACAAGCCTCGCCAGGCCTGAGCGCGAATCCGGCGAAACGAAACGGGCTGCAAGACCTTGATATTCCACAAAACCGCGAAATGGCTGATTCGGCTCCGTCAATGATTTCAGAGGCTTAGAGTGGTCGAAGCGCAACGTTTTGTTTCGCGCCGCGAAATGAGGCCGGCTGAGAAACGGAGCCGAACAGTGCGGAACTACCGACGTGGAGCTTCGGAACGGCGACTCCACGAGCCTCATGGCTCAAGGAGCCGGCGGACGCGCGGCGTCTCGAAGCATAGTCCAGCTGGTCGCCTCAGCGCCTCCTGGAGCGTCCTTCGAGGCCGCTTCGCGGCTCCTCAGGACGAGGAGGTTGGAGTTGAAAAGTTGCACAAAAGCGCAGTTAAGTCCCTGAAAGCATTAGCGCGCGTAACATTGTGCGCCGGGGCCGCGCCCCGCGGAGCGTCAGGGTCATTCCCGCGAAAGTGGGGATCCAGCCTTGGCGCCTCGCGAGTGGATGCCCGCTTTCGCGGGCATGACAAGGGGTGGCGTTGGTCGCCCTAGCCGGCGAGCAGGCCCTTCACGATCGCGCTTGCCTTGGCGAAGTCCATTTCGCCCGCATGATCGGCCTTGAGCGCGGCGACCACCTTGCCCATGTCCTTGATGCTCGTCGCGCCGGTCGAGGCGACGGCGGCCTTGGCGGCCGCGATCATCGCCCCCTCATCCATCTGCTTCGGCAGGAACCCGCTGATCACCGCGATCTCGGCTGTCTCCTGCGCGGCAAGCTCCGCGCGTCCGGCGTCCGTGTAGATCGCCGCGGATTCCTGGCGGGATTTCACCATCTTGGTGAGCAGCGCGAGTTCGTCGGCGCGGCTCACGATCTTGCCCGCGCCGCGCGCCTCGATCTCTCGCTCCTTCAGCGCCGCCATGATGAGACGCAGGGCGCCGACACGAACCTTGTCGCCGCCCTTCATCGCCTCCTTCATCAGCGTGGCCACGGAATCGCGCAGAGGCGCTGAATTGGCCATGAGTCTCCCCGAGTGGTTGGAACGGGCGTCAGCTTGACGCGCAGCAAGGGCGGCGCTTAAGCACAGCCGCATGGCAAGCGCAACTTGGTCTCCCTCCTCTCCGGCTGCGGACGATCCGTCTTCCGGCTGGCGTCCGAGGATTGCGACCGGCGTGATCGTGCTTGCGGACGGCATGGTCATCGAAGGCTTTGGGGTAGGAGCGACCGGTTCCGCGGCCGGTGAGATCTGCTTCAACACGGCGATGACCGGCTACGAGGAAATCCTCACCGATCCCTCCTACGCCGCCCAGATCATCACCTTCACCTTCCCGCATATCGGCATTGTCGGCGTCAATGACGAGGACATCGAGGTCGTCAACGCGGCCGCCGCTTCAGCCGCGATCGGCGCCGTCATGCGCGCCGACATCTCCGGTCCGTCGAATTTTCGCGCCAAGGCCAGGCTCGACACCTGGCTCAAGGCCCGAGGGGTCGTCGGCGTCACGGGCATCGACACTCGGGCGTTGACGACGCTCATCCGCGAGCGCGGCATGCCGAACGCGGTTATCGCCCACTCGCCTGACGGCGCCTTCGATCTCGATGCGCTGCGCGCTCAGGCTGCGCGCTGGCCCGGCATTGACGGCATGGACCTTGTCCCCGCGGTAGGGTCGACGCAGCGCTATGACTGGGATGAAACGAGCTGGACGCTGGAAAGCGGTTACGGCCAACGGCAGGCCGCGCGGTTTAATATTGTCGCGATCGACTATGGAACCAAGCGCAATATCCTTAGACTTCTCAACGACTGCGGCTGCGCGGTGACGGTGGTTCCGGCGACGGCGAGCGCCGAGGATATTCTGGCGCTCAAGCCCGACGGAATTGTGCTCTCCAACGGACCCGGAGATCCCGCGGCCACCGGCGAATATGCGGTGCCGACGATCCAGGCGCTGCTGGAGACCAAGATACCCCTGTTCGGCGTCTGTCTCGGCCATCAGCTGCTGGGGCTCGCCGTCGGCGCGCGGACCGTCAAGATGCCGCAGGGCCATCACGGCGCCAACCATCCGGTGAAGGACTTCACCACCGGCAAGGTCGAGGTCGTGTCGATGAACCACGGCTTCGCAGTCGATCGGGCGAGCCTGCCCGCAAACGCCGAGGAAACGCATGTGTCGCTGTTCGACGGTTCGAATTGCGGCATTGCGCTCGCCGATCGGCCGGCCTTCTCGGTGCAATATCACCCGGAGGCTTCGCCGGGGCCTCGCGACAGCCACTATCTCTTCCGCCGGTTTGTCGATTTGATCGCGGCCTCGAAGACGGAGGCGACACAAGCGGCCTAAGGGTTCGGGCGCCCGCGGATCTCGCTGACCGGTTCGTAGGTAAATTCCTGAACACCCACATCAACGACCACGTCGCTCTTCACCCGCGCGTTGATCGCCGCAACGAGCGCTTTGCTCATCTTCGCGAAATCGAAGTGGTCGAGGTGGTCGAAGTCGATCGTGACGTCGCTGTAGACGTAGCGAAACGCCTCGTCGACCAGGATCGAATCTGGCGCCATCGCCGCCGTTTTGAGCGCGCCCAAATCGACGGTGTAGCTTAAGAGCATCACCGCATAGCCCTTGATCGCGCCATCCTTGATGCGAGGCACGTTGATTTCATGAGTCCTCCGCGCTTCGGTCGCCTTCGCCACCGTGGCGGCGGAGCGTGTCTGGCGCATGGCCAGGACCTTGTCGGCTCCGATCTCGCCCGCTATCGCAGCGGCGACCGCCAGGAGACCGACGAACACCGTCCTGATCATTCTCGCGACCGACTCCAGGCGAGGGCTGTGTAGGTTCCGTCCGATTGGCCATCCTGAATGGCGCGGGCAATGATTTGCGAAACCGCTTCGCATGCCTTCAGCTGCACCGCGAGCGCCTGCCGATTGATCTCAAGCTTGACGTGGAGTTCAGCCAGCGCATCGGCCAACGAGCCGGATGCTATCGCGCCGCCGAGCGCGGGAACGAGCCGGTTGAGTTCGAGAAGACCCTGGTTCTTGCTCAGGCTGTAAGCCTCGAATTTCATTCGTCGACCCTGCTCGAGGTCGTCATTTTCCGCGTCAAGGGTCGCGATGAGGCGTTCGACGATCGGCAAAGCCGCGGCTGCGGCCGGGGACTGCGCGCGGAGCAGCGGCCGGCTCATGCCCGTTTGCCTCCAGCAAACAGGACGGCGCCGTTCTCAGGCTTGGCGCTGGTTGGCGCCGACAGGATGTTAGCGCTCATCTGCGAGGTAGACGCGCCCGCGGCTCTGGCGGCCTGGGCAACCCGCCCTGACTTCCGGGGCCACCTCGTGAGTGGCAAACAAGCGCCTTGCGATGCCAAGCTTTCCGGATTTCGCGATCTGCATCGAAACCTGCTCGGCGAGCATCGATCGCCACGTGTCGCCGGCCATTCCCTGGCCGAAGACCTCGCCTGTTTCCTTCGGCAAGAGTTCGTTCACGAACGAACTCAGCATCATTGCTTCGAACTGGGTCTTCGTTTTGCCAAGCTTGTCCGATCCACCCGCTGCCTCTGAGAGACGCGAGCGCGCGTTGGCGGCGTTCGCAAGCGGCGCCGGAGTGGGACTCGTCGTGGTCGCGACACGGTCCAGGTCAGCGGCAAAGTCAGCCGTTGAGGCGTTCGGGCTGGCAAGCGCGCTGAGCCGCTGGGCAGCGAGACTCGCACGCGATGGATCGGCCGCGCTGGCCACCTCAAGGATGACATCGGTGCGAGGATTGAAGGCCATTGGTCGCCCCGAAAAGTGCGTAGGAGGCCCTAAAGTCCTCCTTTAGTCTTGCGTCGAGCTTGCGCTTCGGCCAAGTGCTCGTTCAATGATCTCGGCCAACTCCCTGCGCTCCTTCATGCGCCGATAGCTGAGGGCCGCGGCGTCGACTGCGAGTTCGGCGAGCTTCGTCCGCGTCCCCTGCGTCAGCACGCTGCGATGCGCGCTTTCTTGTTCGCGCGCCAGCTGATCGACCCTCACCTGCAACGTCCGAATTCGGCGCGCAACCAGTCCGGCTTGAGCGCCATAGGCGATCTTGTCCGCATCTAGGGCCTCAAAGACCGCCTTCAGATCGGCATTCAATCCCGCCTGCTGACGTTCTAGCGAATTAAGACGCCAGCGCTCGACATCATGCATGAGCGCTTGCATCCGGCCGATACGTTTCAATGCGTCGAGACGTCTTTTCATCGGTCAACCGGAGATAAGCCAAACACCGAAGCTGCTAATGAAGCGCTTCGATCGCGGGTTTGACAGTGAAGTAGAGCAAAAGCAGGCCGCCCGCGGCGACAAACGGCGTGGCGACAAAGAAGACCTGGACCTGCGGAGTTAGCCGGTTGACCAGCGCCAGCGCCAGATTCACCACCAGTGCATAAATCACATAGGGCGAAGCGATCCTGAGCGCGAGCCTGAACGATTCGCCTAGCACGTCGGCCAGCTGCTTCAGAGCCAATCGCGCATTGAAATCGGCGCCCACAGGGATGACGTCATACGACGCTACGAGACCACGCAGCAGCTCCCAATGAAGGTTAGCCGCAAACAAGAGAGCGACTGCCGCAAGCGAGATGAGCGTCGCCAAGGGCGACATCGCTTCATCGCCCTCCATCTGGAATCCGAAGGGACTCGCGAATCCGAGCATTGTAGATGCGCCTACGGCCAAAGCTTCGAGTGCGAGGTAGAACATCCGCGCCAAGACGCCGATCATGCCGCCGACTAACGTTTCGACGGCGATCACCCTGAGAGTGAGGATCGGATCGTCGCCTAGAGCGGTGGTGGGGACGCGTGACAACAGCATGGGCGTCAGTGTCAGGGTGATCGCCAGCCCGACAAACAAGCGGACCTGCGCCGGAATTTGTGAGCTTGAGAAGCCCGGGGCGAGCATCAGGCAGCTGCCGATGCGGCAAAACAGTACGAAACTGCCGATCGCCATTGTGGGCGCCAGCTCGGTATGGGAGGCCGACATAGCCTCCGAAATGAGCGCAGTCACGCGACCGTCCCGAGTGACTTCACCTCGAAGCCGCGGGCAATTTCGAGCTGCGATAGTACGGCTAAGGTTGGAAACATGCGCTCGATGATCATGCGCACATAGGGCCGCGTCTCGGCGGCGGTGACGAGGGCGAACAGGCGTCGCTCGTCCATCCGTTTGCGTATGGCCGCTGACGCCTCGGATGCGAATTGCTCCATGAGCCGCGGGTCGATGTCGAACTCGATCACGTCGCCCTTGGCGTCGCGCTTCAGGCTTTGATGGAACGCGAGATCCCACCGATTGCCGAGCCTCAAGACGGCCAGCGCCCCGTCGTCAGCAAGATCGCCGCATATCTGTTGTGCAAGCCGGATGCGTACTTGCTCGGCGATCTGCTCGGGTCTTCGCACATGCGGCGCTATCTCCGCGACCGCCTCCAAGATTAAGCTCAGATTGCGAATGGAAACGCGCTCAGCGAGTAGGAGCTTCAGGGTAGCCAGGAGCCCGGACTGAGAAATTTGCGACGGGCACATGTCGTCGAGCAGACGCTTGTATTCGGGCTCGAGCCGATCGAGCAGTACGCGCATATCTTTGTACGAGAGCAGTTGAGCAAGGTTGTTGTGAATGACCTCACTCAAATGGGTGAGCAACACGGAGACCGGATCGACCGGCGTAAAGCCGTCCCGCTTGGCGTTCTTGACGAAAGCCTCGGGAATCGCGATCGCCCGGATGCCGAAGGCTGGCTCCCGCACCTCGTCGCCGGGCAGATTGGGACGCGGTCCGTCGCCGACAATGATGAGATGGTCCCTGACCCGCAGTTCGTGCGTGGCGACAGCCGTGCCGTGGATCTTGATCTGATAAGTCTTCGGCGCCGCCTTAATGTCGTCCGAGAGACGGATGTCTGGGACGACGAAGCCGTATTGACGCGCGAACTTCCGCCGCATCTTAGCAATGCGAGAGCCTATCTCGTCACGAGAGGGCAGCAGAGCTGCGTTGAGCTCTTTGCTCAGCACAAGCTCGATCTCGAACGACTTCAGCTGTTCTTTGATCGAAGAGCGCATTTCAGCTTTAGCCCGCTCGTCTCTCGCGGCGTCCTTCGCCGCTTCGGCGACGCGGTCCCTCGTGATGCGCCGAGGAATGGCGACTCCGACGAAAGCCATTAGTCCGCCGATAAGCGCGAAAGGCAAGAACGGTAGGCCAGGAACAACGCCCAGGATCGCCATCGCCAGTGCGGCGAGAAAGAGGGCGTTGGGATAGCCGCTTAGCTGGTCGATAACTGCCTTGTCAGCTGAGCCACGCGTGCCGCCCTTCGCGACTAGGAGGCCGGCGGCAAGCGAAATGATGAGCGCAGGAATCTGCGTCACCAGGCCGTCGCCGACCGAGAGCTTAGTGAAAACATCGGCCGCCGCGGCGAGCGTCAGAGAGTGTCGGGTGACACCGATGACAATGCCCCCGAAGATGTTGACGGCGAGAATGATGAGGCCGGCAATAGCGTCACCGCGAACGAATTTCGAAGCGCCGTCCATTGACCCGAAGAAGGCGCTTTCCTCCTCGAGTTCGCGTCTGCGCGCCTGCGCTACCTTCTCATCGATGAGGCCCGCTGAGAGGTCGGCATCGATCGCCATCTGCTTTCCGGGAATGGCGTCGAGGGTGAAGCGGGCTCCGACCTCGGCGATGCGGGTTGCGCCCTTCGTGATGACCAGGAAGTTGATCGTCACCAGGATGAGAAACACAATGATGCCGATAACGAAATCGCCGCCCATGACCAGGTGAGCGAAGCCGCCGATAATGTAACCGGCCGAGGTCGGTCCCTGTTCACCGTGCGAAAGGATGAGGCGGGTCGTCGAAATGTTGAGGGCGAGCCTCAGGATCGTCGCCACCAAGAGCACAGTGGGGAAGGCCGAGAACTCGAGCGGTTTATGGATCCATAAGGCCACCATCAAGATAAGCAAGGAGAGCGCGATCGACAGCGCGAGGCCGAAGTCGATCATCACCGCCGGAACGGGAAGGAAGAACAAGCAAAGAATGAGGACGATGCCGACGGCGAAGGCAATATCCTTGCCCCCGCGGTTCGCCGCCGGTGCTGTGCCTGCCGCCATCAATGACATTGCCGTTCTCACCCATCAGGGCGGCTAAGCATGCAGGCCCTGCGCGGCAGAGTGGAAGGCGAACCTTGCGCGAGGATCGAACGTTCGCGGTTAGCGGCTGCGCTACGATCTCATTAGCGGGTGTTCCTCAGTTCGGGTTGAAGGCAGTTGATTTTTTTCCCAGCTCGACTGAGATGGGAAACGTCAAGTCACGCATAAGGAAAGCCGCGCTTGCTGGAGCTTCTGAAATCCCCATGAGCTCCCTCATTCAGGAGCACGCCGCCAAGACCGCGCGGCACACAACCTTCTTTCTTTCCTGCGGCGCCGCGCAGGCGACGCCGATCGTCTTCGTCCACGGTTGGCCAGAGCTGTCGATCTCCTGGCGCGGGCAGCTTCCTGTGTTTGGCGGCCTGGGCTTTCGCGCAGTTGCGCCCGACATGCGCGGCTATGGGCGCTCCTCCGTCTATTCACGCCACGAAGACTACGGGCTGGACGCGATCGTCGCCGACATGCTTGAGCTTCTAGACGCCCTCGGCGCGGAGAAAGCGATCTGGGTCGGACATGATTGGGGATCGCCGGTGGTGTGGTCAATCGCGCAACACCATCCAGAACGCTGTCATGGCGTCGCAAGCCTTTGTGTCCCTTATCTTCCTGAAGGGTTCGCGGTCGAGACCGTCGTTCCGTTGGCGGACCGGACAATCTATCCGGCTGACAAGTTCCCTGTGGCGCAATGGGACTATCAGCTGTTCTATCGCGAGAATTTCGCTGTTGCGCAAAAGGGCTTCGAGAGCGACGCGGGTGCAACGGTGAGGGCGCTTTTTCGCGCTGGCAATCCTGCCGGCAAAGGCAAGCCCGCGCCGACGTCCTTCACCCGCGTCAACGGCGGTTGGTTTCGCGCCGGCAATCGAGCGCCGGACGTTCCGCGCGATCCCACCGTCCTCAGCGAGGAGGACGAGCACAGCTATGTCGCCGCGCTCAAGCGCAATGGATTCTTCGGCCCCGACAGTTGGTACATGAACTGGCAAGCCAATCTCGCTTACGCTCAGCGGGCGAGAGCCAACTGGGACCTCAATATCCCGGCGCTCTTCATGCACGGCGCTTACGACTACGTTTGCGAGACCCTTGTCTCTCGTCTGGCCGAGCCGATGCGCGCCTATTGCGTGAATCTCACCGAGGTCACAATTCCTTCCGGCCACTGGATGGCGCAAGAGAAGCCGGCCGAGGTCAATGCAGCCCTGGCGAGATGGGCAAGTTCGCAGTTTCCGACGCTATGGCCGGTCCTTCCCGTCGCACGCAATGACGACCTGTTTCCAACGGGTTGATCAGCCGCCCGCTTTCGGCGAAAACCTATTTGTATCCCTGCTCGATTCGCGCGTAAATCGACTGGGTGAAGATTGAGAACTTGGCTCCGACGAACGACGCCGTGAGGCTAGCCGCGACAAAGACTGCGATCATTTTCGGCACGAACGTAAGCGTCATCTCCTGGATCTGGGTCAAAGCCTGCAACAGCGCGATCACGACCCCGACCGCCATCGCGGCGCCGACGCAGGGGCCTGCGCCGACCATAATCATCCAGATCGCCGACTGAACCAAATCGATCGCGTCGCCTTCGTTCATTGCACGCTCGCGCCATTGGCGAGCGACACGGTCGCGCCATTCGCGAGCGTTGCGATCGCTCCGGTGTTGGTGACGCTGACCGAGGCGACCTCGCCCGACGTTGAACCGTCGGCAGAAGTGACGGTCCGGCCGACCAGCTGCTCGGCCTGGCCGAGCGAGGTCGCGGTCAGCAGCGAGGCGAGCGTCGTATTGGACTGCACCGACTGTCCGACCTCGGAGACGGTGGCGAGTTGCGACACCATCTGTGACGGGTCCATGGGCTGTGTCGGGTCCTGGTTCTTCATTTCCGCCATGAGCAGAGTCAAAAAATCGTTGTATCCAAGGGTCTGCGTCGCCGCGCTCGCCGCTGTCGAAGCGGTCGAATTCGATGCGGAAGATCCGACGGGGGATGTGGCGCTTACGGTCATGACGTTCTCCTGTTTCAGGCGGCGCTCGACGTGTGGACGACTGGTTGAAGCTCCTTGTCCTCAAGGGCGAAGAGCCCCCGCAGCGCCTTCAGCGCCTCGAAATTGCGGCCGCGAAGGAGGGACGCGCCGACGCCTCCGAGGCCCGCCGCCAGTTCCGGCGCACGATAGGCGCCGACCGCCGATTCGATCAGAGAATGCGCCAGTGGCGCAGCGCTGCCAGCGGCGGTCGGGTCCATCAGCATGATCTGAACGGCGAAATACACTTGACGGACGAGTGTCGTCGCCTCATCGGCCTGCATGACGTGATTTTCGAGCAGGAAGGTGACTTCGTTCAAGAGTTCGATCGATGCCTTCCGATCGATGCGGATGACCGCGCCATTGATGAAGAACCGTTCTCCGGCTCTGAGCGTGATTTGCATCGGCCCGACCCTTACTTCAACCCATTGCGGATCAGCTCGTTGATCTCGATCATCGGCGTCAGATCGTCGGTCAGTCCGCCGCGCACACGATCGATCTCCTTGTTCATCCAAATGCCGATTGAGATGATGCCAGCTCTGAGCTGGCCGGGCAGTTCGTTGCTCGGTTCGTTGAGGTCGCTGAGGAATATGGACCAAAGACGATGGAGATAGAACAGCGCATCAACGCGCTCCCGCGACTGCGGCCCATTCTCCTGGGCCGCGCGCAGCATTGCGATCACCCGATCCATCGCCACGCGCTCGCGGGCGCGCAATGTCTGGTGAGAATCCTCGATCACATCGTTGTAAGCGAATTCGTACATTGCGACCCTTCGTGCGTCAGGCGACCGGCAGGTACTGCGCCAGATTGAGCTGCTGCAGGCGCGCCGTAAGTTCGTAAGCCATCTGGATCTGGTTGGTCAGACTGCTGATCTGGGCGGCCGTCGCCGTGGCGTTGACGTTGTCGAGATTACTGAGCTGGCCCTGCAAGATCGTCAGCTGTGAGCTCATCGAATTGTTGGCCCCCGTGACAGCGCTTTGACTCGAGCCGAGCGCGGCCTGAGTGTTGATCGTGGAATTGATGCCCTGCGACACGAGGGAAGCAGCGGCTGTCGCGACGGCCTGTCGCGCGTCGTCGCTGAGCGCGGATCCCCCGAATTCGCTCAACATCGCATAAGCCTGGGTCAACTGTTGGAAGCCTGGCTGATTGGCGTTCGTCGACGTTGTGACGGTCTGACCTGGCGCGATCGTGGCGCTGGTGTTGACGCTTGAAGCAGACGACCAGTCCGCGCCCCACGAAGCGCCTTCGAATAGCGCCGCGAACGGTCCGGAGAGGAAGCTCTGCATGTCAGACGCCGAGATGTCCGCCGCGGCCGGGTCGCTCGGCAGAACACCGAATGCGGTCTGAAAAGCGTCGTCGATCGCGGTCTTGGCGGTCGACGCGGGAGTCGAATAATAATCCGCCATCGGCGCGACCGCGGAATTGATTCCGCCAAACACGTATTGATCGCCCGAGGTCGTGTTGACCCCGCTGATCAATGACTGCAGCGCCGATTGGCCCATGTTCTGAAGCGAGGCGCCTGAATCGCCGCTTGGCGTCCAAGCCGCCAGATTGTTGAGAGTTGTCTGAGCGTTCGACTGAATGGCCGACAGCGCGCTCTGCGCCGTCGACAAGCTTGTCGATACGACACTGTTGCCGGTCGTCAAGGTCTGCAGCAGGCCGACCTGTTCTTTCAGCGAAAGTTCGTAGCCGGACTGGTCGCCGAGCTGTAAACCCAGATTCGCGTATTGGCCGGTCGACATCTCCGTCATCGCCGTTGTGAGAGACGACTGCGCCTGCATGACCGGCCCCACCAAGCTGTTGGCGAGGAACGGCGTCGAGACGAAGCTAACGCCCACCGTAGTCATGCCGCCTGCAGCAGGGCTGAGAACATGCTGGTGATGGTCGTCAACAATTTCGCGGTCGAAGCGTAGGAGTTTTCGAGATTCAGCATATTGGTCATCTCGGCGTCGAGATTGACGCCGGTTGCGTTCGACAGCGCGGAGTTCGCCTGCGTTGCGAGCGCGTTCTGATATGAGGAGGCGTTGGTCGCTTGTTGATTCTCAGCTTGCAGCCAGCTCACGGAGGCGTTGCCGTAAACGGCGAGGCTGGCCGACGAGCCGAGGCCTGCGGCCGGGTCGAAGCTTTGGGTCGCGTTGATCTGGCCGACGAGCTCCTGAATCCGTCCGGCGTAGCTCGCGGCGCCAGTCGCATTGTAAGTGTAGGCCGGGTTTCCGGGATCGGAAATGCCGCCGTCGCGCAGGAGATTTGGATCGCCACCCCGCGATGGGTCGACGTTCGGATTGACCTCGATCCCGGCTGCAAGACCCGTCGTCGTCGACATCGACGGCAGGCTGGTTGCGCCGGGCGTTGTGAATAAGCCCGGGAAGCGAAGGCAGCGTGGGGCTCGCCGATTGGTCGCTTTCGGCGAAGGCGTTGATCAGGCCGCCGGCGATCTGGTTGAGCTGGGCCTGATATTCGGGCGCGATCGTGTCCCGCAACGTTGCGTAACCGGCGAGCGCGCCCGATTGAATGGGCATCGGCGAATTGGCGCCGGTGATCGGCACGCCATCGACGGTCACCGCCCCGCCACTCAGTCCATCAATGAGCGTCGGAGTCGGGGTGAAAGAAACCGTGCGCGGCGTATCCTGGAACAGCGTGACGCCGCTGTCGGTATAAATCGACTCCGAGCCGCTGGCGTCGACCACGGTCGAGACGCCGGTCTGCTGAGCGAGCTGGGTTACGATCGAGTCACGCGTATCTTCGGCGCTGGAGACGTTGGCGCCCGTCCGAAGTCCCGCGACCACGGCGTTGTTGGCGGCCGTGAACTGATTGAGGAGCGAATTGATCGTGTTGACGGATGAGGCCATTTTCTGATCGGCGGTTTCGCGCACCTGCTGGACCGTTGCGCTCGCGCCGTTCAGCGACGAGGCGAGATCGAAAGCGGCCGATACGACCGCGTCGGCGGCCGATGACGAGGACGGAGAGTCCGCGTATGTCGTGAGCGCGCTTTGCAGATTGGCGAGCATGGCGGAGGGGGACGCGCCATTCTCGCTGGCGCCCGAGGTCGATGTGACCGATGAACTGTCATCGACGGTGGCGGCAAGCGTCGACAAGCCGTCGGAAATCGCCTGCTGAGCCGCCGCTTGGGAGGTCGAGCTTGAGACCTGTTCCAACAATGCCGTGTTGGCCTCCCGTGTGACCGAGGCGACGTCAGCTCCGCCATAGGAGTTGGTCACGACATTCGCGATCTCGCGCGAATAGCGTGGGGTATTGACGTTGGCGATGTTGTTCGAGACGACGGCAGTCTGCGCCGCGTTGGCGGCGAAGGAAGAACTGATGACGTTGAACGCGGTCGACAAGCTCATCGAAGTCACCAAAGCGTATGCGAGCTCACGGCTTCAACCCGTTCAGGACGTCGAGAATGTTGGCGCCCGTCTGGAACACTTTGGAATTGGCTTCGTAGGCGCTCTGCGCCTGGATCATGTCGGTCAACTCGGTGGCCAGGTCGACGGTCGAGCTCTCGAGCGAGGAGGCTTCAATCTTACCAAAGCCCCCGCCGCCAGCGGTTCCCAGATAGATGGGACCGGACGAGGAAGTCGGCAAATAGGCGCCGCCATTGACCGAAGTGAGATTGTTCGGGCTCACCACATTGGCGAGCGGAATGTCGTATGCGACGGCGGAGGTGTTGTTCGCGTAGTTGAACATCAAGGATCCGCTGGTCGAAATGGAGACGCCCGTAATTCCGCTGGGTGAATTTCCGTTTGCCGTCGCCGCGCTTACGTTGAAGCCGGCCGCAAGTTGCGTCATGTTGCTGATATCCAGGTTCATGGTCTGGCCGCTCGGGACCGTGAATGAGAGCGGCGAGCCGGACGACAACGCGCCTGTCGTCGGATTGAAAGTAAGGGTCTGCGTCGCGAGCGGACCCGACGAATAGGGAAAGCCGGCGCCTGCGGAAGCGCCCGCCGCATCATATGCATCCACCTCCCAGGTGTTGGAACCGGTGTTGGTGAAGTAAACGTTGATCGTGTGCGAGCCACCCAGATTATCGTAGACGACAAGGGATGTGGCGTCGGTGTAGGTCGAGCTCGCCGAATTGGTTGACGGCAGATTGGCCGGCGCGACGGGCGATGCGGTTGACGGCAGATTGGCGCTCAGCAAGCCAGAGGTCGTCGCCGTCGCGGTTTCCCCAGCATTGACAACGTTGACCTTCTCAAGACCCGTCAGCGAATTCGCGGCGAGCGGCGAAGCCCCGTCCTGCACGTTAGCCGCCATCAGGTAGTAGCCGGCGCTGTTGACCAGATTGCCCGATGCGTCGGGCATGAAGGACCCGTTACGCGTGAGATACATGGTCCCGCTGGCGTCGGACACGACGAAGAACCCGGCGCCCTGGACGGCGAGGTCTGTCGTCGCTGAAGCGGAGACGACATTGCCCTGGAGCCCGTTGCGTGAGACCTGACTCGTGGAGACGCCGCCGAAAGCGGCGTCGCCGTTGGAGATCTGATCGACCAGGCTCGAGAACTCGGTCTCGACGTTCTTGTAGCCGCTGGTGTTGGCGTTGGCGACATTCTGGGAAATGGTCGACAGCCAGTTCGAATTGCCCTGCATGCCCGAGACGCTGGTGTTCAAGATGCTCATGAAGAATCCTCGGCGGATATATCCATTTGAGGCGCGCGGCCTTGCGCCAGGCTGGCGCCGATTGGAGTTGAGGCGCTCGATCAGCTCGCCGAGCGCACCAAGCTCCCGATCAGCAAGTTCCAGCCGTCGATCAGTACGAAAAACAGGATCTTGACAGGGAGCGAGATGACGGAAGGCGGCAGCATCATCATGCCCATAGACATCGTCAGCGTCGCGACGATCATGTCGATGACCAGAAACGGCAAAACAATCAGGAAACCGATCTCGAAGCCGCGACGAAGCTCGGAAATCATGAAAGCGGGGATAAGGAGCCTGAGATCCGCTTTGGAGCGGTCCGTGACCTCGAAGCGTCCCTTGGACAGGCCCTCGAACAGCGCCATGTCCTTTTCCCGAACCTGGCTAAGCATGAATTCGCGGAACGGCTCGGCGACGGCGGCGAGCGCATCCTGCTGGTTGATCTGATTGTCCATCAGCGGCTTGAGGCCGGTTTGCCAGGCGCGGTCGAAAGTCGGCGCCATGACGAAGAAGGTCATGAACAGCGACAAGCTGATGAGGACGAGGTTGGCTGGCGCGCTCTGCAGGCCGAGACCCGAACGCAGGAACGAAAGCGCGACGATGAAACGCGTGAAGGTCGTGACCATGATAAGAAGGCCAGGCGCCACGGAAAGCACTGTCAGAATCGCAACGAGCTCTATGATCCGGCCGCTCGCCGTAGCGCCGCCGGCGGGGACTAGAGAATTCAGGTCGACGCTCTGAGCCGCTGCCGGGCAGCTCGCCGCCAGCAGCGCAACGCCTGCGCAGATTGCCCACTTCATTGCACAACCAATGTTCGAATCAAGAACCCGCGCACCTTGTTGCCGCTGCGGGTCGCGGCGCGTTCGTTGAGGTCCTGGCGGATATTTTCGAGGCCGATTGGTCCTTCAAGCTGGCGCAGTGAGACGGTTCGCAGATAGGCGAGGACGTCGTCGCCAATTTGGCCTGCCACGGCCTCGGGATGCGGCAAGGTCTTCGGGTCAAAAATGATCGAGCCCTCGAGCCGAACCCAGGTGTCTTGCGGCGCGCCTAGGTTGGTTACGATTGGCGGCAAGTCGACGATCGTTGAGATTGGCCCAGGCGCTGCGGCCGGCGGATCCGCGGGCTTATCCGATCCTGGCGCCACAGCGGGGCGCAAACCTTCGAACGCGGCTCCAGCGCAGGCCGCCAGACAGACGACAACCGCAAGTTCGATCAACGATCCTCTCCTTGAGGGTTCCTTCACGATGGCGCCCTGCGGCAAGGCGGGATCCGACATCTGCGTTCCGGCTAGAATGGCCTGGCGGCGTCGTAAACCTGCTGCCCCCAGGCCGGTTGCTGGAAGTCGCTCTGGCGACCACGACCGCCATAGGAGATGCGAGCCTCGGCGATCCGATCATAAGCGACGGTGTTGTTGAGCGAGATGTCGAGTGGGTTTACGATCCCCGCGACGGTCAACTGGCGCAGCTCATAATTGACGCGCACTTCCTGAGATCCTGAGATGACAAGATTGCCATTGGGAAGGACGCGGGTGACGACCGCCGCCACCGACACCTGAATCTGTTCAGAGCGGTCGATGTTGCCTGTCCCCTGAGTTGAGGCCGAGGAAGAGAGGTCGCCGAGAAGTTTGGCTGGCTGGTTGGACGACGCCGCCGACGAGCCGTTGTTGTAGCCGAAGTCGACGACAACCCCGTCCTTGGTCGTTTGCGAGCGGCCGGATGCGTTGCCAAGAGTCGCCTTGTCGTTCATCGAAATCAGCACGCGCACGATGTCGCCAACGTTGGCGATGCGCGGCTGACTGTAAAGCGACGGCGGTGTCCCATTTCCGGAAGGCGGCGGAGGGGGAAGCACTTTCGCGCTCTGGATGCTCGCTGTCTCGTCTGTCACGAGTCCCGAGCCGACGGGCGAAAAAAAAGGTTCGCGCATGAATTCGTTGGCGCTTGTCCAGCAACCCGTCAGCGATAATGCGAACGTCAGCAAAAGCGGCGGCAGAAGCGGGCGCATCAAGATTTCTTCTCTCCGCCAGGCGCGCCTGAGAGCAGGACGGCAAGCCGGCTCGCCCGCTCCGCCTCCATCTCGTTGAGAATGGCCCCCGCCGCGCCGGGCTTGAGTTTGCCCAGAATCGCCGCCGCCATTGGATCATCCATCGCGGCGATCTGGATGGCCGCAGCTTCCGGCCGCATCTTGCCGTAAATGGCGACAAGGTTATCGGTTGCCGCCTTGAGAACCGTGTCCCGCTTGGCGACCCATTCTCGTAGCGATGCTTCCGTTTTTTCGAGATCCGCTAGCCGTTGCTTGACCTGCGCGTCGAGTTCACCGAGACGTCTCGTCTCCCACGCGATGCGCACCTCCGCGATCGATGGGGCGGCGTTGATGCAGAAGCGGCTGGCTTCGGTGTCTGGCGTTCTGTCCGCAGGGACTTTGTCCGAGGCTTTGTTAGTAGTGACTTTTGGCCTTTCCTTCTCGGGCGCCCGACCGTCCTGAGCGAAGGCCGGATGGCCAAGGAGAACGGCGGCGACGCTCAACGCCACGCGGGCGCGGCACAATCGAGCCGTTGGGCGCTGCGACAGAAAAGCAGATGGCATTTGTCGGCCTCGAGGATGGACGCAATCCTCGACCGCGCGGCTTGCGCTGGGCTGACTTGAGTTAGCTTTCGCGCCACCACTCTCGCCGCCCCCGTCACTGAATGACGAGATCGGCCTGCAGCGCTCCGGCGGTTTTGATCGCCTGAAGGATCGCGATGATTTCCTGGCGGCTTGACGCCGATGCGATTGAGGCCGGCGACCAGCGCTCGGAGGCTTGACCCGCCGAGGATGGCGACGGGTCCGCCCCCCTGCTCAACGTCAATTCGCGTGTCTGGCGTGACGACCGTTCTGCCGTTCGAGAACGGGGCTGGTTGCGAGACGCGAGGCCGCTCCGCGACCCGGACGGTCAGCGTTCCGTATGTTACCGCCACGGTCGAAATCTGCACGTCCTGGCCGACAACGACCGTGCCGGTCCGCGCGTCGAGAACGACGCGCGCCGCCATGTCCGGGGCAACCTGAAGTTCGCCAATCTCGGCCATGAACCGAGCGAACGAGATCCTGCGGGGGCGAAACAATTCGACCCGCCGGCTATCGACCTCGTAGGCAGCGCTCGCGCGGAACCGCTCGCGGGAATAGGCGTTAATCGCGTCGACAATCCTGACCGCCGTCGCGTAGTCGGGATTCTTCAGTTCGAGCATCGAGCGCAATTCGTCGCCGAAACCGGGGAGTTCATGCTCGACGATGGCGCCATTCGGAATGCGGCCAGCGGTCGGCACGCCTTGCGACAGCGTCTCGCCCTGGCCGACGGCGTCGAAACCCGTCACCGAGACTGCGCCTTGCGCGCTCGCGTAGACCGTTCCATCCGCCCCCTGAAGCTGGGTCAGCAGCAGCGTTCCACCCATTAAAGACGGCGCGTCGCCGAGGGCAGAAACCGTGACGTCGAGCCGCGAGGCGGTCTCCACCCCTGCGGCGACGTCCGCCGTGACGATGACGGAGGCGACATTGCGGTTGCGGAGCGAGGCGCCGTGTACGTCAAGACCCAGGTGTGTGAGCATCGCCTGAACGGATTGCTCGGTGAAGGGCGCATTGCGCAATGTGTCGCCCGACCCCTGCAGACCCACGACGAGGCCATAGCCGACGAGCTGAGTGTCGCGCGCGCTGCGCAGGACCGAGATATCTTTGATCCGCGCCGCCGAGGCCGGCACGGCAGCAAGACAGAGCGCAAGCGCCAGAATCCGTCGCCGCCTCATCCCCCGCTCACTCGGACCGAGCCGTCTGGCTGGACGGCGCCGGACACGGTGACGCCGCTGTCGTCGTTGCGAACCCTGACGATGTCCCCGATCGAGCCGTCTTGCAGCGCTGCGCCAGTGGTCATGATGAAGAGATCGCCCTCGAAAAAGACGAGCTTGACCTCGGACCCGTTGGAAACGAGCTTTCGATTGGAGACGCCCGAAAATGGAATTGCGTGCCCCGGAAGCAGCGTGAGCCGCGCAGCCTTACCGACGATGAGCGAGCGCGAATTGACGAACGGCCCTGATCCGTCTTGCGCCACATGGGGGACGTCGACGAGCATCTCGTCCAGGATCACGTCGCCGGGATAGATGACCGACTTCGGCGTCGGGACGAGGGTTTCCTGCGCCCAAGAAATGGCGGCGCAAGCCGCAGCAAACAGGACGATCGTGGCTTTGAAAGCCGATCGGACGTGCGCGAGGAGCATGGGTCTACTCTCCGGAGTTTGGCCTAGCTGCGCATGTTGGAGATTGTGCCGGACATCTGATCCGCGGCCTGGATCACCTTGGAGTTCATTTCATAGGCGCGCTGAGCCGCAATGAGGTTGGTGATCTCGGTGACAGGATCGACGTTGGAAGCCTCGACGTAGCCCTGCTGGATGATCCCAAATGAAGTGTCGCCCGGAACGCCGACCGTCGGCTGGCCGGACGCGGCCGTCTGCTGGAAGTAATTGCCGCCGAGCGCCAGGAGGCCAGCTTCGTTGACGAAATTCGCGATCGTCAATTGGCCGAGCGACTGCGGCGTCGTCTGGCCTGGGACCGTCGCGGTGACGAGACCGGTCTGGCTGACGGTGACCGCGGTCGCCGTCTGGGGAACGAGAATTGACGGGTTCACGTTGTAGCCGTCCATGGTGACGAGCTGGCCGTTCGCGTTGGTGTTGAACGCGCCGTCGCGGGTGTAGACCGTGTCGCCATTCGGCGTCGTGACTTGGAACCAGCCCCGTCCTTGAATCGCCAGATCGAGCTGATTGCCCGTGTTGGTCAGGGCGCCCTGAATGTTGACGCTGCGGATCGCGGCCGTGCGAACGCCGAGGCCGATCTGGGCGCCTTCGGGAACGGTTGCGTCGCGGCCGCGATTCGAAACGCCCATCAGTCGTTCAGTCTGATAGATGAGATCGGTGAATTCCGCTCGAGAGCGCTTGAAGCCCGTCGTGTTGATGTTGGCGACGTTGTTCGCGATCACTTCCAGATTTTGCTCTTGTGCGCTCATGCCCGTCGCCGCGATCGCCAACGCTCTCATCTCAACATCCTTCGTTTCCGCTTAGGTCGCTGCTCGTCATTTCGGCTCGACCCCTGATCAGACCGTCATATGGGCGATCTCTTGGTAAGCGGAGACCGCCTTGTCGCGGATCGCAAGAACGGTTTGCAGCGAGCGTTGCGCCGCCATCACGGAGTTGACGACTTTCATCGGCGACACAGCCCCCTCAACGCCCTGAATGGCGACAGCTTCCCCGGCTTGCAGCGTGTTGACCGCTGCGCCGATCACCTGCGAGAGCGCCTGCTCGAAGCTTGGCCCTTGGGTCGGCGCGGCGGCAGCCGCCGGCGATCGAACGCCTGCGGTTAGACTCGCGGAGCCAATTCCAGAAATGTTCTCAATCATCTTGTATCCTCGTGACGTCGGCGCCCGCCGTTCAGGCGTCCTTCATCAAGCTGATCGTGGTGTTCAGCATGTCGGCCGACTGTTTGGCGACTTGAAGGTTGGCCTCGTAGCTGCGGTTGGCTTCCCGCATGTCCGCCAATTCCACCAGCACGTCGACATTCGGCATCTTCACCATGCCGCTCTCGTCCGCCGCAGGGTTGCCGGGGTCACGCTCGAGCTTGAAAGGAGACGAGTTGACGCCGATCGACTTGACCCCCACCAGTTTGGCGCCGAGCGTCCGGTCCATCTCGCTGTCGAATGAGACGGTCTGGCGGGTATAGGGGTCTGCCCCAGGCGAAGAACCGGTCGACTGGGCGTTGGCGATATTCTGCGAGACGACGCGCAGCCGCGTCGATTGCGCCTGAAGACCGGAGGCGGCGATGCGAAGCGCAGTCTGTAGCGAATCCTGCATGATTCCTCACTTCAACGCAGAGAGGAGGAGCTGATGGAAGGATCGGCGGATGTTGGCGCTCATCGTATAGTCCCGATTGACGTCGCCGAGGTTGATCATCTGCTGTTCGAGGTTGACTGTGTTGCCGGACAGCGTCTGTTCGGTCGGGTCAACCTCGATCTCGCGCAACGCGCCGGCCTCCGCTTGCGGCAACGATAGATGAGCAGCGTTGGTCGTCGCCAATTCGATAGGCGAGGAGTTAAGCACGGCGGAGAACGGCTGGATGTCGACCGCATGGTAGCCGGGCGTACTCGCATTGGCGACGTTGCCCGCGATCGCTGTTTGGCGCGCGGAGAGCCACTGCGCTTTCTGAGATCCGACTTCGAAGAGATAAATCGATGACAATTGCACGCCATTCCTAGACGGTGATGGATCGACACTGCGCGACAGGGCTTGCACGGGGCTTGCCGCAGAACGGGATTAGTGGGAGCGCAGTCGGGCGCTCTCGAGCGCGGCCGACAAGCGTTCGCCCTTGGCGAGATCGTCCAGCCCTCGCTCCTCAAAAAGAATGTCGATGATTTCGACTCCGGCGCGGCGCTGGCCAATCGTCAGACGAAAGAACGCGCAGACAGAGGCGTGGCGGAACTCCAAGTCGATCTCGACAGTCGGCGTCGCGTCCCACGGCGCTTTGAAACTTGGCTGACAGAGCATAACGCAAGGTTCCGCTCTTGAAGAACAGTTCAGTCGATGAATTGACGAGGTCCGCGATGTTCGCAGAATGATCGTTTCGAATCATCGACATCAGTTCCGCCGCGTCGGTCAGCCTAAGCTCACTCGCGAAGTCCACCAGGGCATCGGCGATGATCTGCTCCCGCCCGAACGAGCGGCGCTGTCGCAAACTTCGCCCAAGCGCGTTCATTGCCTTTGTTGGGCCCATTGATACTTCCTTTGCTGGATCAAGTGCACGATCTCGGCGATGGCTCGATAGAACTCCGCCGGAATTGGGCGGTCGACATCGACAGCGGCGTAGAGTGAGCGCGCGAGCGGCTTGTCCTCCACTACGGGAATGCCGTTTTCCGCAGCGATCGAGCGGATCTTCAATGCAATGAAATCGGCGCCCTTGGCGAGCACCATCGGCGCGCCGCCTTCGGCCCGGACGTAGCGCATGGCGACCGCGTAGTGGGTGGGATTCACGATGACCATTGTCGCGCGCGGCACTGCGGAAAGCATGCGCTTGCGCGATCGATCGAGCCGAAGTGAGCGCAAACGCGCTTTGATCATTCGGTCGCCTTCGGCCTGCCGAAGCTCTTCCTTGACTTCCTGCTTGGTCATTCGATGGTCGCGCCGCCACAGGATGCGTGACCAAGCGAGGTCGGCGGCCGCGACGGCCAGAGTCGCGACAAGCACGGCGGCGATCGTCTTGACGGCGAGGTCGAGCACCCGCTGTGGCAGCATGCCAGGATCAACGTCCATCGCCGTCAGCAGAACGGAACCTCTGGCCAATCAGCATCATCGCCGCGACCGTGATCACCGCCGCGAGCTTGAGAAGGCTCTTCAGAAACTCCGTCCAACCCCGGACGCCAAACACTCGGCTTAAGCCCCTGCGCAGCGAGATGCGTGAGGCGTCCGGCAGGATTCTATCAGGCACGATGCGAGGCGGGCTCTGAGCGACAGAAGCGATGACGCCCGCGGCTGTGAGAATAATCACGGTCGGTAATAAGAAGCGCACGGCAGCGCCGACGAGTTGGCCGGCGAGAGCCAGGACGTCTTCCCCGCGCTCAATCCGCCAGCCGGCAGGGTCGTCGATGAGGCCGACGAGCGCAGAAAGAAGGGCTTCGGCGTGTGTCGGAATAACAAAAACGAGCACGACAAGAGCCGCAGTCAGCGAGGCGAATAGCGGCGCTTCGCGAGAAAAAGCGACTTCTCCGCGCTCGACTGCATCCTGGAGCCGCTTTTCTGTCGGCTCCTCGGTTTTGTCCTCAGGGTCGACGTCGCCGCTCATCGCTCACCCGTGGGGGCAGTTGTTTCCGCAAAGGTCGCGCCCGAACTTCGGTCACCCATTGGCCGGAAGGCCACCGAGCTCGATTTCGTTGCGGCTCGCCATGCCGAGCACGATTTCGGCAATGGCCTTGCGCGCCTTGGCGACGTCCTGGGGCGGCGCGAACGCGCCGGAACCGAGCTCTCCTTCCACGAGACGGCGCCCGCGCGACGGCATGGACGAGAGAACGGCGTCCCGGAAGTCCGCGTCCGTTCCCCTGAGCGCCATCACGACGATGTCGATCGAGGCGCGGTCGAACAACAGCGCCCGCGCGCGTTCGGACAATCTCGGCAGATCGTTGAATGAGAACAGCATTGTTTTCACAATGGCCGCGTCTTTCGGACGGGCTTGTTCGAGGGCCTGCATGGCGTCTTCCGCCGCCTCCGCGTCGAGCCCGTTGATGATGCCCGCGAGGCGGAAACGACCGTCGGCCTCGGCGACAGACGTTGGCGCCTGCCTCAGCGCATTGGCCACCGACCCCTCGATAAGCCGCGCGGCAAGCGGGGTCACGTCGATCGGCGCCACCAGCCCGCAGAGAGTTGCGTTGCGCCGATCGCGCGGCAGCGCAGAGATAATTTTTGTTGCGACTGCGGGATCGAGCTTAGAAAGGATATAGGTTGCCGTCGTCGCGCGCTCCGCCATCAGCAAAGCGACAATGGCGCTTTCCGGCGCACGCGCCAGAGCTTGCCATGCGTCGATCTCATTGGTTTCCTCGGACGCCACGCCCAGGATGTCGGCGATTTGCTCAGGCGGCAAGCTATCGGCGAGCAGGTTCTTGACTTGACCCGCGTCGCTGAATAGATCCGCTCCGGCGGAGAAGTCCGCCGCGAATTCATCGACCAGCCGATCCAGAACCGTCGCCGAAATGGCGCCGAGTCCGGCGGCCGCGCGCGCCACCGCCTGCAAATCCGGTTGATCGAATTGTTTGAGCATCCGAGCGGCAGGCGGCTTGCCCATCACCAAGAGCAGCGCCGAGGCCTTTTCTGGCCCACTAAGCGCCCTTTCGCTGCTGATCGCCGCCTCAAGCACGGCCGTTCTCCTGCGAAGTCCTTGACGGCAGTTTGGCCCCTGATCCAGCGATGACCTCGAGCAACGACACGCCGAATTGCTGGGTGGCGTCGTCGACGACCACAATTTCGCCCCGCGCGATCACAGTGCCGTTCACCATGACATCGACGGGATCGCCGACTCGCTGATCCAGCGAGACAATTGCGCCGCGAGCAAGCTTCATGAGCCCGGACACGGGCAACGAAGTCGAGCCGAGCACGACTTGCACCGTGACCGGGATCGACAAGATCGCGCTGAGACTGGAGGGGCCGCCGATAGGCTCCAGCTTCGGAGGTTCGACGGCGCTGGGCGGCTCGGCGGTGACGGTCGATGCGTCCATGAGAGGGCTTGCTCTGTAATATCGGAGTGGTGGGTGGTCGAGGAGTTGTCCGGGTCTAGGGGTTGGCGGCTGCTTGCCCTTGTGCGATCGGGCTCCCGACTTCGAGGCGGTAGCGCCCGTCCGCTTGGCCGAGTTTGCAGGTGAACATCCCGCGGCCTGAGCATTCGAGGCGGATGGCCGTGAAATCATTGCATTGCAGCGGCAAGAGCCCGCCAACTTGGAAATTCGCGATTTCGCCAAGACTCATCGGAACCTCCTCCAAGACAGCGGTCACGGGCAGGCGGGTCTGTTGGACGCCGACCTCCATCAGCCGGGACCAGCGCCGATCTGCAGGCAGCGCCTCCGCCTCGGGATCATGCGCCAGCTCGGCGCGAACAGGCAGAAGGAATGACTGCGGCAGCAGGAGGAGGCTTTCGCACGCGCCCCCGTTCATGCTGAACGAAAACCGGGCCGCCGCCGCCTCGCCATCCCGCCGGCCGAGCGCAAACGGATCCTTGAGCGTCACGAGCCGCTCGAAGTTCAGTACGATTCGCGCAATGGGCGTGAACGCCGCTTCAAGCGCCTCGCCCAATGCGCGCGCAAACGCCTCGAGAAGCGTGGTTTCGATCGCCGTGCGGGGCGTTTGGGATTCGCTTCCGGACTTGTGGGGGTTATCGGCGCTGGCGGCTTCGCCGAAAATCGAGGACGCGATGAGATCGTCAATGCGCTCATCGAACGCAATCATCAGCCGCGCCTCGGATTCGACGCTCTCATAGATCGCCGCGGTAAGGCCAGAGCACTCGCCAATCGCCTGAAACAGCGTTGTTGGGTGAATCTCTCCGATCACTCCGGCGGATGGCGGCGCGACAAGCGAAGATAGGCGTGCCGGCGCCTCAGCGAGGAAGCGGTTGAGCGCGTAGCTGAGCCCCGGCATCCGCTCAATCGAGAGATTTGGATGATCGAGCATCGAGCCTTGCAATTTGCGCGCGCCATGATCGACCTCCGGCGTTTCGTCGATACTCAAGCGGCCTCCCGAATCGCGGTCTCGCCGCCGCCCCCAGGCGTCGTCTCGTTCTCGACAACGTCGATTGTTGGCCGTTCCTTGGAAGGGATTGTCTTGCGGCCGAATTCGACCGCTACCTGCGGCATCGCTCCGTTCATGAAGGCGAGCAAACTTTGCTTCACCAGCGTGAACAGCCTGAGCTGCTTTTGCCGCACCGTTTTGATCTTCTGCGCGATCGGCGCGAGGATCGCGTAGGACAAGAAGATTCCAGCGAAAGTGCCGACCAGCGCCGCGCCGATGAGGCCGCCTAGAATCTCGGGGGATTGGTCGAGCGCTCCCATGGCATGGATGATGCCGAGAACCGCGGCCACGATGCCGAGCGCGGGCAGCCCGTCGGCGACGGCTTGGTAGGCATGGACTGGCTTGTATCGGTCGTGCGCGAGGGTCTCGATTTCCTCGTCCATTAGCGCTTCGATCTCATGCGTTCGCGCATTGCCGATGATGATGAGGCGGCCGTAGTCGCAAATGAACGTCACCAGATCCTTGTCAGCGAGCAACTTGGGAAAATTCTTGAAGATCTCGGATTCCTGCGGGTTGTCGAAGTGGGCTTCGACTTCGCTGCGGGACTTGGCCCTGAGCTCCCGCATCAGCCCGTGCAGGGCAGAGAGCACGTCCAGGAAGTCACGCGGTTTCGGCGCCCTGTCGAGAACAGCTTCTATGAATGCCTTGCCGCAGTCCTTGATCGTCGAGGTGGCGTTGGCGACGATGAAGATGCCCAGCGACGATCCGGCGATAATGACGAATTCGTACGGCTGGAACAGCACCTCGAGGTGCCCGCCAAGCGCCGCATAGCCGCCGAGAATGCATCCGACGGTGATCACGAGGCCAATGGCGAAATTCAAGATTCGCTCCTAGATACGAACGGTCAGCAAGGTTTGCCGTTCGAGACTTACGTGGGGCTGTGCGCGACGAAGTCAGCCACGGACAAGCCGGCCGAACCATCTTTCCTGCGAAAGGCCGGCGCGAGATTTCAGCCTGGCAGAACAGCGTCATGCAAAACGGACTTTACGTCTCCCTCTCGGCTCAAGTGGCGCTGGAGCGGCGGCTGGAAACGATCGCCGACAACGTCGCCAACATGAACACCGTTGGTTACCGGGGCACCGGCGTGTCGTTCGAATCGGAAATGGCCAAGGCCGGCGATGCGAGGCTGCACTATGTCTCGAATGGCGCCGACTTCATCTCACGACGCGTGGGTGGGCTGGTGAAGACCGACAATTCGCTCGATTTTGCCGTGCAGGGAGATGCCTGGTTCGGGATCCAGACGCCGCAAGGGCCGGCCTATACGCGTGACGGCCGGACCCAGATCGACGAGTCAGGCACCCTGCGAACGCTGAATGGCGACCCTCTCCTTGACGCTGGGGGCGCTCCCATCCTGGTCGACAGCGCGGCTGGGCCTCTGAACGTGTCTGCCGATGGCATGATTACCCAGAACGGACGGCAGATTGGCGCGATCGGGTTGTTCGCGATCGATCCGAACGCATCATTGAAGCGGGCGGAGAATTCGAGCGTCGTGCCCGACAAGCCGGCGACCCCGATCCTCGAATTCACGCGTGACGGTGTCGTTCAAGGTGCGGTCGAAAGTTCGAACGTCGATCCAGTGCGCGAGATGACCAGATTGATCGAGGTGACGCGCGCCTTCGACGGCGTCGCGGCGGAAACGTCGCAGTCCGAATCGTCGCTGCAAGACGCGATCAAGGCTCTCGGGGCATCGGCATGACCGATGTTTGCCCTGACGTTCTGCCGCCGTTCCAGCGCCTCGAACAGGGGGTTGCGCGCGGATTGCGAGACCATCCGATGACACAGGTGAGCGGCCGTGTCGTCGAGGTCTCGATGTCCCATTATCGGGTCGCCGGCCTGTCGCGCTTTCTCAAGTTGGGCGAGTGCGTCGGCGTCGACGTCGGCGATCGTATCCAGATCGGAGAAGTGGTCAGGATCGATGACTCCTCCGCCACCCTCAAACCGTTCGACGCCCGCAGCGACGCGGCGATCGGCGCGCCCGCCTTTCGCGCCGAGACTCTCTCGTTGTCGCCGCATCGAGCCTGGAAGGGACGCGTCATCGACGCGCTCGGGCGCCCGATTGACGGCGCTGGCGAGCTTCCCATCGGGGACCGGTCAGCGCCGCTCGACGCCTCACCGCCTCCGCCGCTTCGGCGTGGGCGTATCCATGCCCCGCTGCGCACCGGCGTGCGCGTCGTCGATCTGTTCACGCCACTCTGCGTTGGGCAGCGAATTGGCATATTCGCGGGCTCAGGCGTCGGTAAGTCGTCGCTTCTCGCGATGCTGGCCCGAGCGACCCCGATCGACACCGTCGTCATCGCGCTCGTTGGCGAGCGCGGGCGCGAGGTGCAGGAATTTCTGCAAGATACATTGGGGGACAATCGAACCTCTGCCGTCACAATCGTCTCGACCGGCGACGAAAGCCCAATGATGCGGCGACTCGCGCCGAAGACAGCGATGGCGGTCGCCGAATACTTCCGTGACCTGGGCGAATCGGTGTTGCTGATCGTCGATTCGGTCACTCGCTTCGCCCACGCCGCCCGCGATGTCGCGCTAGCAGCGGGAGAGCCGGCCGTCGCCCGAGGTTACGCGCCAAGTGTTTTCAGCGACCTGCCGAGGTTGCTCGAGCGCGCCGGACCGGGCGTGGAAGGATCGGGCTCGATTACCGGCGTCTTTTCCGTTCTGGTCGACGGGGACGACCACAATGACCCGGTCGCGGACGCGATACGCGGAACGCTTGACGGCCACATCGTACTGGACCGCGCCATTGCTGACGAAGGGCGATATCCTGCCGTCAACATTCTCTCGTCGGTGTCGCGGTTGACGAACCCGCTATGGAGGCCTGAGCAGCGCAAGGTGGTCGGGAACCTGCGCTCGCTGATCGCCCGGTACGAGGAAACGCGCGACCTTCGCCTGATGGGCGGCTACACCGCGGGCGCAGATCCGGTTCTCGACAAGGCGATCAAATCGACGCCGCGCATTTACGAGGCGATGAACCAGTCGATGGACGCGCCGCGCTGCGAGGACCCCTTCATCGACCTTGCCGCCGCGCTGCGTAGCGACGGAAAAACCCCCGAACTGTGAGGAAGCGATGGCGTCTAGCCACGAAGTTGTGATCCGCGCAGTCGGGTCCGCGTTAGCCGGCCTTTCTGCCGTATTCGCAATCTACATGCTCGCCTACGGCGCGGGAAGAACGCGCATCAACGGGATCGAGCACTTGGCGATTTTTGCCCAGCCGCGCGGCCCAGGAGGCGCCGTCCGAGACTCTGCGCCGCCATCCGGAGAGGATGTGCCTGCCGTCGATATGGCGGCGACAGGCTCGGTCGCTGCGTCTGTCGTGAAAGACGCGCGGGAGACGAGGCCGGTCGAAATCGTCGCCGCGCAAGCCGACCGCGTCTGGTTGAGGCTCGATGGCGCAATCCGCACGGCCGCGCCAGGCGAGACCGTCGCGGGACTAGGCCGGATCGGGGCGATCGTGGCCCGCAACGGCGGTTGGGTGTTGCTTGATGACAAGGGCGCAGAGCTCCTCGCGGTGTCGAACGGCGCGAATGGCGCCTCGCTATTCACGCGTAAGCGGATCTTCCAGTAGCAAGCGCGGCAAGCTTCCTGAGCGAGGTCGGGTTTCATCCCGCGCAACTGAGCTAAAATGCTAGCCGTTCGATCCCTCGCTACCGCGTTCGTCTGAGCTCGCGTCGCGCTCCGTCATGTCGTGCTCCGTCATAGAGCGTGTTGGCGATCGCGACTCGCTCGTTTGCCCGCTCCCGCTCGTCAAGCGGTTGCCGATCGGGATGATTGCGCCAGACGAAATCGCGCCAACGGGACGTAAGCTCGCCCATCGTTAGCGGCGCGCCAAGGCCAAGTTCCGCAGCGATCTCGTCGATCGTATCGCCGGAGCATTTCGACGCGGCGCGCGGCGGAGGCGTCGGCCCGGGCCGGTCTGTCGGCTCGTCCATCCAGTCCAACGCCAAGCCGAACCGCCCCTTTCCGCCGGAGCCCAGCGCCGTGCCAAATACGACGCCTCGACCGAGGCGGGGCACTTGCGGCGGCTCTGAGTCGCTTGGGCCGCGATCTTGGCGCTGCACATCATCGAGCGCACGTTGGAACGCATCACCCTTGGACATGATCGTGGGGCCGTGAAGACCGCTCAGCCCGCTCCGGCGCGCCTATTGTAAGATGCCGGTCGGCCGGAGGCTTCGTCACCTTGGTCGTCGGCCACAACGCAGTTTCTGCCGCGATTCTTGGCCGCATAAAGAAGTTCATCGGCGCGCTGAAGCAGGGCATTCGCTGATTCATCCGCCCTTAGTTTCGCGACCCCGAACGACGCGGTCACTTTACTGATGCGCTCTCCGCTTGGCTCTATGGTCCATTGTTTGGACTCGAGAATGCCTCGAATGCGGTCGGTGGCGGTGACGGCGTCGACAAGGCGCGCGCCCGGGAATATCAGCGCGAACTCCTCGCCGCCGAAGCGAGCGACCTTGTCCTGTCCTCGCACGTTTTGCACCAAAATGTTGGCGAACAAGCGCAACAGCCGATCACCGACCAGATGGCCGAAACGGTCGTTGACAAGCTTGAATTTGTCGATGTCGCCAAGCGCGAGGCAAATGTTGTCCCCCAGCCTTCGCGCTTTCTCCACCTCCTCAGTAAGCGAGGCGTCGAAGAAACGGCGATTGCCGATCGCGGTCACGACATCGCGCAGCCCGGCGTCTTCCGCGCGTTCGAGATTCGTTTGCAAATGCACGACCTGGAGGCGCAACTCTTCGAGCTGGTTCCTGACATTATCGAGCCTGTCGCGCATGTCGCGATTATCCTCGATGAGGGCCAGCACGATCTCTTTGATGGGGCCCACGAATTCGTGCCGCGACAGGCGTTGGCTGTGGCCGTCGAGCCGTTCGGAAAAGCTATCGCTGTCGGTCACGTGGGCCTGCAGGACTTTTGCGACCTGACGAAGGACCTGCTCGACCTTTTCGTCCTTGTCGCTCCTGTCCTCCTTGGCGGGCGTGTCTCGACGCGCCGGCGCTGCCGGCTTGGCGCTCTCGGCGGGATTTGGCGCGGGCTTGATGGTCATGCGCCCGAGAACCACACCGATCCAGCCGAGCAGCAGAAGCTGCAAGAAGAGAGTCTCGCCCGGAATCAAGGAGCCCAACACGCCGAGCGCTTTGCCCGGAACCAAGGGTGCGACCGCGCTCAGCGCCATCGCGCCCACGAAAACGGCGATGAGAGCGTAAATCGCGGGAACTTGCGATCCAACAAACCGCATTATTTTCATGATCAGGCCAACGTCATTGAGGGAAGAGCACGGGAAGGGAGCGCTGCGCGCCTTCGCGTCCGCCGAGAGTTCACCCGAGTGACGCATCCATATTCTGAGTGGGACATTCCAGCCGCCCTATGATCGATGCTGTTGGCAGCCATCATGGCGGGCGCGGGGCCGCGCTCGTTCCGTCAGCGACGCGAGAGAACGGGTCCAAATCATTCGGACCAGACTTGTTTTAGCGCCTTCAGGTTACTGTTCCGTAAGCGCGCCGCCGAGGCTATTGCCCGATTTGCGGGGACTGTGCGAGCATGCCGCTCGCTGCGCCCTTGCCTGCTCGGGTGTTGCAACTGGGCGACCATCATCGCCCCGCGGCGGGGGCGTTTTCGACTGACGGGCGACGCGGCCAGTCAAAAGCAATCTAAACAAATCGAGCGTGGGCTGAGCCCGCTAGGAGGAGACGCAGCATGGCGATCGCGGGACGCGGCGAGGACAAAAAGGGCGGCAGGATCCGATTGGGCATGGTCGGCGGCGGAGAGGGCGCCTTTATCGGCGCGGTTCACCGCATCGCTTCGCGCATCGACGACCATTACGAGCTTGTCGCCGGCGCCTTGTCGTCGACGCCGGAGAAAGCGCGGCGCTCGGGCCAGGCGCTTGGTCTCTCCGCCGACCGGATCTACGACGATTACGAGAGCATGGCCAAGGCCGAGTCCAGGCGCGCTGACGGAATCGAGGCCGTCGCCATCGTCACCCCGAACAACGTCCACGCCGGGCCGACCTACGCGTTCCTCAAGGCCGGGATTCACGTCATCTGCGACAAGCCGCTGACGGTCAGCCTGGCGGAAGCGAAAAAGATGCGCGCCGCGGTTGAAAAGTCCGGCCTCGTGTTCGCCCTGACCCACAATTACACCGGCTACCCGCTCGTGCGTCGCATGCGCGAGATGGTGCGAGCGGGCGACCTCGGCGAGATCCGCCTCGTTCAGTCCGAGTACCCGCAGGAATGGCTGACGGGCGCGACCGAGACCACCGGCAACAAGCAGGCCGAATGGCGCGTCGACCCTAAACGCTCAGGCGCGGGCGGCTCGCTCGGCGACATTGGCACGCACGCTTATAACCTTGCCGACTACGTGACCGGGCTTGAGCTGACCGAGCTCGCGGCCGAACTCACCTCGTTCGGCGCGGGTCGCCGGCTCGACGACAACGCGCAGATCATGCTGCGCTACGCCAATGGCGCGCGCGGCGCGATCTGGGCGAGCCAGGTCGCGCCGGGCAACGAGAACGGGCTCATGCTGCGCGTTTACGGAACGAAGGGCGGCTTCCACTGGAGGCAGGACAATCCGAACACCCTCTTCTGGACGCCGCTCGGACAATCGACCCGCATCGTCACCCGCGGCGGCCCGGATTCAGGCGAAGCTGCGGCGCGGGTGACGCGCGTTCCGCCCGGCCACCCGGAAGGCTATCTCGAAGGCTTCGCCAACATCTATTCTGAGGTGGCGCTGGCGATCAAAGCCGCCCGGGTCGGCAAGAAGCCGCTGAAGTCCGCCCATTTCCCGACCATCGACGATGGCGTCAAAGGCATGGAGTTCATCGAGGCCGCGGTCAAATCGTCGAAGGCCAACGGCAAGTGGGTCAAGCCTTAAGGAACGCGCGCGGGAGACGCCAGCGACTGAATGCGCGGTCGCGCACAAAGTTACGCGTCTCAATGATTTCATGATGTTAAGTGCGCTTTTGTGCAACTTTTTCGCCCCAACTTTTGGCTCGCCCGATCCGACGAGAAAAACGGCCGGCCCGTTTCGTTTCGGGCTCAGGAGGCAGCCGCGCGGCCAAAACGTTCATTTCGCCAAGCGAAACGAAACGTTTCGCGAGGTAGGTCGTAAGTCATTGAAATCATTATGACCGTCGAATCAGTGATTTCGCGGAATTGTTTGTTTTCAATGGCTTGACACCGTTTTCGTTTCGCCGTTTTCGCAAAATCCGCGCTGACCTCCAGATCGGCGCGCCAATGGATCTCGGATCCGCCCTTGAAAGCGCTCCTTCCCATCTCCAACTCTAGCACATGATTCTAAAAAATCAAAATCAATATCGATGTTTCGGATCAACCACGGAACGGAGCGGGCTCCTCACGGTGTTCCGAGGCTTGACGGTCTATCTCATACATCCATATACCATCCATACAGCATCCAAATAGATGGTTAGCCTCTTGCCGCCTCACCCCCAACTGACCAAACCGCCCGACAGTGAGAAACTGACGATCAACCTTGGCTTCGTCGATCTCGGGTCGATCGATCTTTTGGTTCGGGACGGTTTTTATTCCAACCGTTCGGATTTCATCCGCACGGCCGTCCGAAACCAGCTCGCGACCCATGCAGACACCGCGAAGCAGGCGGTTTCGCGGCTGACGCTTGAACTGGGCCTCCGAACCTTCACGCGCAAGGACCTCGAGGCGGTTCAGGCTGCGGGAGAAAAGCTGGAGATCCGCGTGCTGGGCCTTGCGATCATCGCCCACGACGTCACCCCCGATCTCGCCCGGGCGACGATCGAATTGATCACCGTCCTTGGCGCTCTCCATGCTTCCGCCGAGGTCAAAACCGCGCTCGCCGATCGCCTGCGCTGACCGGATCAAGGAACGAAAAGATGAAATACCGCGTTCTTGACGTAATGAACGAGGCTTTGGGGCTGGTGAAACAATCCGATCTCAGCGGGGCGACCGCACTTATTCGCAAGGTGCTGTCCGGCGAGACCGCCCGGAAGGCCGACGCAGGCGCAGCGCAAGCACAGCCCCAACGTCGCTCGGCGAAGGTTATTCCACTGCCGCCGCGGCGTCCGTTGGGCGAAACTTTGCGCGCTCTTCGCTCTCGGCCATCGCCGCCTCCCGCCGCCCCGGTCTCGCCCCCCGAGCCCGCGCCGGAGCTCGGCGAGCGATTCCTCAAGCGAACGTATAGCGGGCCGGCGGGCTCGCTCAACTATCGGGTCTATGTCCCGGCCGATCACGAGCGGCGGGAGCTGGCGCTGGTGCTCATGTTGCACGGCTGCACGCAGAATCCGGAAGATTTCGCCCTTGGCACCAGGATGAACGCCCTTGCGGAGGAATTTGGCCTTATCGTCGCCTATCCGCACCAGTCGCGCCTCGCCAACGCCAACGGCTGCTGGAACTGGTTCGACCGGCGCCATCAGAACCGTGGCTCCGGCGAGCCGGCCAAGCTGGCGGGGCTCACGCAAGCTTTGGCCAAGGAGTTCGACATCCGAAGGGAACGCGTTTTCGCAGCCGGACTGTCAGCAGGCGGCGCGATGGCGGAGGTTCTCGCCGCGACCTACCCGGATGTGTTCGACGCGGTCGGGATTCACTCGGGCCTGCCCTATAAGTCGGCCGGCGACGTGCCGTCCGCCTTCGCCGCCATGAAGGGGACGGCCGCTTTCGATCCCGCGCCGCTTGCCGCGAGCGGCCGACCTTGCCGCAAGATCATCGTTCATGGGCTGGCCGACGGGACGGTCGCTCCCGTCAACGGCGAACGCCTCCTCGATGAGGTCGAGCGGGAGACCTCGCTCACGCGAAGCGATCTCGACTGGCCAATCGAGGGAGGCCGCGTCAGCCGCACCGCGCTGAAAGACGCCGACGGCCGGCAGGTGGCTGAACAATGGCTGGTCGAAGGCGGCGAGCACGCCTGGTTCGGCGGCGACCCGCGCGGCAGTTTTACGCAGACCGTGGGCCTCGACGCCTCGCGCGTGATGGTGCGCTTCTTCCTGGCGATGTGAGGCCGAGCTCAGCTTGCACGCATCGCGGTCTGTCCATGCGGCGTCATGGGCCGATCGAAAGTCTCGCCTGAAGCGGGTGAGCGCCCCCTTCTCCCTCGGGGAGAAGGGTCGGGGATGAGGGCTCTGCGCGGCATCGCTTTATTGCGGTCTCGTCGGCGGCGGCGCTCACCCTCATCCGGCCCTTCGGGCCACCTTCTCCCTTGGGGAGAAGGGCGAGGGCGGCGGGCACGCCTGGTTCGGCGGCGACCCGCGCGGCAGTTTTACGCAGACCGTGGGCCTCGACGCCTCGCGCGTGATGGTGCGGTTTTTCGTGGCGATGTGAGGCCGAGCTCAGCTTGCACGCATCGCGGTTTGTCCATGCGGCGTCATGGGCCGCTCGAAAGTCTCGCCTGAAGCGGGTGAGCGCTCCCTTCTCCCTCGGGGAGAAGGGTCGGGGATGAGGGCTCTGCCCGGCATCGCTTTATTGCGGTCTCGTCGGCGGCGGCGCTCACCCTCATCCGGCCCTTCGGGCCACCTTCTCCCTTGGGGAGAAGGGGGAGGGCGGCGGGCACGCCTGGTTCGGCGGCGACCCGCGCGGCAGTTTTACGCAGACCGTGGGCCTCGACGCCTCCCGCGTGATGGTGCGGTTTTTCGTGGCGATGTGAACGCTGCCGCTGCTCTCGAAGGCGATCCCCTCGACTGGAGCGATCCGGCCGCGTCATTCCGCTCGCCTCGGCGCGAAAGATTTAATTCAATCCAGCGTCTCGAACCGGCTGCGCCAGTGCAAAAGCCCTGACCTCCTGGCGCCGACGCGGACCGCCTGCACGTCGCCGATGACGATCGCATGGGTGTGGCGCTCGACAATCGCCTCGACGCGGCAGTCCAGCGAGGCGAGCGCATCGACCAGGGTGGGAGCGCCCGTCATGAGCGGAGACCAATCGCCTTCTTCAAAACGCGCTTCGCCCTCAACACCGTCGCGGCCGGCGAAACGCGAGGCTAGCGCTCCGTGCTGGCCTCCGAGGATATTCACCGCGAAGGCGCCGGCTTGCGTCAGTACAGCCAGCGTCGACGAAGAGCGCTCGAGGCAAATAACGAGCGAGGGGGGCGTGAGCGAGAGCGAAGCCAGCGCGGTCGCGGTGCAACCGGCGCGCTCTTTTCCGTTGGCGCATGTCACGATCGCGACGCCAGAGGCGAATTCGCGCATCGCCACGCGAAAATTCGCAATCTCAACGTCCGGATCCACCGCGCTCATCGCTTCAGCGTCACTACAGAGTCATGGTCAACCAGGGGACGCGTCAGAATGATCGGTCGGTGCGACTTGTACCGGTCTGCTCATGCCAGCGCAAATGAACGGACTCTTGCCGTTACGACGGTGTCGCAGCTTATCAAGGGCGAAGCCCTTGACCCCACGAAGGGTCGTCTGCGCTTGCAGTTGCTCGCGGGGTGGGTCAGTATTTCACTTGAAAGCAATCGCCCTTAAGTGGCGACGGGAGGAGTACGCATGGCGCATCGGCTTCGTTTTGGCGTCTTTCTGGCGCCGTTCCACAAGCCAGGCGTCAATCCGACGCTCGCGCTGCAGAGCGACCTCGAGCTTATCCAGTGGCTCGATCGCTGCGGCTACGACGAGGCGTGGTTCGGGGAACATCATTCGGCGGGAACGGAGATCAGCGCTTCGCCGGAAATCTTGATGGCCGTGGCTGCTGAACGGACGCGCCACATCAAGCTGGGCTCCGGCGTCGTCAGCCTCTCTTATCACAATCCCCTTTGGGTGGCCGAGCGCATCGTCCTGCTTGACCATCTCACGCGCGGGCGCGTCATGCTCGGGGTCGGACCGGGCTCGCTGCCGACCGACGGTGCGATGATCGGCGTCAAACAGGCCGATACAAGGCGATTGCTGGAAGACAGCCTCGGAATCATCATGCGGCTGCTCAAGGGCGAGTTGGTCAGTTTCAAGAACGAACGCTGGGAGCTCAACGACGCGCGCCTGCACCTGCGCCCCTATTCGAATCCGCTGTTCGACGTGGCGGTCGCGGCGGTCGCCTCACCCACAGGTCCGCGCCTCGCCGCGCGCCACGGTGCCGGTCTGCTCTCCGTCGGGGCGACCACGGCGGCCGGTTTCGATGCGCTGGGTCTTCATTGGGGGGTGATGGAGGACCAGGCGAAGGTTCACAACACGCATGTCGACCGATCAAAATGGCGTCTCGTCGGCCTGTGTCACGCGGCCGAAACGATCGAGCAGGCCTACCGCGATGTCGAATATGGCATCGAACATTGGTTTCAGTACTTTCAGGCTGTAGCCGCCTTCCCGCAGATGGCCGTTCCCGGAAGCAACGTCAAAGAGATGATCTCGTTCATCAACGATTCCGGTTTCGGCGCGATCGGCACGCCAGACATGGTCACCGCGCAGATCGATCGGCTGCTAACGCAGTCGGACGGCGGTTTCGGCGCCTATCTGATGCTGGGGCACAATTGGGCCGATCCGCGCGCCACACTGCGCAGCTACGAGCTGATCGCCCGCCACGTGATGCCCCATTTCCACGGCCACGCGCAGCAGAGCCTCGACGCCGCCGCCCGCGCGCGCGCCGTGCGCTCCGACCTCGCGGCGCAGCAGCAGAAAGCGGTTGAAGTCGCGACGGAAGCTTACGCCAAGGACAAGGCGAGTCGGGTGGCTTAAGACGAGCCCGGCGATCATCAGGCGGCTGAGGCGGTCGGCTCCGTCTGCCTCGCGGGGACGCGACTGAGCAACTTGCAGAGACGCGCGAGGGTCTCCCGCTGCTGGGGTCGCGGCACGACGAGATCGACCATCCCGTGGTCGCGCAGATATTCGGCTCGCTGAAAACCCTCGGGCAGGCGCTCGCGGATCGTCTGCTCGATCACCCGCGCGCCGGCGAAGCCGATCACCGCCCCGGGCTCGGCTATATGCACGTCGCCGAGCATGGCGTACGAGGCCGTCACGCCGCCGGTGGTGGGATTGGTCAGGATCACGATATAGGGGAGCTTCGCCGCGCGAAGGCGCCGCACGGCCACCGTGGTGCGAACCATTTGCGCGAGCGCAAACATGCCCTCCTGCATGCGGGCGCCGCCCGATGTCGTAAAAATCAGGAATGGCGTCGCTCGGTCGATCGCCGTGGATATGCCCGCGACGATCGCCTCGCCTGCCGCCAGGCCCAGAGTTCCGCCCTGAAACGCGAAGTCCTGAATGGCGACAGTCACGTCCTGTCCCTCAAGCTTGCCGAACGCCACCGTGACCGCGTCGGGCGTTCCAGCCTTCGCCCGATTCTCCTTCAACCGATCCGAGTAGCGCTTGATGTCGCGAAACTTCAGCGGATCGGACGGCGTCTCCGGCGTGACGAACTCCTCATATCGACCCTCGTCAAAGAGCGAGGACAGGCGAGCTTTCGGGGTGATCGGCATATGGTATCCCGAACCGGGGACCACCATCAGATTGGCTTCCAGATCCTTGTGGAAGACCAGTTCTCCGCTCTCGGGACACTTGACCCAAAGATTTTCCGGCGTGTCGCGACGCAGCAGCGAACGAATCTTGGGCGGTACGACGTTCGAGATCCAATTCATGGGGCGCCTTGCCTTCGTTCGGGCGATTGCCGACGAGCGCTCACTTCGCCGCCGCTCTTACGCCCTGAGCCAGTTTGTGGACGAGCTCGGTTGCGGCGACGACGGTCGACGAGGTCGCCGCTCCGCCGTCGAGCGAAAGCCTTATCGCCTCGACAATGGACGTGCCGACAACCACGCCGTCGGCGGTTTCCGCGATCGCCTTCGCGCTTTCGGCGTTCCTGACGCCAAATCCAACGGCCACCGGCAGGTCCGTGCGGCGCTTCAAGCGCGCCACCGCTTCCGCGACCAGTTTAGCGTCCGGCGCGGCGGCCCCCGTGACCCCGGTGATCGACACGAAATAGACAAAGCCGCCGGCGTTCTCGAGAATCGCCGGCAGACGGTCGTCGCTTGTGGTCGGCGCCACAAGGCGAACGAAGGCGAGCCCGGCTCGCCGCGTGGGGAGGCAAATCTCGTCGTCTTCTTCAGGCGGACAATCGACGACGATCAGCCCGTCGACGCCTGCCGCTTTCGCGTCGGTCAAGAACGTCTCGACGCCATAGATATAAATGGGGTTGTAATAGCCCATCAGGATGAGCGGCGTGTCCGGATCCGCCGCGCGGAACCGTTTCGCCATCTTGAGGGTCTTGGGCAGCGTCTGGTTGGCCGCGAGCGCCCGGCGGCCGGCGCTCTGGATCGCGGGACCATCGGCGATCGGGTCGCTAAAGGGCATGCCGAGTTCGACAACGTCCGCTCCGGCCGCCGGCAAGGCGGCGAGGATCGCCGATGACGTCTCGGCGTCTGGATCGCCAGCCATGATGAAAGTCAAAAGCGCGGCGCGGCGTTCGGCGGCGATCCGTTGAAAGCGCAAGTTGAGACGTGCAGTCATCGGCGGCTCGTTACCACGATGACAATCGCTGCGAAAGCGGGAGGCCGAAAGGCGCAGTTGGAAGGCTCGGTCGCTACGCTCAGTCAAACCGAGCGCCCTCGACTGGGCCTCATGAATTTGATAGATGGAACGAAGACATCGTCATCAACGGCGTGGGGAACGCCTATTCGCTGATCCGGGGGAAACGTGAAGCTCATTCTTTTGCTTGTCCCCTGTATTCTGGCGTTGTGGGTTCCGCTTTACAACTCGATTTCACCCACCCTTTTCGACATTCCGTTCTTCTTCTGGTTCCAACTGGTCCTTGTTCCAGTATCCGCCCTGGCGATCCTTGCTGCGGATCGGGTCGGTAAGAACTAGGCATGTTCGACCATCTCAACGTCGTCGCCACTTCTGTTTTCGTGTTCTTTTTTGGCCTGGTGTCGGTGCTGGGCTTCGTGGCGGCGCGGTGGAAAGCGGCCGACCTCGACCACATCCACGAATGGGGACTCGGAGGCCGGCGTTTTGGCCGGTGGATCACCTGGTTCCTGCTCGGGGGCGATCTCTACACCGCCTACACGGTCATCGCGATTCCCGCGGTCGTCTTCGCCATCGGCGCGTACGGCTTCTTCGCCGTCCCCTATACGATTCTCATTTATCCGTTCCTGTATCTGACGTTTCCGCGGCTGTGGGCGGTTTGCAACAAACACGGCTACATCACCGCCGCCGATTTCGTGCATCGGCCGGTACGGCCATAAAGGGTTGGCGCTTGCGGTCGCGGCGACCGGCATCCTGGCGACGATGCCCTATATCGCGCTGCAACTCGTCGGCCTCGAGAAGGTCATTCTGGCGCTCGGCTTCTCCGGCCAGGGGATCATGGCGCATGCGCCGATCACCATCGCGTTCGTGATTCTGGCGCTCTTCACCTACAAGAGCGGGTTACGCGCGCCCGCCATGATCGCGTTCGTCAAGGACGCGATGATTTACATTTTCATCATCGCCGCAATTATCATCATTCCCTATCAGCTCGGCGGCTTCGGCGCCATTTTCGAAGCGGCAGGCAAGGCGTTTGACACGAAGGTCGCCGCGAACCCCAACCTTGCCGCGGGGCTGACGCTGAAGCCGTCGCAAGTCGGTCCTTACATCACGCTGGCGATCGGTTCGGCGATGGCGCTGTTCATGTATCCGCACGCGGTGACGGGTTCGCTTGCGGCCTCCAGCGGAAGCGCGATCCGCTTCAACGCCATGACCCTGCCCGCCTATTCGCTGGTGCTGGGCCTGATCGCCTTGCTCGGACTGATGGCGATCGCGGCCGGCGTGAAGGTCAACAGCCCGCAGGATGCCGTGCCGCAGCTTGTGCTCTGGGCGTTCCCGGACTGGTTCGCGGGCTTTTGCTTCGCGGCGATCGCGCTTGGCGCTCTCGTGCCGGCCGCCGTCATGTCGATCGGCGCCGCCAACACTTTTACCCGCAACATCTGGAAGCCATTCATCAACCCGGAAATGACCCCGCGGGAGGAATTGGTTCTCGCCAAGCTGGCGTCGCTGGTGGTGAAGGTCGGCGCGCTCGCCGTGATCTTCCTTCATGCCGACGCAGTTCGCGCTGGACCTGCAGTTGCTGGGCGGCGTCTGGATGATTCAGATATTTCCGGCGATGATTTTGGGCCTCTTCACGCGCTGGTTCAGCGGCTGGGCGCTGCTGATCGGCTGGGCGGCGGGGATGATTGTTGGCACCGCGCTCTCGTGGACGGGGAAAGCCTGGGCTCCGGTGCATGCGCTGAACTGGGATATCCCGTTCGTTGGCCATTTCGATTCCGGCCTTGGCTTCGCCGCGTATAATGGATTGACAGCCGTGTTCGTTAATTTCCTGGTTGCAGCAGCCCTTTCATTGGTGCTGCGTTCTCGCGCTAGCGATGAGACTTCGCCTGCGGACTACGACGACCGTGCGCTTGCTTGAGCGATGGCCTATGGAGGCGTCAGCAGGAAGTCGTGTTTCGGCTCGTGCAGGGGTGTTGCTGTTGGGCATGATCGGGTGCAATTTGCGTGCATCGGGGAGCTTGTGATGGTGGAAGTGGAGCCGAGCTCCGAGGAGCAAGATCCATCGGCTGTGCAGCCACAGGCGCAACATGACTTTTCCGTCGTTCAGGGATTCCAGGTTGTCAGCGCTGAAGATCACGGCGGCGCGGTAAGCGAAAACCAGGCTTGGCGCGACGCGCTAAGACTGGAATTGGAGGCGCGGGCTGCGCGTCTTCATCAGGCCGTAGACGCCGCCATCGTGCTTTCCAATGATGGCATAATTCGTTGGCTGGGGGATCCGGTCGCGAGACTGTCGCTGGGTTCGGATGTCCTCAACCCCGGTGCGGTGATCCTCGCTGACGAGGCGCTGCCGGAACCGTCTCGAGAGACGATAAAGGCGCGAGTTGAGCTGTGGATCGCGGCGACGACGCGTCGCGTCCTTGCGCCCTTATTTTCCCTCGAAGCCGTCCAAGAAGGATCGGAGATCGTTCGCGACTTGGCTCGCGAGCTCGTGCGCGCGCTGGGAATTCTGGAGCGTGAGCCGATCAAGGCCAAGATCAAGGCCCTTGCTCAGGAAGATCGAGCGGAACTTAGGAAGCAAGGCGTGCGGTTCGGCGCGCATCACATATTTGTCCCGGCGCTGATTAAACCGGCGCCGAGGGCCTTGGCCCTTCAGCTGTGGAGTCTTCAGGCGCCTGGCGACATCAGCGAGCTTCTGCCCGCACTGGCCCCGATCGCTTCATCTGGCCGTACGTCCTTGCCGGTGGACAAGGGGATTTCAAAAGAGGGTTATCGCATCGCCGGCTATCGGCCGTGCGGCGAACGGATTGTCCGCGTGGACGTCGTTGAACGACTCGCCGGAATAATCCGGGCGGCGCTGGCCGACGAGCCCCCGAATGTCTCGGGTCGTCGAAGCGCGAAGGGATTCGTCGTCACAGGTGAGATGACGTCGTTGACCGGGTGCTCGGGAGAGCAATTCGCCTCGATTTTGCGATCACTGGAATTCCGGCCGGTCGAGGTCAAAAGATCGGAATTTTTTCCCTCTCCACCAACCAACGAGGCGCTCGGACAAGCAGAGTCGCCCACGCTTGCAGCCGATGCCGTGGACGCGCCCGTGTCTGATCCGGCGGACGCGCACCGCGGCCGATCTCGTGGACGCGCCCGCGCTGATCCGGTGGACGCGCCCATGTCTGATCCGGCGGATCCCTGGCGATCCCGCGGATGCGCCCGCGGCTGATCTCGTGGATGCGCAGGCCGCCGACCAGGCTCCGCCTGAGGATCCGTTGACAGATAGCGGCTCTGAGGATTCGGCGCTGTCTCTTGCCCCTGCCGATCAATCCGAGAGCCCGATGGCGGACGTCGGTCCCGAACCGGCGTCTGCGCAGACGCCAGGCTCGAGCGGCGAATTAGCAAAAAAATGCCGACATGATCGTCGTCTGGCGCCCGGATCGCCGTAGACCTCCGTTCCATCGGGCGGAGCGGCAAGACAGACAAGCGGGAAGCGGAGCGCCTCCGCCAGATCTGGAGGGTCGCGGGCGGCCCTCGACGTCTAAACGGTCGCCGAAAGCGGCGATGCGCCCGTCCACGAGCGCAAATCGGCCCAATCCGCCGCGCCATGACGAAAAACGTCGCCAGCGGACGAGTGAGTATGATATGCCCCGGGTGCATTCAACAACGGCGCCGCCGCATAAGGCAAAGGTCGATCCGGACTCACCCTTCGCGAAGCTTCTCGAGCTTCGTTCGCTGCTTGAGGGACAGGCTAACAAACGTCCTTAGCCGCGCGGCGTCGCTACCGACGACATCGACTACGAAAACGTGTCGACAAGTCGCCCGGAAATCCATAGGAAGCGCGCAAACCCTATCGAGTAAGTAGCTTACGAGGATCCACTAATGACCTATGTGGTCGTTGAAAATTGCATCAAATGCAAGTATTTGGACTGTGTCGAGGTTTGTCCGGTCGATTGCTTCTATGAAGGCGAGAATATGCTCGTCATTCACCCTGACGAGTGCATAGACTGTGGGGTATGCGAGCCCGAATGCCCCGCAGAAGCAATCAAGCCGGACACGGAACCAGACCTCGCCTTCTGGCTCAAATTGAATTCCGAATACGCGAAATCCTGGCCAAACGTCACAAGCAAGAGAGATGCACCGCCGGACGCGAAGGAATTCGACGGACGCCCCAATAAGTTTACTGAATTTTTTTCGGCGGAGGCGGGACAGGGGGATTAACCTACACCTGTTGTGACTCTGCCAAACGCGGGTAAACCATGCGGATCGACGGCTGAGGGCGCCGGTTTACTTCCCCTTTGATTTTTCAACGGATTTGTGCTAAACGACAAATTAATCGCCGAGCGGAAGCGCCAAGCGTTGTCAGCGAAGACGCAGGTAATCTCATCGGCGAAAAGTCAACTTGCCGTTTCTAAGAGCAGCATTCGTGCGCGGGTGTGGAGTAACGTTCGTGCGCGATTTAGAGCGTGTGCGGTAAAGTCTGCGCGTGGAGAGGTTAACTATGGCGGCGCGTACCAAGTCGAAGAAGACTGTAAAAGCAAAGACAAAGAAAACCGCCTCCGCTTCCAGCGCGAAACCGAGGTCAAAGCGCGGCTCGAAGGTGACGTCTTCGTCCGGCGCCCGAAAGCAAGCTGTAAAAGCCAAGTCGACGACGAATACTCGAGTTGCCCGTACTCCGACCAAGACTGTTCGACCGAAAGCGAAGGCCGTTGTTGCGAAGCTTTCGAAACCGAAGCGTACAGGGTCTAAAGTTAAAGCCACGTCTCATGAGTCGGTCGCCGCGAAGAAGCGCGCGAACGCGGCTCGCGGAAAAGCGACGGCGTCGAAGAGCCTAGGCAAGGCGACGAAGACGGCGGCCGTCGTAAAAACGGCGCCGACGGTCCGGGCGCGTTTGAAAGAACAGGAAGCGAAGTTGCCAACTGAAAAGCGAAGCATACCGGAATCCTTGGTGGTCGTGGACAAGGGGGCGGCCCCGGTCGCCGGATCAAAACCCAGTCTCGATCACAATGTTCGCGTTCCCGAGGGAATCGGGTCGGCGCCGGCGGCAAAACCAGTCCCGCCGGTGGTCAAGGCCCAGAAAGCAGGATCGGAAGAAGCGTCGTCGGCCGTGAAGGGATTGAAGAGCGCGGGCCAACGTCAAGGGTTCAAGCTCAACGAGTTCGTCGTTTATCCCGCTCATGGCGTTGGTCAGATTGTCGCGATCGAGGAGCAGGAAGTCGCAGGCTTCAAGCTTGAGTTGTTCGTAATTTCCTTCTCGAAAGACAAGCTCACATTGCGTGTGCCGACCTCGAAAGTTTCTGGCGTTGGAATGCGCAAGATATCCGATCCCGACACCGCGCGGCGCGCGCTCGACACTCTGACGGGACGCGCCCGGGTCAAACGCACGATGTGGTCGCGGCGGGCTCAGGAATACGAAACGAAGATCAACTCTGGCGATATCAATGCGATCGCTGAAGTGGTGCGTGACCTTTACCGGTCCGAAGCCCAACCGGAGCAATCATATTCGGAGCGACAATTGTACGAGGCCGCTCTCGATCGGATGGTTCGCGAGATCGCGGCGGTCCAGAAGTCGAGTGAAATCGACGCGTTGAAGGCGGTCGAGGGTCAACTGCAGAAAGGTCAAAGCCGAAATTCGAAGCTTCTTGCTCCGCCAACACCGGCAGGCGAGATCGAACAAGCGGCTTGAGAATTTCGACCTCCTCGTCGTTTTCAATGGGCCTTGGCGCTGTGGGTGCGCATCGGTGATGCGCGCCGCGCGGTTCCCTTGACGAGCGATGATCCTCCCGAGGAAATTCTTCGGGGAGATCACGCGCTTGGAATTGGCGATCCCGACCAGCGCGCGCAAGGATTGCGGCGCGCGCCGGGCTTTGGCCAAGCTAAGCCCTCGATGTCGCAAAGCTCGAAGACGACGATGGCGGGACTGCCATTGCTCGCGGTTCATTGATCCCAATGGCCGTCTATCCAATGCTCTCGCTGTGGATTTTGGTCCTCACTGCGGCGACCTTGTTTTGGGTCGCCCTGACAGATTTGAGAGAATTCAAGATCCGGAATGAATTCATCGCGATCTTGGTCGGTCTCTTTCTCCTCCACGCGCTCTGCTCGGGAGCGTGGGTTTCCATGCAATGGAATTTCGCCTTCGCACTATTGATGCTGCTCGGCGGGGCGTATGCGTACTCCCTTCAGCAAATTGGCGGCGGCGATCTAAAGCTGCTGGCGGTCGCCTTTCTCTGGACGGGCCCGTGGTACGCCGCGCCATTCGTCGTGCTTTTGCTGATTTTTACCGGGGCGTACTACATCGCGGCAAGATTCGGACTTGCTGCAGCGAAGCAGACCGCGGGCGGTTTGCGGATTCCACTGGCGCCGCCCCTGGCGGGCGCCCTCATTGGGGCGCTTGCGTTGGGTCTCGTCGCGCCCAATCGCTGAATCGGACGTTGTTGAAACATAACGTCCCGACAGATGTGAGGCGTCGATTGGAATCAGGGCGTGAGGGCCTTATCCAGCGCCAGCCACTGCTTTGAAACCCATGTGCCGACCAAACCGATCGTGGCGATGACTGCGATCAAAAGTATCCCAAGCAGCACTGTATATTCAATAAGAGCAGCGCCGTTTTCATCCTTCAAGAACTGATTGAAGACCTTCAAAGCTTTGGGCATGCGCGTTCCTTAAGGGTTCCAAAATTGCCGGCGCCGAGCCGTTCATAGCCTGAAACCCGATTGAGGGATCCGTCCGCAATTATCCGCTAGGGAACGGCTCGGTCAATACCGAGATATAATGCCCGAGCACTCAAAACAGCGTGCGGGGCGCCCGCTTTGCTCACAATCATAAGATTAATGTCGGCTAGATTTGCGGATAATAAAAGTTATCCAAAGTCACAACGATATTATCACTATTCACACTCTTCGCCTCTGCTGAGATTCACGTTTATAGATAGCCTAATATGTTGAGGTCTTTAGTGGATTTTTTTGTCGTACAGTCTTGCGGGTACTAGCTCAATTTGCAATCATTGACGCTCGCGGTCAATCTCTTGAAGAGTTCGGTCTTCCATTACGCAAATCAGGAAGGGGGATTACTCTGCCCGACAAGTTTGTGGAGACAACGTTGCGGTTGTACCGACAATTTCTCTTGCGTTAACTGAATGTGTTTTGATGAAACGCTTGCAAGATTTGAACGAACTGACTGTTGTCGTCCGGTCTCGGCGGCACAAGGACGCGCTAAGCTGACAGACAAATCAAATAATTTCCGGCACAGAGTGGGTCCGCTAAGGCAGGGGTTGACAGTATAATGCGCCGAAGCACAAATCTTGCGGTCTTGGTGTTCGCCATAATCCTTGGCGGAGTAGCCGCTTTTCTTGCCAAAGGCTGGCTCCAAAGCCATTCAGGCAGTGCAGACGCTCAAAAAACGGCGTCAATTCTCGTCGCTAAGGACGGGATCGCCTTTGGGGCGCCGATTGGCGCCGGGGATGTGAGAGAAATCGAATGGCCGGCAAAATTGATGCCGGATGGGGCGTTCAAGAACTTCGCCGAACTCACCAAAGAGGGGCGACGGATCACCCTCTCTCCGTTTGTCCGTGACGAGCCCATCCTCTCCTCGAAGATCAGCGCGCCGGATCAAAGAGCCTCTCTGTCGACGGCTATCGAGAAGGGCAAGCGGGCCGTTACAGTTGCCGTCGACGACGTGCGCGGAGTAGCCGGCTTCATTTTTCCGGGCGACTTCGTCGACGTCGCGCTGACGCGCATTGACAACAGCAATGGTCCGCAGAGCTTCTCCGAAGTTATATTGCAGCACGTCAAAGTGCTGGCGATCGACCAGATGGCCGGGCAGCGCCAGGAGCGCCCGACCGTCGCCAAAGCCGTCACAGTGGAGGTGGACCCTGAGCAGGCGCTGCGAATCCTGCTTGCCGCCAATATCGGAAAGTTATCGCTGATCTTGCGTCAGCCGACAGAAGTCGCGATGGCGCCCGGTGGGAAGATCACCGACCGCGACCTGTTCGGAAGCGAGGAAGCGCAAGCGCCCGAGGCCGCTCCGGCCAATCCAAATCCCCCACAGGCCCAGCCCGCCGCGTTCCAACCAGAGCCCCCACCGATGGCGAGCCCCCCGCCAGCGCTTCCGCCCGAGGCGGCCACTCGAAAGATCACCATCGTTCGTTCGGTCAAGAGCGATCAGTACGAAGTGCCCGAAGAGGTCGAATGACGGAACCCGGCGTGTCGAAAAGCCGAATGAAATCCTCGACGGCCCGAGCATGGCTCCCAAAGGAGCGTGCGTGGCGCGTCTGGGTCGTAATGCTCGCGACCGTCGGCGCAGCGGTTGCGGGTCTGGGTCTGGTGCAGGAGGCCAGCAGCCCGGCCTGGGCGCGCAAGAACAGCCCATGCCACCCGGTGACAGAGCAGGTGAGCGCCCTGAAGGTGACGCTCAACAAGTCGCGTACGCTCTGTTTCTCCGACCCGTTTGCGACTGCGGTCATTGGCGCCCCCGAAATCGCCGACGTGCTGCCGATGACCGAACTCGATGCTCTACGTCCAGGGCAAGAAAGTCGGCGCGACCAACATTTCCGTATTCGATCAGCAGCGGCGCCTGGTGTCGGTGATCGACCTCGACGTCACGCCTGACACAACGTCGTTGCAAAACAAGATCGCCCACAGCACCGGCGGCAGAGACATCAATGTCAGTAGCGCCAACGGCGAGATTGTTCTGAGCGGCGAAGCATCCGATGGTTTGGCGGCGGCTCGCGCGGTGGAAGTCGCGAAGGGCCTCTCGCCCGACGCGCCGGTGGTGAACGCGATGAAGGTGTCGCCTTCGCAGCAAGTCATGCTCAAGGTCCGCATTCTCGAAGTCGATCGCAATGCCGGACGCGACCTTGGCATCAGCTGGTTCGGCAAGACGAACAGCGTGAGTTTCGCCACCGGTCTCGGCTCGCAGCCGACGACAGCCACGAACAACAGCGGCGTGTTTCCAGGCGCGGGCTCCACGGCGTCATCGTTCGGCGTGCTGCTCGCCAACGTCGTCAACACCCATGGCGTCAGCATCGACGCGCTGCTGTCGGCGCTCGAGACCAAAGGCCTCGTCAAGAGTCTGGCCGAACCGGATCTCGTGGCGCTTTCGGGGGAAAAGGCGACATTTCTCGCCGGCGGCGAGATTCCCGTGCCCGTCGTGCAAGGCACGAATGCGACGAACACGACGCTCGGAATCGGCGTCAACTACACGCCGAACATTTCCATCGAATGGAAGCAGTTCGGGGTCGGTCTGGATTTCACTCCCACTGTCCTCAACAACGGCATCATCAATTTACAGCTGAACCCGTCCGTGACCGAGATCAACACGGCCAACAGTCTGAACATCAATGGAACAACCGTCCCCTCGTTGACCGAGCGCAAGGCGCACACCGCGGTCGAACTGCGGGACGGGCAGAGTTTCGCGATCGCCGGCTTGCTCCAGGCGCAAGATTCGCAAAGCATCAATCAGCTCCCGTGGCTCGGCAACGTGCCGGTGCTCGGCGCGCTCTTTCGCTCCACCGACTTTCAGAAGAGCCAGACGGATCTCGTCATCATCGTGTCTCCACATCTCGTGAAGCCTGTGCGTCCGGGGCAACATCTGGCCACCCCATTCGATACGGCGCTTCAGTCGAATGACGTCGACCTGTTCCTGATGGGCGATATCGAGCGCAAGAAACGATACACCGACTATGTGACGAGCGGCGGGGGCCTCCAGGGACCCTACGGCCATATTCTCGGCGGTCAGTGAGTTGATGGTGGAGCGGTTGAAAGGTCAATGGCGCGCCTCGCGAAGCGCTGTTGCGATCCTGTCTCTCGGCGCAACTCTGACGGTTGCCGGCTGCTCCTCGACGGTCGGGTTCGACGACCCGTTTTCCGACTACCTTCAGCGAACCGCCCTGGTTTCGACAACGGGCGGCAACGCCCAGGCGGCGAATATCGCCATGCAAACAGCAACGCCGTGGCCGCGCTATGCCAACGACACGAACATTCCAGGGAATGGCGCGCGTATCGTGAAGGCGATCACGCGCTATGAAAGCGGCTCGACGGGCGCGAGCGAGGGCGCAACGCCCGCAGGGGGGAACTCCGGCGCTGGCGGCGGAGCCGGAGCCGGAGCAACGAACGGCGCTTCCACCGGAATGACGACTTCCCAGTCCCCCACTCCTCAAGGCTATTAGGAATTGCAAGGTCGCGCGGCGATGGCTGCATGCATCCCAGAAAAAACGATGTCCTTATGGCGTGACGAGGATGGATCCGCGCTGGTGGAGGCGACGATCATCATGCCTCTGCTGCTCAGCCTGTTTCTTGGCGTGTTCGAGTTTTCCTGGTTTTTGTACAACCAGCAGCTCGTGGTGTCGGGTCTGCGCGACGCGGCGCGTTACATGACCCGGATCGAGCTTACCGACGGCAATCGCGATCCCTGCGCGCAGAGGGATCAAAACGGCGTCCTGTATGCGTCGAATGCGGCTAACATTGCGACGACCGCCCAGACTGGCGTGGGCGGCGCCGCGCGCGTCAGTGGCTGGAATGCAGCCGATGTGACGATCAATTGCCTCTCAAGCGCCGCGCTTGCGACGGGAAACTACGCCGACGGCTCGACGAGCATGACGATCATCGACGTCGCCACCCGCTTCAACGATCCATCGCTCGGGCTGTTCTCATCGCTCGGTTTGAAGCCGCCGCCTCTCGCTTTTTCCCATCAGGAGCGATTCATAGGACCGGGCTGATGACCATGCCCTCGCTTATTGTAACTCCCGACCCCCTCGTCCTTCGAGGCGCACGCGAAGCGGCCTCGACATCGCTCCTCAGGACGAGGCGGTGGGGTTCGTCGCCGCTCGGAAGCCGCCACGTTGGAAGTTATCGTTCATTGCGCAACTGGCTCGAGATGAAGATGGCGGCCCGCTCGTCGAAGTCGCGATCATCCTCCCGATTCTGATCCTGTTTCTTTTCGGCGGGGTCGATTTCATGAATGCTCTTTACCAGTGGAACGCCGCGGCCAAGGCGGTTCAGATCGGCGCGCGCATCGCCGCCGTGTCCGATCCCGTCGCCTCCGGTCTGAGCTCGCTTTCGAGCAATGCATTGAGTCCAGACCTTGTGTCAGGAAGCGCCATGCCGGACTTCACCGTCGAGTGCGGCGGATCTGGTTGCGCCTGCTTGAGCGGCGCGTGCGACGGCATGGGTTCGTATTCGGATGAAGCCATGGGGCTCCTTGTTTACGGAAGAGCGGGCAAGAGGGAGTGCACGCCTCCGGCCTCCCAGTATTTCGCGGGCATGTGCAATCTCTACGCGGCGATAAAGCCTGAGTATGTCACGGTCGTTTATAAGCAGACGGGACTGGGCTACGCCGGACGGAATTCCGGCCCCGTTCCGACGATCACAGTTTCGCTGAACGCCTCCTCGTCCAAGACGAAACTGCCGTTCAAGTTTTTCTTCCTGCCATTCGCGGCCATCAACATACCGCAAGTCACAACCACGATAACGGGGGAAGCCTTGTCGGCTTCAGCTGCTGACTAGATGGATTCACCGTCGTCATTGCGAGCCATAGGGCGTCGAAAGACGCCCGTCCTTCCGGACGGGCTATGGCGAAGCAATCCAGGGATCGTAGGGCGCCCTTCGTTCTCTGGATTGCTTCGTCGCTGTGCTCCTCGCAATGACGGAACTCTCGCTCGCTTCGCGTCCGCCTTGTGGCGAGACACCGATGGTTTGATGGTTCCCTACGTGGCGGTGATGCTGCCGGTCCTGGTCGGATTTGGCCTGCTCGCCCTGGATGGGTCCCGACGCATGAGCTTGCAAACCCAGGTGCAGGCTGCCGCCGACAGCCTGGCGCTCGCCGGCGCCCGCGAACTCAACAAACAGCCGGGCGCAGAGGCGCGCGCTATTTCTGCGATGGAGAACGCCCACGCTTCAACGAAATCGGCCAACACGATCTTCGGCGTCGGGTCGTCGCCGACACTGGCTTACACATTTGTTTTCTATTCCAGCCTGTCGGCTGCGAGCGACGGGATCGGCGGCTCGGTGGCGACGGGGGATTCGGATGCGAAATACGTCTCCGTGAAGATCACGCCTCAGACTTTTTCGACAATTCTTCCAGCCTCGTTCTTGGCGAATATCTCAACCAATGCGTTCGCGGCGGGCGCAGAGGCGGTGGCCGGATTCGCCGGAACCAGCGTCTGTTCAGTCCCGCCAATCTTCGTCTGCAACCCATACGAAGAGAGCGCGGGTTCGATGTCCGATGCGCAAGCGACGGAGGCCCTCTATGCTGCTTTCGATGATCCAGCGATCTTGAGGCGCCAACTCAAGCTTAACAGAAGCGGCGTCGGCCCCGGCCACTTCGGCTGGCTGAATACGACGGACGGCTGCGATGATGCGGCCTGCATGGCGAAGAATGTGGGAGGCGGAACTGGCGCTTGTTACAGCGATGCGGGCGTGAGCCTCGCCATCGGCAACAAGAACGCAGCTGAACAATATTTCGACACTCGATTTGACATCTATAACCAGGATCCGCCGCTAGCCTCGACAAGCGCCGGGCCGCCGGCGATCAACGTGCGAAAGGGCTATCTTCCGGGACGCAAGTCGAGCGCTGTCGACTGGTGCAGCGCTGCCCCGGCCAGCGGGTCGAACCTCTATTATACATATCCCTCGGCTCGAACCGTGGGGACGGTGACCAAGGACTCGAATGTCGTGACGGATGTTGTCGGGGCGATCGGAGCGGCGGCTGGTGAGCCGGTCATCGATACTGCTGGCTATCTCGCGAGCACTGCAGACAGTCCCGCCACCATCGCCAGTTCTTCCGGCTCGACAATAACCCTCTCTACCCCCGCCAGCGAGACACAGGCTTCAGACGGCCTGACGATCGAATGGACGACCAGCGGCCTGCCTGAGGATATCTCGTTTCCCGGCCTCGGCGGCGCTCAGGGCAACGGTCAGTGGGACTGTGCGAATTACTGGGCCATCAATCATCCCCACGGCCCGTCGGCCGCGACGGTTGGAACGGCGTTGGGCGGCGTGTGCGGAGCGCCGGCCAAAACAACCGTTAGCCGCTACCAGGTCTACCGATATGAAATCGGCCAGGGGTCGCACGCGGGCGGCGATCAATGACTGGTCGGGAAGAAACGGTTGGACGAGCAACGGCCAGCCGGATCAGCAAGGCGCTCGGAATCCCGTGGGCCGTTTTCAGACCGAGAATGGCGCGCCGTTTTGCGCCAGCGCGCGGGGTGTCAGCGCCGTCGACACCACGACCGGCGGCGTCGATCGGCGCAATCTGGTCGTGCCCATCATCAACTGCCTCGCTCAAACAGCCCTCGGCAACATCACGGGCGCCGGCGCGTCCTCCAAAACGCCTGTGGCCGCGTTCGGGAAGTTCTTTATGACCCAGCCGTACAGCGCGCTGAAGGACGGCAATCTTTATGGCGAGATCACCGGATCGGTAGGGCCAGCCGACAACGTCAAAATCTTCAATCTCGTCCAGTTGTACCGCTAGCGTTTGGGATGGTGAGTCGATGACCATTTATCTCACGCAAGGGGGCGACGACGGCGCGAGAGCCGATGAGATCGAGGACAAACTCAGGTCGGCAATTCCAGACCTCAAGCGCATTCGAACAGTGGAAGATATCGATCAAGGATCGGACGACAGCGAGAGACGATCAATCGTGCTGCTGGTTCCAGCCGCGGCGAAGAACACCAACGTCGACAACCTGATCGCGGACGTCAGGCGTCATCCGCGCAATGTATTCTCCATCATTGTTGGCGGCGACATTTCCGCCGGGGATTATAAGCGGCTCATTCAATCCGGAAACGCCGACTGGGTCGCCGAGGCCGGACTGCCGAACGAAATTCTCGACATTGTCGCGCGCGTCAGCGCGCCCGCGAAAGACGATGTCGCGATCGGATCCCCCGCGGTGATCTCGTTCGCGCCGAGCGCCGGTGGAGTCGGCAATTCGACGCTCGCCATCGAAACCGCTATCCATCTCGTCAGGGACAAGTCGACGAAAGGCGCCAAGGTCGCGCTCGTCGACCTTGATTTCCAGTCCAGTCACGTGTGCGACTATCTCGACATCGAACCGAAGTTTCAGTTCGACGAGATCGTCGCCGCGCCGGAGCGTCTCGACGACCACCTCCTGAGCGCGTTCATCAGCCGCCATTCAAGTGGTCTGGACGTCTTTGCGGCCAGCCGCAGCCGCTTTCACGCCCGTGATCTCGATGTCGAGGCTCTGTCCGCATTGTTCGATCGTATGGCGCATCGGTACGCCACCATTATCATCGATCTGCCGCTCTCAGTTCATTCGTGGACCATTCCCCTGCTCGCGGCCTCGAAGGGAATTCTCGTTACCGGCCTCAATACGATTCCAGGGCTCAGGCAAATCGAGGAGACGCTCAAAGCCGTGAGAGCGGAGCCGACGATCACCGCCGATGTGCGCGCGGTGGTCAACCGTTGCGACTTTGGCTTCATGGGCAAGGTGGCCAGAGCCGACCACGTCGCGCGAATTCTCGGCGAGGAAAAACGCATCCTGGTCAGAAACGCCCGCGTCGCGATTGAGTGCGTCAATGTCGGAACGCCGATGACGCTTGCCTATCCATCCGACAAGTCGGTCAGGGATATTGCAGCGATCTCGAAATTTTGCACGGGGCTGAAGTCCGCTCCGGTTCTGCGTCGGTCGATCGGATAAGCGCCATGGGGTTCCTGAGCAGCAAGAGCACAAGCGAGCGCGAGCCGACGGTTCGCGACAAGGGTCCGGAGACGCCGTCCGCCGGCCCGGAAGATTTCTACGCCGACCTGATTGCGCGCCGGCCTGGATTGCTGGACGAAAAGCTGAAGCTGCACGAGCGCATCATCGACGAGTTCAACCTGGCGGCGCTCGAAAAGATGCCGCCCGACGAACTTGCGAAGCAGGTTCGAACTTACGTCGGCGATTACGTTCGTCGCGAAAGCCTGTCGCTCAATCAAAAAGAGCTCGACATTTTCTCGAACGAGATCATTGCCGAAATGACGGGCTACGGTCCGCTCGAGCCGCTCCTGAAGGACCCGACAGTCACCGACATTCTGATCAACACCCATAAGCGCTGCTACATCGAGCGCTTCGGGCAATTGCAGGAAGCCAAGGTCCATTTCAAGGATGAAGCGCATCTCCTGCGCATCATCAACCGGATCGTCTCGGCGATCGGACGGCGCGTCGATAAATCGTCGCCCATGGTCGATGCGCGGTTGCGCGACGGCTCGCGCGTCAACGTTGCCGTGCGGCCGATCGCCGTCGATGGACCGCTGGTTTCGATTCGAAAGTTTGCCGAGCGCGTTTTCGATATGGACCGGCTCGTCGAAGTGGGAAGCTTGCGGCCGGCGATCGCGGAGGTTCTCGCAGCCGCTGTCGCGGGCAAGGTTTCGACGCTCATCTCTGGGGGCACCGGGTCCGGCAAGACGACGATGCTCAACGCGCTGTCGAATTTCATTCCGGCCCGCGAGCGCCTGATCACCATCGAGGACGCGGCCGAACTGCAACTGCAACAGCCGCACGTCGGCCGTCTGGAGACCCGCCCCGCCAACGTCGAGGGCAAGGGCGAAGTGAGACAACGCGACCTCGTTCGCAACGCGCTCAGAATGCGCCCCGACCGCATCATCATCGGCGAGTGCCGCGGCGAAGAGGCGTTCGACATGCTGCAGGCGATGAACACCGGCCATGAAGGCTCGATGACCACGGTTCACGCGAACTCGCCGCGCGACGCGCTGAAGAGGCTCGAGCAAATGGTCGGCATGGCCGGCACGCCGATGACGCTCGGCGCCATCCGCAGCCAGATCGCCTCCGCGATAACGCTTGTTATTCAAGTGCAGAGACTGCCCGACGGCGCCCGGCGCCTAACCAGCGTGAGCGAGATCACGGGCATGGAAGGGGACGTCATCCAGATGCACGAGATCTTCAAGTTCGTGAAGGACTTCACGGACGGCAAGGGGACGCTGCACGGAAGTTTCAAAGCGACAGGAATTCGTCCGCGCTTTCTCGCCGACCTCAAGGCCTACGGCATCGACGTGCAATCGAACTGCTTCGATCCAAATCGAACCCTGTGAGCGCCATGAGCAGCGTCTGGATCATCTGTTGCATCGTATTCGCCGGGGTCATCCTCGCGGTCCAAGCCTCATATCGGTTGATTGCTGCCGGACAGCGCTCCCGTAACGCGATCAACCGACGACTGACTGCGAGTTCCGGCGGATCCAGGGGCGAGCCTGTCGACATTCTGCGTCAGGAGCTGGGACTTGCCAATTTTGATCACCCCGCGCTCGCGAGTTTGAATGAATTCCTGGCCCAGACGGGCCTCAGAATTTCCATCCTGTCGCTTGGACTATGGGCGGCGCCGCTTTGGACTGTGGTTACGCTGGCGCTATGGCCCTTTCTCTCCCATCTCTGGGCGGCCGCAGCGGTCGGTTTGATCGTCAGCTTGGCGGGTATCGTCCTTTATTTGGCGATCACGCGTCGACGGCGGATCGATACCTTCACCGCTCAGTTGCCAGACGCCCTGAACATCATCGTGCGCAGCTTGCGGATCGGGCACCCGTTCGTGAGCGCTATTGGACTTGCCTCCAGGGAGATGCGCGACCCGATCGCCGCCGAACTCGCCATCACCGCCGAGGAGGTTGCGTTTGGCCAGGATGTCACGACGGCCGTCGTCAATCTGCATCGTCGTGTCGGCCAGGACGATTTGCTGTTCCTGGTCACGGCCGTCAGCGTGCAGAGTCAGACCGGCGGCAATCTGGCGGAAGTGCTCGGACGGCTCGCGACGCTGATGCGCCAGCGAAGCACGCTCCAGCTCAAGGTCAAGGCGCTGAGCGCCGAAGGGCGGTTATCGGCATGGTTTCTGACCGCCATGCCATTCATTCTCTATGGCGCAGTCCGATTGCTTTCGAGGGACTATTTTGGCGAGCTGGCTGGCAGTCCGGTGCTTGTCCCGGCCCTCGTCTACGGAGGCGTATCGTTAGTCGTCGCCAATTTCGGCGATCTATCGCATGGTGAACTTCAAGATCTAGGTTCGGACATGGATATTTGGCTTATTGGCTTCGTTTCGGCCGCCTTCATTTCGGCCGCTGGCATCACTTTCGCTGTCGGGAATCTGGTCACGAGCCGCAGTCGGTTGCAACGACGGCTGCCAGCCGGTTCAGGCATGTCTGACGCGCTGACGCTAAGCCCAGTTGACAACGTAGGCGTCTTGGTGGCGGAGCCCTTCACCGAAGGCGTGCTCGGCATCAGCCAGAAAGTCAGCAAAGAGCTGAGGCTGAAACTGGTGCGTGCGGGCTATTTCAGCCCTAACGCGGTCCGATTTTACGTTCTTGCACGCGTATGCGCCGTCGTTGTTGTGCCGGCGCTGGTTCTACTGACCTGCACGCTGCTGCTGCGCGATCTTTCGTCGCTCACTTTTGCGCTCGCTGCGGCCGCGGCCGTCGGCGTTGGAGTGCTTGGGCCCGACGCCTATCTCGCACGCCGCCAGTCTTGGCAAATCGCCGAGTATCGCGTGAATTTTCCGGATCTCCTGGATCTGCTGACAGTTTGCGTGACAGCGGGTCTGACCGTGGAGGCGTCATTCGAGAGAATCCGCGACCGGCTCGGCAAGCGAAGCCGAGCGCTTGGCCACAATATCCAGTTGATGGGAGCCGAGATGCGAGCGGGGAGAAGCTCCGTCGACGCGCTGAGCGCATTCGCGGACCGGTTGGGGTTGGACGAAGCGGCATCCTTCGTCGCTGTCTTGCGGCATTCTGTGGAACTTGGCGGCGACGTCGCCACGACGCTACGAGAATTCAGTGAAGATATGCGCTCGAAGAGAATGTTGCTCGCTGAGAAGAAGGCAAATGAGTTGCCGGTCAAAATGGTAGTGCCATTGGCGCTTGGCATTTTCCCGATAATCTTGATGATTGTTCTTCTGCCTGTTATTTTGAAGTTGGTGCGGCTGATTGCGAGCTGAGCCGAATGGTCCGAGTGGAACGCGTAAGAAACAAAGTACACCGACGATCCTGATTGGTTGAGAGCTAGCCGGATCTGAGTACCTCAAGAACTCAATTCCTTGTCCACCAACGCCTCCCGTCTATTGGAGGATCACCGAGCACTTGTAGCTCGGCGATGTAGCTTTTGGCGCCTCCTTTCCGCTGCGTTCGACCCCTAGGTTGAGCGCACCATTGATTTTCGACTGTCGAGGATCGGCAACAGGCGGGTTGGAACATGGATCCACACGCCGGCAGAATGCGGGGAATTAAGAGTGCAGTTCCGCGTGGGCGTCGGGACCCTAGGTCGGTCGATGCTGGTGATGTTTTTGGCGTTGTCGGCCGCTGGATGCAACCAGACCGGACTGACGCCAACGCCTGTCCCCAACCCGGTCACCGGGCAAAATCCCGGCGACGTTAAATACTATCCCTCGGATCAGCCGGTGCGGCTTGGCATCCAGCGGTTCTACGAAGGCAACTTTGGCTTGGCCCAGCAATATTTCCAGGATGCGGTTGAAAAGTCGCCACGCGACGTGACCGCATGGACCGGATTGGCGGCGAGTTACGATCGACTGGGGCGCTTCGATCTCGCAGATCGAGCCTATGCCGCGGCCGCGAAACTCGACGGCGAAACGACACAGCTCCTCAACAACGAAGGTTATTCGTATATGTTGCGAGGCGATCTCAAAGCTGCGCGCTCGAAGTTTCAGTCCGCCTTGCGGCGCGACCCCAACAATCAGACAACGTTGAACAACATAAAGCTGTTGGGCTCGAGCCAGAACTTCATCGAGCGTTCTGCAAACGGAGAGCCGTGCGGAAGCGTCGACTGCGGTCAGCTAATGTGAGCGCGAGCTAAGCGTTCGGCAAGGTGACGGGCTATCGGCAAATGGCTCGCCGAACGCGCCTGCTCTATTGAGGAGGCATGCCGTTCGGACTGCGATCCTGAGGAAGGTTCGGCGTCAAAGCTTCTTCCTTGTTGGGTATTTCCTCAAAATGCTCGCAACCCCTTTGTCCGCAGTGGAACGTCGAATACGCCCCGAGAGAAGGGCGATTGTAAATCACGACACGATCCTTCGTACTTTGTCGGACGACGGTGACGTCCATGCTTCCGATCACTGCCCCGTGATCGTCAAGAAAATCAATGTTCGTTCGTCCGGGACGCTGGGGGATGAGGACTGCGCTTTTGTCGGTCCGCAAGACCAGATCGACGACTTCCGGATCGGTTATCGAGATCTTTCCGATTGGACGCTCGCTATGAATTGTAGTCGAGAATCCTTGGGTCAGCTCCATCGTCTGTCTCGGGGGGCGCTCGACCGTAAGCGGAGCCGCTTCGATCCGCGAAGCAATTGGGCGCCGCGGACAAGCAAATTGCGAAAAAGATCAGCGACGGAGATCGAGCCAGCGATTGCCGCCCCGAAACCGTCTCGCGCCCGTTGGTGAAACATCGCTATCGTCCCGCGAGGAATGCGCTTACCCCCACAATGAGGTCTGATCATTGTGACACGACGAGGGTCGATGACAAGGCGATCGTCACTGGACCATGCAATGCGCTGCTGCATCGGATTTGGACAAAACGTCCGCTACCGGTGACGCCGAGGGAGCCAACATCGCTGCGGAGGGCGCGTCAACTCATCCCCAAAGCAGCCAAATAGAGATCGAGCACCGTCTCCTCCTCGATTCGACTGTCGCGGTCCTGTTTTCGGATCGACACGATCTTTCGCATGATCTTCACGTCGAAGCCGTTTGCCTTGGCCTCGCCGTAGACCTCCTTGATGTCGCTTGTGAGCGCTTTTTTCTCCTCTTCCAGGCGCTCGATCCGCTCGATGAACGCGAGCAGATGACCGGCGTTGACCTCGCTCGAACTGATCGTATCCGTATCCGGTGCCTTCGCCATGTTCATTCCTAACCTCGACCCGTTTTGTGGAGGGCGACGGATCGCCCCTAACGTCGCTTCGCGTCAAGTTGCGGAAGAGCGTTTTCCCCGACGATGATCCGTCGTCCACGCGCGGCTGCCGAGATCGGCAGGCTCACGCGACCGCCGATCGGCGATGATCGGCCGTAAAATGCGGGCGATGCGTTCGGCCCACGCGATCGCGTGGTTCTTTTCGCCGATCAGGTCCTGCCTGATCTCGATCAGCGCATTGGCCAATCCGCGCGAAGTGGCGATCTCGTCGATCGTGTCGCCGGCCAAAGCGCCGTCGTACGGCTCGTTGTCGCCGACCTCATCGGCGCGAAGATCGGGTTCCGCGATCAGCGCTTCGATCAGCGGTTTCGGGATGCGTCCGTCGTGATCCCACAGGACGCCGATCTTCCAGGGACGCGCGAGCGAGCGCATGACGGGGGTGAACGAATGGATCGAGATGAGCGCCGGCGGCTCGCCGGTCGCCGTCATCGCATCGACCGTCGCCGCGATCTCTTGCCGATAGGGCGCCCAGAATCGCGCGCTGCGGCGGGCGATCTCAGCAGCGTCGACATACGCGTTGCCGGGAACGATCGCGCCGTCGGAATAGCGCATCACCAGCGTCGGATCGTCCAGGCCGCGATTGGGATCGATGACCAGCCGCGAATAGGTCGAGAGCACGGCCGGCGCGCCGAGCATCCTCGCCAAGAGCGCGGGTCACTTCGGCCGCGCCGATGTCATAGGCGATGTGGCGCTCAAGCGCTTCACGCGGCAGCCCGAGCGTGCCGTAACCGGGAGGAATGGCGTTGGAGGCGTGATCGCAGATGATGAGCGCGCCGCTGTCGAGCGCGCCTGGAATTGCCTCGAAGGCGGCATACGGCGCCTCAGTCATTCGCGGAATCGATCTGAGCATTCGGCTTCGTCGCTTGTCTTCTTGAGGAATGCAGTGATTGTCTTGGCCTAGCCAGCGATCGTGGCGCCGCCGTCGATGACGATGGTCTGTCCTGTCATAAACGATCCGGCTTTCGACGCCAGAAAAACTGCGGCGCCAGCGATTTCGTCTGCTTCGCCAATGCGCCCGAGTGGCGTCCGCGCGTTGACCGCCTTCAACGTCTGCGGATTCTCCCACAATGCGCGGGCGAAGTCCGTTCGGATCAAGCCGGGCGCAATGCAATTGACGCGGACATTGTGCTTTCCCCATTCGACCGCGAGATTGCGCGCCAGCTGAATGTCGGCCGCCTTGGAGACATTGTAGGCGCCGATCACAGGCGAGCCCTTCAGGCCGCCGATCGAGGAGATGATGACGATCGAGCCGTCGTTGCGCTCGAGCATGCCGGGAGCGGCCATCTGGATCAACCAGTGGTTGGCGAGGACGTTGTTCTCGAGAATCTTGCGGAACTGTTCGTCCGAGATGCCGGACATCGGCCCGTAATAGGGATTTGACGCCGCGTTGCACACCAGAATGTCGATGCGGCCAAAGGCTTTGTTCGTCTCGTCGACGAGCCGCTGAAGCTCCTCCTTGGACGAAATGTTGGCTGCGATCGGTTTGGCCGCCTCGCGCCCGCACGCGTGATTGATGGCCGCGGCGGTCTCGGCGCAGGCGTCTGCTTTGCGCGACGAGATGATGACCGTCGCGCCATGCTCGGCGAGTCGTTCGGCGATGGCTCGGCCGATACCCCGAGAGGAGCCGGTGACGATCGCGACCCGCCCGGTCAGGTCGAACAGACTGGTCAAGAGTTCCTTCTCTATTGATTGGCGCTTAGGCTCGACGGTTGCACAGTATGACGGTCGACGCTGGAGGTGACAGGGCGAGAGTTATCACAAGTCCCGCGTCGCGACGAGGCGCGGTCTGTCAAAGCGAAGGGAGGAATCCGCCACCGGCTGAGTGCTTGAAAATCTGCGCCTCAAAAGGCTAGGCAGCGCCTGCCCAACGGGGACACTCCTCGTCAACGGCCGGATTCCGAAGTTCGATGGTGGGCGCACAAGGGCTCGAACCTTGGACCCGCTGATTAAGAGTCAGCTGCTCTACCAACTGAGCTATGCGCCCATCGCATCCGCCGCGCGGCTTCGCGCGGCAAGGGCCGGCGTTTAGCAAAGGCGCGCCGGGCTGTCCAGCAGAAACGGGCGACTGTATTCGGCGTCGCCCGCGCCCATGCTTGGCGCTTCCCGCGTTCTCAGTTTTTCGCCTTGTCGACGAGCTTGTTCTTGCCGATCCAGGGCATCATCTCGCGCAATTTCGCTCCGACCTCTTCGATCGGATGGGCGTTCGCGCGGGCGCGGGTCGCCTTGAACGAAGTCTGGTTGACACGGTTCTCGAGCATCCAATCGCGCGTGAACTTGCCCGACTGGATATCTCCAAGCACGCGTTTCATCTCAGCCTTGGTCTCAGGCGTTATGATACGCGGACCGGTGACATATTCCCCGTATTCCGCAGTGTTGGAGATCGAGTAGTTCATATTGGCGATGCCGCCCTCATAAATGAGGTCGACGATCAGCTTCACCTCGTGCAGGCACTCGAAATAGGCCATCTCCGGCGCATAACCGGCCTCCACCAGCGTCTCGTAGCCGGCGCGAATCAGTTCGACGAGGCCGCCGCAGAGCACCGTCTGCTCGCCGAAAAGGTCGGTCTCGCATTCCTCCCGGAACGAGGTCTCGATGACGCCGGCGCGGCCCCCGCCGATCGCCGAAGCGTAAGACAAGCCAAGGTCGTGGGCGTTGCCGCTTGCGTTCTGGTGGATCGCGATCAGGCACGGCACGCCGCCGCCTCGCTTATATTCGGATCGAACCGTGTGGCCGGGGCCTTTCGGCGCGACCATGAGCACGTCGAGATCGGCGCGCGGCTCGATGAGATTGAAGTGAACGTTGAGCCCATGGGCGAACATCAGCGCGGCGCCCTTTTTCATGTTGGGCGCGAGGTGCTCACGATAGATATCGCCCTGCAGTTCGTCCGGCGTCAGCATCATCACGATGTCCGCCCACTTGGCCGCGGCCGCGACGTCCATGACCTTGATGCCTTCGGCCTCAGCCTTTTTGGCCGAAGGAGAGTCCGGTCGCAACGCAACCGCGATCTCCTTCACACCGCTGTCGCGCATGTTAAGAAGGTGCGCGTGGCCCTGGCTGCCATAGCCGACCACCGCGACCTTCTTGGCCTTGATCAAATTGAGATCGGAGTCTCGATCGTAATACACACGCATGAGTTGTTCAGCCTTCGCGAAACATGAGCCTTGCGGAGAAATTGACGTCAGGCGTCGCATGCCGGACGAGGGCTTCTAGTGAATGCGCGGGATGCGATCAAGCTCGCCTGACAGACTGTTCCGCCAGTTTGCCCGTCAAGACCTTGTCATAGCTGGTGGATTAATGGTGTTTGGCGCCTTATGATTAGGCTCTGACCCGCGACAGCCGCGGGGTCTTGTCGGGAGGGGTTGGCAATGGGCTTATTCAATCGGTTGCGAGCGCTCGCCGCTCTGGCGTTGATCGCCGTTTCGGTTTCGGCCTGCGGATACAATGTTATTCCGACCAAGCAGGAAGCCGCCAACGCGGCCTGGGCCGAGGTTCAGAACCAATATCAGCGCCGCGCCGATCTCGTTCCCAATCTGGTCGCGACCGTTCAAGGCTTCGCCAAACAGGAAAAGGATGTCTTCGTTCAGGTCACCGAGGCGCGCGCCAAGGCGACCTCCATTCACCTCGACGCCAACGACCTGACCGACCCGGCAAAGGTCAAAGCGCTGCAGGATGCGCAAAACGCGCTGTCGGGCGCCCTCGGGCGACTGCTCGCGGTCAGCGAGAACTATCCCGAGCTCAAATCGAACGCGAATTTCCTCGCGCTGCAATCCCAGCTCGAGGGGACGGAGAACCGGATCTCTGTCGCCCGGCGTGATTACATCGCCGCCGTGCAGGACTTCAACACGACGCTCAGGACCTTCCCAAGCGTGCTCTGGGCGCAGACGGTGTTCCGCTCGATCAAGCCGCTGGTGCCGTTCACCGCCGATTCTGAAGCGCAAGCGGCGCCGAAGGTGAAGTTCTAACCCGTTCGAGGGAGCGCTTGCATGCCCGGCCTTCGGCCGCGGGCGTCATTCGTCTGGCCGCAGGCGCTGGTCGTCGCGCTGCTCGCGGCTCTGTGGGCGAGCGTGGCGCTCGCGGCGCCCAATTTTCCTCCGCTGACGGGAAGGGTCGTTGACCAGGCGAACATCCTTTCGCCTGTCACGAAGGCCGACCTCGAGCGCAAGCTCGCCGATCTCGAACAGAAGTCCAGAATCCAGCTTGTCGTGGCGACGGTGCCCTCGCTCGACGGCGCGGAGATCGAGCCTTACGCCAATGGGCTGTTTCGCGCCTGGAAGCTTGGCGAGGCAAAAGAGAACAACGGCGCGCTGCTTCTGATCGCGCCGAAGGAGCGACGGGTGCGCATCGAAGTCGGGTACGGCCTCGAGGGCACGCTGACCGACGCCGTCTCCAGCATCATCATTTCCAATGCGATCGCGCCGCGATTCAAGGCTGGCGATTTCAACGGCGGCGTGACGCGCGGCGTCGACGACATCATCACCACGCTCTCGACGGATTCGGCCGAGTGGAAGCCGAAGCCGGCCGACATGCGCGCAGAACACGAGGCGTCTCTCCTCGATACGCTGGCGCCCTTCCTCATCTTTCTTTTCCTCATGTTCGTGATCAGCCGTATGAGCCGGCGAGGCGGCGGCAACGTCATCTTCATTCCGATGGGCACGGGCGGATTCGGAGGCGGGTATCGCGGCGGAGGCGGGTTCGGCGGCGGAGGGTTTGGGGGCGGCGGCTTTTCTGGTGGGGGCGGGTCTTCCGGAGGCGGCGGCGCCTCGGGAGGCTGGTGATGATTCTCGATCCCGAAGCGGCGGAGCGCGTCGAGACCGCTTACGACGAGGCGCAGCTCGAAACTCGGGCGCCGCTCGTGTGTGTGCTCGCCGGCGCATCCACCTCTCTGGACGGGGAGTTTTTGCTCGGCGCCTGCATGCTCGCCCTCGCGACGCCGTTGCCGCTGCTCTTGTTCACCGATCTTTCCGCGCACCGCATCTATGTCGCTCAGCTGCTCGTCGCCATTCTCGCTGCCGTGCTGGTCTCCCTGCCGCCGGTGCGGCGGTGGCTTATCCCGAAACGCGTCGCGCGCTCGGCTGGCCACCGCGCGGCGCTCGCGCAGTTCGTCCTGCGCGGGATCGACCGCTCGCGCTGTGGGGCGCTCATCTATGTGTCGCTAGCCGAACATTACATCCGTATCGTTCCAGCCGAGGATGCGGATCGCCTGGTTCCTCAGGCGCAATGGCAAGCCGCCGTCAATGAGGCGCTGGGACCGCTTGCCGCCGGGGAGACCGAAGCCGCGCTCACTGGGCTCGCGACAAGCTGTGGCGAAATTCTTGCGGCCCACTTCCCGCCAGGGGACGGCCGTGGACCCGGCGAAGCAGCGGTTCCACATCGTTTGAGCGCTCGCACAATCTGCGCCGGCAGCCGGGTCTCGTTTCTCCCCGCCAAGTCGCCGCCAAACACCGTCGCGGCTTGAGATTTCAGCTGTTCTCCACTAGGAAAGTCGGAGTTCTTGACATCGTGGGGAACGTAACCATGCCATTTGGCCGATCCTGGATCGGACGGCGTGTCCTATTTGGTTTCGCCGCCGCGCTGGCCCTCGGCGTCGCCTCAGTGCAGGCGGCGACACCTTACCTCGTGGTCGACGCAGACAGCGGCCAGGTGTTGATGGAGAACGAAGCGACCGACGCGTGGTATCCTGCGTCGCTTACGAAATTGATGACCGTCTATGTCGCCCTGGACGCGGTCCGAAACGGCAAACTGACGTTCGACACGCCGCTCGTCATGTCGGCTCGCGCCGCGCGAATGCCGCCCTCGAAAATGGGATTCCGGCCCGGCACCCAGGTGACCCTCGATAACGCGCTCAAGATGCTGATGGTCAAGTCGCCCAACGACGTGGCGGTGATGGTCGCGGAGGGCGTGTCGGGCTCGATCGAGGCCTTCGCCGACGAGATGAACGCCGACGCGCGGCGGCTGGGCATGCGTGAGTTGCATTTCGTCAACCCGAACGGCCTGCATAATCCCGATCACGTGTCTTCGGCCCGCGACATGGCGATTGTCGCCCGTGCGCTGTTGCGCGAGTTTCCAGACCATGCCGATCTCTTCAGCATCGGCGCGATTGAGCTCGGCAACCGGTACATCCCCAACCACAACGGCTTGCTTGGCCGCTATCCGGGCGCCGATGGGATGAAGACCGGCTTCACCTGTCCGGCTGGATTCAATGTCGTGGCGAGCGCCAACCACAACGGGAGGCGCCTGATCGTCGTGGTGCTCGGCGCGCCAAGGGCGAAAACGCGCAATCAAGAGGCGGCGGACCTGTTCGACCGCGGCTTCGCGAGCGGCGGGAACGTCGGCTCGCTGGAATCCCTGGCCTCGGGCTCGGGCGCCCCGCGCAATATGCGCGCCGACGTCTGCCTGCATCGCAGCGCTGCGGCGCTCGCCGCCGCCGAGGACGACGGCGCCCCCGATCAGGCTCAGGCGTCAGCCGGAGGCGGGGGGATAATCCCGACTCCCTTGGTGGCGCTCTTTGCCCCAGCAGGAGCGGCGCATACCGAGCTTTCGAATGAAAGGATCCGGTTCGATCCGGTGCCTGTCTACGTCGGCCCGGCCCCTGGCTGGAAGGGACCAGTGTTGGGCGCTCGCCGGACGACGGCAGTGGCGGCCAGCCCCGTCGGCGCCAAGACCATCGGTGTGAACACTCAGGAGGGAGACGTTGGCGAACTCCCTCAGCCTTCCTCCAAAGTCAAAGTGAAATCTTCGCGTCATCTTGAAAAGGGAACGCCGGCGCGCAAACCTGCGAAGAGCGCCGCCAAAAAACCAGAGAAGCAACAGGTGTCGGCGGACTGAGCGCTAAATATTTGGCGCGGCGAAAGCAAGCCAGCGGAACTTTTCACGTATTCGTGAGGATGCCCGCTCGTGCTCACTGAAATTGTTCCATCAAGACAAAGTATTTTTTTAGGAAATGCCTTAGTTTGGCCGATTTATCGTCAAGCGCGTGCCGCAAGGGCGGACCATACTCGAAAACTCACCACGTGGGATCGGTTCGCGGTTAGCTCGGTTTTCTTGCCCCCCAGCCCCCGAGCGCCAAGACGGGCCGAATAAATTCCACGAGGTCTAGCGGATCGGCAGGCCCCCTCCTAGCCGATCCGCTTTTTTTGCCCCCCGCACATTTCGATTTCACTCGTTAAATCTGATCCCTTTATACGCCCAACGCTTTAGCAGGTGGTGGGCGATCGCCATGGGCGTTGGCGCCAACAAGCCGCCCGGATGGCGCTGTTCGAGGAGGGTGATGGCCTCGTCGCGGCTGAACCAGCGAGCATCCTCGAGCTCCACCTGATCGACCTTCAGGTTCCGGCCTTCCGCTTCCGCGAAGCAGCCGATCATGAGCGAAGCAGGAAACGGCCACGGCTGCGACGCGAAATAGCGCACCGGTCCGCAGGCGACGCCAGATTCCTCCTTGATCTCGCGCCTGACCGCAGCCTCTATGGTTTCTCCCGGTTCGACGAACCCAGCCAGCGCCGAGTACATGCCTTTAGGGAATCTGGGCTGGCGGCCGAGCAAGCAGGCATCGCCATCGACCGCGAGCATGATGACCACTGGGTCGGTGCGCGGAAAATGGATCGCTTTGCACGCCGGGCAATCCCGACGCCAGCCGGCGACGGCGACCTCACTAGGCGTTCCGCAATTCGAGCAGAAACGGTGCCGGGCGTGCCAATACATCAAAGCCTTGGCGGCAGCCAACATCCCGGCCTGATCGGGCGGAACCAGACCACTCACCGCGATTGACCGCAGGTCGATGAGCTTCAAATCCTCGCGGCCAGGCACGACCAAAACGCGCAAATCACGAAAGCCGTCGCTCGAGTCCGAGCGCATTTCCGTCGCCTCGTCCGGCAGAAGGGCGGCGAAAACGGGGGCGCCGTTGCCTGCGAGGCCAAGCAGCGCTTCAACCTGGGCGCCTCCCAGCGCATCGATCTCGCTCAAGGGCAAAAGCGAATCGAGGCCGGTCTCGCTCTTGCGCAGCACGGGCATGTCGCGGGCGATGAGGAGCGCGCGCGCGCCATTGTGGGCGCGCAGGCTTGCGACCTTGGCCGGATCCTCGCGCGAGTAAGACGCGCGATCTACCCAATCGACAGCAAAGCCGAGGCCTTCAAGAGTCTCCAAGACCGGTCTCCTTTAGCGCTGCCGAAGAGAGAGTGCGCGTGGCCCGGTGGAAGCCCGCTTGGAACACGGGCGTGAGGCCGCGACTCAAGGATAGCGCGCCCTGAGCTTCGACGCCCGCGCGGCGTCGTAGTCGATAATACAGCGCAAGCGCGGATCCCCGCCTTTGGCGTCCATGCCTGATTCGAAAGGCGCGACGTCCTGACATTCCGAATCACGCCAAGCGACCCACTGCGCCTGGGCGTCATTGAGCGAGCGACGCCAACGCGTCTTTTGAGACGACAGCAGACCCTGGCGCGTGTCGATCGATTTGATCGCCGCCTCGACCGCCATCGCCAACTCCCTGTCGGCTCGGTCAGCGCCGGTCCTCAGGCATTCAGCGAGCTCGCGAGCGCCAATTTTTGCTGCGTCGCAGGCGGTTTGCGAAGGATGCGCGTCCTCGGCCCGGGCCGTCGGGCACAGGGCGATTGCTACAGCGGCAAAGACGAGGGATCGTATCAAAATCACTTAGTCACCAAGAAAGATGCGCGTGAGCCACGACTGGCCTTACGCGACACGCGCGGGGCGGCTCAGATAGTCGCCGATGCGCTCGAGCGCGCGTTCGATATTCTCGAGCGAGTTGGCGTAGGAGAGCCGCAGGTATCCCTCGCCATGGACTCCGAAGTCCGGGCCGCCGATCGTCGCCACGCCCGCGTCCTGCAGGAGCGCCGAGGCGAGGGGCTTCGCCTTCCACCCAGTGCGGGAAACATTGGGAAAAGCGTAGAACGCGCCCTTAGGAGTCGCCGCGCTCACGCCGGGCAGTCGATTGAGGCCGGCCGTGACGGCCTTGCGCCGGCGATCGAATTCCGCGCGCATGGCGCCGACCGAGTCCTGCGGACCCCTGAGCGCTGCGATCCCGGCGAACTGCGCCGACGCGTTGACGCAGGAATAGGAATTGACCGCGAGCTTGCGCGCAACGTCGCGCCAGGCCTTGGGCCAGACGGAATAGCCGAGCCGCCATCCGGTCATCGCGTAGGTCTTCGACCAGCCGTCGAGCAGGATGAGCCGATCCCGGATCTCCGGATAGGCGAGCAGCGTCTGGTGGGCGAGGCCGTCATAAGTGAGCTGGCCGTAGATTTCGTCCGACAGGATCGCTGCGTTCGGAAAGCGCGCGAGGCCCGCGACGAGCTTGTCGATCTCCTCTTTCGGCGTGACGCCGCCGGTCGGGTTGGCCGGTGAATTGAGGATGACGAGGCGCGTCTCGGGCGTCATAAGGTTGAGCGCCTCCTCGGCCGAGAAGGCAAAACCGTTTTCCTCCCGCATGGGGATCGGAATCGGGCCGCGCGCCAGTGAACTCGATCATCGAGCGATAGATCGGAAAGCCCGGATCGGGATAGAGGATGTCGACACCCGTACTCGCCGAACATCACAATCGCCATGAACATCGTCACCTTGCCGCCCGGCACGATCATGACGAGGTCGGGCGAGACCTCGGCGCCCAAGCCGGCGGTGCAGATCCTCCGCCACCGCCTCGCGCAACGGCGCAATCCCCGTCGCGTCGGTATAGCCGTGCTCGCCGTCGCGCAGAGCCTTGACGGCCGCCTCGACGATATGGGGCGGCGTTTTGAAGTCGGGCTGGCCGATGCCGAGATTGATGATGTCGCGCCCCTGGCGCTGCAATTCAGCCGCTCGCGCCAGCACCGCGAAGGCGTTTTCCTCGCCGATGCGCTCAAAGGCGGCCTTGATGGCGGTCACAGCGATTGTGTCTCCGGGGGTGGGGCGCTCCTTTTGGCAAAGTCGCGTCCTTCCGGCAAGGGCGTCGACCGGTCCAGTCTGACTTCGGTTCCCCGGGCGGCGACCGGCGAGCAAGGTAGTTCGGCGCGGCGCAGACCACCCAGGGAAAACTGAACCACGATTGCTGGATGTGCCCCGGCACGCGCGAGAGAGAGCCCGCGCGCAAGGCGAGGTCAATTCCATCTTCGGCGAGATCGGCGATTTCGTTGGTCATGCGAAGATCGAGCCTAACCTCTGGGTAAAGCCGGGCGAACTCTGGAAGAAGCGGGCAAAGCACTTGACGCGCGAAGGCGACCGGCGCGCTGATGTGCACCACCCCTGCGCCAGTCACGTCGGCCTTGCCCGCCGCCACGTCGCGGAACCGACGTGCGGCGCTCACCGCCCCCTGCGCGGGATCGAGCAAAGCCTCCCCCTCCTCCGTGAGCGACAGAGCGTGGGTGGACCGATGCAGCAGTTTAACGCCGGCTTCTTTTTCCAATCGCGTAATGGCTCGGGAAACGCTCGGGGACGCCATGCCGAGGCGCCGGGCGGCCAAAGCGACGGACCCTGCTTCCACGACCGCGAGGAAACAGCGCAATTGAAGAATTGATACGTCCAGATCGTCAGTGATCATGATCGAGGCGCTCCTTGGGCCGCTGTTTATCGCTGACCCGCGCCCCTGAGCTTCGCGGACCACGAATAGCGTTCTTCTTCGACCCGCGAACGAGGAGCGGGGGCGGATCCCGCCCTCACAAACCTCCCCCACCCGAGGATTGAAAATGACGGACAAGCACGTTGACGCCTACGAACTCTATATTTCCGCCTGGTCCGCAATCTCCGACGAAGAGCGGCTGCGTCGGCTGCGAGCCAGTGTCGCCCAGGCAATCATATTTCGGAACGCGATGAAGACTCGCAACGGTCTAGCAGACGTCGTCGAGCATCTGGAAGCGTTTCAACAGCGGAGTCCGGGCGGTTCGTTTCGTCTGATGTCAATGCTCGGATTTGAGAATCAGGGGCTCGCCACTTGGAAATTCTTCGATGCTGAAGGACAGGGCGGATTTTCTGGCTTTGACGCCCTGACGTTCGATGAGGAAGGACGGATCTCCTACATCCTCATGTTCAGCGACGTGGAGAAGCAGCGGCTGAAATAGACGCTTGTGCGAAGAAACCGCGCTGCTCTCTACCCCAGCGCCTTTTCCATCACGCGCCTCAAGCGCGCGCCGAAGGCCGACGGGTCCTCGATGCTCGCGCCCTCCATGAGCCGCGCCTCATCAAGCACGAGCCAGGCGGCGTCCTCGATCAGCGGCTTGTCCGCGCCATCCTTGAAGCGCCCGGCGAGGGCGAGGGTCAGGGGGTGCGTGGGGTTGAGCTCGAGAATGGGCTTCGCGCGCTCGCCGATCCGCCCGTGCGCGGCGAGCATCTTCTCGAGCTGCCGGTCGGGACCAAATTCCGGCGCGATCAGACAGGCGACGCTGTCGGTCAGGCGGTCGGACGAGCGAACCTCGGCGACCTCGTCTCCCAGAGTCTGCTTGAAGAACGCAAACAGCGTCGCCACGTCGCCGCTCGCCTCGGCTGGAGCGTTGGCGCCCTCGACGAGCGCGACCGACTTGATGTCGGCTGCGCCCTGGCTCACCGACTTGAACGGCTTGCCTTCGAAGCCTGCCGCAGTCGACACCCAGAACGCGTCCACGGGGTCTGCGAGCAGCAGCACTTCGACGCCGCGCGCCTTGAATCCCTCGAGCTGAGGGCTCGTCGCCAGGCGTTTGGCGTCATCGCCGGTGAGATAATAAATCGCCGTCTGGTTCTCGCGTAAGCGCCGCGACATATTGCGCCAGCGTCCGGTCGCCCGCCGGGTTGGTGGTGGTGACGAAGCGGGCGATCTTGAACACGCCGTCGCGGCGTTCCGGGTCCTCGTACAGGCCTTCCTTGATGACCGAGCCGAAATGCTCCCAGACCTTGGCGAATTTTTCCGGCTCCGCTTCGGCGAGCTTGCCGAGTTCCTGCACGATGCGATTGGTCACGCCCTTGCGGATCGCCGCGAACACGTCGCTCTTCTGGATCAGCTCGCGCGAGACATTGAGCGGCAGATCGGCGCTGTCGACCACGAGACGGACGAAACGCAGCCAGCCGGGCAGGATGTCGGCGTCCTCGGTGATCAGCACGCGGCGCACATAAAGCTTGTTGCGCCCTTTTCGCGCCGGGTCGAACAGGTCGAACGGCCGCGAGCCCGGAATGAAGGCGAGCACCGTATATTCGTGCCGTCCCTCGGCGCGCCAATGCAGGGTCAGCGCAGGCTCGTCGAACTGGCCGGAAAGGCCGCGATAGAATTCGGTGTATTCCTCGGGCTGTCACCTCGGACTTGGGCTTCGCCCAGATCGCGGCGCCATCGGCGATGCGGCGCTTCTCGGCGCCCGAGCTTCTCGATGAGATCGATCGGCACCGCGACCGCGCCGGAATGGTCGCGCACGATGCGCTCGAGCGTCCGCGGCTGCAGGAATTCCTGCGAGGCATCGTTCAGATGCAGGGTGACGCTGGCGCCGCGCTTCGGCGCATCTTCGAGCGGCAACGGCGCAATCGTGAAAGCGCCTTTGCCGTCCGACGTCCAGCGCCAGGCCTCGTTCGTCCCGGCGCGGTGCGTGTCGACAGTGACCTCGTCGGCCACCATGAAGGACGAGTAGAAGCCGATGCCGAATTGTCCGATGAGGGCGGACGCTTCCTTGCTCGCGTCTTCCGCGGCGAGCTTGTCCAGAAAGGCCTTGGTGCCGGATCTGGCGATGGTGCCAAGCCCACTCGTCAAGTCTTCGCGCGTCATGCCGACGCCGTTGTCCGAGAAGGTCACGGTCTTGGCGTCGGGATTGATCGTAATCTCGATCGCGAAAGGCGCGCCATCCTCGATGAGTTCAGGCTTGGCGATCGATTCGTAGCGCAGCTTCTCGCAGGCGTCGGCCGCGTTCGAGACGAGTTCGCGGACGAAAATCTCCCGGTCGGAATAGACCGAATGGACCATGATTTGCAGCAGGCGCGAAACGTCGGCCTCGAAGCTCTGTGTGCTAGCGGCTTCGCTGGTCGGGGTCTGGGCGTCGGCGGTCAATGTCGAACCTCTCGGAGAAAGTGTTGAAATCGGAAATGCCGGCCGAAACGGCGTGGCGAACCGCATATCGGGGCGGGGACGCGTTGATGCAAGCCGCCTCAGGCGCGGCGCCGCTAGGCCGATCGCTCCGCTACTCTTAGCCGCCCCAGATTACAACTTCCGGGCGAGATCCGTGCAAGCAAAAGAAAGGAAATGCAAGGCGATGCAAGCAGATGAAAGTAAAACTGCTTCCATTTGCTATCAGCTATTTTTCGGAATCGGGACTTTTCAAAGGGTTACGGCCGATTCAAATAAAAAATCCGGCCTCATCGTGTCTTCGATTGCATTTGAGCCGCTAAGGCCGCTACGACGAAAAAGGAACGCTCAGGCAACCGATGAAACGAAAAACGCCGCTTAAATCCGCTCAGCGGCGAGCCCGTGGACGGCATGGACAAGCCTCCGGCTTGCCCACCCCGCCCACAGGAAAACAGAACCAGAAGAAGCGGACAACTTCATGCGCTAGCGACAGAAAACATCCCACAAAACATCCTAGATCGCATCTCGGCTCGATCGCGAGCGCGATAGGAGCTGGAGTGCTGAACCTGTAGGATGACGGCCTCGAATCGCGACGAGTCATTCAGGCTACAAGCCCGCCAAACGACCAAGTCACTATGAGGGAGCAAACGTTATGAACACACTCGAACCGCGCAGGCGCGATCTCGTTGCGGCGCCGTTGCTCGCGATGGCGGCCATGGCGCTCGGTGTGAAGCCCGGCCAGGCCGCCGGCGTCGATCCGACGATGACAATCGTCAAGCGGCCCGATGAGATTCCGTGGAAGCCGCTCTACAATTTTCCCGCCGGAATGGCGGAATCCGCCAATATGTTCAGCGACATCCACGCGTCCGGACAATATTTTGTGATGATCCGATGGCATCCGGGCTACATGAGCGCGCCGCATTGGTATGAGACCGACCGGCTGTGCGTCGTCCTGTCCGGCACGTGGTACGTCGCGAGCGGCGAGGATTTCGCCCCCGACGCCACGGTTCCCGTGCCGGCCGGCTCGTTCGTCCACCGGGTGGCGAAGACCCCTCACTATGACGGCGTCAAGAAGGGTGTGACCGAGCCGGCGATCATCGCGATCTCGGGCATCGGGCCGATCACTTACCACCTGACCGATCCGACCAAGCCGGGCTGGCGGGAGGTTTGAAACACCCCGTCTGCAACAGAACGCGCCGGCGCTACTAAATCGTCGCCGCGGTCACCAGGATGAAGCCGCGGGTCTTGTTGTCGTTGACGGCGTCAGGGGTATTCATGGCGCCGAACATGTCGGCGGTCTTCACCCAGACAGGCGGGTATTTGTAGCGCGCGACGTCGAGGATGAGAAACCGGTCCGCCTTCGCGTCATAGGCGGCGAGCGGCGATATATGGCCCCCGGTCTCTTCGCCCATCGCCTTGCGCAGATAGTTGACGATCACGAAATGGCCGGGCTCGCGGAGATAGGCGCTCGCCAGCTTGCGGAATTCATCGACCGAGCTCTCGGCGGCGTGATGGACCTCGGCCTTGACCGGCTGCGTGCCGAGAATCCCGCCGATCTGGTCGAGCGTCATGCCCTGTCGCGCCAGGGTCTCGCGCGGCAGAACCGCGTCCGACTGTTCGCTTAAGACGTTGTCCTGGGTGAAGGTGCGGTACGGCGCGTATTCGGGAACCACCGGCGCGGGAAGCCCAAGCGCGTTCAAGATCATGACGATGCTGGCGACACCGCAATAGGCCTGGGTCTTCTGGGTCAGGAAGTTGCTGGCGAGCGGAAAATAAGCCTCACGCGCATCGCTCTCGCTCAGAAAGACCTCGCCTTCATGGGTGCTGAATCCGGTCAGATTGTCGGGCAGCGGCAGGGTGTCGGCGCGCGCTCCCGCCATGGAGAGCCCGAGGATCAATGTCGCGCACGCAATCCCGACCTTCGACATCAATCCGTCCGCTCCGGATGGTTAAAATCGCTTGTAAGATTCCCGCCCACTCTCGCGACAAGAGAAAGTCGCCCATAGCGGCGAAGCGCGCTCACTCTGGCGTGAAGATATAGGCGCATGTCCCTCCCGTAACGCCGTTCTGCAACATTCGAGCGCTTAAACGCCGCGCGGTCACGACATCCAGGCGACCACCGCAAGTGGCCGCGTAGTTATAGATGGGCGTGTCGAAAACCATCCCCCGATCGGACGCGACGCGGTCGCAAGCGTCCATGGTCCCCCGGTAGCAGGCGATCAGCAATTCGTTATACGGCGCTGTCCAACCGGAATCCGCCAGAGGCGGTTCGGTCGGGAAGTACTCGTCTTCAGCCAAAGCTGTTCCGCTCAAACCGGAGAGCGCGAGGCAACACACGGTTGCGATCCGGGGGGTGACACAATTACCGCCGATCCGGTTCATGAATATCTCCATGAACGCCCAGTATCGACCTTGATGCTTTTCTCCGCAAGAAGCGCCGCGCGTGGCCGCTCGTCACAGCGTTCCGAGCAGCTTGTCGAGGAGCCCCTTGCCGCGAGCCGCGGGACCCCGACCGGCGTTCGGAATGTCGGCGGGTGGAAGGAAACCCCCGTCCTCGGCGGCGCCGGAGGCTCCGCGGGGACCGACGGCTCGGGGCTGCGGCGCGAAGGCCTCGGGCGGGAGCACGGGCGCTGGTTGCGGGGGGCGTCCTCCTCGTCCGCCAGTCCCCATCTGCTGGCCGGTGAGGTTGAGCGGAGGCGTGAGCGAAGCGTCAGGGCTCTGCGCCTCGGGGCTGCGCCAGGCGACAAGCGGGAGAGCCGCGACCGGCACGCCCTGATGCGCAGACTTCATGAACCGGCTCCAGATTTCGACCGGCAGATTGCCGCCCGACACTTTCTTGGTCGGCGAATTGTCGTCGTTGCCGAGCCAGACTCCGGCGACAAGATAGCTCGTGTAGCCGAGGAACCACGCGTCGCGCCAATCCTGGCTGGTGCCGGTTTTGCCCGCGGCCTGCCACCCGGGTAATTCCGCCTTGCGGGCGGTTCCGGTCAGCAAGGTTTCCTGCATCATCTGGTTCATCATCGCGACATATTGCGGATCAATGACGCGGCCGAAATTCGCATTGCGCCGGACGTAGAGCTGCTTGCCGTTGGCGGTTCTCACGCGTGCGATCACATGCGGTTGGACGCCAAGCCCGCCATTGGCGAACGCCGCGTAGGCGGAAACCATCTCGAGCGGCGTCACGTCCGAGGAGCCGAGCGCGATCGAGGGAACAGGATCGAGATCGGATGTGATGCCAAGCCGATGCGCAACCGCGACGACCGCCTTCGGCCCGACCTCTTGCCCCAGGCGCACGGCGACCGTGTTGAGCGAGAGCGAGAGCGCTTTGGTCAGCGTTACGGGGCCGAAATATTCGCGCGAATAATTCTCCGGATTCCATCCTTTGATCGAGATAGGCGCGTCGTCGCGCACGGTGTCGGGAGTAAGCCCCTTCTCCAGCGCCGCGAGATAGACGAAGGGCTTGAACGACGAACCGGGCTGGCGTTTGGCCGCGACCGCGCGATTAAACTGGCTGTCGGCATAATTGCGCCCGCCAACCATCGCTTTGACTGCGCCGGTCGGATCGAGCGCCACCAGCGCTCCCTGCTCGACGCCAAACTTCGCGCCCTTCGCATTGAGTTCGTCCGCGAGCGCCCGCTCGCCTTCTCCCTGCATCGCGAGATTGATCGTGGTCGTCACCACGATGTCCTCGTCGATCGCGCCAACCGTGTCGTCGAGCGCGTCCATCACATAATCGGCGGCATAGTTGATCGAGCCCGCGCTCTTGTCGTGCTTGACCTCAGCCGGATTGGCGAGAGCGAGCTTCGCCATCGCCTCCGTGATGTGGCCTTGCTCCGCCATTGCGGTGATGACCTGCGCGGCGCGCTCGTTCGCTCCCTTGAGGTTGCGGTTGGGAGCCAGCTTGGTCGGCGACTTCATGAGCCCGGCAAGGACCGCGGCTTCCGACAGCGACACGAATCGCGCGCTCTTGCCGAAATATTTCTGCGCCGCCGCTTCGACCCCATAGGCGCCTGAACCGAAATAGACGCGGTTCAGATAGAGTTCGAGGATCTGATCCTTCGAGTAGCGGCGCTCGAGCCAGAAGGCCAGAATGGCCTCCTGGATTTTGCGCGACAGCGTGCGCTCCTGGGTCAGAAACAGGTTCTTGGCGAGTTGCTGGGTGAGCGTCGAGCCGCCTTCAAGGCTGCCGCCCCCGGTCACGTCGCGCAGAAAGGCGCGCGCGACGCCAACCGGATCGACGCCGTGATGATCGTAGAACCGCCGATCCTCGATGGCCACGAACGCCTTGGGTAAATAAGGCGGCAAGTCGATCAACCGAACGGCGGGGCCGCCGGTGTCGCCGCGATTGGCGATGAGGGAGCCGTCGTCGGAGAGGATGGCTATGTTGGGCGGCCGCTTGGGAACCGCGAGCTGATCGATCGGGGGCAGCTGGCTCGCGTAATAGGCGAAGAGGCCGGCGAGCCCGATGGCGCCCCAGACCGACAGCACAACGCCCCAATAGGCGGCGTGGGCGAACAGCGACCGGCGCTTTTTGCCGCGACGCTTCGACGCGGATCGAGAAGAGGGCGTCTTTCTCTTGCGGCTGGATGGCGGGCGGTCCGCGGGGTCGGCGCGAAGATCACCTCCGCCGCTCCCGGCGCGCCCATTGAGGCGCGGCTCGATCCGGTCACGGGTTTTCTTGCGGCCTCCGCCGAACATCGCTGATCCCGCTCGCGGCGTCTCCCGATGAGGGAGCCCTGGGCGAAACGCGCCCGCCAGGTCCAGGAACGTAAGGCGTGCGGTTTAAGGGCCGGTAAAGCCTACGCTGGAATTGACGAAGCAGTTAAAATCCTTGAGGAGACGCGTTTCGTTCCACCTCCGCGCCCTTGCGCCGCCGGAAACGCCTTGGCAAGGTCCGGTCCCCTCCGGGGATCGTCGGGCGTCAGGGATATTTCAGGATTTCAAGCGATGAAGGTCACCATCGAGCGTTCGGTCCTGCTCAAGGCCCTGGGCCACGTGCATCGCATCGTCGAGCGGCGCAACACGATTCCTATTCTCGCCAACGTGCTGATCGAGGCGGCGGACGGCAAATTGGCGCTGAAGAGCACGGATCTCGACCTGGAGGCGTCCGAATCGGCGCCTGCGGACGTCGCGCAGAAAGGCGCGACAACCGTTCCGGCCCATATGATTTACGACATTGCACGCAAGCTCCCCGAAGGAGCGCAGGTGAGCCTCGAGACGACCGGCGACGCCGGCCAGCTTGTCCTGCGCGCCGGCCGCTCGCGCTTCACCTTGCAGGCGCTGCCGGCTTCCGACTTTCCCGATCTCACGGCGGGGGAGTTCTCTCACCGGTTCGCGATCCCCGCGGCTCAGCTGAAAAGCTTGATCGACAACACCCAGTTCGCGATTTCGACCGAGGAGACGCGGTACTATCTCAACGGGATTTACCTTCACACCGTCGACGTTGACGGCGCGCCAATGCTGCGCGCGGTCGCGACCGACGGACATCGACTGGCGCGGGTTGAGACGCCTGCGCCGGAGGGGTCCGTGGGCATGCCCGGAATCATCGCGCCGCGCAAAGCGGTGACCGAAATACAAAAGCTCCTGGAAGACCTGTCGCAGGACATAGGCGTCGAGATTTCGACCGCCAAGGCGCGCTTTCAATTCGGCGACGTCGTGCTGACGACGAAACTGATCGACGGCACCTTCCCCGACTATGCACGCGTCATTCCGAACGGCAACGACAAGCGTTTGGTCGTCGACAGGGATCCGTTCAAGAATGCGGTCGACCGCGTTGCGACCCTGTCGTCCGAGCGCGGCCGCGCGATCAAGCTTGCGATCGCCGACGGCAAGATCACGCTGTCGGTCAACAATCCCGACTCAGGCTCGGCCAGCGAGGAGATCGAGGCCGATTACGATTCAGCGCCAATCGACATCGGCTTCAACGCCCGCTATCTGCTCGATATCGTCGGCCAGTTGTCGTCCGACACCGCCCTGATCCGCCTGGCTGATCCCGGCTCGCCAACTCTCATTCAGGATCGCGAGGGAGCGCCCGCGCTCTTCGTGCTCATGCCGCTCAGGGTGTGATCGTTTCGCCGGCCAGCCTCCGCGCCCGGCCTTGGGGCGCCCGCGCATAAGTGGACGCGCCGCAATCATTTCAATGATTTGAGTGTCTTTTTCTGTCACTCCGCCACTTTTTCGTAGTCCGCCGCCGCGAGCCCCGCAGGCGCCATTTCCGAGTCCGTTTTGAGCGATTCCAATGGCTTGCGGCGCCATTTCCGAGTCGTCTCTTTCCTGTCCTTGCCGGCCGAAGCGGCCATGCGATTTCCCAGAGAGAGGGCGAGTCCGGCTTTTCAAGTTTTTCTGAAAAACAGTACTCGATCCAAGGCTGGCCTGTCAAGAAATTGTCGGTTTTCCGGTCGAGCGCCGGCTTCTCGACCCGGCGCGCCGTCAACCAGGTGAAGCAGAGCTACCGGCGTCCGCCGTGCTGTAGACGCGGTCGCTGACCGCGTCCGCCCGTCCACACTTCGGCAACTTGAAGATCGTCGGTCAGATGCACCAAATCGGCTCGATGGCCAGGCTTGAGCTGACCGATCTGGTGGTCGACGCGCAGCAATCGAGCCGGCGTCAGCGTCGCCATCATGAGCGCGTCGGCGAGCGGGACCTTGAGCTCGTTGACGACATAATCGACGGCGTCACGCATCGTGATCGCCGCGCCGGCGAGCGTGCCGTCCTCGGCGATCAGCTTATTACCCACCCGCGTCATTCGCCGCCCCTGCAACTCGAAAACGTCCGGACCGCCGGCGGCGGGCGGCATGGCGTCGGACACCAGCGCGATTCCGCGCGGTCCCTTGGCGGCCAAAGCGGCGCGATAAGCAAGGGCATGAGCGTGTTCCCCGTCGGCGATAAGACCGCAGATGATGCGCGGATCAGCGAGCGTCGCTCCGACCACGCCCGGAGCGCGCGAGGAGAGCTGGCTCATCGCGTTATAGAGGTGGGTGACGGCGCTTGCGCCGGCGTCGAAGACCGCGAGCGCTTCCTCGGCGGTCGCGTCGGAATGGCCGAGGCTGACGATGATCCCGGCTTTCGCCAACCGCGCGATGAACTCCAAGGGCGTCGAAGCGGGGGCAAGGGTGACAACCATCACGCCGGCGTGCGCGGCGATGAGCGCGTCGGCGTCGGGCTCTAGCATCGGGCGGATGAATTCGGCCGGATGCACGCCCTTGCGCCTGGGATCGATGAACGGCCCCTCGACATGGATTCCGAGCGCGCCCGGCACGCGGTCGCGCGCCTCGCGAGCCGCGGCCAGCGCAGCGTCAAGCACACGCGGCGCGTCGGTCACAACCGTCGGCAGGAAGCTAGTCACGCCCGCGCTCCGATGCGCGGCGGCGATCGCAGCAATTCCCTCGACGGTCGGCTCGGCGTTGAACAGCACGCCGCCGCCGCCGTTGATCTGCCAGTCGATGAACCCCGGCGAGAGAACACCGCCGCCGAGATCGTGCTGCTCGGCGCTGCGGGGGCGGTCCTCGAAGCGGACGAGCGAATGAATCGAAGGGCCGTCGACGACGAGCGCGCAATCGTCGTGCAGGCGTTCGCCGTCGAAGATGCGCGCGCCGTAAAAAACCTTCATTGCGCGACGTCCTTTTGAGAGGTGCAGCTCCCAACCCCCTCGTCCCGAGACGCCGCCGTCGCCCGTCGAGAGACGGGCGTTCTTCCGAACGCCCTATGGCGGCCTCGAAGGACGCTCCCGCGCGCGCTGTCTGAGCCGGGAACTGGAGCATGCTTCGAGACGCCGCGCTTGCGCGCGGCCCTCAGCATGAGGTCACTTGAGGCAACGCCGTTCCGAAGCTCCCCCTTGGCGGTTCCTGAGACGCGACGACGCCGCCAACGAACAGGATCGCCCCATCGGTCGGATCGTACTGCGGCGCCTTCAGCCGCGCGGCGATGTCGGGCTCGAAATAGGGACGCAAGGCTTCGCCGACGCCCCCGACCAAAGCCACCCGCTCGGCGCCGAGCGCGACCACCCCGCGGATCAAAGCTCCAATGGCCCGCGCCGCAGCGTTCACGATTTCCGCCGCAATCGGATCGTCGCGCGCCGCATGCTCGAACACGCGCGGCGCAAAGGCGCCGAAGTCTCCCGGTTTCGCCTCGAGCGCCCAGTTCATCATCGCGACAGGATCGCCGCCGAATTCGGCCAAAATGTCGCCGGTCAGCGCGCTTGCGGGCGCGAGACCGTCAAACGCACGCATTGTCCAACGCAGCGCATCGAGGCCGATATGCGAGCCCGATCCGTCGTCGCCGAGCGCGAAGCCGCGTCCGCCGATGATGGTTTCCTTGGCCGCAACACGCGCGATTGCCGCCGATCCGGTGCCGGCGATCACCAGACCGCCGTCCGCGCCGGCATGGGCGCCGATGCAGGCGGTGGTCGCGTCATTCGCCGCGTGCACCGACCGAAAGCCGGGAAAAGCCGCCGCCACGCGCGTCTGATCGCTGCCTTGCTTGAACCCGGCGAGCCCGAGACCGATCGCGATTGTTCCCCGATGAACGTCGCCGATTCCGGCCTTTCCCAGAACCTCGTCGACGATTGCGCGCATAGCCGCGACCGCGGCGGCAAAATCGACATGAATGTTCGCTGCCGCGCCGCTTGCCTCCGCGAGCGATTGTCCGTCAGCGTCGCGCAGCCGCGCCCGGCAGCGGGTAGCGCCGCCGTCGATCCCGAGCGTGACCGGCCCGCCGCTCATCCCTCCTCAGCGTCATCGGACCTATCGACCATTGCCGCGACGGCTATGCGAAGCGCGTCCGCCGCTTTGGCCGGCGTGAGCGGCTTTGCGCTCGCCCCTGGCGGCGTTTGCTCCGGCGTCACCGGCAAATGCACAAAGACGGCGGGGATCGCCGACCCTTTGTCGCTGAGATATTGCAAGGCGCCGAAGTAAAGATGGTTGCAGACAAACCCGCCGGCGTTCCTCGACACCCGCGCCGGAATGCCCGCTTCTTTAATCGCGCTCGCTATCGTTCTGATTGGGGCCGCCGCCTCCAGCCGATCGGGCGCGCTGCGGGAGATCCTGAGCGCCCTCCGCAGGGCGCCGTCATTGTCCGGCGCGCGGGCGTCGTCAAGATTGTGCGCGAACCGCTCGACGCAGACGACAGCACGGCGCGCGGCTTGACCGGTCATCAGCAGCGCGTCCGGCCGAAGCGTCTCGATCGCCCGGACGAGTTCCCTCACCGAGGCTTCGTAGGCGCAGGGCAGCAAGCGAGTGACGGCTGTATACGCACCGTGGCGCCAGCCCTCGAGTTTTTGCGCCGCTTCCCACGAGGCGTTAATCGTCTCGCCGCCGAACGGCTCGAAGCCAGTGACAAGGATGGTGCGTACGGCGGTCGGCAAGGTCACGCGAACAGGCTGCCGCGATCGGCAAGACGGCGCACATGAACGTCCGCGTCGCCGTAGGCCGCGTCAATCATTGTCAGGCGCTTGAACAGATGGCCGGCCTTGTACTCGTAGGTCATGGCGATGCCGCCGTGCATCTGCACCGCCTGCTGGCCGATGAACTTGGCGGAGCGGCCGATTTGCGCCTTCACCGCCGACATCGTCTTCGCGCGCTCGGCCGCATCGTCTTCGTCCACCATCATCGCCGCCAGATACATCATGCTGCGCGCCTGTTCGAGCGCCACCGTCATATCGGCGGCGCGATGTTGCAACGCCTGAAACGAGCCGATCGTAACGCCGAATTGCTTGCGCGTCTTGAGATAGTCGACTGTCATCGCCAGCGACTCGGACATTGCGCCAACCGCTTCAGCGGCAAGCGCGGCGATCGTCTCGTCGACCGCCCGCTCGATCGCAGGCAACGCTCCGCCCGGTGGGCCCAGGACATCATGGGCCGCGACGCGCACATCGGCGAAGCCGATCTCCGCCGCGCGCTGGCCGTCCTGGGTCGGATAGCCGCGCCGGGTCACGCCCGGAGCGTTGGCGTCGACAAGGAAGAGGCCGATCCCGTCCCGATCGCGACGCGCGCCCTTCACCCGGCCAGAGACGATCAGCCGATCGGCGCCGTCGCCCTGGCCGACGAGGGTTTTTTCTCCGTTCAGCACGAATCCGTCGCCGTCCTTGACCGCAGCGAGACCCACATCGTTCAGGTCAAAGCCCGATTGTTTCTCCATATGAGCAAAACTCAACCTGAGATCGCCAGCCGCGATCGCGCCGATCAGTTCGGCGCGCTGCTTATCGTCCGCGCCATGTTTGATCAGCGCGCCGCATAGGACGACGGTCTGAAGGTAAGGCTCGAGCGCCAGCGCCTTGCCGAATTGCTCCATCACGATCATGGTCTCGACCGGGCCGCCGCCAAAGCCGCCATCGGCTTCCGCAAAAGGCGCGCCCAAGAGCCCCATGTCCGCATAATCGCGCCACAAGGCCTGGCTCCATCCGTGAGGACTCGCTTGATAGGTCTTGCGGGCCTCGAATCCGTATCGATCCTTCATCAGCCGCACGACATTGTCGCGCAGCTGCTCTTGTTCGGGGCTCAGCTGGAAGTCCATTGTTTCTCAGAGTCCCAGTATGGCCTTGGCGATGATGCTGCGCTGAATTTCGTTCGATCCGCCGTAGATCGAAACCTTGCGATTGTTGAAATAACTCGGCGCCAGCGGCGCAGCCCAATCCGGACCAACGGGCGGCTCGTTGCTCATGTCGTCGCCCTCTCGATAGGGCAAAGCGTAAGGCCCGACGACCTCCATCAGAAGATCCGTCGTCGCCTGCTGGATCTCCGAGCCTTTGATCTTGAGCACCGAGGAGGCCGGATCGGGCTTGCCGGCGTTGTTGCGGTTGGAGACGACCCGCATCTGGGTCATTTCGAGCGCCTTGAGCTCGACTTCGACCTCTGCGAGCTTGGCGCGGAAGAAGGGATCTTCGATCTTCGGCCCCGAACCATAGACCGGAATCGAGGCGAGCTCGCGCACCCGGTCGAGGCGCGCTTTCGAAACGCCGACGCGGGCGATGCCATTGCGCTCGTTGGCGAGCAGAAACTTGGCGTAGTCCCAGCCTCTGTTCTCTTCGCCGACCAGCGCGTCGGCCGGAACGCGCACGTCGTCGAAAAAGACCTCGTTGACCTCGTGACCGCCGTCGATCGTCTGGATCGGCTTGACCGTGATTCCCGGAGTTTTCATGTCGACCAGGAAGAACGAAATGCCCTCTTGCTTTTTAGCCTGCGCGTTGGTGCGGGCGAGGACGAAAATCCAGTCGGCGTACTGGGCCATGGTGGTCCAGGTCTTCTGGCCCGAGATCACCCAGTCGTCGGCGTCGCATCGGGCGCTTGTTCTTAAGCTCGCGAGATCCGATCCGGCGCCGGGTTCCGAAAAACCCTGGCACCACCAGTCGCGCAAATCGATGATGCGCGGCAGGAACCGCTCTTTCTGCTTCCTGGAGCCGAAAGTGTAGATGACCGGACCGACCATGCTGACGCCGAACGCGACCAGTTCGGGCGCATTGCCACGCTGCGTCTCGTCAAGAAAGATCGAATGCTGGATGGGGGTCCAGCCCGGGCCGCCCCATTCCTGCGGCCAATGCGGGGCGCCCCAGCCTTTGGCGGCGAGAATGCGCGTCCAGCGCACATAGTCGTCTTTGGAGAGCTTGCGGCCGGCGGCGGTCTTCTCGCGGATCGAGGCCGGCAGGTTGTCACGCACGAAAGCGCGAACCTCAGCGCGAAACGCGAGCTCGTCCTCGGTCAGTCGAAGGTCCATGGGTCGCCTCCCATATGGCGGCAAGCGTGAAGCGGGCTTGGGCGCAAGGGTCTTGCGCTTTGCCGTCCAATGTCGAGCCTTAGCCCTGCGCCGTCAACATGTTCGATGTTCGCGATCAAACCCGCCGCGCCATGATATTGGCGCCAAAGGACATAAGTTGACAGATTTTCCGACAGATCGCGGAGGGCGGCTGAGGATCGGTTGGCGATGGCCTGTTCGCTCGTGTAAGCCCCAAAGCGCTGCTTTTATTGTCAAGGTCATACTTTCGCGGCATTTTGAACCGCGATGGTCGCCGAATCGTTCCTGCGGCAAGTTCGTCAAGGCGGAGTGGAAGTCGTTTCCCCGTGCGCAATGTCCTGACCATCATCGCGCTTGCGCTTGTCGCCGCGATGTCGGTTGCGCTCATCGCGCCCTATCTCGTCGACTGGTCAGCGCAGCGCGCCGAGATTGAGGCGAGGCTGAGCGCGATCACCGGAGCGAACGTCTCTCTGACCGGACCGATCGAACTCAGGCTCCTGCCGACGCCCTATCTTGCGCTGGGGGAAGGCTTGGTGAGCGCGCCAGGCGCGGGCGGCGCCCAGCTTTCGTTCGCCTCGGCGAGGCTGGAGCTCGCGCTCGTCAAGCTCCCGAGCGGCCAGTTCCGCTTCTCCGACATTCGCCTCGAGAAGCCTGTTCTGACCATCACGCGTGGCCCCCAAGGCGCGCTGATCCTGCCGCCCGTTCGGATGGCCGGCCTGAGTTCGACGGGGTTTGATCGCCTGATCGCGCGGGAGGGGCGTGTAAAGATCGTAGGCGACGCCACCGGAGGTGAGATTTCCGGCGTCGAGATCAACGCCGCCGCCCCCTCTCTCGACGGGCCCGCTCAGTCTCAGCGGTCAATTCACCGGCCCCGGCAATGCACCCGTCGTCTTCAGGCTCGCCTCGGAAAAGCCGGGGCCGGAAGGCACGTCGCTTCGTCTCGTGGTGGACGCCGGGCCGGGCTGGCCCGCCGCCGAATTTGACGGCGTTCTTGAAGGCGACCCGGCGGCCGGGATTGGCGCCCTCCGGATCGCTGGGACCGCCACATTGACAGGAACAGCGCCGGGCGAGGATGCGCCGACCCCGTGGCGGGTCGCCGGTCCGATCGTCGCCGATCTCACCCAAGCCGTCATGCACACCGCCGAATTTCGACTTGGACCCGAAGAACGGGCGATCAGGGCGAACGGGGACGCCCAACTTGTCTTTGGCTCGCCTGCCCAGGTCAGCGTCGCGCTCAAGGCCAAACAGGTCAATGTCGATACGCTTATGCGCCGCAAGGGCGAGGATGGGGTCGCCCCCGCGCGCGCTGTCGCATTGGTCACCCGCATCGTATCCGCGGCGCTTCAAGGCCGTGAGAGCGCAATGGCGGTCAACGCCCAGGTTTCCTCCCAGGCAATAATCCTCGGCGCGCAGACGCTGCCCGACGCAAGCGCGACGCTGAAGGCTTCGCCCGGCGCGCCGCTCAATCTCAGCCTCAACCTTGGCCTTCCGGGCCAGAGCCGTCTGCGCGCGGACGGCGCCCTGGAAACTGCAACTGAGCCGAGATTCCGGGGGGACGTTGCTTTCAGCAGCACGGACTTTGCGCTCCTGCGCGATTGGATGGCTCTCGGGGCGCCGCCGGCTTTCGCCAAAGTCGCAGATTTTGCCGCGGGACTCCCTTATCGCAGCGCATCGCTGGCGGGCGCGGTCGAAGCGGCGGCAAGCGGTGTCTCAGGACGCGACCTCAAGCTCACGCTTGATCGGACAACACTGACCGGCGCCCTCGCCTTTACCGGGCCGGCGGGCGGCCAACCCGGCCGCCTTGATGTCGACCTCGCCAGCGATTCGCTCGACGTCGACTCGCTGCCGAGCCTCGCTGCGGGAAAGATGGTCGGCGATCTCGACCTCTCGCTTTCGTTGAGAGCGGGCTCGCTGCACATCGCCCGCGTCGGCGAAGCGCAGATCGATAGCGGCTCGCTGGCCGTGAATGTGGCCAAGAGCGGACCGAACGTCACCCTCAAGCGCTTGACGGTGGCCGGCCTGGACGGCGCCTCTCTCGATATCGAAGGCGCGATGGGTGCGGACTCGACGGCGGCGACAGGTCACTTGCGAGCCGACCGGCTGCACGATTTCGCTGTTCTGGTTTCGCGTCTTGCGCCGGGCGATTGGAGTCGGATGATCGTTGACAGAGCCAGCGAGCTTTCGCCGGCCGCGCTAACCTTCGACGCTCATGGAGGGGCGACTGACGCTAGCGGCGTTCCCGCAATCGCCTCGCTTAAGGCCAATGGGTCGGCGGGCGAAACTCAGTTCTCAGTTTCGCTTGATCCTCGGCCAAACAGCACGGGGAGCGCGCTCACTGCGAGCCTCGATTCGCCAAATTCCGGCGCCCTCTTGCGTCAGCTCGGCGTACACACGCCGACGTCGGGAGGCGGACCGCGCCCATGTTGCGGTGAATGCGAACGGAGGGCGGGAGAAGGGCTTCGATGTCGATGTGACCTCACAGCTTGCCGGAGCGGAGCTCGCGTGGCGCGGGCGGTTCGTGCCTGGGCGGACAGCGCGGACGCGAAGCTCTTCGGGTCCGCGAAGGTCAAGTCGCCCAATCTCGCTCCGCTTGCCGTCTCACTCGGCCTTGCGCCGGCTAACGGCGGGGCGCTCGGGCCAGCCGATATCGGATTTGACGCGACCCTGCGCGGCGACCGATGGACATTTTCGCGCCTCGCGGCGGCGATTGCCGGCGTGAAGGCGAGCGGCGATCTCTCGTATCAGCCGGCTAAAGCGAAAGCGCTCGAGGCCGTGCCAGAGGGGAGCGCCGAGATCGCTCGCGCCGAGGAGGCGATCGGCTCCGGGGCTGCCGCGCGCCCACCCGCGCCGGCGGAAATCGAGGGCCAGCTGGCGGTCGAACGCATGCCAATTGGCGGACTTTTGGCGCTCGCGCTCGGACCGCCCCAGCCAAGCCGGGGGGGAGCGCGCTGGTCGGATGTAAGGTTCGCGCCCGTTCCGTTACGCCCGCCGTCCGCCGCCGTGAAGCTTAAGGTCGGAACTCTCGACTTGGCGGACGCCCTGACAGCGCGCGAGTTCGCGACGACGCTCCGCTTCGATAAAGGCCGGCTCGACCTTGATGACTTCGCGATGCGGGTCGCAGGAGGCGGCGCCTCCGGCCATGCGACCTTGCGCCGCGATGGGGACAACGTGACGCTGACCGGCGCCGTGGCCCTCGACGCGCTCGCGCTCGACCGGACAGGATTCTCGGGCCGCGTCGGCGCGGCTCTCGATTTTGCTTCGACCGGGCGAAGTCCGGCCGCGCTGATCAACGGATTGGCGGGCTCTGGCGCAATGAATTTCACGGGCGGGGCGCTTGCGCGAAGCGATCCTGCGGCGCTCGATCGCATCGTCACGAAGGCGCAGGCTCCTGACTCGCTGTTGGACGAAACCAATATCGCGTTTGCTTTCGGCAATGAACTCAATCAGGCGTCGCTGGCCATTCCTGACGGCCCGTCACCGGTCTCGCTCAGCGCGGGCGTCGCAAAAATTGGCCCGATCAAAATCGTTGGGCGGCGCGGGGAGGAAACGCTCAGCGTCGACCTCGACCTGCGCACCCTCACCGCCCAGACGCGCCTCGCCCTCACATCGTCAGCAAGCGATTTGAAGTTCTGGTCCGGGTCGCCGCCGAGCGCGGCGATTACGGTCGACAATGCGTTGGAGGCGCCGAAGCGGCAGATCGACGTCAGCACACTTTCCGCCGCCCTCGCTGCTCAGGCGATCGCGCGGGAGACGGACCGCATCTCGACCATGGAATCCGATATTCGGGAGCGCGCCTTCTTCAACCGGCGTCTGAAGGGCGAGCGGTTCATGGACCGAAGGCAGCAGGAAATCCAGGACTGGCAAGTCGAGCAGTCGCGGCTCAAAGGGCAGACCGAACGGCTGCGCTCGCTAGCGGAAGCGGAAAAGGCCGGCGAGCTTGAGGCAAGGAAGAAGGCCGCGGAAGCCGCAGCAGACGAAGCGGCAGCCGACAAAGCCGAAACAGAGAAGGGCGCCGAAGCCGCTAAGCCAGGGGCGACCGAAGATCGGCCGGACGCAGCGGCCAAGGCGCCATTCGCGCCGCCCTCCGGAGCGGCGAAAAGCGACCAGCTTGGCGCAAATGGGCCGAGCCCCCAAGCTCCAAGGCCTCCGCCACGGCCCAAGGCCCGCCCGACGCAAATCGATCCGGCGCCAAGCGGACTCTACTGATCGACCCCGACGGCGCTATCCGTTGCGAGGTCTCGGCGGGACGATGCGGCGCCTTCCGCCTCGAGCACGAAGACGCGGATCGCCGACGAGAGATTCGCGTCGCCGCGTGACGCGTCGACGATCGCCGCGAGCCCATTGAGGGACACACCGCGTTCAGCCGCGAGGCCGCGGAGTCGGCGCCAAAACGCGTCCTCCAGGGAAATGCTGGTTCGATGCCCCGCGATGACGAGCGAGCGTTTGACGACGCGGGCGCTCGCGCTGTCAGTCGCCATCGGTCCGCGTCAGCCGATGGCCGTCGAGGCCGGCTTCCGTCAGCGAACGCTCGCGCCCGATGAGACGCTTCTCGGCCTTCGAGCGGCCAAAAACGACACGGTTCTCGGCCGCTTCAGCTTGCTGGCGCTCGCGCTCCTTCAGCTTTCGCGCTCGGCGCAGATTGACGACTTCGGTCACAGGACCCGCCTCGGCTATTTCTTGCGGAAGGCGTCGATCGAAACGACCTTCGCTTCGCCCCCCGGCTCCGCCGAATTTTCCGCCGGTTGGGGGGACTTGGGAACCGACGAGGGTGGTTTCGCCGCCTTGGCGGGAGCGGCTTTGGGGGTCGGCGCAGCATCCTGCGCCACCGGCGCGTTCATCGCGGCCTCCGACACGCGCGGCTCGAGCTTGAATCCGAACGGAACGGAAGGGTCGGTGAAGCCGGTGATCGCATCGAATGGCACCACCAGCCGCTCGGGCTTGCGGGAAAAATTCAGGCTGACCTCAAACGCGTCCTGCGTGACGACCAGGTCCCAGAACTCGTGCTGGAGGATGATCGACATCTCGTCGGGGAAGCGCTGCCGGACCACAGGAGGCGCAACAACTCCCGGCGCCTGGGTCTTGAATGCGATGTTGAAATGGTGGTCGCCGATGAGCCCGCTACGCGCAGTGTCGCTCAGGACTTTGCGCACTACGGAGCGAAGCGCATCCTGCACCAGGAGGTCGTAGCGTATGAGGTCGGTCGCCATGGAGAACGGTTTCGCGCGATTGGACGAGAACTAGCTGACCGTCCGGAGCATTGCAATCCGAGGCGCGTGATCCGGGCGGCGGCGATAAGAGGAAAGTGGAGGCTTCTGTTGCCAGGCGCCTCCGGACCCCGCCTAGAAGTGCAAACCCCTAGGACTTGATTCCCAGTACCAGCGCTGCATTACGCAGCGAGGGCCACCGGAGCATAGTTGTCATTCGCAACTATAGGTTTGACCCGATAACGGTGGTATCATGCCGAGCGAAAGATCACCCTTTGGGTCCCCCGTCGAACCTATTTCGCCCCCGCCGAAACCCGCTTGTCTAGCGGGCTTGGGTGGAGGCGCCGGGTACCGCCCCCGGGTCCGAAAGACTTATTTCGATGTCCATTTATCGCCGTAGCCGCCCTTGCGAGCAGCATGTGGAATATAGGGCGTAAAGGCCGCGCTGGGAAGGGGCGGCTGGACTGACCCGCTCAAAGGGGACACGACGCAAAACTGTCACGCTCGTTCGACATTCTCATTTCATTGGCGAAACAAGGGAGGCGCGTATGGCGACCAAGGCTGATTTCACCCCGGATGAATGGAAGCTCCTGCTGCAAAGCCCGCTCGTCGCGGGCGTCGCGATCTCCGCCGCCGATCCAAGCGGGCTCATCGGGATGATGAAGGAGAGCATGGCGAGCGCACGGGCGCTCATTCAGGCCAAGACCGACCCGAGCGCCGATGCGCTCGTCAAGGCGGTCGCCAGCGAATTCGAGACCTCCGAAGGCCGCGGCCTCGCGCAGGACGGGGTGAAGACCGCGATTTCCGGCGCCAAGGCTCCGGCCGATGTCGTTTCGAAGGCCCTCGCCGCTTTAAAGGCGACCTCCGCCCTGCTCGACGCCAAGGGCGGACTGGACGCCGCGCCGTTCAAGACCTGGCTTGCGGGCGTCGCCAAATCGGTTGCAGAGGCTGCGCCCGAGGGCGGCTTCCTCGGCTTCGGCGGGATCCAGGTCAGCGAAACGGAAAAGACGACCGTCGCCCAGATCGCCGCGGCCCTCGGGGTCTCTGCGCCAGCGGTCTGACGAGCCGCTCGCCGTCCGGCGGCGGCGTCCGCCTCGAGCATCGCGGGCCCGGAACTGTTCCGGGCCCCAAGCATTATGCCCTACGTCGCCTTGAGTATTCGGGAAGGTGGAGCCATGACGGAAGACCCTGACAAGCCAGCCGGCGAGGACTTTTCCAAATCGCTGAAGCAACTGGAAGAGGAGTCGAACGCGCTCAAAGCCAAGATCGAGCAGGAACGACGATCCCACAACATGCCGATCGACTCCCAGCTTGGCGATCCCAAATGGGAAGAGAAAGCCAAGGACGGGCGCTTCGATCGCGCTGAGGACGAGGACGAAGAGTAGCCCCGGGCTCCCTCGCGACGGAGAGCAATCCAGCAGCCCGGGCTGTTCAGACGCGCACTTGGTGCATAGCTCGATTCAAATTGGTCCAAGCAAAAGCAAATAAAACAGCTTCGATTTCCTTCGATTTGCTTGCGCTTATTTTTCCGAATCGGGCCTTTTCAATGGGTTACGGCTGATTCAAATAGAAATTTTTCTGCCTCGCGTTGAGCCCTCCGATATGCATCTCCCGCTTGGCGGCTTGCCGAGCGGAATTCTGCAAGCACTGGCCTGGCCTCCTTCACGAAGAAGCATCATACCCGTGATTCCGGTTTTCCGGAAGGAATTGTCGGAAAATGTGAGGGGCTGTTTACGCGCAGCGCAGTTCGCTCTGCGATACCCAGCGTACCCAAGACCCGCGAAGCCGAGGAGCATCATGGCCCCAGGTCGACGGCTCGGGGACCGCCCCCCCAACGGCGAAATCGAAACCAAAGCCGCCGGACCCGTCAGCGACGAGATTGTACCCGAAGCGTTAGATCGATCTCGGGCTCGAAACTGGAGCCTAGATCGATGACATTGTCACGAAAGAAACTCTCCGCGACCGTCAAGCTTCTAAAAGTCGCGTCGAGAATTTCGACGCCGTTTTCGATGACATAGAACTCCATCGACTGAAAGCCTGTCCGGCCGCAAAGCCTGTCAGCCGATTGTCGATCGAAACCGAGCAGCGCGTCGCCCCGTAGCGAAAATCGAACGTCGAGGTCGCGCTATAAATGTGGCTCTCGCCGCCGCCATCGTCGGCGTAATTCGGCTCCGGATTGCGGTCCCAAACACCATTTCGCGCGGCCCCAACAGCGTGTCGGCGACATGGCCGCGCCATCGATCAGCGTCGCGGCGTACCCCTTGTCGGGGAGGCCGGCCGAGAGGCGTAAGCCGTCTCGCCCGGGTTCGAGCCTGACCGGCGCCACCGCCCTGCGCGATTGCGTTCGTCGTCGCCGGTCCTGCCGGACTGCGACGGCCGACTGGACGCTTGACGACCAATAACTCGTAGCGGTCGACTGCGCCTGACCGCTCGATCCGACGGCGGTCGACTGCGCTTGAGCCAATGCGCCTGTCTGCGTAGCAGCGCTCGACGTTGCATTCGCGATGTCCCGACCCGGAGATCTCCTGCTCCGCCGAGCCGCCAACTGCCACCGCGTTGGCGACCGCACGATCCTGCGCCTGCTGCCGACGCGTTGGCAGTGGCTGTGGCGTTTCCTCCATTGCCCCCTCTGGAGAAACCGCGCGAAACCGGAGCGTCTCCGCCTGGCTCGCCTGGCGCATCGCTTGAGGTACGACCTCTCCGCGTTGACCGCCCGCCGTGACTGTTCGCACTGCTCGTTCGCCTCCCGAGGCCGCCGAAGCTCGCCGTCCGCGCCGCCCCACTGCCGCCCGCCACCCTGCCCGGCGCTAGCTACCGCATACGACGAAGCCGTTCCCCCGCCGCTGCGGCAGCAGTGCTATGCGTTCTCGTCCGCGCCCGCGCTGCGCCGAAGCCTGGGCTTATCCCGCCGAAGCCCCCGCCGCCCGCTCCCGCGGTAGCAGGTCGCAGTCGACCGACGACTTGGACCGCCGGAGTCGCAGCGCTGCCGGCGCTCGCGGAGCCGCCGCCGCCTCCGCCGACGCTAGAACCGCCGGCCGTCCCAGCCGCGTTCGCGGATGATTTTCGCCCCGACGTCAGCCCGGCAAGCTTGAGCCGGCGCTGGCGCCGCACCGGCCTAGCTGAGTTGTTGCGCGGGACGAGTCAGTTCCCGCCCGCTCCGCCCGTCGCGCTGGCGCATGATGAGGCGTCGCCTGAACTGGATGCTGCGCTGCGGCGATGGCGCCTCGATCGCTTGCCACCGTGACGCCGGAGCGCCGAAGCGCTAGCAGAGCCTCCCTCGCCGCCGGTTGGTTCGCTGACCGAAGACCAGCCCCAGGACCTCCGGACGATGCTGTGCTGCTCGCGCTCGCATCGCCGCCCACGCCGCCGACACCGACTCCGGCGAACCGCGCCCACCCGCCTGCTGCCGCCAAGCCGCACATCGCAGTTCGACGTCGCCGGCCTCCCGCACACGCCTGTCGCGAAGAGCTATCGCTGATGCCACCGCGCTGCCAACCGTTGCCGAAGGATGACAGCGCTCGTTGCTGAACGCCGCGCAGCGCTGACCGTGGTCGCAGTCGTTGCCGGAGCGCGTCAGATCCCTCGCCATCCGGCCGTCGCGCTAGCTGCTGCATCAGCGCCTCGAGCCGTTACCGCGCGCTGCCGCGAGCGCTCGCCTGTCCCGCCAACTGCCATGGCCGACGTCGCCGCGACTGAGCCAGCTGACCGTCGCGCTGCTGCTGGCGCTCGCCGCCCGCTCACGCTCCAGCGGCGCCGGCGGCTAGCGCGACAGCTAATCGGCTTGCCCCAGTCGCCGCCGGTCGCATTCGCGGACGGAGGCGCGCTATCTGCGGCAACCGCCGGCACATCACTGCTAAGTGTCGCCGCTCCCCGACCGCCTGATGCCATCTTCTGCCGACGCTCCAGAGCCAGCTCCAGCGCCGCCGAAGCCGAATCCATGACCGCGGACGCCGCCTTCAGCGGCGATCTCGACGTTGATGCCGCCAGCATGCTCGTCGGATGCTGCGCCGCGCTCCCGACGTCGCATTGCTGATGCTCTTGGCGTCGCCGGCAACACCACCCGTGCCGCCGCCAGTAAACGCTGTCCGCCTGCTCCTCCCGTCGCAGCTGCGGAGGATGACGCCCCGCCTGAGCCGCTTGATGTAGCCGTGCTGCTGGCGCTAGATGTCCCACCTATCGCCACCGTTTGCGCTGCAGCTGCGTCGTTGTCGTCGGAGGCTCCGTCTCCGCCCGCCGCACTCGCAGACGATGTGGCGCTCCCCACCTCACCAGACGTTGCCTTGCTAGTAGCATGGCGCCACCGCCCGCTGCCGCCATTCGCGCCCCCGCCTGCATGAGCCTCCGATACCTCCCAAGCCGCCGTTTGCGGTCGCCTGGCTGGTGACGGGACCGTCCGTGTTTACAGCAGCACTCGTCGCGTTCGCGTCGCCGCCAACTCCGCCGTTGCCGTCATTTCCGAAGGAGGAAGGACCCGCAGCGCCACCTACGCCGCCATTGCCGCCGTACGACTTCGCGTCTGCCGCCGAGGCGCCGCTGCTGTCGCGAGCGCCGCGTCCAGCTGCATGGCGACCGTTATCGCCGTTGTTCCCGCCAGCACCATGCGCCATTCCCGTCGTCCCGCCGGTAGCCGGGCCGTTTGCAGGCGACGAGGCTTATTCGGAGAATTGCGCGGGCCGCCGCATCGGCGACGCTGGTTGCCGTCGCCGCCCGTAGACCAGGACCGTTTGGACTGCCCGTCCGCGCCGTCGCGCCGTCGTCGCCTTGAACCAATCACCGATCCGCGCGAGCCATGCGTCAGCACACCGGCTGTAAGCTGCGCCGGTCATTAGCGACCGAGCCAAAATTAAACGAGAAATTGAGTTCATTTCCGCGCTCCCCGCCGCCTGCCTCCCGAAGCGGCTCCGCTCGAAATGAAAGTTAACATCCGCTTGCGATATGAACATAGCAAGACCGAAATTCGGAGCCTGCATCACATGAACGATGTGTCGCAGCCGCATAGCGCCATTTCGCCCTTCGGCGCTGAGCGCGATGCCTTCGCACGGCCGCGCCAGTTAGCCCGGCGCGGCCGCAGCCTTCCTGATCGGCGAGGTTTACTGACCGGCGCCGGCGAGCCAGCCGCCGATCTTGCCCTCGTACCGCTCGCGAACCACGACGATCGGCGACGCGCAGTTTGCCGGCACCGCGAGCTTGCCCGCGAATTTCGCGGCGCCTTGCTTGCTCAGGGGCGTCGGCTCGGCCTGCGCCGCCACCTTGCCGCCGCACAGAACGGCGACAGCGATGGCGTCGACGCCATCGGCGGTGCCGTTCGCATCTCCCACCGAGACGTCATCGAGGACCAGTCCGCTCACTTCGACCGTCGCGGTTCCGTCCGCGGCGACATGGGCTGAACTCGAGCCGATCTTCCACTTCTTGCCGCACGAGTTGACGTCGCCCATTGGCTTCTTCTCGGCCAGGCAAGCGGTCAGCGGTTTATTGATAAGGTCCGCCGCCGAGGCGACGGCCGAAAAAGCAACAAGCGACCCAACGATGGTTGCGGCCGAAACGATTTCCTTCGCTAATCGCGTCATAATTTCCTCCCTAAAAAAATTAAGTACAGTGTTTACCTATTCAGGCGCGTTTATACTCAGCGGCAGATGTCCTGGCGGCAATAGGTAGATCTACCCACATCCAGCGCCGTTTCTGGTTTGCAGCCACGAGAGGCGGAACCAGGCGACGCCCATGTGAAACTCGGGGACAACGCGACTGCTTGCTTGCCAAAGCGTCCCTCAAGGCCAATCTGGCTTCCCATGAAGTTCCCGCCCGAATTTCTCGACGAGATCAGGGCCCGCCTGCCGGTTTCGGAGGTGGCGGGGACACGCGTCAAATTGCGCAGGGAAGGGCGCGAATGGCGGGGCTTGTCGCCCTTCAGCGCAGAGAAGACGCCTTCGTTCTTCGTCAACGACCAGAAGGGCTTCTTCCACGATTTCTCGTCCGGCAAGCACGGGGACGCCTTCGCGTTCCTGATGGAGACCGAGGGCCTCACCTTCCCGGAAGCCGTCGAGCGGCTCGCCGGAATGGCCGGGCCTGCCGATGCCGCGGCTGAGCCAAGCCGACGTGGTCCAGGAGAAAAAGCGGGCGAGCCTGATCGACGTCATGGCGATGGCGGCGCGCTTCTTCGAAGCCAACCTGCAGCAGCCGGTCGGCGCGCGAAGCGCGCGGCTATCTCGCCGATCGCGGCCTTGGGCGCTCCCGTGCAGCAGCGCTTCGGGTTGGGCTACGCCTCGCCCGAGCGGTTCGCGCTGCGCGACGCGCTGGCGGCGCAGGGCGTCGGCGTCGAGGCGATGATCGACGCGGGCCTGCTCGTCCATGGCGAAGACATCGCGGTCCCTTACGACCGGTTCCGCGATCGAGTGATGTTTCCGATCCACGACCGCGCCGGACGCGTCATCGCCTTTGGCGGGCGGGCGATGGAGGCGGGCGCCAAGGCGAAATACCTCAATTCGCCGGAGACGGCGCTCTTCCACAAGGGCGCGCTTTTGTTCAATCATCACCGCGCCCGCAAAGCCGCGCATGATTCAGGCGCGATCGTCGTGGTCGAAGGCTATATCGACGCGATCGCGGTGAGCGAGGCGGGCTTCCCCAACGTCGTCGCGCCGCTCGGCACGGCGCTGACCCCCGATCAATGCGCGCTTCTGTGGGCGATGGCGGGCGAGCCGATCCTGTGCTTCGACGGCGACGGCGCCGGGCGCCGCGCGGCGTTCCGGGCCATCGAGACGGCGCTGCCGCTGATCGGCGCGGGCAAGAGCCTGCGCTTCGCGCTTCTGCCCGAAGGTCAGGATCCCGACGATCTGATCCGCCTGAGCGGACCGGCGGCGATAGCCGAACATCTGAAAGACGCCCGGCCGCTCGCCGACATGCTGTTCATGCGTGAGACCGACGGCGAGCGCTTCGACACGCCCGAGCAGCGCGCGGCGCTCGAACGGCGGCTTCGGCGAAGCGGTCGGCAAAATCACCGACGAGACGCTGCGCCGCCACTATCAGGCGGATATGAAGCGGCGCCTTTCGGCCTTTCTGGGCGACGAACGCGAGCCTCGCGCGCAAGGGAATACAGACGGACGACGCGCCTTCGTCCCCCGGCGCGGCGGCCGGTTCCCTCCGCCGGGGCCACGCATCGGCCTTGCGGAGGCGCCCTTGACGCCGCAGAGCAAGTTCGGCCGCAAGGCCCGCCTGCCGGCCCGCGAAATCATGGTGCTTGCGATCGCGCTCAGCCATCCGGCGCTGATCGAGAGCCGCTGCGAGGAGTTCGCAGCGACCGAATTTGCCGGCGCGGGACTGAATGCGTTCCGGGACGCGCTGCTCGCGGCGCCGGGGGAGGCGCTCGCCTCGGCGGCCGCGCTGGCCGAATGGCTGAACGGCGCCGGGCGTGGGCCAGGCTCGCGAACAGATCCTGGAATTGGCCGCAAAGACGCCAATCTGGTGGTGCATGCGGCCGGAAGCATCGCCCGCGGACGCCGATCTGGTCTTGCGACAAAGCTTGGCCTTGCATCGACGGGCTGGCGCGTTAAATAGGGATCTGAAGCTCGCGGAGCGGTCGCTCGCAACGGAGCCGAATGAACTCAATCTTGCCCGATTGCTTGATATCAAAGCGAATTTGGCTGACCTTGTAGACGCGGAAGCAGCCATCGACGGATTTGGCGATCAGTCCGGACGCATATCCTCCGCGATCTGACACGGGCCCGACCCGCCGCCAGAGATCAGAACGGGGGATTTCTTGGGAGCGCCCCAGAGAGCAAAGCCTTAGCTCTGCTTAAAGTAAGCTTGTTTACGACCGCTCCGCCCGGCGAGACGGTCGAAGATTTTGGACACCCGGCGCCCTTGGCCGCTGAAAGACGGAGACGCCGCAATGGCAAAAAAAGATGAGGCGAAGGGCGAGGTCGAAGCGGTTGTCGTCGAAACCCCAGACAGCCCGCTCCTCGATCTTAGCGACGCCGCCGTCAAGCGGATGCTCAAGATCGCCAAGAAGCGCGGCTGGGTGACGCAGGACGAATTGAACGCGGTCCTGCCGTCGGAAGAGATCTCCTCCGACCAGATCGAGGACATGAACGCGATGCTCAGCGAGATGGGCATCAATGTCGTCGAAAGCGAGGACGCGGAAGAGGCGGACAAGGAAAACCCGGAGGCCGCCGACGAGGAAGAGGCGGAAGGCGGCGAACTCGTCGAGGCCGCCCGTCCGACCGCGGTCGCCACGCGCAGTTCCGAGCCGGCCGAGCGCACCGACGATCCGGTGCGCATGTACCTGCGCGAGATGGGCTCGGTCGAGCTCCTGTCGCGCGAGGGCGAAATCGCCATCGCCAAGCGAATCGAAGCCGGGCGCGAAGCGATGATCGCGGGCCTGTGCGAAAGCCCACTCACCTTCCAGGCCATCATCATCTGGCGCGACGAGCTCAACGACGCCAAGATCCTGCTGCGCGACATCATCGATCTCGAGGCGACCTACGCCGGCCCCGACGGCAAGAAGGCGCCGAAGACCGATTATTCCGCCCCCGGCGCGCCCCCGCCGCCCAATCCGGCTCGCGATCGCCTTGCTCCAGCAACCGCCCCGCAGACGCCGCCGGAAGGATTCGAGGGCGAAACTCCGTCGCCCGACGGCTTCGACGACGAGGACGATCTCGAGAATTCCGTGTCGCTGTCGGCGATGGAGGCCGATCTCAAGCCGAAGGTGCTCGAGACGTTCGACCGCATCGCGGACGCCTATAAGAAGTTGCGTCGCCTGCAGGATCAGAACGTCGAGAACAAGCTCAAGAGCGAATTGCTCTCGCCCGCCCAGGAGCGCAAATACAAGGCGCTGAAGAAGGACATTGTCGGCGACGTCAAATCGCTGTCGCTGAACCAGAACCGCATCGACGCGCTGGTCGAGCAGCTCTACGACATCAACAAGCGCCTGATCGGTCTCGACGTGCGCCTCATGCGGATGGCCGAGACGCATCGCGTGGGCCGCGAGGACTTCCTCAAGAACTACCAGAACTCGGAATTGGACCCGAAATGGCTGCTTAGGGTCTCCAAGCTCTCCACACGCGGGTGGAAAGAGTTCATCGCCGTCGACAAGAACGGGATCAAGGACATCCGGGGCGAAATTCAGTCGCTGGCGACGGAGACCGGTCTCGAAATCCAGGAATTCCGCCGGCTTGTCCAGATGGTGCAGAAGGGCGAGCGGGAAGCCCGGCAGGCGAAGAAGGAAATGGTCGAGGCCAACCTGCGTCTCGTCATCTCGATCGCCAAGAAATACACCAACCGCGGCCTGCAGTTCCTGGACCTTATCCAGGAAGGCAACATCGGGCTCATGAAGGCGGTCGACAAGTTCGAGTACCGCCGCGGCTACAAGTTCTCGACCTACGCGACCTGGTGGATTCGTCAGGCGATTACCCGCTCTATCGCGGATCAGGCGCGCACCATCCGCATTCCGGTCCACATGATCGAGACGATCAACAAGATCGTGCGCACCTCGCGCCAGATGCTGCACGAGATCGGCCGCGAGCCGACGCCGGAAGAGCTGTCGGAGAAGCTCGCCATGCCGCTGGAGAAAGTGCGCAAGGTGCTCAAGATCGCCAAGGAGCCGATCAGCCTCGAAACGCCGATCGGCGACGAGGAGGACAGCCACCTCGGCGACTTCATCGAAGACAAGAACGCAATCCTGCCGATCGACGCGGCGATCCAGTCAAACCTGCGCGAGACGACGACGCGGGTGCTCGCGTCCCTTACGCCGCGCGAGGAACGCGTTCTACGTATGCGATTCGGCATCGGCATGAACACCGACCACACGCTGGAGGAAGTCGGTCAACAGTTTTCCGTGACCCGCGAGCGCATTCGCCAGATCGAGGCCAAGGCGCTCCGTAAGCTCAAGCATCCGAGCCGAAGCCGTAAGCTACGGAGTTTCTTGGATAATTAAGCGATGGCGGCGCCCATTTGTAGGGCGGCCGCCGCGCCAACCCAAGCCTTTGTTGTTGTTTCTCGCTCAGAAAAGCGGCCCATAACACCGTTCGCGAACGAATATACCGCGCTGCAACACGGGCGGCGGACGGCGCTGCGGGGTTAATAGACATCGCCGAACTCGCAACTCATTGTGCGAAATCGACTTGTCGACGCCAACACCCCGGGTTAATTGCTAAATTCTTATGTTTGTTGCCCGGCCAACACCTTTTTGCCTGCACGACCCTTGATCTCATTGGCGTTTAAGGCGTCTGGGGGCGCCTCCAAAAAAGGCAACGGGTTACCGCGCGTCATTCTTTTGTCATTGGCCGTTGCTATAGTGGGGTTGTAGCGGGTGCGGACAGGTTAACATTGTCCATGCCTCTTCCGACAAATTTAGCGGAAAAAGGCTTGACTCGTTCTCCCGCACCTGCTTAGTTGACGCAGCGGTGCTCCACGCTAGACCTTGGTGGTACTCTTTCCTTAGGGGGAAATCCTATGAAACACATTGTTCCGGCTTTAACGGTTGCCTTGCTTACGACGCTCGGCGCGGGTTCCGCTGCGCAAGCAGCAGTGCATACAATCGACTTCTCGGCAGTCGCTGTGGGCAATGGCATCAGCTACACGGGCGCCAACTCTCCGCACGTCGACGGCGATTGACCTTGATGGCTCGACCTGGTCAGTGTCGGGTATTGGCCCTGGCGACGACTCCGGGTTGGCCGCTGGAGATGCCGCTCACGCTTACGCCGACGTCCGCCACGTATGGGACTCTGAGTGGGACGGTCCATCTCGTGCTTACGACGCCCATCGTCAAAGAGTGGGACGGCGCGGATGGTCACTTCATTGAGACCTTGACGACGCTTGAAGCAGTTGATCGTGGCCGCAACTCGATCGCTTTCGTGCTTGACGGGGACGGTCACCGGCGGCGACTTCACCGACGCGCCGGCCACCCTGCAGCTCAGCTTTACCCAGGCTGGCGGACCTGGCAACGTCGTTTCGGCTTCGTTGACCAATAACGCCACCAGCGCAGTTCCTGAGCCGTCAACCTGGGTGATGATGGGCCTTGGTTTCGTTGGCCTCGGCTACGCGGCGGTTCGCCGCGGTTCGAAGGACCGGACAGCTCTCGCTATCTGAACTCTTCGACCAACGGTCGTGAATAAAAAGGCCGCCGCAAGGCGGCCTTTTCTTTGCGCGCGCCTCCGAGAGGGCCTTCCCTCCCGTAAACCCGCTATTCGAGCGCGGCTCCCGGATCGGCTAGACGATGCAGGCGGTCAGCAGCCGCCTGGGCGAAGCGCAACAGAAGCGCTCGCCGGCTGGCTGGCGCCATACGCCCCAGTTCCGCTTCGCGCAGGATCTCCGCCCCGTAAGGATCGGCGACGATCAGGCCAGCTTCGATCGGAATCAGGTCGGCCGGCGTTCTCTCCGAGATCGCAAAGTAGAGCCGGTCGCAACAAGGGGCATACTCGCGCCACTTGCGGTCAGCGCGAAAGTCCGCTGGCGACGACTTGACCTCGACGATGATCACCTCGCCCTCGCTATTGACCGCCGCGATGTCGGCGCGTCGCCCGCCGGTTAGCGGCAGCTCAGTCAGGCTCGAGAACCCGCGCGCCCGCAGAGAGTCGCCGCACGCCGCGCGCGATCATCAGCGCGGTCTCCGACTGGCGCCCGTCCGGCGGAAGGGTTTGCATCTCCTTCCACATCAGGCGGTTTTGGCGTCCGCGAGGATCATTTCAGCAGCCTTCTCGGCGATCATCATCGTCGGCGAACCGGTGTTGCCTGAGGTGATGCGTGGCATCACCGAGGCGTCGGCGACGCGCAGCCCTTCAAGCCCGTAGAACTCTGAGCCGCTCGTCGACCACCGCCAATGGATCCTGGGCCAATCCCATTTTCGCGGTTCCCACGGGATGAAAAATCGTCGTGCCGATCTCGCTCGCAGCTTGCATAAGCTGATCATCCGATCGCAGGTTTGCGCCAGGCTTGAGCTCCTGAGGCGCGTAACGCGCAAGTGCGGGCGCGGCGGCAAGGCGGCGCGTGAGGCGGATCGAATCCACTGCCACGCGCTGATCGGCCAAGGCCGACAAATAGTTTGGCTTGATGACCGGCGCGGCGCGCGGATCGGCGCTGGCCGCATGGCTCGAGCCATGGCTCTCTGGCCGCAGGTTGCAGACGCTGATCGTGATCGCTGGATAGGCGTGCATGGGTTCGCCAAAACGGTCCAGCGACAAGGGTTGGACGTGGAATTCGATATTGGCGGTTGCGTAGTCGGGCGAGGACCTGGCGAACAGGCCAAGCTGCGAGGGCGCCATGGTCAACGGCCCGCGCCGGCGTAGTGCGTAATCGAGTCCCATCATCCCCCGCTTGAGCAGGGATTGATAGTCGACGTTGAGCGTGCGCGCCGCCTGCACGCCAAAGATCGTCCTGAGCTGGAGATGATCCTGCAGATTCTCGCCGACTCCCCGCAACGCATGAACGACGGGGACGCCGATCGCCTTGAGATGATCCGGGGAGCCCACGCCGGAGACTTCCAGCAGCTGCGGCGAGCCAATCGCGCCCGCCGCGAGAATGACTTCGCGCCCGGCTCGCGCTTCGCGGCTTACGCCGTCCTTGCTGTAGCGCAAGCCTGTGGCGCGGCGGCCCTCGAACAGAATGCGCTCGACATGCGCTCCGGTCACGAGATGCAAGTTCGGCCGTTTGAGGATCGGCTTCAAGAACGCCGTGGCCGCGCTCCACCGGCGCCCGCGGCGCTGGTTGACCTCGAAATAGCCCGAGCCTTCATTGTCGCCACGATTGAAGTCGTCTGTTTTCGCAATCCCGATTTCGACGCCTGCCTCGCGCACGGCGTCGAGGATCGGCCAGGAAACGCGCGGGCGCTCGACCCGCCATTCGCCGCCCGAGCCATGCAGTTCGCTCAGGCCGCCGTGATGGTCCTCTTGGCCGATGAAATAGGGCAGCACGTCGTCCCAGCCCCAGCCGGCAAGGCCGAGCTGCCGCCAGCCGTCATAGTCGGCCGCCTGGCCACGCATATAGATCATGGCGTTGATGGCCGATGAGCCGCCCACCACCCGGCCTCGCGGATAGGCGATCGAGCGGCCGCCCAAGTTCGGCTCGGGCGCCGTCTTGAACATCCAGTCGGCGCGCGGATTGCCGATCGCGAAGAGGTAGCCGACCGGAATATGAAACCAGATCCAATTGTCCTGGCCGCCAGCCTCGACGACGAGAACACGGTTTTTGGGGTCGCGGCTCAAGCGATTGGCGAGCACGCAGCCGGCCGAGCCGGCGCCGACAATGATGTAGTCGTAGGTTTCCACGTTTATGGCTCCACGGCCCAGCAGGCGACGTCCCGCCTCTGTTTGCGCTCGAGGGTCGGCTTCTCGATGCGGCAGCGATCAAAAGCAAGCGGGCAGCGCGGGTGGAATGCGCATCCGGGCGGCGGCGCGAACGGCGATGGCGGCTCGCCGGAAAGCAGAAGCCGCTTGCGCTTGGCGCTTGGGTCGGCGACCGGCGTCGCGGATAACAGCGCTTGCGTATAGGGATGCTGTGGACGGTCGAAAATCGCGTTGCGCTCGCCGAGCTCGACCGCATTGCCGAGATAGATCACCATGACCTCGTCAGCGATGTGCCGCACGACCGAGAGGTCGTGTGAGATGAACACATAGGCAAGCGCGAATTCCTCCTGCAGGGCGGCGAGCAGGTTGAGCGCCTGCGCTCGGATCGAAACGTCCAGAGCCGACACCGGCTCGTCGAGCACCAGGATCTTCGGCTTCAGCATGAGCGCTCGGGCGATGGCGATGCGCTGACGTTGACCGCCGGAGAACATGTGCGGGTAGCGATGATAATACTCAGGCCTCAGGCCCACCTTGGCCATGATTGACAGCGCCTCCGCCTTGCGCTCGGCGGGCGTGAGGCGGGTGTTGACCAGCAATGGCTCCTCGAGCGCCCTGCCGATCGTCTGGCGCGGGTTGAGCGATCCATAGGGATTCTGGAACACGATCTGAATTTCCCGCCTGAGGCGGTCCCGCGTCGCCGGGTTCGCATGAGCGACATCTTCGTCGTCGATCAGGAGCGAGCCGGCTGTCGGATTTTCTATCAAAGTGAGCAGCCGCGCCAGCGTCGACTTGCCCGAGCCGGATTCGCCAACCACGGCCAGTGTGCGCCCGGCCTGAAGCGAAAAGGACACGCCGCTAAGCGCATAAATCGTCGCGCGGGACCGGAAGGCGCCGCGCGAGACGGAATAATCCCGCGTCAGACCTCGGGCCTCGAGTATGGCGGTCACGGCGCCGACCCTTGCAGTTCGAGCGGGCTCGGAATCCCGGCGACCAATGGCGTGAGACATCGCGAGCGCCCAAGCGCGGGCGCGAGCAGGCGACGGCTCTGCGTCATGACAAGCGTCGAAGACAAAGGCGCAGCGGGCTGAGAACACGCATCCGCGTGGCCGGTCGAACGGTCCGGGCACGACGCCCGGAATGGCGGGCAACCGCCGTCCGTTCGCCCGCTCCGGCAACGCCGCGAGAAGTGCTGCGGTATAGGGATGATGGGGATCTGCAAACAGGTCGGTCGTGCGGTTCGTCTCCATCTGCTGGCCGGAATATTGGACGATGACCCGGTCGGCGGTTTCGGCGACCACCCCCATGTCGTGAGTGATGAGCACGAGCCCCATTCCATTCTCACGGCGCTCGCGCATCAGAAGATCGAGGATTTGAGCCTGGATGGTGACATCGAGCGCTGTCGTCGGCTCGTCCGCGATCAGGAGCTTGGGCCGGCAGGCGAGCGCCATCGCGATCATGACGCGCTGGCTCATGCCGCCCGAGAGTTGGTGGGGATAAGCGCGCGCGCGGCGCTCGGGATCGGGAATGCCGACCTCGACGAGAAGCTCGACGATACGCCGATCGCGCTCACCGCGGCTGAGGTTGAGATGCGCCTTCAGCGTTTCGCCGATCTGAAAGCCGACGGTGAAGCACGGGTTCAGCGACGACATCGGCTCCTGGAAGATCATCGCCATGTCCTTGCCGGCGATCCGACGCCGCTCGCGTGCGGTCATCGACAGAAGATCTGCGCCGTCGAAAGCCATCCGGTCGGCGGACACGGTCGCGGTCGGAGGCAAGAGACCCATCGCCGCCAGCATCGACACCGACTTTCCGGAACCGGATTCACCGACGATCGCCAGCACTTCGTTGGCCTCGAGTGTCAGGTCGAATCCGTCCACCGCCGTGAATGGCCCATGCCGCGTCGCGAACGAGACGGAGAGATTGCGGATTTCGAGGAGATGCGGCGCCATCAGCCTTTCCGCATCTTCGGATCGAGCGCGTCGCGCAGGCCGTCGCCGGTGAGATTGATGGCGATGACGGTGATGAGAATGGCCAGTCCCGGAAGGGTGACGATCCAGGGATCGGAGCGGATGAATTCGCGCGAGTTGGCCAGCATCGAGCCCCATTCCGGCGTCGGCGGCTGGGCGCCGAGGCCAAGGAAACCAAGCGCCGCCGCCTCGAGAATGGCGCTCGACACGCCGAGCGCCGCCTGCACGATAAGTGGGGCGAGACAGTTCGGCAGCACCGTCGAATAAGCAAGCCTCAACCGCCCGACGCCAATCACGCGCGCGGCCGTCACATAGTCTTTGCCAAGTTCGCCGAGCGCTGACGCGCGCGCGAGACGCACGAAGTTAGGAAGATAGACGATCGTCACCGCGATGATGGTGTTGGCGAGGCTCGGTCCCAGAACGGCAACGACGAGCACGGCGAGCACGAGGCTCGGGACCGCCATGATCAGATCCATGAAGCGCGTGATGACGACATCGACGATCGGGCTGGTCATCGCCGCCGCGAGCCCGAGCGTGACGCCGACAATGAAGGACACGCACATGACCGAAAGGCCAATGAACAGCGATACCCGCGCCCCGAAGATGAGGCGCGACAGCATGTCGTGGCCATCGCCGTCGGTTCCGAGCACAAAGCGCCACGAGCCGCCGGCTTGCCAGACTGGCGGCGTCCGCACCGCGTCGCGAAACTGCTCGATCGGCGAATGGGGCGCGACGATGTTCGCAGTCAACGCCAGGAGCACGATGATCGCGAAGACCGTGAGCCCGATCAATGCGCCGCGGTTTTCCCGGAACGCGGCCCAGAACGATGCGAGGGGCGACAGCTGGGCGAAGACGGCCGGCCCTTCGTCGCCAATCGGCGCTGTCAGCGCGGCTGCAGCGTCAGCGGGCATGACGAATTCTCGGATCGATGGCGCCGTAGACGAGATCGACGAGTAAATTGACGAGGACGACAACGGCCGAGATGAGCAGAACGCCGCCTTGCAGCGCAGGATAATCGCGCCGGCCAATCGAATCGATGAGCCAGTGGCCGACGCCCGGCCACGAGAAGATCGTTTCCGTCAGGACCGCGCCGGCCATCAGGCTGGAGACCGAAAGACCGATGACGGTCACTACCGGCAAAAGAGCATTGCGCAAGGCGTGGACACCTATCACCCGCGTTGGCGACAGCCCTTTGGCGCGCGCGGTGCGTACGTAGTCCTCGCTCAAGACTTCGAGCATCGAGGAGCGCGTCATGCGGGCGATGACGGCGAGCGGCACAGTGCCGAGCACGATCGCCGGCAGAATGAGGTGGCGCAAGGCGTCGAGAAAGGCGCCCGGTTGATCCGAGAGGAGCGCGTCGACGGTCATGAATCCGGTCGGCTGGTCGAACGAATAGTTGATGAGATCGATCCGACCCGACACTGGGAGTAAGCCCAGCCGCACGGACACGAACATGATGAGCAGCAGCCCCCACCAGAAAATCGGCATCGAATAGCCGAACAGCGACACCGTCATCAGCGCCTGATCGTAGAAGCCGCCGCGCTTCACTGCTGCAAGCGCCCCTGCCGGCACACCGATCGCGATCGCGAACAGCATGGCGAAGAACGAGAGTTCGAGCGTCGCCGGGAACAGGGTCAGGAACTCGGTCAGAACTTTATCCTGCGACGACAGCGACACGCCAAAGTCGCCATGCGCGAGGCGCCAGACATAGGCGAGAAACTGCCGCCACACCGGCTGGTCGAGGCCAAGCTCATGGCGAAAATACGCGAGCCGCTCCAGGGACATGCCGTGCTCGCCGGTCCGAACCTCTACCGGATCGCCCGGGACAAGGCGGATCGCCACGAAGGTCAAAAACATCAGCGCAAGGAAAGTCGGGATGGTGAGCGCGATGCGGCGAAGGAAGTAGGCGAGCATGGCCTATCCGAAAACAACGAGCCCCTCAAAAAGGGCGCCCGGACCGGCCTTCACTTAAGGTCGACGCCTTCGAACGCATGCGTCCCAAGCGGGCTCTGCTTATAGCCGGTCACATTCGAGCGCATGGCTTCGAACACGGTGGAATGCGCGAGGAGAAGCTCCGGCGCCTCGTCGTGCTCGATCTCCTGCATGCGCGAATAGAGTTTCGCCCGATCGGCCTGGTTTGTCAGGGTGCGGGCTTTCACGAGGAGGTCATCGAACTCGGCGTTGCACCATTTCGTGGGATTGCTGCCGCCAGGTTTGCCTCCGGGGCAACCTCTCAGGAAGAAGAAATTGTCCGGGTCTCCGTTGTCGCCGGTCCAACCGTACTGGCCGGTGGTCGCTTCGCCGGCGGCGAGGCGCTTGCGGTACTCGCCCCACTCATAGGTGACGAGCTTGGCGTTGACGCCGACCTTGGCGAGATCGGCCTGCATCATCTCGCCGATGCGCTTGCCGTTGGGGTTGTAAGGCCGCGACACCGGCATGTACCAGAGATCGATGTCGATGGGCGTTTTCACGCCGGCCGCAGCCAACATCGCCTTGGCTTTTTCCGAGTCGTAGGGCACGTCCGGGATCCTGTCGTTATAGGACCACATGGTTGGCGGGATCAGCGTCGTCGCCTTCGAGCCCGCGCCCAAATAGACATCCTTGATAATCGCGTCGCGATCGATCGCCATCGACAACGCCTGACGCGCCTCCTTCTTGTCGAACGGCGGCTTGGTGGCGTTGAAAGCCCAATAGGCGACGTTGAGTCCCGGCATGTTGATCACCTTGAGGGTGGAATCTTTCTCCATCTCCTCGAGGTCCGCAGGCCGTGGATATGCGTTGACGTGACACTCGCCAGCCTTGAGCTTGGCGTAACGCGCCGTAGGGTCGGGAGTAATGGCGAACACAAGGTCGTCTACGAGCGGCTTCTCGCCGTAGAAGTCTTTGTTCGCCTTGTAGCGAATGACGGAATCCTTCTGATAGGCGACGAAGGAGAAGGGGCCGGTGCCGACCGGCGCCTGGTCGAATTGCTCGGGCGTGCCTTTCTTGAGCAGGAAGTCGGCGTATTCCTTCGACCCGATGGCCATGAAGTCCATCGCCAGATTGGCGAGGATGGCGACATTCGGCGTCTTGAGCTTCATGACGACGGTGGAGTCGTCCGTCTTCTCCACCGAATCGAGCAGCGCCGGCATGTCCATGTCACTGAAGTAGTCGTACTTGCCGCCCGAGACCTTGTAATACGGATTGTCGGGTTTCCACTGCCGGTCGATCGAAAACAAGACATCATCGGCGTTGAAGTCGCGCGTCGGCTTGAAGTCCTTCAACGAATGGAACTTGACGCCCTTGCGAAGATGAAAGGTGATCGTCTTGCCGCCATCGGCGACTTCCCAGCTTTCGGCGAGGCCGGGAACGACATCGGTCGTGCCGCGCTTGAATTCGGTCAGGCGATTGTAGACCGGCCGCGCCGCATCGAAGCTGGTGCCGGTGGTGTTGATCGCGGGCGTGAAATTCTCAGGGCTTCCCTCCGAGCAATAGACCAGGGTCTTTGCCGAAGCGAGGCTCACGCCCGCTAACAGCGCGGTCAGCGCGACGCCGGCAAAGGTGAGCGCTTTCATGGGGCTTCTCCTCAAGCGACCAGCTCGCGACCACGAGCGTTGCGTCATCGAAGCCCTTTTTCGCTTTCAGCGCAATGGCGCCGGCGAGACGCCGTGAGCTCGCGCTCAGGCGTCACTCACGTTCGCTCTCGTCGTTCATCGGATGCAGATCGCGCACCATCGCCTTGGCGCGCTCGTCGAGCACGTGGGTATAGATCTGCGTCGTCGCGATATCGGCGTGCCCGAGCAGATCCTGCACGACGCGCAGGTCCGCGCCATTCTGCAACAGATGGCTGGCGAAGGCGTGACGAAGCACATGCGGGCTCACTCGAGCCGCCGCGATTCCCGCCGCTGACGCAACGCGTTTCAGATCGCGCGCGAAAGTCTGGCGCGTCATGTGGCCGCTGGCGCTCGCTGCGGGAAACAGCCAAGGGCTCGCCGCCGCGCCCGGGGAGACTTGATCGAGCAGAGCGCGGAATAGCCCGAGCGCCGTGCGCGCGTGGCCAGAGAGCGGAGCGAGCCGCTCCTTGTCGCCTTTGCCGCGCACCGCGATGAGCGGAGACTTGGCTGTCGCAATCGATTTCTTCAGGCTCAGGGCTTCCGACACGCGCAGGCCCGACCCGTAGATGAGTTCGATGATGCAAGCGATGCGCGCCGCCTCCAGCCGCTCACGCAACGAGCGCTCCGCACCATCGAGACCTTCGCGCGCGGTCGCGATCAGGCGCTCGACCTCGGCCACGCTCAAAAGCTTAGGCAACGGACGCGACCGGCGTGGACCCTCGACCGCGAGCGTCGGGTTGTCGCGCCGCCACGCTTCAGCATAAAGAAATTTGTGAAACTGACGGATCGCCGACAGCCGACGCGCCAGCGATGCGGCGCCGAGCTTCTGGGCTCCGCGGGCGGCGAGGAATCCACGCACGCAAGCGGCGTCCGCCTTCAGCGCATCCAAGCCCCTGGTTTTCAGATAGGCGTCGTAGTCGGTGAGATCGCGCCGATAGGCTTCAATCGTGTTCCCGCTTGCGCCGCGCTCGGAAGCGAGCGCCTCAAGGAAGCTGACGATATGAGGAGCAGCCCTCGCCTTCATATTGCCGACTAATCCTCATCCTCGAACAGGGTCGGGTGTGCCCCCTCGCGTCGCGGCTCGGGGACGCCCAGATGGCGGAAGGCGTGGGACGTCAGGAGTCGCCCCCGCGGCGTGCGCTGCATGAAGCCGAGCTGGATAAGGTAAGGCTCAATGATGTCCTCGATCGCATCGCGAGGCTCGGAGAGCGCGGCGGCGATGGTCTCGACGCCAACCGGTCCGCCGCCAAACTTGACCGCGATGACGTCCAGATAACGCCGATCCATCTCATCGAGCCCGATGCCGTCGACATCGAGCAGCTTCAGCGCGCCGTCCGCCAGCGCGCGCGTCACCGTCGTTGCGCCCTCAACGACAGCGAAATCGCGCACGCGCCGTAGCAGGCGCCCAGCGATGCGGGGCGTGCCGCGCGAACGCTTGGCGATCTCATTGGCGCCGTCAGCGGCGAGAGCGAGACCGATCACTCTGGCGCCGCGCGCGACGATGCCCTGCAATTCCTCGGTCGTGTAAAAATTGAGACGGATCGGAATGCCAAAACGGTCGCGTAGCGGCGTAGTCAGGAGACCGGCGCGCGTTGTGGCGCCGATCAGGGTGAACCGCGCGAGATCGATTTTCACCGAGCGAGCCGCAGGCCCCGCTCCGATGATGAGATCGAGCTGAAAATCCTCCATCGCCGGATAAAGAATTTCTTCGACAGCCGGATTGAGGCGATGGATTTCGTCGATGAACAGGACGTCGCGCGGTTCGAGATTGGTGAGTTGTCCCGCGAGGTCCCCCGCCTTGCCGATGACCGGACCCGAGGTCGAATGGAAATTGACGCCGAGCTCGCGCGCGACGATTTGCGCGAACGTCGTCTTGCCGAGCCCGGGCGGACCGACGAACAGCACGTGATCGAGCGCCTCGCCACGCGATTTTGCCGATTGGATAAATACGCCAAGGTTCTTGCGAGCGGCTTCCTGTCCCGCGAAGTCAATCAAAAGCTGCGGGCGAACCGCGATCTCGTCCTCGGGACGCTTGTCGGCCGAGACGAGCCGGCGCGGAGCCTCGGCCACCTCAGGCGCCTTCGCCCGGAGGATGAAGGCGATCCGCCAAACTCAATTCCGGTCGCATGGTGAGGCCAACGAGGTTGGCGGCGAAGGCGCAGACAAGCCCCGCGATCGCAGCGCAAGCAATAAAGGCATGGTGAAGTGTGAGGCCAATCTGGCGCGGAAAGGCCCAGTCGACTGAAGAGGCGGCATTGGTCCTGACCGTCATCTCGATCGACCCCCAGACCGGATGAAGGCGCAATAGAAAGCCATAGGCGATCAGCCCGCCGATGAGAGCGGCGACAAGCGCGCGCGGCGCGCGTTCAGGCGCCGCAGCATCCCACAGGGCGTAAAGAAAGCCTGTCGCCGCAGCCGGCCCGAGGCCGACGATATAGGCTGCAATCAATCCAAGGACGTGGCCGAACAAAGCGGTGGTCAGAACCATGAGCCCGATCGTCTCGAGATCGACAGGCATCTTGAAAACGATCGAAAGAGGAACGAACAGCGCTCCGCCGACCGCCGGCCCCAACGCCGCGAACAGGAGCACGATGCCGATCATCGGGACGAAGAAGGGGCGGCCGCTCATGGCGATCCCTTGGCGACATAGACGACGCGCGGCAGTTTGGCGAAATGCGCGTCGCAGGTGAGGAGATCCGCGCGCGCGTCGTTGGCGGTGGCGAAGATGATCGCGTCCGCCGTGGCGAGGCCATGGGCTTTCGCATAGGCCGCCGCCTTCGTCGCGATGTCCGTCGTCAGCGGCGCAACGACCAACTCAGTTGAAAAGGCGATCGCCCGGACGGCCGCGGCATCCGACATCTCCCGCGTGAGCCATCGCGACAGCTCATATTGAACGATGGTCGGGACAACCCACTGATCGTTCGTCGGCAGCTCCGGCGCCAAGGTCTCACCCAGGGGCGAGCCGACGATCCATTCGATCCAAGCCGACGTGTCGACCACGCGCATCAGTAGCGATCGTTTCGGTCGCGATAGCCCTCCGTATTGGCTCCTCGGGCTATCCCCGCCAGGTCTTCGCGTTTTGGCACCGGGACGATCAGGAAGCCTTCGGGCTTCGCGATGAAGGCGACCTTCTGACCGGCCCGCAAGCCAAGCTGCTCACGGACTTCCTTTGGAATTGAGATTTGAAACTTCGAGGAAACGGTTGCGGTCGCCGACATTGGCTTTACCTTATGGTCATCGATCACCATATCGTAAGACAGCTCATTGCGCCAGTTCCTTCAGGCCAGCGCGGATAAGCGCGGCGGTCTCGGCTTCCGATCCGAGCTGGGCCGAAATCCTTGCCACGGCGGCGGCAGCCTGCGGCTGGCCGTAGCCGAGGCCAACGAGCGCGAGGATCGCGTCCTCGGCGGCCTTGGCGAGCTTCGGCGCGCGCTCGAAGCCGCCTTCCCCATGAGCGAAATCAGCGAGGGCAAAAGCCGGCGCCTTATCCTTGAGCTCGAGCACGAGGCGCGCGGCGAGCTTCGGGCCAACGCCCGGCGCACGCGCCATCATCGCCTTGTCCTGGCGCGCGACGGCCGTGTTCAGCGCTTCCCCGACAAGGCGCCGAAAATCCCCAACGCGACCTTGGCGCCGACGCCCTGCACGCTCTGCAGCAGGCGGAACCAATCGCGCTCGCCGGCCGTGAAAAATCCATAAAGTCTGATCGCGTCCTCACGCACATGCGTCTCGATAAGCAATTCGGCGGGCTCGCCCGCGGCCGGCAGCGCGCGCAGGGTGCGGGCCGAGGCGGCGACGAGATAGCCGACGCCGTTGACGTCGAGGATCAGGCCTTCCTCCTCGACGCTGTCGATGATCCCCTTGAGTTTGCCGATCATGCCGCGCCTCGCGCGCGCGCCGCGCGATGCTGGGCATGGCAGATAGCGACCGCAAGCGCATCGGCTGCGTCTGGTGTCCCCGCGGTCGAGGCGGGCAAGAGCATCTTCACCATCATCGCGATCTGGCGCTTCTCAGCGTGGCCGACCCCGACCACCGTTTTCTTGATGAGATTGGCGGCGTATTCCGCCACTGGCAGGCCGGTTAAAGCCAATGACGCGAGCGCGACGCCGCGCGCCTGCCCGAGTTTCAGCGCCGATTGCGGATCGCGGTTGATGAACGTCTCCTCGACCGCCGCCTCGTGCGGCTCTTCGCGCTCAACCAGCCCGGTCAGCAAGCGGTGAATCGCCGCCAGGCGCTCGGCGAGTGAAGTCGCGGCGTCGGTTTCGATCGAACCGCAACCGACGAAGCTCAAGCGCGATCCGGCAACCTCGATCACCCCCCAGCCTGTCTTGCGCAGGCCGGGATCGACGCCGAGAATGCGAATCGCGCCGATGGTCATGGATAACGCTGATATACGAATTCACGTCCCGACGCATTTCGTCCGTTCAGGCCTCACGGCGCCGGCCTCCACGCTCTCGCGAGCGGTTCAGTGAAGCGCGCGTCTGTCCACCGCATTTCCGTTTCACTGCCTTGGCTCGCCCGCCGCGGCTGCGATAATTTGCGCGTGAAACGAAAGGCGTGATTCGTGGCGAACGGCGTGAAGAGCGTAAAGAAAAAGGCTGCGCCGCCGCCGCTTCCTTTAGTTGTCACACCGCATTTCGACTTCGAGCGCGAGGCCTTCGCCAACGGCCATCGATGGGTCGCTGGCGTCGATGAGGTTGGGCGGGGCCCGCTGGCCGGGCCGGTCGGCGTGGCCGCGGTCATTCTCGATCCCGACGATCTGCCCGAGGGGCTCGACGATTCGAAGGTGCTCTCCGGCGCCTGTCCGCGAATCGCTGTGCGAGATCATCTTCGCCAAGGCGCTCAGCGTTTCCGTCGTTTTCGCCAGCGTCGAGGAAATCGACCTCTTCAACATCCGAGGCGCGGCGCTTCGCGCGATGGCGCGAGCCGTCGCGGCCTTGAGCCTGCGTCCACATCTGGCGCTGATCGACGGCCGCGATTTGCCGGATGGCCTCATCTGCCCGGGGCGTCCGATCATCGACGGCGACGCGCTCTCGATGTCGATCGCCGCCGCGTCGATTGTCGCCAAGACGATGCGAGACGCGCTGATGCGCAATCTTGATCGTCGACTATCCGCAATATGGTTTCGCCGAGCATGTCGGCTACGCGACCGTCGGACACCGCCGGGCGCTGGCCTCCGCAGGCCCCTGCCCCTATCACCGGCGCTCGTTCCGGCTTGAGCCCGAAGCAAGACTGACCACTGTCCAAAAAGGTTTCAAAAGAGTTGAGAGCAAATATCCGATAGAATGACTAACGCCGTACGAAAACGACACAGCGGAATGTGTGGCGGCATAACCGGACCTTTACTTTAAACCGAGCATAAACGACGCGCCGGCTCGAGTGATCCGGCTAATGCGTTGAGTGTTGCGTTTGATGCGTATCGCGCGTGCCGGAGCGTTCCGCCTCCCCGCCCAGATTCAGGTTTCGCGTACTGGCGTCGGCGAGGCGAAACGCCCGGCCGCAAGTCTTCGAGGCGTTTGGCGAGGAGCGCTCAGCCCCGCGCGACGCAATCCTCGTCGGCGACTGCCTCGACGGAAATGATGAGGCTTCCCGAGGCCTCGGTCGATCTCGTCTTCGCCGATCCTCCCTACAATCTGCAACTCGAAGGCGCGCTATCGCGTCCCGACCAGAGCGTCGTCGACGGGGTCGACGATTCCTGGGACAAGTTCGCCAATTTCGCCGAATATGACGCGTTCACGCGCGACTGGCTGACCGCCGTCCGGCGGCTGATGAAGCCTGCCGCGACGATCGTGGTCATCGGCTCCTATCACAACATCTTCCGCGTCGGCGCCATTCTGCAGGATCTCGGCTTCTGGATCCTCAACGACATCGTCTGGCGCAAAGCCAATCCAATGCCGAACTTCCGCGGCCGCCGGTTCACCAACGCCCACGAGACGATGATCTGGGCGGCGCGGAGTTCGCGAGGCCAAGGCCTATACCTTCAACTACGAGACCTTGAAGGCCGGCAACGAGGACGTGCAGGTCCGTTCCGACTGGTTTCTGCCGATCTGCACCGGCGCGGAGCGCCTGAAGGACGAAACCGGGCGAAAGACTCATCCGACGCAAAAGCCCGAAGCGCTGCTTACGCGCGTGCTGCTGGCCGCCTCCAACGCGGGCGATCTCGTGCTCGATCCGTTTTTTGGCTCTGGGACCACCGGGGTCGCCGCGCGGCGCTTGCGCCGTTCGTTCGTCGGCATCGAGCGTGATCCCACTTACGCCGAAGCGGCGCGGCGACGAATCGACGCGGTCGAGCCCTTGGCCGAACAGGCGCTTGCGATCGCGCCAACGCGCCGCAGCGAGCCGCGGGTGGCTTTCTCGAGCGTGGTCGAAGCCGGGCTGGCGCGCCCGGGCGAACAACTGGTCGACGCGGGACGCCGCCATCAGCGCTCTGGTGCGGGCCGATGGCGCGCTCGCCGCAGGGCCTGCCGTCGGGCTCGATCCACAAGATCGGCGCGCTGGTGCAGGGGTTACCCGCCTGCAACGGCTGGACCTTCTGGCACGTCGAGCGCGAGGGCCGGCTGACTTCGATCGACGACCTGCGCGCGAACATGCGTGCGACGATGCGCGAAGCCGCGGAATAAGGCGTCAGCGGCTGCCTTTTGCCTCTGGCTTCCGCGAGCGGAAATCGGCGGCGCGCAAAAGGAACACCTCACCGGCCGTGTCTTCTGTGTCGAGCCAGACAAACGGCAGATGCGCGAACTCATGCTCAATCGGCTCACGGCCGCCGCCGACCTCGCAGACAAGCGTCCCGCGGGACGTCAGATGCCTGGGCGCATCGCTCAGGATGCGGCGCACGATGTCGAGCCCATCCGCTCCCCCGGCATGCGCGAGTATCGGCTCGGCTGCATATTCGGGCGGAAAGCGCGCGATTGTCGCCGCATCGACATAAGGCGGATTGGTCAGGATCAAGTCGAAGCGTTCACCCTTGATCGGAGCGAACAGATCGCCCCGCTTCAGCGCAATGCGGTCTTCGAAGCCCGTGCTCCTTCGAGATTTCGCTCCGCGACCTCGAGCGCGCCTGGCGAGACGTCGACCGCCGTCGACGCGCGCGTTGGGAGAAAACCTGTGCGGCAAGAATGGCGAGTGAACCGCCGCCCGTGCAAAGGTCCAGCACTGAAGCGACGCCCTCAGGATCGCCGATAAGCCCAGCGTCCTCCGCGAAAGCAGTCATGACAAGCTCGCCGATCAGGCTGCGCGGGACGATGACGCGCTCGTCGACATAAAACGGCACGCCCTTGATATAGGCGCGGTTGACAAGATAGGCGGCAGGCTTGCGCGTCGTCGACGCGAGCCTCAACCAGATGGTCAAGTCGCTCGCGCTCCGCGCGCAGGAGCTTAGCGTCGAGAAACGGATCGAGCGTATCGATCGGAAGGTTCAGACCTTCGAGAATGAGAAAGGCCGCCTCGTCGAGCGCCGTTGTCGCGCCGTGCCCAAAAGCGAGATCGGCGGAGAGAAAGCGGCCGACCGCATAGCGCAGCCAGTCCCGCGGCGTGAGGAAGGTCTCGACGCGCTCGTCCGCCTCAGACAAGAACGGGCCCTTCAATTGCGCTCATGCGCCTTTTGCATTCGCGCGAATACTCCTGCTTCCACCGATAGTTCATCCGTTCGTACAAGCGATTATAAGGCGCATCCGGAACTTCGAGCCAAGCAAGTCGCGAAGTCCTTGCGTAATTTCGGAGATCTCGGAAATGACCGCCGCCGTACTGGCGGACGCTGATAGCCTGGCGCCTCTTGAGAATTGTTCGCGCATTGTCTCCGTTCGCCAGCGCCCTCATGCGCTTCGGAACCCCGCTTCTGCATCCAACAGGCCCTACTCTAGCGGAATGCGTACGTTGCGGCGCAAAAAAAGATTCCTGCGCAACGCAAAAAACGCCTATCTTGTGTTGAGCTGCGGGTCGGCGTCACTCTGGGATCGGCAACGATATGGCTAATTCCACTCCGATTACGATTAAGAAATACGCCAATCGTCGATTGTATAATACGGCGTCGAGCGCCTATGTGACGCTGGCCGATTTGGCGAAAATGGTGAAGGCGGGCGAAGACTTCGTCGTTTTTGACGCCAAGACCAATGACGACATCACCCGCTCGGTTCTCACCCAAATCATCTTTGAGCAAGAGGGAATTGAAGGCCAGTCGCTACTGCCAACGACATTCCTGCGCCAGCTGATCCGCTTTTATGGCGACAGCATGCAGGCGATATTGCCGAGCTATCTGGAATTTTCGATCGACCGCTTCTCGGGCGAGCAACAGTCGATGCGCGAGGCTGCAAGCCGCATGTTTGGTCCGGAGGCGTTCTCCGCCGGGTCGTTCGCGGCTCTCCAGGAACTGACAAAGAAGAATTTCGCCGCGTTCAATCAAGCGCTCGCGATGTTCTCGCCATTCGCCGGCGCCACGACGCAGACCACGGACATGGCTCCCAGGAAGGCGAACTCCGGCGACGATATCGACGATCTGCGCAGTCAGCTTTCCGACATGCAAAAGCGGCTCGAATCCCTGGCGAAGAAGGCCTGACGCAGCCTCAGAAGCGATCCTTACGCGTACGAAGTTCCCCAAAGACCGCCGCAGCCTGCGCGCCGGCCATACCGACCGCAGCCTGAATTGCCGGCTCCTCCACGCGTAAAAACGGATTGGCGGCGAGCTCGGCTGCAATCGTTGTCGGCACGGTCGGGCGACCTGCGGCGCGCAGCTTTGCGACTTCCTCGATTCGCGCCTTCAGGACCGAATTATCGGGATCGATCGTGATGGCGAACCGGCCATTCGCCTGGGTGTATTCATGGCCGCAGTAGATCTTGGTCCCGCCGGGCAAAGCGGCAAGTTTGGCGAGCGAGCTCCACATCACCGCAAGCGGCGTCTCGAACACGCGGCCGCAACCGAGGGAGAACAGCGTGTCGCCGCAGAACGCGATCTCTTCTCCCTCAAAATGATAGGCGATATGTCCGAGGGTGTGCCCGGGAGTTTCGATGACTTGCGCCTTGAGCGATCCGACCTTGGCGGCGTCCCCCTCCTTCACCTGGTGATCGAGGAAAGGAATGCGCGCCGCATCCTTGGCTGGGCCCCACACCTTCGCGCTTGGAAATTTCGTCCTGACTTCGGGAACGCCTTGAATGTGATCGGCATGATGATGGGTGATCAAGATATCGGTCAAGTTCCAGCCCCGTTCCGCCAGGGCTGCGAGCGTAGGCCCCGCTTCGGGCACGTCGACACAGGCCGTCGCGCCTGTCATCAGAATCGTGGACGAGCGCGCCGTAATTGTCGGTGAGGCAAAGATACTGATGAACGCTGATCGTCATGGCGACACTCGGCAATTTTGGGTCGCGGTTCTTGCAGGTTGCGCATCGCCGCTGGAATCGGCGCGCGCGGACCGCGCGCAGCCTCTATAGCCAAGCGACCGGCCGCTGTCTCTACGGGGATGGTCTGCGCTTTCTGACGCATTGCGAAAGATCTTCGGCTCGTTCAAAGTCCTGGGCTCCCGTCCGGCTGATATCGATGCCTCTCGACGTCCTCAATTTGCAGAGCTTTTACGGCTCGCCGCTCGGCGGCGTTGCTCGCAGGCTGATCGGGCGCGTGATCCGCGAGCGTTGGAGCAGCAGCATCGGGCTTTCAATCGCTGCGGTGGGTTACGGGACGCCATACCTCGAACGATTTCGCGACGGCGCTCGCCGATGCTTGGCCCTCATGCCTGCGGAACAGGGCGTCGCGGTCTGGCCGGGAATCGGGCGTTGCGCGACGGCGCTAGTGGACGCGCAAATGTTGCCGCTGCCTGATGGCTCCATTGACCGCCTCTTGGTGGCTCACGCCCTGGAGGCGGCCGACCGGCCGGACGCCCTGCTTGAAGAATTGTGGCGCATTACCGCGCCAGAGGGACGAATCGTTGTGATCGTTCCCTCCCGTCAGGGCGTCTGGGCGCGCACGGACAGCACCCCTTACGGACAGGGCTTGCCGTATTCCAAATCGCAGCTTCGGGATCTGCTTCAGCGGGCCGGGTTTTCGGCAGTCTTCTGGGGCGAGGCGCTGTATGCGCCGCCGGTCGCAAGACCGTTCATGATACGATCGGCGACGACGATTGAGCGGGTCGGGAGGGCGCTTGGACTGCCATTCGCTGGCGTCTATATCGTTGAAGCGATCAAACAGGTCCATCGCCCTGTTGGAATCCGCGCAGTCGCCCGCGCGCGCCTGGCCCCGCTGAAACCCGCGCTCGCGCCCAGCGCCCAGCGACAACGCCATTCCGAATAAGACCGCTGCGGTTTTCCGGTTGGCGCCGCCGTTGGGCCATGCTTGTAACGGCGTTCATTGACTCCCCCAAAACAAGGTGACCCGCATGCCCGCCGATCGTCTCCTGGTCCTGTTGCGCCACGGTCAGAGCGAATGGAATCTCAAGAACCTATTCACTGGATGGCGGGATGTGGATTTGACGCCTGCTGGAGTCGAGGAAGCCAAAGACGCCGGTCGCCGCATGAAAGCGCACGGGGTCGCCTTCGACCTTGTTTTCACTTCCGCTCTCATCCGCGCCCAACGCACGCTGACTTTAGCGCTTGCCGAAATGGGCCAGACCGGTTTGCCCGAACAGCGGGACCAAGCCCTCAACGAACGCGACTACGGCGATCTGGCCGGCCTCAACAAGGACGACGCGCGCAAGAAGTGGGGTGAGGAGCAGGTCCATAAATGGCGGCGCAGCTATGACATCAACCCGCCCGGCGGCGAGAGTCTCAAAGACACGGTCGCGCGCACGCTTCCTTATTATTGCCAGAACATCTTGCCCGCGGTTCTCAGCGGCAAGCGGGTCCTGGTCGCGGCGCATGGCAACTCTTTGCGCGCGTTGGTCATGGTGCTCGACCGGCTCACGCCCGAGACGATTCCAACCACGGAACTCGCGACCGGCGTGCCGCTCGTTTATCGCCTGAACGCCGACTCGACTGTCGCGAGCAAAGAGATCCTGACGGCCTGACGGGAATTTGTCGTTAGCCTTAACGATTTGTGAAGACGCTCGGCTCCATGCTGACCTGACGTGATTTGCGGTTCGCAGGAGGTCAGCAATGTCGGCGAAAGCTTCAGGTATTTGGGATTGCGGCGATCGCCGCTTGCCTCTTTGCGACGGGCGTCGCAAGCCGGCCAGTACGAGTTTCTCGCGGCGCCGCAAATCAACCTCTCGCTGGTCTATCGCCTTGATAAACTGTCGGGCGACGTCATCGCATGCCAGTTCGCTCACAACCCGGGGCGACCCGACGTCGGTCCGGGCGCCTTCGGCGTCACCTCCTGCTATCGCAGCGGCGACGGCGCGACCAAGCAAGAGCCGAGCGACTACGGGCTCATCGCGACGCGCCACGAGCAGGAAGGCGGCGTCTTTCGCGTCGATTATCGCACCGGCGGCCTCAGCGTTTGCTATTTGTATTTCCAGCGCGAGAAGCAGGGCGATCACGAGGCGATTGCGGACCAGTATGTCGTATGCACGCCCCAGTGGAAGCAGCCGACCGCAGCTCGTTCGGGCGGAGCGGTCAGTGAATTGCCGGCAGCCGGCCCAACGCGAGACTGACGCGCCGCCGCAGTTGACGGCGGCTCGAATTGGCTAGCGCAACGTGCTATCAGCCAACGCGGTCGCCTGTCATGCCCGCGAAAGCGGGCATCCAGCAAGGCTTTGCCAAAACTCTGGATTCCCGCTTGCGCGGGAATGACAAGACAGGCGGCCGCGATTCAATTTGAAAGCGCGTTGCTCAAGAGCGGCCGGCCGTGTTCGCAAACGATCAGGATACGATCTTCGCGCTGGCTTCCGGCGCCGGCCGAGCCGCGATCGCCGTCTTGCGGCTGTCCGGTCCCGGCTGTTCGGAGGCGCTTCATGCGATTGCGCCTGGGGCTCGAGTCTTCCGGACCGCACGCGCCGTCTTGCGAACCCTGCAGCACCCCCACTCCGGCGAGCCGCTTGACCGGGCGCTGATCACCCGATTTTGTATGCGCCTCGCAGCTTCACCGGCGAGGAGATGGCGGAAATCAGCGTCACCGGCGGGCGCGCGGTCACCTCCGCCGTCGTCAAAGCGCTTGCTCTCATTCCCGGGCTGCGGCTGGCCGAACCGGGAGAATTTGCCTGGCGCGCCTTCATGAATGGAAAGATTGATCTTTCCGAGGTCGAGGGGCTGGCCGATCTGGTCGAGGCGGAGACGGAGGCGCAGCGTCGACAGGCGCACCGCATCGCCGGCGGGGCGCTGAGCCGCGAGTGCGACGCGATCCGGGCAAGCCTCCTCGATGCGATGGCGGCCGTCGAAACTCAGATCGATTTTTCCGATGTTGAGGACAGTTCCGAATTCACGCTGGATTCCGTCAAGGGCGCGGCGCGAGCTGCGCTCGAGCGCATAGACCGAGCGCTTGCGACCGCCGACAGGCCGCAGCCGCCTGCGCGAGGGCTTTACGCGTCGTGATCGCCGGGCCTCCCAATGTCGGCAAGTCGACGCTCATGAACGCGCTGGCTGGCCGCGACGTCGCGATCACCTCGCCAATTCCGGGAACGACGCGCGATCTCATCGAGGTGTTTCTCGATCTGCGGGGCTATCCTGTCATTCTCGTCGATACGGCGGGCATTCGCGAGAGTGCGGATCCGATCGAACAGGAAGGCGTCGCGAGGGCGCGCCGCAAAGCCGAGAGCGCCGATCTGACGTTGTGGCTCGACGACGGCTCTGGCGGCCAGCCGCCGAGCACGGGAGGCCCCACATTGGCCGTGCGGACCAAGATCGACCTGAGAGGGGCGGACAATTCGTCAGATCCTCGAAACCTCGCCATATCGGCGAGGACCGGCGCCGGGATTGATCGGTTGCTTGACGTCATTGCCGATATGGCCGAAGAGCGCATGTCCTCTGTCGAGCCTGCGCTGCTCACGTTGGAACGGCACCGGCGCGCCTTTCATGACGCGCGCGAAGCGCTGGCTTCGACGCTTGTTTCTGACGCAGCGGAGCCGGAATTGATTGCGGAAGATATTCGCCGCGCCGCCGCGGCAATGGATCGCGTCGTCGGGCGAATTGGGGTGGAAGACGTGCTGGGAGAGATTTTTGCCCGGCTGTGTGTCGGGAAATAAACGAGCGGCGTTGCACATGCCGCAGCATCCCTCATCCTGAGGAACGCCGCGGAAGGCGGCGTGTCTCGAAGGATGATCCAGAGGCGACGCGAGCGGGCAACTCCTTTCGCGCTTTGTGGAGCGCCCTTCGAGGCCGCTTCGCGGCGCCTCAGGGCGAGGTTCGGAACCAGTGTCGAGATGTTTCACGTGAAACAGGCAGATCGTGACATGAGGTTTGACGTCGTTGTCATCGGCGGCGGCCACGCAGGGTGCGAAGCCGCGGCCGCAGCCGCGCGCTGCGGCGCCACGACAGCCCTCGTCACCCATCGCTTCGCGACAATCGGCGAGATGTCCTGTAACCCTGCGATTGGCGGCTTGGGCAAGGGCCATCTGGTTCGCGAGATCGATGCGCTCGATGGCGTCATGGCGCGGGCCGCCGATGCGGCTGGCATCCAATTCCGCGTCCTCAATCGCCGCAAAGGTCCCGCAGTGCAGGGCCCTCGCGCTCAGGCCGACCGAAAGCTCTATCGGCAGGCCATGCAGCGACTCATCGTCGAGACGGCGAACCTGACCGTCGTCGAAGGGGAGGCCGCGCGGATAGCCTCCGAGGCCGGCGCCGTGACGGGAATTGAGCTCGCTGACGGCCGCACGATGGCCTGCTCGGCCGTCGTCCTCACCACCGGCACCTTCCTGCGCGGAATCATCCATCTCGGCGACCAGCGGACGCCGGCCGGCCGTTTCGGCGATCCGCCCTCGGTCTCGCTCGCCCAAAGCCTCGACGCGGCCGGCTTCGCGCTCGGACGGCTCAAGACGGGGACGCCGCCCCGGCTCGACGGCACAACCATCGACTGGCGGCAGCTCGAGATTCAGCTCGGCGATCCGGAGCCGGAGTTCTTCTCCTCGATGACGAATTCAGTCACGGCGCCGCAGCTTCCCTGCCATATCACCCGAACCACCGCCGAGACCCACCGCATCATCCAGGCCGACGCGCATCTGTCCGCCGTCTATTCCGGCGCAATCTCCGGTCGCGGGCCGCGCTACTGCCCTTCGATCGAGGACAAGGTGATCCGGTTCGCCGGATCGCGACAGCCATCAGATATTTCTCGAGCCGGAGGGCGTCGACGATTCGACCGTCTACCCGAACGGCATTTCGACCTCGCTGCCCGAGGAGACGCAGCGCGCGCTTGTCGCGACCATTCCCGGCCTCGAGCACGCGCGCATCCTCCGGCCCGGCTATGCGATCGAATATGACTACATCGACCCGCGCGGGCTCGACCCGACGCTCGAAGCCCGCCGGCTCGGGGGACTGTTCCTGGCCGGACAGATCAACGGCACGACCGGCTACGAAGAGGCGGCGGCTCAGGGGCTGGCGGCGGGGATCAACGCGGCTCGGAAGGCGGGCGGTCAGGCGCTCACGACGTTCGACCGCGCCGAATCGTATCTTGGCGTCATGATCGACGATCTCACGACCCACGGCGTGACCGAGCCCTATCGCATGTTTACCTCGCGGGCTGAATTTCGGCTGTCGCTGCGGGCCGACAATGCCGACGAGCGCTTGACGGCCAAAGGGATCGCGCTCGGCTGCGTTCGGCCTGAGCGGGCGCGCGCCTATGACACCCTCAGCGACGAGCTGGGGCGGGCGCGGGCCATGCTTCACGCCGCGACCGCGACGCCGCGAGACCTTGAGATGCACGGCCTCACGGTCAATCGCGATGGGGCTCGACGCTCGGCCTTTGAACTCGCGGCGCAGGCTCAGTTCCCGCTTGCTGTTCTTGCCCGCGTCTGGCCTGAGCTTGCCGATATTCCCTCAAAGCTTGTCGCCAGACTGGAAGCGGACGCGAAATACTCCGTTTATCTCAATCGCCAGGCCGAGGACGTCGCCCGCTACCGCCGCGACGATTTGGCAGTGCTGCCCGCCGACCTCGACTATGGACGCCTCTCGGGCCTCTCCAACGAGATCAAGCAGAAGTTCATCGCCGTTCGCCCCGTGAGCCTGGGTCAGGCGCGCCGCATCGAGGGCGTCACACCGGCGGCCTTGGCCCTGATCGCCGCGCATGCGCGGAAGGCGGAGCGATCTTCGGGCCGTAGCCGTCTCCCGGCGGGGACGTGAGCCGGCCGCCATCAGAGAGCGCTTTGGTGGAACAACTCGGCGACGATCGCCGGGCGGCTTTGCGCCTCGTCCCTGTTTCACGTGAAACAGAGGACCGCCTGGCGATCTTCGTCGAGCTGCTCGACCGCTGGCGGCACAAGACCAACCTCATCTCCAACCCGACCTTCGCCTCGGTCTGGACCCGCCATATCGCGGATTCCGCCCAGCTCCCCGCGCTCGCGCCTGAAGCCAAACGGTGGGTCGACATGGGCTCCGGCGCCGGCTTTCCGGGTTTGGTGATCGCCATCCAGCTCGCGGACGTTCCCGGCGCTGTTGTCCACTGTATTGAAAGCGACCAACGGAAATGCGCGTTCTTGCGCGAAGCGGCTCGCGCCACCGGGGCCGCGGCGACGATTCACCCCGCGCCGCGTCGAAGCAATCGATCCGAAAGCCCTCGGAACTGTGGACGCCGTGACCGCCCGCGCCTTCGCCCCCTTGCCGCTGACGCTCAAATTGGCGAGACCCTGGATGGAGCGCGGGGCAATTGGCGTGTTCCCGCGCGGCGAATCAGCTAAGGATCAAATTGCGGCGCTGCCCGAGGCGACAGCCTATGCGATCGAAACGCTTCCCAGCGTCGTCAACCCGAAGGCCGCGATCCTGCGCATCCGTCGAAGCTGAGACCCAGGCCCCATGACCGAGACCCCTCCCCTCGTTCGCGAGCCCGACGACGGGGCGCGACCGCGCGTTCTCGCCATGGCGAACCAAAAGGGCGGCGTCGGCAAGACGACCACCGCCATCAACCTCGGCACCGCGCTGGCCGCGATCGGCGAGCGGGTGCTCATCATCGATCTCGATCCCCAGGGCAACGCCTCGACCGGTCTCGGAATCGATCGCAAGGCTCGGGTGACTTCGAGCTACGACATGGTGGTCGGAGAAAAATCGTTGCGCGACGTCGTTATTCCGACGTCGGTGCCGCGCCTGTTCATCGCGCCCTCGACCATGGATCTCCTCGGCGTCGAGCTCGAAATCGCCGGCCATGCCGATCGCTCCTATAAACTGCGCAACGCGCTTCGCAGCTACGGCGCCGCGAGCGCCGACGATCCGCAAAGCGTGTCACTATGTCCTGGTCGATTGCCCGCCGTCGCTCAACCTTCTCACCATCAACGCGCTCGCCGCCGCCGACGCGGTCGTCGTCCCGCTGCAATGCGAATTCTTCGCCCTCGAGGGCCTGTCGCAACTCTTGACGACGGTCGAGCAGGTTCGCAGCACGCTCAACCCCGCTCTGACGATTCATGGCGTGGTGCTGACCATGTACGACCCCCGCAACAGCCTCGCCGGCCAGGTGGTCGCGGACGTGCGCGCCTATATGGGCGACAAGGTCTACGAGACCGTCATTCCCCGCAATGTGCGCCTGTCCGAAGCGCCTTCGCACGGCAAGCCGGCGCTGCTTTACGATCTCAAATGCGCCGGCAGCCAAGCCTATCTCAAGCTCGCGTCCGAAGTCATTCGGCGCGAGGGGCGCTGGCGCGCCGCCTGATCGAACCGCGCTCAAGCCGGAAGGAAAGTGTCCATGGCCGAAGACGCAGCCCGGCATCGAAAATCGGCCTCGCCTTGGACGCGGACTCGCAGCTCTGTTGGGCGGGGCGAACCCGCAGCATAGCGAGACGGCGCGCGGCGCCCGCCAGACGCCGATCGAGTTCCTGCGCCCCAATCCGCGCAACCCGCGAAAGCGGTTCGACGATGCGGAGCTTGATGAGCTCTCCGCCTCGATCAAGGAGCGCGGGATTATCCAGCCCGTCGTCGTTCGCGCCATTCCCGGCGTTGCGGATGCTTACGAGATCATCGCCGGCGAGCGGCGCTGGCGGGCCGCGCAGCGGGCGGGGCTGCACGAGATCCCGGTCATCGTCGTCGAGGCCGGCGATCGCGAAGCGCTCGAGATCGCCATCGTCGAAAACGTGCAGCGGGCCGACCTGAACGCGCTCGAGGAAGCCGCCGGCTACGCCCAGCTCGGCGCCGATTATGGCTATTCGCACGGCGACATCGCCCGCGTGGTCGGCAAGAGCCGGAGCCACGTCGCCAACACGTTTCGGCTGACCAATCTGCCCGAGCACACGCGCAGCCTTGCTGGCGGGCGGGCAGATTTCGGCCGGGCACGCGCGCGCCCTGCTCGCCGTCGCCGACCCGAACGCGCTTGCCGACCGCATCGTCGCCGAGGGCCTGACGGTCAGAGACATCGAGCGTCTTGGCGAGAATTCCGGCAAGACCGCACGGCCGCGAAAGGGGACGGCGCCTGTCGACGCCGACACGCCGCGCGCTTGCAGGACAAGCTCGGCCTGGAACTCGGAACGAAAGTGACAATTCGGCACAGCGGCGAGAGCGGCGAGATTCGCATCGCCTTCCGGGATTTCGACCAGCTCGACGACTTCTGCCGCCGACTGTTGCAGCCGCGACGGAACGAAGCTAAGCGGGACGCGGTTTATCGCGACATTGCGACTCAGGTCCGATCGGCGAAATGGTCATCGTTGCGCTACGCAGCGACGGAGAGGCGGAGGCCGAGCGCTCTCAGGACTTTCGCGACCGTTGCGAACTCCGGGTTGCCCTCCGGCGACAGCGCCTTGTAGAGATTGGCGCGGCCGAGGCCGGCGGCCTGGGCAATCTCGGTCATGCCCTTCGCGCGGGCGATGTCGCCGAGCGCCGCTTTCAGCAAATCAGGGTCGCCGTCCTCGAGCACGGCGTCCAAATAGGCCGCAATGTCCTCCTTCGTCTCCAAGGAATCGGCCGCGTCCCAACGGCTGGTGTTGCGAGTCATGTCGTCCTTCAAACCTCTTTCGCCAGTTCGAGAGCGCGCGTAATGTCGCGATCCTGGCTTCGTTTGTCGCCGCCGCAGAGCAGGACAGCGACAGTGTCGCCGCGTCCGACGAAATAGATCCGATAGCCCGGACCATAATCGATCCGCATCTCCGACACGCCACTGCCCACAGGCTTCACGTCGCCGGGATTGCCCAGCGACAGACGGCGGATTCGAGCGAGGATGCGGGCGCGCGCATTACGATCTCGCAATCCGGCAAACCAAGCGGCAAAAACATCGGTCTGCCGGACTTCCAGCATATGACTGTCTCTTATAAAGGACAATATGTCAACATTCTGCCGCGGCGCAGCCTGCGCTCCCCCAGGGCGAACGAGGTCGCGCTACCGCCTCCCTCCCCGCCTCCCCGACGCCAGCGCCCACAGCGCGCGCGTCGCCAGAACCTCGGCGAGTTGCGTCTCCGTCCGAACGCGCGCGCTCGCCAGCCGGACAGCGGGCAGCCGCTGGGCGATCGATTCCGTGGTCCACCGCTCGGCCTGTTTGGCCAGCGCGCGACGCGCCGACATCGGCAGCTTCACGAACAACGCCTGGCATGCGGCCTCGAACGGCCGGCCCTGATCCATTTCAAGCCTGATCCGGTGCAGAAGCGTCAATCGCGCGACGAGCCGGATCATCAGATAGTCAGCGTCGCCCCCGTCGTGGAAGAACCGGGCAAGCGACGTCTCGACCGCGGGCAGGTCGCTGAGCAGAGCGTGGTCGATCACTTCATCGAGATTGGACGGGGCTGCGTCTGCGACAATCGCCTCCACGTCTTCGGCCGTGATCTGCGACTGTCCGTGCGCATAGAGCATCAGTTTCGTGATCTCGCCGCGCGTCGTTCGGCGGTCGGCGCCGACCATATGGACGAGCGCGGCGCGCGCATCCGGCGCGATGGCGAGCCCCGCGGCGCGGGCTTCCGCATCGATGAGGGATTCGAGGGTGCTCGAATCGTCGGAATAGCACTCGATCGACGCGCGCGCGGCCGAACTTTCGAACGCGCCCCGCAAGCCCGTTCCCTTCTTGAGTTGTCCCGCCTTGATGACAATCGTGCAGTCTGTCGGCGGCCGGGCGAACAGGGGCTCGAGCGCCGGCAAGAGATCGCGTCCCTGCGCGTCGATCCAGATCGCGCGGTCGCCGCCGAACATCGAGATCGCATAGGCTTCATCCGCAAGCGCGCCCGGATCGCGCGCGACCGCATCGCCCTCGAGGCGCACGAGCCGCATCGGGTCCGTATCGTCGCCGATGCGGCTGCGAACGATGGCCTTCACGCGTTCGTGCGTAAGTCCCTCGTCGAGCCCGTGAACCAGGTAGAAGCGAACCTCCTTCGGCAATCGCTGAATGAAGCCGTCAGCGGCGGCGCTGCTCACGATGCTCATGGCGTCGCCATCAAGCGCTGCACCTGTCATGCCCGCGAAAGCGGGCATCCAGCGAGGCTTGCCGAGACGTCTGGATTCCCGCGTGCGCGGGAATGACAGGACGCCGCGTCGGATTGCGGCCAAGTCAGGCTTTCGCGCACCGGGGAAATCGTCTAGCACACGACCTCGCTTTCCCCTGACATAACGTGACGGAACATGGCGACTTTCAAGCTCCTGCTCTTTCCTGGCGACGGCATCGGCCCCGAAGTTATGGCCGAACTCGAGAAGATTATCGATCACTTCAATAGCGAGGGCGTCGCCAGTTTCGAGATCGAGAAAGGCTTGGTCGGCGGCGGCGCCTACGACAAGCATGGGAAGGCGATCAGCGACTCGGACATGGCGCTCGCCGATGCGGCCGACGCGGTCTTTCTGGCGGCCGTCGGCGGTCCGAAATGGGACGGCGTTCCCTATGACGTTCGCCCCGAAGCGGGACTTCTGCGTCTGCGCAAGGAGCTCGGCCTGTACGCCAATCTGCGGCCGGCGATCTGCTATCCGGCGCTCGCTTCGTCTTCGTCGCTCAAGCCCGAAGTTGTCGAGGGTCTCGACATCATGATCGTGCGCGAGCTCACCGGCGGCGTCTATTTCGGCGAGCCCAAAGAGATCAAGGACCTCGGCAACGGTCAGAAGCGCGCAATCGACACCCAGGTCTACGACACCTACGAAATCGAGCGGATCGGGCGCACCGCCTTCGAGCTCGCCCGCAACCGCGGCAACAAGGTCACCTCGGCCGAGAAGCGCAACGTGATGAAGTCCGGCGTGCTGTGGAACGAGGTGATGACCGCCCTGCACAAGCGCGAGTTTTCTGACGTCAAGCTCGAGCATCAGCTCGCCGACGCGCTTGGCATGCAGCTTGTCCGCTGCGCCCAAGCAATTCGACGTCATCGTCACCGACAATCTGTTCGGCGACATGCTGTCCGACGTCGCGGCGATGTTGACCGGCTCGCTTGGCATGCTGCCCTCCGCCTCGCTCGGCGACGTCGATCCGAAGAGCGGCCGGCGCAAGGCGCTCTATGAGCCGGTCCACGGATCGGCGCCCGACATCGCCGGCAAGGGAATCGCCAATCCGATCGCGATGATCGGGTCGTTCGGCATGGCGTTGCGCTATTCGTTCGGACTCCACGCGGCCGCCGACCGGCTCGACGCGGCGATCGCCGGCGTGCTCGCCGCCGGGTTCCGAACCGCCGACATCCGCGGCGAAGCAGGGCGCGACCGTCTCGACCAGCGAAATGGGCGACGCGATTGTCACGGAGCTGACGCGGAATTCCGGTTAGGGCGGCGTCCGGCAACGCGCATGACGAGTGCGAAGCCGCGCTCCGTGAAACGCTTGCGTGAAACGCATTTTGGTTATATGTTTTGCTAATCGGACCTCCGGGCCGTCCACAAGATTCGGGCGCCAGGACGAAAACGAGATTTTTTATTTTGAATCAGCCGTAACCCATTGAAAAGTCCCGATTCGGAAAAATAAACGCTCGTAAACGCTAGCACTTTTACTAGCGTTTTAAGAGCGTTTATTTCTCGCCGCGCGCAGGGCGATCGAGCGGATTCCCGGCCCGCACCGGCCGTGGCCCGCTGCTCGACGCTCCATTCCGCGCGTTGCGGACTCGGGAAGCTTGCATCTTGCGCTCTTCCTCTATAACAAACGATCTGTTCGACAAAGAGAACATATCTCTCTGTTATTGGATGTGGAGAGGCGAACCCGTGGGGGACGCAGGAGCGCTTCTGAACGGCGCGATCACGCAATCCGTTTCGCCGGATAGTCTGACCCTGCGCTCCAACTCGCCGCTGCCGATGGATTCGGGCGCAGCGTTGGCGCCGCTCACCATTGCATATCAGACTTATGGCGCTCTCAACGCGGCGAAATCCAACGCTCTTCTCCTCTGTCACGCCCTGACCGGCGACCAGCATGTCGCCAATGCGCACCCGGTCACCGGCCGCCCAGGCTGGTGGGAGACCATGGTCGGCCCAGGTCGGCCGTTCGACACCGACCGGTTTTTCATTATTTGTTCGAATGTGCTTGGCGGCTGCATGGGCTCGACCGGCCCCGCGTCCCTCAATCCGGAGACAGGCGAGCCCTACGGCCTCGACTTTCCGATCGTCACCATCGCCGACATGGTGCGCGCGCAGGCGCTGCTGATCGATCATCTGGGCATCGAGACGCTGCTTTGCGTGGCCGGCGGTTCGATGGGCGGCATGCAGGTCCTGCAATGGGCCGCGACCTATCCCGACCGCGTCTTCGCCGCCCTTCCGATCGCGACCGCCGCGCGCCATTCCTCGCAGAACATCGCCTTCCACGAGGTCGGCCGGCAGGCGATCATGGCCGACCCGGACTGGCGGCACGGGCGCTATCTGGTCGAGGGCACGAGGCCCGGCAAGGGTCTCGCCGTCGCGCGCATGTCGGCGCACATAACCTATCTCTCGGAGAGCGCTCTGCACCGCAAGTTCGGGCGCAATCTGCAGAATCGCGCGGCCCGCACCTTCTCCTTCGACGCGGACTTTCAGGTGGAATCCTACCTGCGCCACCAGGGCGACAATCTTCGTCGAACGCTTCGATCCCAACTCCTATCTCTACATGACGCGGGCGATGGACTATTTCGACCTCGCCGCGGACTACGGCGGCTCGCTGGCGAACGCCTTCAAAGGCTCGCGAACCCGGTTCTGCGTCGTCTCGTTCACCTCCGACTGGCTGTTTCCCACGAGCGACTCGCGCGCCACCGTTCGCGCGCTGAACGCAGGCGGCGCTTCGGTTTCCTTCGTCGAGATCGAGACCGATCGCGGGCATGACGCCTTCCTGCTCGACGTCCCCGAGCTCATCGACACCACGAAAGGCTTCATCGACGCGGCCGCGCGCGCCAGGGGCGTCGATTGAACTTCGCTCGCCCCCACGCCCCGCCGCGCGTCGACCTCTTGCGCGTGGCGGAACTCGTCGCGCCCAAGTCCCGCGTGCTCGACGTCGGCTGTGGCGACGGCGCGTTGCTGCGCCTTCTGGCCGAAGAGCGAAGCGTCGACGGGCGCGGAATCGAGCTCTCCCAGCAGGGCGTCAACGATTGCGTCGCCAAGGGATTGTCGGTCATTCAGGGCGACGCCGACGCCGATCTCGTCGACTACCCGGATGACGCGTTCGACTATGTGATCCTGTCGCAGACGTTGCAGGCGACACGCCAGCCTCGCGTCGTGCTCGAACACATGCTGCGCATTGGTCGTCGCGCGATCGTTTCCGTGCCGAATTTCGGTCATTGGCGCATTCGGGCGCAGGTCGCCTTCCTCGGCCGTATGCCGGTGACCGAAAGCCTTTCCCATTCCTGGTACGACACGCCGAACATCCACTTCTGCACCATCGCCGATTTCATCGCACTCGCGCGCGAGGTGGGCGCGACAATCGACAAGAGCGTCGCGCTCGATCTCGCGTGGCCGACCGCTGCACCCGGTTTTCTCGCAATGGGCATGGAATGTGCTGGGGGATCAGGCGATCTTTCTTTTGCACCGCAAGCGCTAACCGTCGCGCTCGTTGACAGCCGCCCCGCCGCGCCGTCAACTGTCGGCTTTGTAAGGACTCCTCCTCCCGATGCCGATCAGCGCCGCCATCAAAGACCTCGTTCCCGGCGTTCAAAGCTGGCGCCGGGAAATCCATCAAAACCCCGAGATCATGTACGACGTCGAGGGAACCGCGAAGTTCGTCGCCGAACGGCTTCGCGAATTCGGCTGCGATGAGGTCAAAACCGCCATCGGGCGCACCGGCGTGGTCGGCGTCATCCGCGGAAACAAGGGATCGAGTATGCGCGCGATCGGCATTCGCGCCGACATGGACGCGCTGCCGATCGAAGAGGAGACCAATCTTCCCTATCGATCCAAGACCCCTGGCAAAATGCACGCCTGCGGCCATGACGGGCATACGGCGATGCTGCTCGGCGCGGCCCAGCGGCTCGCGCAAACGCGCGACTTCGCCGGAAACGCCGTCGTCATTTTTCAACCCGCCGAAGAAGGCGGCGCGGGCGCGATGGCGATGATCGACGACGGACTGATCGATCAATTCGGCATCGAGCAAGTCTACGGCATGCATAACTGGCCGGGGCTGCCGGTCGGCGCCTTCGCGCTGCGCAAAGGGCCGCTGATGGCGGCCGCCGACGAGATCACGATCACCCTCGAAGGCAAGGGCGGACACGCCGCGCTGCCGCATCTGTGCGTCGATCCTTTGGTTGTTGGCGCGCAGATCGTGACCGCCTTGCAGACGATCACCTCGCGCAACGTCGATCCGCTCGATTCGTGCGTCGTCTCGATCACCCGCTTCGAGGCCGGCACGGCCAACAACATCATTCCCCAGTCGGCCTGGCTCAACGGCACGGTCCGCACGCTTAAAGCCGAAACCCGCAGCATGGTCGAGAAGCGGATCCACGAGATCGCCAACGGTCTCGCGGCCGCGGGCGGCGTGACGGCGCGGGTCGAATATCGTCGCGGCTATCCCCCGACCGTCAATCATTCGGCTGCAGACCGACTTCGCCGCGGGGATCGCGCGCAAGGTCGCAGGCGCTTCCCATGTCAATTTGGACGCCCCACCGACCATGGGCTCCGAGGATTTCTCCTTCATGCTCGAGGCCCGCCCGGGCGCGTTCATCTTCATCGGCAACGGCGACACAGCGACGCTGCACCATCCCTCGTATGACTTCAACGACGCCGCTCTCCCCTACGGGATGAGCTACTGGGTCGAACTGGTCGAAACCGCGCTCGCGCCCTAGCCCCGGGCTCAATGCGGCTTGCCGGCCCGGCCCGATCCGGTCGGAGGCTGGAAAATACAACCTGGAGACGGCGCCCTGTTCAAATTAGCGCGAGCAATTGCAAATAAAAAACAGTAAAATTGCTTGAATTTGCTATCAGCTATTTTTCGGAATCGGGACTTTTCAACGGGTTACGGTCGATTCAAATAAGAAATCCCCGCCTCCCGTTCTGGTTGTATCCTCTCTCTCGCCCCACGCGGTCGAGATCCCGCGTGGGGTTCAATAGAATCTCTTCTGGGAACTATATACCACAAATTTCTGCTTTAACAAAGAATTTGTCGATTCGCACGGCTAGGGCGGCTTTGGCGGCTTGCGGGATTCGACGCCGCTAAGACCCGTATCTGCGCGGGCGCCGCATGTCCCGCTGGCGTCCGCCTATCGGACAGTGTCGATGCCGGCGAGGATGAGATCGATGCCGGCAAGGAATTGCTCGCGGTCGTCGTGCCCGGGCAGTTGCGTCGCCAACTGGCGCACGAACGGGTGATCCGCGGGATCGAGCCGCGCCCACTGGGCGGCGACGGCCTTGAGGACCGCCGCCCGATCCGTATCGCGCGGGAGCTGCGCGCTCGCGGCATATTGTGCGGCGAGGCCGAGGATGAAGCTCATAAGCGCAGTGACGACGTTGAACTGTGCGCGTTCGGGGACGCCAAGCGCCTGAACGTGTTCACCGACGCGCTCCAATATCCTCAGGACCGCGTATTGCCACGGGTTGCGAGAGAGCTGTCCGCCCACCCAAGGTCGCGCGTCGACAGCATCGAACACCCCAAGAGCCAGGCTCCGGATCGAATCCCCGCGGCTTCGAACCCCGTTCCGCCTTCGCCACGGCGCCGGCGATGATATGGTCCGTGGCGGCGCCAAGCAGATCCTGCTTGTCGACGACGCGCCAGTAGATGGCCCCGCTGCCGGTCGCCAGCCGCGTGGCGAGCGCGCGAAAGGTCAGGGCGCCCTCGCCCTCCGCGTCGAGAATCTCGATCGCAGCCTCGACGATCCGTTCCTTGGAGAGCGCGTCCGCGCGCCGTTGGGTCCGCCTGGTGTCAGCCGTCATAGGGGCTGTCTTGACATTTATGGAACAACGTTCCAATGGCTTTTTATGGAACAACGTTCCAATCAACTTCTGAAAGGAACTGGCTGATGACATCAGTCACGATCATCGGCGCCGGCCTTGGCGGGCTCGTCCTGGCCCGCATCCTCCATGTCCATGGCGTCCCCGCGACGATCTACGAGGCCGACCTTTCGGCAAGCGCTCGCAGCCAGGGCGGCCAGCTCGATATTCATGAGCCAGATGGGCAAGTCGCGCTCGCGGCGGCCGGCCTCACCGACGCGTTCCGGGCGATCATCCACGAGGGCGGAGAAGCCACGCGTGTCCTCGACCGGCATGGCGCATTGGTGTTCGAGCAGCCCGATGACGGCGCAGGAGGCCGACCCGAGGTTCTTCGGGGTGATCTGCGCCGGATACTCCTTGAGTCCCTGCCCGGGGAGACGATCCAGTGGGGAAAGAAGCTCACCGGCCTCGCCGCGCTTGGCGACGGCCGGCACGCGCTGGCCTTCGCGGACGGCTCGACTGTTACGACCGAACTTCTCGTCGGCGCCGACGGCGCCTGGTCGAAAGTCCGCTCGCTGCTTTCGAACGCCGAGCCCGAATATGTCGGCGCGTCGTTCGTCGAGACCTATCTGTATGACGCCGATGCGTGGCGCCCTGAGGCGGCCGAAGCGGTCGGCGGCGGCGCCATGTTTGCGCTTGCTCCGGGACAGGGGATCTTCGCGCATCGTGAGGCGGGCGCCGTCCTTCACGCCTATGTCGCGCTGAACCGTCCGGCCGAGTGGTTCGCGGACGTCGACTTTGCCGATTCTGTCGCGGCGACGGGGAGGATCGCGGCCGAATTCGAGGGATGGGCGCCGGCGCTCAAAGCTCTGATCACGGACGGTCAGACCGCGCCCGTCCTGCGGACCCTCCATGCTCTTTCGACTGGCCACCGATGGGAGCGCGTACCCGGAGTGACGCTCCTCGGCGACGCCGCGCACCTGGCGCCGCCGGCCGGAGAGGGCGCGAACCTTGCGATGTTCGACGGCGCCGAGCTCGCGAAGGCGATCGTCGCGCAACCCCGCGACATCGAGGCGGCGCTCGCAGTTTACGAAGCGGCGATGTTCCCGCGCAGCGCGCGGGCCGCCGCCGACGCCCACCAGGCCCTGGCGCTCTGCCTCGACGATCGCGCGCCGTTCGGTCTCATCGATTTTTTCACCGGCGCCCTCAAGACATGAGTGGTCCGAACAACCTCGCGCGCCTCGCCAACGTCGCCGCTTGCCAAGACTGTTTGCGCCACGGCGCTTGAGGAATTTGCCTTGATCTATGATGTTGTGATTGCCGGAGCCGGTCCCGTCGGATTGTTTCTCGCCTGCGAGCTGCGCCTCGCGGACCTCTCGGTCATGGTGCTGGAGCAGGCGGAGGACCCGCGCTCCCCCCTGAAGCGGCTTCCGTTCGGGATGCGCGGCCTGTCGATCCCGACCATCGAAGCCCTCCACCGTCGCGGGTTGCTGGACGATCTCGCTGCGTCCCAGCCGAGCCGAAGCAGCGCTTCGCCCGCCGCGCATTGGATGCAGCAGGAACGGCGCCCGGGCGGCCATTTCGCCGGCATCCAGTTCTTTCACGACAGTATCGACGCTTCGAAATGGCCGTATCGCCTGCCAAGTCCGGCTAGCAGCAGCATGGCGGTCGATATGGAGCAGATCGAAACCGTCCTGGCCGCGCGGGCGACCGCAATGGGCGTCGAGATCAGGCGCGGCCTCGGTGTCGACGCCCTGAGCCAGTCGGACGAAGCCGTAACCATACACGCTGGCGCCGAGACTTTTCGCGGCCGCTGGCTCGTCGGCTGCGATGGCGGCCGCAGCACGGTGCGCAGGGCTGGCGGGTTCGAGTTCGCCGGCACAGATCCCGAGTTCACCGGCTATTCCGTCGAAGTCGAGATGGCCGATCCGGACAAACTCCGCCTCGGCCGGCACTACACGCCGACCGGCATGTACACCTACTCCCGGCCCGGAACGATCGCGATGGTCGAGTTCGACGGAGGCGCTTTCCATCGGACGCACCAGATCACGCGTGAGCACGTGCAAGCGGTGTTGCGCCGTGTCTCGGGCGCCGACATCACCCTGACCGCCTTGAAGCTCGGCACGACCTGGACGGACCGCGCCTTCCAGGCGACCACGTACCGCAACGGGCGGGTGCTGCTCGCCGGCGACGCCGCGCACATCCATTCTCCCCTCGGCGGCCAGGGCCTGAACCTCGGCCTCGGCGACGCGATGAACCTCGGATGGAAGCTTGCCGCGACCATCCGTGGCGACGCGCCGAGCGGCCTGCTCGACAGCTATTTCGATGAACGACGCCCGGTGGGCGCGCAGGTTCTCGACTGGTCACGCGCGCAGGTCGCGCTGATGCGGCCGAGCCCGAGTTCGCGGGCGCTCGAGGCCATCATCCGCGACCTCATCGACACGCGCGACGGCGCGACCTATTTCGCCGAGCGGGTGTGGGGCGTTTCCCTCCGCTACGATCTCGGCGGGCGCCATCCGCTGGTCGGCCGCAGTGCTCCCGACTTCGAGTTGGTCGACGGAAGGAAGCTCGGCGAACTTCTCAGGAACGGCAAAGGCCTGCTGCTGGACTTCGACGCCCGCGCGCCGCTGCAGGCGCTTGCCAGCCGCTGGAGAGGTCGGATCACCTCTGTCGCAAGCGACGCCAAAGATCGGCTGGGCCTGAGCGCCGTGCTCGTGCGCCCCGATGGCTTCGTCGCCTGGGCCGCTGACGCCGAGCCCAACCTCGAAGAAGCTGCTCAGGCCGTGGCGCGATGGTTCGGCGAGCCCAAAGCGGTGCATGAGTCCGCTTGAGGCCGGAGCCGATCAGAGGACGCCGAACGTGTCGAACGCTTCGCGCGCCCCCATGCCTTCTCGAATGGCGGTTGCGACCCTGTTCTCGGTCGACGCCTTGGCCAGAGCCGCTTCGATCGCGTCTGCCGCGACTTCGGAGGGAATGACAAGGACCCCCTCGCGATCGCCGAAGATGAGATCGCCGGGCGCAATCCGCACCCCTTCGATCTCAATGGTCACGCGAAAGTCGATGACCTTGCCGCGCGGCCCCTGGTCCTGCGCATAGAGACCGCGAGAGAAGGTCGGAAAACCGAGCGCCTCGATCCCGTCCGCATCGCGGACGAAGCCATTGAGCACAGCCCCCGCGGCGCGCAGATAGCGCGCGCGTGTGGACATGAGCTCGCCCCAGAACGCGTAGCGAAACGACCCGCCCGTGGCGACATAGACCTCGTTCGGGCGAAGATCGTCGAGCGCCTCCAGCATCAGCCCGAATGGCTTCGCGCTCAAAGGGCCCGGCGAGCGCGAGGTCTCCTCGAACACGTCCGCCTCGAGGACGGGCATGGCGCGGCCGATGACCTTCATCTCAGGCTTGAGCGGCTGGATGGCTTGCGGCAGGAACTGGCGCCGCCATCCCATCTTGTCCAGGACGTCGCCCACGACCGCCGTGAACAGCTTGTCGCGGAGGTTCGCGAAGACGACGTCTTCCTCCATCCTGGCCATGCTCTGCTCCCTCACGATCGTGCGACGACGACACCCGGAGAAGGCCTCACGAACGCCGCGCGCGCAAGAGGCTGAACTGGTATTCTCCACGCGCGCCGCTTGCCGGCCGGAGCGATTGAGCGAGGATCAAGAACGGAATTCGGGGGAGGCCGCCATGCCGCACATCAACAGGCCGTCACTGAAACACCAGACCAACTTTCGCACCAAGGACGGCGACCAGTGGCTGGCCTTTACGGATGAAGCTCAGATCCAGCAGATGATCGACGCCTTCATGGTCATCAACAGCAAGGTCATCTGGGACAAGAAGATCCTGAAGAGCTGCAACCGCGCCTTCTCCCAGTTGCCGGGACGCAGGGACTTCGCCACGATCTGGAGGGACCCGGACATCTACGTCAGCTTCAACCCGAATCCGGATCCCGGCCTCTCCGGAATCACGCACAAAAAGGATGTTTCGATCGCGTCAGTGCTGTTCAAGAATCCCAATGCCCCCCGCCTGATCGCGGCGACGCTTGTCCACGAGTTGGCCCATGTCAACGGCGCCCCCGGAGGGATGGAGAGCAAGACCGCGGAGGCGACGCTGCCGCCCTGCGGCTTCGACGACCTGTTCAATCCGGCGACGGTCGGGATGGTCCGGCGCCCGCGAAAGATCGAGATGGCGTGATGCGAGGAACGTGCGCCGGGCCCTCTAGCGCCCCAGGCCTTAACCTGCGCACGGGCCGTTGGCTCACTGTCCGCTCACGACCGCCCTGTTGTGGTTGCTTTGGCAATCGTTCGCCGTCTTCGTGTCGGCGTTTTGAAACCAGACACAGGTTTCTGTCACGATGTCCTTCTGACCGGCTGAGGCCCCTGCCGTATAGCTCACGGCAAGAAATGAATAGAGATATTTGTGTTTCGCCTGGAACTCCGTCCAGCCTGGATCGTCAATCCCGTTCTGACTGGCAAACGAAACGGTTTGACCAGGTTGAACGTCGCCATCTATTTTTACGGACCATTGCGTTGACTGCAGCCTTGAAGAACTCTTCCTCTTCGGCCGGACTTAGGATCTTGTCGGTTAGAACCGGCATGGTTCCCAGCGTCAGGAGACGCGCTGGCGCCTGCCCTTCATTTTTGAACCACAGTTTGAGGTTCGTGAGCTCCAGTCTTTGGTCTCTAATCAGCAAGGGCTGCTGAAACGGTTCGGCGTGGGTAAAGACCAGCTTAGCATTCAATGCCGCGGGCTTTGTCGTTTCAACGGCCGGTTTAGAGTTGTCTTGAGCTGGCTGAGCGGCCGCAATCTGTCCGTAGGCGCCGCAGCACAGCATTGTGGCCGCCGCTAGTCTTAGAACCTTGGAAAGCCACATAGACAAATACTTAGCCGCCATTTCGTGAGGATGTCCGAGTGAAAGCGCGTCTGCCGCCGCGTGTCAACGCTCCCCCAATCCGGCCCCTCGCCGATTTCCGTTTCGTTAACCCTGCCGTGCTTTGGCGTGGAACTCTCTCCGCTCGCCTGGGTTGCTGAAGCCAGTTTTTCCTGGAGGAAGAACCTATGGCCAAGGCTCGTTCCGGGAGCTCCAATGCGGGCTTTCATCGACCGCCCGTGCAGGATCAGCAGCCGCTTACCCTCATTCGCCGATTGACCATCGAAATCGACGACGCGATCGCCCAATCGCGCGAGGTCGGTCTCTCGACCCGCGACGCCATCGAGCTTTTAAAGCTGCTGCAAGCCCGGCAATTCTTAAACTGAAGCGCCCTACTGCTGCTCGAGCTCCTCGCGGAGGATCTCCAGCCCGAGCCACTCGTCCTCGGCCCCGGCCAGCGCATCGCGTAACTCCGCGTAAGTCTTCGTCGCGGCCGTGAACGCGGCTGGCTCGCGGGCCGGGAAGTCGGCGTCGGCGAGCTTGCGGTCCAGCATGGCCAGGTCCGCCCGAAGCTTTGCAATCCTGCTCGGCAAGGTCTCGAGCGCTCGCCTCTCGTTGAAATCTGAGCTTGCGCTTCGCCGCAGCCCGTTCAACCGGCCTTTTGCTCGTCTTCTCCGCCATCTCCGCTGGCGCGCCGAGCGGACCGGCCAGCCCATACCCGCGCTGCGCGACCATGTCGGAATAGCCGCCCGCATATTCGACCCAGCGCCCGTCCCCCTCGCCGACAATGACCGACGTCGCGACGCGATCGAGAAAATCGCGATCGTGGCTGACGATCAGGATCGTTCCGGAATAATCGCCGAGCAGTTCCTGCAGGAGATCGAGCGTCTCGATGTCGAGGTCGTTGGTCGGCTCGTCGAGAACCATCAGGTTGGACGGCTTCGCGAGGGCTCTCGCCAGCATAAGCCGTCCGCGCTCCCCGCCGGACAATTTGCCGATCGGCGTTCGCGCCTGCTCGGGCGGGAACAGGAAGTCTCGCATGTAGCCCATGACATGGCGCCGCTCGCCGTTGATCGTCACATAGTCGCTGCCGCCGCCGGTCAGCGCATCCACAAGCGTCGTCGTCGGCTCGAGCGAGGCGCGCTGCTGATCGAGCGAGGCCATCGTGACGTTCGCGCCGAGACGCACCGCGCCTGAAGTCCGGCGCGAGCGCGCCGGTCAAAAGGTTGATGAGCGTCGTCTTGCCGGCGCCGTTGGCGCCGATGATTCCGATCCTGTCGCGGCGCATGACGCGAATCGAAAAGTCGCGCACGATCGGGCGATCGCCATAAGATTTGCTGATCCGCTCGGCGTCGATCACCAAGGCGCCCGACGCTTTGGTGTCCTGCGCAATCATGGCGGCGACGCCGACCGACCGCAGGGCTTCGCGGCGCTCGCTTCTGAGATCGGCGAGTTCCCCGACGCGCCGCATGTTGCGCTTGCGGCGCGCGGTGACGCCGTAGCGCATCCAATGCTCTTCGTTGACGATCTTGCGGTCGAGCTTGTGGCGCTCGAGTTCCTCCTCCTCGAGCTTCACGTCGCGCCAGGCCTCGAACGCGCCGAAGCCCTGATCGAGGCGGCGGGTGCGGCCGCGGTCGAGCCAGATCGTGGCGCGGGTCAAGTCGGCGAGCAGCCGCTTGTCGTGGCTGATCAGCGCCAGCGCCGAACGGCATGTTCGCGAGATGCGCCTCCAGCCATTCGATGGCGACCAGATCGAGATGATTGGTCGGCTCGTCGAGCAGCAGGATCTCGGGCTCCGGGCTCAAGATCCTGACCAAGGCCGCTCGGCGCGCTTCGCCGCCGGAGAGACGGCTGGGATCGGCGTCCGGATCGACCCCAAGCTCGGCCATCATGGTTCGCGCCGCATACGGGTTGTCGAAATCGCTAAGCCCGGCAAGGACATAGTCGAGCGTGGTGGCGAAGCCGGACATGTCCGGCTCCTGCGGCAGATAGGCGAGGCGCGCGGAAGGCTGGACGAAGCGGCTGCCCCGGTCAGCCGTCATTTGGCCCGCGGCGATGCGAAACAGGGTCGATTTGCCCGATCCGTTGCGCCCGACGACGGCGATCCGGTCGCCAGCGGAAATCGACAGCTCCGCCCCGTCCAGAAGCGGCGCGCCGCCGAGCGTCAGGCCAGTGTCTCGCAATTGTAGGAGGGGCGGCATATGAATATGTCCGGGCGCGGCGGCGGTCACGCTTAACGGCAAGCGGGGGAAAGGAAAAGGGCTATGGCGACCCAGGCGACTCTAGCGGCATTGGCGAAACTGACCGAGCTTGCGCGACGGCGTGCTCGCGCGCGCGGCGAGAACGGATTTCGCCGACGATCCGGCGCGGTTCAAGCAGTTCAGCGTCACCCTCGACGATCTCCTGTTCGATTACTCGAAGCAGCGCATCGACGCCGCCGTCCTCAGCGCGCTCGTCGAGCTCGCCAAGGCCGCCAAGGTCGAAGCCAAGCGCGAGGCGATGTTCGCCGGCGAGAAGATCAACACCACCGAGAAGCGCGCCGTCCTGCACACCGCCTTGCGCAATTTCGACGGCAAGCCGGTCCTGGTCGACGGCAAGGACGTGATGCCCGAGGTCATCGGCGTGCGGGAAAAAATGCTCGAGCTTCGCCGCCGACGTGCGCGAGGGACGCGTGCGGGGCGCGCTCGGCCAGCCGATGACCGACGTCATCAACATCGGCATCGGCGGCTCCGACCTCGGCCCCGCCATGGCGACGCGCGCGCTTGGCGCCGTTCGCGCCGCCGCAATTGCGCAGCCACTTCGTCTCCAACGTCGACGGCGCGGACATCGGCGACACGTTGCGCGGGCTCGATCCGTCGCGCACGCTGTTCATCGTCTCGTCGAAGACCTTCACCACGGTGGAGACGATGACCAACGCCGCGACCGCCCGCGCCTGGATCGCGCAGGGGGTCGGCGAAGCGGCGGTCGGGGACCATTTCGCCGCCGTCTCGACCCAGCTCGACAAGGTGGCGCAATTCGGCATCCAGCCGACGCGCGTGTTCGGCTTCTGGGATTGGGTCGGCGGCCGCTATTCGGTCTGGTCGAGCATCGGGCTGCCGCTCGCGATCGCGATCGGGCCCGACCGCTTCAACGAATTTCTCCGCGGCGGCTACGAGATCGACGAGCATTTCCGCACAGCGCCGATCGAGAAAAACATCCCGATCCTCATGGGGCTGCTCAGCGTCTGGAACCGCAACATCCTCGGCCACGCCACGCATGGCGTGATCCCCTACGACCAGCGGCTCGGGCGCTTCCCCGCCTATCTCCAGCAATTGCAGATGGAGAGCAACGGCAAGCACGTCCAGCTCGACGGCTCGCCCGCCAATACGGCGACCGGGCCGGTGGTGTGGGGCGAACCCGGCACCAACGGCCAGCACGCCTTCTTCCAGCTCATCCATCAGGGAACGGAGATCATTCCCCTGGACCTGCTCGTCGCGGCGACGCCGACCGAAGCCGACGCGCATCACCACGATCTCCTGGTCGCCAACTGCCTTCGCTCAGGGGCAGGCGCTGATGCACGGCCGCACCCCGGCGGAAGCCGAGGCGCTCACCCGCAAGCAGGGCGCGAGCGAGGCCGACGCGAAAAGGCTCGCGCCGCACAAGAGCTTCTCCGGCAGCCGCCCGACGAGCACGTTCCTCTATCAGCGCCTCGATCCGCGCACGCTCGGCCGGCTCATCGCCCTCTACGAGCACAAGGTGTTCACGGAAGGCGCGGTCTGGGACATCAATTCGTTCGACCAGTGGGGCGTCGAACTCGGCAAGGAGCTCGCCTCGAGCCTGGCGCCGGTCGTCGCCGACAAGGCCAAGGCCACGACCGACCTCGATCCGTCGACGGCGGGGCTGGTCGCGCATCTGCGCGCGCTGCGGGCGGCGAGAGGGAGTGGCGCCGCTTGAAGGACTTCCGCCGCATTGCAACCCACGCAACCACGCCTCGACCGTCGCCCTGTTCATATCGCCGACGAATGCTCATCACGACGATGGCTTTAGGGCGTCGAGCCTAAGTTCGTCTCGCGCCAACGCTGCCAGCGGCGGCGCAGCTCGCCGTGGCGAAGGCCGATGCTTTCGTCCAGCGTCTCGGCCGCGACCATACGATCCGTGCGAAAATGCCGGAAGCCTTGACGCAGCTCGCACCACGCGACCAACATGCGCGTGGTCTCGGCATAGCCGAGGATGACCGGCCACACTTTCCGCTCGGTTTCCTCGCCAGCCTCGGACCGGTAGCGGAGCCGCAATTTCCGACCCTCGCGAATCGCCAGTCTGAGGCGTGACGGATCGACGCTTTCCGCCGACTCCGTGAGTGTCGCCTTAACGCCGACGGTAGGCTCGGCGATGAACGGGCGCAGACGCTCCGGGACAACCGCGGCGATCTTCGCCATCACATCGCGCGCCGCATTGGCGAGCGCCTTGTCGGAGCGGCCTGCGACCCATTGCGCGCCCAGCATCACAGCCTCGATTTCATCGGGCGTCAGCATCAGCGGCGGCATGTCGTAATCCGGAAGCGAGGAGGTAGCCCAGGCCCGCCTCGCCCTCGATCGGAACCCGCTGGCCGATCAGGTCCGCGACGTCGCGATACACCGTGCGCGTGGAAACCTCGAGTTCCTCCGCCAATGCGGCCGCTGTCACGGGCCGAGTTCGATCGGCGGAGGACCTGGATGATCTGGAACAATCGGTCGGCGCGACGCATGGACATGCTGACTCCTGCTGACAGAATGCTGTCAGCAGCCTCATGCGACAAGTCTTTTCGACGTCGCCGTCTCCCGCGGCCCGCCACGAAAGGTCCAGGCTCATGAAGTTCGCATCCACGCGCCTCGTCGCTGCCGACATCAAAGCGATGGTCCGCTTCTACGAAGTGGTGACAGGACAACGCGCGGAATGGCTTGCGCCCGTGTTCGCCGAGATCGTGACCCCGTCCGCCACGCTCGCCATCGGGAGCGCCGAAACGGTGGCGCTATTCAAGGAGGGCAGCGCCGAACCCGCCGCCAACCGCACCGCGATCATCGAATTCCAGGTGGATGACGTCGATGCAGAGTTCGCGCGGCTAAAAGACACGGTCAAGGTCGTGCATGAGCCGAAGATGATGCCGTGGGGAAATCGTGCGGCCCAGTTCCGCGATCCCGAAGGAACGCTCGTCGGTATGTATACGCCGGTTACCGACGCCGCGAAGCAGCGGTTCGCGTCGCGGTAAGATGCGACAGAGGATCGGGCACAAAGCCCGCGCTTAAGACGCCCCCTGTACGCCGGGCGGTCTCTCGGCGCGTCTATCCGCGCCGCGCCTTGACGACGGCGAGGCGCCGCGTGGCCTTCGTAAGCCAGGAGCGGGTCGCGGAGCCAACCCGCGGAGACAAGGCTTTGCGCACCCGAGCGTGGTAATTGTCGAGCCAGGCGATTTCGTCGGCGTCCATTAATTTCGGCTCGACCAGGCTGAGGTCGATCGGGGCGAGGGTCAGCGTCTCGAAGCCCAGCATCGGCCGTTCGCCGCCGGGAATCGCGCGCTCCTCCACCACGACCAGGTTTTCGATCCGGATTCCGAACGCGCCAGAGGCGTAGTAGCCGGGCTCGTTGGAGATGATCATGCCTTCAGCGAGCGCGGTCGTTCCGGTCTTGGCGATACGCTGGGGCCCTTCGTGGACCGAGAGATACGACCCGATGCCGTGTCCGGTGCCGTGGTCGAAGTCGAGCCCGGCCCGCCAAAGCGCGGCGCGCGCCAGCGCGTCGATCTGCGCGCCATTCGTTCCCCCCGGAAAAACGGCGCGGGCGACCGCAATGTGACCTTTCAGCACCCTGGTGAACCGGTCACGCATGAGCGGACTCGGCCGCCCGACGGCGATCGTGCGGGTGATGTCAGTCGTGCCGTCCTCGTATTGCGCGCCGCTGTCGATCAGAAAAATGCCGCGCTCGATTGTCCGATTGGACCCTTCGCTGACCCGATAGTGGGGAATCGCTGAATTCGGTCCGGCGCCGGCAATGGTCGGGAACGAGAGGTCCCTCAGCGCCGGACTCGCTCGCCGAAACGTCTCCAGAGCTTTCACGGCGTCGATTTCGGTCAGGCGGCCACGCGGCGCCTCCACGGCGAACCAGGCAAGGAAATTGGCCATCGCTGCGCCATCCCGCTCGTGCGCGGCGCGCGATCCTGCAAGCTCGAACGCGTTCTTTTTCGCCTTCATGAGCGTGATCGGATCAGCGCCGACGTCGGCCTTGCCGCCCGCTCGTTCGATTGCTTGGGTCAAATAGGCCGGGACGGTCGCAGCATCGAATGCGACGCGCGCGCCCTTCCGGCCCAAATCCTCGATAAAGGCGAGGAGAGTCTCGGGCTCGCGCAGGTCGGCGTGGCGAGCGAGCGCGAGATGGCTCGCCGGCGTGAGCTTCCTTCCGTCGAGAAAGACGGCCGGACGGCCCTCGAGCGGCAGATAGGCCCAGCCGATCGGCAGCGGCGTGTAAGAGACGTCCGAGCCGCGAATATTGAACAGCCACGCGAGATTGTGTGGATCGCTGATCAGGAGACCCTGCGACGACCCCAGGGCCTGCCGCGCGCGGGCGATTTTCTTATGGCTCCCTTCGCCCGCGAATCGCAGTTTGTGGGCTGTGATCGTCCCCAGCGGTCCGGGCGGTCGATCGTGCCAGATGGCGTCGATCGGGTTCAAGTCGACCGGGATCAGGCTGGCGCCGGCTTTCTCGCAAGCCGCCGTGAAGCGCGCGACGGCCTCGGGCGTGTGAAGTCTCGGGTCATAGCCAAGCTTGTCGTCCGGCTTGAGGCGGCTCGCGACCCACTCGCTTGGCGGCTCACCCGGGACCTGGCGGAATTCGAACACCGACGCGTCCGCCTCGGTCTTCACCTGCTCCGTGTATCGCCCGTCGATGAACAGCGCCGCCGTGTCTTTCAGCACCACGGCGATTCCCGCCGAGCCCGCGAACCCGGTCAGCCACCTGAGCCGCTCCGCGTTCGCGGGCACGTATTCGTTCTGGTGCTCATCGGCGCGCGGAACGATGAAGCCGGCGAGGCCCTGTCGCGCCAATTCGGCGCGCAATTGGCTCACGCGAGCGGCGCCCTGAGAAGGATCGCCCAAAGCGACAAAAGACTGGAAATGACTTTCAAACACGCGTGGCGGTTTCCGGGATGTCGGCGTCGTCGGCTCTGTCCTCGGCGGTGACGACACGGCCGATGAACGGCAATTCGCGATACGAATGGGCGACATCCATGCCGTAGCCGACGACAAAAACGTCCGGGCAGACGAAGCCGACGAAATCGGCGCGGACTTCAACCGCTCGCTTGCCGGGCTTCTCCAGCATCGTGCAGACGAGAACCCGACGCGCGCCACGCGCCGCCAGAAGATCCTTGGCGAAGGCAAGCGTCCGGCCTGATTCGAGAATATCGTCGACGAGCAGGACATCCCGGTCGCGAACGGAGGATTCGATGTCGCGAAGGATCTTCACCGTCCCGCTCGAAACGGTCCCGCTCAAATAGCTCGACAGGTGGAAGAACTCCACTTGCGGCTCAAGCCCCACCCGATGCAAAGCGCGCAACAGGTCGGCCGCGAACATGAACGATCCCTTGAGGATCGCGACGACAAGCAGGTCCTTCGGCTCAGCTGCTGCGATGTCTCGCGCGAGCGCTTCCGTTCGTTCAGCGATCGCCCGCTCGTCGTAAAGGACCTTGACCTGTCTCTCACCGCTCATGAAGGGGACTCTGTGAACGAGCCTTTATCCCCCGGCGCGGCGAATTTTACCAGGACGTCGCGAACCCCGGCTGGAGGCGCCGCCAAACGGGCGCGGAACGGGACTCGCTCGCCTGCTCCCAAGTGCGATTTCGGTCCCCGCGCCGCCCACACGTAGAGCTCCCGCCCGTCTTCGCCGCGCAGAGCCAGGCGAAGACTTGGAAGAGGCGTTTCGATGGCGCGCAAATTCTTGATCTCGCCTGTGACCAAAAGCTCCCCCTGACCCTCGGCCTGTTGCGTAACTGTCGCGCGAATGTCGGCGATCGAGAGACCGTGAAGATTGACCGGCATGCCCAGGCCGGCATAGATCGCCCCCGTTGTCGGCAGGATTGAGACGATCGCCGCCCGAGCCGCGATCAGGGTAGTCGCTGCGACCACCAAGCCGGCAAGGGCAAACGCCGGGGCCAACGCGCTACCGGCTCGCCAGGGCCGCCACGACGCGCGGCCGATAATGTGTTGATCGCAATTTGAGCCAAACTTGTGATCCATAATCATGACGCCTGACTCGCTGTTCCGGCAGGATGGCCAATGGTGGTATTTGGTTGGGAACACGGTTAAAGGCGCGTTAAGCGGCCAACCGTCGCCGTTCGGGGATCGCGTTGCTACGGTTCGAAAACGTCGGTGTGCGCTACGGCATCGGATCGGAGGTGCTCGGCGATCTCAATTTTTCCGTTGAACCGCAGAGCTTTCAGTTCCTCACCGGGCCGTCCGGCGCGGGCAAAACGACCCTCATGCGGCTCATGTTGCTCTCGCTCCGGCCAACGCGAGGCACGATTCGCGTCTTTGGTCAGGATTCCGCCGCGCTGAGCAAGGACGGCCTGACGACGCTGCGACGGCGGATCGGCGCTGTCTTCCAGGATTTCCGTCTCCTGGACCATCTGACAACCTACGAGAACGTGGCGCTGCCGTTACGCGCGATGGGACGGGAGGAATCCGGCTATCGGGCCGAAGTGGTCGAGCTCCTGCGCTGGGTCGGTCTCGGCGATCGGATGCACGCGTCTCCCCCTGTCCTTTCGGGAGGCGAAAAGCAGCGAGCGGCCATCGCCCGCGCGTTGATCGTACGCCCGGAATTGCTGCTGGCGGACGAGCCGACCGGCAATGTCGATCCGGCTCTCGCGCGCCGCCTTCTGAGGTTGTTCGTCGAACTGCACCGGCTCGGGACGGCGGTGGTCATCGCCACGCATGATCTCCAGCTTATGGACCAATTCAGCTTTGCCCGCCGGCTGGTCGTCGGCGACAACAAACTGACGATCTTTGACGGATTGCCGTCGTGAACGAGCCGGTCATCGATCGTGTTCGGGCGGTTGAAACCGAGGCTGAGGCTGAGACCCACGCGCCGCTCATTCCGCGCGATTCCGTCGCCGGGCGCGCGCTGGTCGTCGTCATCGCGATCATGACCTTCCTCGCGTGCCTGACCGCGGGCGCGGCGCTGCTCGTCGCCGACGCCTCGCAAGCCTGGCGCTCGGACATATTGCGGGACGCGACGATCCAGGTGAAGCCTCGACCGGGCGACGACGTCGAAAGCCTCGTCGCCAAAGCCGTCGCCATCGCGACGCAGGCGCCCCAGGTCGATTCCACCCACGCTCTTTCCAAGGTCGAATCGGAGAAGCTTCTCGAACCCTGGCTCGGCGCGGGGCTCGACCTCGGTCAGTTGCCCATCCCCCGGTTGATCCTCGTCACGCTTGCGCGGACAGGGCTCCGATGACCTCGGGGCGCTGCGTAAAGCGCTGGCCTCAGCCGTTCCACAGGCCGACCTCGATGACCATCGGATCTGGGCGACGCGCCTCGGCGCCATGGCCAACGCGATCGTCGTTCTTGCGGCCGCTCTTTTCGCGCTCATGATCGTCGCGATGGGGACAGCGATCGGGTTCGCCACTCGCGGCGCCGTGGCGGCCAATCGAGAGGTTGTGGAAGTCCTTCATCTCGTCGGCGCGTCAGACGCGTTCATCGCCAGGGAGTTCCAGGCCCATTTCCGTCGCCTGGGGCTTCACGGCGCGATGATCGGGGGGCTCGCCGCCATCGCCTTCTTCGCCGTAGCCTCGATACTGTCCTTCTGGTGGGCGCATTCGCCGGGCGGCGAGGAGATTGCTGCGATGTTCGGTTCGTTCGCGCTTGGCTCGTCGGGCTATCTCGCGCTTGCGGTCGTGTGCGCCGCCGTTACGCTGCTGACCGGTCTTCTTTCGCGCGAGATCGTCATGCGCCATTTGAAAACGCTGTAATCGACAGGCGCTCCGCTCACGACAACTCGATGTGCCAATGCTCGCAACGCGATCCCTGCTTTTCAACGCGCTCTTCTACCTGAACATGGTGATCCTGATGATCATCGGCCTGCCGACCATGCTGTTCGGCAGGCGAGCCGTCTTTGCGCTCGCCCGGCTCTGGGGCGCCATTTCCGTCTGGCTTCTGGAAACGATCTGCGGTCTTCGGCTCGAATATCGCGGGATCGAAAACATTCCTCCCGGCGCGGTCCTGATCGCCGCCAAGCATCAGTCGTTTCTCGAAACGTTCGCGCTGCTCAAATACGCCCCTGACTTCGCCATCATCCTCAAGCGCCAGCTGACCTACGTTCCCCTGTTCGGCCTCTATCTCATCGTCTCACAGCAGATCGCCATCGATCGCGGGCGGGGCAGGCAGGCGCTGAACCAGATCGCCGCGGCCGCCAAGCCCGTGTTCGCCGCGGGGCGACAGGTGTTCATTTACCCGGAGGGAACGCGCCGTCTTCCTGGCGCGCCGCCAATGTACAAGCACGGCGTCGCTGCGCTTTACGTCGCGACGGAGACGCCCTGCCTGCCCGTCGCGGTCAACACGGGGCTGTTCTGGCGGAGGCGCGGCTTCCTGCGCCGGCCGGGCGTCGCGGTGATCGAATATCTGCCGGTCATCGCGCCAGGGCTCGATCGCGTGACCTTCGCCAAACGGCTGCAGGGCGACGATCGAAACCGCCTGCGACCGCCTCAACGCGGAAGCGGTCGCCAAAGACCCCTCGCTTGCGGCGGTCGTTGCGGAAGGCGCGAACAGCGAAGCCGAAACGCTACGATCGGCTTGACGATAATCTTGTTTTGTTCTATTAACGTTCTCGTAATAATCAGGGTCGGGGCGATGACGCTGGCATACGAGAATGGGACTTCAACGATCGATTGGGCGTCCGGAGTCTCGGAAGGACCCGCGGCTCCGTGGATCGCGCCGTGAGCAATCGCCAGGACAAGACCCGCGGCTCCTCGCTGGCCGCGCTGGCCGGCATGCCGATCTCGTCCAGATTCTGTTCGTGGATCGGGCTGTCGGGGCGGCGCTACATATTCTCCGTCTATCCGGCGTGCGGACTGTCCGGCGTTTCGCGACGCCATCCTGCTGGCCACAGTCCGCGACATGACAGGGCGACGGCGCGTCGTTTCGGTGCGCGAGACCGGCGCGTTTCCGGAACCCGTGGTCGCCAAGGCTCAGCGCGAGCTGCGCGCCTTCGGCCCGGGCGTTGAGTTCCATCTCCATCTGCTGACCACGTCGCCCTCGGAACGGGCGGCGACCGTCGCCGATCTGGCGATCGCCGAGACCTGACCGAAGAACGCCGCCGTTTACGAGCGGGCCTGAGCTTCGCGCTCAGCCATTCGAGATCGCGGATCGCGCACCCCGATCGCCGGCAGATGATCGTTGGTCTCGAGGACATATTCCGCATTGTCGCCGGACTGGCCCTTGCCGGCGCGCACATATTCGAGCATCGCCTCGCGATCGAGACGCCCCGCATATTGGTCGTGGAGCCGGTCGGCGACATAAGTGACGGCAAGGACGCGGTCGCCGCTTTCGAGCGTCACCGGGGCGACCCGTTCGAGATAGACGGCGGTCACCTGCTCGCGTTCCCGAAGGTAGCGGATCGTCGCTTCGCGCAGCGCGGCGTCGACCTCGAAGGCCACCCCCGGACAGGCGCCGCCGCGATCGAGGCCAAGCACGAGTCCGGGCCGCTCCGGCGAGCCGCGATAGACATGGGAATAGATGCACAGGCTTCTGCGCCAGCCGCGCAACAGCGCCTTGGATCGTCGCGCATAGGCGAAGCCGGGCCGCCACATCAGCGACCCGTAGCCGAACACCCAAAGGCCGCCGTCTGAAGCTGGCGCGGCCGCGTCTGAAGCCGTCACGGCGCCGGCTCGTCCGCTTCGGCGGCGCGACGGCCGAAATCCGGCGCCGCGGTCTCCTGGCCTTCGGCGACGATGCCGCGCCGGATCGCCCGCGTCCGGGTGAACAGGGCGAACAGCCCATCGCCGTCCTCGCGCCGGATCATTCTCTGCAGCGCCGTCAGATCCTCGTTGAACCGGCCGAGCATCTCCAGCACCGCCTCCTTGTTGTGCAGGAAGACGTCGCGCCACATCGTCGGGTCGGAGGCGGCGATCCGGGTGAAATCGCGAAACCCGCCGGCCGAGAACTTGATCACCTCCGAGCGCGTCACCTCTTCGAGATCCGCCGCGGTGCCGACGATGTTATAGGCGATGAGATGCGGCACGTGGCTGGTGATCGCCAGCACGAGATCGTGATGCGCGGCGCTCATGATTTCGACATGCGATCCCAGCGCTTCCCAGAACGCGCGCATCTTCTCGACCGCCTCTTCGTCCGTCCCCTCCGGGGGCGTGAGAATGCACCAGCGGTTGACGAACAGGGTCGCGAATCCGGCGTCCGGGCCCGAATATTCGGTGCCCGCGACCGGATGGGCCGGCACGAGGCGCGCGTGGTCGGGCAGCGCGGGCTTCAGCGCCGCGATGACGGCGCCCTTGACCGAACCGACGTCCGATACGATCGTCCCTGGCCGCAGCGCCGGCGCGATGACCCGCCCGATCGCCTCGTTGGCGCCGACCGGCGCGCAGAAAATGACGCAATCCGCCTGGCTCACGGCGCGGGCCAGATCGTCGGTGACGACGTCGCCAAGCCCAAGCGCCTTCGCCCGCTCCAACGTCGCGACCGACTGGTCGGCAAGAACGATGCGCCGCGCGGCGTGGCGCCGGCGCGCGGCGCGCGCGATCGACGAGCCGATCAGCCCGACGCCGATAATCGCCAGTTCTTCGAAGATCGGCTCGGCAAGCGGCTCCCCGAGCCGGTCAATCACCTTTGCCTCGCATGAACTCGGTCGAGCGCAGCGACCACGCCCTTGTTGGCTTCCTCGCTCCCGACCGTCAGACGCAGCGAGTCCGGCAGCCCGTAGGCGGCGACGGCGCGAAGGATAAATCCGCGCGCGCTCAGATAAGCGTCCGCTTCCGCGGCCGTCCGGCCGGATCGCTTGGGAAAGGTCAGCAGCAGAAAATTTCCGACGCTCGGCGTCACCTCGATCGCCAAGCTTCGGCGATCGCCTCGGCAAGCCAGGGCAGCCAGTGCGCATTGTGCGCGATCGCGCCTTCGATATGCGCCGTGTCGTCGAGGCTCGCGACGCCCGCGGCCTGCGCCGCGCCGTTCAGGTTGAACGGCCCGCGGACCCGGTTCAACGCGTCGACGACATGCGCCGACCCATAGGCCCAACCGATGCGCAGACCCGCAAGCCCATGGATCTTGGAGAAAGTCCGGGTCATGACGACGTTGTCCGCCGTCGAAGCCAGTTCGAGGCCCGCCGCATAATCGTTGCGGGTCACGTATTCGGCGTAGGCCGCGTCGATCACCAGAAGCGTGTGCGGCGGCAGGCCGGCGTGCAGGCGCTTCACCTCGGAGAACGGAATGTACGTGCCGGTCGGATTGTTCGGATTGGCGAGGTAGACGATCTTCGTGCGGGCGCTCACCTTCGCAAGAATCGCGTCGACGCTCGCCGTCCGGTCCGTCTCCTCGGCGACGACCGGAATCCCGCCCGCGGCGCGAATGCAGATCGGATAGGTCAGAAAGCCGTACTGGCTGTAGAGGCCTTCGTCGCCGGGTGCAGAAAGACATGCGCCAGCAGCGCCAACAGTTCGTCGGAGCCATTGCCGCAGATGATCCGGGACGGATCGAGGCCGTAGCGGCGGCCGATCGCCTCGCGCAGCGCGGTCGAAGCGCCGTCGGGATAGAGCTCGAGCCGATCGGCGAACGCGTGCACGGCCTCGATCGCCTTGGCGACGGACCGAGGGGCGACTCGTTGGACGAGAGCTTATGAACCTTGTCCACGCCCGCGACGTGGCTCTTGCCCGGCACATAGGGGTCGATTTCCAGGATTGCCGCCCTGGGCTGAGGGCGGACGGGAGCATTGGAGGTCATAGCGGTCCGATTAGCCTCAATTGGCGCGCTTGCGCAACGCCGAGGCGTCAATCCGATCCGCATGCGCGCCGATCTCGGAAGAGCGCACGTCGGCGGCCGCCAGCCGATCGTAGAGCGTCGCTCACGGCGTCCGGGGACATCGCGCCCGGCCGCGCGACAAGAAGCGCAAGCCCCATTCCGTTGGCCGCGGAGCCGATCGCTTCGGCTCCGATCTTGCGCAGGACAGTGAGGGATGTCGGCGCGCCAGCGGTCGAGCGTGACGGACTCGAGCACGACGTCGCGCGCCGCTCCGTCGACCAATGGCTTCGAGATCACGAACACCGGCATGCCGGCCGGATGATCGGCGCGCTCGACGAACGGCAACCGGGCGATGATCTTCGGCGCGTCCGGCGACGCAAGCTTGGTCCACCAGGCGCCGGCCCCCGGGCCCCCGTCGACCGCGAACATGCCGAGATCGCCGACCGACTCGCCGACCGCGCGGATCACCTCGCCCGCGCCGAAATGCGGCACGCAGGGCGTCGTGAACCCGAAGTGAAAACGCGCCGAATCCCGCATCGCGGCGTCGCCGCCCGACACGTCGGCGTGAACCCTGTAGGGCGCCTGAACATAGGTGAAAGTCGAGATGATCACCCGCCAGATGCCCTCGACGGTGTCGAGCGGCAGAAGCCCGCGATGCCGCTCGACAAGCGCCCGCATCATCGAGGCTTCGCGCGCGGGACGGAACGCCGAACCCCCGCCCTGACGCGTCTTGATCTCGATCAGCGGGTCGATGACGCGCCCTCTCGCCATGAGAAGCTCGTGCATTTCCGCATCGATTCGGTCGATCTCCACTCGGAGATCGGCGAGGGTCGGCTTCGGCGGTTGGGACACGGGTGACGCCCTCTCCTTTCGAGGGGACTGGCGCGGGTTGCGAACCGGTTATGCCTGAGAGCCGCGGCGGACCGGCTCAGGTGTTCATCGACTCGAAGAAACTCGCGTTGCTCTTCGTCTCGCGCAATTTTCCGAGCAGGAACTCGATCGCGTCGACCGTGCCCATCGGATTGAGGATGCGGCGCAGCACATACATCTTCTTCAGGATATCCGGCGGCACCAGCAGCTCTTCCTTTCGGGTTCCCGAGCGGGTGATGTCCATCGACGGGAAGGTGCGCTTGTCGGCCACCTTTCGATCGAGAATGATTTCCGAATTGCCGGTTCCCTTGAACTCTTCGAAAATGACTTCGTCCATGCGCGAGCCGGTGTCGATCAGCGCGGTGGCGATGATGGTCAGCGAGCCGCCTTCCTCGATATTTCGAGCCGCGCCGAAAAACCGCTTCGGTCGCTGCAGCGCGTTGGCGTCGACGCCGCCGGTCAGGACCTTTCCGGACGAAGGCACGACGGTGTTGTAGGCGCGTCCGAGGCGCGTGATCGAATCGAGCAGGATGACGACGTCGCGCCCGTGCTCGACCAGCCGCTTGGCCTTTTCGATCACCATCTCGGCGACCTGAACGTGGCGCACGGCGGGTTCGTCGAAGGTTGACGACACGACCTCGCCGTTCACCGAGCGCTGCATGTCGGTCACTTCTTCCGGCCGCTCGTCGATCAGAAGCACGATCAGATAGCATTCCGGATGATTGGCGGTGACCGACTGGGCGATGTTCTGCAAGAGCACCGTCTTGCCGGTGCGCGGCGGCGCGACGATCAGCGCGCGCTGCCCCTTGCCGATCGGCGCAACGATATCGATGACGCGCGACGACAGATCCTTTCGGGTCGGATCCTCAACTTCGAGCTTCAGGCGCTCGTTGGGATAGAGCGGCGTCAGATTGTCGAAGTGGACCTTATGCCGGGTCTTTTCGGGGTCCTCGAAGTTGATCTCGTTGCACTTGAGCAGCGCGAAATATCGCTCGCCCTCCTTCGGGCTTCGGATGACGCCTTCGACCGTGTCGCCGGTTCGCAGCCCCAGGCGCCTGATTTGCGACGGCGACACGTAAATGTCGTCTGGACCGGGGAGATAGTTGGCGTCGGCCGATCGCAGGAAGGCGAATCCGTCCTGCAAGATCTCGACGACGCCCTCGCCGATAATCTGCACCTCGACGCTGGCCAGCTGCTTGAGGATCGCAAACATCAGCTCCTGCTTGCGCATGATCGACGCGTTCTCGACGTCGTTCTCCTCGGCGAAGGCCAAGAGCTCGGTTGGCGATTTCTGTTTTAAATCCTTGAGTTTCATTTCCCGCATGGGCGGACCTTTACTTGGACTTTCGGTCCCACAGACCTGCAAAGTCACTGACTTGATGGATGATGGCGCTGACGTTTTGACGGGGAAGTCGGTCGCGTCAGAGTTGCGGCGACGAAAGTTGGATCGGGCGATCCAGCGCCGCTAGAAACCCGCGTTGATGATTGCGGGCGCCGGTTCATAGTCGTGTTTGCGGAATTTTTCAACGGCCATTTGTGGCCTCGGCCATTCGTCTCCAAAACTCATTAAAACGGCTTCACCACCGCCAGGACGACGATCAGGATCATGAGCACCGTCGGGGCCTCGTTCAAGATTCGATAGAAACGGGCTGGCCGCTCATTGGCGTCCTCGGCAAAAGTGCGCACGCAGCGCGCGAAATAGCCGTGCAGCCCAGCAAGGCCAAGAACCAGAATGAATTTCGCCTGCCACCAGCCATCCCGCCAATCTCCGGTCAGATAGACAAGTGATAAACCCGGTCAAAAAGACGAGGATCATCGCCGGATTGACGATCGCCTTGAGAAGCCGCCGCTCCATCACCTTGAAGGTCTCCGAGACGTCGGAGCCCTTAGGCGCGTCCGCGTGGTAGACGAATAGTCGTGGCAGATAGAGCATTCCCGCCATCCAGGCGATGACGGCGATGACGTGCACAGCCTTGACCCAAAGAATCATGCGAACTTCGCTTCCGGCGAGCAGCTTGCCTGAGCCGCTGCGAATGGCGGACGGCATTAGGCGCTGGGTCCCGTTCGCGCAAGCCGAGATCGCCAGTGGCCTAAAACATACAATTAAGATTCTGAACTGTTTCTTCTTCTTTGGGGGGCCGTTTGCGCTCGTTCGATTCCATCCAGAACGGCCAACAGTCACAATTGACGCAACGGCGGCGGCCGCCTGGGACGAGGCTCGCCTTGGTTAACGTTTCGTTAAGGAACACCGGCCTTAGCCAAACATCATAGTCGGCATTGTTCTAATTATCCCCGCTATTCCAAGGACCGGCGCCAAAGCCTCAATCTTGTCCCAATGGGGACAGCTGTGCGTCGTCGAACACGCCTCGCCTGGGGCGGCTCAGGAGCGAGGCGCCAGGCGTCGGGTTCTCCACGCCTGTCCACATGCCTCGCCGCTGGTTATAACCGGCTCGATTGACCTCCGGGGGCCGCATTGGGCCGCAGCTACTTCCATCTTCATCTGGTCTCGGACTCGACCGGCGAAACGCTGATCGCCGCCTCGCGAGCCGCGGCGGCGCAATATCAAGGCGTCGCTTCGATCGAACATATCTATCCGCTGGTGCGCACTCCGGCGCAGCTCGATCGGGTCATCGCCGAGATCGAGAACGCGCCTGGAATCGTGCTCTTCACGCTGGTCGATTCCGATCTTTCCAAGCGGCTTGAAGAGGGCTGCGAAGCATCGGGCTCACCGTGCTTGTCGGTGCTCGAACCGATATTGACGTTGTTCAAATCCTATCTCGGACAGAATTCAACGCCGCGAGCCGGCGCGCAACATATGCTCAACGCCGACTACTTCAAAAGGATCGACGCGCTCAATTTCAGCATGATCTGCGACGACGGCCAGTCGCCCGAAAATCTTGATAATGCCGATATCGTTCTACTTGGGCGTAAGCCGCACTTCGAAGACGCCGACCAGCATCTATCTCGCCAATCGCGGATACAAGACCGCCAACATTCCGTTCGTGCCGCATGTGCCATTGCCGAAAGCGATCGATCATCTTCGCCGTCCGTTGATTGTCGGCCTGATCGCTTCGGCTGAGCGAATTGTACAGATCCGGCAAAATCGGCTTCTTTCGCTCAACGCCGATTCCCAGACCGACTACGTCGACCGCATCGCGGTCGCTGAGGAAATCGCCGCCTCGCGCCGCCTGTTCGCCGAACGGGGCTGGCCCGCCATCGACGTGACGCGACGCTCGATCGAAGAGACGGCGGCGGCGGTGCTCGATCTCTTTCGCGCCCATCGTCTCAAGTTCATCGCTGAAGGCTGATTGTCGTGGGGCAGACGCCGGACGATTTGCCGCCGTTGTGGCGGGGCGCGGACCTTTGGTTCTGGGCTCGAGGAGCGCAAGCCGCAGGGCTCTCCTCTTGGCGGCTGGTCTGGACGCTGAGGTCGTCGCGCCCGAAGTCGACGAGCGCGCGGTCGAAGATCGATATCTGGCGGCGGGCGGCTCGCTCGAAAATGTGGCCTCCGAATTGGCGCAAGCCAAGGCGCTTGCGGTCAGCGCGGAGCGTCCGGACGCCTACTGCATCGGCGCCGATCAGACGCTCACGCTCGAAGGCAGGATCCTCCACAAGTCCCGCGATCTTGCCGAAGGGGCGCAAACGCTGGCGGCGCTCTCCGGTAAGACGCATCGCCTGACCTCCGCGTTCTGTGTCGCCCGCGCCGGGCAAGCGCTGGTCGTCCACAGGGATCATGCGGATCTGCGAATGCGAGCCCTCGATCCTGGCTGAGATTTCGCGCTATCTCGAGCGCGCCGGACCGTCGGTGCTGAGCTCGGTTGGGGTGTATCAGGGCGAGGGTCTTGGAATTCATCTGTTCGAGCACATTGAAGGAGATCATTCCGTTGTTCTCGGACTGCCGATGTTGAGTCTCCTTGCTTGGATGCGCCGCGAAAATCTGATCTCGCTGTGAACGAGACGATTGCGCCACGCGCGGGCGTCGTGGGCTGGCCGATCGAGCACTCGCGGTCGCCGACGATTCATCGCTACTGGCTCAAAGAGCTGGGCCTACCGGGAAGCTACGAGAAGTTCGCCGTCCGACCGGGAGAATTTCGCCAGTTCGCCGACAAAATCGGCGAAGACGGGCTCGTCGGCGCCAATGTCACCGTGCCTCACAAGGAAGCAGCCTTCAGCGCCTGCGACGCGCGAACGCCGGTCGCCGAAGCTCTCGGGGCGGTCAACACGTTGTGGCGACAGGACGGGCGGCTGTGGGGCGACAACACCGACGTCGCCGGCTTTCTGGCCAATCTGGACGAGGCCGCGCCCGGCTGGGATGAACGGACAGAGAGCTCGCCGTTGTCATCGGCGCTGGCGGCGCGGCGCGAGCGATCGTCTACGCTGTTGATCTCGCGTGGCTTTGAGCGCATTGCGATCGTCAACCGAACGCAAGCCCGAGCCGAAGCGCTGGCCGCGCATTTCGGCGGTTCGACAACGGCCGCGCCCTGGGCGGATCTCCGCGACCGAATTGCGGAAGGCGGACTTGCTCGTCAACGCGAGCTCGCTTGGCATGGTCGGACAGCCGCCGCTCGCCATCGATCTCAGCGCCCTTGCCGGAGCACGCGGTCGTCGCCGACGCGGTGTATGTTCCTTTGCGCACGCCGCTCATCGAAGCCGCGAGCGCGCGCGGACTGCGTGTCGCGGAAGGGCTGGGCATGCTGCTTCACCAGGCCGCGCCCGCCTTCGCGCGCTGGTTCGGCAGGCGCCCGGTCGTGACGCCGGCGTTGCGCGCGCTGGTCGAAGCCGAAGTCATCGCGACGCTACGAGGCGGCGCGGTGATCATTGCCGGGCTGACAGGCTCGATCGCGATGGGGAAATCGACCGTCGCGGGCATGTTCGCCGAGCTTGGCGTCCCGACATTCGACGCCGACGACGCCGTGCGCGACTTCTACGCCGGAGAGGGGGCGGCAGCGATCGAGGCGGCGTTTCCGGGCGTCGTCGTCTCGGGACAGGTCGATCGCGAACGCCTTGGATCGCGGGTGCTGGGCGACGCCGAGGCGCTGCGGCGTCTTGAAGGGCTCGTGCATCCGGCCGTGGCGCAGGCGCGCACTGCAGTTTCTCGAGCGCGCCGAGGCCGCCGGCCGCCGACTGGTGATCGTCGACGTGCCGTTGCTGTTCGAGACCGGCGGGGAAGCGAACGTCGATCTCGTGATCGTGGTGAGCGCGCCCGCGACTGTCCAGCGCGCGCGCGCTTTGGCGCGAGCGGGCATGACCGAGGCCAAGCTCGAGGCCATCCTTTCCCGCCAAACGCCGGATGCGGAGAAGAAGCGGCGGGCTCATTTCGTCATCGACACGCGCGGCAGGCTTGAATTGACGCGCGCTGTCGTCGCTCAATTCGTGCGCTCGACCGCGGCGCTAACGGGAGGCCGAACGCGTCATGCGTGAAATCGTGCTCGACACGGAAACGACGGGCCTCGATCCGGCGAGCGGACATCGGGTGCTGGAAATTGGCGCGGTCGAGATCGTGCACCAAAGCCTGACCGGCAACGTCTTCCACGTTCTCATCAATCCCGAGCGCGACGTGCCCGAGGACGCGGCGCGCGTCCATGGCCACACCGCCGCGGTTCTCAAGGACAAGCCGGTCTTCGCGAAGATCGTCGACGATTTTCTGGCCTTCATCGGCGATTCGAATCTCGTCATTCACAACGCCGAATTTGACGTGCGCTTTGTGAACGCGGAATTGGCGAAGCTCGGCCTGGCCGCCATCGCCATGGATCGGGTCGTCGACACGCTTGCGCTCGCGCGAAAAAAGCACCCCGGACAGCCGAACAGCCTCGACGCTCTGTGTGATCGCTACCGCATCGACCGCTCGCGTCGGGTCAGGCACGGCGCGTTGCTCGACGCGGAGATTCTGGTCGAGGTCTATTGCGAGCTGATGGGCGGTCGTCAGCGCTCGCTTATGTTTGGCGACGCGGTCGAACTCGCGGCGCCGCCGCGGCGGCGCTTGCGCCGCGCTATCGCGAGCGGCCGCGAAGACAGTCTTCGGTCGAGCCGGCCGAGGAGAGCGCTCACGCTCGATATATTGAAAGCTTTGGCCGCGACGCGATCTGGTTTCGCTATCTGGCTCAGCCGACGCCGGCCTGACGTCGCTCGCCGAGAAAGATCAGGCCGTCTGTTGCTGCGGTTGACCGCCAGCGGCAGCCAGTCTCTGCAGATAGAGCGCCTGAAAATCGATCGGATCGATAAAGAGCGGCGGATACGACCCGCCGCGCACCGCGTCCGCGACGATTTGGCGTGCGAACGGGAACAAGATTCGCGGGCCCTCGATCATGACCACCGGCTGAACCTGCTCGGCGGGAAAGTTCTCGACCCGGAAAACGCCGGCGTAGTTGAGCTCGAACTTGAACATCGTATCGGCGCCCTGGCCAGCGCCGCCCTCGAGCATGAGGCTGACCTCGTAGTCGGTCGGAGCGAGCTGCCGCGCGTTCACGTTGATCTGTATCGAAATATTGGGCGGCGTCTGCTGGGGGCCCAAGGTGCGCGGCGCATTCGGATTCTCGAACGAGAAATCTTTCGTATACTGGGCGAGAACCGAAAATTTCGGACCGGCTTGCGGCGTGTCAGCGCCATTGCCGTTCTGTTCAGCCATCGTCAAAAGCTCCTTGAACGCGACTACGAACGCCTGTCGCCAGCCGTTTGGGCAATCCCAACGCGCGCCGGTCGCCTAGCATGGCGCCACTGTCCAAACAAGCGCGTGGGCCCGCTGCCGATCATCGCGGAGCGCTAACCCGACTGAACAACGCCTGGTTGGCGTAGCCGTCAGGCGTGAGGCCGCTGCGCTCCTGGTAGGCGGACACGGCCGAACGCAGCGTGTCGCCGATCTTTCCGTCGATCTTGCCGACCTCGTAGCCCATTTTCTTCAGTTTGACCTGGAGCTTTTGGATTTGGGCAGCGGTCAGGGGTCGATCGTGGGTCGGCCATTGGGCGACGAGGCCGGGGCCGCCCGTCACGGCGTCGCCCAGCAATCCGACAGAAAGCGCGTAGGCGGTCGAATTGTTGTAAGTCTTGATGACGTCGAAGTTGCTGGTGACCAGAAACACGGGTCCGTCCAGTCCGGCGAGGATCAACAACCGTCCGTCGCCCGATTCCGGCAGCGGCGAGCCATCGGCTCTTTGCACCCCGCGAGCGGCGAAAGACGAGAACGGCGCCGGCGTCGATGAGTCGGCTGCCGTCAAAGCGAATTTGGCCGGCAGGCGAACTTCGAAACCCCAAGGCAGGCCTTTCGTCCAGCCATGTTTCGCCAAATAATTCGCGGTCGAGCCGATCGCGTCGGCTTCGTTCGTCCAGATGTCGCGTCGATCGTGCCGTTGGAAGGCCACGGCATAGTTCAGGTAGCTCGACGGCATGAACTGCGTCTGTCCCATCGCGCCTGCCCACGAGCCGCGCATGAGAGATGGCGCGATGTCGCCTTCCTCGAGGATGACGAGCGCCGAAATCAGTTCGTCACGGAAATAGTCGCCCTGAAAATGGATGTAGGCGAGGCTCGCGAGCGCCTGAATGATGTTGTTCGACCCGACAAAACCGCCAAAATCCGTCTCCAGCCCCCAGACCCCCAAGATGACCGAGTCGTCGACGCCGTAGATATCCTGCGCCCTGGCGAGCCAAAGGCTTTGCGAGCGCGCTCTGTCCCGCCCGCGCTCAACGCGATCGGCGGGTATGGCGCTCAGCGACGTAGTCCCAAATCGGGCGCACGAACTCGGGTTGCGATTTTGTGTTCGCCACAACTTTGGGATCGAACGAGACCCCGGCAAAGGCGCTGTCAAAGGTGGCGCGCGAAACCCCGCGCTCCTCGGCGAGCGGCCAAAGCGTGGCAATGAATTCGCGGAAACTCGCCTGATGAGGCCGGACCGATTTGTTGCTGGCGGTCGCGCTTGCGGAGAATGCGGCGCCTGACAATCCAAGCGCGACAATGATTGCAACGCCTGCGCCCAGAACGAGGCGCATCCGGCATTGGCGGCGGATTCTGGCCATGTCTTGGGCGGTACGAGGAAAAGTCTAGTTCGGATACTGCGCCAATATGGGTAAAAAGCAACGGCGCGCCGGGAAGGCGGCCCTCAGTTGTTGATTTCGTTTGGGCGCGGCATGGAGACGATGTTGTAGCCCGCATCGACGAAGTGGACTTCGCCCGTCACCCCCTCCGAAAGGCTCGAAAGCAGATAGACAGCCGCGCCGCCGACGTTCTCGATCGTGACCGTGCGCCGGAGCGGCGAATGGTCGCGTTGAAAGTTGAACATGAAGCGCGCGTCGGCAATCCCGGCGCCGGCCAAAGTGCGGACCGGTCCGGCAGAAATCGCGTTGATGCGAATGTTGTCGGGGCCATAGTCCGCGGCCAAGTAGCGCACGCTGGCCTCCAGCGCGGCCTTGGCGACGCCCATGACATTGTAGTTCGGCACGACGCGCGTCGAACCGCCAAAGGTGAGCGTCAGCATCGCCCCGCCCGAGGGCATGAGCATCGCAGCGCGTTTGGCGACCTCGGTGAACGAGAACGCCGAGATGACCATCGTCCGGCTGAAATTCTCGCGGCTGGTGTCGGCGTAGCGGCCCCTGAGTTCATTGCGGTCGGAAAAGCCGATGCAATGGACCAAGAAATCGAGGCTGCTCCAGGCCGACGTGAGCTCGGAAAACATGGTCTCGACCGAGGTCAGATCCTCGACGTCGCATCGGTAGACATGATCCGCGGCGCCGAGTTCTTCGGCGAGCGGCGCGACCCGCTTGCCGAGCGCGTCGTTCTGATAGGTGAAGGCGAGATCGGCGCCTTCTGCGGCCAGAGCCTTGGCGATGCCCCAGGCGATCGAGTGATCATTCGCGACGCCCATCACCAGGCCGCGTTTGCCGCTCATCAGGCCAGATCTCATTTTCGCGCGCTCGTCGATCAAGTCAGGGGGTCGGAGAGGGCAGCATTGTCGCCTTGGCAAGGTTTGGAATTCAAGCGTCCACGTGCTTGAACACGAGCGTCGCGTTTGTCCCGCCAAAGCCGAAAGAGTTCGAGAGCGCCGACCTCAATTTTACGTTGTCGCGGCGCGAGCGCACGATCGGCATGTCCGAGAAAGCGGGGTCGACTTCGTCGATATGCGCGCTTTCGCAAATGAAGCCGTTCTGCATCATCAGTAAGGAATAAATCGCCTCGTGCACGCCGGTCGCGCCCTGAGAATGCCCGGTCAGCGACTTGGTCGCCGAGATCGGCGGGCACTTGTCACCCGAGCCGAAGACCTCTCGCACCGCCTCGATCTCCCTGAGGTCGCCAATCGGGGTCGAAGTCGCATGGGGATTGATATAGTCGATCGGGACTTTGACCCGGCTCAAAGCCTGGCGCATGCAGCGCGCGGCGCCCTCGCCCGAGGGCGCAACCATGTCGTGCCCGTCCGAAGTCGCTCCATAGCCGACGATCTCGCCGTAGATCTTGGCGCGTCTCGCCTTGGCGCGCTCGTAGTCTTCGAGCACCAAAACGCCCGCGCCGCCTGAAATGACGAATCCGTCCCGGTTCTTGTCATAAGCGCGCGAGGCGCGCGAAGGCGTATCGTTATACGCGGAGGACATAGCCCCCATCGCGTCGAACAGCACCGACAATGTCCAGTCGAGTTCCTCGCAGCCCCCGGCGAACATCACATCCTGCCGCTCCGCCAGGATGTGCTCGTAGGCTGCGCCGATACAATGATTGGACGTGGCGCAGGCGGAGGAAATTGAATAGCTGAGGCCCTTGATCTTGAACCAGGTCGACAGCGTCGCCGACGCGGTCGAGGACATGGATTTCGGCACCGCGAACGGGCCAACGCGTTTGGGGCCTTTCGTTCGGGCGACGTCGGCGGCTTCAACGATCGCGCGCGTCGAGGGACCCCCAGACCCCATGATGATGCCGGTCCGCTCGTTTGAGACTTCATCGGGCGCAAGACCGCTGTCCACGATCGCCTGATCCATCGCGACATGGTTCCAGGCCGTTCCGCCGCCATGGAAGCGCATCGCCCTCCGATCAACGACGTCTTCGGCGCGGAGTGTCGGCGCCCCGTGGACTTGCGAGCGAAAGCCGAGTTCGGCTTGTCGATCGGCGCGCGTGATCCCGGACTTGCCGTCGTGAAGACTGGCGGTCACTTCCTGCGTGTTGGTGCCGATCGAGGACACGATGCCCATGCCGGTGACGACCACGCGTCTCATTCTGTCGCCTCCACCGCTGACGTCGCTCGCTCCGAGAGGTTAAGCCGAAGCTGCTGGCGCAGGACTGAACAAGCCGACGCGCATATCCTTGACCTCATAGATTCGCCTGCCATCGCCCTCCAGCCACCCGTCGGCGACGCCAAGGACGAGCTTGCCCCTGAAGACACGCTTCATGTCCACGCCGTAGACCACCTTTTTCATTGTGGGGAGCACCTGATCGGCGAATTTCACTTCGCCGACGCCGAGCGCCCGGCCCCGTCCAGGCAGTCCGAGCCAGCCAAGAAAAAACCCGGTCAATTGCCAAAGCGCGTCCAGGCCGAGACACCCCGGCATCACCGGATCATTCTTGAAATGGCAACTGAAGAACCAAAGATTGGGGTTGATGTCGAACTCCGCGCGCACGCCCCCTTTGCCGTTGGCGCCTCCAGTTTCGGAGATCTCGCTGATCCGGTCGAACATCAGCATCGGCGGCAAAGGCAGTTGGGCGTTGCCGGGTCCGAACAACTCGCCGCGACCGCAGGCGATCAGGTCCTCGTAACTGAAACTGGTACGCCGTTCACTCATGCGCGCCGTCGGTCCCCGGACCGCGCCACGCGCGGAAGCCTCAAGCCGGGGTGGTAACACAGGCGTCCGCTTATCGAAAGCGTTGCGCGTTGGACTTAGGTTAACGCCCTGGAACGTGGCAGATCTTTTCCGCCGACCGAGGCGAGCCAGCGTCACTTGGATCAGCTATCGCAGCGCCTTGGGGGCGTCGGTACGATCGCGCTCAGTAGCGCGGGAGAATCGGCCGAGGCGATGAGGCCTTCGCTGGTCATGACGACCCATCCGTCGCCTCTGAGTTCGATACGCTCGACCCGTCCCGCTCCCGGGAGAAAATCTCCCTGGCGGACTTCGCGCTCGCCATAGCGTCCGCCGACAAGCGCGATGTCATCGCGGGCGTCGAGCACGACGTACCCCCGCAAAAGCGGTTTTGGCCGCTCGATTGAACCCGTCGTGTCCATCGAGACGGTGCCGAATTTCGGACGAGCCGGCGGTTGCTTGACCTGCGCGGCTTGCGGCGCGGCAGGCGGTGGCGCGGCGATCTTCTGCTCGAGCTTGTCGATGCGCGTGGAAAGCCCGGTCGTTAAGGCGCTTGCCTCGTGATCGACCCGCTCAGCGAGCTTGTCGACTTTTGCGCTTGCGTCTCGGTCCAGCTTGTCGACGCGTTGGGACAATTGGGCCAGAGCGCCGCTAAGCTCGCGCGGCGAAACCACGGTCGACTTGATCTGGGTGACTGACTGACGCAACTCGGCGAGATCGGCGCTCGGCGCGGCGGTATCGATCGCGTCGAGGCGCACCTTCAGCGACTTGACCGTGCCCGCCAGAGACTCGGTCTCGGCCGCCCGCTCGACGAGCGCCTTGGCCTGCTGTTGGTCCTCCACAAACAACGCTCCCGCGACGGCGACCACGATCGCAAGCGCGGCCGCCGCGGCGTAATGGAACCGGGACGAGAAAAGCCTGTCCGCGGTCGCGGTTCGCGGCTCATCCGCCGGTTTGGCGTCCGGATGCGGAACAACGATGAGGTCGCGCGAGGGACTGTCGGGCCGCGGCTCGCGGCCGACGCTCGAAATCTCGAATTCACCCATCGACAAGATCCACGGCTAACGAAGCGTTTATTACAGTCTCCGCCAATGGGATTAACGAATTGTTGACGGTCAGCGTTGCGGCCTGCCGAAACGGGCAAGCGCAGCAAGACCCTAGGCTAGACGGCGCCGAGCCTAAGCCCCGCTGCGTCGGCGCGAATGCGCTCAACCATCGCGCGCACCCCGTTCGAGCGTTGAGGCGTCAGGTGTTGCTCGAGACCCAGCTCACGAAAGGCGGCGTTTGCGTCGACGCTCAGGATCTCTCCGGCGTTCGATCCGAAAACAGCGCAATCGCAATGGCGATCAGCCCTCGCACGAGGTGAGAGTCGCTGTCGCCGCGGTAGTGCAGGATTTTTTCGCCTTCGGCGTTCGTTTTCAGCTCGCACACCAGCCAAACCTGGCTGACGCAGCCCCGTACTTTGTTGGCGCTGTTGTGGGCGTCCTCGCTCAGCGGCTCGAGAGCATGTCCCGAGCTCGATGACATAGCGATACCGATCCTCCCAATCATCGAGGGAAGCAAAATCTTCGCGAATGGCGTCGATCGCCGACAAAGTTGGGGCCAGTCTCGTTGGGTCCGTTTAACGCTCTTATATGGGCGCCCGTGGGGCGCGGGCGAGCGCTCATTCACCAATACCCGAGGGGACGGCCGCAATAAAGCGTAAACCATAGCGCAAGGCACATCGAACAAGAGTGTAAGCAAGGGCGCCGCGGACTCTAGACTTAGGATTGAGTTAATCTGCGACTGCGATTTTAGGGAAACGTGCAGCGAGTCCCGACGCTTCCGTATCTGATCCGCGGCACGCGATCACGGCGACCGTTTCTGTCGCGCCCGCGCTCTTTTGCGGCTTCGTCAGTCTCGCGTCGTCGACTTCATGTGTGAAACCATCGCCATCTTTACGCAGCCAACGTTTCACCGAGAAGATTCGACTTCCGCGCTCCTTCAAACGCGAGATGGAATCGACCGGCGCCGGGGTTTCAGGAGAAAGAACTTGGATTTAGCGCTCGCACGCATAAGAAATAATATCGGCCAATTGCGAGGCCCCATTCAGCGTTCGGGCCACGACAGCCTTCGGCAGAAGATCGCCGGGCGCGTGAAGTTCGCGCATTTGCAATATTATCTTGGAGCGGCTTTGTCGGTCGCCCTTGTCGGCATTGCCGTCAACGCGCTTCTCCTGCAGCGCGAGCGCCATCCGGCGCCCTTGTTCGGATCTGCGGAGCCGAAGCCTACTCCCGCCCCGGCGCCGGCCCCAACTCCCCCTCCCTCTCCGCCGCACGTCAGCGCGGAAGCGGAGGTCCCGCCTGCGCCGTCTCCCGCGGCGCTCCCGCCGGAGAGGCCGTCAGCGGCCGCGGCCGGTTCCGCTTCAGCGTCCGATCCGATCGGCGACCTATTGGCCGGGGAGACCCACAGCGACTCGCGGCTGGTTCTTGCCGCCCAAACGGCTTTGGCTAAACTGGGCTACGCAGTCAAAGCGGACGGAAAAGAGGGAGCCGCCACCCAGCAGGCGTTGAAGGAGTTTGAGCACGCCCACGGCCTGCCTCCCGCGACTGAAATCAATGAGCGGCTCGTCAAACAGCTGACCCAGGCGGCGCGCAGCGCCGGGCGCTAAAACGCAGGTGCGATTGCGCTCCGACATCTGGGTCGCCGCTTATTTGCGTCGATGCGGAGTGGAAGGCGTGAGCGCTGTCCTTCGCCGTCGCGGGGCCGCGGAGGCCGGCGCGATTTTCGTCAAAGTCGATCATCTGAACGGGCAGGCGACGCTCTATGGACCCGCGCCGCAGTCCCTGGCGGCCGACGCGCCGATCGGCGTCGATCGGATCTTCACCCGCACGCATTCGGGGGCGTCCATCGACTCGGGCGCTGCGGAGGAGCGGCTCAAACGGGAAATCGCCTTTGACCCCGACTTATGGATTGTCGAGGTCGAGAAGGGCGTAGACGGCGCCTGGCTCGATCTGGCGACCTAGGGCGTCGCATGACCAAGCTCTAGTTGCTCCAGGTGTCGAACGGCGTCAGCCGATGCCTAACTTGCTGCATGAGAAGGACGAGGCCCCATTTTCATGCCAAGACGGGCGGAGGCTTTGGGCCTCCCTGAGTTAAATTTGTCTCAAATCGATGCTGCAGGCCGCTTCGTTCTCTCTTATTCGGGGGTTAACCAGCCGCCGAACTTCGGACCGTGCGCTTCAGCCGAAGCCGTCCAGATTAACGACGGCGAAAGCCGCCAAGCCTACTTTTTGGCCCGTGTCGGCGACATGGATGAACCGGAACTCGCCGACGGCGTCGGTTTCTGAGCAGGGCAGACGATGTTCAAGATCGCATGATGAACCTGGTCGCTGAATAGACAAATGGCTCTCCCCCTCCTCCACCTCTCGATCCTCGCCTTTTTTCCGATCCTCATGGCGCTATCGGCGTCCATGGATCTCTTGACGTTCACGATACCCAATCGCATCTGCGTAGCGCTCGCGCTTGGATATGTGATCTTCGCAATCCTGCTTGGCGTTCCGGCCACTCATATTCTTCTCAATCTTTCATGCGGCCTTGCGATCCTGGCGATTACTTTCGGCATGTTCAGCTTCGGCCTGATTGGCGGCGGAGATGCGAAACTGGCGGCGGCGACCGCCGCATGGCTGGGTTGGGCTGCGATTCTCGACTATGGCCTCGCCGCGGCTCTCTTTGGCGGAATCCTCACCCTGATCCTTCTGGGGGCCCGCACGGTTCCTTTGCCCGCCGTCCTCGGCCGCATCGATTGGCTTGCCCGATTGCACAATGTTAACGCGGGTGTTCCTTATGGAATCGCGTTAGCGGCTGCGGGCTTGATGCAATTTCCAAATTCTCCCATCTGGGCGGCGGTGGCCTAAGTCGTCGGCTCGAGTATCGCAGAGCGGCGGTCGCGCCGTCTGCGAGTGCTGTTTCCGCTCCCTCGGCAGCTCAGCTTTGATCGAATTGGCTTCATCCGGGCCTCGATTGACGAAGCATGTTCCCGGGTAAGGCTCAACGAGTGGCGGCACAAAAGTCAGCATCTTTGCGTAAGTCATATGAGAACGACTTGGAAACCAGATTATTAATTGATGATCCAGTTACGTCAGTAGTGATCTCTATCGTCTACGGCATAATGATGTCACTAGTTGATTAAAACGATACCGATCTGTCATCTGACAATATGGTCGCCAGTCAGATCTGAGATACAATTCGATACTTTGAATTAACCTTACCTTGACGATTAAGATGTCTAAATTGCGCCTGTACCGGGTCAGCAGGCGAAGGGCCGTGTTTCATGAATCGAAGGCTGATCATCGTGGGGGCGATCGCGGTTTTCGCGTTCGGCGCCACGTACACGTTCTTGCGAGCCCCGAATTCGGCGCCGAGCCCGTCCGCCGAGGCCGCGCCGAAGGTCGAAGTCGAGCAGGTTCTTGTGGCCGGTCAGGACCTGCCGATGGGGACCGTGGTCAATGAGGGAGCCGACGGCTTGGCACCCCTGGCCAAAAGCGGACGTCTCCGAACTCATGATCACCAAGTCCGGAAAGCCCGACGCGCTCAAGGACGTGGAAGGCTCGATGACGCGCGTGGCCTTCCTGCGCGGCGAGCCGATCCGCCACGACAAGCTCGTCAAGGCCGGGGCAGGCGGCTTCATGTCGGCCATCCTGCCGACCGGGAAGCGCGCGGTCGCGATCAAGATCGATAACGACGGCGATTCGACGGCCGGCGGATTCATTCTGCCCAATGACCGCGTCGACGTCGTCCGCCTCGCCCGCGACGACGAATCCACCAAGGCCCGCGGGGTCGAGGTGATGACCGCGCAACCGATCCTGTCCAACGTGCGCGTCCTCGCCATCGGCCAGAACGTGGAAGAGCAGAACGGCAAGAAGGTCATCACCGGGGCCAACGCGACGCTGGAACTCGACCCGGACCAGGTCAACCTCATCATCCTTGCTCAGCATGCCGGCAATTCGAACCTTCATCTCGTTCTTCGCAGTCTCGTCGACAGCGGCGGACCGGCGCAGACCGTCGTCAGCGCCGATAGCGCGTTAACGGTTGTCCGCTACGGCGCCCCGCAGCAGGCGGCCCGGTGATTCGCCTCCTCTCGATCTGCCGCTTGTTCTCCAGAGACGGAGCCCGGAGCATGAAGCCCGATCGCACGCGAAGACGGCCGAACATCGTCGTGGGCCTTGCCGCGACGCTCCTCGCGCTCACGCCCGCCGCCACCCTTCACGCGGCCGACGGCGAGCGATTCGGTTCGGATGGCCGGCGCGTCCGATTCGGCGGGCCGCCGCCTGCAGCTGGGCGTCGGCCAATCCGTCATCTTCGATTTGCCGGAGGAGGCGGGAGAGATCTATGTCGGCGATCCAAAAGTCGCCAACGCGATCGTGCGCTCGGCGAAGCGAGTCTACATTTCCGGCGTCGCCAACGGCCAGACGAGCATTTTCGCTTTGGCCAGGGACGGGCGAAAAATTGCGGTCGTTCAGGTCTCCGTCGGCCGCGACGTAGGCGAGTTGTCGACTGTGCTCAACACCGCCATCCCCCGCAACGAAATTCGCGTGCGCACGGTCGGGGACAAGATCATCCTCACGGGGTTTGTCGCGTCCGCCGAAGAGGCCCAGAAGGCGGTCGATATCGCCTCCGGCTTCGTCAGCGACTCGAGCAATTCCTCCTCCCCAGGAAATGCCAGCGCAACCCCGTCCACGAGCGGCAGCGGCGGCGCCAGTCAATCGCGCGCGACTCCAATCGGGCTCAAATCCAAATGTGATCAACTCGCTGACGATTCGTGGCGCCGACCAGGTCAGCCTGCGTGTCACAGTCGCCGAGGTCCATCGCGGGATCCTCAAGCAGCTCGGCGTCAACCTGAGCGGCAGCGGGCCAAACGGAAGTTTCACCCTCGACAACCCACTTGCGATCAACGGCGTCGTCGCCGCTTCTCAAGCCACCCTGAGCTGGTTCAGGGGGAGCGGGAACTTGAACGCCACCCTGCAGGCCTTCGAGCGCCAGGGCGTCGCCCACACGCTTGCCGAGCCCACGGTGACTGCAGTGTCCGGCGAAAGCGCGAAGTTCCTCGCTGGCGGCACCGTGCCGATCGTTTCTGGCCAATCCTGCTCCGGCGGAGCCTGCACACCGCTTCTCGTCCAGCAGCCCTATGGCGTGACTCTGAATTTCACGCCGGTCGTCCTATCCGAGGGGCGCATCCAGCTCAGGATCGCGACCGAGGTCACCGATGTCGACCCGTCGGTGCAGATCACCTTTGGCGGGATCGCGGTCCCCGGCTTCCGCACGCGCAGCAACACGACGACGGTCGAACTGCCCTCCGGCGGCTCAGTCGCCTCCGCTGGCTTGATCAGCACACAGAGCGAGCAGGCGATCAATGGTTTTCCGGCGCTGATGAATGTGCCGGTGCTCGGAGCCTTGTTCCGGTCGCGAGACTATCAGCGCAACGAGACCGAGCTTTTGATCACCGTGACGCCATACATCGTCCATCCGATCGATCCCAGCCAGGTTGTCAGGCCGGACCAGAATTTTCAGGACGCGAGCGACCCCCAGACCTGGTTCCTGGGTCGCGTCAACCGGATCTACTCCACCTCACAGTCGCTTCAACCGATGCCCGGCTACGCAGGCAAGATCGGGTTTATCACCCAGTAGCGCACTCCGCGCTTCGCCAGGATTTTCTCAGATGCGGAGAAGGACAGCTCTTATGGCCGCTCTTTCTGATACACGATCAATGCTCGCCGGACAGGCGCTGAGGCTTGGCCTCGCCGCCATCGCGGCTTCCGCACTCAGCGGCTGCGGCGTCCCGTACGCCTCCTCGGATCCCGCGTTCCCGGGCAGCTTCGAACAGCGTCATCCCATCGTGGTCGCCGCGGCGCCCACCAGCATTGATCTTTATCCTGTCGGAGGCGCGCTCGACGAGCGTTCAAGGGCGAACATCCGCGCATTCGTCGAGCGCTATCGTCATTACGGGGCTAGCGCCGTCACGATTCAGACGCCTGCAGGCGCGAACCCAAATTCGATCGCAGTGCACGAGGTCCGGAGCGCGCTTGTCGCCGCCGGCCTGAGAGGCAGAGTGGCCGTCGGCGCCTATCTTCCTCCGAACGACGGCGCGGCGCCCCCGGTGCGTGTGTCGTTCACGGGACTCAAGGCGATGGTGCCGACCAAATGCGGCCTATGGCCCGAGGATCTGGCCTCGGGATCGTCAACGGAAGGGTGGAAGAACGAACCTTATTCCAACTTCGGCTGCGCCGCCCAGTCGGCGCTCGCGGCACAGGTCGACGACCCGCGCGATTTCGTCCAGCCGCGTGCGCTCGGGCCCTCCGACGTCGCCATGCGCACCCGAGCCATCGAGGCCATCCGCGACGGCAAGGATCCGCGCACGCAGTGGACGCAAAGTCAGACCGACATGGATGTGACTCCAATCGGGACCCAGGTTGGCGCGGGGCAGTGAATCCATGAAGGCGCAGTCCGACGCCAGCAACGCGTTCGACGGCGCCGCGCCCGTGGATCGCCCGATCGGGCAGATCGAGCCGGTGCCGCGCGTATCGATCCAGGCCTTCTGCGAATCGCCCGACATCGCGGCCATCGTCGGCGCTGCCATATCCGATCGTCGAATGGCGAAAGCGCATGTCAAGCAAAACATGGGCGGGGCGGCGGCCGCCCTTGAGGCTTACAAGAGCGCGCCGACGCCGAACGTGATCGTACTCGAGGCGCCCGCCAGTCGCGACGCGCTGCTCGCGCAGCTCGAAGAGCTCGCCGAATATTGTGATGCGGGAACCAAGGTCGTCGTTCTCGGCAAGCACAACGACATCGTTCTCTACCGGCAGTTGATGACGCGCGGAGTGAGCGAATATCTGGTGGCCCCGTTTGGCGTCGTCGACTTCATCCAGGCGATATCGCAACTCTTCAGCGTGCCCGGCGCCAAGCCGCTGGGGCGCGTGATCGCCGTCGTCGGCGCCAAGGGCGGCGTCGGCGCCTCCACCGTCGCCCACAATCTCGCGTGGAGTCTCGCGTCGGTGACGCAGATGGCGACGATCATCGCGGATCTCGATCTTGCGTTCGGGACCGCGGGGCTCGACTACAACCAGGATCCGCCGCAAGGCGTCGCCGAGGCGGTGTTCGCTCCGGATCGTGTCGACACCGTGCTGGTGGACCGTCTGCTCTCCAAGTGCGGCGAGAAGCTGAGCCTGCTCGCCGCGCCCTCGACGCTTGATCGCGTCCTCGACTTTACCGAAGCCTCGTTCGACTCGCTGCTCGACGCCATGCGCGCCTCGACGCCCTGGATTGTGCTCGATGTGCCGCACCTGTGGTCGGCTTGGGCTCGCCGAATCCTCGTCTCCGCCGACGAGGTCATCGTCGTCGCAAGCCCCGACCTCGCGAATCTTCGCAACGCCAAAAATCTGATCGACAACGTGAAGGGCGCCCGCCTCAACGACGCGCCGTCACGTCTGGTCCTGAACGGCGTCGGCATGCTGAAGCGGCCGGAAATCGCATCCGCGGAATTCGCCAAGGCGGTCGAGACCGATCCGACCGCCATCATTCCGCATGACGCGAAATTGTTCGGCTCGGCGGCCAACAATGGACAAATGATCGCTGAGATCGAGCCGAACGGCAAAACAGCGCAGGTCTTCGTCGATCTTGCCTCGATGCTTGCGGGCCGAACCGACACGCGTAAGCCCAAAAGGAGCGTCCTGGAGCCGCTTATGGCCAAGCTCGGGCGCAAGAAGAAATGACCGGCTTGCAAACGTCTCACCTCGTATCCGCTCTGCGCGTGCAGAAGCGGAAGGGGATCTGAGCGATGTTCGGCAAGCGTACGGGTGGCGGCGCTTCCGCCCAGGCCGTCGTGTCACGCGTCGCTTCCGTGAGCGCGGTGCACGAGGCGCCCAAGCCTTCGCCCGCTCCGTCCGCGCCGGTTCAAACCGAACGAAGATCCGAGACTTATTTTCAGACCAAGTCGACTGATCTTCGGCGCCTTGATCGAGGCGATCGACCTCGCTGCGCTGTCCAAGCTCGACCCCGACAGCGCACGCGAGGAAATTCGAGACATCGTCCACGAGATCGTCACCATCAAGAATTTGGTGCTGTCGATCGCCGAGCAGGAGGATCTGCTCGACGACATCTGCAACGACGTCCTCGGCTTCGGTCCGCTCGAGCCGCTGCTGGCGCGTGACGACATCGCCGACATCATGGTCAATGGGCCGACGCGGTGCTTCATTGAAGTCGGCGGCAAGATCCAGCTCACCAACGTTCGCTTCCGCGACGCATCGCAGTTGATGAACATCTGTCAGCGGATTGTCAGCCAGGTCGGGCGTCGGGTCGACGAATCCTCGCCCATTTGCGACGCCCGCCTGCTCGATGGCTCACGCGTCAACGTCATTGCGCCGCCGCTCGCGATCGACGGCGCGGCGTTGACGATCCGCAAGTTCAGGAAGGACAAGCTGACGCTCGATCAACTGGTCAAGTACGGCTCGATCTCGCCGGCCGGAGCGGAAATCCTCAAAATCATCGGCCGCATCCGCTGCAACGTCGTCATCTCGGGCGGCACCGGCTCTGGCAAGACGACGCTTCTGAACTGCTTGACCAACTACATCGATCTTGATGAGCGCATCATCACTTGCGAGGACGCGGCTGAACTCCAGCTCCAGCAGCCCCACGTCGTGCGGCTCGAGACGCGGCCGGCGAATCTGGAAGGCGTAGGCCAGATCACGATGCGCGACCTGGTCAAGAACTGCCTGCGCATGCGGCCGGAACGCATCATCGTCGGCGAAGTTCGCGGACCGGAGGCTTTCGACCTGCTGCAGGCCATGAACACCGGCCACGATGGGTCGATGGGCACGTTGCACGCGAACTCTCCGCGCGAAGCGCTGAGCCGCATCGAATCCATGATCACGATGGGCGGATATGCGCTGCCGATGAAGACGATCCGCGAAATGGTCACGTCATCAGTCGACGTGATCGTTCAGGCCTCTCGCCTTCGCGATGGATCGCGCCGGATCACCCACATAACCGAAGTCCTCGGCATGGAAGGCGATGTCGTCATCACGCAAGACCTGTTTCGTCTACGAAATTCTGGGAGAGGACGCTCAGGGCAAGCTGATTGGGCGGCATCGCTCGACCGGAATCGGGCGGCCGAAATTCTGGGACAAGGCGCGCACTTATGGAGAAGAATCCCGATTGGCGGCGGCGCTGGATATCTCGGAACTCGAAGGCGCGGCTTAGACGTGAGTTGAGTGGAGGATGCTCGGCATGGTCAATCCGATAGCGGTTGCGGGATGTCTGGCGCTTGGATTTGGCGGTCTGGCGTTCGCCTTCATTGGCGGAGATTCGCGGGCCGACAAGCGTCGCGCGGCGGTCGCCAAAACCGACGCGAAGGCGCTCGGCGCATCCGCGAGCGTGGACAGAACCGCGCGCAAAAAGCAGATCGCCGACGGTGTCCGCGACAGCGAGACGAAGGGAAAGCGGCGCGTCAGTCTGGCGACAAAGATCGAACAGGCCGGGTTGTCGATCACCAAACAGCAATATTGGATCGGCAGCGCGCTCCTGGGCCTGATTTGCAGCGCCTTGACCTACCTTCAATCGAGAAGCTTGGTGCTCACGCTTCTTGTTGTCGTGACAGCCACGATCGGGCTGCCGCAGCTCACGTTGGCGCGCTTGCGCATTCGCCGCATCAACAAGTTCATCTCCAACTTTCCGACAGCGATTGACATCATCGTGCGCGGCATCAAATCCGGCCTTCCGCTTGGCGATACGATCCGGATAGCCGCAACCGAGAGTCCCGAACCGGTGAAGTCGGAGTTTCGCAGAATCGTCGAGGCGCTGTCGATCGGCATGACCTTGCCGGAATCGATCGAACGGATGGCGCAGCGGGTTCCGATCGCGGAAACAAACTTCTTCTCGATCGTCATCTCCATTCAGAGCAAGGCCGGCGGAAACCTCTCGGAAGCCTTAGGCAATCTTTCCCGCGTGTTGCGCGAGCGTAAAAAGATGAAGGCAAAGATCACCGCCATGTCCATGGAAGCGAAAGCCTCTGCGGCGATTATCGGCGCGGTGCCGTTTCTCGTCGTTGGCGCGCTTTATGTCTCGTCTCCACATTATATTTCGCTGTTGTGGACGACGAGCCATGGAAAAATAATCTCCGTGATTGCGATCTGTTGGATGGGGATCGGAATCGCGATGATGAAAAAAATGATCTCATTCGACTTCTAGTCGAGCCCGCACATGCTAGACGACATTCTCGCTAAACTCTCCGACACCCACTTCATGGCGATTCTGTTCGCGGCGATCGGTTCGGCCGCGACAGTTTTGACCGCCGCGATGCCCTGGCTTCAGCCGGACACTTTGTCGCGCCGCATCAAGGCGGTCAGCTCAGAGCGCGAGCGAATCCGGGCGCGCGAGCGTGAGCGGCTACAGGCCACTCAAAGTAAAGGAACGCTCAGGGTCAAGCCGACCGGTCTCGTCAAGAAATTGGTCGAAACTCTCAATCTGTCGAGCTGGCTCAGCACCGAAAAGGCCAAGATCCAATTGGCGATGGCTGGCTATCGCGGCGCGGGGGCAGAATATGCGTTTCTCTCGTTTCGTCTCGGTCGCCCCAATCGCCTTTTTTGTCGCGACCGTCGTGTACGAATTCGTGATCATCAAATGGAACCAGCCGCTGATGGTTAAGATCGGCGTCGCCATCGCCGCCACCTACCTCGGCATCAAGGCCCCCGAGCTGTTCCTGAAGAACAAGACCAGCCAAGCGGAAGAAGGAACTCGAGCGGGCGTTTCCCAACACCCTGGACCTCCTCCTGATCTGCGCGGAATTGGGAATGTCGATCGAACATGCGGTGCGCAAGGTCAGTCAGGAAATTGGCATGGAGAGCGTCTCGATGGCGGAGGAGATGGGGATTTTGGCCGCGGAAATGTCCTACCTGGCCGAGCGGCGGATCGCGTTCGAGAATCTGGGCCTGCGGACCGGATTGGAATCCGTTCGTTCGCTCACCACCGTGCTTTCGCAGTCGGAGAAGTATGGCACGCCGCTCGGCGCGGCGCTTCGGGTTCTCAGCCAGGAAAGCCGGGACCATCGAATGGCCATGGCTGAGAAAAAGGCCGCGGCGCTGCCGCCGGTTCTGACGGTTCCGATGATCCTGTTTTTTCTGCCGGGACTCTTCGCCGCGATTCTGACGCCGGCCATCGTTCAGATCAACAACTGGAATTAGCCGCGAGGTTTCCTCGGGCTTTCGGCGCTCAGTCGACGGTGTCCCTGGGCCGATTAGGGCTTGGCCGGAACCTCGTCGCGCGAGGCAGGACGGAAGTCCGGTACGAGCTCCGGGATCACCCGTTTCGCCGAAGGGAAACGCAGTGGCGCCCTTTCCCTTGGTTTTGGTCAGGATCGGGTAGGCTCCGTCGACCACGAAAAGCGCGCTTTTTCGCCGGCAAACACAATTTTAGCCGGCGCTTAACAACCGCTGCTTGCACGTTTCGGGTTGCGCTGATTCGCCGGTCGGCGCATGATTCGATTCGTGTCCCAACCCTCAGAAACACCCCGATCGCCGGTCGTGACGCCGCACTCGCCGTCGCGCGAGCTTGCTCGCGCAGCGCCGCTCGTCCATCGCCCGCGCGATTCCCAGCCGCCTTACCTCGACGGATTGAACGACGAGCAACGGCGGGGGGTCGAGGCGCTGGATGGCCCCGTTCTCATTCTTGCTGGCGCAGGCGTAGGCAAAACCCGCGTCCTTACCACGCGAATCGCGCACATCGTTTCGACGGGCCGCGCTCGCGCGCATGAAATCCTGGCGGTGACGTTCACCAACAAGGCCGCGCGGGAGATGCGCCAACGCGTCGCCGTCTTCGCCGGTTCGGAGCAGGCGATGCCGTGGCTCGGCACGTTCCATTCGGTCGGCGCCAAGATCCTGCGCATGCATGCCGAGCTTGTGGGCTTGAGGCCGAACTTCACCATCCTCGATACCGACGACCAGCTGCGCCTGCTCAAGCAACTGCTCCAGGCTGAAAACCTGGACGACAAACGCTGGCCGGCGCGGGCTCTGGCGAGTCTGATCGACGGATGGAAGAATCGAGGCATCGATCCGAAGAGCGTGTCGCCGAGCGAAGCCTCGGGCTTCGCCGCTGGCAAGGGCGCGATGCTTTACGAAAATTATCAGGCCCGTCTGAAATCGCTTAATGCGGTCGACTTCGGCGATCTCCTGCTCGAGCCGCTGCGTCTATTGCGCGAAAACAGCGACATTCTCGGCCTGTTCCGGCGGCGCTTCCGTTACATTCTGGTCGACGAGTACCAGGACACGAACGTCGTTCAGTATCTTCTTCTGCGGCTGCTCGCCCAGGCCAACGGCAATTTGTGCTGCGTCGGCGACGACGATCAGTCGATCTACGCGTGGCGCGGCGCGGATGTCGAAAATATCCTGCGGTTCGAGAAGGATTTTCCTGGCGCGGAGGTGATCCGGCTTGAGCGAAATTATCGATCGACCGGCCACATTCTCGCGGTGGCGTCGGGACTGATCGCCCACAATCGCGGCCGTCTAGGAAAGACGCTGTTCACCGACAAGCCGCTCGGAGACCGGCCGACGGTCGCTGAAGGATCGGACAGTCAGGAAGAAGCGAGGCTCGTCGGCGAAGAGATCGAGGCGGCCCAGCACAAAGGCGTTTCCCTCGACGAGATCGCCATCCTGGTGCGCGCCTCCTTTCAGATGCGCGAATTCGAGGAGCGGTTCATCGCTCTTGGGGTTGCCTTACAAGGTGATCGGCGGTCCACGATTTTACGAGCGGGCGGAAATACGCGACGCGCTGGCCTATCTTCGCTGCATCGCCCAGCCCGACGACGACCTTGCCTTCGAGCGCATTTACAATCAGCCCAAACGCGGCCTTGGCGAAGCCACGCTCTCGATCCTGCATCATTACGGTCGGCGGGCTGGTCTTTCCCTGACACGCGCCGCGCGCGGGCTGGTCGAAACCGAAGAACTGAAACCGCGTCCCCGTCAGATCCTGCGAGACCTCCTCGACGACTTCGATCGCTGGCGGAGGCAGTCGGATCAGATCCCTCACGAGGAGCTGGCGCAGCTCGTTCTTGAGGAGAGCGGCTATATCGACATGTGGAAAGCCGAGCGCACGCCGGACGCGGCGGGACGGCTCGACAACCTGAAAGAGCTCGTCCGTTCGATGGGCGAATTTCCCAATCTTGGGGCGTTTCTCGAGCATGTGTCGCTGATCATGGATATCGACAGCGGCGAGGACGGCGAGCGCGTTTCGATCATGACCCTTCACGCGGCGAAGGGGCTCGAGTTCGACCTCGTCTTTCTACCCGGCTGGGAGGAGGGCCTGTTTCCGAACCAGCGCTCGCTCGACGACAACGGGCTCGCCGGGCTCGAGGAGGAGCGGAGGCTGGCCTATGTCGGCCTGACCCGGGCCCGCCGGCAGGCCAAGATTTTCTACGCCCTCAACCGGCGCGTACGTGGCCTCTGGCAGACGTCATTGCCATCGCGGTTCATCCAGGAATTGCCGCCCGAGCATGTCGAGTTTGATGAGTTCGTCGGCTCGGCCGACCGCGCCTATGGCTCGCGGCCGTCGGCCAGAATGGATACCGGCTTTGCGTCCCGCTACGACACGCCCGGCTGGCGTCGCGCCGAGGCGCGGCAGCGCGAATGGGATAAGTCAGGCTCACGCGCCCCGAGAGGCCCAGGCCCTGTCTTCGAAGGCGTGGTTCAAAGGCAGGCGTCAACTTCCGCCTTCCACGCCGGCTCGCGGGTGTTTCACAATAAATTTGGGCCGGGCGCCGTGGTCGCGGTGGACGGCCCCAAATTGACCGTCGATTTCGACAAGGCGGGCCGCAAACTGGTGATGGATAGTTTTGTCGCGGCCGAGTGATAGCCGAACGGTTTCAGAGAAAGGCCGGGAAGGTCGCTTGAGTTTGCAGACCGGGGCACGTCGAAGGTCAGAGAATTGATGCGGAACGCCTGCCAGCTTCTAGAAGTCCAGGAAGCTCGAGAAAAAAACCCCCCGGGCGTGGGCGCGGGGCGGCGATCGGAGAGGGGGCTCGCCTATGAAGATCACCCGGCTACTTTGCGGCAGTACCGTTGCAGTGGACGCCAAAATCCTGTTTCGGGGCGTCGTTGTTCTTACTCTGGCATATGCGCCATGCTTGGCGCAGGCCGACGGCGGTGCCGCCACGACAATCTGTGTCTCCGCGGCTGTCGCGGTCACGGCCGTCAGGCAGCCTTGGTTCTCGGATTAACTTCCGCGGTATAGGCGTCAATGAGAGCCGCGGTTAGCGCCGCCGGCTTGTAGTGATGCGGACCGATCTCGCCGACCGGAGTGACCTCGGCGGCTGTCCCGGTAATGAAACATTCGTCGAAGTCGCCGAGTTCGGCGGGCAGGATTCGACGCTCGATGACCTCGACCCCGCGCTTGCGCGCAAGATCGATGACCGTCGCGCGCGTGATGCCGGCGAGGAAGCAATCGGCGATCGGGGTATGGATCGTCCCGTTCTTGACGAAGAAGATGTTGGCGCCGGTGCATTCCGCCACCCGGCCCTGCCAGTCGTACATCAGAGCGTCGGCATATCCCCGCCGCTCGGCGCGGTGCTTGGAGATGGTGCAGATCATGTAGAGACCCGCCGCCTTCGCCATGGCGGGAGCGGTGGCCGGATCAGGGCGCCGATATTCGGCGATATCAAGCCGAATGCCCTTCATCCGCTGGGCGGGGTCGAAATAGCTTGGCCAGTCCCACACGCTGATCGCCAAATGGATCGTGTTATGCTGCGCCGCCACGCCCATCATTTCCGAACCCCGCCAGGCGATCGCCCGAACGTAGGCGTCGGCAAGATTGTTTCGCTTCAGCACTTCGGCCTTGGCGGCGTCGATCTGAGCGACGCTCCAGGGCACCTCAAAGTCGAGAACCCGAGCGGATTCCCTCAGCCGTCGCGAATGGTCAGCTGATTTGAAAATGCGCCCGCCATAGGCGCGCTCGCCCTCGAAGACGGCGCTCGCGTAGTGCAGCGCGTGGGTCAGCACATGCACTTTGGCGTCCCGCCAGTCGACCATGTGGCCATCCATCCAGATCCAGCCATCACGGTTGTCGAAAGTCTGCGCGGCCATGGCGTTTTCCTCTGTTCGTAGCCCGCCGGTTTGGATTTTCGGCGATTAGAGCTACATGGACTGCGTCTGATGGTATATGGAATAGCACGAGGGCCGAATTATGTCAACATTGCTGACCTAATGGGCTCATAGATGTCGTCCGACGTCTCCGATCCCCGTCCCGCCGCGCAACCGCGCCGCGCCGACGAGCCGATGTATGAACTGATCGAACAGTTCTTTTTCGCTTACCGCGATTTTGTCGGAGACGCCGATCGATTGCTCGAAGCGTACGGATTCGGGCGCGCTCATCATCGAGTTCTCTATTTTGTCAGCCGACGGCCAGGCCTGACAATAGCCGAACTTCTGGAGATATTGCGGATCACCAAACAAAGCCTGAACCGAGTGTTGCGCGAACTCGTCGATAAAAACTTCGTCCAGATCCAGGCCGGGACCTTGGATCGCCGCCGCCGGCAGCTTTACGCGACGCCGGAGGGGGAGCGGTTGGCGCTGAAGCTCGCTCTGGTTCAGACCCGGCGGTTCGCCTCGGCGCTGGAACAATTGGGTGACTGGGGCCTTCCATCGGCGCAATCGTTTCTCAAGGCGATGATCGATCCCCAGAAGGCGTCCGGCGACGTCGCCAGTCGCCAGCAACCGACGAAGCGGGCAGGTCAGGCGCGGTGAACTCGACACCAGTTTCCTTCCAAGATGACGCCCCCCATGTTCTCGTGGTTGACGACGATCGGCGACTTCGCGCCCTGCTCTCCACCTATCTTGTCAAACACGGCCATCGGGTCACAGTCGCGCCAACGGCGGCCAAGGCGCGCGCTTTTCTCGACGGGCTGGCGTTCGACATTATCGTGCTTGACGTCATGATGCCTGGCGAGAGCGGGTTCGATTTCGCCGCCGATCTGCGCGGGCGATCGCAAGTGCCGATTCTCATGCTGACGGCTCGCGGCGACCCTGAAGATCGCGTGCGTGGGCTCGAAATCGGCGTCGATGACTACCTCGCAAAACCCTTCGAGCCGCGCGAACTGCTGTTGCGGATTGGTTCGGTGCTTCGACGAACCCGAGCGCCGCCCGCCGGCGCCTCTGAGTCCACGATCGTTCGCTTCGGGCGATTTGCGTTTTCGCTGGAGCGAGGAGAACTTCGCGCCGGAGATGATCCCGTCCGCATTACCGAGCGTGAGCGCGAGATGCTTCGCCTCCTCAGCGCGAATGCCGGCGCGATCGTTTCTCGCGAGGCGCTGTCGGGATCAGGCGGCGCCGCCCAAGAACGAACGGTCGACGTCCTCGTCAATCGGCTGCGGCGCAAGATCGAACAAGATCCCGCCAATCCGGTATATTTGCAGACGGCGCGTGGCGCGGGATACCGGCTTGTAGCGGACAGATGAGCGGACGGCGTGCATTTCGAAATCTGCGCTTGCTGGCGCAGATTCGCATGCTTTGGCGGCGGGTGGCGCGCGGCCTGGCCGATTTGTTGCCGAAGGGCCTCTACAAGCGCTCGCTCTTGATCGTGATCGTGCCGATGGTCCTGCTCCAGAGCGCGGTCACGCTCGCATTCATGCAGCATCATTGGGATCTGGTGACGCGCAGGCTCTCCGAGGCGGTCGCGCGCGATGTTGGGGCGCTGACGGATCTTTATAAAAGGCTTCCGCCGGGACAGGACGACGCATCCTTGGCCAGTCTGGCGTCCGAAAGGTTCCGCATGGACGCGTCCTTGCTGCCGGCGGGGCCATTGCCGCCGGTTATGCCTCGCTCTTTTTATAGTGCTTTGGATCCGCTCACGCGGACCCTCCCCAACGAAATCAAGAAGCAGATTATCCAGCCCTTCTGGATCGACACGGTTGGCCGATCGGGGCTCATGGAAATCCGCGTCAATCTTGGGAGCCGGGTGCTGCGCCTGGTCACGCGCCGTGCGCTCGCCTATGAGGCGAACGCCCATATTTTCGTGCTCTGGATGCTGGGAGCGATGATCCTCCTCCTGACGCTCGCCATCATTTTTCTCCGAAATCAAATTCGACCGATTGTGCGACTGGCGAAGGCGGCGGAGGATTTCGGCAAAGGCCGAAATCCGGACTTTAACCCTCATGGCGCCCGCGAGGTCCGGCAAGCCGGCCACGCTTTCGTGGAGATGAAACGGCGAATCGAGCGAGCGACCGAGCAGCGCACTGCAATGCTGAATGGGGTCAGCCACGATCTGCGCACGATGCTGACCCGGTTCAAATTGTCGTTGGCGTTGCTGGACAATTCAGCGGAGAGCGAATTGCTGCAGACCGACGTCGATGAAATGGGGCAGATGCTCGAGGGATATCTCGCCTTCGCGCGCGGGGACACCGGCGAATCGACCGCGCGGGTCAACATCGGGTCGATGCTCGAGGACCTCCGGGCCGCGTCCGAACGACACGGCGCGAAGCTTGGCGTGGAGACCCGGGGAGATCTCGATATCCGCATACGGCCGATGGCGATGAAACGCTGTGTCGGCAACCTGGTCGCCAACGCCCAGCGCCATGCCGAACGCGTTCGCGTGTCAGCGACCCGCGAAGCTAAGTTCGTCTCGATTGTCGTCGACGACGACGGCGCCGGCATTGAACCCGCTTATCGCGAGGACGTCTTTCGGCCGTTCTATCGCCTTGACGAGGCGCGCAACCAAGATGAGGGCGGCTCTGGCCTGGGACTCGCGATCGCGCGCGACATCGCCCGTTCGCACGGAGGCGACATCACGCTCTCCGATAGCCCGCTGGGGGGGCTAAGGGCCGCGGTCCGCATTCCCGTTTAGCTTGGACCGCGCCGAAGCGCGGGAGCTTAGACCGAGGCGCTGATCCAGCGAGACAATTCGCTCTTGGGACCGGCCCCGGTCTTGGTGGCGACCTGTTTGCCGCCCTTGAACACCATCAGCGTCGGGATCGAGCGGATGCCGTATTTGCTGGCCACACCCGGATTCTCGTCCACATTGAGCTTGGCGATTTTCACTTTGCCGTTCATCTCGGTGGCGATTTCTTCAAGCGCCGGCCCGATCATGCGGCATGGCCCGCACCATTCCGCCCAGAAGTCGACGACGACTGGGTCGTCGGATTTGATGACATCGGTCTCGAAGCTTGCGTCCGTGACTTTGGCCGTGACTGACATAGCGCCCTCGAAGACGGCGTGCGTGCCGCAAGCCTATAGCTAGGAACCAACCCAAGCGTCGTCAAGCCGGCCTCGCTTGCGTAGCGGCGTCGATCTGCGCCTTGACAGGGATCATGCCGTCGCCTAGCCGAGCCCCGGCGATGAAGCAGCAACAGGCCCAGATTGTTCGGCAAATTAGCGGTCTGAGCGAGATCTCCGACGCCTATGACGCAATCCTTTGCGATATCTGGGGCGTATTGCATAACGGCGTCGCCTCGTTTGCGGCTGCCTCGGACGCGCTCGCTTCGTTTCGGCGCCGGGGTGGCGTTGTTGTCCTGATCAGCAACGCTCCGCGGCCGTCTCCGCCGATTCAAAGGCAAGTGCTGAAGCTTGGCGTTTCGCCCGAAGCGTTCGACGCCGTCGTCACTTCGGGTGATGTGACGATCGGATTGATGGAGCAACAGATCGGCGATCGAGTGCTCCACATCGGGCCGGAACGCGATTTGAGCCTCTTCGCGGCGGCTGAGGAGGCGACCGGCGCGCGGCCGCGCCTCGTACTCCTCGAAGACGCTGATTATGCCCTGTGCACGGGCCTCAGAAACGACGACATCGAGACGCCCGATGACTACGAGCCGGAACTGCAGGCAATGGCGAGCCGGGGGATGACGATGATCTGCGCCAATCCGGACATCGTGATCCACCGCGGCGACACCCTCATCTATTGCGCCGGAGCGCTCGCGCGTCGCTATGAGGACCTCGGCGGTTCGGTGATCTACGCCGGCAAGCCTTATGCGCCGATTTACGATCGGGCGTTGGCGCTTGTGAAACAGATTCGAGGCGCGCCGGTTGAGAAGCGCCGCGTGCTGGCGATCGGCGACGGCATGAGGACCGACATAATCGGCGCTCGCCAAGCGGGGTTGGACGCGCTCTTCGTCACCGGAGGCATTCACCGATCCTTGCACAAGGAAACACTAGAGTTGCCAGCCGATTCCATCGAGCTGCAACGGCTGTATGATGAGCATGAAGCGTGGCCGGTCGCCACCATGCCCCTGCTTCGGCCGTAGGGCGTTCCAGGAGCCCTCTTTCGGCGCTTGGAGATAAGCGGCAGCGGCCAGCGCGCTCTGGATTTTTGGGTCTTTTGCCGAATGCAAAATACGCCATTCAAGACGCTCTATTTCGAGGATCTGGCGGTCGGGATGCGCGCGACCATTCGCAAGACGGTCGAAAATGAAGATGTCATCGGGTTCGCCGAACTGTCCGGCGATCACAATCCGATCCACCTGTCCGAGCATTTTGCCCGCAAGACGCGCTTTGGGGGCCGAATTGTTCATGGGCTCTACACCGCGAGCCTCATTTCCGGGGTCATCGGCATGCGGCTGCCCGGACCGGGCGCTGTCTATATCTCGCAAACCTTGAATTTTCTCGGTCCGGTCAAAATCGGCGACGTCGTCGACGTCAGCGTGGAGGTAGCGGAACTGACCGAGAAGAACCGCCGCGTCCGATTGCATTGTGAGTGCCGCGTCGGCGACAGCGTCGTCCTGGCCGGCGAGGGTGTTCTCAGCGTTCCCCCATCGCCCAAACTTAAGTCCCCCGCCGTTTGACCGCGTACGGACTCCGACCCGGTTGCACGGACTGCGAAACGAAGGTACGGGTCGGCGGATTCTTCAGGCTCGGCAGGACGCAATGACCCACGGCTTCGTGCTCGCCACGGACCCGATGCTGCCGCCGCACGGGCTCATAGGCGCAGTCTACGCAATCGGAAATTTTGACGGCCTGCATCTCGGGCATCAGGCCGTCATCGGACGCGCCGTCGCCATCGCAAAAGAGCGACGGGCCCCCAGCGCCTTGTTGACCTTCGAACCGCATCCCGCCGACTTTTTCAACCGGCGCCCGGTCGTGTTTCGATTGACGCCACCCAAAGACAAAGCCGCGATTTGCGAGCGGCTCGGACTTAACGGTCTCGTTGTCATTGGCTTTGACGCCTCGCTGGCCGCCATGAGCGCAGAAGAATTCATCACGACAATTCTCGTCGCGCGGCTTCGAGCCGCCGCGATCGTCGTCGGGTGGGACTTTCATTTCGGCAAGGGCCGATCCGGGTCGCCGACCACTTTGGCCGAGGCGGGTCTGAGGCACGGTTTTCGCGTCGAGATTGTCTCGAAAGTCGAAAACGGCGTCGGCGTCGTGTCCTCGAGCGCCATTCGCAAGGCGCTTGAGGGCGGAGACCTCGCCACAGCGGCGAGAGGGCTCGGACGCAATTATTCGGTGTCAGGCAAGGTGATTTCGGGCCAGCGGCTCGGGCGCACGCTCGGCGTTCCGACGGCGAATATTGCGCTCGAACCGACCAACAAGCTCGCGCACGGCGTCTACGCGGTGACGGCCCGCTTCGAGGGGCGCGCTTATCCGGCCGTGGCCAGTTTCGGCACCCGGCCGACGGTCGATGACGGCCCGCCTCTCCTGGAAGTTCATCTCCTGGATTTCGACGGCGACCTTTACGGCCGGGAGATGGAGGTCGAGTTCATCGAGCGCATCCGGGACGAGCTCAAGTTCGATTCCATTCCATCGCTGGTCGCTGAAATGGAGCGCGACAAGGAGCGGGCGCGGGCAATCCTCGAAGGCTTATTCAACGGAACATAATTGTATATATAAGAATATTGCCGCCATTTTTCGGCGCGGAACTAAAAGGGGTCCTAAGCCCCTGATAAGATTAGATGGCGCCGGTAAAATTACCGCTACGCCGAGCGCGCCTCCCAAGCAGCCCTCGAAGGCATGGCGCTTCCACCCGGCGCGCCCCCTGCCCGCACCGTCGGAACAGGTTGGCCAGGCGCCAGGACACGAATTTGGCGAACGGCCCCAAATCCTCTAATCGGACGCGTCCGTTCAAAGCACCCGAATTTGGCCCCTGATCTCATGTCCGACGCGTCCGTCACAGCCCTCGATTATTCCCGCACCCTGTATCTGCCGAAGACCGATTTCCCCATGCGGGGCGGCCTGCCGCAGAAGGAGCCGGAGATTCTCGCTCGCTGGGCGCGCGAGAATCTGTATGGCGCGTTGCGCGAGAGCGGCAAGGGCCGCCCGAAATTCGTGCTCCACGACGGGCCGCCCTACGCCAACGGCAATGTCCACATCGGCACGGCGCTCAACAAGACGCTGAAGGACATCGTCGTCCGCTCGCACCAGATGACGGGCAGGGAATCCAACTACGTTCCGGGCTGGGACTGCCACGGGCTGCCGATCGAATGGAAAGTCGAGGAGGAATTCTACCGAAGCAAGGGCAAGGTGAAGCCCGACTTCTCGGATTCGCAGGCCATCATTGCCTTCCGCAAGGAATGCCGCGCCTATGCCGAACACTGGCTCTCGGTGCAGCGGGAGGAATTCAAGCGGCTGGGCGTGGTCGGCGATTGGGATCATCCCTACACGACGATGAGCTATCCGGCCGAAGCGCAGATCGCCCGCGAAATCTTCAAATTCGTCGCCAGCGGGCTGCTTTATCGCGGCTCGAAGCCCGTGATGTGGAGCGTCGTCGAGAAGACGGCGCTCGCGGAGGCCGAGGTCGAATACGAAGACCATGTCAGCGACACGATCTTCGCGGCGTTCCCGATTGCGCACAACGCGGAGCATTGCGGGTAAGAACACCAGATCGGAATTGGACGACGACGTCGTGGACCATCCCGGTAACCGACGACGCCTACTGGACGATTCGCAGGCAATCCGCGCGATCGCCTTCTCCCGCTCGCGATTGACCTACTACGGGCCGCTACCGGGTGACGGATGCGCCCGCCGACAATTGGGCCAAGGTCGGCTGCCAACCTACATTCTGGCGACAATCGCCTCGCGCCAAAGCGTCTTCGAAGCGGCGAAGGTGACGGCGTTTCGAATTGCTTGGCGAGATCAAAGGGGACGCGCTCGCCTCGATGGTCTGCGCCCATCCCCTCCATGCGCATGGCTACGGATTCGTCGTTCCTTTGCTCGACGGCGACCACGTGACGGAAGACGCGGGCACTGGCTTCGTTCATACCGCTCCAGGCCACGGGCGCGAGGACTTCGAACTCTGGACGGCGAGCACGCGGCTGCTTCAGGAGCGGGGCGTCGATCCGCGCATTCCCTACACGGTCGACGAGAACGGCGCCCTGACCGACGAAGCGCCCGGCTTCGAGGGCAAGCGCGTCATCAACGACAAAGGCAAACCCGGCGACGCTAACAAGGCCGTCATCGACGCGCTTGATTGAAGCGGGCACGCTCGTCGCGCGCGGAAAGCTCAAGCACCAATATCCGCACAGCTGGCGCTCGAAGACGCCGGTGATCTTTCGCAACACGCCGCAATGGTTCCTGGCGATGGATCGGCCGTTCGCCAATGCGCACGGCGGCAAAACCCTTCGGGTCCTTGCGGTCGACGCGATCGAACGCACGCGATGGGCGCCGCCGTCCGGCGAGAACCGGATCAAGGGCATGGTCGCGAACAAGCCCGATTGGGTCTTGTCTCGTCAGCGCGCCTGGGGCGTGCCGCTGTCGATTTTCGTCCGCAAGGACGGCCACGAAATCCTGTTCGACGAGGAAGTGAACGCAAGGATCGCCGACGCCTACGAACGGGAAGGCGCGGATGCGTGGTTCGCTGAAGGAGCGAAGGCGCGGTTCCTCGGGCCGAAGCACGATGCCGCGACTTACGACAAGATCGACGATCTGGTCGAAGTCTGGTTCGACTCCGGCTCGACGCACGCCTTCGTCCTCGAAGACGCCTGAGCACTTTCCCGGATTGGCCGGCATCCGGCGGACGGTCGACGGCGGCGAAGATACCGTGATGTATCTCGAAGGCTCGGACCAGCATCGCGGCTGGTTCCAGTCGTCGCTTCTGGAAAGCTGCGGCACGCGCGGTCGCGCGCCGTTTGATGTCGTGCTGACCCACGGCTTCACGCTCGACGAGAGCGGCCGCAAAATGTCGAAGTCGCTGGGCAACCAGACCTTCCCGCAGGACGTCATCCGCGTTTCAGGCGCCGACATCCTGCGTCTATGGGTGGCCAGCGTCGACTACACCGACGATCAGCGCATCGGCCAGGAAATCCTGAAAGCCGTGAGCGACAATTATCGCAAGCTGCGCAACACGGTTCGCTGGATGCTGGGCACTCTGGCTCATCGGGAATCGGGCGATTCGGTCGGCATACGCGGCAATGAGCGATCTCGAGCGGCTCATGCTGCACAAGCTTGTCGAGCTCGACGTCAAGGTTCGCGACGCTTACGAGAATTTCGACTTCGCCCGCGTCGTCGCGACGCTGACCGCGTTCATGAACGCCGACCTGTCGGCCTTTTACTTCGATATCCGCAAGGACGCGCTCTACTGCGACCCGCCGTCCAGCGTCAGGCGACGGGGAGCCTTGGAGGCGATCGAGCACATCTTCCGCGCTGTCACGATTTGGCTCGCGCCGGTTCTTGTGTTCACGGCGGAAGAGGCTTGGGCGGCGCGCGGCGGCGCTCAAGGATCGATCCATCTCGAACAGTTTCCGGTCATTCCTGCCGCGTGGCGGGATGACGGACTGGCCGGCGCGTGGGACACGATCCGGTTGTTGCGTCTCGCCGTCACCGGCGCCATCGAGATTGCCCGGGCCAACAAGCAGATCGGCTCCTCGCTCGAGGCGGCGCCGCGCGTCTATCTGAGCAATCCTGAGCATTTGAAGGCGCTCGAAGGCGTCGATTTCGCTGAAGTCTGCATCACTTCGGATATTGCGATCGAATTTGGGACGCCAATTCCCGATACGGCGTTTCGGATGGCCGAATCGCCTGACGTTGGCGTCGTCGTTGAGCGTGCTTCCGGCGTCAAATGCGCGCGTTCGTGGCGCTACTTCGATCCCGCGACGGCTTTGCCTGATTTTCCCGACGTCACTCCGCGCGATGCGGAGGCGCTGCGCGAACTTAAAGATCTGGGTCGCGTGCCATGAAACCGCCCGCGGTGGGCGGCCTGATCGCGCTCGCTGTCGTCTGTGTGGACCAGATCATAAAAATCGGCGTCCTGTCCTATATTTCGCGCGGTGAGATCGATCCAAGACCTCTGGGGCCGTTCCTTGATCTGACCCTGCGGTGGAACCGGGGAATTTCGTTCAGCCTGTTCGCCGGTGATTCCGGAGCGGCGCAGATGGCTTTGCTCGCTTTGACCTTGGCGGCGACCGCCTTGCTCACCTGGTGGCTGCTTCGAACCCGATCCATGCTGCCCGCCGCCGGGCTTGGACTGATTATCGGCGGCGCCTTGGGCAACGCCATTGATCGCCTGGTCCATGGGGCGGTCATCGACTATCTCGATTTGCACGCGTTTGGCCGCCACTTTTTCGTCTTCAATATCGCCGACGCGGCCATTAACGTCGGAGTTGTGCTCTTGATTCTTGACCTATTGTTAACCCCAGGGGCGCAGAAGCGCCGAAACCAGGGGAGTCCGCCGCGTGGCGCGACCTGAGTTCAACAAGGAGCGCCTCGCCGCGGAGCCTCAGGCCAGGAATGTTGCAAATGTCATCGAATAGCCGAAATTTGTGGCGAGACACGACGGTGTCGAAGTGTTGTCACAAGGCTCGCGGAGGGCAGGTGATAGGGGCGATAGGCTTTGTTTTTCGACCAGCAATGGTCGCGTTGGCGTTGAGTTCCGCCAGCCTTATCAGTGCGCCCGCCTGGGCCGGCGACGATGGCGATGTCCCCTTATGGAAGGGAATTGGATCGATTTTCGCTCCGGTTGTCGGATTTACTGGTCTTGGTGGTGGGGATAAGCCCCCGCCGATCGAGTATCGCGAGCACGGGAAGTTGGTCTTGCCGCCGAATACGGACCTACCGCCCCCCGGGGCCTCGTCTGTTTCTGCTGACCCTGCTTGGCCTGTGAACCAGGAGATCGTGCGCAAGAAAGCGCTCAAGGAAGCGGGAAAGAAATCCATCGCCGGGGTCGGAGACGCACGTCTGCGCTACACTCACGGGTTCCCGGCGAACGAACCGGTGACTATTCGCTCGGTCGATCCGGAGGGCCAGACGGTAAAATGCGGAAGCAATTGTGGCGGCGGTTCCTCCCCCTCGATGCTGAGCAATCTTAATCCGTTAACCTGGGTCGGAATGGGCAAGTCAGCGACGGCCCTCGGCCCGGAGCCCGATCGGGAATGGCTGACGGATCCGCCTAAGGGCTTCCGCGCTCCCGTTGCGGCGACGCCGGTCGGAACGGCCCAGGGATCGGCAAAAAACTGATCGTAATATTGGCCGATCGTTTACGTTCTCCCGGTTCGCGCCCGGAATTCGAGAATTGGTCGGATTCCGGCTTGGCGGCCAGAGGAAAAACCGCTATTCTGTTTGACAAGGATTCGCCGGCGACACAAAAGTCCGACGTCTCAGCCTTCACCCGAACCGACGCGAACAATTTAAGCGCGGGGGAGTTGTTGAGGTCTCGGAACATAGTCAGGCGAGGCGACCTCGAAAGGGTCTTCCGGACATAGGACGTGGTCCGAGCGCGGCCAAGGGGCGCCGCTGGTAAAGGGAATTCGCACGAGATCGAATTTGAAGCGATCGCTCGTGTCCGTATGTCGGACCCGATGGGATCAGCCCCATTCGACAGACGCGACGACGTGAACCGGCCGTCTCGCGCCAATTTGAGAAAGCTTGCGCCGAAATTGATCGGAAAGGCTCCGGCTTAACGGATGGATATTGGGAAACCAAAATGAGACCAGGTCAGAATAAGAGGATGCGCGGTCGGCCGACGAACAATCGGCGCGGCCCAAATCCTCTAACGCGGTCCTATGAATCGAATGGGCCGGACGTAAAAATTCGCGGCAACGCGCATCATGTCGCAGAAAAATATCTCCAGCTCGCGAGAGACGCGCATACCGGCGGCGATCCGGTCGCGGCTGAGAATTATTTGCAACACGCCGAACATTACTTCCGACTTATCGCGACGGCGCAGGCCGCGCAGGCGCTCGCCCAGAGCGGCCAGCAGCGACCGCCCGGAGAGGGTGATGACGACTTGGATGATGACGGCGATTTTGGCGGGCTGTCGGATCGATTCGCGTCCCCTGCGGAGCGGCAGAACGTTTACCAGCAGCCGCAGCCAGGATTTCAGCCGCAACCAAGCGCTTCGCAGAACGCCCCGCAACCATTCGTCGACAGACCGGCATATGAAGGCGAGCGCCAGGGCGGCAATGATCGCGGGGGATTTGCTCCCCGGCAGGATCGTCAGGGGAACAACCGATTTCAGGACCGCGGTCCGCGGCCGGATCGACAATTCCAAGACCGCAACAACGAAGGATACCGGGACAACCGGCAGGTACGCGATGGCCGTCCGCGGGATTTCCGCCCATACCGCGATCCTCAGCAGCCGCGGGAAGCAGCCCCTGAGCCAGCGGCGCCGGGGCTTCCTTCCTTCATAACGGCGAGCCCGAGGATTAATAATCCGGATCCGGCTATGGGAGCGCCTTCGCCAGAGCCGGCCGCCGAGCCGGCGCCGGTCGCGACCCCTGAGGCTATTCCCGGGGGGTTCGAATCACCCGCAGAGGGAGGCGCGTTTCCTGCCCGAGGTCGCCGGCGGCGGCTGAGGTCTCCATATGGGTTCGGCGGAGCTGGCGCAGGCGAAGGCGAGCAACCGGACGCTACTCCGGAACCTGCGGACGACACGCCCGTCAGGGAATAGCATCAGCGCGCATGGGATGCGCGCGATCTTTGATCGCGCGGTTACTTATGCGGCTGGCGTGCCGTCAGCCACTTGGGCGGCAACCTGTACGTCGTCAAGCCGAGGCGCTGGAGTGGCCGTCAGGATCACGCTTTCCGGCGCCGTCGACACGTCAAGGGTGGCGTGGGACTCCCGGGCCAAAAGCGTCGTGAAATAGAGCTGAATGGAATGGGCGTCGACCGTTTCTTTGGGGGCGGTGTTGCTCAGGAAATCGGCCGCGCTATGCGACAGCTTGGCGTTTGCGCCCTTGGCTTCGACACGTATCGTCGGCGCGGCGTCTTCACCCGAAATGTCTACCGTCACGACGCCGCCTCTCGGCACCGCGCCGGCGGCGATAAGGCAAAGGTTCAGCAACAGCTTGACGGAACTTCTCGACGCCATCCGGCGGCCGGCGCGCCATTCCAGAACGGTGCGGCCATTGGCGAAATTATCCCTCGCCACCTTCTCGGCGTCGCCGGTATCGATCATTGCGCCGAATGAACCTGCCGCGCCGAAAGCCAGCCGGCAGAATTGAAGGCGCGCCGAGGCTGACATGGCGCTCTTCTTGATGAGCTCCATGGCGACCGTGCGCATCTCCTCGTCCTCTTCGCCGTCGAGCACTTCGAGGCCGTTGACGATCGCTCCCACCGGGCTGATCACGTCGTGGCATACCCGCGAGCAAAGCAGGGCGGCGAGGTCGAGCGAAGTTAGCGAGGCCATCATCAAGCGTTGATCCTGAATTCGAGATCGGGGCCTTGGCGGAGACAAAAGGGCGCGCAGCCGCACTCAAGTCAGCTGATCGTATCTATCCGATTCGCGCGCCGGTTGCGACGACAACTTTGCTAACGCCCAGCTCGAGGTCGCCCAAGCAAAGAATGCAAAACGGCGTCGTCCGCCCTATGATCGCGCCAAGCGCGCATTCGCTGATTGGGCAAGCTTTCGAACCGCCTTAGACCGTTGATTGAGATGAGGAACACGACTTGAGTTCGATTCTCCGGGATCCGAGTCCCTTTGCGCTCGATATCCACGGCCGCGACGAAATCGCCCTCTTTCTCGCCAAGGCCGCGCTCGCAGCGGGACCGGCGGTGATGGAGGAATATGATCGTGGCTGCGAAGTCGCTTCGAAGGCCGATGGCAGTCCAGTGACCTCTGCCGATCAGCGGGCCGAAGTTATCATCTCCGACTATCTCACGCGCCTCACTCCCTCGACGCCGCTATGCGCGGAGGAGGCGACAGCGGCCGGAGCGAAGCCTCAAGTCGCCGAGCGATTCCTGCTCGTCGATCCGCTCGACGGAACGCGGGAATTTCTCGCGGGCAACGGCGAGTTTACGATCAATGTCGCGCTTATCGAGAAGGGCGCTCCCATCGCCGGCGCCGTGTACGCGCCCGCGATCGGACGATTGTGGGTCGGCGGCGATACGGCGTTCGCGTGCGAACTCGCCACCCGGCGCAGAATTGCCTGGCGAGGGATCGCGGCGTCGCATTCACGCTCGCAGCGCGCCCGCGAGCTTGGTCGCTTTTGCAAGCCGTTCGCATCTCGATCCCCAGTCGGACGCCTTCCTCAAAGGTTTGCCGATCGGGGAGACGCGGTTCGCGGGTTCTTCTTTGAAATTCTGCCTTATCGCGGAGGGGCTCGGCGACGTCTATCCGCGGTTCGCGCCAACGATGGAATGGGACACGGCCGCCGGCGACGCGGTTCTGCGCGCGGCCGGCGGCGCTGTCCTCGATCCTTCGGGACGACCGCTTCTTTACGGCAAGGCAGAGAGCAAATTGCGCAACGGCTCTTTCGTTGCTTGGGGTGACGCAGCGGCCGCCAAACAGTTCGGATATTAAAATCGTCGCAGTCGGATTTGGGCGTCATAAACTGGATTTGCAACGCGTCGTTGTGCAACCTGACAGAGTAAACGGGAAGCCGGGTTTTTTGACCTTTTGTTAACCTTCCCGCTTCGAGACTGAAGGCGGTCGCAAACGATCGACCGATTCTCAACCGGGGCCACAATGAATAACGTCATCCGCTTCCGGCCCGCGAACAGTCCCCGTCGCATGGCTTCGGGTGACCGCGGCGCCCAGATCCTGTTCTTCACTGGCGTGCGATATCAGCGCATGAGCGAAGACACGCGTGCGCCAGCGTCGCAATCGCAACGCGTGAGGCGAAAGCGTCAGGGCGTCGAGATGGGCAGCGTCCGAACCGGCCGGAAAAGCCAGCGCTAGCCGCGCCTGGAAATCGGCTGCGCCTGCAGATCCAAACGCACCGCGCGCCGCCGCCAAAACTTGTTTTTCGATCCTTCCATTTCCCGATCTGCAAGCCGCTTCAGCAAACACACGGGCTCGCTCCAATTTATCGCGAGCGCCCCGACCTCTCGCGAATGAGCTCCGCGCGCCCTTGCCGTCACCGCATGTTTCCGATATGAGCCGCGGCGGGACACCTCTCCCCAACGAGAGGCTTCCATCTGAAAGGATGGCGCATCATGACGACGACAACGCCGGGCGTTCGCCCCGCAAACCCCTGCTTTTCTTCCGGTCCCTGCGCAAAGCGCCCCGGTTGGAACCCCTCAGCTCTGAAAGACGCGGCGCTCGGGCGCTCGCATCGCGCGAAGGTGGGCAAGACCAAGCTCAAACTCGCAATCGATCTCACCCGCGAAGTGCTCGGCGTTCCCGCCGGCTATCGCATCGGGATCACGCCGGGCTCCGACACCGGGGCCGTCGAGATGGCGCTCTGGACGCTTCTCGGCGCGCGGGGCGTCGATGTTCTCGCCTGGGAAAGCTTCGGCGACGGATGGGTGACCGACGTCGTCAAGCAGCTCAAGCTCAAGGACGTGCGCACGCTCAAGGCGCCCTACGGCGAATTGCCGGACCTGGCCCAAGTCAATTTCGACAACGACGTCGTCTTCACCTGGAACGGCACCACCTCCGGCGTCCGCGTGCCGAATGGCGACTGGATCGCCGGAGAACCGCAAAGGACTGACGATCTGCGACGCGACATCGGCCGCCTTCGCGCAGGAGCTCGACTGGCCGAAGCTCGATGTCGTCACCTTTTCCTGGCAGAAGGTTCTCGGCGGGGAGGCGGCGCATGGAATCATCATCCTGAGCCCTCGCGCGGCCGAGCGCCTTGAGAGCTACACGCCAGCTTGGCCGCTGCCGAAGCTGTTCCGCCTCACTAAGGGCGGCAAGCTCACCGAGGGCTTTTTCGAGGGCGAGACCATCAACACGCCCTCGATGCTGTGCGTCGAAGACTATCTCGACGCGCTGAACTGGGCGAAGGCGCTCGGCGGATCGAAGGGGCTCTTCGCCCGCGCCGACGCGAACGCCAAGGCGATCGCGGATTGGGTCGAGCGTACGCCGTGGATCGATTTCCTGGCCCGCGCGCCCGAGACGCGCTCGAACACCAGCGTCTGTCTCAAAGTCGTCGATCCGGCCGTCGCTGCGCTGCCGGCCGACGCCCAGGCCGCATTTGCCAAAGGTCTGGCGACCTTGCTTGAGAAGGAAAAAGTGGCGTTCGACATCGGCGCCTATCGCGACGCGCCCGCTGGCTTGCGCATCTGGTGCGGCGCGACGGTCGAGACGGCCGACGTCGAGGCGCTGACCCGCTGGCTCGACTACGCCTTCGTCCTCGAGAAGAGCGAAGCTCGCCAAGGCCGCCTGATTCCGAGTTTGTCACCCCCGCGAAAGCGGGGGTCCAGAGCCGCTGGCTCCAGCCTCGCTCTGGATGCCCGCTTTCGCGGGCATGACACGAGACAAGCGCTCTCTCCCTTCAGTTTCGTGGCCGTCACGGCCGCCATTCCAGGACAACCCTCATGACTCCTCGCGTTCTCATTTCCGATAAGCTTTCCCCCGCCGCCGTCGCCATCTTCAAGGAGCGCGGCGTCGAGGTCGACGTCAAACCGGGCCTCGACAAGGAGGAGACTCGCCAAGATCATTGGCGACTACGATGGGCTCGCCATTCGCTCCAATACCAAAGTCACGGCCAAGCTGCTCGAGCGCGCGACGAAGCTCAAAGTCGTCGGCCGCGCGGGCATCGGCGTCGACAACGTCGACATTCCGGCCGCGACCGCTCGAGGCGTGATCGTGATGAACACGCCGTTCGGCAATTCGATCACCACCGCCGAGCATGCGATCGCCCTGATGTTCGCGCTCGCCCGGCAGATCCCGAGCGCCGATGTCTCGACCCAAGCGGGCAAGTGGGAAAAGAACCGCTTCATGGGCGTTGAACTGACCGGCAAGACGCTCGGAATCATCGGCTGCGGCAACATCGGCTCGATAGCGGCCTCGCGGGCCTTGGGATTGAAGATGCGAGTCGTCGCCTTTGATCCGTTCCTGAGCGCCGAGCGCGCCCAGGAGCTCGGCGTGGAAAAGCTTGAACTTGACGATCTCCTCGCGCGCGCCGATTTCATCACCCTGCACACGCCGCTGACCGCGCAGACGCGCAACATCCTCTCGGCGGAAAACTTGGCGAAGACGAAGCCAGGCGTTCGCATCATCAATTGCGCCCGGGGCGGTCTCGTTGACGAAACCGCATTGCGCGCCGCTCTCGACAGCGGCCACGTCGCAGGCGCGGCGTTCGACGTCTTTGTCGAAGAGCCCGCGACAGCAAACCTGTTGTTCGGCCATCCGAACTTCATCGCGACGCCGCATCTCGGCGCCTCGACCAACGAAGCGCAGGAGAACGTGGCGCTCCAGGTCGCCGAACAAATGTCGGACTATTTGACGCGCGGCGCGATTTCGAACGCGATCAACTTTCCCTCGATCACCGCGGAAGAAGCGCCGAAGCTCAAGCCGTTCATCGCATTGGTCGAAGGTCTCGGCTCGTTCGCAGGCCAGCTCACACAAGCGCCGATCCAGAAGGTCACGCTCACTTACGAGGGCGTCGTCGCCGACCTCAAAATCAAGGCGTTGACGTCGGCCGCAATCGCGGGCCTGCTGCGTCCCTCGCTAGGCGATGTCAACGTCGTGTCGGCGCCGACGGTCGCCGCCCAGCGCGGCATCGTCGTTGAGGAAATGACCCGCGCCGCGGATAGCGATTATGAAAGCTTCATCACGCTCACTGTCGAGACGGATCAGCAGACGCGAGCAATCGGCGGCACGGTCTTTCAGGACGGCAAACCGCGCATTCTGTCGATCAAGGGCATCAAGGTCGACGCTGAATTTACCCCCTCGATGATCTATGTCACAAACGAGGACAAGCCGGGCTTCATCGGCCGCTTCGCCAGCCTCCTCGGGGAGGCTGGAGTCAACATCGCCACCTTCGCGCTTGGGCGCGACGAACAGGGCGGTTCGGCGATCGCCCTTGTCTCGATCGACGGAGCGGCGCCGCCCGAGGTCATAGCGAAGGTGACGAAGATCGAGGGCGTGCGTCAGGTCGCGGCTTTGCGCTTCTGAGTTGACTTCGATCAGCTTGACGGCGTCTCTTTCCCTTCTCCCTCTGGGAGAAGGTGGCGGGTGACCGATATCCGGCGCCGGACGAGGGTGGCCCCATGAGCGATGACGCCGACAAGCGCCTACCGGAAACCGAGCCTGCGGGGCCCAAGGTCGACGCCCGTCTCCTGGAGATCCTTGTGTGCCCGGTGACCCGGGCGGAGCTCACTTACGATCCTAGTTCGCCAGGAGCTTGTTTCGCGCGCCGCGCGGCTTGCCTATCCGATCCGAGACGGCGTGCCGATCATGCTGCCAGAGGAAGCGCGCAAGCTCGACGATTGAGGTCCTTTTTCCCTTCTCCCTCCGGGAGAAGGTGGCGCGAAGCGCCGGATGAGGGATTCGGCGTGAAGGGCTACGTGACCTTGGCGCGCGAACCCTCACCCCGACCCTCTCCCGTAGGAGAGGGGCGCAAGCCCCGCCGATTGCATCTTGGTCTAAACCGTCGGCGCCCATTGGGCGGGCTTGGCGCTTGCCGCGGACTCGCTCACCCGCCTTGCCTCGATTGCCGACATGGCCGCACGCAAGACCTCGGTCACGCCGCCTCGGGTCGCGGTCGACAGCAGAAACGGCTTCGCGCGCTTCGCCCCCGGCGCAAGCGGCGGCCCGAACTCGCGGATCACGCGCACGAGCCGCTCGGACTGCTTCTTGAGCGTCGCCTCGTCGACCGCGTCGACTTTCGATAGCGCGACAATCTCGGTTTTCTCGGCGATCCCTTCGCCATAAGCCGCGAGTTCTCGGCGGATCGTGCGGTAGTCGGCGCCTGCGTTGGCGCCCGTCGCATCCACAAGGTGGACGAGCGCGCCGCAGCGTTCGACATGGCCGAGAAACCGGTCGCCGAGACCGTGACCCTCGTGCGCGCCCTCGATCAGGCCGGGGATGTCGGCGAGCACGAAGTCGCGGCCGTCAATCCGGACCACGCCGAGACCAGGATGGAGTGTGGTGAACGGATAATCGGCGATCTTCGGCTTGGCGGCGGAAACGGCCGCGAGGAATGTCGATTTGCCGGCGTTCGGCAGGCCGATGAGGCCTGCGTCGGCGATCAGCTTGAGCCGCAGCAGGAGTGTGCGCTCGATGCCCGGCAAGCCGGGATTGGCGCGGCGCGGGGAGCGGTTGGTCGAGGTCGTGAAATGGAGGTTGCCAAAACCGCCGTTGCCGCCCTGGGCGACCACGATGCGGTCGCCCGCGCCGGTCATGTCGGCGAGCATCGCGCCGCTCTCTTCGTCGAACACCTGCGTTCCGACCGGCACTTTCAGGACAGCGTCGGCGCCGCGGCCGCCGGCTCGGTTCCGGCCCATCCCGTGCATCCCGGTCTTGGCCTTGAAATGCTGCTGGTAGCGAAAGTCGATGAGCGTGTTGAGACCGTCCGCGCATTCCACCACGACGTCGCCGCCACGGCCGCCGTCACCGCCGTCGGGGCCGCCGAACTCGATGAACTTCTCTCGCCGGAACGAGACCGCGCCCGCCCCTCCGTCGCCGGAGCGAATGTACACGCGCGCGGAATCAAGAAACTTCATCGTCTTAAGCCGGCCACGTGACGCTGGGCAAAGCGTCGGGCGCCTCGTGGCCGGGCGCAGCAACGCTTGCCCAATCGGCGCGCGTCAGGCGCAGGCTGTGGCACTCGACCAGACCGCCACGCGCAGGGGCGCCCTGCAGCCCCGTGCCGATGACCGCAAACCCGCACTTCGCGAGGACCGCTTTGGAGGCCTCGTTCTCGACCCTGACGCTGGCCAGAATCTCGACCGTCGGCGTCAGCCCGAAGGCTGCGTCGATCATGGCTTCGGCGGCTTCAGTCGCAAGACCCTTGCCCCAAGCCTCCGGCGCCAGCGCGAAACCAAGCGCCAGGCGGTCGCGACCGCGCGATTCGAGGCTGATCGAGCCAATGGCGTCGCTGTTCCCCCTGATCGGCGTCATCACCAGGCTCAGGTCGCGCCCAGCGGAGTTCGCTTCGCGCGCTGCATAGATGAAGCGCTCAGCCGAGCCCGCGGGGTAGGGATGGGGGATGCGCGCGGTATAGCGGGCGACTTCCCATCGCGAGCAAAATTTCTGAATCGCGTTGGCGTCGCAGATTCGCGGCCAGCGCAGCCAGAGCCGCGGCGTCTCGAGCCGGAACACATCGTCTCTTGCCAGATCGGGAAACATCGAATCACCGGTCAACGCCCCATTATAGGGGCCGAAAACGACGAAGGGGATGCGGCGATCGCATCCCCTTCGTAAGCTTCGCTTACCGGACGAATGAGCAGGCTCTTTGGCCTTTTGTCTCATCTCGAAATATCTGAACTTTCGAGAACGTCCGCGGGGGCTTGTCGCCGAAGCGGGGTTCTCGTCTTGCTCCCCGCTTTATTCTGAAACGCTAATGGTTCGAACCGATACATATTGGCGCCCGTCCCCTTTTCGCTCGAAAGCGACTTCGCCTGGGGCGGTGGCGAAAAGCGTATGGTCCGTGCCAAGGCCAACATTTCTACCGGGGTGAAATTTGGTTCCTCGTTGGCGTACAAGAATCATGCCGCCAATAACCTGCTCGCCGCCGAACTTTTTCACGCCTAAACGCCGGCCGGCCGAATCGCGGCCGTTGCGCGACGAACCGCCTGCCTTCTTGTGAGCCATAACATTCGCTCCGAAACTTGCTGCGGGCGGGCCATAACGCCTGCGCCCAACTCTGACTTACCTATAGCGCATCTGCATGCGCCGGGGAATCTACTCCTTCGCGGAAGCCGTCGCTCTCGCAGAGGATTCGCCGCCGCTCAGAATGTCGGTCACCCGCACGATCGTGAGGTCCTGCTTATGGCCGCGCTTGCGCTTCGAATTCTTGCGCCGGCGCTTCTTGAAGGCGTAAACCTTCGGCCCGCGCGCCTGCTCGACGATTTCGCCGACGACGCTCGCGCCAGCGACCCGCGGCGCGCCGACGTGATTGGTCGCGCCGTCGAACAGCGCCAGCACTTCGTCGAACACAATCCGAGCGCCCGCTTCGCCGGGCAGCAGCATAACCGTGATCGTATCCTCGGCGGCGACCTTGTATTGTTTGCCGCCGGTCTTGATGACTGCGAACATCGTTCTTTCCCGTGTTCCGCCCGAACACTACGCATGAGACATGCGCGGCCGGCTTCTTTGCAGTTGACCGAAAATGCGGCTCTCGCGAACCGCGGCTTAACGCTCAGTTTTAAGCTCAGGCGCCTAAAACCAAAAGCGCGGCTTTTCGGCCGCGCTGGAGCGAGGCGACCCTATAGGGGCGGCTCAAATCAAAGTCAATCGCTTTTGCCCGGTTGCTGGCGGCGCTCGCCCGGCGCGGCTACGGTTAGCCCGCAATTATCCGGAGGGCAAAATGTTCGTCGACTGGCTGCTGGCAAGTCTCCACCACCTCGCGGTCTTCTCGCTTGTCGCGATCCTGTCGGCGGAGATCTTTCTGACCGCAGGGCCGATCGACGACCGCTTGGCGTTGCGGGTCGCCCGCGTCGACGCCTGGTTCGGCATCCTGGCCGCGCTTGTCGTGGCGGCGGGGGTTTTGCGGGTGTTCTTCGGCGCCAAAGGCTACGAATATTATTGGGCCAACATCTTCTTTTGGGCCAAGATGGCGCTGTTCGTCGGGGCTGGTCTCGTTTCCGTTGCGCCGACCGCCATCTACGCTGGCTGGCGTCGGCGTGTTCGCGCGGATCCCTCGTTCCGGCCGCCGGCAGACGAAATCAAGCAGTTGCGTCAGGCCTTGTATGTCGAGGCTGGGCTGTTCGCCCTCATTCCGATTTGCGCCGCGGCGATGGCGCGCGGCTACGGCATGTGAGGGCTTCTACGCGGAGATTGCTGGAACCGCTCTCTTTCGCCGAGCCACCGCATAGCCAAGGCCTACGAAGCCGACCAGCATCATCGCCCAGGTCGACGGCTCGGGGACGGCTGGCGGAGCTCGGGACAACATTGATCGTGAAGCTGTCCGCATGATCGCCCGAGCCCCAGTTATAGACATAGGCTCCAGGCGTCAGGCCAAGCGAAGCGAGGGAGGCTTTGAGATAGGTCGACGTTTCCGACAGCGGCGCGCCTGAAGTGTAACCATCAGGAACAATGATTTCGGCGCCGGACGGGACAAGAGCGACGAGGTCTCCGCCGCTCATTTTCGTGAAGGTTGTTGATCCGGGCCCCCAATTGGCCGGCCCCGATAGAGCGCCCTCGTAAATGTCGCCTTGTTCACCCGGTGCGCCCGATGCGTATGACGGTTCGTTCGGCGTCACAAAAAGCTTTGTGAATATCCCCCCGGAGAGACGCAGGTCGGTCAGATCGAGCGTGCCGCCGCCAATCTCGACCACGTCCGAACCGATCTCCTCGAAGATCGCCACATATCGCGCCTGCGCGCTTGACGCGGCCATTGAGCCAAGCGCGAGGATCGCGACCGAAATCAGAGAACTCGTCCGCGTTATCATTGCTCCACCACCCCGTCACGTTGTCCGGGCAGAGGCTAGACGATTCCGCCGGCCGAGGTCCAGATCGGGATGAATACGCCGGGGCGATCGCTTCAGTCGGCAACCGCGCCGCGGCTCGCGGCCCGCGTAGCAGAGGCCAGCGAAGCCGATCAGCATCATCGCCCAGGTCGACGGTTCGGGAGCGGCCGTGAACGTTATGTCGTCAAAGTCGGCCGCTGTGCCCGAGAACGGAATCGACCTCGCAATTCCGGAGAAACTCACGTGCGCCGAAGTGAAGGGACAGAATTCTGCATCGCCGTAGTCGGGGCAGCCGACTGCGTTGGCGGGCAGGTTGATTGTTCCCAGCAACAAGCTGCCTGTGCCGTCGATTCCAGCTCCAAACGGAAAGACGGACGTTTAAGAGGGTCATCACGCTAGTTGAGCGAAAGGTCGGTCGTAAAGCCTCCTGCGACATCCACGAACGCTGGAATCACGCTATTAAATTCGAGCGCGCTCTCTTGCGAGTCCGCGGGGCCAGACCCCCTTCGAAACGCGGTCGCACGACGAGACGGTCAAACTATTGAGGCAAGCGGCGTTGAGCCTACGACTAAAGGTCACGCCATAGTCAGGCCACACTCGTGCGGGCGCCGCTCGTGCCTCCGTTGCTAGAAGTCATTGATCCTCGGAATGGTACGCTTTTGGACTTATTGAAATGGGGTGCGCGGCGCGCGCCTACACCCCTTCCACGATCCGCATGTCCCGTTCGACACCGCCCGCGAGCGCGTCCAGCGCTTCCTTATAGGCTGGGCTGTCATGCGCCGCCCGAGCCGCCTCCACGCTGTCGAACTCGATCAGCACGGTGCGCTGCTGAAGGCCGGCCTCGTAGACCTGCGCCGGCACGCCACGCGCCAGGAACCGCCCGCCCGCGGCGGTGAGCGCCGGGCCGGCAAGCTTGGCGTAGGCCGCGAGCGCCTCCGGGTTGCTGATCGAACGGTATGTGGAAATCCAATAGGCTTTGGCCATCGTGCTCTCTCCCTAGTCGATCAGCTTGTATGCCGGCAGGGTCAGGAACTCGTCAAACGTGTCGGCAAGCGACATGTCCGAGAAGAGGGCGATCGCCTCCTTGAAGCGTCCGCCGTCGAACGCCTTCGCGCCGACCTCGCCCTTGACCCGCTCCATCTCACCCTTGAGCGCCTCGCGGAACATGGCCGGCGTCACCTCGCGGCCGTCGTCCAGCTTCGCCTTGAGATGCAGCCATTGCCAGATCTGGGCGCGCGAGATCTCGGCCGTCGCCGCGTCCTCCATCAGGTTGTAGATCGGGACCGCGCCGCGGCCCCGGAGCCACGCCTCGATATATTGCACCCCGACCCTGATGTTCTCGCGCAGGCCGTCTTCAGTGCGCTTGCCCTTGTGAACCTCGAGCAAGTCGGCCTGCGTCACGTGGACGTCGTCGCGCTTCTTCGAGAGCTGGTTCGAGCTCGGCATCAGCCGGTCGAACACTTCCATCGCGATCGGCACCAGATCCGGGTGGGCGACCCAGGTGCCGTCGTGGCCGTTGCCCGCCTCGCGCTCCTTGTCGGCGCGCACCTTGGCGAACGCGGCTTCGTTTGCGGCCTGGTCGCCCTTGACCGGAATCTGCGCCGCCATGCCGCCCATCGCAAAAGCGCCGCGGCGGTGACAGGTCTTGATCAGCAGGAGCGAGTAAGCGTTGAGAAACGCCTTGCCCATCGTCATTTCCGATCGGTCAGGCGTCAGGAAAGCCTTGTTCTTGCCGAGGCGCTTGATGAACGAGAAGATGTAGTCCCAGCGGCCGCAGTTCAGCCCGACGATATGGTCGCGCAGTTCGTAGAGGATCTCGTCCATCTCGAACGCCGCCGGCAGCGTCTCGATCAGAATGGTCGCCTTGAACGTCCCATGCGGCACGCCGAGCTCGCGCTCGGCGTCGGAGAACACGTCGTTCCAGAGCCTCGCTTCGAGATGGCTCTCGAGCTTGGGCAAGTAGAAGGCCGGCGTCGCGCCTTTGGCGATCTGGGCCTTGGCGCAGTGGAAGACGTAAAGGCCGAAATCGAACAGCGAGCCGGAAATCGCTTCGCCGTCGACGACCACATGGCGCTCGGGCAGATGCCAGCCGCGCGGCCGCACCATCAGCACGGCGGTCTCATTCTTGAGCGCGTAGGCCTTGCCGCTTGCCGGGTCGGTAAAGTCGATTTTTCCGGCCCACCGATCCTTCAGGTTGGCCTGGCCCTCGACCATGTTGGCGAAGACGGGCGAGGTCGCATCCTCGAAATCCGCCATGAAGACCTTGGCGCCGGAATTGAGCGCATTGACGATCATCTTGCGATCGACGGGCCCGGTGATCTCGACCCGGCGGTCGAGAAGGTCGGCCGGGATCTTGGCGACGGTCCAGTCGCCTTCGCGGATCGATTTGGTGTCGGGGAGAAAGTCCGGCAGCTTGCCGGCGTCAAAGTCTTCCTGGCGCTCCATGCGCCGCGCGAGCAGCTCAAGGCGCCGTCGGTTGAATCGCCGATGAAGCCCGGCGATGAACGCGAGCGCCTCGGCGCTGAGAATTTCGTCCTGCCGACCGCTGGGCTTGGCGTTGATTTCGACGCCGGCTACAGCCGAGTGCGCTGTCATAAGGGGCTCCGCAAAGGCGTTGGAAGGTCCGGGACGCACCTCCTAGACCTTTTCACCGCCTTTGTGGAGTGCCGGCCAGCGCGGCTGTCGAAATCTTGATCACGCCGCGAGGTTGGCTCGCTCGGCAGCTGGCCGTTCCCGCCACGCCCGCCGTCGGACCAGCAGGCCGGACGGGTCAGCGTCCAGCGGCAGCGCGGTCGCGTCGTTGATGTCAGACGGCGTAAGTCCGATGTCGCGGAGCTCGTATTCGGACATGCGGGCCAATTCGAACATCGTCCGTCGCGCCGCGCCGACCCGGGCTGGCCAAGTGAGGATACGCCAGACAGCCTTGGCTGGCCCAGAGGCCAGATGTGGGAATGAAACAACCATGTTCGCCTCCAAATTGAAGTGACGGCTTCTCAGCCGGCGCTAAGGGGCGTCGTGGAGGAAGTCGGTCAATCTCGGGATGCTTATCTCGGGATGGCTACTTATATGGGGTGCGCCATTGATCGGTCCAACGAATGTTTGTAGAGTAACCGATCAAAATTTTGCATGAGTGCCATGCTCGACTACACGACCAGCGCGGGTACACACGCGTTCGTCAACCCCGGCGCCGCCGCCCATCGCCCAGGCTCAGGCCGTCGCGCTCCTTGCTCGTCGATGTCGTAGCCCTCGCCCGAAACTCGTCGACCATGTTTGGCGGTCTCCAAGAACTTCGGCCCCAACTGCTTTCAGCTTACCGACAATGGCGCTGTAGTCCTTTTCACCAGGATTGATTCCGGCGTACAGGATCTCCTGTACGCCGGCGGCGTTCAAGTTCGCCTTCACCTGATCGGCCAGGTTCTTCCCGTACGTGCTTTTGTCATGCACGAACGCGATCTTCTTGTTCCTGTACCTGTCCGCCATCCAGGCGCCGACCATTTTGCCTTGGTTGTCGTCTCGCGCTTCGAAGCGCATGATCGTCGGCCACCCCTTGGCGAAAGCCTCGTCGGTGAGCTTCGAATTGACCGAGGCAGGCGTCATCATGAGCACGCCATATTCCGGCATAGACCGCTGAAGCCGGAATTGAAGCGCCAGAGCAGACATGACCGTCCACCAGGCGATCTGCTCTCCTATGATATGGTTGGCCACTGACACGGCCTGTTTGGGATCGCACGCATCGTCCTCGATACTCAGGACAATCCTTCTGCCGTTCACGCCGCCCGCCGCGTTTATGTCCTTGGCGGCCAGTTCGGCCCCGCGCTTGACCTCATCGCCGGCCTCCGCAAGGGAACCGGTCATAGCGCCGGCGACCGCGATCCGGATGTCCTGAGCCCACGCAGCGCGAGTGCAAAAAATCAACGCCGAGATGAAAAATGTTCTTGCAATAATCTGTAACGTCATCGTCGCGTCCTCTCTAAATCATCTTCAAGAACCTCGCTAAAGTTTACGGCAGGGCCTAACGCAGCCTCGGGCATAAGTGCTGATGTGTGAAGTGAGCCCATTGATCGGTTCAGCGAATGTTTGTATAATGACCGATCAGAATTTCGGATGAGTTCCATGCTCGACACCGACCAGCTTCGCTCGTTTCTCGCCATCGTCGATTCTGGCTCGTTCACCAAAGCCGCGGACCGGGTGCACAAGACTCAGTCGGCCGTCTCGATGCATATCCGCCGGCTGGAGGAGCAACTGGGCTGCGCCCTGTTCGTGAAACAGGGACGTGGCGCGCGGCTCACGGAAGAGGGCGAGAAGCTGATCGAATTCGCCCGCCGCATCGTCCAAGTGGAGGCGGGCGCGTTTGCCGCGCTGTCGCGGAAAGGCCTGAGAGGCGCAGCGCGGCTCGGCATTCCGGACGACTACGCGGAATCGTTCCTGGCGGAGATTCTCGCCCGTTTCAATCGCCGTCATCCGCTGGTCGAGGTTTCGGTCGTCTGTGAAGCCTCGACAGACCTTGGTCCTCAAGTCGCTGCAGGCGCGCTCGATCTCGCGCTGATCACCGACTACGAGGGCCTCAAAGGGCTCGAACTCCTGCGCGAGGAGCCGCTGGTCTGGGTCGCCGCTGAGCGTTTCCAGGTGGAAGCGGGAACGCCGATCCCGCTTGCGCTGGGCAGCGCAACCTGTTGCTGGCGACGTGCGACCGAGCACGCGCTGTCGACCGCAGCGCCGGGGGTTGCGCAGGCGCGTTTCTACTCCAAAAACTTCAGCGCCATCGGCACGGTCTTGCGGGCGGGGCTTGCGGCGACAATTCTGCCAGCTTCAGTGGTCGGTCCCGGCCTTAAGATTCTCGGGCGCGCCGAGGGATTGCCGGAATTGCCTCTCAATCGCATGGGTCTTATCCACGCGCCGGGACGTCCGAGCGAGGAGGCGAAGGCGCTCGCCGAATCGATCCGAGAGACGCTTGTCGCCGAGGCGCGCCAGGCCGCCTGAGCCAGGTGCATCAAGTTTGAGCCGATCCGTGTCGTTTTCGGCGATTTCCGCGAATTTGCCTTCCGCCGCCGCTCGGCTTATGCCGGCCCTGCTCCCTTTTCACACTTCGCTCCCTGCCAAGCGTGAGCCCGGGCGATTATCCAAGCCTCAAAGACATGCATGACCGACGCGACTGCGCCCAGGATCGGGCTCCTGCAATCGGCTTGGGCCAAGCCGATCCTGCTGCTGGCTCTCACCATGCTGATCTGGGCCGCCCATTCGATCGTCAGTCGATTGGCTGTCGGTCAGATCGGGCCGATGACTTTGACCTGCCTTAGGTGGGCGGTGGCGCTTGTTCCCATTCTGATCACTGCGCGCCCTTCGCTGCGACAGGACTGGCCGGCGCTGCGCGCGAACTGGGCCTATCTCGCAGTCATGGGGGCTTCGGGATACACGGCCTTCAACGCGCTCTTCTATGTCGCCGCGCATCATACGAGCGCGCTCAATCTATCGATCATCCAGGGCGCCATCCCGGCGCTGGTCCTCCTCGGCGCGCGCTTTTTTCTCGGAGTCCGTTTCAGCGCCCTGCAGGCGCTCGGCGCCGCCGTGACCATGGCGGGCGTGATCGTGATCGCCGCGCAGGGCGACCCTGCTAAGCTCAAGGCGCTTGCCTTCAATAGCGGCGACGTCATGATGGTCGTGGCGGCCGTGCTCTATGCGGGCTACACAATCGGCCTTCGCCAACGCCCGAGTGTCTCGCAGGTCAGCATGCTGGCCGCCATGGCGCTTGCCGCCTTCGTCACCTCCATTCCGCTGATGATCTGGGAAATTATGTCTGGCGGGTTCGTCTGGCACACTTGGGGCGGCCTTCTCGTGCTTGCCTTTGTGGCGCTTGGGCCCGCCTTCATCTCGCAGCTCATGTACATGCGCGGGGTCGAATTGATCGGGCCGGGGCGGGCGGGGGTGTTCGTCAATCTGGTCCCGGTGTTCGGCGCCATCATGGCGGTCGCCATCCTGGGCGAGCCATTCGCGCTCTATCAGGTGCTCGCGTTATTGTTGGTTGTCGGCGGCATCGCCATCGCGCAAACACGCTCGAGCGGACGCTGAGAAAAGCTGGAACCCAAGGAGATCGACATGGCCTGGATTGAACTGAAGCCGGAAGGGGCGGGACCAATTCGAGCCTGGCGCGCCGACCCTTCGGGAAAACCGCGCGGCGGCGTCGTCGTCATCCAGGAGATCTTCGGGGTCAACGCGCATATCCGGCAGGTCACAGACCGGTTCGCCGCCGAAGGCTATCTCGCGGTCGCGCCCGCTATCTTCGAGCATGTCGAGCCCAAATTCGAGGTCGGCTATGACGCGCAATCGAGAGAGCGCGGCATCGCGATCATGAACAAGGTCGATCACGAGCAGATCGCGCGTGACGTCGCCGCGGCGATCGCGGTCGCCAAGGAAGGCGGCAAGGTCGGCATCGTCGGCTACTGCCTTGGCGGCACCGTCGCGTGGTCGGCGGCCGGCAAGCTTTCGGGCCTGAGCGCCGCGGTCGGCTATTACGGCGGCGGGATCATCGGGCAAAAGGACTTGAAGCCCAAAGTCCCGACGCTCCTCCATTTCGGCGACAAGGATACGCACATCCCGATTCCGGGCGTGAAGGAAGTCGCCGCCGCCCACCCGGACGTCGAGGTCCACATCTATCCGGCCGACCACGGGTTCAATTGCGACCACCGCGACAGCTACGACGCGCCGAGCGCGGCGCTCGCCTGGACGCGCACGCTCGCATTCCTGCGCAAGCATGTGGGCGGCTCGCAGACCTGAGGGGCGCGAGCCCGTTATTCTCAGCCGCCGGCCGAAATGCGCCCGCAACCATCGTTCATTTCGGAGCGATGGGCGGCCCCAGCGGTCCAAACCATAAAGGGAGAACCAGAAAGGGTCTCGCCAGTCACGGTTCTCTTATTGGACCGGTAATCGGCGCGTGTTAGACACGAGGCTCCTGTCGATTGGGCGTGTGTCGCGCACGCTGAGTCGCGCCTCGTGGAGCAGAAAGCGGGAGGGTTGGCCATGACGGTCTTGTCTCCGATCATGAACGCGGCCGAGGGCGTCGATCACAACGCTCTGGCCGAGAGCACGCCGCTCGACAAAATCGACGTCAGCAATCCCAGTCTCTACCAGCAGGATGCGTGGCAGCCCTATTTCCGCCGCCTGCGGCGCGAGGCGCCTGTGCACTACTGCAAGGACGGCCTGCTCGGCTCGTTCTGGTCGGTGACCAAGCACAAGGACATCATCGCCCTCGAAGTGGATCACAAAACGTTCTCGTCAAGCTCGGCGCTCGGCGGAATTACGCTGCGCGACCGTTCGGCCGAGCTTGAATTGCCGATGTTCATCGCCATGGACCCGCCGAAGCACGACGTGCAGCGCAAGGTCGTGCAGCCAATCGTCTCACCCGAAAACCTCGGCAATTTCGAGAGCCTGATCCGTTCCCGGGTGCGCGAAACGCTGGACAACTTACCGCGCGGCGAGACCTTCAACTGGGTGGACAAGGTCTCGATCGAACTCACCTGCCAGATGCTGGCGACGCTGTTCGACTTCCCTTACGAGGACCGGCGCAAGCTGAGCTACTGGTCGGACATCTCGACCGCCATCCCCTATCCGGGCGGGCTGGTCGAAAGCGAAGAACAGCGCGAAGCGATCTTCCGCGAGTGCCTCGGCTATTTCATGAAGCTCTGGAACGAGCGGGTCAACGCCGCGCCGCGGCGCGATCTGATCTCGATGCTGGCGCACGGCGAGTCCACCCGCAACATGAACGCGCGCGAATATCTCGGCAATGTCGTTCTGCTCATCGTCGGCGGCAACGACACGACGCGCAATTCGATGAGCGGCGGCCTCCTGTTCCTCAGCCAGAACCCGGATGAGTTCGCCAAGCTGCGCGCCAAGCCCGAACTCGTCGAGTCCATGGCGCCGGAAATCATCCGCTACCAGACGCCCCGTCTCCTACATGCGCCGCACCGCGCTGGCCGACGCCGAGTTCGGCGGCCAGCACATCCGAAAGGGCGACAAGGTCGCGATGTGGTACATTTCAGGCAACCGCGACGAGGAAGCGATCGAAGATCCCGACCGCTTCATCATCGACCGCGCCCGGCCGCGCCAGCACCTGTCGTTCGGGTTCGGCATTCATCGCTGCGTCGGCAAGAACCTGGCCGAAATGCAATTGAAGATTCTATGGGAGGAAATTCTCGACCGCTTGCCGAAAATCGAGGTCGTCGGCGAACCGAAGCGGTTGTTCTCGTCCTTCATACACGGGATTACCGAATTGCCGGTGCGCATTCCGTCTTAGATTGAGCGTGGCGCTGAACTTCGTCTTGCCATTTGAGCCATCAGACGCTTGGCTCTGAGGTTTTCCGTTTATTTCAGCGCTTGCGCCGGAATAACGCCGGTGGCGAAAGCAACCGCGGCCGCGTGGGTCAAATTCATGCAATGCAGCTTATGGCGCGCTGCGTCCAAATGGGTTTTCACGCTGCCAAACGCCAAACCCAGGATCTCCGCGATCTCCTGATAAGTCTTGCCGCGCGCCGCCCAAAGCAGACATTGCTCCTCGCGGTTCGACAAATGGACCGGAAAGGCGGGCAATTTGAAATTGATGTTCGCCGCGGAATCAATGAGAACCGACAGCAGTTTGAGGCTCTTGATGTTGGCGGCTTTGTAGTCCTCCCATTCCTCTTTCGGCAGGTCGCTGGTGAATGAAACAAGCGCGAATGCGCCACGGCGGCCGCGCAAGGGAATCGAAAGGCCATTTCTGCCAATACTGTGGTTCATTGCATCGGCAAAGAAAGCCTTGGTCTCCGGATCGTTGAGCGGCAAATTGGACCAATCGAAGGGCTGATCAGCCGAGCGCCCGTAGGAAATCACCGGGTCGTTCGACATATATTTCTTTACGAAATATCGATGCTGCCACAGTCGTGAATAGGTGACGACCGCGACTAACAGGGAGATATCCGGGCTCTTGTCTGGCGAGAGGCGCACATATGAGATGTGAGAGAGACCAATATCTGAAGCAATGGTCCGCAAGGTTTCAGCGAGATCATGGTCATCGTTGCCCAGAATCGTCTCTGTCAGACGCGTCGTGGCCGAGTCGATGCTGATGGCCGTATCCAGTGTTTTGCTAAGGCTTAACATCGAAGATCCCCAACATCACTTCATCTCGTGCGTGAGCGACCATCCAGCCGGCTTGAGGGTCTATTCGACCAGATACATGGCTGCATAGTTCAAGCAGCTCAACACAGATGCCGTATAACCTGCGAGCTTCACAAGCGGACAGATTCAGTGCCCCCACCTGCCGCTTGGTATCTATGATTTCGGGTTCACGTTTTTTTAATTTCTTTGCCAATCCGTTCCCCCATTACTTGATTCCGCCTCCGAAGTTAGTTTGATGACGTAGAGAAAGAATGACAATGGACAAAACTGTAGATGACAAAACGTGAACAACACGAAGATGATCGCCCGAAACATTTAAGAGCGGGTAGTTTATGCTGATTTTACTACTTGGCGGTTGCGGCGCGAAACCGACTCGACCTTGAGCCAATTTAGTGGGCCGACCGAATGTGAGTAGGATCGCCCCGGCGGATGGGCTGCTTCAGGCAAACGCGATCTCTTTGGCGCCCGGAGCGAGAACCGAACTGATCGATCCCAGTTGCGGCGCGAAACGCTTTGAGCGGGCCCTCGCCGGTGTCGAAAAGGCCCGCGTAGCACATGACGTCCCCGATCCGCTGAGGCGTGCCAATGATTTCGGGATTGCATCCGGCGGCCTTCAGAACGCGGAAAATCCTGGCGTCGAATACAGAAACGACTTGGGTCAGCCCGGCGGCGACTCCGACTTCGCCAATTCCCAATATGAGTTCGCTCAGAGACAGTAGTTGACGCCGCTCCGGCTCCGTTCCGGCTGGCCGGGAGGGCGGCGGCGCAAATGCGTGAAACTTCCCAGATGGTGGCGCTCTCAACATAGTCTCCGTCGAGCAATTGCGGAAAGACGTCGCGCAACATGTTCGGGCCGGTCGTCGGCAGCATCCTCAGCGATCCCCGGTATTCTTCAGTATCCGGATCGACTGACACAAGATAAAGTGGGTTGGCGTCGTCGAATACGTCTCGCTCGTAGCCGTCTTTAACCACGACCTCCCAGCCAAGCCGGTCCGAAAAGGTCTCGGCTCTATTTCGGTGCATCGCATCAATTTCCTTTGGGAAAAAGGAAGCATATGATCCTTCGATAAGCTTCAACATCACCCGCTCCTTTATGCGCTCGAAGGCCGCGAAACTGACCGACCCCTCGCATGACCAAACTGTCATCAGAACGACCCTGCCTAAGGCTCGCCGCAGAATGTTCTTGATTTGTTCATGATGGGAAAAAGAGAAACACAAGTCAACGTTGCGGCGCTCGGTCTTGTGCGCTTTCGAAAGGTTTGGTTAACCAGAAAACTGTAGAAGGGCCGGGCGCAGAGGCCTCAGTCGCTACTTGTCCTGGTCGATTTTGGCGCGGATCCGTCGCATCAGGCGAGATCGGAGTACATTTCGATTAAGGCGACGAGGCGCCCGACAGTCGGTCGCGGCCGCTTTGGAGCAGACTGGACGCCAATCAAATAAGCCAGTTCGGCCGAGCTAGGTATTGCTCTTGGGCTGATCACAAAACCCCAGTCGCAATCGTCGGCGGTCCTCGCTCTGCGAGCAGGATCGCAGCCTGGGGTTTGGCTCGCAGGCCGACGAGGTGGCAGATCGCGAACACGAGATCGGCTCGGTTCATGGTGTAGAAGTGCAGTTCATTGACGCCGTGGTCGATGAGGTCGATCACCTGCTCGGCGCAGACCGCCGCCGCGACGAGGCGCCGCGTCGCGGGATCATCTTCAAGCCCCTCGAACCGGTCGGCGAGCCATTGCGGCACGCTCGCCCCCGTTCTCCGGGCGAAATTGGCGGTCTGCTTGAAGTTCTGCACCGGGAAAATGCCGGGCACGATCGGAACGTCAAGCCCAGCCGCCTCGGCGACGTCGAGAAAGCGAAAATAGGCTGAATTGTCGAAAAAGAACTGGGTGATCGCGCGCGTCGCTCCGGCGTCGACCTTTTGCTTGAGGATCTCGATGTCATGCAACAACGTCGGGCTTTGCGGATGGCGCTCGGGATAGGTTCCGACCGACACTTCGAAATCCGCGATTCGTCTGGCGTCAGCGACAAGTTCCGCCGTCGATCGGTAACCGTCGGGGGCGGTTTCGTAAGGGGCGTCGAACCCAGTCGGCGGGTCGCCGCGCAACGCCACCACGTGGCGCACGCCGGCTGAGTGATAGTCGCGAAGCGTCTGGCGAATTTCGTCGCGCGAAGCGCCAACGCAGGTCAAATGGGCCGCAGGGCTCATAGTCGTCTCGCGGGCGATGCGCTCGACCAGCGCATGCGTGCGCTCGCGGGTTGAGCCCCCGGCGCCATAAGTGACCGAGACGAACGCGGGGTTCAGAGGCTCAAGTCGGGTCGCCGCCTCCCATAAGTTCGCTTCCATTTCCGGCGTTTTCGGCGGGAAGAACTCGAATGAGACCTGAACCGGCGCCCCGGCGCGGCTCAAGGGAACCGGTTTCGCAGCCATCAGGCGAACTCCACGTCGCTCTTCGGAAATGGAATCGGAAATAAAGCGAGGATCTTCGGCGATCCATAGCCCGACCGTCAGCTTGCCGGCTTCGCCCTTGGCGGGCGGAACGCGCTCCACGCGGATGGCGCCAAGCCCCGCTTCGGCGAGATAGCCCTCGACCTCGTCGACAGCAAAGCCGAGCCGGCGATGGGCGAATTCGTCACGCAGGAACTCCTGATCATGAGCGTCGAAGTCGACCACCACGACCCGCCCGCCCGGCGCCAGCGCTCGCGCCGCTTCGGCAAGAGCGCGCGCCGGATCGTCAAGGAAGTGCAGCACCTGGTGGACGATCACGAGGTCATAAGCGTCGCGTTCGACCGGCGGGGCGTAGATGTCGCCCTGGCGTAGCGAGACATGCCGCAGACCGGCCTGATCGATGCGGGCGCGCGCGAGCGCCAGCATCGCCGCGCTCTGGTCGACGCCAACGGCGCGGGTCGCCCGCGGGGCGAGAAGCTCAAGCATGCGGCCTGTGCCCGTGCCAAGATCAAGCAGATTTCGGAACGGCTTGTCGCCGATCATGGCGACCAGCGCTGCTTCAACTCGCTCCTCGGGCGCGTGCAGGGCGCGGATCTGATCCCAATCGGCGGCGCGCGCCGCGAAATAGGACGCCGCCTGCTTCCGGCGCGCCTCGCGCGCAATATCGAGGCGAGCGCGGTCGGCGTTCACGATCGGATCGGTCGGATCGAGACGGCGCAACCACTCGCGGGCCAGCGTCCCACCCGGCTCGGCCAGGCGGAAGAAAGCCCAGGCGCCCTCGCGCTGCCGTGTGGCGAGGCCTGCTTCGACCAGCAGCCGGAGATGGCGCGAGACCCGCGGCTGCGACTGGCCGAGAATGGCCACCAACTCGCTCACCGTGAGCTCCGCGGTTTCCAGCAGGCAGAGGATGCGGAGGCGGGTCTCCTCGCCGGCCGCCTCGAGGCTTGCAAGCAAAGCGCGGAACGCAAGCGGTCGAATTTGTCGATCGTCAGACATAAGCATATCTTTATGTCTATTCTGACGTAAGTCAAGCGGAGGGTAGGGCCGAGCGATTCGCTGCTGGACTCGCGCTCATCCGCCGCGCGGCGAAGAGCGCGGGGCGGGGTGTCTGCGAGCGAAAATCACTCCATTTTGGCCGGCACGGTTCATTTGCAGGCGCGGAAATTGGGTTTCCGGGCCTCCATAACGTTAACAACGGACAAATCTGTAAGATTTTTCATTTCGGGGTTGTAACTACCGCGAGGGGGATGTAGATCAACTCCAGACCTCACCGTCGGGGCATGTGATTAAAGGCACGGCATACTCGATGAAAAAAGCACTGAAATGGGCATTGATCGCGGCGGCTGGGATCATCCCTATCGGCGCGAACGCCGCGACCTACAGTTTTGATTTTTCGACAACGGACTCGGTTTTCGCCGTGACCGGCACGATAACGACCTCCGACACAGTGGATGCGGTCGGTGGTTACGACGTGCTGTCGATTTCGGGAACAATTTCTGGTCCGGGCGGCGGCGCAATCGCGCTCGTGTCCAACCCGTCGCAGCCTTATCCGGAATATTTCGGACTCTTTTTCTCTACGACAATGTGTACTTTCCGGCCGGTCCGGCGCCGGTCGATGAGCATGGAATTTTATTCAGCGCTGGCGGGTATGACTATAATTTGTTTTCGTACGGGACGACAACTCAACTTTCATCCACCAATCCCGCAGGCAGCTACATCCCCGGCCAAACGGTCGCGTTTGGCGAGCGGCTCGCCGCCGCAACAAGCGCGCCGGAGCCATCGACCTGGGCGTTGATGCTGCTTGGCTTTGCTGGCCTCGGCGTCGCCGGTTGGCGGAGAGCCCGAAGGCGCGATGCGTCCAGCGTCACGCTAAATGGACAAGCGCACACGGCATAAGCCTTCCTTCGAACGGAGTCGGGGTCGGTAAAGTCAAACTTCGCATCGAGGCGCGTGATTCCAGAATGTGCGCCATTGAGGTTCGATGCGTCCGATGAGGCGTGTTCAGCGGCCGAGACTGCGGCCGCCGTTTGATCTGGCCATTAACAGCGCCCTCTGGGGGCGGCGCCTGCGCCATTTCCGCCGGGCGCCCTGACGCAATCTCCAGCGGCTGATAGCGCTCGACTTAAGTCCCGGTTGAAACCGGATGCCGGCCGGACAGTCAAACGTCGCGTGGGCTCGCTTGCATCGCTGCAGCCCTCACACAGAACGGTGGCGCCGTCCGTGAGGGATCGTGTAGAAACAATCCGATCATCGCGCCCCGCTCATTTCGCTCCAAAGGGAGACTGACATGCCCGCCTCTGAGATTGTCATCGCCAGCGCAAAACGCACCCCGGTCGGCTCCTTCAACGGCGCCTTCGGCACGACCGCCGCGCACGACCTGGGCGCGATCGCCATCAAGAGCGCTCTCGAAGCCGCCAAGGTCGACGCGGGCGAAGTGGACGAGGTGATTCTCGGGCAGATCCTCACCGCGGCGGAGGGTCAAAATCCGGCGCGCCAGGCGGCGATGAAGGCTGGCGTTCCGCAGGAAAAGACCGCTTTCGGCGTCAATCAGCTGTGCGGCAGCGGCTTGCGCGCGGTCGCGCTCGGGATGCAGCAGATCGCCAGCGGCGACGCCAACATCATCGTCGCGGGCGGCCAGGAATTGATGTCGCTCGCCCCCCATGCCGCCTATCTGCGCAGCGGCGTCAAGATGGGAGAGATGAAGCTCGTCGACACCATGCTGACAGACGGCCTCATTGACGCCTTTCACGGCTATCACATGGGCAACACCGCCGAGAATATCGCGAAAAAATGGCAGATCACCCGCGAGGAGCAGGATCGCTTCGCCGTCGGCTCGCAAAACAAGGCCGAAGCCGCGCAGAAGGCCGGACGGTTCAAGGACGAGATCGCGCCCGTGACCATATCGTCGCGCAAGGGCGACGTCGTCGTCGACGCCGACGAATATCCGCGCGCAGGCTCGACCTACGAGGCGATGGCGAAACTGAAGCCCGCCTTTTCCAAGGACGGATCCGTGACCGCGGGCAACGCCTCGGGCCTCAACGACGGCGCGGCCGCACTGGTGATCATGAGCGCCGACGAGGCCAAGCGCCGGGGGCTGACGCCGATGGCGCGCATCGTCTCCTGGGCGACGGCGGGCGTCGATCCGGCGATCATGGGCACGGGTCCGATTCCGGCGACCCGCAAGGCGCTCGAAAAGGCCGGCTGGTCGGTCAAGGACCTCGAGCTCGTGGAAGCGAACGAAGCCTTCGCCGCGCAGGCGCTCGCGGTCAACAAGGACCTGGGTTGGGACCCGGCGATCGTCAACGTCAACGGCGGCGCCATTGCGCTCGGCCATCCGATCGGCGCCTCGGGCGCGCGGGTTCTGACCACGCTGCTGCACGAAATGGCGCGCCGCAACGCCAAAAAGGGCTTGGCCACGCTTTGCATCGGCGGCGGCATGGGGATCGCGATGGCGGTCGAACGATAGTCCTCGCCGCTTGCAAAACCGGGCGCGCCGATCTAAACGGCGCGCTCAAGAAAATCTCGGGAGGAAAACATGGCGAGAGTTGCAGTGGTCACCGGCGGCACGCGAGGCATCGGCGCCGCCGTCTCGAAGGCGTTGAAGGCGGCGGGATGCGAGGTCGCTGCGACCTATCATTCCAACGACGAGGCCGCCGCCAAGTTCAAGGCGGAGACCGGCGTCGACGTCTACAAATGGAACGTCGGCGAAATACGAGGACTGCGTCGCCGGGCTGGCGCAGGTCGCGAAGGACCTCGGTCCGGTCGACATTCTCGTCAACAACGCCGGCATCACCAAGGACGGCATGTTCCACAAGATGACGCCGGAGCAATGGTACGACGTCATCAACACCAACCTCAATTCCCTGTTCAATATGTGCCGTCCGGTGATCGAAGGCATGCGCGAGCGCGGCTTCGGCCGGATCATCAACATCTCGTCGATCAACGGCCAGAAGGGACAGATGGGCCAGGCCAATTATTCGGCCTCGAAGGCCGGCGACATCGGCTTCACCAAGGCGCTGGCGCAGGAGAACGCCAACAAGGGCGTGACCGTCAACGCCATCTGCCCCGGCTATATCGCCACCGAAATGGTGATGGCGGTGCCGAAGGACGTGCTCGAAAAGGCGATTCTGCCGCAGATTCCGGTTCGCCGCCTCGGCCAGCCGGAGGAGATCGCGCGCTGCGTCCTGTTCCTCGCATCCGACGACGCCGGCTTCATCACCGGCTCGACGCTGTCCGCCAACGGCGGCCAGTATCTGGCGTAGGGTCAGACCTCAATCTGCGTAGGCGATGATCGGGCTGGGCGGGAAGCGCGACATCGTACAAACCCGCGCCGCAACGGCAGCGATGCGCAAATTAGCGATCATTCCTCGACCGGATCGTGGGTGGTTCCAAACAATCGCTGGTGTCCTCGTACGCTCCGCTTGCTAATGTGCTAGGACGGCCTGGGGAACCGCAATGGCCGAAACACGCAAGCTTGCCGCGATCATGGCCGTCGACGTCGTCGGCTATTCCCGCCTCATGGGCGAGGATGTAGGCCGGAACTGCGAGGGTCGTTCGCGAGCACCGGGACGCGGCGCGACCCTTCGTGTCGGAGAGAGGCGGGCGCATCGTCAAGACGACTGGGCGACGGGCTGCTGCTCGAGTTCCCGTCCGTGGTCGACGCGGTGGAATGCGCAACCGCAATCCAGAGACTGATGGTCGAGCGAAACGCCGAAACCTCCTGAAAGCAAGCGCATCGTCTATCGCGTCGGCGTTCATCTCGGCGACGTGCTGATCGAAGGCGACGACATCATTGGCGAGGGGGTCAATATCGCGGCGCGTGCTGGACGGGAATCTTCGCGAACCGCGGCGGGGTGCTGATATCCGGCTCAGCCTACGAGCACGTGCGTGGGCGAGTCAGCGAGCTTCGCCGATCTCGGCGAACACGACCTTAAAAACATCGCCCGGCCCGTCCGCGCCTATCGTGTGGCCATCGATGGCCCAGCGGCATTGCGGATGGCGCCACAAAGCTCTCGGTGACGGCCGGCAGCCGCGACAGGCCCTCGATCGCCGTCCTGCCCTTTCAAAACATGAGCGGCGACCCAGAGCAGGACTATTTCGCCGCCGGCATCTCCGACGGAATCGATGATCGCCTTGTCGAAACTGTCTGCTAGCTCTTCGTCATCGCCCGCAACTCCCATTCCCTTCAGGGCAAGATATGTCCAGATCGAGGAGATCGGCAAACTCCGGGGCCTCGCTATGTGCTCAAGGACAGCGTGCGTAAAGTCGACAATCGCGTGCGGATCACGACTCAGCTCATCGATCGCCGCCAATGACGGTCATCTCTGGGCGGAGCGGTTCGATCGGGATTTGACCGTCATTTTCGCCGTGCTGGATGACGTGACCGGACAACATCGTGGCCGCGCTTTCGCTCAATCTCACGAGGGCGATCGCCATCGGCTGATCGAGGAGCAGACCGACAATATGGAGGCTTTCGACTGCTTCCTGCGAGGCGCGGGAAGCTCCGGTGGCGTGCACGCGAAACGAGCCGCAACGCCAGGCGCGGAAGATGCTGCCGCGCCCCGCCGAACTCTGACGAAGGCGCGCCCGACTTTGCTGGCTAGGAGCCGCGCATATCATCGACTAGTCAGTCAACGGACTGACCAGCCGTGCGTTCGCTCGATCGCTCGGACTGGCTGCCACCCGGTCAGCCGCGCTGATCTACAAAGGTCCCGCCGCTTATTGGGCGCTGATCTTCGCAAATCTCTGGATGCGACGCCATGACGATGCGATTCCGCGCGGGGGATAACCGCGATCGCCAACAACCCCAATGAGCTGAGGGGCTGAACCGGCCCGGCGTCGGTCCTGCACACAGCGGCCGCCCGCGGAACCGCTGCGGTCACTTCGAGCGCGCGATGGCGCTGAATCTTTCGTGCCCCGGCATATGGCTGCACTTTCAAGGCCAAGCCTACCATCAGGACTTTCAACGACTACGAGGAAGCCGCAAGCGTGATAAGCGGCGTCATCTTCCCGCACCCCCGAGGCAGAGGTCTCTCGACGTGCCCTAGGCGCGCCACCTACCGGTCAGACGCGGTCCCGCTCGACGAGCGCGCGGCCGAACCATGGCGCGAGCGTGCTTGAACAGTCATGACCGCGCCCGATGGCTCTGGAGTCATCCGCTCCGCAAGGTGCGGCCGTACCGAAGGATCCCGCCGATCTCGAGACCATCGCCTTACGGGCTCGCCTGGCGGCTCTGGACGATTAGGCTCGCCCTGAACCGTCGAAGGTGACTCCGCTCACTCGACAGGCTCAACGGGGCCTTTCGCGGTCGATACCGAGACCGATCGCCAGCGCAAGGAACCCCAAGCCCTTCGCGACCGCGACCGCAAAAATCATCCAGGCAAGCTCACCTGGACCATCGTCGAGTGCACATCCGCAACGTCGACCGACCTCTCGTCCGTTTCGAGATCGCTCCTGAGCGGTCGAGCGGCGAGCTGGGTCGAAATTGGTCCAACCGATTGGGCGATGACCCTAGCGTTGCGCCTCCGAATCGACGGCCGACAAGCGGATCCTGGCAAGTTGCTATCGCAAAAGAGCGGAATTGTCTTGACAAAATCAGAAATACGCGCTACAGATATTCTCTCAATAGAATTCTTTCCTGCTCGGCGATTGCCTGGCCGGAACGAGAGACTGCGGCTGTTTGAAACGCTGCGACGGCAACTTGAACGCGAGTCGAGAGTCGAGAGAATTTTTTTACTCCAAACGGCCGTAACCCATTGAAAAGGCTCAATCTCAAAAAATAAACGCTAGTAAACGTCAGCACTTTTACTAGCGTTTATTGACGTTTACTGACGTTTAAGCGCGTTTATTGAGTTTTGCGTGCGGGAAGTTCGCGCGTCGGTTGTGCCGGGGGCCTGGGGGATGGCCCGCGCCCGGCCGTCCGCTCCGCGTCGAAGCGCGCCTCGACCTCCTGAACGATCGCGCCGAGGATGCCGTTGATCGCGAAATCCTTCGGCGTATAGACCGCCGCGACCCCTGCGGCCCGCAATCGCTCGGCGTCGGCGGGCGGGATGATGCCGCCGACGATGACCGGGCACCTCGCCAAGGCCCGCCGCGCGCAGGGCGGCGAGCACCTCCTCGGTCAGCGCGACATGCGAGCCCGACAGGATCGACAGGCCGACGCAATGGACGCCGGCCTTCGCGCGCTCGACGATCTCGGCCGGGCGTGAAGCGGATGCCGTCGTAGACGACGTCCATGCCGGCGTCGGTGGCGCGCGCCGCGATCTGCTCGGCGCCGTTGGAATGGCCGTCGAGGCCCGGCTTGCCGACCAGGAACTTGATCCGCCGCCCGAGCTTCAGCGACACCCGCTCGACCTCGCCGCGCAGCGTGTCGAGGTCGGCCGCCTCCTGCCGCGCGCTGCGGCGAAACGCCGGTCGGCGCGCGAAACTCGCCGAATTCGGCGCGCAGCGCATCGCCCCATTCGCCGGTGGTGACGCCGGCCTTGGCCGCCTCGATCGAGGGCGCCATGATGTTGCGCGCCGCTGGCCGCCGCCGAGCGCAACGCCCGCAGCGCCTCGCCCACACGCTGCGGATCGCGGCTCGCCCGCCAGGCGGCGAGCGCTGCGACCTGTTCCGCCTCGGCTTCGGCCGAGGGAACGAGGATCGAATTCTCGCCGGCGGTCAGCGGCGAGGGCTCGGAGTTCGTGAAGGCGTTGACGCCGACGACGATCTGCTCGCCGCGCTCGATCGCCTCGAGGCGGCGCGTGTTCGACTCGACCAGCTTGGCTTTCATGACGCCCGACTCGATCGCCGTGACCGCGCCGCCCATCGCGTCGATCGCGGCGAGTTCGGCGAGCGCCTCGGCCTTGAGCGTTGCGACCAGGGCGGCGATTTCCGGCTGCCGTCGAAAATGTCGCCGAACTCGAGCAGGTCGGTCTCGTAGGCCATGATCTGCTGCAGGCGCAGCGACCATTGCTGGTCGAACGGCCGCGGCAGGCCGAGCGCCTCGTTCCAGGCCGGCAATTGCACCGCGCGGGCGCGCGCGTTGCGCGACAGCACGACCGACAGCATTTCGATGAGAATGCGGTAGGCGTTGTTCTCCGGCTGCTGCTCGGTCAGGCCGAGCGAATTGACCTGCACGCCGTAGCGGAAGCGGCGCTTGGCGGGATCGGCGACGCCGAAGCGGTCGCGCGTGATCTCGTCCCACAATTCGACGAAGGCCCGCATCTTGGCGAGTTCGGTGACGAAGCGCATGCCGGCGTTGACGAAGAACGACAATCCGGCCGACGACCTCGGCGAACCCCGCTTCGTCGACCTCGCCCGATTCGCGCACCGTTCGCAGCACCGCGATCGCGGTCGCCAGCGCGTAGCTCAGTTCCTGCACCGGCGTCGCGCCCGCCTCCTGCAGATGGTAGGAGCAGACGTTCATCGGGTTCCACTTCGGCGTCTCGCGGGCGCAAAACAGGATCAGGTCCTTGGTCAGGCGGAGCGAGGGCTCGGGCGGAAACACATAGGAGCCGCGCGACAGATATTCCTTGATGATGTCGTTCTGGGTCGTGCCCTGCAGGTCGGCGCGCGGCGCGCCCTGCTCGTCGGCGACCGCGATATAGAGCGCCATCAGCCAGGGCGCGGTCGCGTTGATCGTCATCGACGTGTTCATCGACGCGAGCGGAATGTCGGTCAAACAGCGCGCGCATGTCGCCGATATGCGAGATGGCGACGCCGACCTTGCCGACCTCGCCGCGCGCCAGCGGATGGTCGCTGTCGAGCCGGTCTGGGTCGGCAGATCGAAGGCGATCGAAAGCCCGGTCTGTCCCTTGGCGAGATTCTGCCGGTAAAGGCGGTTGGACTCGCGCGCGGTCGAATGGCCGGCGTAGGTGCGGAAGATCCAGGGCTTATCGCGTCGGCCAGCCGCTGTCGTTGGTCCGTTCGCCTGCGCCATGATTCTGCTCGCCTGAGGCGCGTCCGGCGGCGTTGCTTCCGCCGGCCCAAAAAATTGTGCAGGGCACAATCACAGAAAAGATGGAGCGGCGCTACACCCTGAGTGGAGGGCTCGTGGCGGGCTCCGTTCGGCGTTTCCGTTGTCAGTTCCAGGCGGGAGGACGGAAGGGCCAGCTCGCAGCCTTCAGCGTTTGGCGATCGCGCTTGCCGTCACGACCGTCGCCAGCAATGCGCCGGCAACCGCCACAGCGGTCAAATAGGGGTCGTAGCCGGCGTAAGATTGAAGCCACCAGTCGCGGACGCAAAGCCCTGCGTAGGCTCCAAGCATTGCGTAGAACGCGTTCCAGTATGGGCCCATTCCGTGGCGCCCGACAACATAGTCGATCGCAAAGCCCGCGGAAAAGAATACGACGACTGCACCCAGCAGGAATGCTGCAAAGTCGAACCCTTCGAGGTCTTGAACCACTCGAAACAACGGCCAGTTCGACATCTCCGCAGGTCCTCGTCCCGCTTTGACCAGCGGACTCCCCGCAGCCGATGCGTCTCGTCTACGCCGGATTCCCTGCTATGGCGTAAATTCCGTCTTGACGGCGCGAAAGGCCGTCGAAAGCCGAAAGTTGGATTGATTTTCGCGCGCTCAAGCGCAATGGTTAATTGTGCGGCGCAATAATACCGTCAAATCCAGCTCCAGCACCCTTGAGGGAGCCATGAACACTCGCCCGGTGGGCGCCGAGCGGCGGCGCTGAACAAGGATCTTTACGAAATCGGCGAGATCCCGCCGCTGGGTCATGTTCCGGCGTCGATGTACGCCTGGGTCGTGCGCAAGGACCGGCACGGGCCGCCGGAACAATCGATGCAGGTCGAGGTCGTGCCGACCTGGCCGCTCGACAGCCACGACGTGCTCGTCCTCGTGATGGCGGCCGGCGTCAACTACAACGGCGTCTGGGCGGCCCTTGGGGAGCCGGTGTCGACGCTCGACGTCCACAAGAACCCCTATCACATCGCCGGATCCGACGCCTCGGGCATCGTCTGGGCGGTCGGCTCCAAGGTCAAGCGCTGGAAAGTCGGCGACGAGGTCGTCGTCCATTGCAACCAGGACGACGGCGACGACGAGGAGTGCAACGGCGGCGACCCGATGTTCTCGGCCTCGCAGCGCATCTGGGGCTACGAAACGCCGGACGGCTCGTTCGCGCAATTCTGCCGCGTGCAGGACCGCCAGCTGATGGCGCGCCCGAAGCACCTGACCTGGGAGGAAACCGCCTCCTACACGCTGACGCTCGCCACCGCCTATCGCATGCTGTTCGGCCACGAGCCGCATCGTCTGAAGCCCGGCGACAACGTGCTCGTCTGGGGCGCATCGGGAGGCTTAGGCGTGTTCGGCGTGCAGCTTTGCGCGGCTGCCGGCGCGAACGCGATCGGCGTCATCTCGGACGAAACGAAGCGCGACTATGTGATGTCGCTCGGCGCCAAGGGCGTCATCAACCGCAAGGACTTCAATTGCTGGGGCCAGTTGCCGAAGGTCAATTCGCCCGAGTACGCCGCCTTCATGGCGGAGGCGCGCAAGTTCGGCAAGGCGATCTGGGACATCACCGACAAGAAGGACGTCGACACGGTCTTCGAACATCCCGGCGAGCAGACGTTCCCGGTCTCGTGCTTCGTCGTCAAGCGCGGCGGCATGGTGGTGTTCTGCGCCGGCACGACCGGCTTCAACCTCACCTTCGACGCCCGCTTCGTCTGGATGCGGCAGAAGCGCATCCAGGGCTCCCATTTCGCCCATCTGAAGCAGGCCTCGGCGGCCAACAAATTCGTGATCGACCGGCGCATCGACCCCTGCATGTCGGAAGTGTTCGCCTGGGCGGAGATCCCGCTCGCGCATACGAAGATGTGGAAGAACGAGCACAAGCCGGGCAACATGGCGGTGCTCGTCAATGCGCCGACCCCGGGCTTGCGCACATTCGAGGACGTGCTCGACGCCGCCCGCACGTGAGCCTTAACAAGGCGGCGCGTCGATGTGAGGGATTTGCCTTCGTTTGCGCCACCCGGTAAGTCAGCTTCTCCTTGACTTGTCGCTCGTCGTCATGCGCGCGACCCCGCCAGGGGCGGCGAAGACATAACCTAGGCGAGTGAGCGCAATGACCGCCGTGGAGGATAGGGATCGGCGAAAGCTCGAGGCGGCCGAACGGGCGCTTCAATTGGTCGAGCCTCGGATGAAGCTCGGCCTCGGCAGCGGTTCGACGGCGCGCCACTTCGTTGACCTGGTGGGCAAGCGAGTCGCCGCCGGTCTTGATATTCGCTGCGTCGCTACCTCTGAGGCGACCGAGGCTCAAGCGAAGGCGCTTGGCATTCCGCTCGGAAGTCTGGACGACATTCCGGAGCTCGATCTGACGGTCGACGGGGCCGACGAAGTCGATCCCAAGCTCAATCTTATCAAGGGCGGCGGCGGGGCGCTGCTGCGCGAGAAGATCGTTGCGTCCGCCTCGAAGCGCATGGTGGTCATTGCCGACTCGACCAAACTGGTGCAGCGGTTAGGCGCCTTCGCATTGCCGATCGAGGTTGTTCCGTTCGGCCTCGCGGTGACGCGGAGGCATATCGAACGCGCCTTCGCGCAGCTCGGGCTTGCCGGTCCGATCCGTTTGCGAGGAGAGACCTCGCCGTTCGTCACCGACGGCGGACACTATATTCTTGACTGCTCGCTTGGCGCCATCGCAGAGCCTGAACAGTTGAGTGAGATGTTGTCGCCCATTCCCGGCGTTGTCGAACACGGACTTTTCATTGGCCTTGCGCGCGCGGCGGTCATAGCCGGAGCCGAGGGCGTCGAAGTTCTTGGCGATCCGGACTGAACGTCGAAGTCACACACCCTTAGGAGTTATCCATGCCCGTCCGCGCCGGTATCGCCATAGGCCGTCTCGCTCTGTTTATGCTCGCCGCACTGAGCGTGTCGGCAAGAGCCGAGGACACCACTCCGCCTGTAGCGCCTGCGCCTGCGGCTCCTGCAGCCGCGGCGCCCGCCGGGCCCTCGCCCGCGGCCGTTACCGCCGCGGACAAAATCCTCAACACGATCGGTCTCAAGCAGTCGATCGCACTTGTCGTTCCCGGCATGATGGCGGAGCTCGAAACGAACGTCACCAGGACTCGGCCTGAGATTAGGGACATGTTGCGAGCGACCCTGAAGCAGATTCAACCCGAATTCGATTTGACGGCGAAACAGACTTATGGCGAGGCGGCGACCATGCTCGCTTCGCAAATGTCCGAGAAAGACATTACCGAGGTCGCGGCCTTTTTTGAAAGTCCCGCGGGCAAAAAGTATGTCGAGGTCACTCCGGTCTTTCTTCAGAAGCTTTCGGATGTCACCGGCGCCTGGCGCGAAAAGCTGTCGACGGACATCCTCGTGCGCGCCCGCGGCGAGATGAAGAAGAAGGGCGTCGATTTCTAGCCAGGCGCCCCTTGTCGTGGCTTGGCGCTGGAGTTGAACGATGGCGTTCGACGTCGATTTTTTCGTGATTGGGGCAGGATCGGGCGGCGTACGAGCGGCGCGCATCGCCGCCGGTCACGGCGCTAAGACGCTGGTGGCGGAGGAAAGCCGAATTGGCGGCACGTGCGTCATCCGCGGCTGCGTGCCGAAGAAGCTCTATGTTCACGCCAGCCGTTTTGCCGACGACTTTCGCGATGCGGCCGGGTTTGGCTGGAGCGTGGGCGAGCCCGCGTTCGATTGGGCAACTCTTGTTGCGGCCAAGGACAAGGAAATCGGACGGCTCTCCGACGCCTATCGCGCCAATCTGGCGCGGTCGGGCGCCAAGCTGGTCGAACAGCGGGCGGCGGTCGTCGACCCGCACCGCGTGCGGCTTGCCGATGGCCGCGAGCTCTCGGCCCGCCATATCCTGATCGCCTGTGGTTCACGTCCGGTTGTGCCGACCGACGTCAAAGGGCTCGAGTATGCGATCACCTCGAACGAGGTCTTCGACCTGCCGGTCTTTCCGCGTCGCCTTCTCGTGGTGGGCGGCGGCTATATCGCGGTGGAGTTCGCCTCGCTGTTTCAGCGCTTGGGCTCGCAGGTCACTATGGTCATGCGCGGGCCGAACCTATTGCGCGGCTTCGACGACGACATGCGCAACGGCATGCGCGACGCGATGGCGAACACGGGCGTTGTACATCGATTTGGGTGCGTGCCAGTCTCGATCGAGAAACTGCGCGACGGCTCGTTGCGCGTGACGCTGTCCGACGATTCCGTGATCGAAGCTGATCAGGCGATGTTCGCAACCGGCCGGCTGCCCAACACCAAGGATCTCGGCCTCGAAGCGGCCGGAGTGGAGCTCAGCCCGGCGCACGGAGCGGTCAAGGTCAATGAGAATTTGACCAGCAACGTGCCGTCGATCCACGCCATCGGCGACGCCACCCACCGGATCGACCTCACTCCGATCGCCATTCGCGAGGGGCACACGTTGGCCGATCGCCTGTTTGGGCCCGGCGCGGCGCCGATCCGGTACGACACGATTGGAAGCACTGTGTTCGGCACACCCGAGTTGGGCGCCGTCGGATTGACCGAGAGAGAGGCCCTGCAGCGGTTTCCCAAGGTTCACATCTACAAGACCGACTTCCGGCCCCTGAAGGCGACGGTCTCCGGCAGCTCCGATCGCACGATCATGAAGCTTGTCGTCGACGGCTCAACGGACCGCATCGTCGGAGCGCATATTCTCGGAAGCGAGGCGGCCGAGATGATCCAGCTCGTCGCCGTCGCGATGACCATGGGCGCGACCAAGGCGGACTTCGACGCGACCGTCGCTGTTCACCCGACTGCCGCCGAGGAATTGGTGACCATGCGCTCGGCCCATGCGCGCTTCGAGGACGGGATGGAGATCCCCTAATAAGCGTCCCGCGCACAAGTTTACGCGCGTGAATGATTTCAGCGCCTTGGCTGCGCTTTTGCGCAACTTTTGAGGCCGATGCGCGAGAACTCGAGCCGGCGCCCGCAAACGCGCCAAGGACGGGGTTGGAACCTCCATCGGCCAAGCCTAACACTAGCGACCAAGGTCCTCCTAGCGACGGGAAGCTGCAGATAACCTTTGGCCGCCTTTTCAATTTTCGATGTGTGGGACATGGGTCTCGGGGTTCACTGCAATATCAGATCATAGCGCGGAATTCGTAAAAAGACAATATATTTATCATATTTCTGCTTTGGCGGAGCCAGCGATGACCCCACCGCAGGTCAGGACCGCTCAAGACTTAGATCGCAGCGGGTCGAGCGAAACGGACTCGACGGTTTGGGCTCGGCCTGACGCCCGACAATCACTACGCCGTCGCCTTCGTTGATCGCAAGATTGGCGGGCGGTTGGAGCAGTTTCTTCCAGCGCCAGGCTCGAATGTCCGCGGCGATAACCTCTAGCTCTCCGACGGTCGCGACCCGATGCCGGCGCACGCGACTCGCGGCCGGCCGATCCAGGACTCTCGAGATCGCTCCGGCTTGAATTCCAGTACAGAGCCTCGCGACGTTTTGATCAACAAGAGCCATCCGTTCTGCACCGATCCGCGTGGGCAGCACAACGGATCGGCGCCGGCCCGAATGAGTTGGCTTTCTGTGGACGCTGCTTCTCCCCGCGCGATGATGGTCAGACCGCGGTCTGAGACTGCGGGCGCTGAGCGCAATGAAGACGTTGGCCGCGTCGTCCGGCAAGACTGTCGCCAGGGCCCGCGCCCGCGCAGACGCCCGCGCGGCGCAGGCCGTCCTCGTCCGTGGCGTCGCCGTGCAAGCTGCAGGAAGCCTAAATCGCGGGCGCGCGGTCATGCGGCTGTCTCCGCGCTCGACAATCACGAAATCTGCCTTTCCCGCCTGAAGCTCTCGCGCCAGCATCTGGCCGATGCGTCCATAGCCGCAAATGCGTATCGGCGACGGCGAGCGACAGGACCGCTTAGTCGCATCGTGACCATCGATGACCACGAGACTGTCGTGAGCTTCGAGTCCAAGGACGCTGCGGAAAGCTTCGCGGAGGTTGAACGCGCAAGGCTCACGGATGCCGAGCAAAGGCCAACGGCGCACCGCAGACTTGAAGATCCGTCGGCCTGATCGGATCGCGACAGGGCGCGCTTTCTAGAGAAAACTTTGCGGGTCCACGTCGATCGTAACGCGAATCCCGCCGCGAGGCTGGGGCGCCGCAGCCAGCATGGCGCGCAGGAATCCCTGCAGATCGGCGGACCGGGCGCCTTGGCGGCGAGGCGGAAACGATAGCGTTTGCGCAGCACGGCGATCGGCGCCTCGGCTGGCCCGAGTAGGACAATCTCGTTGTCGTGCGGCTGTCCGCCAAGCGGCGCGACGCGCCAGTTCTTGGCCCCGGTCAGGCGGTGGGCGGCATGCGCGAGCGCGCGCGCGTGCGCCTCGGCCGCGCCACGGTCCTCGGATGAAACGATGACCGCCGCTAGTCGCCCGAACGGCGGCAGCGCGCCGAGCCGCCGCTGCTCGGTCTCTTGCGCATAGAACCGCTCGGCGTCACCCGAAATGAGCGCGGCGATGACGGGATGCTCGGGCTGCCAAGTTTGCAAAAGGGCGTGTCCGGGCTTGTCACCCCGCCCGGCGCGTCCGGTCGCCTGGCGCAGCAGCTGGAAGGTGCGCTCGGCCGCGCGCGGATCGGCGTTGGCGAGGCCGACGTCAGCGTCGACCACGCAGACAAAAGTCAAAAGGGGAAAGTTGTGCCCTTTGGCGACCAGCTGCGTGCCGATGATGAGATCGACCGCGCCGCGCGCCGCGGAGTTGAGCTGAGCACGCAGCGTCTCGATTCCGCCCGGCGTGTCCGACGACAAGACCAGCGTGCGGATGTCGGGAAAGAGGATGCCCGCTTCCTCGGCCAGGCGCTCGACGCCCGGCCCGCAGGCGGTCAGGCTGTCGGCTTCGTGGCACTGCGGACAAATTTTAGGCCGGCTCTCGACATGACCGCAATGATGGCAAACGAGCGCCGCACGAAACCTGTGCTCGACCAGCCAAGCCGCGCAATTGGGACATTCGAAGCGATGCCCGCAGGTTCGGCACAAAGTCAGCGGCGCGTAGCCGCGGCGGTTGAGGAACAGCATCGCCTGCTCGCCTCGGCCCCTCGCCTCCTCGACAGCGGCGATTGCGCGCGGCGACAGCCATCGGCCGCGCGGCGGGCCTTCGCGCTTGAGGTCGACCAGGGCGATGTCGGGCAGCCGCGCCGGACCGAAGCGAGAGGGAAGCTGGAGCCAGCGGTAGCGTCCGCTTTCGGCGTTGAAGCGGGTCTCGATCGCGGGCGTCGCGGAGGCCAGCACGATCGGCGCCTTCTCGAACCGAGCGCGCACCACCGCCATGTCGCGCGCGTTGTAGACGACGCCGTCCTCCTGCTTGTAGGCGCCCTCATGCTCTTCGTCGACCACGATGAGGCCGAGGTCGGCGAACGGCAGAAACAAGGCCGAGCGCGCGCCGACAATGACCGGCGCCTCGCCGGTCGGCGACCGCCGTCCAGATGCGTTCGCGCTGGCGCTCGGTCAGGCCGGAATGCCATTCGGCGGGTCTTGCGCCGAAACGAGCCGCGAACCGATCGAGAAATTGCGCGGTCAGCGCGATCTCCGGTAGCAGCACCAGCGCCTGCCGTTTCTGCCGCAGAGTCTCCGCGATCGCCTCGAAATAAACCTCCGTCTTGCCCGATCCGGTCACGCCCTCGAGCAGGGTCGTCGAGAACGCGCGGTCGGCGACGAGGCGGGCGAGATCATCGGCCGCGGCGCGCTGATCGGCGTTGAGTTGCGTACGGACCGAAATCCGGATCGAGCGTCGCCGCGCCTGTCTCCGGCGCGAGCGCGACGGCGGCTAGCGCGCCGTCTGCGACGAGGCCGTCGATGACGCTGGTCGAGCAGGCCGCGCGCGCGGCGAGCGCGGCTTTGGGCGTCGGGCGCGCTCGTTTCAGCGAGCGCCGCCAGGACTCGCGCGCGCGCTTCCGTCATGCGCGTGGGCGCCTTGCCGGTGGCGACAAGGCCGAACTTCGGCGCCGGCGGCTCGGCGACCTCGCCGGCTCGGATCGCCATGCGCAGCAGCATGCCGCGCGGAGCTCAGTGTCCAGCGCGCCGTCCAATCGATGAAGTCGCGCAACGCGGACGGAGCGGCGGCCAGTCGAGGACCTCGGTGATGGGCTTGAGGTTGCCGCCGCCCGCCGCGCGCGCCGACCACACGACGCCGGTCGCGACGCGGGCGCCGAGCGGCATGCGCACGAAGGCGCCGGGTTCGAGCTTGAGCCCCGGGGGCGCGCGATAGCTGTAAGCGGTGTCGACGGCGACCGGGCGCCAGCACGTCGACGACCTCCGACGACGTGGCCGCCGAGGTCGAGTTCCGGTCGTTCGGTCGTCATGGATGACGCGGACGAAAAAGCCGGCGGGATCGCCGCCGGCCTTGCTTACTCGCGACACGAGGTTCGCGTCCAGTCTATTCCTTGGCGGCTTTGCGGCGGCGGCCTTGGAGCCGGGCGTGTCCACCCGCTCGGCGATGCGGGCCGATTTGCCGCGGCGATCGCGCAGGTAATAGAGCTTGGCGCGCCGCACCTTGCCGCGCCGCACCACTTTGACGGAGTTGATCAGCGGAGAATAGACGGGAAAAACGCGCTCCACGCCCTCGCCATAGGAGATCTTGCGCACGGTGAAGTTCTCGTTGAGGCCACCGCCGCTGCGCGCAATGCACACGCCTTCGTAGGCCTGAACGCGCGTGCGCTCGCCTTCCGCGACCTTCACGTTGACGATGACCGTATCGCCGGGCTGGAACGGCGGGATCTTGGCGCCGGGCAATTGGGCCGCGTGCTCGGCTTCGATCTGCTGGATGATATTCACTTTGACTGACTCCTGCCGTGACGCCGGGGCGGAGCCCCAAGCGAAGCGCTTCGGCGCGCTGTTTTAAGTTGAGGCGCGGCTCTTATCCTAAAGAGAACCCGAAGTCGAGCGCTTGTCAGCGCCATCATTTCGTGGAACTGCGGCGCGTCGCCCGTCGCCCGTTTTCGCGCTCTGGCGCGGCGGCGACCTCGGTTTCGCACAGGTTTATGGTCGCTTCGGGTTGATTGTGCGACTTCGATATGGCCGCTAAGCCCTGTACGGGCCTCGCGAAAAATGATTCGCTGCGGGCAATGAGGTGAGCAGCGCAATGCGTGCGCCGAGCCGGATCGAAGGGTCGCGACGATGAAGTTCGAGCGCTTGCGCCTGACTGGCTTCAAGAGCTTTTGCGACAGCGCCGAGTTCAGAATTGAGCCCGGATTGACCGGCGTCGTCGGGCCGAACGGCTGCGGCAAGTCGAATCTGGTCGAAGCCCTGCGCTGGGTGATGGGCGAAAATTCGTTCAAGAACATGCGCGCCTCCGGCATGGAAGACGTCATCTTCGCGGGCTCAGGCAGGCGTCCCTCGCGCAACAACGCCGAAGTTGGGCTGGTGCTCAACAATTCCGATCGCCGCGCGCCAGCCGCCTTCAATGATTCCGAAACGATCGAGGTTACGAGGCGCATCGAACGGGATAACGGTTCGACCTACCGCGTCAACGGCAAGGAGGTGCGCGCGCGCGACGTGCAGCTTTTGTTTGCGGACGCGTCGACCGGGGCGCGCTCGCCTTCGCTGGTGCGCCAGGGCCAGATCGGCGAGATCATTTCCGCCAAGCCCCAGGCCCGCCGGCTGATCCTGGAAGAGGCTGCCGGCGTCTCCGGCCTTCACTCGCGTCGTCACGAAGCCGAGCTTCAGGCTCAAGGGCGCGGAAGACAATCTCACCCGCGTCGAGGATGTGCTGAAGCAGATCGACGCCCAGGTCGACAGCCTCAAGCGGCAAGCGCGCCAGTCGAATCGCTATCGCGATCTCGCGGGCGCGATCCGCCGTCACGAGGCGCTCGCCCGTCTCATCGCCTGGCGCGACCACGAGGCGGCGTTTGCCGACGCGCGCCGGCGGCTCGACGCCGACCTTCTCGAGGTCACTGAGCGCACGCGCGCCCAAGCCGAAGCCGCCCGCCTGCAAGCGATCGCCGCTGCCGCGTTGCCGGCCCTGCGGGAGGAAGAGGCGCGGCGCGGCGCGGCCTTGCATCGCATCGCGCTCGCTCGCGCGGCGCTCGAAGCGGAAGAAAAGCGCGCGAAGGAGCGTGAGGCCGAGCTCGATCGGCGCATGGCGCAGTTCGGCGGCGATCTTCAGCGCGAGGAGGCGCTCATCGCTGACGCAGCCGGCGTCATGGAGAGGCTGTCGGCCGAGGACCTCGCGCTGACGCAACAGGGCGCGCAGGCCGACGAGGACGCCGCCCGGGCGCGTGAAGCGGAAGACAGCGCCCAGCGCCGCCTCGCCAGCGCCGAAAGCACGCTGGCGGAAGCGCAAGCCGCCGCGTCGGATCTCGGCGCCCGGCGCCGGGCGCTGCTTGACGCCGCAGGCGAGGACGGGCGCCGCCTCACCCGCCTTGAAGCGGAATTCGCCGCAATCGAGCGCGAGCGCGGCACATTGAGCGTCGCGGGTTTTGACGAACCTGAGCGCGCGGCGCGCGCTCAGACAATCGCCGATCATGCCGAGGCGCTCGCCGCGGCCGAGCGCGAAACGCTTGCCGCAGAGCAGCGCCACGCCGAGGCTCGGGAGATCGAGGCGCGCCATCGCGGGCCTCTCGCCGAGGCCGAGCGCGCGGCGCAGAGGCTGGAGACGGAGGCGCGCACCGTCGCTGGCCTCCTCGGCTCGGACTCGAGCGGCCCCTGGCCTCGAGCCGTCGACTCGGTCAGCGTCGCGCGTGGCTATGAAGCCGCGCTTGGCGCGGCGCTGGGCGATGATCTCGACGCCTCGGTCGACGAGGCGGCGCCGGCGCACTGGTCGCTGGTCGCCGCCGGCTGGCGACGATCCGTCGCTGCCGGTTGGCGCCGATCCGCTTAGCCAGCGCGTCACCGCGCCGCCCGCGCTCGCCCGTCGTTTGGCTCAGGTCGGCATTGTCGCCCGGACAGAGGGAAAACGGCTCGCGGGCAATCTCAGGCCTGGCCAGCGGCTGGTGTCGCTCGAAGGGCGATCTCTGGCGCTGGGACGGCTTTGTCGCGGCCGCTGAAGCGCCTAGCGCGGCCGCCCGGCGTCTCGAAGAAAAGAACCGGCTTGGCGACCTTGAGCGCGAGGCCGAGGTCGCGCGCCAGATGGTTGCGGGCTTAAGCGTCGAAGCGGCGAATGCGGTCAGCGCAGTGAAGGAAGCGGCCACTGCGGAAGCGGAATGGCGCCAGCGCGCGCGCGCCGCGCGCACCGCCTCGGACGTCGCCCGTGATGCGTTTGCGCAATTCGAGCGTGAACGCGCCAAGACCCTTTCGCGCCTCTCCGCGGTCGAAGAAGCTTTTTCCCGCGCCGGCGCGGCCCGTGACGAAGCCGCTGAACGCAAAGCCAACGCCGAATCCGCACTGGAAGCCCTCGGGCCGGGCGACGATGTCGCGCAGAGCCTCGAACACGCCCGCGAGACTGCGGCGCGCGAGCGGACGGCATTCGCCGAAGCGCGTGCGGCAGCCCAATCGATCGCCCGCGAGACCGCGGCGCGCGCGGCCCGCCGCACCGCGATCATCGCCGAACGGTCATCGTGGAACGAACGACAGGATAGGGCGAAGAGCCGGATCGCAGAACTCGCCGAACGCCGGGCGGAAGCGGAGCGGGAGCGGGCTGGATTCGACGACGCGCCGACGGATTTCGCTCGGACCCGCCGCGCGCTTACCAACGAACACGGTGAAGCGGAATCAGCGCGCAAGGAGGCCGCCGACGCGCTCGCGCTGGGCGAGACTTCGCTGGCTGACGCCGACCGCGCAGCCCGTCAGGCGCTCGAAGCGATGAGCACCGCGCGCGAGCAGCGCGCGGCGTCCGACGAGCGGCTGGAAAACGCCCGCGTGAGAGGCGAAGAACTCAAGCACGCGATCGCGACCGAACTGGATTGTGAGCCGTCGGGCCTCGCCGCGCTTGCCGAGCATAAAGCCGATACGCCGCTGCCCGGCGGCGTCGAGGTCGAGCGCCGGCTTGAGAACCTGCGCCAGGAACGCGAGCGGCTCGGCGCGGTCAACCTGCGGGCCGACGACGAGCTTGTCGAGGTTTTGGCCAGCCGCGATAAGCTGGTCTCCGAGCGCGACGACCTGACCGAAGCGATCAAGCGCCTGCGTGGCGCTATTGGCACGCTTAATCAGGAGGGGCGCATCCGGCTTGTTGCGGCTTTCGATGTCGTCAACCAGCATTTCAAGGACTTGTTCTCGACCTTGTTCGAGGGCGGATCGGCGGAATTGCGGCTGATCGAATCCGACGATCCGCTCGAGGCGGGCCTTGAGCTTTTTGCCCAGCCCCCAGGCAAGAAGCCGCAGACGTTGACGCTGCTCTCCGGGGGCGAGCAGGCGCTGACGGCGCTGGCTTTGATCTTCGCCGTGTTCCTCACCAATCCGGCGCCGATCTGCGTGCTCGACGAGGTCGATGCGCCGCTCGACGACTATAATGTAGAGCGCTTTTGCGACCTGCTCGAAGCCATGCGCAAGCGCGCCGATACTCGGTTCGTCGCAATCACCCACAACCCCGTCACCATGGCCCGCATGGACCGCTTGTTCGGCGTCACCATGGCCGAAAAGGGCGTGAGCCAGCTTGTGTCGGTTGAACTGGCTCAGGCGCAGGAGTTCGCCGAGGCCGGGTAGGTTGCGAAGCTCGCGGGGCTCACCCGGACGTCGGGTTATCGTCGGCCAACGTGTGAACGCGGCAAGGTTGCGGCTTGAGCCGCTCGTCAGGATTATGCCAGTGGCACATCGCCTCCAGGCAATGCTCCTCGTCCTGTTCGACTTCCGTCAAACGCAGTTGCTGCAGTCGGGCTAGGACATCAACCCTGAGCCATGGTGGCTGATGGCCCTGTTTGTGGTCGACTTTCGTGAACATTGGCATTTCACGCCTCCGTTCCCCGCCTGCCTACCAATGCGTGTCGGTCGCCTGCGTTCCCGTCGTGGCGAAAAAAATGAGCGGTCCTGACGGTGATTGCAGAATCTTGGCGATCGCAGGCTCGGCGCGCCGAATTTCGCTTAAGTTTTTCAGATCACCCCGGCCAGCGCTTGGCGGCCTCCTCGCGCACCGGCGTCTCGACTTCCGGGGGCGCATTTCGGATATGCGCCAGCGCAGTGGCGAACTTGGCGGGGTCTTCACCCTCCAACGCTTCAAGGTATTGCAGCGCCGCTGACACGGAGAACGGCTCGCCGCCCTTGCGCCACCCGTCGAAATTGCTTGTGAGCGCGCTCCAAATTGCGGCGTCGTAACCGATCGACTCGGCCCAGGCGCTAATCGTCGCAACGACCTGTGGATGGCTTTGCATCGCGAAGTCGCTCTGTCGTCCAGACGCGGATTCGACAAAGCCTACCGCTCGGGCGTCTGACATCCCTTCCCTGGTCTGAAGATTTTCAATCGCCGCATCCAGGCTTTCGAGCGCGCTTGGCGCCGAATAACTCTTGCAGAGGGCGCCAAAACTTTCGTCGATCGCCAAGGTCAGTCGTCCATCGTCTGCTATCCGACAAAACTCGATCGGCAGCATCGGCCCATCGGCCACGAAATTGGCGGCGGTTTGCAGATTGCGGGGATCCCGCACCAACGATCCCCATGCCAAAACGGCGCTCTTCACCATTCGCCTCCCATGAAAAGCGCTAACTAAACTCCGGATCGCAGCCCAAAGCCCAGCTCTCAGGCGTAGAAAACTTTGCCTGGATTGAACAGGTTCCCCGGATCGAACGACGCCTTGACGCGACGCATGAGGTCGATCGCAATGGCCCCGTGCTCCTCTTCCATATATTCGCGCTTTTTCTGTCCGACCCCATGCTCGCCGGTGCAGGTCCCGCCCATGGCGATGGCGCGATGGGCGAGGCGGTGGGCGAAAGCATCCGCCGCTTCGATTTCGGCCTTGTTGTCCATGTCGACGAGCGGTCCGACATGGAAATTGCCGTCGCCAACGTGGCCGACGATCGGGGCGATGAGGCCACTGCGCTTGATGTCCTCGAGCGTCTCCTCGACGCAGTCGGCAAGCCGCGAAATCGGCACGCAAGCGTCAGTGGCGAGCGGTCGCGCGCCGGGACGCAATGTCTGCTGCGACCAATAGGTGTCGTGACGCGCCTGCCAGAGCTTCGTGCGCTCCTCGGGCTTGGTCGCCGAGGCCAACGGCCCGCCGCCATGAACGGCGGCGATCTCGCCAAAGCGACTCACCTGTTCGGCGACGCTCTGCTCGGTGCCGTGGAACTCGACCAGAAGCAGCGGTTGCTCGGGCAACGAGGTACGCGAGTAATTGTTGAAGCCGCGCACCGACAGTGTGTCGATGAGTTCGATGCGGGCGATCGGCAGGCCCGACTGGATCGTTTCGATCGTCGTCTCGCAAGCCGCCCTTATGCTGGGGAACGAGCAATGCCCGGCGGCGATCGCCTCCGGGATGCCGGAGAGTTTGAGCGACACTTCGACAATGGTTCCTAGCGTGCCTTCCGACCCTATAAAAATATGGGTCAGGTCGTAGCCTGCCGATGACTTCTTCGCTCGCGTTCCGGTGCGCACAAACGATCCGTCGGCGACGACCACGCCGAGCGACAGCACAACGTCCTTCATCGTGCCGTAACGCACCGCATTGGTGCCGGAGGCGCGGGTCGCGGCCATGCCGCCCAGCGAGGCGTCGGCGCCTGGATCGATCGGGAAGAAGAGTCCGCTGTCGCGCAGGTGCTCGTTGAGCTGCTTGCGGGTGACGCCCGGTTCAACGACGCAATCGAGGTCGTCGGCGTTGACTGCGAGAACATTGTTCATGCGGGTGAGGTCGAGCGAGACGCCGCCGTGGGGCGCGTTGACATGCCCCTCCAGCGAGGTGCCCACGCCGAATGGAACGATCGGCGCGTCATGGCGGGCGCAAAGCTTGGTGAGGTCGATGACGTCCTCTTTGGATTCCGCAAACACAACGGCGTCCGGCGGCTGGTTTTCGAGCCAGGTGAGCGTGTGGCCATGCTGCCTACGGATCGCGTCGGAGGCGGTGAAGCGGTTGCCGAAACGGGCGGCGAGATCGGAATTGAGCGCGGCGACCGCGTCGGGCGAGGGGCGGCCTTGGCGTTGGCGGACAGACAATTGGGTCACGGGTTTTTACGCTCTCCTTGGACGGCGCGCAGACTAGGGGGGCGGAGGCAAGATGGCTAGAGCGCTTGTCTCATTCTAGCGCTTTCAGCCCTAAGAGCTGGCGCACAGCGCTACGGGGCGCCAACGCTCACCACCCGAAAGGTTAGAAGCTCGCCGTCCTCTTCCCGCACCGACACGTACTCGCCGACCTTGAAGGCGTGATTTCCGAAGCGGTAGCCTTCCTCCTCTTCGGTTTTGGTCCCCCTGTTCCATTCGAAAGCCCAGGTCGAGCCGCCAAGGCCGCCGGCATGGCGAACGAGGAGGCCGCGCATACCCGGCTCATCGCCCCAAAACCGGTGGGCGAAGCACTCGCCGCGATGCTTCTTCCAGGCCTCAAGATCAATGTGCCCTTCGCCGGTCAGGGGCGCGACGAAATCATACCCGTGTCGGATCGAGCCCTCCGGGAATTCCTTCGATCGCGCGGCGTTCAGGGTCACCTTGCGCAGAGCGGCGGGACCAGGCGCGGCCATCGATCTTCTCCCTGTCCGTTGAGCCCCCCGAATCTATATGGGATCGTCGTCGCAGAATCCCCAGCGCTGGGCGCTTGGGCGCCACAAAGACGTTAGACGCGTTCGAGCGCGAGCGCCGCGCCCTGACCAACCCCCACGCACATCGTTGCGAGCGCATATCGCCCGCCGCGCCTCTTAAGCTCGAGCGCGGCGGCGCCGGCGAGCCGCGCGCCCGACATGCCGAGTGGATGGCCAAGCGCAATGGCGCCGCCGTTCGGATTGACATGCGCCGAGTCATCATCAAGCCCAAGCCCGCGCAGGCAGGCGAGCGCTTGCGAGGCGAACGCCTCATTGAGCTCCACGACATCGAAGCTCGATGGCTTGAGCTTTAGCCGCTCGGTCAGCTTGCCGACCGCCGGAATGGGCCCAACGCCCATCACGCGCGGCGCGACGCCGGCGGTGGCGTAGCCGAGGATGCGGGCGATCGGCTTCAGCCCATGCGCTTCCGCCGCTTTGGCCGAGGCGACGATGAGCGCCGCCGCGCCGTCGTTGACGCCGGAGGCGTTGCCGGCGGTCACGCTGCCGTCCGGACGCACGATCCCCCCGAGTTTGGCCAGCGCCTCGAGCGTCGTGTCGGCGCGCGGATGCTCGTCGCTCGCGACCCGCGTCACGTTTCCCTTGCGGTCTTTCATCTCGACCGCGACAATTTCCTCGTCGAACGTCCCCTTCGCCTGGGCCGCCGCAGCCCGTTTCTGCGAGCGCAACGCGAAGGCGTCCTGGTCGGCGCGCGAGACCTGGTGCTCGTCGGCGACGTTTTCGGCCGTCTCAGGCATCGAATCGACGCCGTAGAGTTTCTTCATCGCCGGATTGACGAAACGCCAGCCGATGGTGGTGTCGAAGACCTCGGCCGATCGCTGAAACGCCGCCTGAGCCTTCCCCATCACGAAAGGCGCGCGGGTCATCGATTCGGCCCCGCCGGCGATTGCGAGTTCGATCTCGCCCGCTTTGATCCCCCGAGCCGCCGCGGCGACCGCTTCCATTCCCGAGGCGCAGAGGCGGTTGACGGTCGCACCGGGAATCGACGTCGGCAGGCCCGCCAGCAAGAGCGCCATGCGCGCGAGATTGCGGTTGTCCTCGCCCGCCTGATTGGCGCAGCCGAGAAAGACCTCGTCGATCTTGTCGCCGAGGTCGGGATGGCGGCGCATCAGCTCGCGGATAGGCAGCGCCGCCAGATCGTCGGCGCGGAGGTTGGCGAGCGCGCCGCCGAAGCGGCCGATCGGAGTGCGCACATAGTCGCAGATGAAGGCTTCGGTCATGAAGGCGCCGCTCCTAGGTTCGGCTCAGATCGCAATCCGCCATTGTCGCATCCACTGGCCGGCGTCTAATATAGACATTCGCGTCGCGCGGCAGCGACAAAACACATTCCGGGAGGACGCCAATGGCGGCCGAGGCTGAGACGTCATCGCAACCGGTTCTCCTGGAGAGGCTTGAGGGGGGCGTGCTGACGCTGACCCTGAACCGGCCCGAGCGCCTGAATGCGCTCAACGCCGCCCTCATCGAAGGGTTGTCGACCGGCCTCAGACGCGCGGCGGCGGACGCCCGAATGTCGCGCGGTTCTCATCACTGGCGCGGGGCGAGGCTTTTGCGCCGGGGCGGACCTCGCCAACCGTGCGTTTACCCCGGGCGACGTTCGACCAGACCTCGGCGAAGCCCTCGAAAAGGGGCTCAACCCGATTGTCCGCGGGATTCGTAACCTGCCGAAGCCGGTCATTTGCGCCGTCAACGGCCCGGCGGCGGGCGCGGGCGCCAATATCGCGCTCGCCTGCGACATCGTGCTGGCGGCGAAATCGGCTCAGTTCCTGCAGGCGTTCGCTCGAATCGGCCTCATTCCTGACGCCGGCGGCACTTTTGTGTTGCCGCGGCTCATTGGCGAAGCGCGCGCCCGCGCCCTGATGATGCTGGCCGAACCGATCGGGGCGGAGCAGGCTCAGGCCATAGGCATGATCTACCGGGCCGTCGACGACGAAGATCTGATGGGAGAGGCGCACACGATTGCCGAGCGCCTCGCATCCGGCCCGACTCATGCGCTAGGCCTCATGAAACATGCGCTCGCCGCTTCGCCCACCAACAGTTTCGACGCCCAGCTCGCCCTCGAGCGCGACCTGCAGCACGAAGCCGGAGCAGGCGATGAATATTTGGAGGGCGTGCGCGCTTTTCTCGACAAGCGGCCGGCGGATTTCCGGCGCAAGCCGTCGGGGGCATGACGCTCGGGCGCTGCGGCCGAGCTAACCTGGACGCGCGTTCGTGACGGGATCTCTACTCGGCGGCCTGAACCATGTTCCGGCGGGCGACCTCGGCGCCGACCACCGCTTCGGCGTCACGTCCGACGCTCAGAAACCGGCCCGAGCCCCAGGTCCACAAGCCAAGGCAGGCCGAGAACATAAACGCCCGGCACGCTGGTTACGCCGCGCCGATTGGCCGGGTAGCCCGTTCCATCGAAAATCGGCAGCCGGACATAGGACCAATCAGCAGAGAAACCGGTCGCCCACACGACCGCGGCCACTCCGGCCGCGACAAGGTCAAGCTCGGCCGGCTCGTCGTCGGGCTGCCAGGCCGGCTTGTATATCCCTCCTTCGGGAGCTGAGACGCCCTTCTCGGCAATGTGTTTGTCGATCAGCGCATTGATGCCGTTATAGACGCGGTCCGCCTCATCCAGATTGGCGCGAAGATTCGGCTCGAAAATCATCCGGCCCTTTTCGACGCCTGCAAGCCGGCCATAGAGTTCCATTCCCTGTTGCGCGAAAGTGCGCAAGTCGATGTCCCGGCCTCCGTCGCGACCGGTCAGATAATGGTTCGTGTCGTGCCGCTTGTGGCCCATGCCATCGTTGGCGACGGTGATCTCGTATTGCCCGATGTCCCACAGCCAGTCGACGACGTCGCGTCCGCGATAGAAACGCGCACAACGCGGCGCATTCCCGGTGACGAGATGCACCTTCCGGCCCGCGAGGTGCAGGTCTTCGGCGATCTGCGCGCCGGATTGGCCTGAGCCGACGACGACGACCGATCCATTGGGGAGCGCGCTCGGGTTGCGGTATTCGGCCGTGTGGACTTGCAGGATCGAGTCCGGGATTCGGTTCGCGAAACTTGGAACGCTGGGCTTTCCGTAGAGACTGGTCGCCAGGAACACCGCGTCCGCGGTGCAGACGCCTTCCGTGGTCGTGATCCTGAACCCATCGCCCTCCTTGTCGACGGCGCGAACTTCGACGTTCTCGCGGATCGGCGCATCCACCTTTCGCTGGAACGCCTCGAGATAATCGAGGATCTGTTCCTTCACCATGAACCCATTCGGGTCCGGCCCGTCATAGGCGTGCCCGGGCAACTGGCATTGCCAATTGGGCGTGACGAGACAAAAGGCGTCCCATCGCTCTTCGCGCCACTTGTGCATGGCGGTCTTCTTTTCAAACACCATGTGATCGAGCCCGGCTTGGCTCAACCAATAGCTGGCGGAGAGACCGGCCTGACCGCCTCCGACGACGACGGCGTGATAGTGAGGCGCAGCGTTCCCGTTCATCGTTCGACCTCATTGAGAAAGCGTTCGCAGAGAACGGTCGCGTCCGGATCGCGTCTCGAAGCGAGCAGCTGTGGTTTCGATCGCCGAAAGCTGGCCAAGCGCGAGGCCGCATGGGCGGCCGTATTTTGCCTTCACGCGATCGGATGCGATCTGGAGCGCGGTGCGGCTGCGCTCGAGGAAATCTGCAACGGCGTAAGCTTGGCCCTCCCGGAAATAATCCTTGATCACGAGCGACGGCGAATAGCAGGTCTCGCTTGATCCATCGGGCCATCGAACCTCGAACCACATCTCAGGCATCGGCGGCCTCCAGTAGGCGCTGGTATTGCGGCTCATGCGCTTCCGCGACCGAGCGCCAGTCGAAACGCGCGGCGACTTTCGGCCCATTGCTCCGTAGGCGCTCCGTAAAACTCGTCTCGAAGCGCGAGCGCCATCGCGTCGGCGATGGTCGTCACGTTGAAGGGATCGCACCAGATCGCGTCGTCGGCTGAGAGATAGCTGACGAACGGTTCGATCCTCGACGCAATGACAGGAACGCCGCTCGCCAGGCCTTCGAGAACGCAAAGGCCGAAGCCCTCTTTCACCGAAGCGAAAACCAGCGCCGTCGCGAGACGATAGAGGCGCGGCATGTCCGCGTCAGGGATCACGCCTGTAAGACGGACTGATCTGGCTAATGGACCCCCACTTCGTAAGGCGATGCGAGAAGGTCCGCTGATACTAGTCGTGGTTGAGCAGGCTCGCGCCACCGGCGACGACAAGCTCGGCGTCAGGACGCATCGCGGCGATCTGAGCGAAGGCGTCGAGAATGCGGACCGTGTTCTTGCGCTCCTCGATTCCGCCGACGGCGAGGAAGATTGGGCCGGCGCCGAGTCCGAGACGTCGCCTGCAGTTCAGGCTCGCCTCCATCTGGCTGCGAACGAAAGCGGTCGCGATCGACACCGTTTCCGCAGACTGACGCCTTCGATTCCGAAATCTTGTCTGGAGATCGGTCTTGCCAAAGTCCGCTGACTGTCATCCAGGCGTCCGCGTCCTCGATCGAACGCGCCTGCAAGCGGGCTATTCGCGCGTCCGCGAAGTCGTCGATGTGGTGCACCGTCCGGACGAATTTCGCGATGCGGCCCCGGCTCTTCAACGTCGCCAGCGCGTTGCCGGAAATGCCGTCGTGAGCATGATAAAGATCGAAGTCACGGTTTTCTGTCGGCGAAATGCTCGACATAGTCGGCGATCCGCTGTTCGATCATCGCAAATGTATCGCGCGGCGCCGGGGCGACCGGAAACGGGTTGGTCTTGCAACGCGCCGGCCGGAAGAATCCTTCTCCCTTCGAGTCAGGAGCGTGCAGGACGACGTCATGCCCGAGCGCCGTCAGCGCCTCGGAGAGCTGCAACGCGTGGACGACCCCGCCCCGCGGATTGGTGGAGTGCGTCAACATGGCGATACGAAGGGGACGCGTCACGCCGCTTGCTCCGCGACGGGAGCGAGGCCCAGGAGGCGGTCGCGGCGCCAGTCACGGATGACGGCGCGGTGCGCGCCGGCAACCAGCGCCACCTCCGAGCCCGCGTTCACTTTGCCGATGACGGACGCATCGAGGTCGCGCTCGCGGAAGACCGAGATGAGCGCGTCCGATCTCGATGGCTCGGTGGCCAACAGGAAGCCGAAACTTGGAAACGTCTTCAGCCAGCGAGAAAGCGAAACGTCCGGCGGCGGATCGATGGCTTCGACGTCAAGGTCGACGCCGACGCCCGAACATTCGGCCAGCATCGTGGCCGTTCCGGGGATTCCGCCCTGGCTGATGTCCTTGGCCGCGTGGGCGAGTCCGTGACGTGCGATCTGCGGCAGCAGCGCCAGGTCGGCGCGCAGACGCTCATGGGGAGCGGAGAGCGCCGCCTGCCAATTGTCGAACGGCTCGCGATAGGCGCCTCGATGGTCGATCGCGGCGATCAGAACGTCGCCTGGCTTCGCGTCGAAACTCGTCAGCAACCGCTTTCCTGCGCGCCCGACGATCGCCATGGCGAGCTGGGACTGCGCCGTGTGCAGATTGCTGTGACCTCCGACGATCGGTGTCGCGTAGGCCGCGGAGGCCGCCTTCATGCCATCGAGGATCGTCTCTGCGGCCGGTTCTCCTGCAGCCCAAATCGCGTCCACGACGGCGATTGGCCAGCCGCCCATCGAGGCAATGTCCGAGACATTCACCATGACGGCGCACCAGCCCGCGAACCACGGATCGGTCGCGACAAAGCTATTGATGAAACCTTCGATCGCAAACAGGAGATGGCCGTCGCCGTCTGGAATCGCGGCGCAGTCATCGCCCACCCGAACGTCCGAGCGTCCGAGTCCGAGACGCTCGGCGACGACGCCGATTTCAGCCTTCGCCTTCAGACCAAGGCTCTCGCGCGTCTCGCGCGCCAGCTCTTCGAACGCGTCGGCGTCCAACTTAGGCGGCCTTGCGGAGCGCGACATAGCCAAGCTCTGGCGTGGCGCAGGGAGGATAGGCCGAGAGATCCGCGCGCATCTTCAGGTGCGGCCGGCCATGCAGATCGATTTCCTCGATCGTTTCCCAGCGCATCTGCCGGAACAGCGGCCCGTTCTGCGCCTGGACGTGGGCAAGAAAGGTTTTGCAGCCCATCGCGTTGGCGGACGACACGGCGAGACGGATCAGCGTCGCGCCGATGGCGCCGATCCGGCGATAGTCGCTGCTCCACGGCGAGGCGCGAGCCCCACCAGACGCCGGTCGCCTCCTCGTGGATACGCACCGTTCCGACGACCCGGTCTGAGGCGACGCCGAGCATGGAAAGCGCGACGATCGGAATCGCGTAGTCGTCCGTTGCGTCCCGGTCGTCCGTGCGAAAGAGTCCCTGTTCCTCACAGAACACCGACCGTCTCAGGACGTAAGAACCCTCACGCTCCCATCGCGATGCGGCGAACTTGATTCGGAATTCGCAAGGGAGAAAAGGCACAATGCTGTCGACGATCATGACAGAAGCGCCTTCTCGTAAGTGGAAAGAGCAGAGCAGGCTCCGCACTTGCCGCACCCCGCCTTGATATCCGTAGCTCTGAGCCCATTCTCAATCAGTAAGCGTGCGAGCGGCTGAAGCAGCGAATGCATGAAAGCAGGGGTTGGGACTGGCGTGCTCTCGAGCGGCGTTCCCGAGATCGGCACCAGAGGCACGACAAAGGGATAGACGCCGATCGTCACAAGCGTTTCGCACATGGCGAGGATTTCCTCAGCCGTGTCGCCAAGCCCAGCAAGGATGTAGGTCGAAACCTGTCCGCGGCCGAAAACTGCGACCGCAGAGGCGAAGGCGGCAAGGTAGCGCTCGACCGGAACTTCGGCCTTTCCGGGCATGACTCGTCGCCGCACTTCTGGCGTGACCGCTTCGAGATGCATGCCGAGGCTGTCGACGCCAGCCTCCTGCATACGCCTGAACCACGCGTCTTCGTCGGGCGGCTCGCATTGCGCCTGAATGGGAAGATCGACGGCCGCTTTCACGGCCTTGGCGCTCTCGCAGAGGATCGCGGCGCCCCGGTCGCCGCCCCGCGGCGTGCCGGTGGTCATCACCATGTGTTTGACGCCATCGAGAGCCACCGCCGCTTTCGCGACCTCCGCGAGTTGCGCCGGCGTCTTCCGCTCGATTGTTCGGC
>CAVXKU010000021.1:0-27975 GCA_963762335.1 uncultured Alphaproteobacteria bacterium | reverse complement strand
GCCAAGGCGATGATCGATGAGGGCTATCACCCGATGACCGTTTATTTTCCGCTCATCGTGCATGGAGCGATGCTGATCGAGCCAACGGAATCCGAGTCGAAGGCGAGCCTCGACCTGTTCATCATGACCTTGCGCGACCTCGCCCTCGCCGTGAAGGGGGGCGAGCGCGAGCGGTTCCAGGCGGCGCCGGTCCATGCGCCGCGCCGAAGGCTCGACGAGACGCGCGCTGCCCGGCAGCCCGTGCTGCGCTGGACAAGGCCCCAGCCGGCCTGACAACCTGAGGCGCGCTCTCTTCCTATGGCGCCGATATGACTTTAGACTGCCAACGGTCGATCCGCGCCCGCTCGCGTCATAGGACTTAGTCTGCCATGTCATCCGGTCTGATCCGTTTCGCCGTAGCGGGCATCTTCGCCGTCTGGGGCTGCCGTGGCCCTCATGCGGGGGGTTGCTGAGCAGGCGCCGGCTGCTCTACCTCAGCCTCCGGCGCTGGGCAACTTCGTCACACCTGCGCCGCAAGTTCCACCGGCAGCTCAAGCGCCAACGGCCCGATTGGCCTCCCCGCCAGCCTGAAACGTCGGCCGCGACGAATCCCGCGGCGCCGGCCCCCCCAGGCCCCGAATCTCCGGGCCGGCCACGTCCGGCGAAAGCCTCGACCGGGGAAATGGTCGAGGATCGCCTGCGGCCCTTCGCCTATGTTGAAGGCAAGGTGGACAGAGCGTCCAGATCGACACCTGCCACTCCAACTCTCCGAGTCTCGGTCAAGTGGACATGGACAAGGCGAATCTCGCACCGTCCGGCTGCTGCTCGCCGTCTTTGTCGAATCCGACGAACACGGGTTTCAAACTCTCAATCCGTGCATATCCGACTTGGCTACGGCCCCCGAAGGCAAATCGAGCCTCTCCGAACATGGTCAAGATGGAACAACGCTCGAGCGGCAAGGCGATGCGCTTCTAGCATCAGGGCGCATACGGCGACATTGACGCCACCTACGACGCCATCATGGCGACCTCTACGACAAGGGAATTGATGTGCAGGTACATCTTCATCGAGGAGTATGTTGAATGATGAGACATCCTTATGATCCGACGCCGGAAGTCAATATCGACGTGCTACTGAAATGAAACTGCCCCGCCAACCGGCGTAGTTCGAGCTGGGCGGGGAAACGCTGCGCAGCCAACCGTCAGAGCGGCCGCGCCGGTCTCCGAATCCCAGCCGGGCCAAGACGCTGTAGAGGCCGCTCGCCGCCATGAGTGAGGCGTGCTGAAGAGCCCCTCCTCGACGACGACGCCCTCCACAAAGCCAGAGTCGCGATGCGCGTTGACGATCGGTCGCGAGCCGATGGGCGATGACGAGCGTCGTGCGGCCCTGCATCAGCGTTTCGAGCGCGCCCTGCACCAGCGTCTCGTTTTCCGCGTCGAGCGCCGAAGTCGCCTCGTCGAGCAGCAGCACCGGCGCGTCCTTGAGGATCGCGCGGGCGATGGCGATCCGCTGGCGCTCGCCGCCCGACAGCGTCACGCCGCGCTCGCCGAGGATCGTGTCATAGCCTTGCGGCAGCGCCGTGATGAAACGGTCCGCGGCCGCCTGCTTGCGCGGCGGCGACGATCGCCTCGCGGCTCGCGTCGGGCGCGCCATAGGCGATGTTGTCGGCGACGCTGGCGCCGAAAATGAACGCGCTCCTGCGGCACGAGCGCGATTTCGCGCGCGCAAGTCCGCGGGATCGAGCTTCGCGATGTCGATGTCGTCGAGCGTAACCTCGCCGCGAGCCGGATCGTAGAAGCGCAGCGCCAGCTGGAAGATCGTCGACTTGCCGGCGCCCGACGGGCCGACGATGGCGACGACCTCGCCGGGCGCGACGCGAAGCTCACGTTGCTCAGCACGGGGGCGCCCGGCCCGGAATAGGCGAAATCGACGCGAGCGGAAGGCGAGCGCGCCGCGGGCGGGCTACGGAAGCGGCAGCGGGTTCGCGGGCGCCTGATGCGCGGCTTGACGCTCATGAGTCTCGCCGATGCGGCCGGCGGCGCCCGCCGCCTGCGAGACCTCGTTCCAGACTTGCGACAATTGACCGAGCGCGCCCGCGGCGAACACCGCGTACGAGCACGAACTGCGAGAGTACGCCGCCCGTATGCGGCCGGCCACGACGTCCTGCGCGCCGAGCCAAAGCACGGCGACGACGCTGCCGAAGGCGAGGAACACGCCGCGATCGTGACGAACGCACGCGCCTGGGCCATGTTCGCCGCCGCCTCGTAGGCCGGCGAACTCGTCCGCCGCGGTAGCGGCCGGCGGTGAAGGCCTCCGCGACAAAGGATTGCATGACGCGCACGGCCGTCAGGCTTTCGGTCGCAAATGCCGTCGCGTCGGCAAGTGTATCCTGCGCGCGGCGCGAACGCTCCCGCACCGCCCGACCGGCCGCGAACAACGGCAAGACGATAACCGGGATCGCCGCCAGCACATACAGCGCGAGCCTCGGGCTGGTCACGACCATCATCGCAACCGCGCCGGCGAACATGAACAGGTTGCGCAGCGCGACGAGGCCGTCACGCAAAGGCCGACTTGATCTGCGTCGTGTCGGCCGACAGGCGCGAGGCGATCTCGCCCGTCTTCTCTCAATCGAAGAAGCCCGGTTCGAGCCGCGTCAGATGATCGAAGAGCGCCGAGCGGATGTCGGCCACCACCCGCTCGCCGAGCGTGATGACGAATAGTACCGCGCGCCGGACGCCAGCGCGAGAACCGCCACGACGCCGAGCATCGCGAGAAAATAGGCGCGGATCAGGCCCGCGTTGGAATCGGAGAAGCCAAAGTCGATCATGCGCCGAACGGCGATCGGCACGACGAGCGTTGCAGCCGAAGCGATCGTCAGGGCTGCCAACGCCAGCCCGATACGACCACGATGGGCGAAGGCGTAAGGTGCCAGCGGCTTCGGCGCCGAGCGAGACGCGGGACCTTTTGCTGCCGACATCGGCGGCTGATGACATTGCGCGAATGGCTCCTTGGGCTGTGCGGCGCTTTAGGTACCGGTTTTCCGCCCAAATCAAGGCCCGGGAGCGGAACGGAATGATCCTGTCGGTGCCGACCGCCTTCGGATAGCTTGCGTCCGCGGGCTGCTAGCGTTATAGGACCGCCAACAAAAAGAGCCGCCGGACCCCCGGTCGGCTCTTTGCTTATTTTTCCGAGACCGCGACGATGAAGTCCGACATCGACCCGAACTACCACATGATCAAGGTCGTCATGACCAATGGCGTCGAATTCATGACCCGCTCGACTTATGGGGAAGAGGGGGCGACGCTGAACCTGGACATCGATCCGAATACCCATCCGGCCTGGACCGGCGGCTCGCAGCAGTTGCTCGATCGCGGCGGCCGATTGTCGCGCTTCAACACCCGCTTCGGCGGCATTGGCATCGGCGGCAAGAAGTAGGGCGCGGCCCTGATCCGGCGCCCTAAGCCCGTCACGAGACGGGCGTTCTTCCGAACGCCCTATGGCGCCACCTTCTCCCCAAAGGAGAAGAGATCTCACAGTCTGCGAGCGCTTGTGACCTTGCCGCCGCCATTGGCGGCGATCCGCTCGCGCGCCTGCGCCAGCGGCTCGCTGACTGTCTTCATGTGCCACCCGTTGGCGTGAAGCAACGTGACGGGATCGCGCATGATCCCGACGTGGCCCTTCCAGAATATGAGATCGCCGCGTGCGAGTGGCGCGGTCGGGTCGTCGATGACGACGGGCTCGCCCAGTATCGCCTCCTCATGTCGCTGTCGCGCGGCGACGCGATCCCCGCGGCGGCCAGCGCCGTTTGGACGAGCCCCGAGCAGTCGACACCCTCCGACGTCCGGCCGCCCCAGAGATAGGGCGTCTCGAGAAAAAGCTCTGCGATCGCGACAGCGTCCGGCCCGCGCGCGCCCAATTCCGCCAAATGGCGTGACCAGAAGTAAAGCCCGTCCTCCGAGACCGCGAAGTCGCCCTGACGGTCCACGATCTTGAGCTGTGAGCCGAGCGACAGCGCCATCCGCGGCGGCGCCTTGATGGCCGGGCCGGGATAGCCGTGCGTCCGCAATGCCGCGAGTCGATGGGTCGGTTCGGACGTCGTTGCCGAGCGCCGCGCTCGGGAGATAGCCGACATATTGGTCGCGATCGAGTTGGGCCCACGCCCACCCTGCCTGCTCGTCGTAGACGGTGACGCTTTCGCCGTAGAGCGCCTCGGTGTCGAGCGGCGCGTCCGCTTGTGGAGAACGCCGAAGCGGCGCGCTCGCGGCGATAACGCGCATCTTACGCCCTTCCACGAACCGCGGCGCATCGACCAGGCCGCGCAGGTGCTCCGCCGCCAAGTCGGCGCGGGCAGGGGTCAATCGGCGGTCGTATGAGGGGGCGGACATGGCCGATGGTTAACATGGCCTCCGCCGAGGGCGACAGGGGAAGAGCGCTTTTGCCGAGCACGACTACGAGGAGTAACCTCGCGGAAACGGGAGATGGCCATGAGCGCCCTTGCCGATCGACAGAACAATTTCCGCGCGCCACTCGATCCTTACGGCGCCGTCACTCATGAGGTGTTCAACCAGCCGGTCGAACTCGTCGACTTCAGCCTCTACGATTCCGACGCGGCGCTGAAGGAGGCGGTCGGGCGCGAGGGCGCCGCATGGGCGGAGGACGGCCTCCAAGCCTTCGGGGCGCGCGCCGGCTCGGCCGAATTTCTGGAGCTGGGGACGCTGGCGAACAAGAACCCGCCCGAGCTCGACACCCACGATCGCTACGGGCGGCGTGTCGATCTCATCCGCTTCCACCCCTCGTATCACGCGCTGATGAAAGCCTCGATCGAGGATGGCCTGCACTCATCGCCCTGGACCGATCCGGGCGAGGGCGCGCATGTGGCGCGCGCCGCGCGCTCCTACATGCACACGCAAGTCGAGGCCGGTCACGGCTGCCCGATCACCATGACCTTCGCCGCGAGCCCTTGTCTCAAATTGCAGGGAGACCTCGCCGCGCAATGGCTGCCGAAGATCCAGGCTCGCGTCTACGATCCGCGCAATGTTCCTGCCGACGAGAAGCAGGGCGTGACGATCGGCATGGCGATGACCGAGAAGCAGGGCGGCTCGGACGTGCGCGCCAACACGACCCGCGCGATTCCGGTCGGCGCCGAGGGAGGGGGCCAGGCTTACGAACTTGTCGGCCACAAGTTCTTCGTCTCGGCGCCGATGTGCGACGCGTTTCTCGTCCTCGCCCAGGCGCCGGGCGGCCTCTCGTGCTTTCTCGTCCCGCGCTGGCGCCCCGATGGAACCAAGAACCCGCTGCAGATCATCCGCCTCAAGCGCAAGATGGGCAATGTCTCCAACGCGTCGAGCGAGACGGAGTTGCGCGGCGCGCTCGGCTGGATGGTCGGCGCTGAAGGGCGTGGGGTGGCGACGATCATCGAGATGGTCGCCATGACCCGCTTCGACTGCATGATCGGCTCGTCCGCCGGCATGCGGATGGCGGTTTCGCAGGCGATCGACCATTGCCGCCAGCGCAAGGCCTTCGGCGCGTTCCTGATCGACCAGCCGATCATGACCGCGGTGCTCGCCGACCTCGCGATCGAGGCCGAGGCGGCGCTGACCCTCACCATGCGCATCGCCCGCGCGCTCGATCATCGCGACGACGCGCATGAGGACGCGCTGGTGCGCTTGGGCTGCGCGATCGGCAAATACTGGATCTGCAAGCGGGCGCCGGGCCACGCCTACGAGGCGCTGGAATGTCTCGGCGGCTCGGGGGTCATGGAGGATAGCCCGATGCCGCGCCTCTATCGCGAGGCGCCGGTCAACGCGATCTGGGAGGGGAGCGGCAACGTGCAGTGCCTCGACATTGCCCGCGCGATGCAGCGCTCGCCGCAGACGCTTGAGGCCTATTTCGCGGAGGTCTCGGCCGCGAAGGGCGAAAGCGCGGCGCTCGACGCCCATGTCGTGGCGCTCAAGGACGATCTGCGCGACCTCGGCGACTTCGAGGCCCGTGCCCGCGATCTGTGCGACCGTCTAGCCGTCGGGCTTCAGGCGGCGGCGCTGTTCCGCGCCGCTTCTCCGGTCGCCGAGGCCTTTTGCCGCTCGCGCATCGAGACGAGGGGCGCGCATAATTATGGCGCGCTGACCGGCGTCGATACGAAGGCGATCGTGAAGCGCGCCGCGCCGAGGTAATCGGACGCCCCTCATCCGGCCCTTCGGGCCACCTTCTCCCCGAGGGAGAGGGATGCTAGGGCTCGCAATTTAGCGAGTCCGAATCGAGCCTTTTCAACGGCTTGCAGTCGTGATTTGCGAGTCACTCTGGCCCGGGCCTTCGAGCGCGAGCGGACGTTCGACGGGCGGCGGAAGCCGGCGCGCCTCAAGCTCTTCTCGCGGCCGCGGAGCAGCGGCAAATCCGTGATAGCGGTCGAGCTCGCGGACAATCCTGACCACGCGATCGACCGCCTCGAAGTTCGTTCCCGCCGTTGACGTGTGCATCGCGCTATAGGTCACGAGCAGCGCCTCGTTGAGGCGGCTGACCTGAAGCGCCGAGGAATCGGCCGGCGGCGCCGGGCAAGAAATTCGGCTGGGGCTGAGGCATGCCGCCGAGCGGCCACCGCGAACGACATTGCGCATCCGCTTGAGCGACAGGCCCTCTGCGCGGCGATCTCGGAGATCGAAACGCCGCGATTGAGGAAGCTGACGATTCCCGCCGCCTCGCGCTCGGCCTTTTCCAGCCGCCTGGCGCGACGCGTCGCTGGGCGACGCGCTCGCGGCGAACGCTAGCTCGCAGCAAGGGCTCCGGGCGGAACTGAGGATTGCGAGCTGTCCCTCATAGGAACAAATATAGAACATTTTCGGTCGCCTGGCAAGAAAATGTCTGATTTTCCAAAATCGTGCCCGTTCCGCCGGACCTGGCCGTTAGTGCCGTCCGGCCTGGTGCGCTCTGTGCTTGCCCTTCGCGTTTTCGAGCCGAAGCGGTAACTCCTGTGGGCTTCCCGCCTCCGTGAGCAGACGGCTGCCGCAGGCCACGTCATTCCTGAGAAAGCGAGAATCTAAAGCACGATCGAGCTTTGCTGAATTGCCCAACTTCGCGGTGAAAAGGTCGCTTCAACAGGCGCTAGCCCGCGTCGCACCTCACGCCAAATTGCCCTCGCCGCCGGGCTCTTCCACCAGCTCCTCCAATTCCGCCATCGTCTGCTCGACACTCCGATGGTGCGGCTCTTCGTACCAGACGGACGCGACCCTCTCGATGTCGCTCGAGCTTACGCTCACATAGGTGACGTGCGGACGCTGGGATTCCAGGAACTCGTTGATGTCGTTCTCAAGCGACTGGATTGGCGTGGCGGCGGCCACGGAAAATAGCTTTACCCGCATTGCTGAACTCCGACAGGGCCTAGATTTCCTTTTCGCAGCAGAAGGCGCAGCCTCCAAGCTGGATCTTGATCAACCCCGTCTGGATTTGGTGGGAACGATTTGACGCCTCGCGCGTTCCGGGCGCTTCATGCTGCCGAGGATTGCGCGCCGAGGATTGCTTTCCATGAAATTGTTTCGGTGTCAGGTTTGCGACAACATCGTTTACTTCGAAAATCGAACGTGCGGCCGTTGCGGCCATCGGCTCGGCTATGTCCCGGAACTCGAAATCATGGCGGCCCTCGAGCCCGCGGGCGGCCAATCCTGGACGCCCCTGGTCGGCGAGAGCGGGTCGCGCCGCTTCTGCGCCAACGCGGACTACGACGTCTGCAACTGGCTGACGACGGCCGAAGGACAGGACCGGCTCTGCGTCGCGTGCCGCCATAACGATACGATTCCAGACATTTCCCAAGCTCCGCATCTCACGGCGTGGCGCGACATCGAACTCGCCAAGCACCGGCTGTTCTATAGTCTGCTGCGCTGGAAGCTGCCGCTCAAGACCCGCGCCGAGGATCCGGTCCACGGTCTGATGTTCGAGTTCCTGGCCGATCCTTCCTGCCCTTCGGGCCCCAAAGTGATGACCGGGCACGACGACGGCGTGGTTACGATCGCGCTCGCGGAAGCCAATAGCGCCGAGATCGAGAAGCGCCGGGCGGAATTGGCCGAGCCCTATCGCAGCCTGCTCGGCCATTTCCGGCACGAGGTCGGGCACCATTATTGGGACATCCTGGTTCGTGACGGCGGCCAGCTCGAACAATGTCGCGCGGCCTTTGGCGACGATTCCCAGGACTATGAAGCGGCTCTCAAGCGTCACTACGAGCATGGCGCCCCTAGAGATTGGGCGGAGCGCTTCGTTTCGGCTTATGCGACCTCACACCCTTGGGAGGATTTCGCAGAAACCTGGGCTCACTACCTGCACATCGTTGATACGCTAGAGACAGCGAACGCATTTGGGGTGAGAATCGCGCCCGCGGTCGACAAGGAAGGCGCGCATTTCGCCAAGCTCGATTTCGATCCCTATGCCGTCGGCTCCGTCGAGCAGATCGTCGACGCCTGGGCGCCCTTTGTGGTGGCCATGAACAGCGTCAATCGGGCTATGGGCAGGCCCGATCTCTATCCGTTCGTCATCGCGCCGGCAGTCGTGAACAAGCTGCGCTTCATCCACGATCTCGTCGGGCGTGGCGCGGCGCGGTCCGCGTCGCACCAGAGCGAAAGCCGCTTGAGTGACCTGCCCGGTTGGATCTTGTCATTCCCGGCGGACCGCAGGTCCGACCGGGAATCCAAATCGAGCGCGCTGCACTGGATTCCCGATCGGCCGCTTTGCGGCCGTCAGGAACCTACTTACTTAGCCAGCGCCTTGTCGGTGACTGCGGTCGTATAGGCGCCGGTCGGCTCCTTGGAGATCACGGGATCGGACCCGCCGGTCAGCAGCGTCTTCACCGTGCGCTCGTAGTCGGCCTTGTCGAGCCTGCCGTCGGAGCCCTGGGTGAGCTTGTTGATTTCGCTCAACATCTGCGTCTGGTGGTGCTCGGTCTGGGCGCCGGTCGAGTCGTTTTCGAGCACGATCTTGACCACTTCCTCCGGGTGCGCCCGGGCATAGTCCCAGCCCTTCATCGAAGCTTTCACGAAGCGCGCCATCTTGTCGACGAACGCCGGGTCCTTGAGCTTGTCCTCCATCACGTAAAGGCCGTCCTCGAGGGTCGCGACCCCCTGATCCTCGTATTTGAACACGACGAGCTGCTCGGGCTTGTAGCCGGCGTCGATCACCTGCCAATATTCATTGTAGGTCATGGTGGAGATGCAATCGGCCTGCTTCTGCAAGAGCGGGTCGACGTTAAAACCCTGCTTCACGACCTTGACGCCGGCCGGCGAGCCGTCGGTCGGGAATTTCAATTTCCCCATCCAGTTGAGGAACGGATATTCGTTGCCATAGAACCACACGCCGAGCGTGCGGCCCTTGAGATCATCGGGCTTCTTGATGCCGGTGTCGGCGCGGCAGGTGAGCTCGAGCCCCGAATGCTTGAACGGTTGCGCGATGTTGACCATCGGCGCGCCCTTTTCGCGCGCCGCCAGCGCGGCCGGCATCCAGTCGACCACGACGTCGGCGCCGCCTCCCGCCAGCACCTGCTCCGGCGCAACATCCGGCCCGCCGGGCTTGATGGTCACGTCGAGCCCCTCGGCCTTGTAGAAACCCTTGTCCTTGGCGGCGTAATAGCCCGCGAATTGGGCCTGCGTGACCCATTTGAGCTGGAGCGTCACCTTGTCGTCGGCATGCGCTGCGCCCGCCAGCATCGCCGCCACGCCGGCGACTGCGAACATCATCTTTTTCATTTTTGCTCTCCCGGTTGAACCCTAGATTTCCCGTCTCCGCGCGTAAAACTAGCGCATGGCGTAAAAAGCTCAAGCCTCCTTCGCGCGATAGGAGGCGTGCCAGAACGTCACCCGCCGCTCGACGCCTGCGACCAGCGCATAAAAGAGCGATCCGGTGAGCGCGGCGACGACGATCGTCGCCCACACCATGTCGATCTGAAGCCGACCGACTTCAGTCGAGATGCGAAAGCCCATGCCGACGATCGGCGTGCCGAAGAACTCGGCGACGATGGCGCCGATCATGGCGAGGGTCGTGTTGATCTTGAGCGCATTGAAGAGGAACGGCATCGCGACCGGCAGGCGCAGCGCGAGCAGGGTCTGCCAATAATTCGCGCCGTAAGTTTTCATCAGATCGCGCTCCATCGAGCCCGCGCTGGAGAGGCCGGCGATCGTGTTGACCAGCATCGGGAAGAAGGTCATCACGACGACGACCGCCGCTTTCGATTGCCAGTCGAAGCCGAACCACATCACCATGATCGGCGCGACGCCCACGATCGGCAGCGCGGAGACGAGGTTGCCGATCGGCAGGAGGCCGCGTTGCAGGAATTGCGAGCGGTCGATCAGGATCGCGACGACGAATCCCGACAGCGAGCCGATGACGTAACCCGCGAGCACGCCCTGGATCGTCTGCCGGAAATCGGCGGCGAGCGTGGGTATGGACGTGACGAACCGCGCCGCGATCGCCGAGGGCGGAGGCAGGATGATCGCCGGCACCTGAAGAAGCCTGACCCCCGCCTCCCAGATCGCGAGCACCGCGAGGCCGAAGGCGAGCGGCGGCAAGAGGTCCGTGAGGCGGCGCAGGTTCATGGGCTGAACGCCATTCTCCGTTGCGCGATGCGCTCCGCGCCGCCGATCGCGGCGACGAGCGTGGCCGAGAGCGCGGCGGCTGCGAACAAAGCCGCCCAGATCTGCACCGTCTGCCCATAATAGGAGCCCGCCAACAGCCGCGCGCCCAAGCCCCCGTCCTCGCTCTTGGTCACTTCGGCGACCACCGCGCCGACGAGCGCCGCGGCGGCGCCGATCTTCATGCTGGCGAAAAAGAACGGCGCGCTGGCCGGCGCCCTGAGCTTCAGGAAAGTCTGTGCGCGCGTCGCCGAATAGGTGCGCATGAGGTCGAGCTGCAACGGATCGGGCGAGCGGAAGCCTTTGACCATGCCGACGGTCACCGGAAAAAATGAGAGATAGGCCGCGATCGCGGCCTTCGGCGCGATTCCGGTGACGTTGAACTGGTTGAGGATGACGACGATCATCGGCGCGAGCGCGATGATCGGCACGGTCTGCGACGCGACGATCCACGGCATCATCGAGCGCTCGAGCCAGCGCATGGAGACGATGAGAACGGCGAGCCCGATGCCCAGAGCCGAGCCGACAGCGAAGCCGATCAGCGTCTCTTCAAGCGTGATAAGCCCATGATAGACGAGGCTGCGCTTGGACGTCGGCGCGGTCGCGAAGACGAGCTTGTAGAGTTCGCTTGCGACCTGATGCGGCGCCGGCAGCTTCGGCCGCTCCATGTTGAGCGACGCGCTCGACGAGGTCCTGAGTGGAGTAATCCGTCCGGCCCGCATTGGCGAACTGGTCGCGCTGGAGCTGCGCGTTCATCAGCGCCGCGGCGAGATACCAGATCGCGAGGATCGCGAGGACGACGGTCGTGAGGGGGAGCGCGGATTTCATCGGAGGTTCCCTCAGCTCGCTGGGAGTGGCGCGTAGCCCGATGGACGCTGCAGAGCCGTCGATCGTGACGTCGACGGCGTGAGCCTCAGTTGCGAGCGCCGATCGACGCGGACGCTCGATGCGCCGATGATGAGGCCGAAGCGAAGCGGCCCGCCGAAAATCTGTCATCTGCCCCGCCGTTGTGCGACCGTCCGCTTCGACGACGACTTGCGCGCAGGCAACGCAATCCGCGATGGGCCAATCTTGCCTCGAGCCATGCAGCCGGAGCGAAGCGGCAGAGGGTCTGTCATGTCGAGATGGCGCCGGCGCTTGCATTGCGCACATCTCGCGCGCCCGACGAAGGGCGTGCTGCTCCCCCTCCCGGGGAGAGGGCTGGGAGGGACGCTATCCCGTCATAGGAATGCCCCTCGCGCAGGCCCTGCCTCACCCGGTTCGCAACCGCCAGAAACTCAGGCGTCTCGCGGATATCCAGTGCCCGGTCGCGGGGAAAATTGCAGGCGATGACATCGGTGATGCGACCCGGACGAGGCGACATGACGACGATATGCGTCGACAGAAACACCGCTTCCGGTATCGAGTGGGTGACGAACAGCACCGTCTTGCCGGTCACGTCCCAGAGCCGCAGCAATTGCTGGTTCAGCATGTCGCGCACGATTTCGTCGAGCGCGCCGAACGGCTCATCCATCAGGAGAAGATCGGGATCGAATGACAAAGCTCGCGCAATCGACGCGCGCTGCTGCATGCCCCCTGACAATTGCCAGGGATATTTGCCGCCGAAGCCCGAGAGGTTTACGAGCTCGAGCCCCTTGGCGATGCGCGCCTCGCGCTCCGCTTTGCTGAAGCCCATGATCTCGAGCGGCAGGGCGATATTGCGCGCGACGGTTCGCCACGGATAGAGCGCCGGCGCCTGGAACACGTAGCCATAGGCGCGATTGGCGCGCGCTTCGTGCGGGCTCAAGCTGTTGACGCGGATCGCGCCGCTGGTCGGCTTCTCGAGATCGGCGACCGCGCGCAGGAGCGTTGTCTTGCCGCAACCTGACGGTCCGATGAAAGAGACGAACTCGCCCCGCGCGACCTTCAGGTTGATGTCGCTCAGCGCCTGCACCGGCCCATCGGCGGTGTTGAAGCGCAGCGAGAGCCCGCTGATCTCAATCGCGGCGTCCGCGGCGGGCGTCGCGCGGTCATCCGGCTTGAGCTTGGCGGCCGCCGCTACGTCCATCGTCGGTCCGTTTCCTCAGCGCGCAACACCTGCCACCGCAGTGTATTCCTTATGGCGCTTGAGGGCGCGCGCCTCCGCGGGAAACGGCTCGCGCTTGATGAAGCGGCCGCGCCCAAGCTCGGCTTGCACCACGCCGTCGCGATAGACGACTTCGCCGCGCGACAACGTATAGCGCGGCAGGCCGGTCACCTTCGTTCCTTCGAACACGTTATAGTCGATGACCGAAACCTGGGACCTGGCGGAGATCGTCTTGCTGGCCTTCGGATCCCAGACGGTGACGTCAGCGTCCGCGCCCGGCAGGATCGCCCCTTTGCGCGGATAGAGGTTCAAGATCCGCGCAATGTTCGTCGAGGTCGCGGCGACGAACTCGTTCATCGTGAGCCGCCCGGTGTCGACGCCATAGGTCCATAAGACCGGCATGCGATCCTCGAGCCCGCCCGTGCCGTTCGGGATCTTGGTGAAGTCGGTCAGGCCCAGCTCTTTCTGCTTCGTTGTGAAGGCGCAATGATCGGTCGCAACCACCTGCAGCGAGCCGGCGCGCAACCCGTTCCAAAGATCGTCCTGATGGATCTTGTCGCGAAACGGCGGCGACATGACGCGCCGCGCCGCATGCTTCCAATCCTTGTTGTAATACTCGCTCTCGTCGAGCACGAGATGCTGGATCAAAGGCTCGCCATAGACGCGCTTGCCAAGAGCGCGGGCGCGACGGATCGCCTCATGCGCCTGCGTGCAGGAGACGTGAACGATGTAGAGCGGCGCGCCCGCCTGATCGGCGAGCATGATCGCGCGATTGGCCGCCTCACCCTCGACGTCCGGCGGACGCGACAGCGCGTGGCCTTCGGGCCCGGTGACGCCCTTGGCCATGTAATGCTTCTGCAGCGCGGCGACGATTTCGCCGTTCTCAGCGTGGACGAGCGGCATCGCGCCAAGCTCGGCGCAGCGGGTGAAGGAAGCGAACATCTGCTCGTCGTCGACCATCAGCGCGCCCTTGTAGGCCATGAAATGCTTGAAGGTCGTGACGCCGGCCTTGACCACCTTGGCCATGTCCTCGCGCACGGAATCATCCCAGTAGGTGATGCACATGTGGTAGGCATAGTCGGAGACGGCGTCCTTCGAGCGCTTCTGCCAGTCGGCGAAGGCTTCCATCAGGGGCTGGTTGCGATTGGGGATGCAGAAGTCGAGGACCATTGTCGTGCCGCCCGACAGCGCAGCCTTGGTGCCGCTCTCGTAATTGTCGGCCGAGTTCGTGCCCATGAAGGGCATGTCGAGATGGGTGTGCGGATCGATGCCGCCCGGCATGACGAAGCAATCCTTGGCGTCGAGCGTGCTGTCGCCTTTCAACCCCTCGCCGATCGCCTTGATGGTCTCGCCCTCGACCAGCACGTCGGCCTTGTAGGTGCGGTCCGCGGCGACGATCGTTCCGCCTTCGATGACGAGCGACATTTTATTCTCCCAAACCTGTGTTTTCTGAACAAACGCGCCGCCGCGGGCCGTTACGACACGATTTCGGCCTTCTCCAGCACCGCATGCATCAGCACATTGGCGCCGGCGGTCGCCCAATCCGGCTTGATGTCCTCGCTCTCATTGTGGCTGATCCCGTCGACGCAGGGCGTGAACACCATCGACGTCGGCGCAACGCGGGCCATATAGCAGGCGTCATGGCCGGCGCCGGAGACGATGTCGCGGTGCGAATAGCCGAAATGTTTGGCCGCGCGGCGCACCGCCTCGACGCATTCGGAATCGAAGGGGACAGGAGGATAGTAGAAGATCTGCTTCAAGTCGTAGGTCAGGCCGATCTTGGTGGCGATCGCCTCAACTCCCGTGCGAAGCGCCGCATCCATCTCGCTCAACGTGGCGTCGTCGGGGTGCCGGAACTCGCAGGTCATGAACACTTCGCCGGGGATCACGTTGCGGAGTTCGGATAGGAATTGATCATCCCCACCGTTGACATGGCGAGGGGCGCCTTCGACAGGCCGATCGCGTTCACAAGCTCGACGATCCGAGCGGCGCCGAGCAGCGCGTCCTTTCTGCGCGGCATCGGCGTCGAGCCGGCGTGGCTCTCGAACCCGGTCAAGCGAATTTCGTACCAGCGCTGCCCCTGCCCGTGGGTGACAACGCCGACGTCGATCGAACTCGTCCTCGAGAATCGGCCCCTGCTCGATATGCAGTTCGAAGAAGGCATGCACGGGATGCTTGCCGACCTTCTCCTCGCCCTTGAAGCCGATCCGCTCGAGTTCATCTCCCAGCGCCTTGCCGTCGCCGTCCTTGCACGCATAGGCGAATTCCTTGTCGTACACGCCGGCGAACACACCCGACGAAATCATCGCCGGGGCGTAGCGCGAACCCTCTTCGTTGGTCCAGTTGGCGACTTCGATCGGTCGTTTGGTTCGGATGTTCAGGTCGTTGAGCGAACGCACCACTTCGAGCGCGCCGAGCACTCCGAGCGCGCCGTCGAACTTGCCGCCGGTCGGCTGGGTGTCGAGATGGCTGCCGACCATCACAGGAGCAAGCGAATTGTCCTCACCCGGGCGGCGGGCGAACATATTCCCCATCTCGTCGACCGTGACCGCGCAACCGGCCGCTTCGCACCATTTCTGGAACAGCTGGCGGGACTGGCGGTCGAGGTCAGTCAACGTCAGGCGCTTGACGCCGCCCTTCGGCGTGGCGCCGATTTTCGCCATTTCCATGAGCGAATCCCACAGCCTTGTCCCGTCGACGCGCACATTGGACAAGTCAGCCATCAACAACTCCAGCACATATCGGCAAACGCTATTATAGCTTTGACCAAATGGTCAAATGGCGTAAGCGTGAGCGCGGCGCTCATCAATTCGGCTATCTCGCCTATCGCAAGGGCGTGGGCCAGCGGCTTCCCAATCGCGCGACGCCCGCTCATGGGGAAGGCGCCATTCGGGGAAAGCATGGCGCGGCGCAAACCGAGACCGACCATCCGGGAGGAGAACGAACGCGCGCTCCTCGAGGCGGCCGAGCGGGTGTTCGCCGAGCAGGGATTCGCGGGCGCGACCACGGCTGCAATCGCGCAGCGCGCGGGCCTTCCGAAGGCAAATCTGCACTATTATTTCCCCACCAAGGAAACGCTCTATCGGTCGGTGATCGAGCGCGTGCTCACCGCCTGGCTCGCCGCGGCTTCGTCCTTCGACGCCAGCGAGGACCCGACGATCGCTCTCTCAGCCTATATCGGAGCGAAAATGGACCTAGCGCGCGAGATGCCGCTTGCGACGCGCATCTGGTCGGCGGAAGTGATGCGCGGCGCACCCATCATCCAGGATTTCCTCGAGACGACGCTGACCGAGTGGGTCGCGTCGCGCGAACGGGTGGTGCGCCGCTGGATAGCCGCCGGCAAACTGAAGCCGATCGAGCCGAAGTTCCTGTTCTACATGATTTGGGCGACAACGCAGCAATATGCCACCGCCGCGCATGAAATGGCGACTCTGAATCGCGGCAGGCCGCTCGACGACAAGGGCTTTGAACGCGCGAAATCACAGGTGATCGAGATCATCCTGAAGGGAGTATCGGTCGGGTAGCCTTATCCAGCTAATCGCGACGATTCCGATTATGGACTGGGCTTGCGAAATTTAAGCACGAAGTTGTCGGCCTCGCCGATCGCCTCGTACTTGGCCCTGTCCTGGTCGCCGAGCCTGAAAGTTGGAGGAAGCGTCCACACGCCCTTCGGCCAGTTCGCCGTGTCCTTGAGGTTCGCGTTGATCTCGGACGAGCCTGCGAGCACGAAGCCCGCCTTCTCCGCGAGCGCGATGGCGTAGTCTTGCCGGACGTAGCCGTCCGCAGCCTTCGGATCTTGCGGTGTGTCCCGCTGGCCGCGATGATCCTCAAGGCCGAGCACCCCGCCCGGTTTCAGCGCACGGTAGAACGCTGCGAAGGCTTCCGGAGCGAAATCCGTCCTCCAGCCAATTGTGAAGGTTGCGAAAAGAGAGGACGAAATCGGCGGAGTTGGGCGGAGCAATTTCGCCCTGTCCAACACCGAAAACGGTCGGCGTGAGCTTGCCGTACGTCGCCTTGTCGGCATCGATCTTGGCGTGGAACAGGGCGTTGAGCTTGTCCGCTTCAGAATCCGCAGCCTCGCTCCCTCCCTTGCCCTGCAACGCGACATAATAGGCGCCGTGATCGTGCAGGAAGGGCGCGAGGACTTCCGTCCAGTAGCCGCCGCCCGGCCAGATCTCGACCACGGTCGATTGCGGGGTCACGCCAAAGAAGGCGAGTTCACCGAGCGGATGACGAGCCTTGTCGCGCGCGACAAATTTTGGCGTCCGTCCGGGATTGTCTACAGCTGCATCAAGCGTAAGCTCGGCGGAGGCCGCCGGCGCAGAAAGCGCCGGGGACAACGGGAAGGATGTTCGCTAGAGCCAAGGCCGCCAAGACAGCGACGGCCGAAACTCGCGCCTTTGGGAACGAATGAGACATGGGATCTCCACGACAGGGGGGACGCACGCGTGTCACCAATTCCACGCGAGAGCTCGCCTACAAAAGTTGACTAAGTCAATAGATTTACTATCATGAACCTTGTCGCCGATCTTATCAAGGCTCAACGACCAAAGGATATGAGAATGCGAAAGTTCCTAGTGACGCGGCGGAAATTGAGGCTGGGTGTTGCGATTGCGCTCGCGGCCTTTGGGATCGCAGCCGTGACGTCCGCCCAGGCGGGACCCACGCTCGACAAGATCAAAGAGCGTGGCGTCATCAGGGTTGGCGTTGGCAGTCAGTCGGGCTTCTTCGCGCCCAATGCGAGCGGCAAATGGGAAGGGTTCTTTGTCGACTTCGGCCGGGCGCTTGCGGTCACCCTCTTCAACGATCCCGAAAAGGTCGAGTTTACAAATTCCTCGCCGCAGCAACGCCTGCCGGCGCTGCAGGCGGGCCAGTTCGACGTTCTTCTCTCCGGCGTCACGGTGACGATCACCAGAGCGTTCAAGCTCAACTTTCACTTCGGCCCGGTCGTCTTCTATGACGGGCAGGGAATCCTGGTGAAGAAGTCGCTCGGAATATCGAAGGCCTCCGATCTCGATGGCGCGTCGATTGGCGTGCAAAGCGGCACGACCGGCGAACTCAACATCGCCGACTTCTTCAAGAAGAACAACAAGAGCTACAAGGCCGTCGTGATCGAGGACACCAACACGTTCTCGCAGGCGCTCCTGTCCGGCCGCGTTGACGCGCTGACGCAGGACGCGTCCGACCTCGGTCTCAGGCGCGCGGCCTTCACAAATCCCGATGACTACGTGGTCTTGCCGGAGCGCCTCTCCAAAGAGCCGCTCGCGCCCGCCGTGCTTGGCGGAGACGACCGCTGGCTCGAGATTGTGAACTGGACCGTGTATGCAACCATCCAGGCCGAGGAATACGGGATCAACAGCCAGAACATCGACACGTTCCTGACGAGCGACGATCCGGGAATCAAACGCTTCCTCGGCGTCGACCCCTCGCTCGGCGAGGCGATTGGCCTCGATCCGAAATTCGCCTACAACATCATCAAGAAGGTCGGGAACTACGGCGAAATTTTCGAACGGAACCTCGGCAAGGGGACGAAGATCGGCTTCGATCGGGGCCTCAATCGGCTCTGGACGCAAGGCGGCCTTCTTTATTCACCGCCGTTCCGCTGACGCGCGAGGCGGAGCGGGTTTAGCCGGACCCGCGCCAAGGCCCCCACGCGTGCGATGACAGATCTGCAGGCACTCCCGGCTCCCGCGGAGGAAACACGGTTCGCGCCCCTCCGACGCTGGTGGGGCGACCATCCCGTCGCCCAGATCGTCGGGCTGCTCGGCGCCGTCGTCGTGCTTGGGGTCGCATTCTCGAACATCCTCGCGAGCATGCACCGGCTGGGGATGTCCCCGACGCTCGACTATCTGAGCCAGCCCGCGAATTTTGAGATCTCGGAATCCCTGATCACCTACCGACCGGGCGATCCTTACTCGCGCGCGATCCTCGTTGGGATCCTCAACACGCTGAAGCTCGCAGCCTCGGGATGCGTGGTCGCCACCGCGCTTGGTCTGTTCCTCGGCGTCGCGCGCGCCGCAGGCAATCCGCTCGTCTCGAAGCTCGTCGAAGCCTATGTCGAACTGATCCGCAATACGCCGCTCGTGTTGCAGCTCTTTTTCTGGATCGCGCTCACACACGCCCTGCCTCCTGTGCGACAGGCGCTCACGCCCCTGCCCGCGACCTACCTTTCGGTTCGCGGCGTCTCTGTGCCGTGGATCGTGGTCGAGCACGGTTCCCTGTGGCCGCTTGCGATTGTGCTCGGCCTTGGCGTCATCGTCGTCCACTTCATCCGCAAACGGCTCAAGCGCTCTCTCGCTGCGGTCGAGTGGCTTTTGATCGCCGCCGGACTGGTCGGCCTGTCGGCGGCCTGGATAGGGGGGAGCGGCGTCCGCATCTCTTTGGATACGCCGATGCTGAAGGGCTTCAACATCGTCGGCGGCCTGGCGCTCACGCCGGAGTTCGCCGCGATGCTCGCCGGACTTTCCGTTTATTACGCTGCGAATATCTCGGAAATCGTGCGCGCCGGACTGGAATCGGTGGGGCGCGGCCAATGGGACGCGGGCCGGGCGCTCGGCTTCTCGCAGGGTCGCATTCTCCACTTGATCGTGCTGCCGCAGGCGATGCGCGTCATCACGCCTCTCATCACGTCGACCTACCTCGACCTGACCAAGGACACGACGCTGGGCGTGCTGATTGGCTTCACCGAGGTTACGGCCGTCATCAAGACAAGCGCCAACAACACCGGCAACGCCGTCGAGACGATCCTCGTCCTGCTCGTCGTGTTTCTGTCGATCAGCCTGCCGATCTCGGCCGCGATCAACGCTTACAATCGATTGCTGGTGCGGCGCGGGATCGTCTCCACATGACGATCCTCCTCGATGCGACGGCGGTCCGGCGGCCAGAACTCCGCCGTGGCGCGAAGGACTGGCGGGTCTCTTTTCCTCTTGGACGAACGCGTTCCTGACCCTCGCCGCCGCGATCGTCATCGTTCTCTGTTCCTGGCATTTCGTTCGGTGGGCTGTGCTGGACGCCGCGTGGTCGGGCGGGCCGGAAGCGTGCAAGGTTCACTCGGGCGCCTGCTGGCCGTTCGTCGTCTCGAATGCGCGACTGATGGTCTTCGGCGTCTATCCGGAAGCGGTGCTGTGGCGGCCCGCGCTGAGCCTCGTCATGATGGCCGCCGTGATCCTCGCCAGCATGATCCCCGTGCTTTGGGGATGGCCTCTGATTGTCGCCTGGGTTGCAACCCCGGCTCTGGTCTGCGGCCTTCTCGCAGGCGTGCTGACGGAGACTCGCGTGTCGACCAATGCGTGGGGGGGTCTGCCGCTGACGCTTCTTGTCTGGATGATCGCCTACGCCGGCGCCTTCGTTGTCGCGGTTCCGCTCGCGCTGGCGCGCCGGTCGCAGATGGGCGGTCTCAGAACGGCCGCCGTCGGGCTGATCGAACTCGTCCGCGGCGTGCCGATGCTCGTCGCGCTCTATGTGAGCAGCTTCATCGTGCCGATGATGCTGCCGGGCGTCGAGGTGAATACCTTCGTCAGCGTAGAGGCGGCGCTCATCCTGTTCGTCGCGTCCTATCTGGCGGAGGTCGTCCGAGCAGGCCTGCAGGCTTTGCCGAAAGGCCAGACGGAGGCCGCTTACGCCCTTGGCCTCGGATATTGGCAGACCATGCAGCTCGTACTCCTGCCGCAGGCGCTGCGCGCGGTGATCCCGGCGCTGGTCAACCTCGGTATCGGCGTTCTCTTAAGCACGCCTCTCGTCGCGGTGATCGGAATGACCGATTTCCTGAGCGCCGTGCGGGAGGCCGCGAGCCACGAGCAGGAGTGGCCGGGCTGCTACACCACAGCCTATTTCGTTGCGGGCGCGGTCTTCTTCGTCATTTGCTTTACAGTCTCGCGCTACAGCCGGTGGCTTGAGCGTTACGTGGGGTCTTCCGGACAAGCCTGACCCGAACAGGCGCGCGTGAGGCGCAAGCGCGTCGTTTGTCGCAATAGGGTTCGGGTAAATCGCATGCCCGGCATAATTTCAAATTTCGACCTATTATTCGCATTCCCGCCGTCACCAACGCATGCCAACTGGCTCGAAATGAGTGAGACGGGTGTTATTCACTGTACGCGGAACGCGCGGGAGAAGAGTCAATGACACCATCGGTCTTCCTTCGGATTGCGCTGGTCGCCGCGCTGACTGGCTCTGCTGCCGGATGCCAAACCGAGCGTCGAAGCCTCCCCGTGATGACGATGCAGCAGGCGAACCAGCTTCCCGCGAGCCAATTGCCCAGGATCTTCAAAGATCCCTCCAATCCGTACGGCTACCCTTACGATGTTCACGAGACGGACGGACTAAGTCGCAATCCCGACGATTGCGCCCGGTGGGGCTGCGTCGATGTTGGCAGTTGGTAGCGCCGGCGCCGTACGTCGGTTGAAGCGTGGCCCAGCTGTTTCTTCCGAGTTGCGTTTGCAATGGTCGGCGTCGCTCGCTGGGTTATTCGCGTTCTCGCCCTCTCAAATCACAAATCCACTCGCACTCCCTTGGTCGGAGCGAAATTCACGCGATAAAGGTAGCTGCTCGCCAATCCCCCGTCACCTGCGACCACAGAGCCGCCGAGGCCTCGACCCGCTTTGCGGGACGATAACGGATCATCGCAGAGAACGCGTTGAGCGCGCCTTTGCAGCTCGACGCGGAAAGGCCGCCATCCGCGCGAGGTCTCGAGCTTAGTTCCCAATGCAGCCTTTGTTGCAGTCGTCAACGTTGCGGCCGAGCCCGTCCGCGTCGCCTTGGCCCGGAGGGTAAGGGGCGATCCGCGGCCACTGGAATGGCGCGGATGGCGCTATAGCGCGAAGCGAAGTCGGCGCGCTTGGCGCTTCGGCCAGTGCTAGCCGCGACAGCCTCGTTCGCGGGCGTGCTTCCGGACGTGATGGTGGGCGTAGTGAACGCGATGACGAGTCATGTCACGACCTGGTGCGGCTAGCGTGGGACCAGCCGCCCACGCGACAATTCCAACAGCCAACGCAAGTGACGCCTTCATTTCAGCCTCCAATGGGCCGGCTCACGAGTGGGCGCTACGCTCGGCGTTGCGCTCGCCCGTCAGCGGACCGTGTAACCGCATATTGAATTGAGTGAACTCGACTTGACTTGACGCTAACAGTCAAGTGGAGACAGGATGTACTAAATTATATTATAATGTAATAAAATAAATTTTATTATCTAGTAGTGAAAATCTATCAATGAAAGACAACGTTTATTAAGAGCATATCAGAATCGCAATAATTTGACGTCGTGTGCGCTTTGCAAGTTCCAAAAGACGAGCGCTCATAGATACCGGTTACTTCGAGGGCAACCTTTCGTCAGCCAACCGATGATTTCGCCCGTTCCAGAGATAACCGTGCGATGCTATTGCGTAAAATTTATTTTATATCCATTCGTATCCTAACTGGTGGCGCGATGATATATGCTCGAATAACTGGTGTTCCAAAATAACGGGCGCGGCTTCGCAAGCGTAATCTCGGCCCAAGGTGAGAATGCGTATCCCGACGCCGAGTTTGTTGCTCATGCAGAAAACTTGGCGCGCTATTCGGCAGATAAGGCGCCAAACCCGGCTTCGCGTGGGGCTCGGGCGGCGCGATCCAGCCGCCGCCGAGCGCGAGCATCGAGCCGATCTCGGCCACCAGTTGGCGGGTGTGCAGCGCGATCGCCAGACGCTCCGCCTCGAGAGCTGTGCTCTGAGCAGTAACCACGTCCAGATAGGAAGACGCCCCGTCGCGGTACAGGGTCAAGGACAGGTCGGCTGCCTTGCGGGCCGCCGCCGCCGCCGTGGTCGTCTGCTCGTATTCTTTTGCGAGCCATCGCAAGGCCGACAGCTCGTCCTGAACCTCCTTGAGCGCGCGCAAAACCGTGGCCCGATAGTTCTCCGCCGCCTCGGTGAATTGCGCCTTGGCGATTTCGAGTTGGGCCTGGCGCAAGCCAGCGTCGAACAAGGGAAAATCGATCGAAGGTCCGACGCTCCCGAATAAATTGATCGCGTCGAACAGCCTGAACTTGGTGTCCTGCGTCCCGCCGAGCGCGAGCAAGGTGACTTTGGGAAAGAAATTTGCGCGCGAAGCGCCGATCACTTCGCTGGCCGCGGCGGTCACCCGTTCGGCTTGGGCAACGTCCGGACGCCGGCGCAGCACGTCGGCTGGCACTGCCCCCGGCGGTTTCGGCAATGGAAGCCGCCTCGAAGATTGCGAAACCGAAAACGATGCTGCGGCCTTGCCGATCAGCGCAGCGATGGAATTTTCCAGAGTTGTGCGGTTGAGAGCGAGCTCGGAAGCCTGCGCTTCGGCGGAACTCAGTTGGGCTTGCGCTCGGTCGACGTCAACCGGCGAGACGATATTCGCCGCGAGCCGATCCTGAGTGAGTTTCAGGGCCGAGCGATAGATGGCGATCGTATCGGAAAGGAGTTTGGCCTGATCGTCGAAGCCGCGCAGATTGACATAATCGCGCGCGAGTTCCGCGTGCAGTTCGAGTCTCGCGTCGGCGAGCGCATCCGCGCTCGCTTCCGCGTTCGCATTCGCCGAGGCGACGAGATCGCGCACCCGTCCCCAGATGTCGACCTCGTAGGCCGTTTGCGCGCCGATGAGATTGTCCCCGTAATAAATCGGCTGCGTGGCCGAGCGAAGCGGCCGATTGACCGACTGCTTGTTGGCCAGAAAGTGAGGGTTCGCGTCGATCTGTGGGTAGGCGGAGCTTAGCGCTGCGTTGGCGCGCGCGACCGCTGCGTCATTGGCTGCGACAGCGGCGGCAAGATCGGGGTTGGCCGCGTCCACCTGCGCTTGAAGATCGTTGAGCGTCCGATCGTTGAAGCTGAGCCACCACTCGCCGCTAGCCGGCAAAGTCCCGCCGCTCGCCGTCTCATCCTTGAATTTCGATGGCGCCGATACCGAAGGCGGCGCGTAGCGTGGCGCGAAATCGCAGCCGCCGAGCGCAAGGGCGATCGGCGCTGCGAGCCATATCCGCCGCATCATTCGTCGTGGTCCCGCCCCGTTTGCGCGATCTCCTCAGTGCTCCTTGGGCGATAGCCCGGACCTTTTCCAGCCCGCTGTCCTGGAGCCGCTCGGATCTTCTCCCCCGCGGCTTGCATGACCCGGATCTCCTCCCCGTCGCTGATCGAATCGGGAGGATTCGGTGACGACGTGCTCGTCCTGGCTAAGCCCCCCAGCGATCTCGACCTCCGTCCCGAGGTCGCGCAATATACGCACCTTCTTCAGAGCAATGCGGTTGTCGAGCGCGACGGCCACTTGCGCTGAATTGTCGCGAAACATGATTGCGCTCGCCGGAACCCTGAGCGCATTCGGGTCGGGCGGGATGACGAAGTGCACGCGGGCGAACGCGCCCGGAGCGAGGAGGCCGTCCTTATTGTCAGCGAGCAGCTCGACCAGCAGCGTGCGTGATTTCTGGTCGATCGCATGCGAGGTCGTGACGATGGTCGCGCTCGAAGGTGCGGTCAGGATACTCGGGAAGTTCAAGTGTTGCTTTCATCCCGTCCCTGAGCTGGGCCGCGTAGGTTTCCGGCGACGGGCACGTAGATGCGCATTTGATGGATGTCGGCGACCGTGAACAATGGTTGGCCGTCGTTCTCACCCGCTTTGACCAAGGACGCCGACGTCGATGTTGCGAGCGGTGACGACGCCATCGAACGGCGCCACGATGTTCGCGAACGCCTTGAGCGCTTTCAGTCGGTCGACGTTCGACAGCGCCGCGTCGACCTGGGCGGCCTGTGCGTGCTGGTCGCTGTCCTTTTCGTCCGCGGCCTGCTGAGACACCGCCGCCGAAGCGCGCAACGAATTCCACCGCGTCGCCGTCACTTTGGCCAGCGACAAAGTCGCCTTGGCCTTGGCGAGCTCGCTTTGGGCGACGGCGATTCGCTCGTCCAGTTCTGGCGTGTTGACGACCGCGAGCACGTCGCCCTGATGGACCTGGGCGCCGATATCCTTGCGCCACTCCTGAACGTAGCCCATCACCTGGCTGTGTATGGAGGCGCTATAGAAGGCGTTGACATTGCCAGGCAGCACGAGTTCGCGCGTTTCCCCGCCGCGCTGCGGCGCGACAACTGCGACCGGCGGGACCGCTCGCTCTTGGGTCCATTGTTTGAGTCTCTCGTCGTCGTGGTGACGGCCGGAAATTCCGCTGTAGGCGACAGCGACGGCGGCCATCGCCAAGAGCAGAATAGCGCGCAGCGCTTTGACAGGCTTGCGTTCTTCCTGGATCACGCTGGGCTGAAGCCTCCTGGACCTGCGGCCGGAGGCGCGGCGGCCGGCGTGTGCGTCGCAAAGACTTGCGCGCCCGCTTCGGCTTGATCCTAATTCATATGGGGTTCGCCTCGGCAGGAAAGTGCGGCGCGGGCTCGTGGGCGCGGCTTGGCCGGCGCTCGTGAACCAGCCGGAAGACCGCCGGGACGAAGAACAAGGTCGCGATTGTCGCGCAGAGGAGGCCGCCGATCACCGCTCGGCCGAGCGGCGCGTTCAGTTCGGCGCTGAGCGCCATGGGCGCCATGCCGATGATCATCGCCAGCGCCGTCATCAGCACCGGACGGAAGCGGGTGACGCCGGCGTCGATGGCGGCGGTCACGGCGTCAGCGCCGTGCGCCAGACCTTCGCGCGCAAAGCTGATGACGAGAATGCTGTTGGCGGTCGCGACGCCCATGCACATGATCGCTCCCGGTCAACGCAGGCACCGACAGGGTCGTGCGGGTGACGAACAACATCCAGACGATTCCGGCGAGCGCTGTCGGCAACGCGCTGACGATGACGAACGGATCGAGCCACGACTGGAAGTTGACGACAATCAGCAAGTAGATCAGCACGACCGCCATTGCGATGCCGTCGAACAACTGTTCATAGGCGCTGGTCATCGTCGGGACTCTGGCCGCGAAAGACTATGGTCGAGCCCGCTGGTGCCTCAGTGGCGGTGTCATCGCAGGATCTTCCGGATATCGGCCGCGACCGCGCCGAGGTCGCGGTCGTGGTTGGTCCCGAAAATGTCGATGACCGGCTGCACGTCGTAGTGCGAAACCACCGCGTTGCTGACCCCGCGATTGATCGTCGCCACGCCGCCGAGGATTTGTTTGTCCGAGCCCTGCGGAGATGGAATATTGTTCAGGTTGGTAACGATCACCCAGTATTGGGGCATCTGCACGACGATCGGATAAGAAACGCCGGTTTTTGGGTTCAGCCAGAACGTCGGGGCGGTCTGGATGCTGCCGGCGAAAGTGTCCAGCATGCTGGTGCGAAGTCGCGCTCGGTAACTCCGACGTCTGGCGCGGGCGGTTGACGTCGACATTGAGCGTTGGCGCGTTGAAGGCCTGCTGGATCCGGGTATCTGCCACCCCCGGCACCTGGACGATGCGCTTGAACAGCTTGTCGGCGTAGGCGCGGTTGGCGGTCAGGTTGCTGCCGATCACCTGGACGTCGATTGGCGCGGGTAGGCCGAAATTCAGAATCTGGGTCACGATATCGGCCGGGAGGAAGGCGAAGGTGGTGCCGGGAAATAGCTGCGGCAGCGTCTCGCGCAAGGTCTTGACATAACCGGGCTCGGGGTGTGGTCCGGCTTCAAGGAGATCAGGATATCGGCATCACTGACGCCAATCGTTCCCGAAGTTAGCGTAGGCCATGTTGATGCCGCTGATCGGCAGACCGATATTGTCAACGATTTATCGAGCTAATTCGGGCGGGATGGTTGCCGGATGGCCTCCTCGACCTATCGACTTGGCGGTCTCCTCGATCCGGGTCCCGACCTGAGCGCGCAGATGCAGTTTGATCTGCGGCACTCGACCGCCGGGAAGAAATTCTCGCCCAGGAACGGCACCAGCACGAAGGAGGCCGCGACCACGGCCAAGAAGCCGATCACGAAGATCCAGCGCCGGCCAAGCGCGATGTCCAGCAGGTTTCTGTAGCCAGAGCGGATTGCTCGAACCGGTGTTCGAAGCCGCGCTGAAAGCGCGCCAACGGATTGCGGGTGGGCGGCTTTGCATGGGGATCCGGCCGCCGTGCTTCGCCTGGCGAGCGAGCAGAAGCGCGCCAGCGTAGGCACCAGGGTGCGCGACAGGATATACGATCCGATCATCGCGAACACCACCGCCTCGGCGAGCGGGCGAAACAGGAAGCCGGCAACCCCGCCCAGGCCGAACATCGGCACGAACACGATGCAGATGCACAGCAGCGAAACGGTGGCCGGCACGACGATCTGGCGGGCGCCGTCCATGATCGCCGGCTCGATCTCCTTGCCCTGCTCCAGGTGATAGTTGATGTTCTCGATGGTCACCGTGGCGTCGTCCACCAGGATGCCGACCGCGAGCGCCAGGCCGCCCAGCGTCATCACGTTGATGGTTTCCCCGACACCGACAGCGTGGTGAACGAGGCTAGAATGGCGAGCGGGATGGAGATCGTGATGATCAACGTCGACCGCCAGCTTCCGAGGAACAGCAGGATCATCAGCCCGGTCAGGGCGGCGGCGATGGCGCCCTCGCGGATCACGCCCGATACCGCGTCGTTCACGAACACGGACTGATCGCCGACTGCGTGGAGCGACAGGCTTTTCGGCAGTGACTCCCGGATTTTCGGCAACAGCTTCTTGACGCCGTTGATCACGTCGAGGGTCGAGGCGGAGCCGGACTTCTGGATCGTCATCAACACCGCATGAGTTCCGTCGACCCGCACCACGTTGGTCTGCGGTGGGCGCCGTCGTGCACGAAGGCCACGTCGCGGATGTAGACGTGCCGTTCACCTTCTTGATCGGCAGGTCGTTCAGTTCGGCGATTTCGCGTGGCGCGTCGTTCAAAGAGACAATGTATTCGAACTTTCCGATCTTCTCGGTGCCGACCGGAGTGATCAGATTTTGCGCCGCCAGCGCCTCGACGACGTTTTGCGCCGACAGGTGATAGGCCTGCAACTTCTGCTGGTTGATGTCGACCTGAACCTGCCGCACCTTGCCGCCGTAGGGCGACGGGATAGCGGCGCCCGCGACCGTGGCAAGTTGCGGGCGAATAAAGTTCTGCCCGTCGTCGAATAAAACCGATTGCGACAGTGTATTGCTCGAGAGCGCCAACTGCAGGATCGGCACGCTGGAGGCGTTGAAGGTCAGCACGTAAGGTGGCGTGATGCCCGGTGGCAGCAGCTTCAACACGGTCTGCGAGGCGGCGGTGACCTGAGCGAGCGCCCCGTTGATATTGACGCCGGGCTGGAAGAAGATCTTGACCACACCGTAACCGGGCAGCGACTGCAATTCGATATGCTCGATATCATTGACCTGAGCGGACAACGTTCTTCATAATAATAAACGATGCGTCCGGACATGTCGTCCGGCGGCAGGCCATTG
>CAVXKU010000020.1:0-172394 GCA_963762335.1 uncultured Alphaproteobacteria bacterium | reverse complement strand
GATGATCGACGAAATGCGTCAGCATCTCGTGCGCGATTTTCCCGCGGGCGGCTTGAGCGGGCAGGAAACACCAAAACCCACGGGCTGGTGCGCGGCGAGCTTGCGCCATCCACGAGCGACTGCCGGAGCACCTGCGCCGCGGGCTGTTCACGGCGCCTGAAGACCTATCGGTGCTGGGTTCGCTTTTCGGGTCCCGGCCGCACGTCGACCGGATATCAACGACGTCGGCTTTGCGAGTATCAGCGTCAAGGCGATGGGGGTCGAGGGCGAGAAGCTCTCGGACGACGAGAGGTTTACGCAGGATTTCACCGCCGTATGCACCCCGAGCTTCGTCACGCCGAACGTGCGTGGCGAACGCGCAGCTGCAGTATTGGAGCCGGCGCCATCTGCCGGTGTTCTATTTCCTCGATCCGCGCAATTCGCACCGTGCTCGACTGCTCGACGCAGTCGCCTGTGGAACGAGACGCAGACCAACCCGCTGGGCGCAACCTACTACTCCTGCGTGCCCTACCTCATGGGGCCGGAGCAGGCGATGCAATACAGCTTCTGGCCGCAGACGAATGTGCCGCGCAGGATCCCCGGACCTGCCGTTCTGAGGTCGCGGAGAACCACCTGCGCGACAACATGGCACGACTCTCGACAAGCGCTGGTCGATTCGAGATGCGCGTGCAAATGCAGACCGATCCGTTCCTATGCCGATCGAAAACAACGCGGTGAATGTGGCCGACGCGGCTTTCCCCGCGGGTTCCGGTGGCGACGCTGCCGTATTCCGAAGCAGAAGTTCGACTACCCGGATCAGCTCCCGCGTTTACGCGCTATCTCCGCTTCAACCCATGGCGACTGCCTGCCCGAGCATCGCCCGCTGGGTAACCAGAGCCGTGCGGCGCGGAAGCGAATGTATCGACGAGATGGCATGTTTCCGCCAAAGGCTGAACGGCGTCGTCCATGTCGAGCCACGGGCGATGAGCAGTTCCTACCGGCGCGCGAGGAAATGCCGGCGCAGGATGGCGCGGAAGCCAAGTATCCGCTGGTAGACTGAACGGCGCGATGATTCCGTTCTCCAGGAGATCCCGGCGCGGTCGCGGAGCGCACTCGCTCCTTGACCCGAGCGTCTCATTCTTCAGCGCCATTCGTCCGTTCGTCAGGAGACCGGCTCCGCCACGACCTTCTCCGCTGTGCGGATCCCCGGCGCGCTGCTAATCGCTGGATCCACTTTAGCGCGGCGAGGCCTGGCAGGAAGAAATACGCGCCTCCTTGAACAGTGACGAATTGGGCACCCCGCGCGCGCGGCGCCGGCTCCGGCTCGGCGCCGCGGCGGGTGAAGCTATCGGTGCGCTGCGCACCGCGATTACCGGCGGTGTCGGAAACGGCTCGCGGTTTCCGATGAGCGGATCCTGCTCGCCAGTGAGCGCGGCGAATTTGGCATTGGCGACGCCATGCACCCTGCACGAATTCGAACTGCGGGCAATATTCGCGTTGAGGCAAACGAACTGCAGCCCCGCCCCGGGATCAGGGCGTCGACGTGGATCGAGCGCTGCGGCGCGGTCGAGCTTTTTCCCGTATTCGCGACCGCGCCGCAGAATGCGGTGGAACGGCGCCGAGGCGATTGCGTCGTCCTCATGGCGCACGTAAGGCCACACCGTGGTGTTCGCGCGGCCACGGCAGGGTCGAGGACGTTGACCTGCGTTGCCGGCGCGTCGTCAGGCCCAGCATCGTGAGCAGATTGTCGATAGGCACCCGCCTCGCCCGCAGGGACGTCGCCGTGCGCGGGTTGGCGCGCCGGATATGTGCTCCGACCGGAGCAGGAAAGGCCGTCTGGGTCCGCATCGAAGACAAAGCCGTTAACCGAGATATCGCGCGATCTGACCCCGGGAGAGGCGAGTCCGGTTTGGAGATCCGGCGAGCGGAGATCCGTCGAGCCGGCGTCCGACCGCCGATTCGGCGAGCGCGCCTGCGGGGTCGCGCCCGCTCGCGCCGCCTCTTCGCCCACCCACCGCCAGAAGCCCAGCACGTCCTGCGACGACTGGCGCAGGACGAGATAGGAGCCGTTGCGGCCGATGCGGCCGCCCGGGCACCGGCCGCTGGCAACAGCAGGCGGGCATTCCGCTCGCTCCGGCGCTCGAGCGTTGGGCCTGGCTCGGCAGCCGTATTCGTTGTAGTAGCCGAGGCAGCAACTCCCCGAGCGCGATGAGATTGGTGAATGTGCGGTCAGCCTTGGTGCCCGGCGTGCGCGCACGATCCCAATCGAACGGTCGGCTGCGAAACCCCATCGACGAAGCCGAATGGTTCGACGCCACCCATGTCGGTCGTCCCCAAGACCCGTCTGATCGCGGCGAGCCCGCTGCCTTCGGCCGCCGCACGCGCCTGGCCGGCGAAATCGCTCGATGCGGTCCAGCGCGGCGAACAGCATCAGGAGCAGCGTGCGGCTCGCGGTCGCCGACGCCCCAGCGCCAGTGCTTCGGCGCGTTGGCGCCGGTGTCGCCAAGACCCTGCGAGCGCTTGGGCTTGCCCGCCATGCCCTCGACGAACTCCCGCGAAATCGCTGAACGATCGACTTCGTCGACGCCAAGCGCTAGAAGCCCGCGGCGGTGATCGCGACTGCGTCGCCTCAGCGAGCCGTCGCCCGACCCCAAGGTCCGCGACCGATGGCGACGACGTCCGGCGAAGTTCGCCGAGCCAGCGCCGTGCGGACGACGCATCGTAACCCGAAAGAGGAGACAGGCCGCGCCCGACAACGAGCCGAAGCCGGTGGCAGCCATGGCCGAAGATCGTGGCGCGCTCGACGTCGCGCGCGGGACATGGGCGCCCTCAAATCTCCCGCGAGCCAGCGGCGAATCTCGTCGTCGCTATCTCGCCTTCTCGAACCCGTTCGAATACGCGTGTTGCGCGCGAGATCGCGGACGTGAGACCCGGGTAGGCATTTACCAGACGTCGGTCGGGAGCTGGTGAGATCGCGCTCGAAAGTCGCTTGAAGTCCTGCTCGCGCCACGTGCCCTTCGTGACCAGCCAATCGGTCTGCGGATAGGCGATAGCAGCTGGAAAAGGCAGAGATTCAGCCCGAACCCCGCCTCATCGATGAAATCGTCCATATAGGCCTCATGGCCGCCATCGTAATTGCTGCAGAAAGAACGCGCGTCGACGCCGATCGATGAGACACCCAATGGGCGAAATGGATCGTGCCGAGGCGCGGGCCCCGAGACGGCCGCGGGTGAAGATGTGCCGTGCGGTCCAATCGATGCCGTGGAGGACGACTGATCGAGCGCGAGCCGGAAGAGGCCAGGTTTAATCGATCCCATGGCGGTATACTGATTGGTGACGTCATGATCCTCGAGCCGCAGCATAGCGACCCAGTCGGCATCGTAGGCGTTCCACGATCGGGTCGGTCAGCTCCCGGCGCCTCAGTATCATGAGGACGATAATTAGGCCGATGACTGCGACCGGGATCGTCAACCATGGGATGAATACAAGGAGAGCGGCCGTGACGACAATCGGCGCGAGCAAGTGAAAAAGGTTTGCGTTACGCCAGGCGACCGGCGTCGGCCGGATCGGCGTCAGCGAGATCTGCGGGGCGACCGCGGTGCGCAGCGCCTGGAGCATTGCCTGAGGTTCCCGCGCCGTGACCTGCGGCAGGGCGTCACGCAAGCGCTGCCTCAGGCGGAGCCTCTTCCGGGCTTGTATGGCAGTGCGCCCAACCCAATTGACGTAGGAAGCGGCGGATGCGACCCGATGCGCCGCCATCCAACGCTCGAGATCGCCGCCGACTTGGAAGTCCGCGCAGAACGCAAACACCTGCGTCAACGCCGGACATTTCCGCGCCATCCGCACCATAAGCTCGGTCGCTTCGCCATCACAGTCGATCATGAGGCAGAGATAGATCGGCTCGGTTTTGGGTAAGGCGGGATAGACCGCGCGGTCGCCAAGCGTGTTGTCTTCAAGCACGAGAAGCCGGGCGAAATGGATCGTCTCGAACCGGCTGAGGAAAGGATCGCATTGGTAGGGTCCGCTGCGCCCGGCAGGTCCGGCAATGTCATCGTCGCGAGAAATGCGCGCAGATCCGCGACCCGATCGTCAGGCACCGCAGCGACAACGATGAGACGGTCCTGCGGCGTCATGGCGCCTCGCGAAATCCCATGGCTCCCTTCCCCCAACCGAGACTCGGACTTGAGCCGGTGGACCGCGCCCTCAAACCTCCGCGCCGTTTTTCCGGAAGTCGAGCGAGAAATCGATCAGCCGTTTCGAGTCCCAATACACTTTGCCCAGATAAAGACCCTCGTCGACGAGCCGGATCTCATCCCGAACGTGCGAAGCAACGAGGGAAGTCTCCGAATAGTCGAGGACAATGCATTCCTTGCCGTCAAGCCAGCTCAGCGCCTTGTAGACCCTTGCGACGATAGCTTTGAGACCGAAGGATAGGATCTCGTTGCGGAGAAATCCGGCCTTGGCGTCGAAGACCTTACCTTTCCAGGCGAAGATATTGATGGCCGCCGCGATCTCGGGGCTGAACGAGGTTCCCGGCGCGATGATCGCGGTTCCTGCGGCTTCACCGTCGGGAATAGGGCCCGCCTCATGCGCGCTGAAAAGCGCATCGAGTTCTCCCTGCGACATGCCGAGCAACTGCTTCGCGTCCAGCGCCATCGTTTTCCTCCGCCGTCAAATGGAATGAATTACGCTTTGTTCTCCTAAGGATCCGCGCCGTTAGCGCTACCCACCTTCGCCGTGCGGGAAGGGAGGCGGACAAAAGCATACCTCAACGGCGTAAAGCCCGCATTGTCTTTGCTCGGCGCTCTGCTCGACCTGTTCCGAGCGCCGTCGATCCGATCCTGATACGCTCCAGGCCGACGCTCCTGATCGACGACGTGGAAGCGTGCTACTTGACTTGCCTAACGGAGCCCAACGGGGGTGCAGAGTACGAGCTGGGAGGGAAGAATGGCAGACCTCGAAGTGACCAACTGGTTCGGCGATCTCGTCTCGCATCCGAGAGAGTCATCCGTCGACGCAAATTCGGTGAGGACATCGTCGCCGTCATGAAGGACGCGACGAAGTATCCGGCGCGGTGCGCGCCGCCGGCTCCAACCATTCAACTGCGCCTTGCGCGGCCGCCGACGGAGGCACTCTTCTACGAATGAAGATGAACCGCATTCTCAAGATCGACGCGGAAACGATGACTGTCGAGGCGGGCGCACGGCACATCGACATGGCGCGCGAGCTCGAAAAGCGGAATTCGGAATTTTACGTCAATACCGAGATCGGCAGCCTCACCGCGGGAAGCGCGGCTTGCGCCGGCACCAAGGATGCATCGTTCGACGGAGAATATGGCCAAGTGGATCCTACATCATCGGGGTCAAGCTTGTGCTGCCAAATGGCGACCTGCTTGAAGTGACGGACGCCCAGCCCGATCTGATGCGGCTAGTGCGATCGAGCTACGGCACGTTCGGGGTCGCTTACGAGGTGACCTATCGCGTCCGTCCCCTGCTTCCCATGGCAGTCTATCACGAGACGTTCACGCTCGATGAGTTCGTCGAGAAACTGGATTTGCTCAAGGCGCGCGGCGAATTGATGTTCTGGTATGCGTTCCCGTTCGCCGACAAGATCACCGTCGAATTCCGTCGGCATAATCCCGGCGCGACAGGCATCCCCAATCGCGCCGCCTGGATTTTACGCAACTACCTGTGGGGCACGGCCGGCCGACGCTTCGGCCACGACATCGAATCGTCCATCCCCGATCCTACGCTTCGCTACGAAGTGATCGACAGTTTTGGCGCGATCCTGCGTTTCAAGCTCGAACACCTCGTCCGCGCGAACTATACTCTCCCGCCGGATCAGATCGTCGAAATCCGCCGGTGTCGGACGACAGGCGGTACACGTTCAGCCTGTTTGCGTTCCCGGAGGCGAAGTTTCCGGCGGCCTTTTCGGAATTCATTGCTTTCGTTCGCGACTATCACGACCGGGTCGGGTACCGATCAAATCTCGCCTATGTCGGCTACCGCATCGCCCAGGACCAGAACGCGCTTCTGTCCTATTCCTATGACGGGAACGTCATGACGATCGATCCGGTGTCGACCGGCAAGGGCTGGAAGCCCTTCCTCGAGGCCTACAATCAATTCTGCAGCGATCGAGGCGGCATGCCGCTTCTCAACCAGACCTTCGGCCTCACGCCGGAGATCGCCGCACAAAGCCTTCGGCGACCGGCTGAAGACCTTTGCCGAGGCGCGCAGAAAGTTCGACCCAGGAGACCGGTTGCTGAACGACTATTTCCGGATGTTGCTCGGCATTAGAGGGTGCCGGCGCAGCAACAACCTACTTATATCTTCCACCCGCTCAACCCGTACCTTCAATCTGTAACATAGACTTTAGGATTGGGCGTAGCGTTTGGTAGGTTGAAATGTCCGCTTGACGTCGACTGCAGCCGGCCGGAATGCGCAAATGGCGGTCATTCCACCGATCGATCCGGAGAACCTGTCGAAATCACTGCGGCTAGGTTTCCCGTTCTTGCTGCGGTGTCGACACCAGTTTTGCCGCTTCTCTATTCGCGGTCGACAAAGCGAGCTCAAAGGATCGCCGAGCGCCATCCGCGCCGGCGAGCGTTCCTACGAAGGTGTCTCCGGCGCCGTGAGTGCTTGCGACGGCGACCTTGATGCCGGCAGTGCGAATGGACGGCCAGACCGGTCGAAGCTGGCCACGCCGTCGCCGCCCGCTGTCACAACGACGGATTTGAATTCTTGCTGGAAGCCTCTCGGCTGCAAATGCGGCCGTCTCCAGCGAGGACAAGTCGCCTCCGCCTAGCATCTCGGCTTCAATCGCGTTGACGATCAGAATGTCAACCAGATCAGGAAGGCTGGTCGTGAAGGGACGCGCTGGCGCAGCATTTAGAATTGTCGCTAGATGCCGGGCGTGACGGGCAACCGCCTCGTTGACGACCTCTGGGATTTCGTTCTGGAGAACAAGAACTTCGCCCTGCGCCAGCACCTCCGTGCCCACCTGGCCTGCGAGCGATGGCGAGGTTGGCTCCGGAAACGATGACCGCGCCATAATCGCCGTCGTCATCGATACTGCGACGCTCATTCCGCATCCGACCCCGCTGAGCGTGGTGACGTTTGTCCTGTCCACCTTCGCGCGATCGAGACCTGCAAAAAGGGCCGCGCCAAAACCGTCGTCTCCGACGGCGCCGACCATGGCAGTCAGAACGCCCTGATGGCGCGCGGCGGCCGCCTGATTCCCTCCCTTACCGCCGAATTTTGGCACGCAGCTTCTCCCGGCAATCGTCTCGCCTTTGCGGGGCGTCGACCATAATGTCATAGTGCAGGCTTCCGACCACAATCACCGCCGGTGGCGATGCGCTCGCTTGCCGAGATACCTGCGGCTCGTCCGCTACGCTCACGAGCCCATCCCGAGATCACCCCTCGGCGAGCGGAGCTCGGCCGTTGCCGCGCTAACCGGACCGCGAGAAACTGTTTTTCGAATTCGGCGCACCTAACCCCTCGGAATTGACACGGGAACTTTGGCGGGTTTCGGACCCGCGGCTATGATGGCGAATGACACGATCTCATTTGCTCGCCACCAATTCCCGCCTGACATCATCCGGCATGCGGTGTGGTTGTACCTTCGCTTCACCCTCAGCTTCCGCGATGTCGAGGATTTGCTCGCCGAGCGCGGGTTGGATGTCTCCTATGAAACGGTCAGGCGATGGGTGCTGAAGTTCGGGCCGTTGTTCGCCAAGGAACTTCGCCGCAGACGTCATCGGGCAACCTCGCGCTGGCATCTCGACGAGATGGCGGTCCTGATCGGCGGCAAACGATTCTGGCTCTGGCGGGCGGTCGACGACGAGGGCGAGGTTCTCGATCTGCTGGTGCAGCGGCGGCGCGACGCAAAGGCGGCCGCGAAACTTATGCGCCGACTGCTTAAGAATCAGGGCTTCGCCCCCAAGACGCTTGTCACCGACAAGCTCCGCTCTTATGGGGCGGCCAAGGCGCAACTCGGCTTATCGGCTCGCCATGAGCAAGGCCTGCGGAAGAACAACCGGGCCGAGAATTCGCATCTGCCGGTGCGACGACGCGAGCGGAAGATGCAGCGTTTCAAATCGCCCGGATCAGCGCAACGGTTCTTGGCTGTTCACGCCGTCGTCCAGAATACATTCAACGTTCAACGCCATCTTGTTTCCCGCAACACGCTCCGCGTCCTCAGAGGGGAGGCATTCCAGAATTGGCAGGCAGCGACAGCGGGCTAAACTCGAGCCGGTCCCTTCTGACTTTCGTTTGGCAAAAGCCAAGTTCTCGTGACAAGTCCTCTCAGCGCCCGGTGGGCTCGACTCCGGCCTTTCCTCACGACCAAAGCGAGCGCCAGGCCGACAGGAGGATCGACGTCGACGGCGAGGCATTCCGGTACCTGGATCAGCTCGTCTGCGCCGACCCCGCCACCACCTGCGGCCTGCCAGCGACCGTCGTTCCCACAAGCGTGGCGGACGGGCTGTCGATCGGCCTGCAGATCGTTGGCCCGGAATACGAGGACCGGACGCCGCTCGCCTTCGCTCGGCTGATCGAGCAGGCGTTAGGCGGCTTCACCCCGCCGCCCGATTACGCATGAGACCGACGGGAGAGGGCTCATCTCGGCCATCTAAAATCCCTGTCTGAAAGAGCGTTTCGATACCCCTTCCTATCTATCAGGCAGGAGCAAAACTCAGATCACCCCAAGACCTCCTCAGGTTCCACCTTCGCCGTAATATCGGCTTTGTTCAATTCCGAATTCCGTCAGAAAACCCCAAGCTCTAGCACACGCATGACATCCTCCTAGCCTCCTACGAAGGTTGCTCTTTCCGAACGAGAAGAGTTTGATGCCGCGTTGCACTCATAGGGGACAAGTCTTCGCGGGAGCTCTTTTGGTCATGGATGGGGTCATAGGGCCCATGGGCGCGGACCGCCGTGCGAGCTTGCGGCAGATTTGGCCAATGTCCTCCGCACAAGCGCGCGTGTGGTATGTCGACGAGGTGGCCCGCGGCGACGCGCCGAACAACCTCTGTTTCGGCCTGCACCTCGAGGGGGAACTGGACTGCGCCGCGCTTGAGCTTGCTCTGCACTACGTCGTCAACCGCCACGAAACCCTTCGCACAACGTTCGATCTGCACGAGGGCGAGTTCGTTCAGACCATTCATCCCGTGCTTCGGCCCGTGCTGGACATTTCGGCTTGCTCCGAGCAGGAAGCCTACGCGCGCGCGATGCAATCGGCTCGGGAGCCGTTCGACCTCCGGCGGGGCCCGCTGTTGCGCGCTCTTCTGCTTCGTATCTCCCCGCGCCGCCAGGTTCTGGTCGTCACGGTGCACCACATCGTGGCCGACGCTTGGTCGCTCGGACTTTTCATCGACGAACTGGCCAAGAGCTACGCCGCTTTCGCTGCTCGCCGGGAGCCTAGCCTTCTTCCGCTCCAGGTTCAGTACGCAGATTACGCCAAATGGCAGCGGGAGTGGCTGAAGGGCGCGGAAGCGGAACGGCAGCTCGCCTCGTGGCGCGTCGCACTCGCGGACGCGCCGTCGCCGCGCGATGAGACTGCCGCCGAGGCCCCGGCCGGCGACTTCGCGGGAGCGAGCCGTGCAATCAGGATCCCCCACGCGCTCTTACGGTCCCTCAAGCGGTTCGATGCGACACCCTACACCGTGTTCCTCGCGCTGCTGGCGATCGTTTTGTGGCAACGGGCGGGCGCGCGGGACGGGATCATCGGCATCGCCGTCGCCGGCCGCAATAGCGTGGAGACGGAACCCGTAATCGGCCTGTTCGCGAACCTGCTGCCTGTTCGCACTGTGCTGTCCCCCGACGAACCTTTCGCCACCGTGCTGCACCGGGTTCGAGACGCCATGCTGCATGCGCTCTCCCACCAGGAGCTGCCGTTCGAACGACTCGTCGCCGCGCTGCAGCCGCATCGTCACAAGGGGCGCAATCCGCTGTTCGACGTGCTGTTCGTCGCTGTCAAGGCGGCCGCCTCAGCTCGCCCCTTCGGTCCGCTCCAGGCGAGCCCGTATCCGCTCGAAAGCCACGCGGCCCCGTTCGAGCTCAGCGTCAGCCTCGTCGAGGAGACGGACGTCCTGTGCTGGCTGCGAGCAGAATTTCGAACGAGCCGCTACACGAGCGACCAGATCGTGGCCCTCCTCGAGCACTGCCTGCTCCTGGCCGGAATGGTGGTCGCGCGCCCTATGGCGGCGGTCGCGGAGCTGCCGCGGGCGTCTGCCTGGGAGACCGCCAACCCTGGCGCCGCGCTCCCCCTGTCCATGGCTGCACCTCCCGCTGCCTTGCTTCAGGGCGGCTCGCACGAGGACCTGATCGCCGCGGAGTGGGAAGCGGCCCTCGGCGTGCCCGTCGCGGCTTGGGATGTCAGCTTCTTCGACCTCGGCGGGCATTCGCTACAACTGGTCGCCATGGCGGCCGGTCTGGGCCGTGCGCTTGGGCGCAAAGTTCCCATCTCGCTCCTACTCGAAGAGCCGACCGTCTCTGGGATGGCTCGCCGGATCGAGGGCGGCTGGTCGCCCGTTTCCGTGCAGCCGATCCAGACCCGCGGCGCACGAATTCCGTTCTTCTGCTCCATCCCGAACGTCACTGTCCGCGACCTCGCCCTCGCGCTCGGGTCGGATCAGCCGCTTTATCTGCTGGACGCGTTCGGATTGCAGGAACGGCGCCTACTGGCTGGCGAGGCGCTGCTGACCTCGGTGACGGACGTGGCCGCCGTCTTCGTCGCCGACATGCTGCGGATCTGGCCGGAAGGCCCGTTCCTCCTGGGCGGCATGTGCGACGGCGGCATCTTCGCGCTTGAAGCGGCGCTGCAGCTGCAAGCCCTCGGCAGGCCCGTCGCGCTTCTCGCCCAGTTCGACACCCCCGTCCGCGGCTACTTCCGCAAACGCCACATCTATCCCGCTCGGCTGCGCCGCATCCCCCGGCTGATCGCCAACGGCCAGATCAAGGACAAGCTCCGGCAACGCCTCGCCGCCTTGCAGGTTCGCCTCGCGCCCGTTCGCGCGGCCGAAGACCCCTACGAGCGAGTCTGGACCGCCACCTGGCGAATGCTGCGCGCCTGGCGGCCCGCACATCGCTTCGAGGGTCGGATCGAGCTCTTCCAAGCGGTTCCGACCGAATGTTTCGCCGACGTCACCGAGGGGTGGGCCGCTCGGGCGAGCGAGGGGTTGCGCGTCCACGCCACGGGCGGAACACACTCGTTGATGCTCGCTCACCCCCCTGCCCAGCAATTGATTGCGCAGATCCTGAAGGAAGCCCAGCGGCGATGACCCTACCCCTAACGGCGCCGCGTCCGCGGACGGTCATCCGCCCGCTGCGCTCCCCACTCGACGTGCTGGTCGAAGGCGCCCAGGCGCTGCTGCGTTACCGGAGCCTCGTGCGCGCCATGACCCTCGCCCGGCTCAAGGTCCGCTACCGCCAATCCCTCCTCGGCTGGCTCTGGGCCGTGCTTCAGCCGCTCGCGCTCGTCGTGCTGTACGGCGCGATCTTTTCCCACCTCGCCACATCGCGCCCGACGCCCTATGCGCTGTTCGTGTTCGCCGGCGTGGTTCCCTGGGCGTTCTGCGCGACATCGATCAGCACCGCCGCCAGCGGAATGCTTGCGCACCAGCACCTGATCAAGCAGGTCTACTTCCCGCGCGAGATCATCCCGCTCTCCTACGTCGCCGCGTCGTTGTTCGATCTGCTCTTCGCGATGGGTGTGCTGCTGGCGGCGGCGAGCTACGCCGGCTCGGCCCCCTCCTGGGCGCTCCTCGGCACGCTGCCGATCCTGGCGATCCTCGTCCTGCTCGTGACCGCGATCTGCCTGCTGATCTCGGCGCTGCAGATCGGCATCCGCGACATCAGCGTCGCCCTTCCGCTCGTGCTTCAAGTGCTCATGTTCACGGCCCCCGTCGTCTACCCTGCGACGATCGTTCCGGCATCGCTGCAAGAGTTTTATTGGCTCAATCCGGTGGCGCTGCTCATCGAGGCTTTCCGGAGCGCGGTCCTGGACGCCGCAACGCCGCGAGTTGGGGATCTCGTGTACTGCGCGGGCGTCGCGCTGGTCGCGCTCACGGTCTCCTACCTACTGTTCAAGCGGACGGAGACCGCCTTCGTCGACGAGGCCTGAGTGAGCGATATCGTCGTCGACCGGATCTCGAAACGCTACCGCATCCCGCGGCGGCGAGAGCCTTTTTGGGCGCTGCGTGGGGTCAGTTTCGGGGTCGGGCGCGGCGAGACGCTTGGCGTCGTCGGCGCCAACGGGTCCGGCAAGACCACGCTCATCCGGCTGCTGTGCGGCATCACCACGCCTACGGAGGGCGAGGTCAGGCTCGATGGGCGGCTATCTGGGCTGGTCGACGTCGGCGCCGGATTCCACGCCGATCTCACTGGGCGGGAAAACATCTTCCTCAACGGCGCGATCCTTGGGATGAGCCATCGCGAGATCGAGCGGAAGATCGGGAGCATTGTCGAGTTCTCCGGCATCGGTCCGTTCCTGCACCTGCCGGTCAAGAAATATTCCTCCGGAATGTATGTCCGCCTCGGCTTCGCGATCGCCGTCCACCTTGACGCCGACATCCTGCTGCTGGACGAGGTGCTGGCCGTCGGCGACATCGAGTTCCAGGCGCGCTGCTTCGACCGGATTGGCCAGCTCCGCGACTTCGGCAAGACCATCGTCCTGGTCTCCCACGACTTGGCCGCGATCGAGCGGCTCTGCGACCGCGCGCTCCTGCTCGCACACGGCGAAGTGACCCGAAACGGCGATCCGCGGGCCATTATCGAGGCCTACCAGGAAGAGAGCTATCGCGCGCTGCCCGACCCGGGCCGTGGGAGCACGGCGCAGCGCCCCATCGTAGCCGCTCGTTTGACGTTCGAGGGCCACGATGGCGGCCCGGCGCGGACCGGCGATCCGCTCACCTGCCGCCTGGCCTACGAGGCGAGTCGAGCTCTAGGGGACGTCGTCTTCACCGTCTCCTTCAACTGGCCGAGCGGCTATCTGTGCACGGAGATCTCGTCCGGCGCCGGCGCTAACCTCGAGGCCGGCCCCGGCGAGGTGGAATTCACCATCCCCCTCCTCGTCATGCAGCGCGGCCTCTACAGCGTGGACGTCGGCATCAGTCGCGGCGGCGAGCGGCTGGACTGGCGACCGCGCTGTTCGCTGCTTCGCGTTGATCCTGGGCGGATCATCACCGGCGACTTCTACCAGGACCATCGATGTCAAATTCGTCAGCACCCCACCGGCGCAGGGGCGAACGTCCGACATTCTGATTCTTCCGTCACGCGGTGCAACTGATGCTGAAATCCCTGGTGTTCACGATCGTCAACAGTCCCGTTCTGTTCTTCGCTACTTTCTTCCTCGCGCGGGCCTGCATTTGGACGGTCGTGGAAATGATCTGGCGCGCGCGATCCGTCCCGCACGCGAAGGTGACCCCGAAGGACTTCGGTGCCGAGTTGTTCCACGTCTTCGTCGTCATCCCGATCGTCCTGTTCTTGTATGACCGTGCGTTTCACGTCTGGCCATTCCCGAAAGCCGTCACCAGCCTCCCGCTTCCGGTCCGCGTCGCCATCTACCTCGTCGGAACGGACTTCGGATACTATTGGATGCACCGGCTGATGCATACGCGGCATCTTTGGCGCTTCCATAAGTGGCACCATTCGCCGACCTACATGTATTGGCTGGCCGGGTGCCGCGCGACCGTCCAGCAGCAATTCCTAGTCGGTGTCCCCTATATTCTGCTGGCTCCGGTGTTGGCCCCGGCACCATGGTGGGTCTATCACCGCCCTCGTCATTTTCGACTACTTGCTCGTCGACTGGATGCACCTGAACGTGCCCTGGGGCGCGCGGTGGATCGAAGGCGTCTTCGTGACGCCCCGCTACCACCACATCCACCACAGCTCTAACCTAATTCACTACAACCTCAACCTGGGAGACATTTTCACCGTCTGGGATCGTCTTTTCGGCACCTATCTCGATCCGTCCGCCGTGAGGAACACGAAGGAGCTCGATTTCGGGATCGGCGAGAAGGCAAACCCCGTGCGCCTGATAGCCGGCCTGTGATGCCACATTGGCGCTGACGCCACGAGGCCATCCGCAAGCGAGCGGGCGGTCAGCCGGCCCGCTGCATCTGCTCGCGGCGGATTTGCGCCAGCAGCGCTTCGATCTGCTCCGGCGTCATCCGGCTGAGCTCGTCGGCCAGATCGGTCCGGGCCGCCTCCGGGCGTGGCGTGATCGCCGGGATGCGCGCGGGCGCGCCGCTCGCCACCGCTCGCGCGAGCGCCGCGATCGTCGGCTCGTCGAACAGCGCGCGGATCGACACCTCCACCAGGAATTCCTTGCGCAACCGCGCGATCACTTGCATGGCGAGCAACGAGTTGCCGCCGAGATCGAAGAAATTGTCCTCGGCGCCGATTCCCTCGAGCTTCAGCAACCCTTCCCAGATCGCGGCCACACGTCGTTCCAGGTCGCCGTCAGGCGAGCGGCCGGCCCCGGTCGTCGGCGTCGCCCAAGGTCAGCGAGTCGAGCAGCGCCTTGCGGTCGATCTTGCCGCTCGGCAAGATCGGCAGCGCCGGGCGCCAAAGGATCGGGCCCGGCACCATCGCCGGCGGCAGCCTTGTCCGAAGGAAGCCGCGGAGCTCCTCGGCCCGTAGCACACGTCCGTCCTTGCTGGTCACGAACGCGACGAGCTGGCGCTGCTCCGCGGCCTCGCTCGTCGTCAGCACAACCGCCTGCAACACCCCCGGATTCGCCAGCAAGTTGGCCTCGACTTCCCCCAACTCGACCCTGACGCCTCTGATCTTCGTCTGCGCGTCCGAGCGCCCGAGATACTCGATCGCGCCGTCCGCCCGGTAGCGCCCCCGGTCGCCCGTCGCGAACACGATGGCGCCGCCGACGAAGGGGTCGGGGAGGAAGCGCTCGGCCGTCAGGTCGGGCCGTCCCCAATAGCCAGCGGCGAGGCAGTCGCCGCCGACGTGGATGGTGCCGTGCACCCCGGTCGGAACCGGTTGGCCCCCATCATCCAGGATGTAGATCCGCGTGTTGGAGATCGGCTTGCCGATCGGGATGACCTCTCGGTCTTCGGCCGAGATCTCGTGGACGGTTGCGTCCCCGGCCACTTCCGCCGAGCCATAGAGGTTCAGCAGGCGGGCGCCCGGCAGCGCGCGCCGGAACCGCCAGGCGAGGTCCGGATGCAGCGCCTCGCCGCTGACTGTCCACCACCGCAGGGAGGGCAGCCGCGCGCCCAGGTCGGGCGCGTGGTCAAGCAGGACCCGGAGCAAAGTCGGAACCACCACGATCCGGCTGACCCGATGCTCCGCGAGCAGGGCTATCATCGCATCCGGATCGAGCACCGCGTCGTCCGGCACGATCACGGTCGGAACGCCGCGGAGCAGCCCCCCGAACATCTCCCACAGCGCGTCTACGAACCCCAGCGCCGTCTTTTGACAGCACACCTCGCCGGGCTCGAACGGGTAGGCGCGGTGCATCCAGTGGAACCGGTTCATCGTCGCCCTGTGCGTGCCCACGACGCCCTTCGGCACGCCGGTCGACCCGGAGGTCCAGACCACGTAGGCGATGTCGCCGGAAGCGGTCGCGCGGATGGGCGACGAGAGCGGCGCCGGCGAGATCGCCGCACCGGCGCCGAGCAGCAGCGCCTCGATGCCGTCCGGCAACTCGCCCCGCAGGTCGCATGTCGTCAGTACCAGCCGGCAGGCCGCATTCGTGAGCAGCAGGTGCAGCCGGTGCCGCGGCTGCGCGGTGTCGAGCGGCACGTAGGGGCACCCCGCCTTGAGCAGCCCGAGGATCGCCGCGTAGGCGTCGCTCGAACGGCGCAGATAGACCGCGACCGGTTCACCAGGCTGCACGCCGCACGCCTTGACCGACTGCGCCACCTGTGCGGCCCGCTCGTCCAGATCGCGGTAGTTGATGAGGCGCGCGCCCTCAATCAGCGCCACTGCATCTGGCGTCCGCGCCGCTTGCGCCGAGAAGGCGCTCGCGATGGTCTCGTCCTGCGGATAAGCCGCCTCCGTGGCGTTCCAGTCTCGGATCAAGCAATCGCGCTCCGCCGGGCTGAGCAGCTCAAGTCGTCTGATCGGGATCGGGGTGTCGACCGTGTCGACCACGCTCGCAAGAAGGTTTCGGAAGTGCTGTCCCATCCGCCGCGCGGTCTCGGCCTCGAACGTGTCCGTGTTGTATTCGAGCCAGCACTCGATCCGCCCGTCACGCTCCAGCGTCTCCAGCGTCAGGTCGAACTTCGCCGTCCCCGGGTCGACATCGAGCTCCTCCAACGTCAGGCCCGGCAGCCGCGCGTGCTGCCGCGGCGCATTCTGCAAGATGAACATCGCCTGGAACAGCGGCGCGTGACTGCGGGTCCGCTCCGGCTGGAGCGCAGCGAGGAGCCGCTCGAACGGCAGGGTGCGATGCGCCAACGCGCCCAGCACGCCGTCGCGCACCCGTCCTAGGACCTCGGCAAACGTCGGCTCGCCGGAAAGATCCGTGCGTATGACCAGCGTGTTGACGAAGCAGCCGACCACCTTCGCCAGGTCGGGGTCGTCGCGCCCTGCGGTGGGTGAGCCGACCAGGATGTCCGTCGTGCCGCTGTAGCGCGCAAGCAGCACCTGGAACGCGGCGAGCAGCCCCATGAACAGGGTCGCGCTCTCCGCGCCGCAAAGCGCCTTGAACCGCGCGGTCAGGATCTCGTCGATCGCGAATCGCTCTATCGCGCCACGATGACTCGGCGAGACGGGTCGCGGACGGTCGGTCGGGAGCGGAAGCAGGGCCGGATGGCCGCACAGCCGCCCCTTCCAATAGGCGATCTCCTCGCACAACGCCTCGTCGGTCAGATGGTCGCGCTGCCAGCTCGCGTAATCCGCGTAGCTCAACCGGGTAGCCGCGAGCCGCGGCTGCCGTCCTGCCACGAGATCACCGTAAATCTCGGCGATCTCATTGAAAAGCTTGCTCATCGACCAGCCGTCCGTCACCGCATGGTGCATCGACAGCACCAGCACGTTGTCCTTGGGCGCGAGCCGGAACAGCCTCAGCCGGAGCAGCGGCGCGCGCGCGAGATCGAAGCCCGCGCGCCCCTCTTTCGCCGCCACCGCGAGCGCGGTTTCCAGTCCGGACAGCTCCTGAACGGGCAGCTCGACCTCGGCTTGTTCGTGGATGACCTGCATCAGTTCGCCGTTCACAAGAGCAAGGCTCGTCCGCAGGACCGCATGCCGCTGGACGAGCGCCCGGAACGCCTTGCGGATCAACTCGGGGTCGAGCGAGCCCAGGATCCGAAATGCCCTCAGAAGGTTAAAGGCCGGCAGGCCTGGCTCGAGCTGCGCCGCCAGCCAGAACCCCGTTTGCGCGAAGGAAGGCGGAGCGAGCCTCTGGTCAGAGGCCGTTTGCTCGAGACCCGCCCTCTCTGCGGTTTCCATGGCGCAAATTCCGTTGTGAATTGGTGCAAGGTCGAAGCGAAAATCTGGCGAAGTGAGTGGTCCCCGAAGTTGCATCGGTAACCATTTAGGGCTGTTCTATCAAGCTGACGTTCGCGGACACGGGCCACACTTCGCGTCAGAACTAGGCGCTATAGTTGAGCCACCACCATAGCGGTCAAAAGAAGTCCATCCCGCGCCAGGAAACGGCCGGTAAGAAGTTCCGGACCACCAGCAAAAAGCCGAGGCAGCCGCACATGGAACGTGCACTCCGTTGGATTAAACGAGACCACCGCCTGCTCGAAACCCAGCCGCTCCCGCGCCAGCGGAAACCATGCTTTAAATACACTCTCCTTCGCGCTGAACAGCAGGCGATCCCAGTGGACACCGGGACGAGCGGTCGCCAACCAAGCCCGCTCCGGTGCAACGGCCACCTGCTCTAGAATGCCGGGTGGCAGTCGTTCATTCGGTTCAGCATCTATCCCTACGGTCAGAATATTACTCTGCTTTGCGACAGCGGCAGCGCGATAGCCCCTGCAGTGCGTGATGCTCCCAACAACGCCGGGCGGCCAGATCGGTTCACCCCAGGCACCACGAAGGATGGGACCCGTCGGCAAACCTAGTTTGGCGATCGCCAAACGGGCGCACGCGCGGGCAGTCTTGAATTCTCGCAAGCGCGTTTCTACTGAACCGCGCATTTGCGCCACTTCCTCCGGATATAGCCAGGCTGATACATCATCGCCAATAATAGCGAAGCAGGCGACCTCGGGCGGTACGATACGCTCGATCACTTCCGCGCCGGTTGAAGCCGCCGACCTCGCCCGCATCCGCTAAAAGTTATCGCGCGCCGCCAATCGGCCAGCCAACTCGGCCTAGTCGCGCGCCAACCTGTCTGGCGACCCCGAACCTCGCGGAACAGCGGGTCCTGCGTTAGCCGCAAACCGGTCAGCCAGCCAACTCCGCCAAGACTGGCGGCCATTGGGATCGACAACGTCGAGGCACCAATGGTTTCGCGGTAAGCGATAACAACCAGCGGTCCCACAACGGCATGGCTTGGCGCTAGCGACGATCGTAGGTTGTCGCCAGGTCCGCTTGTCGTCTTTGGCTGGCGGTGGCACCTTCGGGCCGTCGCTGGTTCAAGCTTCGCAAGCGCTGAGCGCAGCGGATCGAGGCGTGGGACGCGAGGAAATACGGGCTGCCCGCAGAGTCCGATGAACCAGCTGCCCCCACCAGGCGGCGAGTTTGGCCGCCTCGACCCAATCTATCAGCAGAGCACGTTCGCTGCGCTGAGAGACGTTCAGGAGAGCTACAAGTTTTTCAAACTCATTTGGCATGAGCGTGCTCGTGTTCTGGCCCGAGAGACCACCGTCATAGGCCGCCGCCAAGAGAGCCGCGAGGTCCCAATAGGTGGGGGTCTAGCGTTTGGGATGTAAGAAGCCCTTAAGACGTTTACGGATTAGTTATTCCGCTCGCTCTACCACCTTAGCGTGATCCGCATCGAAATCGCCGCCTGCGCCGCGCTCGCTGCCTCTGCGACCCGTGGCCTAGTCGAGCCTCAGAGAAGGCCACAGGGCGGCTATTTCATCTGGCTCGCCCGGAAAAAAGCCTTAAAGCGCCTCATGGCCGCCCGGGAGCCCGGCGAGGACCATGGGGACACGATTGTCCGCCTTGCCAAGGAAGTGGCCTCAGCCGCGACTTAGCCGTTCGGAAGGAAATGGTGGCGGGGAAGCCGACCGCCAAGGCTAAGTCCGCTGACGTCCTGAGGCTCGCCGGCAAAGGCATGTGCGCGAGACGATCGCCGACAATGTCGCGACCTGAAGAAACTGGGCCCCGACGATTGAGCAGCATCGTCTGGGACGAGATTCCGCTCGGGTCGTGTCAGTTGTGTGATCAAGATCAACGTCTGCCTCAGGGCGGACACCGACCCTTTTCTGGCGGCCCTGTACGGCCGCCATCCCGTCCGTCCCGCCGTTCGGCCAACGGTCGATTTCGCCTAAACTGAGGCGTCCAAGGCTACGATCCGCTACGACCGCTTTACGTCGACTCCGGCCGTCGCCCTCGCCTAAATAGCGGCCATTCCATCCCTGGCAGCGTGGCAAACGAACCGAGTGGACCCTATAGCTTGGCCGGCCAGCGCTTGCCGCCTGAACTCGCGGTCTCTTGGGGACCATCATCAGCGTGGAACCCTGTGCGGGAACGACGATGAACGTCGCCCAGTGGCTGAACGCGATCGGGCTCGGACAATACGAAGCCGTGTTCCGCGACCATGAGATTGACGCTGAAGTCCTGGCCGATCTGACAGAGGGCGACCTCGAAAGGATCGACGTACCTCTGGGGCATCGCAAGCGGTTCCTAAAGGCGATTGCGGCTCTTGGAACCGTGGAAACCGTCGCCAAGTCGCTGAGCCCGGCGCCCGCATCGTCGCCTGCGGGCGGCGCCGAGCGGCGCCCGATCAGCGAGGGCACCGTCAGGTTAACGATTAAAGCGCGGCCGCGCAGCTATACGGCCGTCATGCCGACAGCCCGCGACCCTCTCTACCAGCGCCATCGCTTTCCTCCGGAGGTCATCAGCCATGCGGTTTGGCTCTATTTCCGGTTTCCCCTGAGCCTTCGCATGGTCGAAGAAATGCTGGCGACGCGCGGGATTTGCGTGACCTACGAGACCGTGCGCCAGTGGGGGAAGAAGTTCGGCAAGGCATTCGCCGATCAGATCCGCCAGCGCGCGCCTGCTCGCGGCGACAAATGGCATATGGATGAGGTCGTCATCTCGATCGCCGGCGAGCCACACTGGCTCTGGCGCGCCGTCGATCAGAACGGCATCGTTCTCGACGTCCTGGTCCAACGTCGAAGAGACACCCGCGCGGCGCAGCGGCTCATGAAGAGGCTTCTGAAATCGGCGATCATCCCGCCCCGCGTCATGATCACGGACAAGCTCCGCTCCTACGGAGCGGCGCGGGCGAAGATGGGCCTTCAAGTTGAACATCGCCAGCACAAAGGCCTGAACAATCGCGCGGAGAACTCTCATCAACCGACCAGGCGGCGCGAACGGATCATGAAGCGATTCAAATCAGCTCGACAGGCGCAACGGTTCCTGACGGTTCACGATCAAGTCGCGAACCTCTTCCACATCCCTTATCCCGAATCCGTCCCTGCTGACTTCCGCCGCGCTTCGCGCGAGCGAGCCTTTGCGGTCTGGAGCGAGATTTCCAAGACTGCCGCCACTGCCTGACGCTCGGCTCTCAGAAAATCGCCTTCTTCAGCTCAGCGCGCGCTTAACCTGACGGTGCCGCCCATCAGGCTCACTCACCCGGCGGACGCGTCCGCCTTGATCCGGCGGAAAAGAATTCTATAACATTGATTTCTCTTTTTTGCAATCTCTAACCGTTACATCGAAGCCGTCGCCAAAAGCCTGACCGATCTCCAATGTCTGCGGACATTCGACGCTGGTCAATCTTGAGTGATCCGGGCCGGGCTGGCGCGAGGCGGCTCGACGGAAAGTGGACCCATGAATTCGACCGACAATCGACAGCAGGGCGCGAGGCGGCCGGTCGCCGACAACCCGAAACTCCTGCGCCGGGTCGAGCCATGACCTTCGCGCAATGCAAATGGCTCAACGAGCCCGCCGCCTGGCGGCTCTACAGCGGCGCCGTCGCCGTCACGACCGATCAGTCGACCGATTTCTGGCGGGAGACCCACTACGGGTTCACGCGCGACACCGGCCATTTCTTCGGTTTCAAGACCGACGGCGACTTTACCGCGGAGATACGCGTCCGAGCGGAATATCGGGAGCTGTACGACCAGGCCGGGATTATGGTGCGCCTTTCCGACACCAGGTGGATCAAGGCCGGGATCGAGCTTTCAGACGGCAGGCCGATGGCGAGCAGCGTGCTTACGCTTGGTAAATCCGATTGGGCCACGGCTCCTTACCACGACGACCCGACCGACTTCAGGATGCGTGTGACCGTCAAAGCCGGTGTTCTGCGGCTTCAGATATCGCCTGACGGAAAAGTCTGGCCGCTGACGCGGCTATGCCCCTTCCCCACCGCCAAGCGCTACAGCGTCGGCCCGATGTGTTGCACGCCGGAGCGAGCCGGACTGACCGTCGTCTTCTCAGAGTTCCGCGTCACCAAGCCGACGGACAAGGACCTGCACGATCTCTCGTGACGCCACGTTGACGTCGCTCCGATCCCCGCGCCGAAGTTAAACGTCTTGATAAGGCCATAGTCGCAATGCCCAGCGCTCTTTTTCCTGCTCTCCTCGCAATCGCGGCGGGAGTCAGCCTCGTCGTCCAGCAGGCGCTGAACGCGAACTTGCGCGGCGCCCTTCACTCGTCCGCCTGGTCGGGCTTCACGAGCTACGCCGTGGGCTGGGTTTGCATGATTTTGCTCATCCTCGCATTGCGTGACCCGGTTCCCGCGGCGAATCTGGCGCGCGTCCCATGGTGGGCGTGGGGTGGGGGCGCCCTCGGCTTCGTGTTCATCGCCCTTGGCATATTCCTGGTGCCGCAGATCGGCGCCGCGACATTCTTCACGCTCGTCATCACGGGCCAGATGCTCGCTTCCGTGGCGTTCGATCATTTCGGGTGGCTGGGCCTGACCCAGCGTCCGATCGACGCGCCGCGCCTGATCGGCGTGGCCCTCCTGATCGGAGGCGTCCTGCTTGATCCGGCGTTGACGATCAGCTGAGAAAGAGCGCTGCGTTCAGTTTGCCGTAGCCCTTAATCGTCGGATGCTTCGTGTCGAGCGGGTGTTTGTGCAAAGCCGTGACGACGACAACCGCCGCGCCAGCGGCTTCGCCGGCCTGAATGCCGGCCGGAGCATCCTCGAACACCAGGCAGTCCTCGATCTTCCGCCCCAGGCGTTTTGCCCCCAGCAAGAAGCAATCGGGCGCGGGCTTGCCGTGCTCGATCTCTTCGCCGGTCACCAGCACGGCAGGCGGCGACAGCCCTGCGGCCTCAAGACGACGTAGCGCAAGCTTGCGTGGCGATGACGTGACGATGGCCCATCTGTCAGGCGGCAGGGAAGCAAGAAAGGCTGCAGCGCCTTCGATAGGCTCGACTCCTCCCACATCCTCCATCTCGGCGAGCAGGACCGCCTGAACTTCGGCTTCGGCATCGATGTTCGGCAGACCAAGACCGGTTATGACATCAATGCCGCGGACGCCGTGAATTTTCGGAAGGAAGGAGGCAACCTCCAGACCGTGCCGCTCAGCCCAGGCGGCCCATACGCGCTCAGCCGAAGCGACCGAGGTGATAATCGTGCCGTCCATGTCGAACAGCAGCGCGCCGAAGGTCCGTTTGAAAAAGGTGCTTTCGCTCATACCGGGTCGGTACCGCGAAGGCGCCCGGCACGCAACTGAGCCGAAGTTCGGGGATCCCGGCGAAGCGCTCAGGGACTGCTGCTCAGTTTCATCATCACCAGGCCAGCAATGATAAGCGTCGCAGCCATGATGCGACCCGCCGTCGCCTGCTCACCCAGGATTGCAATGCCGACGACGAACGCCCCGACCGCCCCGATGCCGGTCCAGATCGTGTAGGCCGTGCCCAGTGGCAGCGTGCGCATCGCGAGCGCAAGCAGACCGACGCTTCCGAGCATGGCGGTGATCGTGACGCTGGTCGGCCATAGACGCGTGAAGCCATCGGATTGCTTCATCGCGAAGGCCCACACGACTTCGAGAACACCAGCGATAACGAGATAAACCCAAGCCACGGGCGGACCCTCCCGAAAAAAGGGCCGGGCCGTCCCGGACTTGAACCCTGAGAAGGGGGAGGACGTTGCCTCAAGCACTTAGATAGAACGCCCCGCGCAGAAATCAAACGCGCGAGATTTGGCGCCACAGTTACGCATCAATTCGGAAAAGTCCCCGCCCCGGCTGCCCTTAAGGCTCACAAACAGGAACGGGCGCCCACTTCCGCAATGGGCGCCCGTTTGTCTGAGGGGAGCGGACGAGCCGCTCGGGTTGGCGAGGTCAGTTGCGCGAGTCGGCCGGCGGCTCAGGCTGGCGAATAGGGCTCGGAAGGGCGCCCGCGGCGATCGGACATGAACTGATCGAACTCAGCGCGATCCCTGGCGAAGCGCAGCCGGGCGAGGAAATCCTTGAACTCGCGCTGCTCGTCCTCGAGGCGCTTCAGCGTCTCCGAACGATATTCGTCGAAGGCGCGGTTCCCGCTCGTCGACGGGCTGAACCAGTCGCCGGCGCCTCTGAAACGATCCGCCTTGGCGCGCACCATTTCCATTTTTTCCTGCAAGCGGGTCATCTTGCGTTCCCAGCGATCCCTGCCCTGCTCCCGGTCGAACATCGGCGCATCTCCTGCGTATCTGACACGACGCCCACAGCCGAACTTTCCGCGGCCGAGGAAGAGGCCGAGGAGCACGAGGCCGATCGGCCACCACCAGATGAAGCCCAGGACGGTAAGAATGATCGGCATGGCGCGTCCTCATTGTGAATGTAATGAACATTTACTTCTGAGACGACGACGCTTGTCAAGTCCCTCTGGAAGGTCCGGTTGCGCCTGCGCCGCCAGAGCGCGGACCATGCGCTCGGCGCGCTGCGGTCCTCCGCTCATCGCGCGCTGCGCCAACTCATGGCGGCGCGCTGACCCCGAGCCCGCGCAAATAGACCAGCACATGGGCCTCCAGAAGTTCCCCCGGAGACATCGGCAGCGCGCGCCGGGAGTCGTCGCCGCGTCCAAACAGCGAAGCCACCCCATGCGCCATCGCCCAGATGTGGAGCGCGACCATCGAGGCGGGCGGGCGGCCCGCCGCGGGCATTGCGGCCCAGATCGCATCGGCGGCGCTGCGCAAGACCGCGAAAGCCCGCTCGCTGGCCGCGCGCAGTGCGGGATCGGCGCCGATTGGGACGCCGCCTTCGAACATCGCCGAGTAGAACGCGGGTTGGGCGCGGGCGAATTCGAGATAGGCCTTGCCGAGCCGATCCAGCGCCGTGAACGTATCGGGCCGCCCGCCGTCCCAGGCGCGCGCCAACGCCGCCTCGAACTGCTCGAAGCCGCGTAACGCCACGCTCGCCATCAGTTCGTCGCGGTCGCGGAAATGGCGATAAGGGCGCCGCCGGGCTGACGCCGGCAAAGCGGGCGGCCTCCGCGAAAGTGAACCCCGCCGTCCCCTTGCTCGCAATCAGCTCCAGCGCGGCGCGGATGAGCGCTTCACGCAGATTCCCGTGATGATAGCCGCGCGGCGGATCGCGCTCGCCGGGTTTGCCCTTGCCCCAACTCATGTAAGGAGCGCTTACATCATGGCGGCGGAAGTGTCGATGCGATCGGTCCGCCGCCCGACGCCGATGGGTCGCGCCATCATGGGCCCGGCCAGTCCTCCTTGCAATTGACGCATTTTCGCCGCTATTCTCAATCGTCGCGGAGGGAGCGTTCGAGCTATTCGCGTGGGGCCAGGCCGTACGTGGGGCCAGGCCGTAGCGGTCATCAAGAGCGCTCAGGCCGCCAGGGCCGAGGCGACTGCAATTCAAGGGGGACCGTCATGAATCTCAAACAAATCGCAATCCACACGATTGGCGCTTTCGCCGCGACTGCGGTCGTGGCTACGACGCTTGCTGCATCTCCGGCGAGCGCGGCGGTTACGAAAATCAAGACTTCGTCCACGGTCCTGGACGTGGCTCTGACTGTGTTCGGAAACCCTGTGGACTTCGGACCGGAGCTGCCCGCGTCCGGCTCGGCGCCGCCCGCCTATGACGTCAAGAACTCGCTCGCTTCTTTCAGCGACACCGTAGGCCCGTTGAGCTTCACCACCGGCGTGCTGGTCGACATTGCGAGCGGAGACACGGCGACCGCCGTGGGAACCGCATCTTCGACTCTCGCCAGTCTCAGCATCACGCTGGATTCCTTTGTCACTCTCACAGCGACAGCCGTCAGCTCGACGTCGTCGGTCAATGGAACGCCATCGGCAAAGGGCTTCAGCACACTCGCGGACTTGTCGATCACGGTCCTCGGATCGTCGATCAGCATTCCGCTCGACCCGCCCCCGAATGACGTCATTTTCGACTTCGGGGGCGTGACCATCACCCTCAATCAGCAGATCCATGAGGTAGGCGGAAGCTTCGCCGAAGGCATCATCACCAACGCCATCGCGATCAATTTCGCCGATTTCCCTGAAGTGAGGGGCCACATCGTCATCGGCCAATCGATGGCCAGCATCACCGAGGCCGTTCCAGAAACCTCGACCTGGGCCATGATGGCGTTCGGCTTCGGCGGACTGGCGTTTTCTTACAGGCGCGCGCGGCGGTTTGCAGCGGTCGGCTGAGCACAAAAGCGGAAGGGGCGCCCTCTTGGCCGCGCCCTTGCCCGCGGCAAGGCGCGGCGCGAGTTCCCGCGTTTCGTACGGTGAAGTCGGCGTCGCTCGACGCTGCGACGGCGTCTCCGCCCAAGAAGGCAATTCACCGCAAATGTGAGAGACGGTTCTTTCCTGTAAAAAGTGCTTTCCTCGCAGCGCAAAATAGATTAAAAGTTTTACTCACCCAGACGGTGACTAAGCCGCCGAAGGGGGAACTGACCTGAAATGAGACGTTCGCTTTTGGCGGGGGCGGCCACGCTCTCCCGAATGGAGACCTTGTTTCGCCACGGGCCGCCGACTTGGGCGGAAACTGAAAGACTGGCCTGAATTAGCAAATGATTGGCCGCCAAAGAGCGGCCACAGCGCCGAGGACATGATCTAAGCGCTCCATTCCCTGCGCTTGGTCAACAATGAACACAGTGAGGATCTGAAATGAAATTGCGGTACGGTTTGGCGCTCGGCGTCGTGGCGATGGGGCTTTGCGCAGCGAGCGGCGCGGAAGCCAGCCTGCAGACGCTGACCATCAACATCGATCAGTATGCGAATGCGGTCGATCATACCCCGAATGAGGTTTTGGCGACGATGACCGTCAAAGACCTGGCGTCGGGCGGGGTGAGCGTAGATGTGACGCTGGACAAGGCGATTTATTTCGCGAGCACCGGCGGTCCTCACATCACGCTTGCGTTCAACCTCGACAAGTCGATCAGCTTCAGTGATCTGACCTTTTCGAATCCGTCGAAGAGCAACTTCAATTTCGTCCTGAGCAAGGACGCGGGCTCCACATTCGGCACGTTTACCGACGGCATCAACGGCGCGTGGAGCGGGACCAGCAGCCATTTCGCTGGCCCCATTACGTTCGACATCGCGGGTGTGCAGGTGTCGGATTTCATGGCGAACGCCAAAGGCTATTGGGCGGTGGCCGACGTCCTTGGCTCCGCCTCAACGGGCGAGGCTGGAGGGAAGGTGGGCCTGATCACCCAAGTAACCACGACCGCGGCCGTTCCCGAGCCGTCGACCTGGGCGATGATGCTCGCTGGGTTCGTGGGGCTCGGCTATGCGGCGGTGCGCCGTGGCCGAAAGGACAGCATGCCGCGTTTGACGGCTTGATATCCTTCAGCAACCGCGCTTCCAAGTCGAGGCGAACGGCGGTCCTAACGCCCCCTGTCGCCTCGGCCAACCGCCGCTGATTCCCCTCAGCGGCGGCTTTCTTTTTCATGAGGCCGCGAGACCTCAACGCGCGTGTCCGCGGAAAGCCGCGCCGTAGCTTTTCGTTGCGGCGCCGCTTCCGCGTTCGGCGTCGAGAGGCCCGTCCTTCGGGATCACACCCGCCAGCGCAAAGCCGAAATCAGCGCGAACAGACGCCGCGCCGTCGCCTGGTCGATGTCGACCGTGCCGGCGAGGCGCTGGGCCATCAGCTCGGCCCCTTCGTTGTGCAGCTTCGTGCGTTCGCTGTCGATCGCCTCGATCTGGCGCGGGCTCGCGGTGCGGATCGCCGAATAATAGGTCTCGCAGACGAGGAAATAGTCCTTGAGCAGCGGCCGGAACGGGGTCATCGACACCACGATGGTGGCCGCCGTCTCGCCAGTTCGCGGCTCTGACGTCGAAGGTCAGCTTCGACTCTTCCTGCGAGATCCTCAGCACATAGGGACCGTCGTCGCGGTCGGGAACGCCGAACGTGTTCTCCTCAATCAGGTCGAAAATCGCCACCGCGCGCTCGTGGTCGACATCGGTTGCGCCGCGCGGAATCGTCGCTTCGTCGAGGATCACCTCGGCGAGACGATTGCGGCTCTTGGCCGGCTTGGCGTTCATGGGCGATTCGCGCCAAGCCGCAGCGAGACCGAGCGCGCGTGCGCCTCAAGCCCTTCCGCGTTGGCCAGGGTCACCGCCGCCGGGCCCAGAGCCGCAAGCGAGCGGGCGTCGCATTTGAGCAGCGACGTGCGCTTCATGAAATCGAGGACATTGAGGCCAGACGAAAAGCGCGCCGAGCGCGCGGTCGGCAGGACGTGGTTTGAGCCGCCGACGTAGTCGCCGATCGCCTCGGGCGTGTACGCGCCGAGGAAGATCGCGCCGGCGTTCATGATTTTGTCGCTGAGCGCCTCGGCGCCATGCGCCATGATTTCGAGATGCTCCGGCGCCAGTCGGTCGACGAGGGGGATCGCGGCTTCGAAGCGACGGGCAGATGATGATTGCGCCGTTGTCGCGCCAGCTTGCGCCCGCGATCTTGGCCCGCGGCAGGCTCTCGAGCTGGCGCTCCACTTCCGCTTCCACCGCGCGCGCGAGGCCGGCGTCGTCGGTGATGAGGATCGACTGCGCCGCCTCGTCGTGCTCGGCCTGCGCCAAAAGATCGGCGGCGACGAAGCGCGGATCGGCGCTCGAGTCGGCGAGGACGACGACCTCGCTCGGCCCCGCGATCATGTCGATGCCGACGACGCCGAACACGCGGCGCTTGGCCGCCGCGACATAGGCGTTGCCGGGGCCGACGATCTTGTCGACCGGCGCGATGGTGTCCGTGCCATAGGCGAGCGCGGCGATCGCCTGCGCGCCGCCGACCCGGTAGATCTCGTCAACGCCAGCGATGCGCGCCGCAGCCAGCGCAAGCGGATTGATACGGCCGTCCGGCGTCGGCATGACCATCGCGAGGCGACGGCAGCCCGCGACCTTGGCCGGAACCGCGTTCATGACCACCGAGGAGGGATAGCTCGCGGCGCCGCCGGGAACATAGAGGCCGACCGCGTCGATCGGCCGCCACCGCCAGCCAAGCTCAACCCCCAGGGAATCGGTGAAGAAGAGGTCGGCCGGCTTCTGGCGCAGGTGAAAGTCCATGACGCGAGCGTGCGCGAGCTTGAGCGCTTCGAGCGCGGTGTCGTCGCAGGCGGCGATCGCCGCCTCGACCTCGGCGGCGCTGATCTTCAGTCCGATCCTGCCGACGTCGACGCGGTCGAAGCGCAGCGACAATTCGGCGAGCGCCACGTCGCCGCGGTTACGCACATCCCCGATGATGTCGGCGACCACGACGTCGACATCGGCCGACGACTCGCGCTTCGCGGCGAGCAGCGCCTGAAAGCGCTGCTCGAAATCCGCCGATCGCATGTCGAGCGCCATGGGCATGGCTAAACGGAACTTTCCAACCGGGGCTTGCTCTCAGACAGCGGACGAGTCGGCCAGGGCGTGGCCGGGACAGGCTTCAGCGGGAACCCGATGTCCCATGTCGCGCAGCGAGACCTCAACGCACTCGACGTCAAGACGCACCAGCGCGCCGTCGGCGAAGGCGAGGATGATGATGCCGGCCGGCGGATCTGTCTTCTCGTACGTCACGGCCAGCAGATTGAGGGTGGCGTCCGAGTCGATCTCCGCGAGGCCGAGATGCGAAACCCGCAAGACGCGGTCGAACCTGAGCACGCTCGAGACGCGCTCCTCGGGCCCGCTCTTCGCGCCGACCCAGTCGTAGCGCATGCCGTGAATGATGAAGCGGCGCTGTCGCGGCAGCCAGGTCATGTCAGGACGCTTGACGCAGGTGTTCTGCACATGAGCGGAAATAACGCCCAGACCTTCCCGGTCGAGCGCAACCAGCTTGAGCGAATGTGCGAGAGCCGTCACGGCCTAGCTCGCGAGTCGCACGATGTCGGCCCCGCAGGCGCCGAGCTTCTCTTCCAGCCGCTCGAAGCCGCGGTCGAGGTGGTAAACGCGATTCACAATCGTCTCTCCCTCCGCCACAAGGGCGGCGATAACGAGCGAAACCGAAGCGCGCAAGTCGGTCGCCATCACCGGCGCGCCGCGCAAGCGCTTGACCCCGCTGACCACGGCCGTGTCGCCGTCGAGCTTTATCTGCGCCCCGAGGCGGGCAAGCTCCTGCACATGCATGAAACGGTTCTCGAAGATGGTCTCCTTGATGCGCGAGACGCCTTTCGCGCGCGTCATCAGCGCCATGAACTGCGCCTGCAGATCGGTCGGGAATCCCGGGAACGGCGCGGTTGAAATATCGACCGCGCTGATGCCCGCGCCGTTGCGTTTCACGCGCACCCCGCGATTGTCGCTGCTTATGGTCGCGCCGGCTTGCGTCAGCGCTTCCAGAGCCTCCTCCAGGAGATCCTCGCTCACGCCCTCGAGCACAATGTCGCCGCCCGTCATCGCGACCGCTGTCGCGTAGGTTCCCGCTTCGATCCGGTCGGGCAGAACGCGGTGATGCGCGCCGTTGAGCCGGGCGACGCCATCAATTTCGATGGTCGGGGTGCCGGCGCCGCGGATGCGCGCGCCCATCTTGTTGAGGCATTGGGCGAGATCGGCGACCTCCGGTTCGCAGGCGGCGTTGCGGATCAACGTGGCTCCACGCGCGGTCGACGCCGCCATGATCGCGAGATGCGTTCCCCCGACCGTCACCTTGGGAAACTCGATCTCCGCTCCCGTAAGACCCTTCGGCGCTTTGGCGACGGCGTATCCGGCGTCGATCTCTATCTGGGCGCCGAGCTTCTCCAGCGCCATCAGCAAGAGGTCGACTGGCCGCGTGCCGATGGCGCAGCCGCCCGGCAGCGAGACGCGAGCCGCGCCCGCGCGGGCGAGCAGCGGCGCGATCACCCAGAAGCTCGCGCGCATTTTCGCAACCATCTCATAAGGCGCGGTCGTGTCGACGATGGTGCGGGCGCGCAAATGCGCGGTCTGGCCGGCGCCAGGATCCTCGCCGACGCGCTTGCCGTCGACCGAATAGTCGACGCCATGATTGCCAAGAATGTGAGCGAGCTGGCCGACATCGGCGAGGCGCGGAAGATTTTCCAAAGTCAGCGTCTGCTCGGTGAGCAGCGACGCGATCATCAGCGGCAGCGCGGCGTTCTTCGCGCCCGAAATCGGAATGGCGCCGTTGAGGGTCGCCCCGCCGCGAATTTGTATGCGATCCATCCCCGACCCCTCTGGCCCAAATCCACCCAATCAAAAAAAGCCGCCGCCCCGGCGACCCTCGCATCAGTTCCCTGGCTCACCTGTCGTCGGCGCCGCAGGCCCGTCCGACCTTGGCGCTTCGACCTCTCGAGCGCGGCTCTGCGCCTTGCGGCGCTTCAAATTTTCCCTGAGCGATGCAGCGAGGCGAACCTGCCGGAGTTGCTCGCGCTTGGCTCGGGCTTCATCCGGGTTCATGCCGGACCCTTAGTCGCTTGGCGCCGCAATTCGCGACGCGCGGCCTTTGGCTTGATAGGGCCAAGGCCGACAGCGAGGCAAGCGTCGATATGCTCATTGTCCGGCCTTCGTTCGGCCTTCTCGATCAGGCTGTCGGCGGCGGCGCGCGCCTCGTGAGTGATTTCGGCGCCGGCGAGCATGCGGGCGATTTCCTCGCGCCGCTCGGGCGGCCCGAGGCGCGAGACGCCGGTCGCGACCCGGTCGCCCCCGCCAACATCGCTTTTGACGATCCGGTAGTGGTTATGCGCCCGCGCCGCCACTTGTGGCGCGTGCGTCACCGCCAGGACCTGAGCCCGCGCCGAAAGCCGGGCCAGCCGCTGGCCCATCGCGTCCGCGACAGCGCCGCCGACGCCCGTGTCGATTTCGTCGAAAACCAGCGTCGGCGCGGTGCCGCGCTCGGCCAGGCGCACCTTGATCGCGAGCAGGAATCTCGCCAATTCGCCGCCCGACGCCACTTTCATCAACGGCCCCGGGCGCGACCCGGGATTGGTGCGGACGAAGAACTCCGCCCGGTCGTAGCCGCTCGGCGAAACGAGCGTTTCATCACGCGTCAGGTCGACGCTGAACTGCGCCCGTTCAAGCTTGAGCGGCGCCAATTCGGCGCCGACCGCCTTCTCCAGTTCGCGGGCGCTTTTCTCGCGCTCGGCGCTGAGCGCGCTCGCCGCCGCTGCGTAAGCCTGGGCGGCGCTTTTCACTTTCGCCTCAAGGCGGCCAATTTCGCTGCGGCCCGCGGCGAGAGCCGCAAGGTCGTCCGCGTATTTTTGCGCGAGCGCCGGCAGGTTCTCGATCGGAACATTGTGCTTGCGGCCCATAGCGCGGAGCGCAAACAAGCGCTCCTCGCAACGCTCAAGCTCCTGCGGATCGAAAGCGCTGGCCTCGAGCGCATTCTCGATCTCGCGCGTGGCGCGCTCAATCGCGTCGATGGCTTCGTCGAGCGCCTTGACGCTCGGCTCCAGCAGCGTCGGCGCCTGCGTCAGGCGGCGCTGCAGCCGCCGCGAGAGGGAAAACAGAACCGGCAGGACGGCTGCGTCGCCGGTCAGATGGTCACGCGCGTCCCGGATGTCGGCTGCGACCTTCTCGCCCTGCATCATCGTCTGCCGGCGCGCGGCGAGCGTCTCTTCCTCGTTCGGCTGAATGGCGAGTTTGCTCAGTTCGTCGTGCGCATGCGCGGCGAATTCCGCCTCGGCCTCCGCCGCGGCGACCCTCGCGCGCTCGGCCCCGAGCGCATGCTCGGCCTCGCGCAAAGCGGCGTAAGCGCGCTCGGTCGCGGTCGCCAGCGGCTCAAGCCCGCCATAGGCGTCAACCAGCGCGCGATGGGTGGAGGAATCGGTCAGCGCGCGCTCGTCGTGCTGGCCGTGGATCTCGACCAGCGCCGACGCCAGCGAGCGCAACGCCTGGGCGCTGACGCTCCGGTCGTTGACATAGGCGCGGGTGCGTCCGTCGGCGAGCTGGACCCGCCTCAGGATCAGCTCGTCCCCCACCTCAATGTCCTGCCCTTCGAGCAATGCGTTGGCGGCGTGTCCGGCGGCCAATTCGAATATCGCGGTCACCTGGCCTTGCGTTTGTCCGTGGCGCACGAGGCCGCCGTCACCGCGCGCGCCGAGAGCCAGCGACAACGCGTCGAGAAGAATGGATTTTCCAGCCCCGGTCTCGCCTGTCAGGATCGTCAGCCCAGGCGAGAATTCGAGATCCAGCTGATCGATCAACACCACATCGCGAATGGAGAGGCGCGAGAGCATCAAGCATCCCGATCAGGATGGCACAACCGTGCGCCAGATCTTCGACATCCACGAGCCGCCAGAATCGTGGGGCGACAGCCCCTTGCCCTTCAACAGGTTGTAAGCGTCCTTATACCACTGGCTGTCCGGGAAATTGTGCCCGAGCACAGCGGCTGCGGTCTCCGCTTCCCCGGTGATCCCGAGTCCAAGATAGGCCTCAACCAACCGATAGAGCGCTTCGGGCGCATGGCGCGTCGTCTGATAATACTGAAGCACGTTGCGGAAACGGTTGATTGCGGCGGCGTAATTGCGGCGGTTGAGATAGAACCGCCCGATCGACATCTCTTTCCCGGCCAGTTGGTCTTCGGTGACCTGGATCTTGTATTTCGCGTCGTCGGCGTATTCCGACTTCGGGTATTTCTGCACGACCGCCTGGAACGTCTCTAACGCCTTGGCCGTCTTTTCCTGGTCACGCGAGATATCCGGAATCTGCATGTAGTAAGAATTGGCCTGCAAGTAGAGAATATAGTCCGCCTCTGGAGAGTTCGGGTAATCCTTGAGATAGCGCTCGGCGCCGGTTGCGGCGGTGGTGTAGTCAGCCGCCTGATAATTGGCATAGACCGTCATCAAGAGGCCCTTGCGCGCCCAATCCGAGCTTGGATACTGCTTGCCGAGATCGGTGAACTTCTTCGCCGCCTCACTGGGCGAGCCATTGGCTAACTTGTCCAGCCCCTGATCGTAGGTCTTGCTCGCCGGAACGTCGGGCGTGACCTCCATCTTGTATTTATCGGCTCCGAAGGGATTGTACTGGTCGATCATCGAGCAGCCTGAGCCGGCGAACGCGATGGCGATGAACGCCGCGGCGGCTATGGCGCGGCGCGCCAGTGGCTTCCGGGCGTTGAACGAGAGGGCGTCAGATTCGACGTCAGTCATGCTTCAAAGACTCGGTCGGTTGCGGGCGGCGGAGCCCCATTGACGTCGTTTGACGGCGAATGGGCTCATTAGCGCACTCGCGGCTCGCGCGCCAGATTTTCGGCCAAGAGCAAGCGGCGGTCAGCGACGTGTCGGAACAAGGAAGCGCGGGAACAGTCCAGCGACCGGCGCGATCAATCGGCGGCGGCGTATGCCGCGGCGCCGACCGGCACATGCGCGCCGCCAACCCGCGTGCGGATGGCGACGGGCGCAGACTGCGCCTCGAGAAACTCATAGGCCGAGCGATGCGCGAATAGGGCCTCGAGCGCCATCGCGTTGAGCTTATGTCCCGGGCGATAGCTTCGGTAAACGCCGATGATCGGAGCGCCCGCGAGCGACAAATCACCGACCGCATCGAGCGCCTTGTGGCGCACGAACTCGTCGCGGTAGCGCAGACCTTCCGGATTGAGGATGGCGTCGCCTTCGATGGCGACCGAGTTCTCAAGCGAGGAGCCCAGCGCAAAACCGGCTTGCCACAGCGCCTGAACATCCCTGACGAACCCGAAAGTGCGTGCACGGGCGATCTCACGGCGGAAAGTCGCTGGGTCAAGATCGAACACCCGGCGCTGGCGGCCAATCGCAGGCGATTTGAAGTCGATCTCGAGGTCCAGGCGGAACCCGCTTTCGGCAGGCAAGAATTCGGCGAACCCACCGTCGTGATCCACGCGGACCGGCTTGACGATCTTGAGATGGCGGCGCGAGCGCGCTTGCTGGATCACCCCGACCGAATCGATCGCCCGGACAAAGTCGGCGGCGGAGCCGTCCATGATCGGCGCTTCCGGACCGTCGATCTCGACGAGCACATTGTCGATCCGAAGACCCGAAAGGGCTGCTAGAAGATGCTCGACGGTCGAGATGCTGGCGCCGGAGGAGTCGCCGAGTGTGGTGCAAAGCGACGTCTGCGTTACATTCGCGCGCTTGGCCTCGAGCTGACGCTCGCGGCCGCCCGGCAGCCCCGTGCGCAGAAAGGTGACGCCGGAGTCTACGCGAGCAGGATGAAGGACGACTTGAGCAGGCGCCGCTGAATGTACGCCGATACCTTGAATCGTCGCACGATCGCGCAGTGTCGTCTGAAACCCAAGCCGCATCTTTGACTGCACCCGGACTTGCGCCCGGCCCTGGTTTGCGTCGTCGGCCTCGATCCAGAGCCTTCAAGCTCCGAACCGTTTCGCTACCCAAAGCTGCCGATCGCCGTCCGCCCGCTGCCGCCAAAAAGTCCAGCGACAGCTCCTGAAAAGCCAGACTAGGGGCCGGCCCCCCGTGGGACAAATCACCTTTAGTGAACAAAAGTTACAACACCTACGCTAACATTGTCTGAAGTTTTTCAACGGTTTAGTAATTTAACCAAATGTTTACTGTGAGCCTCGACACCGAGCGCGGACTGGCCTCGGCCACGAGGCCGAGGCTCCACAATCGGCCGAATCAATTTTGATGCCGGCGTAAAAAAGCCGGGATGTCGAGGTGGTCGTCTTCGACCGGAGCACGCGCAACCGCCCGGCCGTGCGTGTCCAGCGCGACTTGCGGACGCGCCGACTGAGGCCGCGGCTGAGAGCGGACAGGCTCGACCGGAGCCAAGGCTTGCGGCCGCTGAAGCTGGGTCACGGTCGCCGGCGGCGCGCTGTTTGTCGGCGCTGGAGCGGCTTCCCCATCGTTGCGCGTGATGCCGAACGCAGCCAGCTTTTCCAAAAGCGACCGGCGCCGCGTTTCAGGCGCGGGAACCGCGTTTTGTCCCTCGCGCATCATGCGCAGCTGATTCTGCGCAACTTGCGGCAAGTCTTCGATCTGCGGCATGCGCGGCGCCCGGGAAACGGGTTGCTCAGCCGCGGGAGGAATGAACTCCTCCTCTACATATTCCTCTATTTCCTGGCGGGGCTCGATGGGATCGGGGAACGCCGCGACTTGCGCAACAGCGTCCTCCTGGCTGAACGACGCGGCCATGGCAGGCGCATCCGCCTGAGTGAGCGCGGCGCGAGCCGAGCGATGCGGCGCGAGGCCGCGCGGGCGAGTTAAGGCTTCCGGCCTCGAGTGGACGTTGACCTGCTCGATCTGTTCGATCGCTTCCTGATCGATGCCGGTGGCCACGACCGAGACACGCACCACGCCGTCGAGCGCCGAATCGAAGGTGGCGCCGAGGATGATGTTGGCTTCCTCGTCGACCTCCTGGCGAATGCGGCTCGCCGCCTCGTCGACTTCGTAGAGCGTGAGATCGTTGCCGCCGGTGATCGAGATCAAGAGGCCGCGTGCGCCCCGCATCGAGGTCTCGTCGAGCAGCGGATTGGCGATCGCCGCTTCGGCGGCCAGCACCGCGCGCTTGTCGCCAGCCGCTTCGCCGGTGCCCATCATCGCCTTGCCCATTTCGCTCATGATCGAGCGCACGTCAGCGAAATCGAGGTTAATAAGTCCTTCCTTCACCATCAGGTCCGTGATGCAGGCGACGCCGGAATAGAGAACCTGGTCGGCCATCGCGAAGGCGTCGGCGAAAGTCGTCTTTTCGTTGGCGACCCGGAACAGATTCTGGTTCGGAATGATGATCAGCGTGTCGACCGCCTTCTGCAGGTCGGAGATCCCGTTCTCGGCGATTTTCATGCGCCGGCCGCCCTCGAAATGGAACGGCTTGGTGACGACGCCGACGGTGAGAATGCCCATTTCGCGCGCGGCCCTGGCGATGACCGGCGCAGCGCCAGTGCCGGTGCCGCCGCCCATGCCGGCGGTGACGAACACCATATGCGCGCCAGCGAGGTGATCGCGGATTTCCTCGAGTCGCTTCCTCCGCCGCCGCCTTGCCGACTTCGGGCTTGGAGCCGGCCCCAAGGCCCTCCGTCACCTGAAGGCCCATCTGGATGATGCGTTCGGCGCGCGACGAGGTCAGCGCCTGCGCGTCGGTGTTGGCGACGATGAAATCGACGCCCGAGAGGCCGGACACGATCATGTTGTTGACCGCGTTGCCGCCGGCGCCGCCGACGCCGCACACCATGATGCGGGGCTTCAATTCCCTGAGTTCAGGCGCTTTGAGATTGATCGACATGCTTGCCTCACTTGGTTGGACGCCCGCCGGCGCCGATTGGAATACGTGCTTTTCCGTCTACCCACGCCCTCGCCCTCGGCGAGCGCCTCATACGCGCCTTAAAAACTGTCCTTCAGCCACCGTCCGACCCGCGCCGCATATCCGCCTTCGCCCTGACGCTGATGCGTGTGCGAGCGTGAGATTTCGAAATATTCGAGGCCGGCCATCTGCGGATAAACCATGAGGCCGACCGCGGCGGCGAACGAGGGGCTCTTGCCGGATTCCGGCAGGCCTTCGATGCCGAGCGGCCGCCCGACCCGCGCCTGACTGGAGAGGGTGATGCGCGCCAGTTCCGGCAATCCGGTCAGCTGGCAGGCCCCCCCGGTCATCACCAGTCTGCGGCCGGCCTGGGACGCGTACCCCGAGGCTTTGAGCCGGTCGCGCACGAGTTCGAGGATCTCCTCCACCCGCGGGCGGATGATTCGGACGAGCTCGGACTTCGACAGATGGCTCGGATGATCGAGATCGTCGCCAAGCCGGTGGACAGTGATGGTCTCCCGGTCGTCGGAGGCCGACGAGATGCAGGCGCCGTACAAGGTCTTCAGTCGTTCCGCGTCGCCGACCGAAACGTTGAGGCCCCGCGCGACATCCCTCGTCACATGGATGCCGCCCAGCGCGATCGCGTCGATATGGACCAGCCGGCCGCCTGAGAACACCCCGACCGTCGTCGTCCCGCCGCCGAAATCGACCACCGCGGCGCCGAGTTCCGCCTCGTCGTCGACCAGCGTCGACAGGCCGGCCGCGTAAGGCGTCGCCACCATCGCCTCGACCCGCAAGTGGCAGCGCTCGATGACCAGCATCAGATTGCGCGCCGCCGCCGCATCGCAGCTGGCGAAATGAAGATCGACGCCGAGTTCGGAGCCGACCATGCCCTTGGGGTCGTGGACGTCCTTGGTCGCGTCGAGCCGGTAGGTGGTCGGAAGCGCGTGCAGGATCGTCCGCCCGGGCTCGGCAGTCACCGCAGCCGCGGCCTCAAGCACGTGGTGGACGTCATGCTCAGCGACGGTCTTGCCGCGCAGCTTCGTGTCCGCGCCGTGCCGGCGCGAGGCGAGGCGACCGCCCGACATGTTGACGATGACGCCGCCAACCTCGACGCCCGCCATACGTTCCGCCGCGTCGATAGCCAGACGCGCGGCATGTTCCGCCGCGTGAAGATCGACCACCGCGCCGCCCTTGACGCCGCTCGAGCGCTGATGGCCGATGCCGAGCACCTTGCACCGGTGGGTGCGCCCGCGCAGCGCCTCGGACGGCTCCATCGGAGTGAGGCGCGCGATCAGGCAAACGATCTTGGAAGCGCCAACGTCGAGCACCGAGAGAATGGCGCTCTTGCGGGGCGGAATCTGACGCATCCGCGGGGCCAGCGATCTCAGGCTCATGGCTGGGCGCCCTTCTTGGTCGCGTGCGCTTCCGCCCACGCGGTTGCCGCGTCTTCCGTCAACCGGACGAACACTCGACCCGGAACCCGAAAATCAAACGCCAACGCATCTTTCTCCAGGATCCGGGACTTGCGTTGGAGGGCAAGAAGCTGGGCGATCGCGGCTTGAGGATTGTCTTCCGGCAGCTTGACGTCGGCGCCCGACTTCAGCCGCAAATTCCACCGCCGCTGACCGACCAGGACGCCAGCCTCGACGCGGGGCTTCAATTCGTCCATCGCATCGAGCAAGCCGACGTATTCGCTAACCCGCCCGTTCGCGCCATCGCCCACGACAAACGGGAGACCGGCGTATCGGCCATCGCTGACCTCGTCGATCGGCGCGCCATCGGCCGCGATCGCGCTCACATCGCCGTCTTTCTGCCAGACGGCGTAAGGCGTGCGCTCGATAAGTTCGATGACAATCTGGTTGGGATAAAGCTTGCGTACGCTCGCCTGTTTGACGAGCGGATCGGCCTCAAGCTTCGTCCTCGCCTGAGCCACGTCGAAAAAGGGCAAGGACCGGCTCGCATCGATGCCCGCGATCGCCAGAATTCTGGCCTCGCTCATATGCGTCGCGCCGGAGACCGTGACCACGTCGACCCCAGGCCGAGCGACCGGGCAGCCCAATCGCCGGCGCGACTGGCTTGCGCCATGACCCCATCGAGCTGACCGCCTCGTTCAGCGCCCAGGAGCGCGGCGCCCAGGAGAACGAAGACCGTCAGAGCGACCTCGAGCTTGCGCGGCGCGGCTCGGTCCAGGCGAGCGCGCCAGCTCAGCGACGACCGGGCCGCCCGCTCGGCGCGGAGCAGCACCCTGTGCGGCTGCGCTTCGGGCGCAGCCGGGGCCAGCGACGGCCTCGCCGCCTTTACCCATCCGAGCATTCCGCTCAACCTTCGCACGACCCGTCCTCCACCATCCGGGCGCCGGGCTCACTCAAAGAGAGGCCGGCGTGGGGGGCATATTCCAGCAGGGACGACGTCGCCGTCGGGCCCGGCCGGATGTTGGCGCGGTTTTCGCCGCGACAACTCGGAGCCAATAGGCTCCAGCGCGAAGTTGTGGGCCTTATAGTAAATATTCGGTTTAAGAATCCTCCACGGGATGGCGTACGAGTTGTCTATTGAGTTCTTTTGCGTCATTTTCCGCCAACGCTTGGGAAGCGGAGACGCGTACGCTTGGACCGCGCAGCCGATCATGCGACGCGCGACGGCGGTGATTCGAACCGAGGCGCGCCGCCTGCTCGATCCGCTGGTTCGTGCTCACGATCGCGAGTGGCTTCATCGCTCGCCGATTCCCAAAACATTGCGCAAAAATGCAGAGTTAAGGCACGATTAAGTGGAAGGGTTTAACGATGCGTTAACCCCAGCGAATCGGCAGGCTGGAAAGGCTGCTGACGCGGGCTCGGATTGTCCACAAGCCTTAAGTTTTTCCGCCTAGCTTACGGTCGCGCGGATCGGGAGCGAGCCCACGGCGCTATAAACGGGAAATCTGATGTCCGAACAAGTCGACTTCGCGCTCAAGCCCGGCGTGCAGCGAGGCGACAGCGCCTTCCTTCTCAATTCAGGCCGCCATCGGCTGGCGTTCGATCCCTTTCCCGGGCGCCATATCGTGCTCGCCTTCCTCGGTTCGGCAGGCGATCCTGCAGCGGATGCCGCGCTCGTGGCGTTGGAGGAGAACCGCCGCCTAGTGGACGACGGCCACGCCGCCTTTTTCGCCGTCGTCGCCGAATTCGGTTTGGGGCCGGAGAACGCGCTTGAACGCCGATTTCCCTCAATCGTGTTCCTGTGGGGCGGCGACGAGATGGCGCGCGCCTTCGGCGCCGAGCGATCCTTCGTCATCCTCGACCCGATGCTGCGCGTCATCGACATCGCGCCCTTAGCCGACGCCCAGCGCGCTCTCGCGCCTTTGAGCGGAAAGCCCTTGCCGAATCCGCCGTTCGAGCTCTCTCGGCCGGCGCCCATCCTCACCCTGGCCCATGTTTTCGAGCCGGAACTCTGCGCTCATCTCGTCGAGGGCTTCGAGCGCGCCGGCGGCAGGGACAGCGGCTTCATGCAGGACGTAGCCGGACGGTCGGTCGAGAATTTCGACGACAGCTGGAAGCGCCGGCGCGATTTTCATCTGACCGACCCGGGTCTCATCGCCAATCTGCGAGCGCGCATCGGGCGAAGGATCTGCCCCGAAATCAAGAAGGCGTTTCAGATGCGCCCGACAAGGGTCGAACGCGACCTCGTTGCGCGCTATGATTCCGAGACGGGCGGCCATTTCGGTCCCCATCGCGACGATACGGGCATGTCGGTGGCGCATCGCCGGTTCGCGGTTTCAATCAATCTCAACGCGGATTTCGACGGCGGCGAGATTTCGTTTCCCGAATACAGTCCCCGGACCTTCAAGGCTGCTCCCGGCACAGCGGTCGTGTTCTCCGCTTCGATCCTGCACCAGGTGTCGCGGGTGACCCGTGGGCGGCGCTATGTGTTCCTCACCTTTCTGTTCGACGAGGAGGCGGAGCGGGTCAGACAGGCGAATCTGCAGGCCGCACAAGGCCAACGTCAGCCCCAGCTGGCGAGTGTATAAGCAAGAGACAGTGGGCGAGACCACCGCTGGGTCGTCGTAGAAGGCGCCTCAGCGAATGGATCTTTTCATTCCGCCGCCTGAAGCGCCATCACAGGCGCCATCGCAGGCCGATCATCGATCGGAAAGTGCATCAGCGCCGCAACAAAGCTGACGAGAGCCGTCGCCATCCAGATCATCGAATAGGAACCGGTCACAGCAAACACAAGACCGCCAAGCCAGGCTCCCAGGAACGAGCCAAGCTGGTGGCTGAAGAAGCAGATGCCAAATAATGTCCCGAGGTGGCTCACCCCGAATATTTTAGCCACCAGCCCGCTGGTGAGCGGGACCGTGCCAAGCCAGGTCAGTCCCATGAAGGCAGCGAAGACGAGGACTGAGATCTCCGTCGTCGGCAGGAGAATGAAGGCGCCGATGGCGACACCGCGGACGATATAGAGCCAGGCCAGTACGTACTGCTGGGGAAACCGCCCGCCAAGCCATCCGCATCCCCAACTGCCGATCATATTGAAGAACCCGATCGTGGCGAGCGCGGTCGCGCCCAACCCGAGCGGCATATGGCAAAGCGATAGATAGCCAGGCAAATGCGTCCCGATGAACGCGAGCTGGAACCCGCAGGTGAAAAATCCAATCGTCAGGAGACAGAACCCCCGGTGCCCGGCCGCCTCGATGAGGACGTCGCGCAGGGATGCGCTTGCCTCTCGCTGTGATTTTGCCGCGCGCGGGGAATCTCTCCTCGATCAAGCAACACGCCGAGAGGCGCGCTGGCAAGCATCAGCAGGGCAAGCACGAGGAGGGACACCGTCATCCCCCAGCGATTCGTCACACCCTGCGCCAGCGGCGCGATGAGGATCTGGCCAACCGATCCACCCGCACTCGCAAGACCCATGGCCATGCTGCGTTGCTTAGGCGAAGCCACCTGTCCGACCGAGATCATAACCACGCCGAAACTGGTGCAGCTGATCCCGATTCCGACCAGCAATCCCATGCCGAGCACGAGCATCGCCCCGGACGGCGCCAAGGCAGCGAGCGCCATGCCGGCGGCGAAGGCGATCGCGCCGAAGGCGACCACCGGAGCGGCGCCATGGCGATCCGCGGCGGCTCCCGCAAAGGGCTGGGCGACGCCCCACACGAGATTGTGCAACGCCACCGCGAAGGCGAAGAGCGTAACCGGTATCCCGCGATCGAAGGAAAACGGTCCCAGAAACAACCCGAACGTCTGCCGGACTCCCATCGCCGCGCCGATGATCAGGGCGCCGGCCACAACCACGATGATCGCGGCGCTCATACCGCGGCCCGATCGCTTCTCATTCACGACTGCCGACATTGCTCCTCGCCTCGCGTAACTGGTGAGCAAGGCGCGCTTCACTGCAGGAGCAGCGACCGCTGTTCGATCCCTCCTGCAGTCATTTCGCCCGAGCGGCGCCTTCTGAAGGCAATAGCCATTCGGCACTCTTTCGTATATCAGATAGTTATGAAGCCTGACTTCACTGAATCTGATATATGAAACCCACGTTTGAAATCGACGCCCTGCGCACGATCGTCGTCGGCACGGAGCTCGGGAGTTTCGCCCGCGCCGCCGTACAACTGGGCCGCTCGCAGTCCGCCGTCAGCATGCAGTTGAAACGGCTCGAGGAGCAGGCCGGCCACTCGCTCTTCCAGCGAGCCGGGCGAAGACTTGTCCCGACCGAGGCGGGCGATGCACTGCTGACTTACGCGCGCCGGATCATCGAGTTGCACGATGAGGCGGCCGCCGCTCTGGGTACAACCGCAGCAGCCGCCTCGATCAGAATGGGAATGCCGCAGGACTTCTTCGAAGATGTCATGCCCGATGCGATTACGCGCTTCTCGCGACGGCGACCCGGCGTTCACGTGGAAGTGCGGGCCGGCCGCAACTACGCGCTCGAGGAGGAAGTGGAATCAGGCCGTCTCGACCTGGCGCTTGCGTTTTTCCAGGCCGGTCGCGGCAAACCGGGCGCGTTGCTCGCATCCATGCCAATGTCCTGGTTTGCGTGGGAAGAAGTTCGCAACATCCTCGCAAGTGAGAACACGGATCGGATTCCGCTGGTCCTCTTCGATCATCCCTGCCTGTTTCGACAGGCGGCGCTTCACGCGCTGGATGAGAAGGGCGTCCCCTGGCGACTGTCCCTCACGACACCCAGTCTTCCCGGCGTCTGGGGAGCCCTTCGGTTCGGGCACGGCGTCACAGTCAGAACAGCGCACCGGGCGCCCGCGGATATTCACGATGTGGGCGCTGAGCTTGGTCTTCCGCGCCTGCCGTCGATCGAGTTGCGGATGGTTACCCGAAGTGATCTTTCGCCGGCTGCCTCCGAGCTCCAGGACATTCTCGGAGCCGTGGTTCGCAAGCGGGTGGCGCGTTCAGAATGGAAGCCCGACCTGAACGGCAAAACGGCCGGTATCCAGCTCGACAAAACATAAGCTCGCTGACTGAGCAGGCGCCTGCCATTCCTCATCGCGCGAGAATGCTTTACGCTCGCTCGCGCCGGAGGCCGATCCCGTTTAACAAAACAACGCCTGGGCTGACCATATCTGAGGGGAGAAGCAAATATGCAGCGGTTGACGGGCAAGGTTGCGTGGGTCACGGGGGCGGGAAGCGGAATCGGCGAGGCCGGAGCGCTTGCGCTCGCCAAGGACGGCGCGAGCGTGATGTTGACCGGGCGGCGAAAAGAACTGCTCGAGTCGGTCGCGGCCCGCATCACGAAGGACGGCGGAACGGCGCGTGTTCATCCGGGAGACATGTCCCATGCTGAAGACGCGCCAGCGATTGCGGAAGCGATCGAGAAGGAATTCGGCCGCCTCGATATTATGGTGAACAATGCGGGGTCCAACATTCCGGACCGCAGCTGGAAGCGGCTCTCGGCAGCCGGCGTCGAAGACCTGATCAAGTCCAATCTGTCGAGCGCCTTTCATGGGTCGCTCGCGGTGTTGCCGATCATGCGCAAGCAGAAGGACGGCGTGATCATCAACGTCGCCTCGATCGCCGGGCGCTTTGTGAGCACGCAGCCCGGAGTCGGCTATATCGCCGCGAAGCACGGGGTCGTCGCGCTCAGCCACAGCATCAACATGGAGGAGAGCCGAAACGGGATCCGAGCCACGGCGCTCTGCCCGGGCGAGGTCGCAACGCCGATCATCGCCAAGCGCCCGGTTCCGGTGAGCGACGAAGACAAGGCCCGGATGCTGCAATCGGAAGACATCGGCGATCTCATTCTTTACATCGCGTGCCTGCCGCCGCGCGTCTGCCTGAACGACGTGTTGATCACCCCGACGTGGAACCGGGCGTACATCTCCGCCCAGGACCAGGGATTCTGAACCTCGTTTCCGGGGCGGCTATCCCGCGCCGCAGATCTTGTCAGGCGGGCCGAGGTCCGTCTGACTGAGACTCAAGCGCGACGCCGATGCGCTTGATCTCCCATTCGAGCGCAATTCCGCTCGTCTCGAACACTCGGCGGCTGACTTCGTCGCCAAGCGCTTCAAGGTCGGCGGCGGTCGCGTCGCCACAGATTGATCAGAAAATTGCAGTGCATGGTCGACACCTGAGCGCCGCCGAGGCGCAAGCCCCGGCATCCGGCCTTGTCGATCAATTCCCAGGCCTTCGCCCCCGCCGGGTTCTTGAACGTCGAGCCGCCGGTCTTTTCGCGGATGGGTTGGGACGCCTCCCTCGCGCGCGTGATGCGCTCCATCTCGGCTTCGATCGCCTTGGGCTCGCCGGGGCGGCCCTGAAACGTCGCGCCGGTGAAGACGACGTCGTCCGGCGCCAGGCTGTGGCGATAGGAGAAGCCCATGTCCGCGTTCGAGAACACGCGCCTCGCGCCGGTCCGGTCGATTCCACGCGCTTCGATGAGCGCGCCCTTGATCTCGCCGCCATGCGCGCCCGCGTTCATGACCAAAGCTCCACCGATCGACCCGGGCACGCCGCGCAGGAACGCCAGGCCGTCGACGCCCGCGATTGCAGCGGCCTTGGCGACATATTGGTCCGGCGTCGCGGCTCCAGCGACGATGCGGGAACCATCCATGATTTCAACCGCGCCAAAAGCCCGGCCGCCAAGCCGAATGACGAGACCAGTCACGCCGCCGTCGCGCACGATAAGGTTCGAGCCGAGACCGATTGTCGTGACCGGGATCTCGCGAGGCAGCAGAGACAAGACGTAGGCGAGATCGTCCTCGTCGGCCGGGGAAAAAAGAGCCTCAGCCGGACCGCCGACCCGGAACCAGGTCGCCTCCGCAATCGGAGCGTCGGCCGTGAGGCGGCCCCGCAGCTTCGGGCGCCCGCGCCTTGATCTCGTCGACTAGAGCAGACTTCAATTCCATCGAATCGGGCCGTTGTAGACGCGGTCGGTGACCGCGTCGCCGCGCTTGAGCCGAGCGCGGCTACAATCCGCGCCAACCTAAACGCAATCTTCTAAAGGCGGGGAAAAGCCATGGGCGAAGCGTCAGGCCTTGTCGAGCGCGGCGAGTTCGCCAGGCAGCGCATAGGCCCATTGGGTGATCGATCCGGCGCCGAGGCAAATGACGTAGTCACCCGGCTTCGCCATCGAATGCACCATGCCCGCCAATTTCTCTTGTGAAGGCAGCATCAACGCATGGCGATGGCCGTGGGCGGCGATCGCGGTCGCGAGCGCCTTTTTGTCCACGCCTTCGATCGGCTGCTCGCCCGCCGGGTAGACGTCAGCGACAATGACGGTGTCCGCGTCATTGAAGCAGGTGGCGAAAGCATCGAACAACGACGCAAGGCGGGTGAAGCGATGCGGCTGCACCACCGCGATCACCTTAGCCTCGGTCGCCGCCCGCGCGGCGCTCAAGCACCGCGGCGATTTCGACCGGATGGTGGCCGTAGTCGTCGTAGATGGCGACGCCATTCCATTCGCCCGTGCGGGTGAAGCGTCGGCGCACGCCGCCAAACCCGGCGATCGCCTTGCGGATCACGTCGATTGGCGCGCCGAGTTCGTGCGCGACCGCAATCGCCGCGGTGGCGTTGAGGGCGTTGTGGCGGCCGGGCATCGGCAGCGCGAGGTTGTCGATGAAGGTCGCGCGACCGGTCGCCCGATCCCGGATCAGCGCCGAAAATCGTGTGACGCCGCCGGCAAGGTTGACGTCCATAAGGCGCACATCGGCCTGCGGGTTCTCGCCGTAGGTCAGAATCCGCCGGTCTTCGACCTGGCCGACGAGTTCCTGCACGGTCGGGTGATCGAGGCACATGACCGCAAAGCCATAGAACGGCAGGTTTCCAATCAGCGCCAGAAAAGCGTCCTTGATCGCGTCGAAGGTCTTGAAATGGTCGAGGTGCTCGGGATCGATGTTGGTGACGACGGCGATGTCGGCCGGCAGTTTCAGGAACGTGCCGTCGCTCTCGTCCGCTTCGACCACCATCCAGTCGCCCGCGCCGAGCCGCGCGTTGGTGCCGTAGGCGTTGATGATGCCGCCGTTGATCACGGTCGGATCAAGTCCGGCGGCGTCGAGCAGCGTCGCCACCAGCGACGTCGTCGTGGTCTTGCCATGCGTGCCGGCCACGGCCACGCATTGCTTGAGCCGCATCAGTTCGGCCAGCATCTCGGCGCGCCGAACGACGGGAATGCGCCGCGCCCGCGCCTCGACGACCTCCGGGTTGTCGCGTTTGACCGCGGACGAAATGACGACCACGGCGGCGGCGCCAAGATTGGCCTTGTCGTGGCCGACAAAGACTGTCGCGCCCTGCTCGCGCAGGCGCTTGACGTTTGCGTTGTCGCTGAGGTCCGAGCCCTGAACCTTATGGCCGAGATTGAGCAGCACCTCGGCGATCCCCGACATGCCAATGCCGCCGATGCCGACGAAGTGGATAGGGCCGATCTGGCTCGGCAGTTTCATGCGCTCAAACCCTCAGCGGACCTCGCCCTAGAGCGTGCTGCTTTTTCTTTGGAATCCACTCGGAGGCAGCTCAACCCCCTCCACCACCCTTCGGGTGGTCCCCCTCCCCCGCGTTCCGCAGGGGAGGATGCGACGGAGCCGCCGCATATCCTCCCTTGCCGCGAAGCGCCGGGGGAGGGGACCGTCCGAAGGACGGGGGAGGGGGCGCTTCAGCCTCAGCGACCGTCGCCCTGGCCCGCATAAGACGATTCCACCGATTTGGGAAATAGGGCGCCGCTTCGCGCTCACAGGATCGAGCGGTCGACGGCGATTTCCGCTTCCGCAATGGTCTCCGGCCGCCCGACATGCACCCAAAGGCCGTCAAGGCGAACGCCATAGAGTCGACCCTTCGCCGCTGCGGCGTGGAAGAACGGGGCGAGGCGGAACACCTCCGCCGTTTCGCTTGTGAACAGCTCGGGCTTGACGATCCCGACGCCCGTATAAACGAAGGGCGCGACGTGGCGCGGATCGCGCGGCTCGAGCCTTCCATCATGGGCCATGCCGAAATCGCCGGGCCAATCGACGCCGACCGCCCCGGCGCTCGCCGCGACCAAGAGCAGGATGTCCATCGTCTCGGCATCGAAACTCCGAGCGAGGCGCGCGATGTTCGAGCGCGGGCCCTCGATCCAGAAGGCGTCGGTGTTGCAGATCAGGAACGGCTCGTCGCCGATCAGCGGCAGCGCGCGCTTGATCGCCGCCGCCCTGATCGAGCAGTTTCGACCGTTCGTCCGAAATGATGATCTTCGGCGCCCGCCGCTTCGCGAGATGCGCCTCGATCTGGTCGGCGAGCCAATGCACGTTGACGATCGCCCGCTCGACGCCGCTTTCCGCCAGGCGATCGAGGCAACGATCAATGAGCGCTCGCCCGCCGACCTCGACCAGCGGCTTCGGCAATTTCTCGGTGATCGGCCGCATCCGCATGCCCAGTCCGGCGGCGAACACCATGGCCGTCTTGGGAACAGGCGCGCTCATCAGGTCTCAGCGATCAGAATTCGGGGTCGGATGTGACAGGCGGGGGCCCAAGCGCCCGCGGCAAGTGATTGCGATACCAGACCGCGAGCGGTTGAAGCAACGGATGGGCGAGATTGCGGGCGAGATAACGCTCGATCCGCGGCAGGTGGCGGAGGTAGTCCGGCTTTTTGTCGCGCTTGTCGAGCCGCGCGAAGAGGCCGAGGATCTTGGTCGCGCGCTGCGCGCCCATTGCGGCATAAGCCGCGGCGAAGCGCTGGGTGTCGAAAGCGGCGTCCACGGCCGTCCTGCGTCGCATGTAGAGCGCAGCCAGCCGCATCTCGAGGTCTTCGGGCACGTCGACGCGCGCATCCTGCAACAACGAAGCGACATCGTAGGCGGGCGGGCCGATCACCGCGTCCTGAAAATCGATCAGTCCGATTCGCTTGAGCCCCTGCCGGTCCGCCAGCCAATGCAGGTTGGGCGAATGAAAGTCGCGCAGCGTCCAGGTCGTCGGATCAGCGAGGATGGGTCCAAGCAGCTCGCGCCATATGGCCAGGAACTGCATGCGCGCCCCCGACGGCGGCGTCACCCGCGCAATGGCGGGCGCGTACCAGTCGAGCACGAGTTCGACCTCAACCAGCATCGCCTCGATGTCGTAGACGGGAAGGTCGTAGGGCTCCTCGTCGGCGGACAGGGTCGGCGGCACATCGCGTCCGTGCAGATCGGCCAGAAGCGCGATCGCGGGCGCATAGCGCGCGCCGTCGGGAACGCCGTTTTGGGCGATGGTCGCCGAGCCGAAATCCTCCAGCAGCGCCAGACCCTCGTCAACGCTGTGGGCGATCAAGCGCCGGCGCCGAATAGCCGAGGCCGCGCAACCCCTCGTCCACGGCGATGAAAGCCCGGATGTCGGGCGAGAGCTTGGCGATCGCCGCGTAGGGTTTGCCGAAACGTATGATCGGCCCGTCAGGTCGAGGCGGAGAAATCATCAGGATCGCCGTCGCGCCGGTCGGCTTGGTCAGCCGCTCATAGGCGCGAACGGATGCGTCGCCCTGCAGGTACTCGCGCCTTGCGTCGTCCCAACCGGCGCGCTCAAGCAGTCGCGCAACGCCAAGCGCCAACGCCAGGCGCCGGTTAATCGCGCCGAGCCCGCGCAGCCTCAAGCAGGCGAAACTCAGGACCGCGGCTCGGGTCGAACCGGATCTCGACCTCGAGACGGTCGGCAGGCAGCGCCTGAGGCACCTTTTCCGGCCACTCGACAATCGCAATCGCCCCGTCGATGGCTTCTTCCCAGCCGAGGTTGTCCAGCTCCCTGTGACCGCGCAGCCGGTAGAAATCGGCGTGGACCACCGGACCGCGCGGAGCCTCGTAGGTCTGCATCAAAGTGAAGGTCGGGCTCGGCGCCTCGAGTTCCGGCGCCTCGGCGAGAGCGCGAATGAGGCCACGGGCGAAAGCGGTCTTGCCGGCGCCCGAGATCGCCTGTCAGGCCGATGAAGTCGCCAGGCTCAAGCCACGCCGCCTGCGCCACGGCGATGGCGCAAGTCATCGCCTCATCCGGCGCCTCGATGCTCCAGACGCCTGCGTCGTCCCTGACGTCCACGAGACCGCCCATGTCCCCTACTGGACCGACTGCGTCTTGGGAGGCGCCATGACCTGCGGGATCGGCGCCGACGCCGCCACCGGGTCGACGGGAAAGATGCAGGTCACTGTCGTGCCCTCTCTGGGCGCAGTGTCGATCAGAACTCGACCCTGATGCAGCTCGACCATCGATCTGACGATCGACAGGCCGAGGCCGGGGCCGCGATGCCGTGAGCCATTGGGGAAAGTCTCGAATCGCTCGAACACCCGGTCGATCATCTCAGGAGGAATGCCGCGTCCCCGGTCGCTGACCTTGAACACGATCTCGGCGCCGCGACGCATCGCAGCCAGCGTAACCGTCTGGCCGGCCTCCGAATAGTTGATCGCGTTGGACAGAAGATTGAACAAGACCTGGCGCACCCGCCGGCCGTCGGCGCGCAGTGAGCCTACGCCGTCCGTCATGACGATGCGCAATTCGATCACCGCTTCGCTCAGGCGATCCTGCACGCCCGCCGCCGCAGCCCTCATCGCCTCCGCGACATCGACATCCTCGAGCTTAAGCTCCAACGCCCCGGCGTCCATCGACGCCAGATCCAGAATATCGTCGATGATCGCGAGGAGCGCGTGCGACGAATCGGTGATGAATCCGGCATATTCGACCTGCTTCGGATTAAGCGGGCCGACGCCGCCGCCCGCCAGCAGCTGGGTGAAGCCGATGATGTTGGTGAGCGGCGTGCGCAGCTCGTAAGAGACGTGGTTGACGAAATCGTTGCGCAGCTTCTCGGCCGCGATCAGCGCTTGATTTCGATCGGTCAGCGCGCGTTCGATGTTGACGCCCGCGGTCACGTCGAGCGAAGTCATGAGCGTCGCTCCGTCCGGCAGCGGCAGGGCGGCGCAATCAAGAATCAGCCCGTCCGTGCATTCGATCCGCACCGCCCGGCTCTTGCGATGCTCTGGAAGATCGACAATCACGGTCCTGAGTTCGTCGAACAGCTCGGGGTTGCCGCACAACGGCTCGCACGCGCGCGCGATCTCGTCGATGTGCGGGCGGTCGCGCAAGATTTCCGAATCGATGCCCCAGAGTTCCGCGAAGGCCGGGTTGAACAGCTTCATGCGCCCGTCGGCTCCGAACGCCGCGACTCCTTCTTTGAGCGCGTCGAGCGTTTCGCCCTGCACATGGGTCAGCGCGGTGACCTGCGAAGCGAGCGCGTAGCTCTGTGTCGCGTCGTCATAGAGATAGGTGACGCCGCCTTTCGGGTTGGGGCTGGTGACGACGCGCAGAGCCCGGCCATCGGGCAGATGCCATACGGATTCACTGGGCTCGATCGCCTGATAGGCGCCCATTTGCTGAGCCTTCCAGGCGCGGAAGTCCACCTGTTCGGGGAGCTGACGTTTGGCGCGCAGCCGATCGAGGATTTCGCCGTCGCTCGGTCCCTGATCGAGGAAAGCCGGCTCAAGCGACCAGATCTGGCAATATGCCGCATTGTACAGAGTGAGCCGCTTGGCCTTGTCGAAGATCGCGACCGCCGTCGAGAGCCGATCGATCATGCGCGAGTAGTCATCCTCGTTGCGCTCCATCTCCGCCTTGAGAGCAACGATTTCGGAAACGTCGCGAGCCACCCCGGCGGAGCCGACCCGCGTGCGCGCCTCGACGGCGTCGAAGGTTCGACGCTCGCCGCCGACAACCGCCGAGGCGCGGCGATTCCAGGCGCCGCTCTCCTTGACCGCAACCGTCGCTTCGCGGCGCACCGCTGGATCGAAAAGCTCGCCGCTTCCGTCGATCGCAGACTGCTCGTCGGGCGCATCGACGGCGCCGGCATAGGGTCTGTTGCACCAATCGATCCGGCCGTCCGCATCGCGTGTCCAGGCCGGCATGTCGCCGGTTTCGAGCGCCCGCCGGAGGCCATCGAGAGCGCCTTCCGTTTCGGCGAATTGATCGCGCAGTTGCGCCAATTGAAGGCGCTCGCCCGAGACGTCCCGAACGCGCATCACGGCGCTGCCCGACACCGGGCGCCCGTCAAGCTCGAGATGCCGGCCGCGAAGGCTGATCACGGAGGCGGCGAAGGCTTCGCCTCGGGTCAAGAGTTGGTCGGTCGCCTCCTTGACTTTGGACGCCTGCGTCGGATTGAGCCATGAGCCGAACGCGAGCACGCGAGACGACAGCGGCGAATCCGCCACGAGGGCAAAATCGCCTTCGATCGTGGGCTCCGCGTCCAGACGATCCCATGAGATCAGGATTTGCGATTCGCTGCGCAGCATCAACGCCGTGCGGTCGAGTTTCGCATTGGTTCGAGCAAGCTCCGTCTCGAGCTCGTGAACCCGACGCGTCCAGATCCTGCGGCCGATCAGATGAAGAACCGCCGTTATCGTCGCGAGCAGCATCAGCGACAGAATGACGAGGCCGACCAGATTGGCTTGCACCGAAGCCAGGTTGAACGCGACCCGCGCCGGCAACTCAATGGGTTGCGAGAGATCCTGAGCGCACGCCAGCGCCCCTGTGAGGCCGTACAGCGCCAAGCCTGCGGCAGCCCCATCGAGCCTTCGCGTCCGTCCGCCGATTCCGGAGCGCTGCGCCCCCCTGAATCTCCGCAACGAATTGCCTCCTCGAGAGTCCGACGGCGATGTCTCGCGCGCCCCAGGTCGTCCGGCGACCTTCTCCTTCCGCCAAGAAGGTCCGAATCAGCCCCTCAATAGAATTACGAAATGTTTGCCGCAAAGTCGTTAACCATTGCCCAAGAGGCGCGAAAACTTCAAACAGGCCATCACCCCTAGGGCTCGTGGCAGCGAGTCAGGGAGGGACAAGATATGGCGATTCGTAGCTTCCGTTGCTGACGAGCGGCTGCGGCTCTTGATTAAATTTGTTTCAAATTTTCGGCGCTAGCGCAAAAGCCCGAGGATGTCCTTGATCGCATCGATATTCGGCCGCGCGATGGCGCGCGCCTTGTCCGCCCCATCAGCCAGGACCGCGTCGGTAAAACCGGGATCGCCCGCGAGGCGCTGCATTTCGGCGCGAATCGGGGCGAGCTTTTCGATCGTAAGATCGGCGAGCGCGGTCTTGAACGCCGAAAACTGGCCGCCCCCAAAGCGACTGAGAACATCGGCCTTCGTCGCGTCGCTTAAGGCCGCAAAAATACCGACGAGATTGTCGGCTTCCGGGCGCTGCGCCAGACCTGCGACCTCGCTCGGCAGCGGCTCGGGATCGGTCTTGGCCCGGCGAATTTTCTGCGCGATCGTGTCCGCATCGTCGGTGAGCGCGATATAGGCGTTTTCCGAGGTGTCGGACTTCGACATTTTCTTCGCGCCGTCGCGCAGGCTCATGACCCGCGTCGCCGGTCCCTGGATCAACGGGTCGGGCAGCGGAAAGTAACGCGTCGCCGTGGCCATGGGCGGCGATCGAGGCGGCGAAATCATTGTTGAACTTCTGCGCGATGTCGCGCGCCAGCTCCAGATGCTGCTTCTGGTCGTCGCCGACCGGAACATGGGTCGCGCGATAGACCAGAATGTCGGCGGCCATCAGCACCGGATAATTGTAAAGGCCGACCGACGCATTCTCGCGGTCCTTGCCCGCCTTCTCCTTGAACTGGGTCATGCGGTTGAGCCAGCCAAGCCTCGCGACGCAGTCGAGGATCCAGGCGAGCTCGGCATGCTCGCCGACCCGGCTCTGGTTGAAGACGATGTTGGCCTTGGGGTCGATGCCGCAGGCAAGAAAGGCGGCCGTCACTTCTCGCGTCGTGCGGGCAAGCTGTTCGGGGTCGTGCGGCATCGTCATCGCATGCAGATCGACGACGCAATAGATGCACGGAATGGGTCGTCTGCATCTCGACGAAGCGCTTGATCGCGCCGAGATAATTGCCGAGATGCAGATTGCCGGTGGGCTGAACGCCGGAAAACACGCGTTCGGGAAACTTCGCCATCGTCGTCCGTTCGGAGCCGGGATTGCAGGGCGGCCCTTATGGCAACGCTGTTCCTGGCGCGCAAGGGCGAGGCGGCCGGCGCTCAGGGAGCGGGCTCACCCTCGCCTACGTTGAGATCGACCATGATCTCGGCCGCAAGGCCGCTCGCAGCGTCTTGCGCAGGTCGTCATTCTTGAGTCCCTCGGGAACACCGAGGCGCGCCGTCGCGCGAAACATCTGGACGCCGGTGAACGGCTCGCCTTCGAGGCCGCTCGCGAACTCCTCGATGTTGACGCCAAGGCGGGTGAGCGCCTGCGTCACGTCGCGCACGATGCCCGGCCGCTCGTTGCCGACGATCTCCAACGTGACGAGTGCGCCGGTGTTCTTCGGACTCGGCCACAGCGCCGCGGTCAATCGAAACGCGCAAGCCTGAAGGCGCGAGCTTCGCCAGCGCCGATTCGAGCGGGATGAGGTTTTCGTCGGGACATCCACCAGCACACGCCGGCGAACTTGCCCGCAAGCCGAACCGAGCGGCTCTCGAGCCAGGTCCCGCCGAAGTCGGCGATCTTCTCCGAAATCGCGTTGACGAGCCCCGGCCTGTCATCGCCAACGAAGGTCAGAACGAGCGACGTCATGGTGCGGTCCCGGAACGGTTCGGCTCAGAAGCCTATCACAAAATGAACCGGCTCAGATCCGCGTTGGCGGCGAGGTCGCCGATGTGCCGCTCGACGAAATCGGCGTCGATGCGAACTTTTTCGCCGGATCGGTCGGCGGCGGTGAAGCTCACCTCGTCAAGCACGCGCTCCATCACCGTCTGCAGGCGTCGCGCGCCGATATTCTCGACCGATCCATTGACCTTGGCGGCAAGGCGGGCGATCGCAGCCACCGCATCGTCGGTAAACTCGAGTTCGAGGCCTTCGGTCTGCATCAGCGCGACATATTGCTTGATCAGGCTCGCCTCGGTGTCGGTGAGGATGCGCTTGAAATCGTCCTCGGTCAGCGACTTGAGTTCGACGCGGATCGGCAGACGGCCCTGAAGCTCCGGCAACAGGTCCGACGGCTTGGCGATGTGGAACGCGCCCGAAGCGACGAACAGGATGTGGTCGGTCTTGACCGCGCCGTGCTTGGTCGCGACCGTCGTGCCCTCGATCAACGGCAGAAGATCGCGCTGGACGCCCTCGCGCGAAACATCGGCGCTCGCCGCGTCCCTCACGGGCGCAGATCTTGTCGATCTCGTCGAGGAAAACGATGCCGTTGCTCTCGACCTCGGCCACCGCGTCGCGAATGACCGCGTCCTGATCGAGCAGCTTGTCGGCTTCGGCGGAGACCAGCGGCTCATGCGCGTCCGAGACCGTCATCCGTTTGGCCTTGGTGCGCTGGCTCTTGCCGAAAAGGTCGCCGATATTGATCGCGCCGATCGAGGCGCCAGGCATGTTCGGCAGTTCGAACATCGGCATCCCCGAGCCGCTCTGCGGCAATTCGACCTCGATTTCCTTGTCGTTGAGCTCGCCCGCGCGCAGCTTGCGGCGAAAGGTGTCTCGGGTGGCGGTCGATGAGGTTGGGCCGACGAGTGCGTCAAGCACCCGCTCTTCCGCCTCCAATTCCGCCTTCGCTTCGATATCCTTGCGCTTGCGAACTCTTGACCAGCGCGATGGCGACTTCGACCAGGTCACGGACGATCTGCTCGACGTCGCGCCCGACATAGCCGACCTCGGTGAATTTGGTCGCTTCGACCTTGAGAAACGGCGCGCCGGCCAGCTTGGCGAGGCGGCGCGCGATCTCCGTCTTGCCGCAGCCGGTCGGACCGATCATCAGGATGTTCTTCGGCATCACCTCCTCGCGCATCGGCGACGCCAGCCGCAGGCGGCGCCAACGGTTGCGCAAAGCGATGGCGACGGCGCGCTTGGCGTCCCCCTGACCGACAATGTAGCGGTCGAGTTCGGAGACAATTTCGCGAGGCGAGAGATCCGACATGAGGTTCAGAGGCTTTCGACAATCAGATTGAAGTTGGTGTAGACGCAGATCTCGCCGGCGATGCGCATCGAGCGCCGCACGATCTCGTCCGCATCGAGCTCCATTGGCATCAAGGCCCGGGCGGCGGCGAGCGCATAATTGCCGCCCGACCCGATCGCCATCGCCGAGCCGAACTCGTCCCCCTCGGGCTCCAGCACGTCGCCCGAGCCCGATAAGGTGAAGGCCGCGCTCTTGTCGGCGACGATGAGCATCGCCTCCAGGCGGCGGAGATAACGGTCGGTTCGCCAGTCCTTGGCCAATTCGACGCAAGCGCGGGCGAGCTGGCCGGGATATTGCTCGAGTTTCGCTTCGAGCCGTTCGAACAGCGTGAAGGCGTCGGCGGTCGCGCCGGCGAAGCCCGCAATGACGTCGCCCTTGGAGAGACGGCGAACCTTGCGGGCGTTGGATTTGACGACCGTTTGGCCCATGCTGACCTGGCCGTCGCCGCCGATGACGACCTTTCCGCCCTTGCGCACCATCAGAATCGTCGTCGCGTGCCATCCGGGCGAGCGGGCGGTCTCGTCAGTCATTGGGGCTTGATCCTGGTCGCTTCGGCAAGCGCCGGATGTATGGGCGCGAGCCCTGCAACGCAAGTGAGGCCGGAACGGCTCGAGGCGCGAAGAGGCTCGGCCCATTTACGTCAGTTGAATAAATCGGCCCAAATCGGGTTGGTCCAGGCGCGCCGTTGCGGGCCGTCGATGGCGACAATGCGGAACCATTTGACCTGTGGAGGCTCGCGCCAGGCCCATTTCGCGACTTCGGCGAATTCGATCGTCGCCTCGGTCAGCCCGCGGCCAACGCGGCTCACCGCGGGCGAGGCGCCGGTGACCAGCGCGATGGTGTGGACCGGCGAGCACTCGACCCGCACCTCGTCGCAAGTGACCTCGATGTTATGAATCCGGGGACCCTGGCTCGAGTAGAATTCTCCAGCCTTCAGGGCGCCGAGCAGCGACTCCGGCTTAAGCGATTCGGATTTGACCATCACATACCCGCCAAAGGCGTCGAGATCGCCATTGTGGAAATGCGCGTCATCGCCGGCGATCGCCATCAGGCGGCGGTCCTCGTTGCACAGCTGGTCGAGAAGATAAAATCCGTCGCCCCTATCGGTCAGCATCGCGCAGGTGTGATTGTAAACTTCGACTGCGTGCGCGGCGCTGAGCGAACGCCCGTCCTCGATCGTCAGTTGCGACCAGGAGGGATGAGCGATCGCCACGAAAGCGCCCGCCTGCCGCGCTCGCTCTGCGAGCTGAGGCCCGCTCTCATCCGGCTCGGCGGGAGGGAAATCGAAGGGCAGCCCGGTCGCAACGATGTGCCAATATTCGCCGACGCTCGTGGCCATCGCGTGGACTTCGGCGCCGATCAAGGTGGTGAAATTGTTGGAGCGTAGTTTGCGGGTATCGGCAATCGGCCAATCGAATCGAGCGAGGAAATGATCGGACAATTGGAGGAAATCGTAGCCCGCGCGCTTGTAGGCCTCCACGACGTCGACAGGGTCCAAGGCGCCGTCGGACAAGCTCGAGTGCGTGTGAAGGTTCCCGCGCCAGAAACGGCCCGGCGTCGAGAAGGGGCGTATCCGCATAATCTTTAAGGTTGTCGGCTTCGACGAGGTCGGTCAACTGAATTTGACTGAAAAACGTTGTTTTTTTCAAATTCATTGCGGTAAAATATGTTTAATCAAATGTGTTGGAGCTGAAAGTGGCCCCTGGAATCGGGCGATTCAGGCCGTCAACGCGTTCGATAGCAACACAAGTCCTCGTGAACGGGTCATTCCAGCTGAAGTGCAAATCTTATAGAAGCCATGCAGGTAGCTTGAAGTTGGCCCAAAGCCTGTTGATTGCGGGCAGGCGGAACCGATCACAATCGCGTGCGTTGTGATTTCCGGCTTTAGGGCCCATTAACTACTATGTTAAAGTGGTAAACCCATCTACAGGGTACCGGGCCGTGCGAAATTCGCGGCGCCAGGGGTGGACGCGGCGCAATTTTGGAGGTTGGATGTCCTGGAACATGTTTTCACGCTTCGGCGCCGGCTCCGATCCGGACATTGTCAATTTTGGCGACTTGGAAGAGGCGATTGGAACCAACGCCTGGACGGTGGTCGACGTTCGCGAGCCGCATGAATTCGCGACTGGACACGTCCCAAACGCTCTCAACATGCCGATGTCGTCTTTCGATCGCCCAGAAGCTGCCGGGCGGAAAACCGGTCGTGCTCATCTGTCAATCCGGCGGGCGGTCTCGCAATGCGTTGAACCAAGCGCGGACGATCGGCCGCGATGACGTGAGGCACTTCGCGGCGGGCATGAGCGGCTGGCGCTCGCACAATGGCCCAGTAACCCTTTGATCTGAACCTTACGCGTGGGTGTTTGCCTTTCGCGGCGTCCCGGCGACATAGGTTTGGCGCACCGCGCGATCATCGCCGAGGGTCATGAGGGCGAAGAGTTCGACCTCGAGATTGCCTCCGGCCGCCTCCATCCGGTGCTCGAGCGCGGGCGTCGCGCGCGGATCAAGCGCGATGAGGTCAGCCTCCTTGCCAATCTCGACCGAGCCGATCCGATCGTCGAGGCTCAGCGCACGGGCGTTGCCGAGCGTCATGCGATAAAACGCCTCGAGCGGCGGCCACGGCTGGCCGTTGAGCTGCAGCACTTTGTATCCTTCGGCGGCCGTGCGCAGCATCGAATAGCTCGTCCCCCCGCCGACGTCGGTCGCAAGCGCAATCCGCACCCCAGCCCGCGTGAGCCGCGCCTGATCGAACAGGCCGGAGCCGAGGAAGAGGTTCGACGTCGGGCAGAATGCGGCGACGGACCGACTCTCCGCGAGCTGGGCGACCTCGCTGTCCTGCAAGTGGATGCAATGGCCGAGGACTGAGCGCGGTCCCAGAAGTCCCGCCCGTGCGTAGACGTCGACGTAGCTTTGCGCCTCGGGGAACAACGCGGCGACGCGCGCGACCTCGGCCTTGTTTTCGTTGGCGTGGGTCTGGACGTAGAGTTGAGGATATTCGCGCGCCAAGGCGCCCGCTGCGTCGAGTTGGGCTTGCGTCGAGGTCAGTGCAAAGCGCGGCGAGATGGCGTAATCGAGCCGGCCACGGCCACGCCAGCGCTCAATCAGCGCCTTGCTCTCGTCGTAGCCTCGCTGCGCGGTGTCCCTGAGCGCCTCCGGCGCGTCGCGGTCCATCATCACCTTGCCGGCGATCATGCGCGCGCCGCGCTGTTCGGCGGCAGAGAAGAACGCGTCAACGGACTGCGGATGCACCGTGCAGTAAACCATCGCCGTCGTGGTGCCTGAGCGAAACAACTCATCGAGAAAGAAATCAGCCACGCGCGCGCAATGCGCGGGATCGGCGAATTTCTGTTCCTCGACGAATGTATAATTGTACAGCCAGTCGAGCAGTTGCGCCCCGTAGGAGCCGATCACCTGGGTCTGCGGATAGTGGATGTGGGCGTCGATGAAACCGGGCATGAGGAAGGACCCGGAATGATCATCGACCGGCGCGCCGTGCGGCGCACGCGCAAGGATGTCGCGCGCTGTGCCCACCGCCTCAATCAACCCGCCCGCGACGAGAACCGCGCCGTCGTCGATGAGGGAATAGGCGCGCGAGCCGCCCTCGGCCGGATCATCCGTGAACGAGAGGACGCGGCCACGAATGATACGTGCGGCCGCGCTCACGGCAGGATCTCCTTGAGTCGAAGCGCCGCAATCCGGTCAATTTCGGCAAGCGCGGTCGCGGCCTCCGCGTCGGCGTCATTGGCGACGCGACTGCGGAAGGCCACAAGGATGTCGCTGGTGCTCTTTCCTTTGACCGCCATGATGAAAGGAAAGCCGAAACGAGCCCGATAGGCGTCGTTGAGCTCGGTGAACTGACGCAATTCCTCAGGCGTCAACCGATCAAGCCCGGCGCTCGCCTGCTCGCGGGTCGAATCCGCGGTCAGCGTTTTGGCGGCCGCGAGCTTGCCGGCCAGATCGGGGTGGGCGTCGATCAGCGCACGCTTCTGTTCTGGTGTCCCTTTCGCTGCCGCGACGGCGAGCGCTTTCGCCAACCCTTCCGCCGTGTCGGCCTCAGTCGACAGACCAGAAGTCATGGGCAGCCGCCGCGATCCATGGCGAATGCTCGTAAACCCCGCCGAAGCGCTCGACGAATAGGGTTCGCGTTAACTGGGACGGTTTCCAGCCGCCAGGCGGTGGATGTTTCGCGATCCAGTGGCGAGCAATGTCGAGCCGGGTCGGAATCCAGACGCGATCATGTGAGAGCGCGTAGTCAAGGAATCGCGCGAGCGCGAGCGCGCGTCCTGGTCGCCCGACCAGGCGGCAATGAAGGCCGATCGACAGCATCTTCGGCGCGACATCGCCTTCGGCATAGAGCGCGTCGAACGAATCCTTGAGGTAGGTGTAGAACTGCTCGCCGGTGTTGAAGCCCTGCGGGGTGGCGAAGCGCATGTCGTTCGAGTCGAGCGTATAGGGCGTCATGAGCTGCGGGCCGCGCGGGCCGTCGAGCCAGTACGGCAGATCGTCGGCATAGGTGTCGGCGCAATAGATGAACCCGCCCTCTTCCATGCCGAGGCGGATGGTGTTGAGCGACGTTCGGCCCTGATAGAAGCCGAGCGGGCGGGCGCCGGCGACCTCGGTGTGAATGCGCACCGCCTCGGCGATATGGCGCGCTTCGATCTCGGGCGGGGTGTCGCGATAATCGATCCACTTGAGCCCGTGAGTGGCGATCTCCCACCCTGCCTCGTTCATCGCCGCGACCGCCTCGCGATTGCGCGCCATCGCCGTCGCCACCGCATAGACGGTCACGGGAACCGAGCGCTCGGTAAACATGCGATGCAGACGCCAGAACCCGGCGCGCGAGCCATATTCGTAGATCGACTCCATGTTCATGTGGCGCATGCCCGGCCAGGGCGCGGCGCCGACGATCTCGGACAGGAACGCTTCGGAGGCGGCGTCGCCGTGCAGGATGTTGTTCTCGCCGCCCTCCTCGTAATTGACGACGAACTGCACCGCGATGCGCGCCTGTTTCGGCCAGTCGGCGAACGGAGGCGTCCGCCCGTAGCCGATCATGTCGCGCGGATAGATTTCCCCGTCCGTCATCCTGTTTGGCGCTCCGCTGGGCCGTAGTCGGCACGACGCTACGCCAGGACCGGCCTTTGCTCCAGTCTTCAGGCCACCCACCGCCGAAGCACGACGTGCTGGCATTGGAATAGGCATCATCTGATGCTATATGTATGCCGTAACCGGAGGCTGGACGATGCGCACCACGCTCGCGCTTGATGACGAACTCGTCGCCAAAGCACAGGCTTTCACCGGCTTGAAGGAGAAGTCGAGCCTGGTCCGTGAGGCGCTCAAGGCGCTGATTGAACGGGAAAGCGCACGGCGGCTCGCCCGCCTCGGCGGCAGCGAACCTGACATGGATTCCCCACCCAGGCGGCGGCCGGCGCGCGCTTGATCCTGGTCGACACCTCCGTCTGGATCGATCATTTGCGCGCCGACAATGCCGCGCTCAAGAGGCTGCTCGACGCCGGCCGGGTGCTGATGCATCCCTTTGTCCTTGGCGAACTCGCTCTGGGCCGGATGCGCCAGCGCGAAATAATTCTCGCCGCGCTTTCAGACTTGCCGCGTGCCGAGTTGGCGACCGACGCCGAGGTCCTCGGCTTCATCAATCGCGAAGCCTCTATTCGGGCGCGGGATCGGTTATGTCGATGCCCACTTGCTGGCGTCCGCGCGACTGACGGCGGGCGCTGAGCTCTGGACCCGGGACAATCGCCTCCGTTCCGTCGCTGAGGAGCTTGGGCTGGCGATGGCGTCTTGAGCGGACGGCGCGCAACGCGGGTCACGTCAAGCCCGGCAAAATGGTAGAGGTGAGCGGACGGCGTTCCGCCCGCCGTCCCGAGGCCCTCATGACCGAAATATCCCTGCGCTTCGAGCCGCCGTTCGCCCGCGTGGTTCTCAACCGTCCGGAACGCCGCAATGCAATCACGCGGGCGATGTGGCGCGCGTTGCCGGCGATCCGCGCCGCGATCGAGGCGCGCGAGGATCTGCTGGTGACGCTCGTCGAGGGCGAGGGCGCGCATTTCAGCGCCGGCGCCGACATTTCCGAACTCGGCGACAACTACCGCGACGCCAGCGGCGGCGCGGGACTTTGGCGACGCGATGCAGAACGGCCTCAAGGCGCTGATGGACCTTGATCGGCCGACCATCGCGGTCATCCGCGGCGTCGCCATCGGGGCCGGGCTTGGCCTCGCGCTCGCCTGCGATCTCAGGTTCTGCGCCGCGGACGCGCACCTTGCCATCACCCCCGCGAAACTCGGCCTCATCTATGGCCATGCCGAGACGCGCAGGCTGGTCGAACTCGTCGGCCCGTCGCGCGCCAAGGATCTTCTGTTCACCGCGCGCAGGATCGAGACCGACGAAGCGTTGGCGATCGGCCTGATCGACCGGCGGATCGAGGCGGCGCTGCAGGAAACCGTGCTCGGCTATGCCCGCGGAATGGCCGAACTCAGTCAGACCTGCGGTCAGAGGCTGCAAACGCGCGATCGACGCCATCGCCGCCGGCATGAGCCAGGAGACGCCGGCCTATCGCGCCCTGACGGAGGCGGCGGCCTTCGGCCCCGACTTCGCCGAAGGGCGGGCGGCCTTCGCGGCCAAGCGGACGGCGAAATTCACCTTTCGCGGCACCGACCACGCCGCTGATGCACCGCTAGCTGGTCAGCGTTTGCGAGATCCGTCTCCAGGCGCCATGATTGCAGCTATGCCGAATGACGTGAAGCCGCCGGACGACCCTCCCGCCTATGTCGATCCAGTAGGCGGCCAGACATATCCGATCTCGGAGCCGCGGTGGCGCTCTGACATGGGCGCCCCGCTCATGATCACGGCGCTCCCGGGAATCGGGCGCGACAGGATCGATACCGGCAAGCGATCGCTGTGGCGCTACGCGGCCGCCCTGCCGGTCGACGTTCCCGATCCGATAACGATGGGAGAGGGCTGCACGCCGCTTGTCTCCCGCAGATGGCGCGGCGCCCCTGCCCTCTTCAAGCTCGAGTGGTTTTCGCCGACCGGCAGCTTCAAGGACCGCGGCGCCGCCGTCATGCTTTCGATCCTCCGCGGTCAGGGCGTGACGCGGGTTCTGGAAGACAGCTCCGGCAACGGCGGGGCGGCGATTTCTGCTTACGCTGCGGCAGGCGGCATGTCGGCGAAGATTCTCGTGCCGGCCTCGACGGCGCAAGGCAAGACGGTGCAGATGCGCGCTTATGGCGCCGAGATCGAGCTCATTCCTGGAACGCGCCAGGACGTCAGCGACGCCGCGATCCGCCAGGCCGCGACGATCTTTTACGCCGGTCACAACTGGCAGCCGTTCTTCCTGCAGGGGACGAAGACGCTGGCCTATGAGCTCTGGGAGGATCTCAAGTTCAACGCCCCGGACAATGTCATCATCCCGACCGGCGCGGGCAGCAACATCCTAGGGCTGCGACATCGGCTTCAGCGAGCTTCTGCGCCGTGGCGAGATTGGAAAACTGCCCCGGCTGTTCGCGGCGCAGCCGGAGAATTGCGCGCCGCTTCACGCCAGCTTCGTGGCGGGGTCTGATGATTTTACGCCGGTCGAAGCGCGCCCGACGATCGCGGAAGGCGCGTCGATCGCGAAGCCTGTTCGGGCCCGCGAGGTGCTGGGGGCGCTGCGGCGCTCCGGCGGCGCGCCCGTCGCCGTCTCGGAAGCTGAGATTGAAGGCGCCCTGTTCGAACTCAGCCGCACCGGCCTCTATGCCGAGCCGACCTCAGCCCTCGCCGCCGCTGCTTTCACAAAACTCATGCAACGCGGAATCCTTCAACCCACAGAGACGACTGTGGTTGTGCTCACCGGGTCTGGTCTGAAAACAACGCAGCGAATTGGCGAACTCATCGGCGCGAGCCAGCAAAACAATAGCTCCGGCGGTTGACGCCTTCCGCCTGACGCAGCCTATAAGCCCGCTCAGCAAGGCTGGGTCGCAAACCCGGCCCGTTATTTTTTTGAGCGGCGCGATCGCGCGCTGCAGGGAACGACAAGTCGATGGCCAACACGAAATCGGCCCAGAAAGCGGCCCGCCAGACCATTCGCCGCACCGAGGTCAACAAGTCGCGCCGCAGCGAGATGCGCACCTACGTGCGCAAGGTCGAGGAGGCGATCGCCTCCAAGGACCCGAAGGTCGCCGCCGCGGCGTTGAGCGAGGCCGAGCCCAGGCTCGCCCGCGCGGCCCAGAAGGGGATCGTGCACAAGAACGCCGCCTCGCGCAAAATCTCGCGCCTGACGAAGCGGGTCAAGGCGCTCGCCGTCTGAACGCCTCGCCTGCCGCGCATCCTTCTGAGGCGCTGCTTTTGCGATGACCGACGTTCCGCCTGATCGACTCAGCGTCGACCCCTCGAGTCCGTTCTACGACGAAGCGACGCTAGCGCGCGGCATCGGCGTGCGCTTTCGCGGCGTCGAGCGGCGTGACGTCGAGGAATATTCCGTCAGCGAGGGTTGGATCCGAGCGGCCGCGGGCAAAGCGCTCGACCGCCGGGGCCAGCCGCTCGTCATCAAGATGACCGGCGCCGTCGAGCCCTATTTTCTTGCGCCGCCGGCCAGACGAAGCGGCTGATCAGTGGCCTGACTGCCGGCTAAGCGCCTACAGGCGATCCGTATGTGGTGAGGTGACCCTTGCCTACACAACTCTACGACCGGAGCTTCCGGTCGCTCGTCGCCCCCACCGGCGTCCTTCGAGACGGTCCCCCTGCCCCCGCTTCGCAGGGGAGGATACAGCGGACGGACCACGTTTGCTTCCCTCCCTCGCCGCGAAGCGGCGGGAGGGGACGCATGCCGAAGCATGGTGGAGGGAGCCGACGCCGATCCCGGCAAACGCGTTCGGCGCTTACGCCGCCAAACGCGCCTTGCGCGAGCCCCGGTAGGCGACGAAACCGAGCCAGCGAATCCGGCCAGCATCATCGCCCAGGTCGAGGGCTCCGGGACCGGCGTCGTCGAGACGCTCAGCACGAGGTCTTCCGGGTTCGTCCCTCCGACCAGTGCGCCGGGAACGACCGACATGTAAAGGTCAACAACGATCCGCCTCCCCAGCACTTGAAGCTCACCGTCGACCGCGCAGGCTCCGCCGTTGAGCGACAGCGACGTGAGGCCGTTGATCAGTCCATCGCCCGTCCCGACGATGTCGAACGTCTGCCCGCTCGCGAGCAGTAAAGCCGTCGATCAGATTGACGTCGAGATTGCCCAGCAACGAGGCCGACCCGTCGACGACCAGCTGGCTGTACGTCGCTTCCCGGCGTCGTCCCGCCGAGCGCGATCTCAAGCTTGCTCGCCTCGGCTTCGGTCAGGGCGCCGGTGATCGTCAGGACGCCCGGCGGCGTCGCCCGGCTTGGTGACGCCGCCGGGCGCGATCGCGCCGCCGGCGTTGGTTACGTTCCCCGCGACCGTCCCCGTTCCGCCGAGTTTGCCCGTGGCGTCGATCGTCACGTCCGTTTTGACAACGTCGGTCGAGGCCAGCGCAAGCCCCCCTGTCACGCCCTGGAAATAGCCCGCGGCGGCGTAAAGATTGACGCGCGACCAATAGCTGCGCGACGTGCCATAGAACGCGGCCAGCGCGTTGGTCTCGGTGTTGACGACGATCTGGTTGATCGTGCTGGTGGAGAGGTTGCCGAGCAGGCCGGAGCCGTCCGCGCCGCCGTTCGCTGCATTGGCGAGCGCCTTCGCCGTGGCGCTGCTGCCGCCGTAAATCGTGGCGAGCAGGATCGACGCGTCGGGCCCGCCGGCGGGCGCGGCTTCCTGCGGGGCCTGCTTCAAGGTCAGTGTCGGCAGGCCGTAGGTCAGCTTCGACGCGTAGTCGGCCGCGTTGGCCGCGGATGTCGCGTAGGGATTGACCTGGCTCGCCGCGCAGCTCGCAACCGACGCGCCGCAGCCGGCCGACAGGAAGCCGCTGAGTTCAGGCGCCGCCGCGGTGAACGCGCTTGGCAGATCGATCGCCGTACCCGTCGTCGCAGCGTTGTTGATGTAGTCCGGATTGGTGAACGCCTGCGCGAGATCGTAGCTCGCCAGCGACCGGCTCGCGATGATGTCGAGCGGATAGTGCACGCCGAGCACGATGCGGCTGTTGGCGTACTGAGAGCCGCGCGACAGGCTGCTCTGATAGAGCTCAGGCGTCATCATGCCGAGCAGGATCGAGTCGGTATAGGCGTAAGTCGTATGCCCGCTGGGGAATGACGGATTGGTCGTGAGCCCCGCGATCGCTGTTGGATCAAACTGATTGATCTCCGTCGGCCTGACCTGCACAGGCCGCGAACTGCCAAAGATGTTCTGGCCGGGGTCGGTGTTCTTCACGCCATAGGCGGTGTCGTAGACATTGTTGCTGGTGTTCGGCAGCCCGTTGAACGTCGGCAGAGTGAAGCCGGCCGGCGCGACAGCCGTCGTCGTTCCGTTGGTGGTGCCGTTGGCGAAGTAGAATTTCGCGGCGCCCAAGTCGGACCTGGTGAAAGTGTTGTAGGCGGTGGAGAGCAGGTTGACCGTGTTGGGCAGCACGGAATGGTTTCCGGCGGCATAGGCGTTGACGCCCGTGTCGTAGATCGCGCCGAGCGTCGCGCCGTATCCGCCGACTTTCTGGACGCCAGGCACCGTTCCGCCTACCGCCGGGGGCTGATCGGGCAACCCGCCAGCGAGATTCGCGGCGACGCCGAACGAGCCGGCAATGCCCATGACGCTGTTCGAAGCCGCGCCCAGCAAATTCTTGTCGCTGTAGGCGAGCGACTGCAGCGTCGGCGAGGCGCTGTTGTTGATGCTGATCGCCTGAGAGAGGTTGTCGGTCAGCGTGGTTCTGCCGATGGGCGTCGCATTCAGACCCAGAAACGGGGAGAGCAGGTTGAGCACGTTCACATTCGAGGGCGTGGTGTTCGCCGCTTGCGCGTGCGCGGCGCCGATCGAAGCCGCGCTTGCAATCGCCAGCACCGAAATCGACTGAAGCAGCCGAGATTTATAGAATACCGCCAAAGAACTGGGCATTGTGGCCTTCCCTGTGAAGCAAGACGAAGGCCGCAAGATAGGGAGAAGCGGTGACACTTCCCTGTCGTGTCAATGACAGTTCTTTGACAAATTCCGGATTATCTGCGCGGAAAGCGTATTGATAGCGACTTATACTTCTGACATCAGTAAACCTGCGCGCCGACGCTTGGCCTGTCCCGGCGGCGCTGCGCAGCGCACGGACAAAGTTTATGGCAAAGCCTCGGAAAGATGCTCGGGTTGAACCGAGCGCAAGCCGCTGCGCTCAGTTCCGAGGCCCTGGCTGAGAAGATCAGGCGACGGGCGCGAGCGCCTCGTGCCCGGGGACGACCGCGGTCATGAACTTATAGCCGTTGTTGGCGCGGTAGCGCGGATCCGACTTGATCACCGCCATGAACGCCCGGTGGCCGTCTCTCTTCTCTCCGACCAGGCAGCCGGCGCTCGCCGTGCCCACGTCGTCCTTCGGCTGGTCGTAGCCCCAGTGCTGATTGATGCCGAAAATGCCGGTGTAGGTGGGCCCTTCGCGTTTGAAGTCCTTGTTGCTGTCGCGATAGATGTCGATCGGCGCGCACTGGATCAGCGCTTCGTGCGCATCGCGGCCCGACGGACCGACGTGCGTTCCGACAGCCCAGGATTTGTACTGACCAGGCGCGATACGGGCGGCGCCCTTCGGATTTTGGGGATTCATCGTATACGGCTTGCCCGGCTGCGTCGTGGCGATCCAGGGTTGAATAAGCGGCTTGCCGTCTGGTCCGATCGAGAAGACGACCCTCAGGTCCTCGAACACGTTCGGCGTCTGCGGATTGAGGGTTCCATCCGCGTCCACGCCCTCGACATAGACGATGTTCTTGCCGTCGGCATGGCGGCAGATGAAATAGTTCTTCCTCTGCATATAGGCGACGACGCGGTCGATCCATTGGCCGCTCGGGCTGATCTCGGGCAGGAGCTGCTTCGGGCTCAACAGCGCCGCGGCTATGTCCGGGGTGAAGCCGCCGGTCGAGGAAAGCCCGTTCAGCTTGCAGAACTCGGCGATCCCCCATCGGGTCGTCGGACCCATGAAGCCATCGGGCGGCGGATCGAGATAGCCGAGGTTTGACAGGATCTGCTGCATTTCGAGCACAAGATCCGGCCGTTCGCCGGCAAGCGTGTCGAAGGCGATCGCCGGGCCCTGGAACTTGCCCAACGCCCGCGCGGTCGGAGCGATGACCTTGCCTGTCGGCGCTTTCGCCAAACGGAAGCGCGACGGCTGGATCTTCTGCTCCATGAAGTTGGTCAGCCATTTGCGGTAGGCGATCGTGACGTCGCCGCCCGCGGCGAGCACGAGCTGGTTGGCGCGCGCCGTCCCCACCTGCTGCACCAATTTGCTGAACGGAATTGTCTGGTCGTTGCGCAGGAAATGCTCGGCGCCCGCAAGACCCTCATGATGGGCGAGATAAATGTGCCAGGCGCGGTCGTCGTCTCCGATGCTGGATTCGACCAGCTTGTCCTTGATCAGGGCGTTCAGATTGTCGGCGCCATATTCGGCGCCGGTGACGATCGACATCGTCGGGTCGAAACGCAGGGCGAGCAGTCCCTTTTTCATGTTGCCCACGACCTGGTTGGCGCTGGTCACCATGCCGTTCTGGCGGGCCGTCTTGTTGAGAAGCTTGCCCGGACGGCAGGCCATGTCGCACCAGGTCGCCTCGAGGAATTGCGTGAGCCCGGCCGCGCTGGTGGTGGAGTTGCTCGACTTTGCATCCCACACGCCCGCGTCGGCGCCGCTGCCGATTTTGGCCGCTTCCGCGTCGATGAGCGCGGCAAGCGCGGCGGCGTCGATGTTGGTGATGGACTGGGCTTGCAGCAACGCGTCGCGATAGCGCTCGTTCGATCCGAGCACGAGATCGTCGCCGGCCGGGGCCGGCGCTGTTCCCGGATCGATCGGCAGGCGGTCCGGCGGGCTTGGTGGGGTCGGTCACGACGGGCGCAGCGGCTATGTCCTCGCTCCAGCCGACCGCAGGCGCCGATCCGTCCGGCGGAGTGACTTTGACCTTGGCCCAGGTCGCCACCTTCGCAAGGACATCAATGCGTCCCGTCAACGTCTGCAGGAGGTTGCCGAGCGGTTCGTCGAACAGGCGGACGGTCGCCTGCTGAACAGGAATGAGGTCCGCGGAAATGAGCCAGCCCGACAGCGGAAGACCGGCCTTGGTCAGCGTGACCTTGGTCCACGGGTCGAGCGTCTTGTCGACGCTGACGAGGTCGCTTGGATCGAGGGTCGCGATCGGCGCGGAATTTTCGTCCGGATCGGGACGGAGCCCCTCCGGGGCTGCGACGGAAAACATTGCGGACATCGCGGAAAACTCCATAACTCGAGAGTATCTCTGACCGCGTCGCGGTTCTGGGTACGACGCTTCCTGTCTACTGTTCATCTTTTCGTGAGGCGCAAGACTGAGTGCGGTCGTATGCGATTGTCTATCAGTAGAAATACCTATCCAACGTATCTGCCCAGAAGAAGCGACGCAGCGCGAGCCCCCATAGGACCACGGTTACCACTACGTTTGGAATTGGACTGTGAGCTAGATCACAGCGTTCACCTGAATTACGTGTCAATGTGCAAAAAGTTCGTCGAGACAGATGTCCGGCTATGCCGGATGCGCGGTAACGCTGAAATGCCGTCGCGATACATGGCGGCTGCGAACGATCAATGCGTCAAACCAATGCGATACGTCGTTACGGGGCAGCCGGACTTGCTGCGTCCACGTGCGCCGGCCAAGATCTGCGCGAATGCGGCTGGCGTCCGCTGCAAGCCGACGTCGCGCTCCAGGCGCCTCAGCGATTCCGCGACAATCGGCGCGGCGACAACTCGTCACTTGAGAGCGCGACGACGCGTAGCTTCGCATCAGCGGTCCGAGCGCTTCTGCAGTTCGACGCGATCGGCACAGCACGGCGGCGTGTGCAAAGCTTGCTGGCGAGATTGTCGCGATGAGATCGAAAGTGAACCGGCGTTGGGCGCAATTGAGATACGCCCTAGCAACCAGCGGCTATTCCGCTGTTCCTCACGCGATCCCGTACAGACGTCACTCAAGACATTTTGGGGGGCGCACGAGTTGACGATGCTCGCCCTCGTTGTCAATCGGCCGGCTGGAAGTGGGACATCTGATCGCTGAACACATACGGCAATATTCCGCACCCGCAACTCTACCCAAGGTTCTAATCGGTGCAGCATTGAGCAAGCGGATAGCCGCCGCTGAGACGCGGCTAAGCGCGTTGGCGGCGGCTTTTTGACGAAACGAAAAAAGCTATCCCGACAATAAGTCGCGAGATTAAATATCGACTGGTGATCGTACATTACCTCGACGATCTCGCCGATTTGGGTCGTCTTGTCGGGCATCGTTGTCTCCTATATATGTATGTAATATAAGCAATTCCAGTTGCAGAAAAAGAAGCCTAAGCCACTGAAAAGGTTGCGTCGCGCGCAGAAATGAACACTGCGCGCAACTGGGAATTCCCGCGCGCCGACGGGCGTCCGGTCAGAACGCCCCGATCCGCATGAGATCGTGAAAATTCACGATTCCAACCACTTGGCCGCGCTCGACGACCAGCAGCGCCTGGATCTTGTGGCTGATCAGCTCGAGCGCCTCCGCGACCAGCGCGTCCGGCGCGATCGTGCGCGGGCGCCTGGTCATGATGGCGCTGACCGGGGTGTCGAGCGAGAACTCCGGCTTCAGGTGACGGCGCAGATCGCCGTCGGTGATGATGCCGGCGAGCCGTCCGCTGTCTTCGAACATGGCGACGCAGCCGAAACCCTTCGACGTCATTTCGACGATCGCTTCCGCCATCCGGGCGCTGGCGCCGATGCGCGGCACGCGGTCGCCCGTGTGCATCACCTCCCGGACATGGGCCAGCTTGGCCCCGAGCTTGCCGCCAGGATGAAGGGCGCGGAAGTCGAGCGCGGTAAAGCCGCGGCCCTCGAGCAGCGCGACCGCCAGCGCGTCGCCCAGCACGAGCTGCATCGTCGTCGAGGTCGTCGGGGCAAGCCCGTTGGGGCAGGCCTCCGGCGCGCTCGGCATCGTGAGACAAACGTCGGCCTCGCGGCCGAGCGTGCTGTTGGCCTCAGCCGTCATGGCGATCAACGGAATGGCGTAGCGTTTGGCGAAGGTCACGATCGCCGCCAGTTCCGCCGTCTCGCCCGACCAGGAGATGGCGAGCACGACATCGCCGTTCTGCACCATGCCGAGGTCGCCGTGGCTCGCCTCGGCCGGATGAACGAAGAAGGCAGGCTCGCCGGTCGAGGCAAGGGTCGCCGCGATCTTGCGCGCGATATGCCCGGATTTGCCGATGCCCGTCACGATGACCCGGCCGGACGCGGCCGAGATCGTCTTGACCGCTTCCGAGAACGCGGCCCCAAGTCCGCCCTCGCCCGTCGCCCGGATCGCGTCCTCGAGCGCCGCGAGGCCGTTGCGCTCGGTGGCGACGGTGCGCAGCGCCGACAGGACGGCGCTGGTCTGCTCCTGAATCATGGGGCCGCTGTCTATCATTCGCGGCGAGGAATGGAAAACGCCGCGATCAGGGGACCTCGGGCGCGCGCTCGCCAATGCCGGCCGGCTCCGCAAGCCCAAAGGTCTCAGTCATGGACCGTCCGGCGGCGAGACTCGCCTGCCATTCGTCCTCAAGGCGCAGCTTGGCTTCTGCGTCGCCGATGCGGCTCCGGATCAACTCCCGGTCGAGCGCCACGAGCCCGTCGTCATCGCCGATCAGGAGATCGCCGGGGCGAACAATCTGGCCGCCGAAAACAACCGGCGCGTTGACGGCGCCGCGCTCGGCCGACCAGGGGCCCCGCGGCGTGACATGACGCGTGAAGACGGGAAAATTCGGCCATTGCGCCAAGGTTCCAACATCGCGGATTGCGCCATCGCAAATCACGCCGACGGCTCCGCGTCGCCGCGCGTGTCCGCTCAAAATCTCGCCGATCATCGCCGTCTCGGCGCGACCCTGAGCCGCGATGACCAAAACGTCGCCTGCTCCGATCGTGGTCGATGGCCAGGAGAACCGCCCCGAAGTCAGGCGGCTCGCACAAGGCCGTGACAGCGCGCCCGAACAGGCGCGGCTGGCGCCCGGCCGGCAGCAGCGGTCGGATCGCCGGATCAATCTGCCCCTTGGCGCGCCCCATATCCACCGCAACGGCGACGGGAATATTCCGCCAGCGTTCGACCTCAGCGTCGGTCAGATCGCTCGCGGGGACCGAGTGGACGGCGACGGTCAAGGTTCATTCCTTCCTGTTCAGGACTGCCCATCGGTCGCCGCGGAGAAGCGGGACCGACGATGCGCGATGCGTTGGCCCGGTTCAATGAACCCGCTCCCGGACGAAATCCGGCGTGACGCTGGCGAGATCGCGAACGCCAGCGAGGGCCATGGCCTCGTCAAGTTCGGCCGCCAGAATGTCGATTGCGTGTCGCACCCCCTCTTCGCCCGCTGCCGCCAGGCCCCACAGGAAAGGACGGCCGATCATGCAGGCGCGAGCTCCGAGCGCCAGCGCTTTGAGGATGTCGGTCCCTCGCCGGACGCCGCCGTCGAGGATGACGTCCGCGTCGCCTCCAATCGCCGCGACAACTCCCGGCAGAGCCGCGCAGGCGCCGAGCGCGCTGTCGAGTTGGCGGCCGCCATGGTTCGAGACGATCACGGCCTCAGCGCCCGCCTGCACCGCCGCCCGCGCGTCCTCGGGGTGCAGCACGCCCTTGACGACAAACGGCCCGTTCCAGCGCTTGCGAATTTGGGCGATCAGCGCCCAGTCCGCGGAGGGGTCGAAAAGGGTCGCGACGTGCTGAGCGATCGTCGTCCCGCCGCCCTTCGCGTTCGGCGCGAAATTGCCGAAAGAGACCGGATTGCGAGCAAGGCCGTAAAGCCAGGCCGGCCGCTGAATGACGTCCAGCGCCGTCCAGAGGGTTGGCCGCAGCGGCAATGTGAAGCCGTTGCGGATGTCGCGTTCCCGACGTCCCTGTATCGCAAGGTCGACAGTAAAGCAGAGCGTCCGATAGCCGTTTTCAGCCGCGCGCCGGAGCATGTCGTCCATCAGATCGCGATCGCGCAACGGATAGAGCTGGAACCAGCGATCGCTGTCCGGGACGTCGGCGGCCACGGCCTCAATCGAGGCGATCGAGTTGGTCGACAGGCAATAGGGAATGCCCGCAGCGGTCGCGGCCCGGCAAGCCAGCATCTCGCCGCGCGGCCTGAAGAGCCCCGTCAATCCCGTCGGCGCCAGAACCAGGGGCAAGGCGATGGGCTTGCCCATCAGGGTGGTGCCCCGTCGCCGCTGGCTGACATCGACCCCGACGCGGGGCATCAGGCGCCAGGCGTCAAACGCCCGTCGATTGTCCGAAAGGGTTTGTTCGTCGCGCGCGCCGCCGTCGATGAAGTCGAACACGAGCCTGGGCAGTCGCCGCCGAGCCGCGGCGCGCAGGTCTTCGATCGTTATGCAGCGGCTGAGAGAATGTGCGGTCATCGCGTTGAGATCAACCGCCCTTGCTGGTGAAGCCCAGCCCGCGCAGTTCCTCCTTGAGCCCGGGCGCAATGTCGCTTCGGTCGAGCGCGAAGGCGAGGTTGGCGCTGAGGAATCCGAGCTTTGAGCCGCAATCGTAGGTTCGCCCGTCGAACCGCGCGCCGTGAAAGGACTGGGTGCGGGCGAGTTCGATCATGCCGTCGGTCAGCTGGATTTCGCCGCCCGCGCCTTTTTCGACCCTCTCCAGGATCTTGAAAATCCCCGGCTGAAGAATGTAGCGCCCCGAAATGATGAGATTGGAGGGCGCCGTTCCCTGTTTCGGCTTTTCGACCATTTTGGTGATCTCGAAGGTCGCGCCATGGTCCGCGCCGACCCCGACGATGCCGTATTGATGGGTTTCGGCCGGAGGAACCTCTTCGACCGCGATGATATTGCCGCCATGCTTCTCGTAAGCCGCCACGCACTGGGCAAGGCAGCGTCCGCCCTGCGATCCGGCCCTCGTAACCATATCCGGCAGCAGGACCGCGAAGGGCTCGTCGCCGACGATTTCGCGCGCGCACCAGACGGCGTGGCCGAGGCCGAGCGGCGCCTGCTGGCGGGTGAAGCTGGTCGCGCCGGCGGCCGGGAGATCGGCCATGAGCGCCGCGTATTCGGCCTTTTTGCCGCGTCGGGTGAGCGTGTCCTCGAGTTCGTAGGCGTCGTCGAAGTGATCCTCGATCACCGCCTTTGTTGCGGCCGGTCACGAAGATGAAATGCTCGATCCCCGCCTCGCGCGCTTCATCGACCACGTGCTGGAGGATCGGACGGTCGACGACGGTCAGCATCTCCTTGGGGATCGCCTTGGTGGCCGGCAGGAACCGCGTGCCGAGACCGGCGACGGGCAACACGGCTTTGCGAATGGGTCTGTCCATGAAGGTTCTACTTCCTCGGTCGGTTGAGAAGGCGGAAGGGAGGCGAGCCCGGCGAAATCCTGATATCCGACTATCAGTTCCGGTCGGGCCGTTCTACGCGGCTTTTTTTCGCTTAATTCGGATCGGGTCGATCGAGAAGGGGGCTTTCGTATGAGCGTTCTGGTCACCGGCGGCGCCGGCTATATCGGCGGCCACATGGCGCTCGGCCTGCTCGACGCCGGCGAGACCGTCGTCGTTCTCGACAATCTCTCGACCGGCTTCGCCTGGGCCGTCCCGGAAGGGGCGACGCTCGTCGTCGGCGACACGGGCGACACGGACCTGGTCGCGCGCCTGATCAAGGAGCATGCGATCGACGCGATCGCCCATTTCGCCGCCAAGATCGTCGTGCCGGAATCGGTCCGCGATCCGCTGGGCTATTACCTCAACAACGTTTCGAACGCGCGCAGCTCTGATCGAGGCGGCGGTCAACGGCGGCGTGAAAACCTTCATTTTTTCCTCGACCGCGGCGGTTTACGGCGAAACGGGAGCCGAGGCGGTGTCGGAGGAAGCGGCGCTCGCGCCGATTTCGCCCTATGGCCGGTCCAAGCTCATGGTCGAATGGATGCTCGAGGACGCGTCCAAGGCCTATGATTTTCGCTATGTCGCGCTGCGCTATTTCAATGTCGCCGGCGCCGATCCCAAGGGCCGTCTCGGCCAGTCGACGCCGAACGCGACCCATCTGATCAAGCGCGCCGTCCAGACGGCGCTCGGGATCCATCCGAAGATCGAGATCTTCGGCCAGGACTATCCGACCCGCGACGGCACCTGCGTGCGCGACTATATCCAGGTCACAGACCTCATCGACGCGCATTTGAGCGCGCTCGCCTATTTGCGCGCTGGCGGAGCAAGCGTCGTCTGCAATTGCGGCTACGGACATGGAGAGACGGTCAAGGAGGTCGTCGAGGTCGTCAAACGGGTGTCGGGGATCGATTTTCCGGTCGTCGTCTCCGACCGGCGGGCGGGCGATCCAGCCGCCATTGTCGCCAAGGCCGACCGGGCGAAGAGCGTGCTCGGCTGGAAACCGACCCGCGACAATCTCGACGAGATCGTGCGCCAGGCGCTCGACTGGGAGCGCCGGCTGCACAATCGAAGAACGGAAGGGTGATCGGCGCGATCAAATCAAGCGCCGCGCGAGCCCGATCCTCTTCGCGTGTGTCGAGTCAAAGTTGGCCGCGCTGACGCGTTTTTAAGCTTTACAACCGCGCCTGCAGCGGCTTGATAGGTTTGGAATTCATTGGGGGGAAGCGCATGCGCTCGGCCGACCGGCGAGAATGAGCATGGACGATGTTCTCGTCACGGAAGGCCTCAGCAAGAGCTTCGGCGATTTCCGCGCGGTCAGCGACGTTTCGCTCCGCGTCAAGCGCGGGACGATCCACGCGCTCATCGGGCCGAACGGCGCGGGCAAGACCACTTGTTTCAACATGCTGTCGAAATTCATCGCGCCGACCGGCGGACGGATCACGTTCAACGGGCGCGACATCACCAATCTGAAGCCCGCCGACGTCGCGCGGCTGGGGCTCGTGCGCTCCTTCCAGATCTCGGCGGTCTTCCCTCACCTGACCGCGCTTGAGAACATTCGCATCGCGCTCCAGCGAAAGCGTGGCGATTCCTTCGACTTCTGGCGCTCCAAGCGCGGTGCTTAAGCCGCTCAACGAACGGGCGATGGCGCTGCTGCACGACGTCGGGCTCACGGGCTTCGCCAATTCGAAGGCCGGCGAAATCTCCTACGGCCGCAAGCGAGCCCTCGAACTGGCGACGACGCTTGCGATCGAGCCCGAGATGATGCTGCTCGATGAGCCGATGGCGGGCATGGGACACGAGGACATCGATCGCACCGCCGATCTCATCCGCCGCGTGTCGGCGAACCGCACCATCCTCATGGTCGAGCACAATCTCCAGGTGGTCGCCAATCTATCGCATCGCATCACCGTGCTGACGCGCGGCCGCGTGCTTGCCGAGGGCGACTATCGCGAGGTGTCCGAGAACGACGAGGTGAAGCAGGCCTATCTCGGAGTGGGGCATGGCTGAGGCGGCTGTCGCGCAAAGGCCGGCCGCGAGCGCAACGACGGTGCTCAACGTCAAAGGCCTGCAGGCCTGGTACAACGAATCGCACATTCTGCACGGCGTCGATCTCGACGTGCGGGAGGGCGAGGTCGTGACGCTGCTCGGACGAAACGGAGCCGGCAAGACGACGACGCTGAAGGCGATCATGGGCATCGTCAGCAAGCGAACTGGGTCGATCGTGTTCGACGGCAAGGAGCTGATCGGCCTCTCGATCGACCGCATCGCCCGGCACGGCGTCGCATTCTGTCCCGGAGGAGCGGGCGATATTCGCCTCTCTCTCGGTCAAGGAGAATCTGTTTCTGCCGCCTCCGATCTCCAAAGCCGGCGCGATGAGCGCGGAGCAGATCTTCTCGCTCTTTCCCAATCTTCGCGAGCGGCTGGCGAGCGGCGGCGGCAAGCTCTCCGGCGGCGAGCAGCAGATGCTCGCGATCGCGCGGATCCTGCGAACCGGCGCGCGATTTCTGATGCTCGACGAACCGACCGAGGGCCTCGCGCCGGTCATCATCCAGCAGATCGGCCGCACCATCGCCGAGCTCAAGCGGGAGGGGTTCACGATTCTGCTGGTCGAGCAGAATTTCCGCTTCGCCTCGACTTTGGCCGACCGGTTTTTCGTCATGGAGCACGGCCGGATCATCGACGCCTTCGCCAACTCGGAACTGGAAGGCAGAATGGACAGGCTGCACGAGGCGCTGGGGGTGTGATGACGCCTGTCGAACGACGGGTCGGCCCGTGAACATCTTCGGCCATGCGATCAGCATGCCTCAGCTCTACGGCCAGTTGCTGATCGGGCTCATCAACGGCTCGTTCTACGCGCTGCTAAGCCTCGGCCTCGCCGTCATTTTCGGCATGCTGACAATCGTCAATTTCGCCCATGGCGCGTTCTACATGATGGGGGCGTTCGCGGCCTATTTTCTGCTGCACGGCGCTGGCGTCAACTATTGGTTGGCGCTCATCCTCGCGCCGCTGATCGTCGGCGCGATCGGGGCGGTCGTCGAGCGCCTGTTCCTCAAGCGGCTCGCGGGCTTCGATCCGCTCTACGGCCTGCTTCTCACCTTTGGCCTGGCGCTCATCATTCAGGGGCTGTTTCAGAACTATTTCGGCGCCTCGGGCATGCCCTACGCGATCCCCAAACAGCTCGAGCGGCGCTTACAATCTCGGCTTCATGTTCCTGCCCGTCTATCGCGGCTGGGTGATCCTCGCCTCGGCGGTCGTGTGCTTTGCGACCTGGCTCGTCATCGAGAAGACGAAGCTCGGCGCCTATTTGCGCGCGGCGACCGAAAACCCGACCATGGTGCGCGCCTTCGGCATCAACGTGCCGCGCATGGTCACGCTCACCTACGGCTTCGGCGTCGCGCTTGCGGCCTTCGCCGGCGTGCTCGCCGCGCCGATCAATCAGGTCCGTCCGGGCATGGGCGCGGACATCATCGCTGTCGTCTTCGCCGTCGTGGTGATCGGCGGCATGGGATCGATCCTCGGTTCGATCGTGACCGGCTTCGTGCTCGGCGTCGTCGAAGGACTGACCAAAGTGTTCTACCCGGAGGCGTCGAACACGGTGGTGTTCGTCATCATGGCGATCGTGCTCCTGATCCGGCCCACCGGCCTGTTTGGACGGGCGGCCTGACATGGACACTCGAAGCCTCCATCGCCCCGGCGGACACGACGAGCCAGGACCGCCGCGTCAACGCGCATCGCCTTCGCGATCATGGTCGCGCTGATCGTGATCGCGCCCTTTTTCGCCTATCCGTTCTTCGTCATGCAGGCGATGTGCTTCGCGCTGTTCGCCTGCGCGTTCAATCTGTTGATCGGCTACGCCAACCTGCTGTCGCTCGGGCACGCGATGTTTTTCGGGATCGCCAGCTACGTCTGCGCCCATGCCGCCAAAGAGTGGGGATTGGAGCCGGTCTCGGCGATCGCGGTCGGCGTCGCCGCCTCCGCCGTCCTTGGCTTCGTCACCGGCGCGCTCGCCATTCGCAGCGCCGGCATTTACTTCGCCATGGTCACCGTCGCCTTTTCCCAGATGGTGTTCTTCTTCTGCGTCGAGGCGCCGTTCACGCATGGCGAGGACGGCATCCAGGGCGTGCCGCAGGGACGGGCGCTCGGCTTCATCGATCTGTCCAATCCCTGGATCCTCTATTGCTTCGTCGCGGCGGTCTTTCTGTTCGGCTTTCTCCTCGTCCAGCGCGCGGTCAATTCGCCGTTCGGAGAGATCCTGAAAGCAATCCGCGAAAACGAACCGCGCGCGGTCTCGCTCGGTTATCGCGTGTTCCGGTACAAGCTCGCAGCCTTCCTCCTGTCGGCTTTGATCGCTGGCCTCGCCGGCGCGACCAAGGCGCTGGTCGTCCAGAACGCATCGCTGACCGACGTTTCATTCTCAACCTCGGGCGAGGTCGTGCTGATGACCCTGGTCGGCGGCATGGGCACTTTCTATGGCCCTGTCGTCGGCGCCCTCATCGTCATCGCCATGCAGAACTATCTTGCCCAGTTCGGCGAATGGGTGACCGTGATCCAGGGTGTGGTGTTCGTCGCCTGCGTCATGGCGTTCCGCCGCGGCATTGTCGGGGAACTGGCGGCGCGAGCGAAAGTGTCGCTTTAGCAACATATTGATAGATCAAGATAACTTCTGAAGCCTCGACATTTTGTTGCGTAATTTCAGAATCATTGATATTGTTTTCCCTCAAGCAACATTACTTGGGAATTCCCATGTCCGGCATACCCGAGGCTTCGCCGTCCGTCCGTCGTGACCGGTCGGTCGTCGCCCGCCGCAAGGGCCGCCGAACCAGAAACGACCGCGAACGGCGGATCATGAACCTTCTGAACGCCGGGGTGTCCGTCGCCGAGATCGCCGCCGAGCAGGGCGTCTCACTCAACCGGATGCGCAATCTCGTGCGGGAAATCCTCGCAAAGCGCATGCCCACGCCGCCGGCCGAATTCCTTGCGCTTCAGGTCAGCCGCCTCAATGAGGCGCTGCTCGTGTCCTATACGGCGATGCACACTGCCTCGTCCGGGACGAATTTCGAGGCGGTCGACCGCGTTGTCAGGATCGTGCGGGAGCTCGACCGCTACCACGGGTTTGCACCCCGCCACGCTGGGTCGCACGAATCCGCATCGCTCGCGGAGCCTCCGCGGCTCGCGCCGCCGACGCAAGTCCCACTGTCGCTCGAAGCTCCGATCGCCGAGCGACTCGGAAAAGGCGCCGCAACCGATTGAAAAGGCTCAATTCGGACTCGGGTATGGCGAGCGGCGCCATGGGGTCCGAGGGTGGCCACCGAAAGAACGGCAAGCCGATTGGCCGCGCAGCCAGACCGACGTCAGGCTGCACCCGAAGCCACCCCGCGCAAGAGCGCGAGCAGCTCGCGATGCATGAATTCGTTGCCGCAGCAGATCGAGCCGGTCTCGAGGAAGTTCGCTTCGCCGTCGGCCGCCGCTCACGAAGCCGCCGGCTTCGCGGATGAGGAGTGAGCCGGCTGCGATGTCCCAGGAATTCAAACCTCGCTCCCAGAATGCATCGAAGCGGCCGGCGGCGACATAAGCCAGATCGAGCGCCGCGCAGCCCATCCGCCGCACATTGACGATTCGTGGCATGACCGCCGCAAGCTCCGCCTTGAATCGAGGTTGCTGCGCCGCCTTGCCGAGATGGGGAATGCCACAGCCGAAGATCGCCTGCGACAAGTCGCTGCGCCCCGCCACCCGCAGCCGGCGGTTGCCGCCGAACGCGCCCTGGCCCTTCTCGGTCACGTACATGTCGTCGTTGGCCGGATTGTAGATGACGCCGGCGACAATCTGCCCCTCGCGCTCCAGCGCGATCGAGACCGCGAACAGCGGAATGGCGTGCAGGAAGTTGGTCGTCGCGTCGAGCGGATCGATGTGCCAGGTGTGACTCTTGTCGGTCCCCTCGACGCGTCCGCTCTCCTCCAGGACGAAGCCATAGCCCGGACGCGCCTTGGCGAGTTCGTCATAAAGGGTTTTCTCAGCACGCTTGTCAGCAAGGCTGACAAAGTCGCCCGGTCCCTTCATCGACACTTGCAGTTCGCTGACCTCGCCGAAATCGCGTTTGAGCCCGCGACCAGCCTTGATCGCGGCGTTGGTCATCACGGTCATCAAGGCGGAGCGGATCATGGGAATTTGTCCATCGGGGCGGCGAGGGACGGAGCTTTATGGAAGGCCAGGCGTCGAGGCAACCGAAGCCGCAGTCAGTACGACGTAAGGCAAGAGGCGCCAGGTGCGGGCGCGATATGCGTCGTATTCGGCGCCGAAGGTCTCGCTGAGCAGCCGCTCCTCAGATCCGATGCGAGCCAGCAGCACGACCGAGCGACATCAGCGCGATGACGACGCCAACCCCTGAACGGAACGCCAACCCCCAACCAAGCATGAGAACGAAGAGACCGAGATAGCTTGGATGGCGGATGGTCCCATAGAGCCCGCTGGTGACCAGCCGGTGTTCAGGCTGGATCGCGACAAGACCGCTGAAACGCCGCCCGAGCACAAAGACCGGCGCGAGGCGAAGAACGCCGCCGGCCGTATAGAGGAGAACGCCGAGCCAGCGCACCGCATCGGCGCCGAAGGTGAGGAAATCGATCCGGTCCGTATAGGCTGGCAAATAGGCGTCGATCACGCCGAGCACGCCGAGGGCGGCGATCACCCAGCGATTGGACCGATCCTCCCTGACGCCAGAGCCGATGTGGCCCTCGCTGAACAGCCCCGCCAATCCAAGCGCGATGGTGACGAGGCTCACCGCGATCAGAGGCGGATAGGAAAAGAATCGCGCCGCGCCGCCTGCGCCAATGATCGCGAGCCCCAAATAGGCGACGAGGCTCAGAACCGTAACTGCGGCCATTCGCGGCTTCGTCATGGCTCGGTCCTTGCACGCGCGTTGCCAGCCGCAACGCTGCGGGGTGAAGACAGACGCCTGGATTATAGTCGCTGGCAGACGACACCGCCACGATTTACGCTTGCCAAAACAAGCCATGCAGACGATTTGTTGCCTGGCGTTCATGGCAGCCAAGCTGCGGGCTGAGGGGAAGCATCTGTTTATGCGGTCTGACATCGAAATCGCGCGCGACGCGCGTTTGGAGCCGATTGCCGAGATCGCCGCGAAGATCGGCGCTCCGGAATCCGCCTTGCGCCCGTATGGCCGCTACATCGCCAAGCTTGAATATGATTTTCTCAAGAGCCTCTCGAACCGCCCAGACGGAAAACTCATTCTGGTTACGGCGATCAGCCCAACCCCGGCGGGCGAGGGCAAGTCGACAACCACCATCGGCCTCGGCGATGCGCTAAACCGCATTGGCAGGAAAACGATGATTTGTTTGCGCGAACCTTCCCTCGGGCCGAGCTTCGGCATGAAGGGGGGCGCAACCGGCGGCGGCCACGCCCAGGTCGTCCCCATGGACGAGATCAATCTCCATTTCACCGGCGATTTTCACGCCATCACATCGGCGCACAATCTGCTCGCGGCGATGATCGACAATCACATGTACTGGGGCAATTCCCTCGGTATCGATCAGCGCCGCATCGCATGGCGGCGCGTGCTCGACATGAACGACCGCGCCCTTCGCGAGACGGTCGTTGGCCTTGGCGCAGGCAACGGCTTCCCGCGCGAGGACGGTTTCGACATCACGGTCGCCTCGGAGGTCATGGCCGCCTTTTGCCTCGCATCCAGCTTGGAGGAACTCGAGGAGCGGCTCGGCCGCATGGTGGTCGGCTCGGCCCGAGACAAGCGATCGATCGTCGCGTCTGACCTGAAGGCGGCTGGCGCAATGACTGCGCTGCTCAAGGAGGCGCTGAAACCCAATCTGGTGCAAACGCTGGAAGGTTCGCCCGCCCTCGTCCATGGAGGGCCGTTCGCAAACATCGCCCACGGCTGTAATTCCGTAATGGCGACGCGCGCCGCCCTCAAACTCGCTGATTATGTGGTCACCGAAGCGGGCTTCGGGGCCGATCTCGGCGCCGAGAAGTTCTTCGACATCAAGTGCCGCAAGGCCGGATTGGCGCCGGCGGCGACTGTGCTCGTCGCCACCGTGCGCGCGCTCAAAATGCACGGCGGCGTCGCCAAGGACGCCCTTAGCGCGGAGAACCATCCCGCGCTTGAAGCGGGCCTCGCGAACCTCGCCCGGCATGTCGCCAATCTGCGAAAGTTTGGAGTGCCGGTCGTCGTCGCCATAAACCGTTTTAAGACCGACACCGAGGCTGAACTCGAATTTGTCCAAAGCACCGTCGCCCGGCAGTTCGCGGTCAAGACCGTGGTCTGCGATCATTGGGCGCGGGGCGGCGCCGGCGCCGAAGGCCTCGCTCATGTCGTCGCGACTCTCGCGGACGCTGGCGAAGCCAAATTTCGGACGCTGTACCCCGACGAGATGAGCTTGTGGGACAAGACGCGTACGATCGCGCAGGAGATTTATGGCGCCGCCGACATCGCGGCCGAAGGCTCAGTACGAGCGAAATTTCACGGGCTCGAAGCCGCAGGCTGGGGCCGTCTGCCGATATGCGTGGCCAAGACCCAATCTTCGTTCTCGGATGATCCTTCCCTTATGGGCGCGCCAAGCGGGCACGTTCCAAGAATCCAGGACGTTCGTTTGCGGGCGGGGGCTGGCTTCGTCGTGGTGCTGATGGGGGACATCCGGACGATGCCAGGTTTGCCGCGCGTCCCCGCTGCCGAGAAAATTCGCGTCGTCAACGGGGAGATCGACGGCCTCTTTTAAGAGCGGACGAGAATCGGCGCTCAACGTGGGTTGGCGCGTTACTGCTGCTCGCGCATCCATTTCCGGTCGTTAAGGGCAACAAAGGTGCGAAGCTTTGGCAGGCTTGGATGGTCCGGCGCTCTCGACTCGAGATCAGCCAGAATCTTCCGCAACGCCAGCCGCGCCACCGGCCAATGGTGCGATCCCTCCTTCAGCATTAACCGCGCGTGGCGGATCGACCTTCGCACGATTTCGTCGATCAACGTGTCCATTGTGACGCTTGCTGCCCTTCCGTCCGCGACGACTGGAACAGGCAGGGCAAGCGTGGCGCCGTTGACGTAAGGCGCAATCGTCCCGATTTGGCGCAGAGCTAGTAGTGGCATTTGACTACGGTAGGCGGCCGTGCGCGCTGTCATGCGGCTCAATTCGGGATTGAGTCCGTGTCTTGGACGCACGAATATAGCGCTGATGAGCGAGCCGCGTTCGCGCTTCACGCAGGAGCGCGCTGGCTGTAACCAAGTCGCTCGTTGAGCCGTTCGAGCAGGTCTTGCGCGGCCTCAGCAATGACGGTGCCGGGTGGAAATATCGCATCAGCGCCGGCCTCGCGGAGAGATGCAAAGTCTTGGGCAGGGATGACGCCGCCGACGACAATCATCGCATTTTCAAGACCGAGCCTGCGGAGCGCGCTTTTCAATGCCGGGACGAGCGCGAGGTGACCTGCGGCAAGCGACGAGACGCCCACGATGTGAACCTCCCCTTTAGCGGCAAGCGCCGCCACCTCCTCCGGAGTCGCAAACAAGGGGCCGATTTCGACATCGAATCCAAGATCGGCGAACGCCGAAGCGATGATCTTCTGCCCACGATCATGCCCATCCTGACCCATCTTGGCGACGAGGATCCGCGGAGCGCGACCCTCATTTTCGGCGAACGCACGGGTCATCGCAATCACGCGCTCGTTAGCCTGCGCGTCCGGTCCGGCCTCCGATAGATAGACGCCGGAGATGGCGCGAGTTTCCGCAACGTGACGGCCGAACGCCTTCTCGAGGGCCAGCGAGATTTCCCCTACAGTCGCTTTCGCCCGCGCCGCTTCAACGGAAAGTTGGAGGAGATTGGCGCGACCTCGCGCGCCCTCTGTAAGCGCCGTCAACGCGGACTGCGCCGCTTCTTCGTTCCGCTCCGCACGCAGGCGCTTAAGCTTGTCTATTTGCTGCGCCCGCACCGCCGCGGCGTCGACTTTCAGCACCCCGAGGTCTCGCTCGATGGTCGGTGCGAAGGTGTTGACGCCGATAACGGTCTGGCGACCCGAGTCGATGCGCGCCTGGGTTCGCGCCGCCGCCTCTTCGATGCGCCGCTTGGGCAAGCCGCTCTCGATGGCCTTCGCCATCCCGCCGAGGCGCTCGACCTCATCGATGTGGCCTTGGGCCCGCGCGGCCAAGTCGGCGGTGAGGCGCTCTACATAAAAAGAGCCGCCCCAGGGGTCAATGACACGCGTGGTTCCCGTCTCCTCGATAAGGAACAGCTGAGTGTTGCGGGCGATCCGAGCCGAGAAAGGCGTCGGCAGCGCCAGCGCTTCATCGAGCGCGTTGGTGTGGAGCGACTGCGTATGTCCCTGCGCGGCCGCCATCGCCTCAATTTGAGTACGGACGATATTGTTGAAGGGGTCCTGCGCCGTCAGCGACCAACCGGACGTCTGACAATGTGCGCGCAGCGCAAGCGATTTATCCGACTTTGGCCCGAAACCCTTGACGACGCCAGCCCAAAGCTTGCGCGCGGCGCGAAGCTTCGCGACCTCCATGAAAAAATTCATGCCGACCGCCCAGAAAAACGATAGTCGCGGAGCAAACGCGTCGATGCTCATTCCGGCGGCGACGCCCGCGCGTATGTATTCAAGACCGTCGGCAAGCGTGTAAGCGAGTTCGAGATCCTGCGTCGCGCCAGCCTCCTGCATGTGATAGCCGGAGATTGAAATCGAGTTGAACTTCGGCATGTTCGCCGCGGTGAAAGCGAAAATATCGGCGACGATTCGCATCGAAGCGGCGGGCGGATAGATGTAGGTATTACGGACCATGAATTCCTTCAGAATATCGTTCTGAATGGTCCCCGAAAGGGCGGCCAACGGGACGCCTTGCTCCTCGGCTGCGACAATGAACAGAGCCATCACCGGCAACACAGCGCCGTTCATCGTCATCGACACGCTCATCGAATCGAGCGGGATGCCGGAGAATAATGTCCGCATGTCATAGATCGAGTTGATCGCGACGCCAGCCATGCCAACGTCGCCGGCGACGCGGGGATGGTCGGAATCGTAGCCACGATGCGTCGCGAGGTCGAACGCGATGGACAGGCCTTTCTGGCCTGCCGCGAGATTGGCGCGATAGAACGCGTTCGATTCCTCGGCGGTCGAGAAGCCGGCATATTGTCGCACCGTCCAGGGCTGCGTGAGGTACATGGTCGGATACGGCCCGCGCAAAAAGGGCGGAAGGCCGGGCCAGTCGCTCGAGAGATCGATGCCGGCGCGATCGTGCGGACCGTAGAACGATTTGACTTCAACGCCCTCTGGCGTCGTCCAGCTCCGTACCGCTCCAGCATCCGTCGGATCGGATGGAGCCGCGAATGGAACGCGCGAGAAATCGGGGATTGGGCTCATGACGCCACCATTCCCTGGGCTTCTATCGACACCCCAACGTGCCGATACAGCTCCTGGAGCGTTGCGACGGCGTCTTCGCCAATGAAAATGAAGTCGTCGACGCCAGCGTCGCGCCATGCGCGCTCGTATTCGCCCGGCCGGCCCGCGAGCGCGACACCCTTCACACCTGACGCCTTCAACGCCCTCGCGAAGGGTTCCGCATGTTCGGCGTATGCGTCGTCGGCGCCGCACAGGCAGACAAGCGGCACGCCGCCTACTCTTGCGCATTCCACTGCCTCGTGTGCCGTCGTCGTCTCGCCGTCGTAGACGGCTTCGAAACCACCCGCCTCCAACCATTCGCGTACGAACTGGACTCGACGACGATGCTTGGTTTCGGGCCCCAGCGCGGCGAGATAAACTCGTGGCCGGATCCCAGCGCGCTGCAGAAACGTGTCAGAAAGATCGCGCAGACGTTCAAACGGTTCGGCGAGCCGAATCGGGGCTAGGCCTCCTTCCATAGTCGCAAAAACCTCGCGCTCGGGCGCGGCAAGGACGAGCCCAACCGGACGCTCGGCGAGCTCCGCATGCAAGCTGACTCCTGTGATTGGCATCTTCAATCGGGCGACGTTTTTCTCCAGCGCCGCCGCGCTAACGGCGACCTGTCGCTGGAGCACACCACTGGCAAGCGCTGACGGCAAACCGCCGCGTCCTTCCATCTCTTGAAAGGAGCGCCAAGCCTTGTCACAAACCGCTTGGGTCAGCGCCTCGAAGGCCCCAGCGCCAGCCGCCGGGTCTGAAACAAAGCCCAGATTTGATTCACGCAAGAGAATGAGTTGAGCGTTGCGGGCGAGACGCCGCGCGAGGCTGTCAGGAAGGCCGGCCGCCAGAGTGTGCGGCAGAATACTGACGCTGTCGGCGCCGCCGAGGCCGGCTGAAAACGCCGCCGAGGCGCCGCGCATCACATTCACGTACGGATCGCGCGCCGTCATCATCCGCCAGGCGCTCTCCGCCTGCACAGTAGCCACTCGGAGCTCGAGGCCGCAGGCTTGCTCTATGCGCGACCAGGCGACGCGCAGCGCGCGGAATTTCGATAGTGTCGCCAATTGATCCGCGTCGGCGGTCAACCGGAACGCGATCAGCGCGCGAGCTTCGCCAAGCGATATTCCTATACCCTCAAACAGCCGTAAGAAAGTGACCGCGGCCGCAAGCGCAAAGGCAAGTTCTTGCGCCGGGCTACCGCCGGCCGCGTGGACGGCTCGCGCGTCTGCGACCAGCAGCGGCCCGCGGAAGCCTTTGCTCCGCAAAGCAAGCGCGGTCTCGACATAGGGCTTAACCTGGGCGCTCCAGTCGGCAGGGAAGGGTCCACGAGCCAACATCGCAAAAGGATCGAGCCCGAACGCGACCGCGCAGTCCTCGGGCTTAGCGCCCGAGCGTTCGATCAAAGCGCCAAAACGAAGCGCCTGATCCGGATCGTCGGGTGCAAGATCGAGCTCGAAATTTGTGCCGGCGTCGAAGCGCACGCCGTCAAAGCCTTTGTGAAGCGCCGCTGAATCATGCTGTCTGAGGCCATAACCGTACGCGCCGGGCGCGCCGGAGAAGGTGATCTGCAGACCGTCCGCGCCGTTGGCGAGATCGTCGAGCGCCTGAGCGTTAGCATCCTGAGCGTTGGGATGATCCACGCGCGCCATGACGCGCCAAGGCCCCTGCAACCGGATTGCCGTCGAGCCCTCGGCTGGCCGATAGACCGGTTCAATCCGAACGCCATCCGCGGTCTTCGCCCGGAGCGTTTCAACGTTCACGCCCTTAAGCGCCGCTTCAGCGGCTTTCCGCCAATCGGCCTCGGTATAGGCGGGAAAGAGGCTAGGGGCAGCGGCCACGCCTCGATCCCCCTAGATGAACTGAGAGAGTCCAGGAATTGATGCGGAAATCTCACCCACGACCTGGTCGCCTGCGGTTTCGCGCGCATAGGCGAAGACTTCTTTTCCCACCGTTTGGATCTGCTCCATTCCGAGGCCCAGACTCAACAATTCCGAGCCGAGCGCCATGAGCCCACCTCCACCCATCGCCCCAGCAGCCACCCCCATGAGTCCCTTCAGTCCTCCCCCCATGCCTTCGCCGCCCGTGTGCGTGCTTGAGGCGATGATGGAGGGGAAGGCCGGCGCCTTTTCAAATAGCTCCTTGACCGCTTCCTCCGGCGCCTCGCGCTGGATGAAATCGCCGATCAGCGCGACCGCCTTGCGGGCGACGTCCGGGCTAATTTCCGCGGCGGTCGCGACGCGGGCTATCAGATTCTCCATCTCACGCTCCTTGGCGGCGCAGAAAGGCCCCGCAGCTTCGATTGTGTCGCCGCTCGCGCCGCCGAAATCAAGCGCGCGCTGCGGCAATACAGTCTCCGCGCGGCGCGCGAAGCTGTGACCGCGACGGCGGAAACACTGCTGGAATGCGGCGCCGCATCATCTCCGTTGGCATGATTTATTCACATATGTAAATTCGTGTTAACAATTGTGATAAGAGCTAGAAGCATCGAACAGTCTCGATCAACTCGACTGCCGCAGCGTCTTTTGAACAATATTTTACGTGGACAACCCAGTTATGTCATTTCTTGCGATGCAAAAACCGCATGCCTGCGGCTCGCAACTCGTGCCTACTGCTAAACGTCGAAGGAGATTATGTTGCGGTGCGGTAGGCGACGGGCCTGCCGAAAAGGAGCAAATTATGACGTCCCTCAAAACCATTACGGAGAAACTCTCCGCTTGGCGTCGCTATCGCGACGCAGTGCGCGAGTTGTCACAGCTTTCTGACCGCGAGCTGGACGACATCGGCATTCGCCGCGGCGACATCGAGTACATCGTGCGTCGTTCGGTCGTGGGCAAGGCTTCGGCCTGATCGCGAAGCCTGGCAAAGCCGAGACGCGCCGCTCAGCCGGCGCGTCGGCCCCAAGGGGGCGCTGAGGTGAGAACCTCGATGAGAGACCTCCCTCGTAAAACGCGTTGACGATGGCCTGGGGCTTTGTGACAAGCCCCCATGCGTCCCATCCACATCATCGGCGGCGGACTGGCTGGCTCGGAGGCCGCTTGGCAAGCGGCGCGTTCCGGGGTTGCGGTAGTTCTGCATGAGATGCGGCCGATCCAGACGACAGCTGCGCACCGCACTTCCAATCTAGCTGAGCTGGTTTGCTCGAATTCCTTCCGATCTGACGATTCCTCGACCAATGCGGTCGGAATTCTGCATCGCGAGATGCGCGCGCTCAATTCGATTGTTTTCCAGAGCGCCGATGCGCATCAAGTGCCCGCGGGCGGGGCGCTCGCGGTCGACCGCGATGGCTTCTCACAAGCCGTCGAAGCCGCAATTCTCAGTCACCCTCTCATAACGCTCGACCGGGGCGAGATTGCCGGCTTGCCGCCGGAAGACTGGGACAGCGTCATTGTCGCGACCGGACCGCTAACCTCGCCGGCGTTGGCGGAGGCGATCGGCCAACTGACCGGCGAAGGCGCGCTCGCCTTTTTCGACGCCATCGCGCCGATCGTCCACCACCATTCGATCAATATGGACGTGGCGTGGATGCAGTCGCGCTACGACAAGGTCGGCCCAGGCGGGAACGCCGAGGCTTATGTCAACTGCCCGATGAGCCGCGACCAGTACGGGGCTTTCATCGACGCGCTTCTTGCCGCGGAGAAGACCGAGTTTCGCGAATTCGAGGGCACGCCCTATTTCGACGGCTGCCTGCCGATCGAAGTCATGGCCGAGCGCGGCCGCGAGACCCTACGCCACGGGCCGATGAAGCCGGTCGGGCTCACCAACGCACACGAGCCGACCGTCAAACCCTACGCCGTCGTCCAGCTCAGGCAGGACAATGCGCTGGGCACGCTCTTCAACATCGTCGGCTTTCAGACCAAGCTGAAATACGGCGAGCAAAGCCGCATCTTCCGCATGATTCCGGGGCTGGAGGGAGCCGAATTCGCCCGCCTCGGCGGCATTCATCGCAACACCTATCTCAATTCCCCGCGGCTGCTCGACGCCCGTCTTCGCCTGAAGGTTGCGCCCCGCCTTCGCTTCGCCGGCCAGATCACCGGCTGCGAGGGCTATGTCGAAAGCGCCGCCGTCGGCCTCATCGCCGGGCGCCTCGCCGCCGCCGAGCGGCTCGGAACAGAGCTTGAGCCCCTGCCGACGACGACCGCGATCGGCGCGCTCCTCAATCACATCACGGGCGGCCATATCGAATTGATCGAACCCGGACCGCGCTCGTTCCAGCCGATGAACGTCAATTTTGGCCTTTTTCCCCCGATCGTCGAGCCGCGTTTCGACGCGGCGGGCAAACGTCTGTCGGGGCCTGAGCGCGGCCTCGCCCGTAAGCGCGCGCTCTCCGCGCGGGCGGAGCAGGACCTGGCGCGTTGGGCGAAGGCGGCGCCCCGGCAGGCGCCGTTCGAGGCGGCTTAGAAGTCGCGAGGCATTTTACGCGAAACCTCAGTGTACGTTTCTGCGCGCGACTCAATCTTTTCAGTCGCTTAACCTCATTTTTCTGCAACTCGGAGCGACTGAGCAATATTATACATATTATTTAAGATATATTGGCCAATTAATGAGAGGAAACGGCTAAGCGGCCCCGCGGGGTCAAAACCCAATCCCCTAATTGCGGTGCCACTGCTGCGGGCGCGGTATAGGTCGGATCGGAGCTGGCGTCATGGACGACGGCCATACGCAAACACCGGTACTTGTGACGGGCTCCCAACAGGTCAAATCGAGCCCCAAGCCGCCGTCCGGGATTTTGCTCGGGCTGGCTTGCTTTGGCCTCGATTGCTTTTCATGGTAAAGTCGCTGCTTCGGTCGTTCTCCAACAACGAGAAACGAAGAGGCGACCGAAGCGACCACTCGACGACTGAAAGCCAAGCCATATGCGGGCCGTCGTTCGGCCCTCGATATCCGGCGTATTCATGAGCGGGCTCACTATAGGCCGCCACGCCGATTGAGCCGAGCTTCTGATTTCCGACTTGGCCGAACCAGCGAACTGCTGCGTCGGCGAGACGTCGCGGCGCAACAAGGGAGGATCCCCATGAACGACATTACGAGGCGCGATGCCTTGAAGGCGGGCGGAGCGACGGTCGCAGCGGCTCTTTTGCCAAGCGACGTGGTCCAGGCAGCTCCGACCTGGAACGGTCCCGCTCCCGAACCGGGCGCGCAGATCAGAGTGCTGCGCTGGAAGCAGTTCGTCCAGCCGGAGTTCGACAGTTTTATCGTCAATACCAAGAAGTTCGTCGAGCAGACCGGTGTAAAAATACGCGTTGACGCCGAAAGTTGGGATGACATCCGTCCGAAGGCCGCAGTCGCCGCCAACGTCGGCGGCGGCCCGGACATCATCATGGGCACGAACGACGACCCGTTCAAATTCCCCGACAAGCTGCTCGACATGACCGACTTGGCCGAATATCTCGGGGCCAAGTACGGCGGCTGGTATCCTGTCACGCGGAAATACGGCATGCTCCGCGACCGATGGATTGCGCTGCCGCAGGGCAGCCCGATAGGCACGTTCAACTACCGCGTCAGCGCCATGCGCGCCGCCGGCTTCGAGGAGTTCCCCAAGGACACCGCTGGATTCCTCAAATTGTGCCAGGGGCTCAAGAAAGTGGGCAAGCCTGCCGGATACTCGCTGGGCCATGCCACGGGCGACGCCAACGGTTGGACCCATTGGTGCTTGTGGGCCCACGGCGGCAAAATGGTCGACGACAGCAACAACGTCGTCCTCGACTCCCCCGAGACCGTCGCCGCCCTTGAATACGCCATGCAACTCTATGCGAACTTCATCGGAGGAGTTCTGTCATGGCTCGACCCGAGCAACAACAAGGCGTTTCTTTCGGATCAGATCGGCGTCACCACAAACGGCATTTCGATCTACACCGTCGCCAAGAACTCGCCTGATCCCGCACTGCAGGCGATCGCCGCCGACATGAATCATGCAAACGCGCCGATTGGTCCGGTCGGGCGTCCCACGGAGTTGCAGCTCATGCTCAACACCTATGCGTACGGCTACACCAAGTATCCAAACGCAGTGCGGGAATATCTGCGCTTCATGTGGGAGAAGAGAACAAGTCGATGCTTGGCTGAGGGCCGCGAACGGCTATGTATCGCCTCCGCTGCCAGCCTGGAACGACAATCCGGTGTGGACGGAGGACCCCAAGGTCACGCCCTTCCGCGATGGGTTGAAGTTTGCGCTCGACAACGGCTATTCCGGGTCGCTCGGCAAAGCTTCGGCAGCCGTGATGGGAGATTTCGTGGTCGTCGACATGTTCGGCGAGGCGTGCACCGGAAACCAGACGCCAAAGGCGGCCGCGCAGCGCGCCGCCGAACGCGCCAAGCGCTACTACCAGGCCTGAGACGGCCATCCGTCATGCGAGCCGGGCTTGGGGCCGGCATGGCGTAACGAAGCTGCGGTCGACGCGGCGCATCGTCGACCGCCTGTCGGCTCATTTGGAGGTCGGCGCCATTCCGTCGCGGTCCGCTATGTCCGCTTAACCTAAGAGCTCCGCCGCTTGCCGAGAAATTCGCTTGCATCACAAGAACGAACACGGCAGCGTGATCGCCAAGGGGCAACGCATGGACGCCAACGGGCGCGTCACAGTTCAGGGAGGATAAAATGGCGTCATACAATGCCGCGGTGCGCTCAGCCGCTGTGCGCGCCGCGCTCGGAGCCGCATCGGCCGCCCTCGCATTCGCCGTCGCCCCATCAGCTCGGGCCGACGATCCCGCGCCGATCAAGATCGGCGTCATTGCGGAAGCGCAAGCGGTCGCCGGTTCCTCGATTCCGCAAGCAGCCCAAATCGCCGCCGACGAGATCAACGCCAAGGGCGGCGTCGACGGACGCAAGATCGAGCTCGTCTCCTACGACGACCATTCGTCGTCGGCCGAGGCGGTGCGCGCGTTCCAGCGTATGGTTAGCGAGGATCACGTCAACGCAGTGATCGGAAGTTACATCAGCGAGGTCGTGCTGGCGCTCGAACCGTGGGCCGCGCGCCTCAAGACCGTCTTCATCACACCTGGGGCTGCGTCTGACGTCATCACCCAAAACATCGCCAAGGACTATGAGCACAACAAATACACCTTCCACGGCTATCTGACGTCGAGCGCGCTGTCGGGTCTCGTGTGCGACGCCGCCAAGGACATGCTGGTCGACGGCCTCAAGATGAAAACGGCTGTCATGATGAGCGAGGACGCCGCCTGGACCGGGCCGCTCGACAAGGGTTACGAGGATTGCCTGCCGAAGATCGGGCTCAAGGTCCTCGACCACATCCGCTTCTCGCCTGACACCACTGACTTCACCCCGATCTTCAACAAAATCGAAGCCTCAAAGCCCGACGTCATCATCACCGGGATCTCTCACGTCGGCACGCAACCGACGGTGCAATGGAAGAGCCAGCAGGTGCCGATCCCGATGTTCGGCGTTGCGTCGCAGGCGACCAATTCGACGTTCTGGAAGGACACCAACGGTGCGACCGAGGGCGTGATCTATCAAGGCGTCTCGGGTCCGGGCGTCGCTGTAACGCCCAAGACGTTGCCCTTCGTGGACGCGTTCAAGAAGAAGTACGGCAATATGCCGGGCTATGCCGGCTACACTGCTTACGATGACGTCTACATCATCGCCGACGCGATCAAGCGCGCAGGGAGCCTGGACAGCGACAAGCTCGTGGACGCAATGGAGAAGACGGACTTCGTCGGCACGATCGGCCGGGTTCAGTTCCTGCCGAAAGGCGATCCCCACGTGCATGGGCTGAAGACCGGGCCGGGCCTCATCACTGGCCTCATGCTGCAATGGCAGAACGGCGCTCCGGTCAACATGTGGCCTGCGGCTCTCGCGAACGGCAAGCTCGAGTTTCCGCCCTTCATCAAGATCGCCTCGGGCGGCAATTGACGGGTGGGCAGATTCGCCGCATCCAATTCAGCGTCCTAGGCGAACTGATCGACGCGCGGCGGATGCCGATCGAGGTCAATGCTCGCCTCCCTCTTTCTTTCTCGCTTGGTAATAGGATGAGCCTTGTTTAAGAACGCCAAACACGGCACTGCGTCGATAACAAAGGCATTCCGGGAGAAGGTGTTGACGTCATTCAAAATCGCGGCACGGACCGACGTTCTTTGCGGCGCGCTCGGCGCCGGTTCGGTCGCCCTTGCGCTTACCCTCGGGTCGCCTGCTTGGGCCGACGATCCCGCGCCGATCAAGATCGGCGTCATTGCGGAGGCGCAAGCGGTCGCCGGCTCCTCGATCCCGCAAGCAGCCCAAATCGCCGCTGACGAGATCAACGCCAAGGGCGGCGTCGACGGGCGCAAGATCGAGATCGTCTCGTACGATAACCACTCGTCCTCGGCCGAGGCGGTGCGCGCGTTCCAGCGCGCCGTCAACCAGGATCACGTCAACGCGGTGGTCGGCAGCTACATCAGCGAGGTCGTGCTGGCGCTCGAACCCTGGGCGGGACGGCTCAAGACCGTTTTGATTACTCCGGGCGCTGCGTCCGACGTCATCACCCAGAACATCGCCAAGGACTACGAGCACAACAAATATACGTTCCACGGCTATCTGACCTCAACGGCGCAAGCTGGCCTTGTGTGCGACGCCGCCAAGGAAATGCTGGTCGACGGCCTCAAAGATGAAGACGGCGGTCATCATGAGCGAGGACGCCGCCTGGACCGGGCCGCTCGACAAGGGCTACGAGGATTGCCTGCCGAAGATCGGGCTCAAGGTCCTCGACCACATCCGCTTCTCGCCCGACACCACCGACTTCACCCCGATCTTCAACCAGATCGAGGCCAAGAAGCCGGACGTCATCATCACCGGCATCTCGCATGTCGGCGTGCAGCCTACAGTCCAATGGAAGAGCCAGCAGGTGCCGATCCCGATGTTCGGCATTGCGTCGCAGGCGACCAATTCGACGTTCTGGAAGGACACCAACGGCGCGACCGAGGGCGTGGTTTACTTTGGCGTCTCGGGCCCTGGCGTCGCCGTCACGCCCAAGACGCTGCCGTTCGTCGACGCGTTCACGAAAAAATTTGGCAATATCCCCGGCTACGCCGGCTACACCGCTTACGACGACGTCTACATCATCGCCGACGCGATCAAGCGCGCGGGAAGCCTGGACAGCGACAAGATCGTCGACGCGATGGAGAAGACCGACTATCGTCGGCACGATCGGCCGTATTCAGTTCCTGCCCAAAGGCGATCCGAACGTACACGGTCTGAAGATCGGACCGGGCCTGATCACCGGCCTCATGCTGCAATGGCAGAACAGCGCCCCGGTCAATATGTGGCCGGACGGCACTCGCCAACGGCAAGCTCCAATTCCCGTCCTTCATCAAGATCACGTCGGGCGTCAATTAACGGAAAGACGGATCCCCGCGGCAATCCACCCTAAGCGTTACTGGAGCCGGCGGACTCTTTACGCTGTTCTGGCGGATCCTGATCGGGACTCATTCTTGATCAGGATCCGCGGTGGAAGCGCCTTGCGTAAGAACGCCAAACACGGCACAGATTCGCGGGCGTCATGCCGTCAAGCCAGGGTTGGCTTGACGAGAACAAAAGCGCTCAGGGAGGATGCATTGAGGTCATACGAAACGGCTCCGCGCGCCGCCGCGCTCTATGGCGCTCTCGGCGCAGGCTCGGTCGCTCTCTCGCTAGCCCTCGGTTCACCGGCTTTCGCCGATGACAAGGCGCCGATCAAGATCGGCGTGATCGCGGAGGTCCAGGCGGTCAGCGGATCTTCCATCCCGCAGGCCGCGCAAATTGCCGCCGACGAGATCAACGCCAAGGGCGGCGTCGACGGGCGCAAGATCGAGCTCGTAAACTACGACAACCATTCGTCCTCGGCCGAGTCCGTGCGCGCCTTCCAGCGCGCCGTCAATGACGATCACGTCAACGCGGTGATCGGCAGCTATCTCAGCGAAGCGGTGCTCGCGCTCGAACCCTGGGCCGGGCGCCTCAAGACGCTTTTCATTACGCCCGGCGCGGGTTCGGACCTCATCACCCAGAACATCGCCAAGGACTACGAGCACAACAAATACACCTTCCACGGCTACCTGAGCTCCAGCGCGATCGCGGCGTTCGTCTGCGAGGCCGCCAAGGACATGCTGGTCGATGGCCTCAAAATGAAGACCGCGGTCATCATGAGCGAGGACGCCGCCTGGACGACGCCCTACGACGCGGCTCTCGAGGAATGCCTGCCTAAGACCGGGCTCAAAGTCCTCGATCACATCCGCTTCTCGCCCGACACCACCGACTTCACCCCGATCTTCAACAAGATCGAGGGCCAGAAGCCCGACGTGATCGTGACCGGCATCTCGCATGTCGGCCCCCAGCCGACCGTGCAATGGAAGAGCCAGCAGGTTCCGATTCCGATGTTCGGCGTCGCGAATCAGGCGACCAACTCGACCTTCTGGAAGGACACCAATGGCGCAGCCGAAGGCGTGATCTACCAGGGCGTTTCGGGTCCAGGGGTCGCCGTCACGCCCAAGACGCTGCCGTTCGTCGACGCGTTCACCAAAAAATTCGGGAACACGCCCTCCTATGCCGGCTACACCGCTTATGACGACGTCTACATGATCGTCGACGCGATCAAGCGCGCGGGAAGCCTCGACAGCGACAAGCTCGTCGACGCGATGGAGAAGACGGACTATGTCGGCACCATCGGCCGCGTTCAGTTCCTGCCGAAGGGCGACCCCCACGTGCACGGCCTGAGGACTGGACCAGGCTTCGTTTCCGGCCTTGCGCTGCAATGGCAGGACGGCAAGCAGATCAACATGTGGCCGCCCGAACTCGCCAACGGCAAGCTCGAATTCCCCTCCTTCGTCAAGATCGCATCGGGCGGCAATTGACATCGGGCTCATCCGCCGCCATCCAACTCCAGCGCTGGAGGCTACGGGACCGTCGATGCTATTTTGGCAAATTCTTATCGACGGTTTCGCGATCTCCTCGCTTTACGCACTGGGCGCTACCGGCTTCACCCTGATTTTCGGCGTCACGGGGGTGCTCAACCTCTCGCATGGCGCGATCATGGTCGCGGCAGCGGTCGCTGCCTGGGCGGCGTCGGGAAATTTCGGAGCGGGCGCCTATCTCGCCGCCATCATCGGTATTGTGGTCGCGCTCTTGCTGTCGCTTGCGACCTACTACCTCATCGTCCGGCGGCTGCAATTGTCGCGCGCCGTGCGCGAGGAGGAGAAGGAAATCTTCATCCTCACCGCAACCCTCCTCTGGGGCATCATGATCCAGGAGGTGATCGCCTATCTCTACACCAACAACGCCAAAACCGTGTTGCCGATCGTCGACGGCGTCGTCAGAATCCTCGGCGTGCGCACGCCCGCGAACGAGATTTTCACCGCTGTTGTCTGCTGGGCGGCGATCGGAGCCTTGTGGCTGTTCGTCAACCGCACGCTGGTCGGCAAAGCGGTGCTCGCCGCGTCGATGAATCCGCGCGGCGTGACTCTGGTCGGCATCGAGCTCTCCAACATCTACGTCGGAGTGTGGGCGATCTACGGCGCGCTCGCCGGCGTCGCGGGCGTGCTGCTCGGCATGTTCCTCGGCGTTTCCTCGTACAGCGCCGGACCGTTGACCGCGAGCGCGTTCTCGATCGTCGTTCTGGGCGGACTTGGCAGCGTCTCGGGCTCACTGATCGCGGCTTACGTCGTCGGCTATCTCGAGACGTTGACCGCCTATCTTATTTCGCCGGCCTATCGGGCGATTCCCGCGCTTCTGCTGCTGGTGGTGGTCATGTATGTGCGGCCGCGCGGCTTGATGGGCCGGCGCTAGATCATGGTTATGCGCGCGCTCTTTTCCCCGCCAGTCCTGATCAGCCTGATCGTCATCCTTCTCGCTGCGACGCTGCCGCTCTACGTCTCGGGCTATGTGCTCGGGCTGCTCACCATCGCGTACTATTTCGGCGTGTTCTCGATGGCCTGGGACCTGTTGTTCGGCTTCGCCAACGAAGTGAACTTCGGTCCCTCGTTCCTGATCGGACTCGGCGCCTATACCGCCGGCATTCTCAACAGCCTCTACCAGCCGCCGATCGCGCTCTGCATCGCCGCGGGCGTGCTGGCGGCGATGATCGGCGGCCTCGTGCTCGCGTTGCCTGCTCTGAGAGTGCGAGGGCCCTATTTCGGGCTCACGACACTGGTCGCCGTGCTGATGCTGCAGAACTTCGTGGTCGTCGCGGCGGGGCTCACAGGTGGAGAAATCGGCCTCACGATCCCTGACGTCATTTCGATCGACGACAAGGTCAATTACTGGATTGCGCTCGGATTCATGGGCGTTAGCGGCGCAATCCTTTATGGCCTCACACGCTCGCCGGTCGGGCTCATTCTGCAGGCGAGCGGCCAGGACCCGGTGCAAGCCGGAGCGCTCGGGTTCAACGTCACCAAGCATAAGCTCGCGGCGTTCCTCGTCAGCGCATTTTTCTCCGGGCTCGCCGGCGCGCTGATGGCGTTCTACCTCGGCACCGCGTCGGTCGGGCACCTTCATCGACGTGACCGTCGGCGTGCAGGTGATCATCGGCGCCGTGCTCGGCGGGCGGCGCACCATCCTCGGCGCAGTGCTGGGGGCGGTGTTTCTCGTGGCGCTCGGGGAGAGCTTGAGGCCGCTCGGCGATCTTTCAACCTTTATCGTCTCCGCGGTCGCGCTTGTCGTCGTTCTCTTTTTCCCGGCCGGGCTCCTTGGCATGGTCAAGGGCGCGCGGGAGGCGACATGAGCGTCGGCGCGGCAAGGCTTGAGGTCAACGGCCTCCAGAAGCGATTCGGCGGCCTCACGGCGGTTAAGGACATCAGCTTCTCGGTTCATGGGGGCGAGATCCTCGGGCTCATCGGACCGAACGGCTCGGGCAAGTCCACAGTGATGAAGTCGATCCTCGGCGTCGAACGGCCCGATGCGGGATCGGTCCGAGTCGACGGCCAGGAGGTTGCTGGCTGGCCGCCGCACCGGATCGCCCGGCTTGGCGTCGGCATGGTGTTCCAGCATTCGCGGCCGCTGCATCGACAGACGGTGCTCGAAAACATCCTGCTTGGGCTCCTGCCCGATCGATTGCTGAAGATCCTTCCCAGCCCCGCCGACGAGACCCGGGCGCGCGCGATCGCCGAGCGCGTCGGCCTGACCGCCGTGCTCGACCGGCGCCCGGCGACGCTGCCGTTCGCCGACTTACGCAAAATCGAGATCGCCAAGGCGGTCGCCCGCGATCCGCAGGTGGTGCTGATCGACGAGCCCTTCGCGGGCCTCACCGCGCGCGAGACTGCGTCCTTCGCCAAGCTGATCACGGAAATGCGCGACGACGGGCGGGCGGTGCTCATCGTCGATCACAACGTGAAAAGCATGTCGGCGCTCGTCGACCGCGTCTACGCGATGAACGTTGGGGAGAAGATCGCCGAGGGCACGGTTGCGGAGGTGATGGCGGATGAGACTGTTCGCAAAGTCTATCTCGGTGGAGCGATCGAGACAGCGGCGCGCCCGGAATCTGCTTTCGACGACGCCCAAACGCCATTTCTCGAAATCGAGAATCTCAGCGTCGTCTATGACAAGGCGCAGGCGCTGGAGACCGTCTCGCTGCACGTGCATCATGGGGAATTCGTCGCCATCGTCGGACTGAACGGCGCCGGCAAGACGACGCTGTTCAACGCCGTCTCGGGCCTCGTCCCCTATACCGGCGAGATTCGCCGACAGGGTCAATCGCTGCGAGGCAGGACGGCGGCAGTGGTCGCGCGCGAAGGGATTGTACAGTCGCCCGAGGGGCGCGAACTGTTCGGTTTGATGACAGTCCGTGAGAATCTGGACATGGGCGGCCACGGGCTCGACGACAAGGAGCGCGGAGAGCGTCGGGAATGGCTGTTCAACCTCTTCCCGATCCTGAAACAGCGGCAGAGCCAGACCGCGGCGACCCTGTCCGGCGGCGAGCAGCAGATGCTGACCATCGCGCGGGCGCTGATGATGAAGCCCGATCTCCTGATCCTCGACGAGCCGACGCTGGGCTTGGCCCCGGTGATCATGGAGCAGATTTCAAAGGCGATCGAACGGCTTCGGCAGACGACCGAGATCACCGTGCTGCTCGGCGAGCAGAACGTCACGTTCGCTTTGCCCCACGCGGACCGCGTCTACGTGCTCGAACATGGCCGAATCGTTTGGGAGGGCGACCCGAGCCGCTTCGCGGCCGAGGCCGGAGCGCGGTACCTGTAAGTGCAGTGTCGCCATGCGCCGGACTTACCGCGCTCGCGCCCATCGCCAGATCGCCCATTGCCGGCGCAGCGGCGAGACCTCGACCACGGCGTCGAACGGATTGCTCGAATTGTGGTCGAGCCGATCGAGGTCGAGCCGCAAGGGCGCAAGCGGAATGAAGGCCGGCAGGATCGCAGCGCTTGAGTTCTTCAGCCGACGCTCCGCCTCCGTCGAGTTCATCGCGCGCCAACCCGCGCAGTTCGGCGCAAGCTGCGATAACGCCTGGGCTCACGTGGCGGCCATCGAAATCCGCCACGCTCACGCCGTGGCGGGCGGCGACGTCGGTGGGAAAGAGCGTCGGCGTTGATCCAGCCTTGAACGGCAGTTCCTTGAGCAGCCGCGTTACCGCCAACGCCATGCCTGCGGGCGCATGCGCCTCCGCAGGATCGAGATCCTGTCCACCTGCAGCGATCCGTGACGCCAAGCGCAGGCGCGCGCCTTCGCTCTCATCGGCGAAGGCGCGAAAAGCTACGTGGTTGAAATCGTCCTGCGGCGCGATTGCCTGCAGGCGGGCGTCCAGCATCCCCTCGAGCCAGGCTTTGGGTAGCGCATAGGCGTCGATCGCCGCGCCAAGCGCGAGCGCGACCGGGTTGCCGGCCGCTTCAGACTGCCGTTCGCCGGCAATCGCTTCGCGCCACCAGGCGAGCCGTATCGCCGCCAGATTGGGATCGCGCGCACGCTTCAACGCTTGACGGATTTCGGTGTCGAAGCTCGCCAGAGCAAATAGGGCGCCGCGCACGTTCGCGCTCGCATAGAGCGCGCCCAGCCACTGATCGCGAGCGTAAGCGCGGGCGAGCGCGGCGCAATGCTCGGTGGCCTCCGCAAGCGGATCAGCGCCCGGCGGAGGGCGCGCCGTCATGGGGCGGCGATCAGCGCGGCCGCGACGCGGCGGCCTTCCGACTGCATCACGTTGTAGACACGCAGCGCCGGACCGGTCGCCATCGCCTCGAAGCGCAGGCCGGCTTGACCAAGGGCGGCGCGCAAGGCCTTCGGGATCGGCGTCAGATGCTCGCCCGTGCCGACGATCACAAACTCGATCGACCCGGGGTTCTCGACAATTTCAGCCAACAGCGGCGCGAGCGCGACCGGGTCAAGGTCATTGACGTTCGCCGCGTCGATCGGCTGCACGCCTTTCGGTGTCGCAAGGATCGAACCCTCATGCGACATCCCTGCGAAAGCGAAGGCGCCTTGCCCGTAAGCCGCGATCGAATGGCTGCCGGGCGTGAACGCGCGCCGCGGCGAAGCCTCGCTCACGCCTTCTCCTTCGCCTTCACGTCTTTCACGTCCGCGCCCGCGAGTTCCTTTTCCCGCATCTTGTCGAACGTGTCGGCGCGCACGCCCATGTAGATGAGCATTGGCGAGCAGATGAAGATCGACGAGTAGGTTGCGACGAAAATGCCCCAGATCATCGCCGCTGAGAACGAGCGGATGACGTGGCCGCCAAGGAAGAACAGCGCCAGAAGCGCGAGAAAGACGGTCGTCGCAGTCATGATCGTGCGCGGCAGCACGGCGTTGATCGACATGTCGATGATTTCGGAGGTCGACAGGCGTTTATACTTGCGCATCACCTCGCGGATGCGGTCGAGCACGACCACGGTCTCGTTGAGCGAGTAGCCGACGATGGTGAGAATCGCGGCGATCGAGGTCTGGTTGAACTCGATCTGGGTGACGCAGAAGAAACCGACGGTTAAAAGCAGATCGTGCATCGTGCCGATGATCGCGCCGATCGCGAACTGCCACTCGAAACGGAACCACAAATAGGTGAGGACCGCGAGGATGGCGACGACCACGCCGAGTGTTCCGCGCTGGACGAGTTCGGCCGAGACGGTAGGGCCGACTGAATTGACGCTGCGAAACTCATAGTCGGCGCCGAAGGCGCCCTTGATCTTTGCGATCGCGGTCTGCTGACCGGCGTCGCCGCCCGGCTGCACGCCGAGGCGCAGCAGCACGTCAGTCTCAGCGCCGACCCGCTGCACTTCGACGGGGCCAACGCCAAGACCTTCGGCCTCGGACCTGATCGCCGCGACATTCGCATCGCCGCTCTTGGCGCGCATGTCGACCTGTGTGCCGCCGGCGAAGTCGATGCCAAAATTCATGCCCACGAACAGGAACATGAGGACCGAGACGATCGACAGCAGCGCCGACAGCGGATAGCTCACGCGGCGGAACCGCATGAAGCCGAATTTGGTGTTCTCGGGCGCGAGCCGAAGAAGTTTCATATGCGCGTCGCCTTGATCATATCGGCAGCGTCTTCGGCCGCGCGCGGCGATACCAGAGCGCGATCATCATGCGCGTCATCGTAACCGCGGTGATAACTGACGTCAGAATGCCAAGGCCAAGCGAGACGGCGAAGCCACGCACCGCGCCCGAGCCGAACAGATAGAGGATGAGCGCCGCCACGAACATGGTGACGTTGGAATCCACGATTGTTGCAAAGGCGCGACGGAAACCGGCGTCGAGCGCGGAAACAACCGAGCGGCCAAGATGGGCTTCCTCGCGAATACGCTCGTAGATGAGGACGTTCGAATCGACGGCCATGCCGATGGTGAAGACGATACCGGCGATGCCCGGTAGGGTCAGCGTCGCGCCGAGCAGGACCATCGAGGCGAAGATAAACAGGATATGCACCGCGAGCGCGAGATCGGCGAACACGCCGAAAATGCCGTAGGTCGCGATCATGTAGACGACGACGAGCGCCGCCCCGACGTAAGCCGCGCGTTTCCCGGCGTCGATCGAATCCTGACCGAGCCCGGGTCCAACCGTGCGCTCCTCGATCACCGTGAGCTTGGCCGGCAGCGCGCCCGCTCGCAATAGAATCGCGAGGCTCGAAGCCTCTTCCAGGCTGAAATTGCCGGTAATCTGGCCGCTGCCGCCGGTGATCGGCGAACGAATGACCGGCGCCGAAATGACCTTGCCATCGAGAACGATGGCGAACGGGCGGCCGACATTTGCCGAGGTGACCTGACCGAACTTCTGGCCGCCGCGCAGGTTGAAGCGGAAACTGACGTCCGGCTCGCCCGTCTGCTGGTCGAAGCTCTGCTGAGCGTCGACCAGATCCCCGCCGTCGACCATGACCCGCTTCTGCACCTGGACCGATCCGCCGCCCTTCTGCATCGGCAGCGTCTCGGCCTCGTTCGGCGGATCGCCAGGATCGGCGACCAGTCGGAACTCGAGCTTGGCGGTCTGGCCGATCATATTCTTCAGAGCCGTCGTGTCCTGGCTGCCCGGCGCCTCGATCAGCACGCGATTCGGGCCCTGCTGCTGAATGAGGGTCTCCTTGGTGCCCATCGCGTTGATGCGGCGATTTAGCACTTCGATCGATTGCCCGACCGCGTGACGCACCTTGTCGGCGATCGACGCGTCAGTAAGCGCCAGCCGCACGCCGTCGGGAGATTGCGTGACGTCGAGCGTGCGGCCATTTCCTCCGGCGAGCGCGCCGCCGATCGGCTGGCTCAGCGACCCCAGGAGCTCCAGCGCCTTGGCGCGCTCGACCGGATCGGCGATCCGGACCACGACCGCGCGCGGCTCAGTCGCAATGCCGCCCGAAATCGCGATCTTGCCCTCGCGCAGCTTCTGCCTCACATCGTCGCGCAGCGCTTCAACCTGGCTCTTGATCACCGATGGGGTGTCGACCTCCATCAAGAGATAAGCGCCGCCCTGCAGATCGAGGCCGAGCACAATCTGGCGGAGCGGAACGAAGCTGGGGAAACGCGCGGCGAGGGCCTCAACCGCCTGAGTCGGCATGAAGCTTGGCAGAATCACGAGAACCGCGGCCGCCACGAGCGCCAGGACGGAGGCCAATTTCCAGTTCGCGAAACGAAGCATATGACTTTCTATCTGGGAAGGTTCTGAACGCGCGCTCTCAGCCGGGCGCGATGGCCGTCAGGGGTTAGGCGCGTCTTTCTTGGCCGGGGGCGATTTGGCGGGAGGCGTCGCGTCCTTGACCGGTTCGCCCTTCGCCCGCACCTCGGCGATGCCGGATCGGGCCAAGCGCACGCGCACATTGGGAGCCAGCTCGAACTCGACCTCGTTGTCGTCGACCGACTTCGTGACCTTGCCGATCAGACCGCCAGTGGTGACGACAACGTCCCCGCGCCGCGCCGCCTGCACCATCTCGCGCTGTTCTTTGGCGCGCCGCTGTTGCGGCCTCCACAAAATGAAATAGACAATCGCGATCATGGCCACGATCGGCACGAGCTGAACCAGCGTGTCGCTCGCAAGGGGCGAGCCGCTGCTGGCTTGTGCGTAGGCGGCGGTGATCAGCACGTGGGCGGTGGCTCCGGCGACGCGAAGCCGCGCCGCCTCTTGGGGTCTCGGAAAAGGCGTCGCTTATATAGCTGGAGGCTCCGGGAAAGCAACGCCACGCCCATTGACGCGCCGCGCCGCGCAAAAACCCGGATCTGGCGCTCGCGGTCGCGCTAGGCCGTGGCGCATAAGACTTGCAGGCTGGGCGTCCGTTACTTTCAACTGAAGCGTACCTGAGCCGGATAATTTTCTGGCGCCAGAACCGCGTCGGGCAACGACTTTGGGGCGGCGGAGGTTGCAGCGCCCGATCGTGACTGTCATGTGACAAAATGAAAGCGTAGAGCGCAACGTCCATGACGCGACGACGCGGCGCGAACCTATGGGCCGCCGGGGAAACATGGGCAAAACACGCGCTCCGCCTCTTCCCAAGTAAGCGCGAACGTATTAGTCAGCGAATTTCTTGGGCAAGTTTACAGGGGGCAAGCACAATGAATAAGCAGGTGGCGGAGTTTATAGGAACGTTTGCGCTGGTGTTCTTCGGCTGCGGGGCGGCCGTGATTGGCGGCATGGGATCGGGTCCGACGGCAGTTGACCTCCTGGGCATTGCGAGCGCGTTCGGCTTCGCCATTGTGGCCATGGCCTATGGCATCGGGCCGATCTCCGGCTGCCATGTCAATCCGGCGGTGAGCTTCGGCGTCTATGTCGCTGGCCGCATGAGTGCTGGCGAAATGATCAGCTACTGGATCGCCCAGGTGTTGGGCGCGATCGTCGCCGCGGCGGTGCTCTACCTCATCCTGTCTGGCAAGGCTCAGGGCTGGACCGGCGGGCTCGGCCAGAACGGCTGGGGCGCCGGCTACCTCGGCGAATACAGTGTCGTCTCCGCCTTCGTGTTCGAAGTGGTGGCGACCTTCCTGTTCCTGGTCTGCATCCTCGGCGTCACCCATCCGTTCGCGCCGACCGGCTTTGCCGGTCTCGCCATCGGGCTGACGCTGGTGGTCATCCACCTTGTCGGCATCAACATCACCGGCACTTCGGTCAATCCAGCCCGCTCGATCGGTCCGGCGCTGGTCGGAATCGGCTCAAATCCGGGGGCTGTTGGCCAGTTGTGGCTGTTCATCATAGCCCCGCTCATTGGGGCAGGTGTAGCGGGGCTGCTGTTCCGCACCGGAGCTCTTCTGGACGCTCCGAACAAGCCCTGAGCGAAAAGCTTTCTGGCTGCGGGCGTTCGCACAGTTCGCGGAATCGCATGGGGCGGAACCGCGCCAGGAGGATAACGCGTTTCCGCCCCATTCGGCCGCGACCTGCCAAACATTCTCAGGGCGCGTCCGACCGTCGGCCCGCCCCCAGCGGGGCCGACGAACGCGTTACAGTTGTCAGCGCGATGTCATCCCGCTGAAGATTCCGCCTCGGGCGGCGGCGCGTCGCCCGACGGCGGGGCTTTCACGACCCCTGTCGTTAGATTGACGATGACATTCTTCCAGATGTTGTCGTTGGGTACGATTTTCACCGGTCCATCATCCGTGCGGATGTAAGTGCTGAAGATGGTCACGTGGGTGACCCTCCCCTTGATGCCGCCGCCGACTTCGACCTCATCGCCGACGTCGAACGGCTTGAACACCATGATCAGAAGACCGCTGGCGAAATTGCTGAGCGTGCCTTGCAACGCGAAGGCGACGACGAAACCTGCCGCGCCGATCACCGCGAGCAACGGCGCCAGGTTCACTTCGAGCGCCGACAATGCGAGCAGAAAACCGATCGCGATGATGACCCGTCCCGAGGACGAGATGATGAAATCGCGCAGCAGATGCGACGTCACATGGCCCCCGCTCATGACCCGGCGCAGGATCATGCGCACAATCCTGGCGACAAGGATCGAGCCGATGATGTAGGCGAGAAAGATCCCCACGTCGCGCGCGAGCCTGAGCCCGCCCTCCTCAGAGGACAGCCAGCCTGAGATTCTAGCCAGCGTCGCGGTCCGATCCGTGACGTCGATCTTGATGCCGCCGATCGAAGCGATGTAGAGCCGATAGGACTTCCCGTCGCCGCCCTTGGCGTCCAGTTTGTCGAGGACGAGCTTCAGGCGGTCGGTCAGCGCTGTGCGCTCGCCCATCAATTGCGTGCTGTAATCGACGAGTTGAACCTTGACGTCGGTCTTGGCGGCGGACGCTTCGTCGGCTTTCTCGACCAGCTTTTCTGCTTTTTTTGAGGTATCGGCGACCGCGGCGGTCGCCGCGCCGGGCGCTGTCGTGGCCGCAGCCGCCGCAGTTCCAGCCGCCGCAGGCGCTGACTCAGCCAGCGTTTTGATTTGGTCCGCGGCTGCGGCCTCTTTCTCCGTCGCCGCGACCACCTTTTCGACCTTTGCCGTGTCGCCTGTGGTCTCGGATTTCTTCGCGGCGGATTCGGCCGCTTTCTGCAGGATTTCTTTTTCGCCCGCGGCTGGCGCGGCTTTCGCGTCCGCGTCTGTCCCGGAATCCGTCATCGCCTTCGGCGGCGGGGCCGCTTCGGCCTGTTTGGTCATTGCGGCGGAAGCGGCCTCGGCTTTCTTCTCCTCCTTGACGGTCTCCTTCTTGGCCGTCTCGACCGTCTTGGCGAGATTCTTTTGCGCTTCAGCGAGGTGCTGGGCCGCCGCCTCCTTGTCCTTGTCCGAAGCGGTGTCGCCGGCAGCCTTGATCTCTGAAGTCGCTTTCGCGAGATCGGCCGCGGCGGTCTTCTGCTTCTCCAATTGCGCGATCTCGCGGTTCTTGCGGCGAACATCCAGCTCAGCCGCGGTGATCTCACGCTCCTTGGCTCTTAAGAGCGCAAACCAGCCCTTGGCCTCGGTCTCCGTCTCGTCTTTGGTCATCGGCGCCAGCAGGAGCTCGAGATCATCGAGCGCGATCTGCGGGTCTTTGGTGGTGGTGGGCTCGGGCTCCTTGGCGAGGGCCTTCGGAGCCGCGTCCGCAGCCGCGGCGGCAGGGGCGGCGTCTTCCGCGCGGGACGCTGACGGCGATCCAACAGCTGAGAGCGAAGGAAAGCCCAACGAAGGCGATAAAGTGAATGAGTCTCTTGTCCCCAACGAACACAGCGCGTCCCCCAAATTCCAGTATTCCGTGCGATCCAGTGTTTTCCCTGCCGCGCGCAAATTCAAGCGTCAGCCGCGCGGATCTGTCTCCGCCGCTTGACGGCGGCGGAAGCCGACGAGGGCGCACGATTCGAGCCTATCCACATCAACCTCTCAGCGCTCCAACGTCCGTTGGTCGCGCGGCGCTCGCCCTCGCCGTCTTCGTCGGCTGCATAGCGGCTTTCGATTCCCGAAACTGTCCGCGCCCGGACAATTGGGACGGGGAGCGCAGGGCAGCATCCCCGGATCTTTGTCGAGTTGAAACTCTTCAACTGGACGAAGATCGTCAATCAGGTGTTGAACGGGCGCGTCGACCTCGGCTTCGCCGACATTTCCGAGGCGGCCGAAAACCCGGAACTGGAAACAGAGGCTGTCCGAAGCTCCCGGTTGAGCGTGTTTTGCGCCGCCGGGCACCCGTTGGCTGGGCGCAACAGCGTTACCCTCGAGGAACTCTGCGAGTTTCCATGGGTGGGTCCGACAGTCACGGACCGGATGCGACCATTTCTCCCTAAGGGCGATTTGCCCTGCGGCGTGTTTGATGAGGTCAAGAAGCGATTCCTGCCGAGAATCCTGATCGGAAACTTCACCGCCGCCAAACACATCGTTCTGGCTGGTCAGGGGATTGGCGCCGCGGCGCCTTTCCAACTCAAGCGCGAGATTGACGATGGCGATTGTGTGCTGCTGCCGATCGAATTGCCCTGGTTGAGCCTGAACTACGGTTTCATCTCAAAACGCGGTCGCACGCACTCGCCGGCCGCCAAGGCCTTCATGGACAACGTCAGGCGGATTGAAAAGGAATTGCCGGCCTGAATGAAGGCGTCCGCTCCCCCGCAATTAGCGGCGGACGCCAACGTCGACCTTGCCAGAGCGCGCGCGCCGCGCCAAAAGCGCGCCCATGCTGCATATTAGCGCTCTCACATATCGCCTCGGCGAGCGTCTCCTGATCGACAACGCCAGCGCTGCGCTGCCGTCCGGCGCGCATGTCGGGCCTTGTCGGACGCAACGGCGCCGGCAAGACCACGCTTTTCCGCATTCTCCGGGGCGAACTCGGGCCTGAGACCGGCGCGATCATGGTCCCCAAGGGCGCCCGCGTCGGCAGCGTCGATCAGGAAGCGCCGGCCGGGGGGCAAAGCCTCGTCGACTTCGTGCTGTCCGCCGACGTCGAGCGCGAGAGCGCTGACGGCTGAAGCGGAAACCGCGACCGATCCGGAGCGCATCGCCGAGATCCACACGCGCCTCGTCGACATCGAAGCGCATAATGCTCCCGCGCGGGCGGCGCGGATCCTCCAAGGGCTCGGGTTCGATGAAGCCGCGCAAGCGCGCTCGCTCGGAGAATTTTCCGGCGGCTGGCGGATGCGCGTGGCCCTGGCGGCGGTGCTTTTCTCAGAGCCCGACATCTTGCTGCTCGACGAGCCGACCAACTATCTCGACCTCGAAGGCGTGCTGTGGCTCACCGATTATCTCAAGACCTGTCCAGCGACGATCCTCGTCATCAGCCATGACCGCGATCTGCTCGATGATGTCGCGCAACAGATCCTCCACCTCGACCGCGGGAAGATGACCTTATGGAGCGGCGGCTATTCGAGCTTCGAGCGCCTGCGCCGCGAGCAGCAAATCCTTGCCGGCAAGGCCGCCAAGAAACAGGAAGAGAAGCGCGCCCATCTGCAAGCCTTCGTCGACCGCTTTCGCGCCAAGGCGTCAAAGGCTGTGCAGGCCCAGTCGCGACTCAAGATGCTGGCCAAGATGGAGCCGATCGCCGCGGTCGTTGACGACAACGTGCAGCCGTTCAAATGGCCGCCTGTCGCCAAGCGCCTGAGTCCGCCGATCGTGACCATGGACAAGGTCAGCGCCGGCTACGATGGACGCGCGGTCATCGGTCGCATCGACCTCTCGCTTGCCGACGACGACCGCATCGGCCTGCTTGGCCAGAACGGCAACGGCAAGTCGACCTTCGCCAAGCTCGTCGCCGGACGGCTTGAGCCGCTGGCGGGCAAGATGACGCGCGCGAACAAGCTTCAGGTCGGCTATTTCGCCCAGCACCAGATCGACGAGCTTGAACCGGGCGGCAGCGTCTACGACCATGTCGCCGAGCGCATGCGTGGAGAGGCGGTTTCCAAAATTCGAGGCCGCGCGGCGATGATCGGTTTCTCCGGCGCACGGGCCGACACCAAGGTCGATTCCCTGTCCGGCGGCGAAAAGGCGCGCCTGATGATGGGCCTTGCCGCATTCGATGGACCGCAGCTCCTCATCCTCGACGAGCCAACCAACCATCTCGACATCGACAGCCGCGGCGAATTGATCGAGGCCATCAACGACTATGAAGGCGCCTGCATTCTGGTCTCGCACGATCGGCGTCTGCTCGAAGCCACCGTCGACCGGCTGTGGGTGGCGGCGAACGGAACGGTCAAGCCGTTCGAGGGCGATCTCGCCGATTACAGCCGGTTTGTGCTGAGCGGCGCCGAACCCAAACAAAGGCGCAAGCGCGAGTTCGAGGCGCAGCCGTCGTCAACAAAGCCGAAGCGCGAGCCTCAGCCGATCAAGCGGGAAATCGCCGCGCTCGAAGACAAGATGAACCGCTTCCAGGATCTCCTGCGCCGGATCGACGACGCGCTGACGCAAGCGAGCGCGCGCGGCGGCGATGCGGCCAAGATGGCCGATCTCGCGGCGAAGCGCGCCGAGCTCGAGCGCACGATCGTGGCGACCGAAAAGGCGTGGTTCGAACTGACGGCCGAGGCCGAACAGATATGACAGGGACGGCGCTGCGAGGTCTGGCGGGCGCGCTCTTCATTGCTGCTCACGACAGCCATCGCATCCGCCGCCGAGCCGAGCGCCCTGGCCGGACAGCTTCGTCGGCCGGCTCGAAGCGCTGGCGCTTATCGAGAGTCTCAACGCCGATCTCCTCGCCCACGACAGCGCGACGCTCACCATCGAACGCTGGTGCGCCGATCACCGGCTGGCCGATCCGGCGCGCATCGTCGCCGAGCGGGTGAGCGGACGCAGACAAACCGGCGAGCGCCGAGGTGCGGGCCGCGCTCGACGTCAAGCCGGACGAGCCGCTCGGCTATCGTCGCGTTCGGCTCAAGTGCGGCGACCATGTGCTGTCTGAGGCCGACAATTGGTACGTGCCGGCGCGGCTCACGCCCGAGATGAACCATGTGCTCGAGACCACCGACACGCCGTTCGGCAAGGCCGTGGCCGCGCTCCATTTCCGCCGCCATACGCTGTCCGCGGACTTGCTGTGGCGGCCGCTGCCGAAAGGCTGGGAGATGGGCGCCGCTCCCGCTTCGCCGGAAGCCGGCACGCTGGCGATTCCCGACCACGTGCTGGAGCATCGCGCGGTGCTGTCGACGCCGGACGGCGAGCCGTTCAGCGAGGTCGTCGAAACCTACACAGGCGAAGTCCTGGCCTTCCCGCCGCCGGAATGAGCGCGGGTCGAGCGCAACTGCCGTCCGGATCGTGGCAAGCTCGAGCCTTTAAGCCGCCGCCGTTTGTCGTCCACGCGAGAGCGTGACGGCGAGTTCGATCGCCTCGATGAGGCTTGTCTCACTGGCGATCCCGCGCCCTGCAATATCGAAGGCCGTGCCATGGTCGACCGAAGTCCGGATGATCGGAAGGCCGAGCGTGACGTTGACGCCGCTTAGAGCGTCCCATCGTCCCGTCTTATGATCGACGGAGAAGCCAAGCAGCTTGACCGGAATGTGGCCCTGGTCGTGATACATGGCGACCACGGCGTCGAACTGCTCGGCGCGAAGCTTGACGAAGACTGTGTCGCCCGGAACCGGCCCATGGACGTCATAGCCCTGCTCGCGCAGGCGCTGGATGGTCGGTTCGACGATATCGATATCCTGCCGGCCGAAGAGACCGCCCTCCCCTGCATGCGGATTGAGCGCCGCGATCGCGATACGACGGCGCGGAACGTTAAGCGCCTTAAGGGCGTCGTCTGTCAGCGCCACAACCCGGCTCACCCGTTCCGGCGTCACACGCTTCGGCACGTCCTCAAGGGCGGTGTGGGTGGTGACGTGGCTCACGCGCATGTTGCCGTGGACCAGCAACATCACGCTGTCGCGCGCGCCAGTGAGATCGGCCAGCAGTTCCGTGTGACCGCTATAGTGATGGCCTGCGAAGTTGAGCGCTTCCTTGCTGATCGGCCCTGTGCAGATGGCGTCGGCCGCGCCATCGAGCGCAAAGCGCACGGCCGTGGCGATAGCGTCATACGCGATCCGGCCGCCCTCGGCCGTCGATCGACCTGGCGGAACATGGACTCGTGCGGTGTCGATGTCGATGAACCCGATCGGCGGAAACTCCCCGGCGGATTTCGCGACGGGGATCAGCGTCGCAGGATCGTCCAAACCAAGTTGGCCGACAGCCGCCTGATGAGTCGAATGCGCGCCGACCAGCAGAAGAGAAAACTCGCCATCCGCGACTCTGTTGCGCAAGGCCGCCGCCGCGCGCGCCATGATCTCGGGGCCGATGCCGGCAGGGTCGCCCGACGTTACCGCAATCCTCGGACGGGTCACCTTCCTCCCCCTTTCATTCGCACGAACTGTCTAGCGCATCGTTGGAAGTTTGAAAAGTCAGAATCATTCATAATCTCTCATTGGATGTTATCCAACCGCCTTTTTCCGCGACACCGCCCGCATCTAAGCTTGACAGCGCGCGTAAACTCCCATTTTGTTCCAGAACAAGGCGCCTGCGCGATTTAGAAGGCCCGCGCCTTAACAGGGAGGATATTCATGCCATCGAGGAAGACTTTCGCAGCGGCGCTCTCGGCCGCGTCAATTCTTGGATCCGGTTTCGCCTACGCCGCAGATACCTTTAAGCCGGAGTGCTTTAGCCCGGCGTCGGACAACAAGAAGACGATCCAGTATTCGGCGAAGAAAGGACCATATAAGATCGCGCTCGTGAACGGATACGTGGGAAACGACTGGCGCATCACAGCGATCCAGTCAGCCAAAGCTTGGGGCTCCCGGCCTGACAACGCGAAGCAACTTGCCGACTTCAAGGTGATCTCGGTCGGCAACGATTCCGCGGCGCAAATCGCCGCGATCGATAACTACATCGCCGCCGGATATGACGCGGTGATCATCAATGCGGTCAATCCGACAGCATTCGACGCCGTGGTGAAACGCGCGGAGCGCGCCGGCACAGTGTTGGTCACCTTCGACAATGTGCTCGATTCCGACAAGATCGTGCAGGTCAACGAGGATCAGTTTGAACTCGGTCGGATGAAGGCGCAGGCCGTGGTCGACGGCATCAAGGCCGCCAAGGGCGACGTCACCGGCCAGGTGCTGGAAATCTCGGGCTTGCCCGGCAACAGTGTCGACCGCGACAATCACGAGGGCATGCGCTCAGTGCTCGACAAGTTTAAGGGGCTCAAGGTCGTACAGGTCGTCGGCAATTGGGACGCGGGCACGGCCGAGAAGGGCACGGCCGACGCCATCGCAACCAACGGCAAATTCGACGGCGTCATGGTTCAGGAAGGGGCCATCGGCGCGCTCCACGCCATGCAGGCCGCCAACCATCCGATTGTCCCGATCGGCGTCGACGCCGGTAACGGCACCCGCGAGCTCGCGGCGAAAGGCAAATTTCCGGGCGTGACGGCTGCGCAAGCGCCCGCTATGTCGGCTTTGGCGCTCGAGGCCGCGATGGTGCTCCTGAAGGGCAATGCGTTGCCCCAGAAGGTGTTCCTGCCAATCCCGCACAAGAACAATTCCGAGCTGGTCGAAGGCAAGGACTTTTACCCCGACCTGCCGCCGAACTTCTACACGACGACTGGCTATCCGCAGTGCTTCCCGGTTTTCACGCCGCAGGAGTTGATGGGCCAGAACGCCTCGAATAACGGCTAAGGCCAGAGCCGCGCCATGGCCTCGCTCGTCCAACTGACGAACGTTTCGAAAAGCTATGGCGCGGTTCCTGCCCTGACCGACGTCTCGCTGACGATCGACCCCGGAATCGTTCACGCCATCCTCGGCGAGAACGGCGCCGGCAAATCGACGTTGATGAAGCTGCTGGCCGGCGTCATCGCCCCGGACGCCGGAACCATCGCTGTGGACGGCGCGCCGCGGCGCTTCGGCTCGCCGCGGGATGCGGCGGCGCTCGGCATTGTCTGCATGTTCCAGGAATTGTCGTTGATGCCGCACCTGACGGTCGGCGACAATCTCCTGCTCGGCGACGGCGGGGCGAGCCTCGCGTTCATCGGCCGCGGACCGCGCCGAGCGACGCGCGCCGCGCTCGACAGCATCGGCGGCGATCATATTCCGCTGTCGGCAATCATCGCCGATCTCCCGCTCGCTGATCGACAACTCGTCGAGATCGCAAAGGCCGTCCATCGCAAGCCGCGCCTCTTGATCCTCGACGAGGCGACGTCCGCGCTCACGGCGGAACGAGTCGAAAAGGTTTTCGCGGTCATCCGGGGCCTGCGCGATTCCGGATGCGGCGGTCCTCTTCATCTCGCATCGCATGTACGAAATCGACGCCGTGGCGGACCGCGTCTCCGTTTTCCGCAATGGCCGCCATGTCGAGACCTTCGACGCGGGCGCCCGGAGTCGCGACGCGATGATCGGACTGATGATCGGCCAGCCGCTGAAGGAGCTGTTCCCGCCCCGCGCGGCGCCGCCTGACCTTTCCGTGAAGCCGCTCCTTTCCTGCAGGGGCTTGCGCTGGGAGCCCTCGCTCGACGGCGTCGACCTTGACGTGCGCCCAGGCGAGATCGTCGGACTCGGCGGCCTCGACGGCCAGGGCCAGCAGCATGTCATGCACGCCATCTTCGGCGTGCTGCGGCATCTCGAAGGCGCAATCACTCTCGATGGCCGACCGTTCTCCAACGTCACGCCGCGCCGCGCCAAGGCGCCGGGCGCCGACGTTGCGCTCGTGCCGGAAGACCGCAAAACCGACGGCCTGATCCTCGACATGTCGATCGCCGACAATCTCCGCCTCGCCGCGCTGAGCCGGAAGCCGTTCGGCCTCATGCAGGCGTCCGACGGGACGGATGGCGCCATCTCGCGTCTGATCGAGCGCCTGGCGCTGACGTTCGGTCGCCTCGACGATCCGGTCAAGACGTTGTCGGGAGGCAACCAGCAGAAGATTGTTCTGGCGAAATGGCTTGCGCTAAGCCCCCGTTGCCTCCTGCTCATGGACCCGACGCGCGGCATTGACGTTCGCACCAAGGCGCAGATCTATGTCCTCCTGCAGGAACTGGCGGCGGAGGGCCTCGCGATCGTCCTTCAGTCCACCGATTACGAAGAGCTGATCCATCTCTGCCACCGGGTCTATGTCTTCTATCGCGGCCGGGTCATTCGCGAGATGAGCGGCGACGAGATCACGCCTGACGCGCTCATCGCAGCTGCGCTCAACGCGCATTCGGGGATCGCGGCGCAGTGATGGCCAGGACAAGCTTGCGTCTTTCGCGAACCGCCATCGCGGGCGTGCTCCTGGTGGTCCTGTTCGCGCTCTATATCGCGATCCATCCGCGCGGGCTGTCGGTCTATGTCCTGACAATCTGGGCCAATCAGGGAACGCTGCTGGCGCTCGCCGCGATCGCGCAGTTCTTCGTCGTGCTCGTGCGCGGCATCGACCTGTCGGTCGGGCCGGTCATTGCGCTGACCAACGTCGTCGCGTCCTACGTCGTTTCCGGCTCCCCTTTGCAGTTGACGGCGTGGTGTCGCACTCGTGCTGGCGGTCGGAATCGCGTGCGGAATTGCGAATGGCGCCGCGGTGGTTGCGATCGGCGTGCCGCCGATCGTCGCGACTTTGGCGCTGGGCAGCATCTATTCCGGCCTTGCGTTGCTCTTGCGGCCGACCCCAGGCGGCGAGATCAGCGATGGCCTGTCGGACGCGCTGACCTACGACGTGCATGGCGTCCCCGCGTCCCTCATTCTCATCGCGCTTGGCGCTCCTTCTCATAATGGCGCCGCTGCGGCGGACGCGGTTCGGCATGAGCCTCTACGCCATCGGCTCTTCGCGCGACGCCGCGGTCATGACCGGCATACGCGTACCGCTCGTGACGCTTTCGGCCTATGGTCTCGCTGGCCTCTTCTCCGCGTTGGCAGGGCTCTATGTCAGCATGGTCACCCTGACCGGCGATCCGAATATCGGGCCGCCCTATACGCTGAACTCGATCGCCGCGGTCGTGCTTGGCGGCGTCGCGCTCTCCGGGGGCGTCGGCTCTCCGCTTGGCGCTGCTCTCGGCGCCTTCATTCTCAAGACGATATCGGGCTTGATGTTCTTCTCCGGCCTGCCGCCATTGGCGCAACCGTTCTTTGAAGGCGCGATCCTCGCCATCGCAATCGCTCTCGGCGCGCTCGGCATGCTGCGCGTCCGATCCCGGCTGGAGCGGTTCGCCTGATGGCGGTTATCCTCTCCCGTACGAGCCCTTCGAAACGCGAAGCATGGACGATCGATCGCTCGGTCCTTTTGGTGATTCTAGCCTGCGTCGCGGTGGTGATCGGCGCAGGAATTGTCTCGCCGGGCGTGCTGTCGCTCGGCTACCTGCTGCAGCAACTCCAGATCGCCTCGATCGTCGGCGTGCTCGCGACCGGCGCGATGCTGGTGATCCTGCTCGGCCAGATCGATCTTTCTGTGCCGCTGACCATCACCAGCGCCGCCATTCTCGCAACATCGCTCGCCGGTTCAGGCAATGCGACGCTCGCGGCGCTGGCGATTCCCGCAGGCCTGCTCTGCGGCCTCGTGATCGGCGCGGTCAACGGGCTCGGTGTCGCCCTTTTCCGCATTCCCGCGATGGTCTGGACGCTCGCAGTCAACGCGATGTTGCTCGGCCTGACCGTGTTCTACACCGGCGGTTTCAAGCCGCACGGCGCGCCGCCGACGCTCGCCGTCTTTCTGGCGCATGGCCGCACGCTTGGAATCCCGAACGCATTCCTGCTGTGGCTGGCGATCGGAGCCGTGACGATCTTCGTTCTCAAGCGAACCGTGTTCGGAACCTACATCTATGCGCTCGGCCAGTCGCCGCGCGCCCTGTTCCTCGCGGGCGCCCCGGTCGAGCGGGTCATCGTCGGCGTCTTTGCGCTGGCGGGATTCATGTCGAGTCTCGGTGGGCTGCTGCTGGTCGGCTACGCCAACCAGGCTTACCAAGGCATGGGCGACAGCTACCTGATGCCGGTCATCGCGGCCGTGGTGCTCGGCGGCACGTCGATCCTTGGCGGCAGCGGCTCCTATGCCGGAACCTTCGTTGGCGCCATTTTTATCACGCTCCTGTCCTCCGTCCTCTCGCTCATGCAGATCCAGGACGCCGTAAGGCAGATCGTGTTCGGGGCGATCATCCTGATCATGCTCGCGATTCATCGCACGAAACGCTCCACCTGACGGAGACGCCGCCATGGCTTCGCCACGCCGTCCAGAGCTCATACCCGCGCAGCGCCGAGCCTTCATGTTGGATCACATCCGCAAACGCGGCGCAGCCTCGATCCAGGAATTGTCGGAGTCGATCGGCATCTCGCTATCGACGGTTCGCCGCGATTTGGAGCATCTGGAGGAACGCGGTTACCTCGAGCGCTCGCATGGCGGCGCGCTGATCCAGAAGCAGCTTCAATCCACCTTCGAGCCCGAGGCCGCGATCACCGCCGAGTTCGACCGACCGGAAAAGGAGTCCATTGGGTTTGCCGCGGCGGCGGCGCTTCATTCAGGCGCGAGCGTCATCTTCGACAGCAGCTCGACCGTACTCGCGGCCGCTCGCGCGAGCGTCGAGCGCGACATCGCGCTGACCGCGGTCACCAACGACCTCGGAATCGGCCAGGCGCTCTGCGCCTCGAGCAAAATTCGTGTGCTCTGTCTCGGCGGCGTCGTGCGACCGGGATCCTTGACCGTCCTCGGTGAACCGGGTGAGAGCTTCCTTGGCGAGCTCAGCGTCGATGTCGCATTCATCGGAACTCACGCGATCAGCGGTCTGGCGTTGACCGAGACCTCGCTTGAGGCTGCGGCGATGAAGCGGGCGATGATCTCGGCCGCGCGCAGGATCGTTCTCCTTGCGGATGCTTCCAAGTTCGGCACGGCGGCATTCTGCAAGATTTGTGAGCTGACCGCGATCCACGAGCTGATAACTGACGATCGCGCGGATCCCGCGGAGGTCGCGCGTGTGCGAGATCTCGGCCTTGAGGTCAAAGTCGTTCCCTCCAAAGGGACAGCGCAAGTGGTCGCATGACGATCTTGCGCTTGATAGCCGACGACTTGACCGGAGCGCTCGACACCGCTGCTCAGTTTACCGGCCGCATGGGTCCGCTGCCGGTTCTCTTGGACCGGACGATCGCCGCACCCGAAGGATCCTATGTCCTCGACCTGTCCTGCCGCGATGGCGACGAGAAGAGCGCCGTCGCCCTGACGCGAGAAAGCCTCCGTTGCTTCTCGGGCGCCGATCTCGCGTTCAAGAAGATCGACAGTCTGCTGCGCGGGCATTGGGCCGCGGAGCTGGCTGAAATCGTGAAGTCCGGCGCGTTTCGCCGGATCGTGCTCGCGCCTGCGTTTCCAGCCCAAGGGCGTCTGACGCGGGGCGGCCTGCAGATGCGCGCGCAATCGTGCAGCGAGCCAGTCCTGATCAAGGATATCGCGGCGGACCTTCAACGTCACGGCGTCGCTCTTCACAGTCGCAACTGCGATATCATCATGCACGACGCCGAGAGCGACGCCGATCTTGACGCGATTGCGCAGCGTTACGAGCACGAGCCCGCTTTGCTGTGGTGCGGCGCAGCCGGTCTGGCGAGGGCGCTCGCGCAACGACCGCCGGCAACCGCCCAGCCCTTGGGCGCTGCCGCATCTCGTCATTGTCGGCTCACGCCACCCCGTGTCGCTTCGTCAGCTCGAGGTCGTCGCCTCGACGCGGCCAGAGTGGTTCGCGCCGATGGCGGCGGAGCCGGATTTCGTCGGGCGAGTCCAGACAACGTTGGAGACATACGGACGCTGCATCGTTCTGCCCGCCCTGCCGCCGGGATTGAGCGAGATGGAGGCGATCGAACGGATCGCTCGCGGGGTCGAGAGACTCGCCCACGGCCTCAAGCCGCTCGGCGCGCTGACAGTGATCGGCGGCGAGACATTCGCAGCCGTTTGTCGAACGCTGCAGGCAACCGGGCTTAGCGTAGACGGCGAGTTTCAACCCGGCGTTCCTGCTTCACGCATGGCGTCCGGACTTTGGCAGGGAACCGCCTCCGCCTCGAAGTCAGGCGCTTTCGGTGAGCCGGACTGGCTTCTGAAGCATCTCAGCTAGAATTCTTGGAGCGCTTTGACTGTCAGCGATTAACGCTCGCGGGCCCATCCGTTCTTTCTCCGCGCACGGTCCGCGGCAGCGAGGGTCTGGATGCTGGTCTCGGTTTGCCAAGCGCTCCAGAAGCCCGGGCCGATCCGCCCTTGCTTGAATGATCGGCTTGCAGTGATATCTTATGCCTGATACATCAGACTCCGAAGGAGAGGATGGCCAATAGCGACGCTGCGGTGCATCAGTCTTGCGGATTCGCCCCGGTTTCGCTTGCGCGGTCGAGTATGTCGTTATGAACGTCATCCCAGTTCCAACGAGTATGTGACACCGTGTTCAATCGGGCGTCCCTCAGCGAGCAAGTCGAAGCCGCGCTACGGCAAGAAATCACGCTCGGCCGCCTGCGGCCCGGCCAGAGGATCAGCGCGTCCGACTATCTGACCAGCTGGAACGTCAGCATCACGCCGTTCCGCGATGCGGTGCGAACCTTGCAAAATCAAGGCTTCGTGACCGTCGAGCCGCGCAAGGGCGTCTACGTCGCGCCGATCAATCTAAAGACCCTGCAGGAAATCTTCGAGCTGCGGATCGCGCTCGAATGCATGGCGATCGAGCTCGCCACCTCGCGCGCGCGACGCGGAAGAGGCGGAGCGCGTCCGCGCGGCTTACGTCAAAGCGGGCGTTCGGGCTCCGCAAGGGCGACAGCTCGTTGCTGGCGGAGACCGATGAGGCGGTCCACGATTTCGGCCGCAATGCGTGCGGCAACGCACGTCTGCAGCAGCTTCTGTCCTCGCACATGGATCTGATCCAGTGGACTCAGAATACGGCCATCCGCAAGTTTCCTGAGTCCCGTGAACTGGCGTTGCCGGAGCATATCGCAATCATGGACGCGGTCTGCGCGCGCGACGCCGCTCGAGCTTCGCACGCCATGCGGGCTCACCTCGAGAACGCCTATCTGCGGATGGCGGATCGGTTCGAGGCGGCGCAGGACGCGAGTTCCGGCGAAGGCGCCCCATGAAAGTCAAATCGGTCAGTTCGCACATTCTTCGCGCGCCGCTCGGCGCACAGAAGTTCTATTCGTCGCAGGCCGCGTTCCCGGAGCGGAACAGCTACCTCGTCCGGGTCGAGACGGACTCAGGTCTCGTCGGCTGGGGAGAAGGCGGCCAATATGGTCCGCCGGAGCCGGTCGCGGCCTGCGTCGACGCTGTTTTTGCGCCGCAGCTCATCGGGCGAGACCCGACCGAGCCCGTGAGGATCTGGGAGGAGCATTACGCGTTCTCCCGCGATTTCGGGCAGAAGGGAACGTATATCGAGGCGATCTCCGCCATCGACATCGCTCTCTGGGACATCGCGGGCCAGGCTGCGGGCCTGCCCGTCTGGAAGATGCTCGGAGGACGTTTCCGCGACAGCGTGACCGCCTACGCGACCGGCTGCTACTACCCGGACAATTTCCGCGACATGCCAGCGGTCTTGCGTGCGCTCGAGAAGGAAGCCTCGGGCTACGCGGACGCCGGCTTCCAGTTCCTGAAGATCAAAGTCGGCCTGCTCAGCCTCGCTGACGACATCGAGCGCCTTCGCGTCATCCGAACGGCGGTCGGTCCGCGGATCGGCCTGCTTGTCGACGCCAACCACGCCTACAACGCCGCTTCGGCCGTTCGCATGGGCCGGCTCATGGAGCCACATCAGATCGAGTTTTTCGAGGAGCCGGTTACGCCCGAGGATCACGAAGGCTACCGCAAAGTGCGGCGTGAAAATCCGATCGCCGTGGCCGGGGGCGAGTGCGAGTTCACGCGTTACGGATTCCGCGATCTCATCGGCGGCGGCTGCGTCGACATCGCCCAGCCCGATCTTGCTTGCGCGGGCGGATTTTCGGGCTGGCTCGACATCCTCGCGCTGGCGAAAAGCTATGGCGTTGCGACGATCCCTCATGTCTGGGGGTCCGGCATCGCGGTCGCGGCGGCGCTCCATGCGGTCGCGTCCATTCCGCCGTTCCCGCATACAGCCAATCCGCTCCCGTTGCTCAACGAGCCGGTCATCGAATTCGACCGCAAGCACAATCCGCTCCGAGACGAACTCCTCGCCGAACCCTTCACGCTGAAGGACGGACGTCTCATGGTTCCCGATCGTCCGGGGCTTGGCGTCACGGTGAGAGACGACACACTCAAGGCCTACAGCCGATGACGGAAGCATCGCCTTCGATGCGCTTTGCGCAAAAGAACGTGCTGGTCACCGGCGCAGCCGCTGGCCTCGGCCGCCATATTGCTCAGGCCTTCGCCGCCGAAGGCGCGGACATCGCCATTCTCGATTTCCAGGACGCCAGCGCAACGGCGCGAGAGATCACCGCGCTTAAGCGCCGATGCGAATTCTTCCGCTCCGACGTGCGCGACGAGGACGGAGTCAAGAAAGCGGTCGCCGGGGCGGCCGAGTTCTTCGGTGGGCGCATCGATGTGCTCGTGAACAATGCGGGGTTCAACGGCCACTACAGCCTGATCAAGGATATGCCGCTTGCGCACTGGCGCGAGACGATCGAGATCAATCTCACAGGGACGATGCTGGTCACGCGAACGGTCCTGCCGTTCATGCTCGATCGCAAGGCGGGCGCGATCGTGACCACCGCATCGAACGTGGCCCGTCGGGGTCTGCCCTATCGCGCCGACTACGTCTGCTCGAAATGGGCGATCCTCGGCTTCACCCAGACGCTCGCTCTCGAAGTCGCGTCCCAGAACATTCGCGTCAACGCGGTCTGTCCCGGGCCGATCGAGGGCGACCGGATCGAAGACGTCATGGCGCGTCACGCCGAGGTTGAGGGGAAGTCGGTCGCCGAGGTGCGTCGCGAGTGGGAGGCGACGCCGATGAACCGGTTCGTGGAGCCGCAGGAAGTCGCAGTCGGTGATGCTCTTTCTTTGCAGCTCGGACGCGAGCGCAATGACAGGTCAGGCCATCAACGTGACCGGCGGATTCATCATGACGTAAGCTCGCCATTCGTCCGTCGGCCGCGCCGACTTCGTGCTGCAAAGGAGGAAGATAACAAAGATCGCACTTGCACTTCTTGACTGCCGCACCAACAGTCCATGACTCTGCATGAATGGCCGTTGTTTTACTAAACAACGTCATCTTGGAGCGGCCGTAACAGCCGCAGGGAATCAAGTTGAACGCCGTCAACGTCAATCACGGCGTTGCGCAATGGGAGGAAGACTATGACCAACTCGAATTGGACTGCTCACCCGAATCGCCGCCGCTTTCTTCACGGCGCGGCGGCTCTCGGCGTCGCCGGCGCATTGCCGGCAATCCGGACGTCCGGCTTTCGCCGCGGACGCGGAGAATTTGGTTCCCAAGCAGCACTATCTCATCGCCTTCTCGAACGGCGACATGAACAATTCCTGGCGCGCCGCCTTCGTCAACTCGATGGAGCAGTGGGGCAAGAAGTTCAAATCGGTCGGCCCGGGCGTCGACTATGTATGGACGAACAGCGCGGGCGATTCCGCCAAGCAGCTTCAGGATTGCCAGACCCTGCTCGCGCAGAAGCCGAGCATCCTCATTCTTTCTCCCAACCAGGCGCAGCCCTTGGATCCCGTGATCGACATGGCGACCAAGGCCAATGTTCCGCTCGTGGTCATCGACCGTGCGCTCATTCGGAAGCCGCCGACCGGCACGTACGTGCTGAACATCACGCAGAACTACGGCGTCAGCGGCATGACGATGGCGGCTTATGCGCTCGATCATCTGAAGCGCAAGCACGGCGACTACAAGGGCAACATCGTCGAGATCCAGGGCGAGCTGGGCTCGTCTCCGAACAACGACATGTATGTCGGCATCCGCGAGGTCATCAAGCACTATCCCGACGTCAAGATTCTCTCGACCGAGGAAGGCAAGTGGTCGAACGATGGCGGCCGGCGCGTGATGCAGGGATTTCTGCAGCGCTTCACCGACGACCAGATGGATGTCATCTTCACCTACTCGGACGCCGAGGGTCTCGGCGCGATGCAGGCGATCAAGGCCGCGGGGCGGAATGAACTGCTCGACGGCCGCATCGCGTCGAAGGACGGCGACGTCGCTTTCATCCAGGCTATAGCCGACGGCAAGGCCATGATGTCGACGGAATGCCCGCCTTACTACGGCGCCTTTGCGATCCCCGAGGCCATCCAATATCTCAACGGGACGCTGGATGAGAAAGGCATCCAGTATCTCAAGCTGCGCGTCTGGCCCAATCCCAACGCGCCGACCATGCTCAGCGTTTCGGACGCCGAGGTGAAGGCGATCCTCGCCAAGCAGATCAAATTCACGCTGGACGCGAAGCTGCCGCTCATTCCGCCGGAGACCGGCGACTACGAGCAGCTCTATTTCGACGCCTCGAAGGTCAAGGGCTACGACGATGTCCAGGCCTACCTGAAGACCGGGGAGGTTCCGAAGGACATCGTCGACCTCCAGAACACCAAGTAGCTGACCCAAACGACCTCTGCGTCTGGCGACGATCGTTGGTCGCCAGACGTGGGGCTTGAGCCGCCATCACAAGAGGCGCGCTCGCCGCGCTCCGAAGAGCGGACTTGGGCCGCGACGGTCGCGGCGCTCGCCCTCTTTCCGCCTGATAGACCCGAGGAGACCGACTGCCCGTGGCCTACCGCCTCGAACTCGAGAATGTCTCGAAGCACTTACGGAAACACGCGCGCGCTCGAGTCGGTCAGCGTCGCGATTCCCTCAGGGAAAATACGAGGGCTGGTGGGCGAGAACGGCGCCGGAAAATCGACGCTCTCGAAGATCATCGCCGGCGACATAAGGCCAACGTCGGGCACGATGAAACTGAACGGAGCCGAGGTCCCGTATCTCACGCCGACATCCGCGCGTCGCGCCGGAATCGCCATCGTTCATCAATGGGGCGACCTGGTGCCCACCATGACAGTCGAGGAGAACATCTTCCTCGGCAACGAAATCCATGGAGCATTTCGAACGCTGAACAAGAGCGAGATGCGGCGCAGGGCTCGCGAGGTGCTGAACGAGCTTGGCGTCGATGTCGATCCAAGCTTGCTTGTGAGCGAGCTCTCGCCTGCTCACAAGCAGATTGTCGCGATATCCAAAGCGCTCGTGCGGCAATGCGATCTTCTGATCGTCGATGAGGGCGGCGTCTCGCTCGACAAGAAAGAGACCGTGCTCCTGCATGCGGTCTTGCGCCAATTGCGCGGCCAGGGCGTCACGATCGTTTACATATCGCACCTTCTCGACGACGTGGTTGAGCTCAGCGACGAAATCACGGTCTTGCGGAACGGCGCGCTCGTCGAAACGCTCGACGCCCGTTCGACGACGGCCGAGGACCTGGCCGTCGCGGTCGTCGGTCACGAGATGCGCAGCCCGTCGCGAGCGGAAGCGGCGAGCGACTTCACGCAACGACGCACGCTCCTCGACGTCAAAGGCCTGTCGTGGACGCAGGACGCGGCCGAGTTCTCGCTCAAAGTTCGGGAAGGCGAGATCCTCGGCATTACCGGGCCTGAGGGCGCCGGAAAATCGGAGCTCTTGAGAACCATCTTCGGACTGATGCCGCCAACGCGGGGAACGGTCTCGATCGACGGCGAGACGATCGATGCGCGAAGCCCAAGGGCAATGCTGAACCGCGGCGTCGCCTTCGTGCCGGAAGATCGCTTTGCCGAAGGTGTCCTTCTCGATCGCAACATCGAGGAGAATATCTCTCTTCCCAAAATCAGCTTCGAGAAGAGGTTCTTTCTCCCGACGACCGAGCTCAGGGCGGAAGCCGTCAGGAAGGCGGCTCAGATCAAGACGAAGATGGCGTCCATCGATTCGCTCGTCAGCGAACTCAGCGGCGGCAATCAGCAGAAAGTGGTCGTGTCGAGGTGGCTCGAGGACAGCTATCGGCTGCTCCTGTTGGATGAGCCCTACAAGGGAATCGACATTGGGGCCAAGGACGACATCAACGAGGCCATTCGCGCGATGGCGGGCGCGGGCCGGGGCGTGATCGTCATCAGCACCGAATTCGCCGAGCTCATCGGCCTTGTCACGACGCTTCTCGTGATCGTCAACCGCAAGATCGTGACCACGCTGACCGGAGCGTCGATCACGCCCCATGAGATCGTTCGCTACTACCAATACGAAGTCGAAACCCCGAGTCCGAGCTTCGAAGGGGCGAGCCCGCCGGCTGCAATGAACTAGGCCGCGAAGCCGATCGAACCGGACAAGGAAACAAACGTCTTGCCCCAAAGCTTCAGATCGATCCTCAAGGAGCTCGACGTCGTCGTCATCCTCGGCGCCCTCTTGCTCGTCGCCGCGATTTTCAAGGCGAGCACCTTTTACAATCTCTCCAACCTGTTCACGATCCTCGAACTGTCGGCGGTTCTTGGGTATCGCGACGCTCGGAGAGGCGATGGTCCTGATCGTGCGGGGCGTCGACGTTTCGGTCGGCGCCGTGATGGGACTCGCAGGCACGCTCTCCGCATTTCTGATCCCGGATTTCGGGCTCACCGTTTCGATCCTCGTTCCTCTTGTCGTGTGCGGTCTGATTGGCCTCGGGAATGGCTTGCTGGTCGAAAAGGGCCGCGTTCCGCCGATCGTCGCCACCATCGGGATGATGTGGGTCGTGAGCGGCTTGGCCGGAGGCGTCAGCAACGGGCGCCTCATTCCGATCCTCGATGAATCGTTCCAGCAAATTGCCTTGGGCAGCGCGTTCGAGATTGTGCCGCTCTTCTTCGTCGGCCTGCTCATCATCGGCGCCGTCGCCTATTTCGTTCGATCAAACTTCGCCATCGGCCGATACGTCTACGCGATCGGCGGCGATGAGGGCGCTGCTTATTATTCGGCAATTCCAGTCGCGAAGATTCGGATCGGCGTCTATGGGGTCGCTGGCGTTCTCTACGGCGTCGCCGGATTGCTGATGGCCTCTTACGTGCGCTCGGGCATGCCGACCGTCGGAAAAGGATACGAGTTCAAAGCGATCACAGCCGCCGTCCTGGGCGGCATCGCTCTCACCGGCGGACGGGGAAACATTTTCAAAGCGATTGTCGGGGCGGTGATCCTGATCGTCCTCTATGGCGTGATCACCGCCTTCGCCGTGTCCCCTTACATCCAGGGAATCATCCAGGGCGCCATTCTGGTTGGAGCGGTTTATTATGCAACTCGCAATGACTAAGGCCAAAGCGAGCCTGCGGCGCTACAATCAGCTTTTCCTGTTGGTTGCGGTCCTCATCATCGCCACCGTCATTTCGCGCGGCGTGTTCATGAGGCCGGCGAATCTGATGGTTGTTACCGCCAGCGCCGCCGCCTTTGGGCTCGTCTCTTTCGGCCAGGCCTTGGTGGTCATCGGCGGGGGATTCGATCTGGCGGTCGGCTCGCTCGTCGCCATGTCGATTTCGGCGATCGTTTTTTTTCGCGCAGACTTCGGCATTGTTGGCGGCACGATTGGGGCTCTCGCCGCTGCGACGGTCGCCGGGCTCATCAGCGGCGTCTTTGTGTCGCGAACGAAAATTCCTCCGTTCATCGTCACGCTCGGCATGCTGTCGGTCGCGGACTCGATGTCGTGGATCCTTGCGGCGGGTCAGCCGATCACCGTGCCCGAGTACAACGACGCCATCTCGCCCTTGTTCGACTCCTTGCCGCTCGGCCAAAACATATTTCCGATCATCATCCTCGTTGTCGGATTTGTCGCCACCAGCCTGCTCCTCCATCGGAGCAAATGGGGACGTTACATCTACGCGATCGGCGACAACGAAGCGGCCGCTCGGATCGCCGGCGTGCCGGTCATGAGGACAAAGCTGCTCTGCTACGGCTTGTCCGGGCTTCTTATGCGCGGTTGGCGCGATCATCTATCTCTACCAGAACATCAGCGCGACGCCCGGAGAGGGCGCCGACTATCTCCTCCTGAGTTTCGCTGCGACGATTCTTGGCGGCGTCTACATGTACGGGGGCGAGGGAACCATTCCCGGCGTGCTTGTCGGGGTGATCTGTCTCGCCAGCATTACAAGCGCGCTGACGATCGCGGGCGTTCCACCGTCGATCTATCAAGGCGTCCTTGGCGTCATAGTTCTTGCAGTGGTGCTCTTCCAGGCGCGATTACGCAGATAGGGTGCTTGGAGTTGTTCGGTAAAGCGCTCAAACCTGATCGACTGACGCGCTCGACGGAGGCGCGCAAAAGCGCTCACGAGATTTGTTCGACACCTAGTTCCAGGAGGTATGCAAGCCAATTCGTCGCATCTCGCTCGGGCCAGTTTCGCTAGGCGTGTCCTGGAGGTTAAGGCGCGCCATGTGTTCCTCGTGTGGCGACGTTCAAGGTCTTCGTCAGAATGCCGACTTGCGCCGTGCGCTGGACCCGTCAGCTCGAGTGCGCCGTTCCGTTCGCGTCAGCCGCAGGATAAGTTAGTTGTGGCCACGAAAAAACTTTGTTGGTTTTTCGGTCGACCGCCCGAGCAGTCTAGCCAAATCTCGCGAGCCTCGAGATTGCCACGGCGTCAATCGCGCTAGAGTTGGCTAGAATAGAGGAAGAATTGCGTGCGCACGATCAATGGTCCAGCGCTGCTCATTGCACAGCTCGCGAGCAACTACTCGCCATTCAACACCCTCCCTGGGATCGCCAAGTGGGCCGCAAACCTCGGCTATAAGGGCTGCAACTCCCCGCCTCGGATATCCGCTTCCTCGACCTCCGCCGCTGCGCCGAAAGTCAGACCTACGCCGATGAAATTGCGGGGTTCTCAAAGAGCACGGGTTGGCCGTCACCGAACTGGTGACCGCTCGTCAGGGCCAACTTGTTGCAGCCGGCGTTGACTTTGGGGTTTGGCTGAATCCCTGCCAGGAGTGTTCGACGGGGCAACCTTCAGCGGTTTCTTGCTTGGGCGTAGTGCTATCCGCGCCGCACTATCAACTACTGAAGCCGCCGGTTTGATCACAGGGATTGGACTACGTCGCATTCATCGATTTCTATCATGAACGTGTCAAGGCTTTCATGTGAAGACGCCGAGTTTCGTCCCACGGGGAAACAAGGCTTTTATTCCGGATATCAACCCTGGCTGAAGCGCGCAGCGCGCGACCGCTCGCTCGGCGATGGCCAGGTCGACTTCAAGCAGATCTTCTCGAAGTTTGCCGAGTATGATTTCAACGGCTGGGCGGTCTATGAGTGGGAAGATTGCCTCAAACATCCGGACGTCGCGGCCGCTGAAGGCGCGCCCTCAGACAAGGCGTTCGACGATTTCGCAGAGACCGGCGCCGAAGGCGATGTCGTCAGTCAGATATTGGGGCTTAATGAATTGAGACCCAGATGGCGCCCGACGTTCTAGGCAGTCAGGCGCGAATAGGCCGTCGCCAGGACGAAGATGATGCCGCCGTAGAGGATCTGCTTGATCGGTTCAGGCGAATCCAGAAGCGTCAGCAGTCCGTCGAGCACGGTCAGGATCAGGGCGCCAATGATCGTGCCGGCATATCCGCCACTCCCGCCGAAAATCGATGTGCCGCCGATGATGACCGCGGCAATGGAAGGCAAGAGATAGGTGGAGGCCAAACTGAGATCGGCGGAATTGGTATGGCCGACGAGGACGAACCCGGCGATCGAAGCCAGAAGCGCGCAAGTAACGTAGTCGATAAAGAGGAGCCGCCAAACTCGCACGCCGGCTAGCCGACAACCCTCACGATTGTCTCCGATCGCATAGAGCAACCGGCCGAACCCGGTTCGCTGTAGCGTGATCAGCACCAGCGCTGCGATCGGCAGCCACAGAAACAGGTCGAGAGGAATGAGGCCGCCTAAACGGTCCGACCCAATGGCATGGATGAAGTCTGGCACGATCGAGCGCGAGGCCAGGATCTTCTGGCTGTAGACGATGATGATCCCTTGCGTCATGAGCCCGGCGCCGAGCGTCATCACCAGGGGTTGAACGCCCAGGAGCGCGATCCCCACGCCATTGATCGCGCCCACCACCAAGCCGAGGCCGAGCCCAATCGCGACCGCCGTCAGATTGCCGAACTTGAGAGCCGTGGTCGTCATCAGGAACGCCGAACCCATCGAGACGCTGACGACCGATAAATCTATCCCGCCAGTCAGCATCACCATGGTCTGGCCCGCGGCGAGAATACCGAGCGGCGCCGCGAACAGGAGCGTGTTCGATAGCCAGACGGAATTGACCGTGCCCGGTTTCATGAGCTCGACCGCCGCGATGAAGATGAGGAGCAGCAGGATCAGAGCAACAATCGTGTTCCGCTGAAACCAGAAAAGAAGGCTGCGAGCCTCCCAGCGCCTCGACCGCGTCGGCGCATCAGACGAACCGCTCATCTGCGGTTTCTCACTATGGTTGCGAGCCCGCCAGCCATCACGACGAGAACGATCAATGTTCCCTGGATGACTTGGCCGAAGTTCGGGTCAATGTTCAGAAAGATCAGGTCGGCGGGAATGAGGGTGAGCACAAAAGCGGCGATGACCGGCCCCACGACCCCGCCGCGCCCGCCCGTCAGGCTCACGCCGCCGATGACCACGGCGGCCAATCCGCTCAGCGTGTAGAGAACGCCCGCATGCGGAGAGCCTATGCCCGTCGTCATCGTCAAACCGAGTCCGCCAACGGCGCTGAACAAGCCGCCGAGGACATAGGCCATGAGCCGGGCGACCTCGACATTCACGCCGCTCCGAAACGCGGCGATCTTGTCGCTGCCGGTGGCGTAGATGCGCAGGCCCGTCCTCGACATGCGAACCGGAATCCAGACGAGCGCCACGGAGACGACGAGCAGAACCAGCGAGTTGGACAGCCACTCGGTGATCAGACTTCCAGTGCCAAGATTCGCGAACTTCGGCAGGGGCGCCGCCCCCCGGCTTCTCAAGGATCAAGAGCGCGACGCCGCCCCAGATAAAGCCGGTCGTGAGCGTAACGATGACATCGGGGACACGAGAGACGATGACGAGCAGCCCGTTGACTGCGCCTATGGCTGCGCCAGCGGCCAAAATCGCCAAAGCGAGCCATAGAGATTCGCCGAAACTGGCCTCATTCATCGTGCGCGCCGCGAGAACGTTCGCCACCGCCACGACGGACCCGATCGACAGGTCGATTCCGCCCGAGATCACGACGATCGCCTGAGCAGCCGCAGCGCACGCCAATGGCAACGCCGCCATTGCGAGGGATTGCGCATCGAACGAATCGAATCGGGGATGGATCGCGACGGTGGCCATCAGGAAGACGAGGAAGAGCACCGGCATGCCGAATAGCGCGGGATAGCGCACAACGGCGCCCCAGATCTTGTCGAGAAGCCCACGACTTTGGTCTCGCGGCTGGACGCTCAAGGGCGACGTCTCGGACGCCTCTGCCATCGCACCTGCTGCGCTTGAGCGGACGCTGGCGCGTGGGGCCGCACCCATGGCGTGACTGACCTCCAGGCCATGTGCGGCGCGAAGCAACGTTTCCTCGTCGGCTTCGCTAGCCGGCATCTCGGCGACGATTTCGCCCCCGAACAAAACGATTGTCCGGTCGCACACCAGGGCAATTTCTGGAAGCTCCGACGTGAACAGAAGCACCGACGACCCCGCGTCAGCCATCTCGCGCAGCAACCGATAGATCTGTTGCTTGGTGCCGACGTCGATGCCCCGCGTCGGATCGAAGCACAGCAGGGTCTGGAATCCGGTCGCGATCCATCGTGCGATCACCACCTTCTGCTGGTTGCCGCCGCTCAATCGGCGCAGCTGGGCCTCCGCTCGGGTGTCGATTTGCAATCTCTTGACGGCGTTGGAAACGCGGTCACGCTCCGCTCGGGCGTTGATGAGGCCCCAATTCGACGGGTCGCGTACGAGCGGCAAAGCCACATTCTCGTGGATCGAGCGCTGCGGCAGAAGCGCCTGCAGTCGGTTCGCCGGGACCAGCACGAGACCTGCAGCGATTGCGTCGCCAGGATGATTGAGCTTCAGCTTTCGGCCGTGGACCGCGATCTCTCCGCCGTCGTTACGGGTCACGCCAGCAATACAGTCGAACAGTTCCTGCTGTCCCTGACCTTCGAGCGCCGCAACCCCGAGAATCTCTCCAGCCCGCAGGCTGAAGGACACGTTCTTGAGCATGTGGCCGTAGCGAAGATCGCGGACCTCGAGCGCGGCGAGACCGTCGTCGGCGCTGCGAATTTGCCGTTGCGCGGATTCCGAAGGGCTAACCTTCGTTGGATCTAAGCCGAGCATAAGCGAGACGATTCGCTCTCCGCTTCCGGGGGCTGTGTCGACGACGCCGACTGTTACGCCATCGCGCAGAACCGTGGCGCGATCGCAGAGCGCGCCGACCTCCGCCATGCGATGCGAGATGAAAATCACCGAATTGCCGCGCTCGCGCCAGCTTCGCATGACTGCGAAGACGCGTTCCGCCAGGTTTGCCGGGAGAGCGGCGGTGATCTCGTCGAGGATAAGCAGGGTCGGATTGGAGGCCAGGGCCCGGGCCAGATCGATGAGGCGCAAAACTGGATAGGGAATGTCCCGCGCCAGCGCGTTCGGATCGAGGTCCTTTATTCCGAGGTCGCTAAAGTACCTCCGCACTTCTTCGAGCGGGACATCGGCCAATCGCATATTTTGGCCGATTGTCAGGTCGGGAACGAGCGCGGGATCCTGATAGACCGAGACGATCCCTGCGCGGCGCGCTTCGGCGGGAGAGCGAAACACGCGCGTCGCGCCGTTGATCGTTATGGTTCCGGTGTCCGCCGGGTGAACGCCGGTGAGGATCTTCACCAACGTGCTCTTGCCCGCCCCGTTGGCTCCCATCAACGCGTGGATCTCACCACGGACGAGGTTCAGCGCCGCCGACTTGAGCGCTATGACGGCGCCGAATCGCTTGGCGACATCTCGGACCTCAAGAAGAGGCGCGGAGTCGTTCATCCGTACGGCTCCACGCTCGCCCGCAGCCCGCTCATGACGGTCTGACCCATTGCTACCAGCAAGCACGATTAGACGACTGCAATACGATCAATGAGCCGCACTGGCGTTCGCATCACGTCGAACGCCGCCGGCAACGGGTGCTACTCGCCCGGACCTTTGCAGTTTTTTTCCTGTGCAGCGGTGAAGTGGCCATAGTTCTTTTCGGGGCCATAGATCGGATCGGTCGGCGCAACATTCGGGTCGTAGAGCGTCTTCAGTATCTCCACATTTGCGTCGGTCGTGTTGTCATAAGAGGCCGTCGGCACGGTGGTCACCTTGTCGCGAGGCTTCTTTTGCAAGACATCGAGGGCGACGACCAACCCCGCGGCGCCGATCGCGGGTGAATTCGCCACGGCGACGCCAAGCAATCCATCCTTCTTGTAGTCGATTAATTGCTTGATGAAGCCATTGTTGTCGGCGCCGACGAACGGCACAAACGGCTTATGCGCGGCCTTGATCGCCTCGATCACCGTATAGTCGATACCGGACGTCCAAACCCCGTCGAAATGCTTGCCCGAGGCAAGCATCGCCGACATTTGCTGCGCGGCTTTTTCGTTGGACCAGTCCATGAAGGTTGTCGCAACGACCTTGATCCCGGGGTTATCCTTGAGCGCGGCGTCGAAGCCTTTCTGCCTGACGCCATCGCCGGGAGCCCCATCGATTCCGCGCATCTGATAGACGTCGCCCTTGCCCTTCAACTGGTCGAACAGCCATTTGGCGCCGACCTTGGCGTAGGTCTCCTGGTCGCCGGTCACGATATAGGCTTCAGGCGCCGTGACGGGTTGGTCCGCCGCAACGACGACGATTCCCTTGTCGGCCGCCGCCTTGATGACGCCGTTGAGCGCTTTTTCGTCCGACGGGTTGATGATGATCGCGTTGACGCCGGCCGAGATCAGCGTGCGCAGGTCCGCGATCTGCTCGGAAGGCCCTGCTTCGCGATTGGCGAGAACCACTTTCGAAACCAGGCCAGAGGCGAGGGCCTCGGCTTTGATCGAGCAGACAAACTCCTCGCGCCAGCTGTTGCCGATATGAGTGTTCGAGACCCCGATCACGAACTGCTCTGCGGCACTGGCGTTGCTGGCGGGCGCGGTCGCCCCTATAGCCGCGAGCAGAGAAAGCGCGGCGGTTCCGCTAAGGCGTCTCATTCTATCCTCCCAAGTTTATTATTGCAGCTGGCTGCAATACTTTTTGGCCCGGCGCCGGCAAGTTGCTGTTGCCGAGATCCGCTGCTTGGCGGCTTGAGTTGACATGCCGTCCGATTAGCAGCGGCGGGTATTGTGGTGCGAAACAGAGGTCATTGCAATCACGGCCAGAGGTAGCGCCTGACGAATGCGGCGCGGGCGCCGGAAGCTCGCGGGGCTGGGTGCTCAATCGCACCGGCGCCTGCCAAGGGCGTGACAACGCCGCGCAAACCCCTTATCCAAACACTCATAAACAGAAGAAGACCGTCAAGTAATGCTGGACAGGAAACGGACCGGAGGCGGTTGCCGACAACCCGCCTCATTGGCGGGAGGATCGCGATGACGGCCTATTTTTTCCGAAACGTGGAGATTTGGGACGGCGAAGCGGATGACCGCTACCCCGGCGAGGTTCTTGTCGTCGGGAATCGAATTTCCAAGGTCGCCCGAGGACAGGGTCAAATCAGCTCCGAGGCGGCGGCGGAGACGATAGACGCCAGGGGTCTCACATTGATGCCCGGCCTCGTCGAAGGGCATTGCCATCTTTCCTTCGTCGGCCCGTTGCGCAACCAGGACCTCGGCGAGATCCCGCCGGAGGAGCACCTCCTGCGCACCTGCCGCAACGCGACGCTCATTCTCGATCACGGGTTCACATCCTGCTACTCGGCAGCGTCCGCCAAGCTGCGTCTCGACGTGGTCGTGCGCCAGGAGATCGAAGACGGCTATCTCGCCGGACCGCGCTATCGCGCCGCCGGGCCGGAAATCACGGTGACCGGCGGCCTCGGCGATGAACGCAAGCAGCATATGCACGCCGAAAGCTTCGGCATGATCGCCGACGGGCCCGACGAGATCAGGCGCGCGGTTCGGCTTTGCTGCCGCGAGGGGGTCGACAACATCAAGATCAACATTTCGGGCGATGAGTTCGTCTCCAACGCGCGCGCCGAGATCACCTCAATGAGCGAGACCGAAGTGGCGACCGCCGTCGAGGTCGCGCATGAGTGGAACAAGCGCGTCGCCTGTCATTCGCGCGCGGCGGCCTCGGTGAAGCGGGCCGTTCGCAATCATGTCGATTGCGTCTATCATTGCGACTTCGCCGATGAAGAAGCGCTCGACATGCTCGAGGCGGCGAAGGACCGCGTGATCGTCGGTCCCGCCTTCGGTCTCGTCCACAACTGCGGTCTACGAGGGCGACGCGGTCGGCATGACGCGCGACGTCGTCGAGTCCATGCACCTGCCGCGCAAGCTCGAAGCGACCTGCCGCACCTACGAGCAGATGAGGAAGCGCGGGATCAAGGTGGTGATCGGCGGCGACTATGGATTCAAGATTACGCCGATGGGCCAGAACGCCCGCGACATCGGGCACTTCGTCAAGTTCTTCGGTTACACCCCGGCGGAGGCGCTCCGGTGCGCAACCGCGGTCGGGGGCGAATTGATGGGTCATAAAGGCGAGCTCGGCGTCGTGAAGGCCGGCGCGCTCGCCGATCTTCTGCTCGTCGACGGCAATCCGCTCGCCGACACTTCGATCCTTGTTGGGCCTGATCGCTTCGCGATGATCATGAAGGACGGCAAGATGCATCGCGACCCGCGCGCCCGCGCGCTCGCCTCCGCGCGTCAGGCGGCGGAATAGCGTCGCGGCGACGGAGAACGGGAGACTTCGAGTGGAGCGCGCGCCGTTCGCCCTCGAGATGCTGAACATCAGCAAGACCTTCCCCGGCGTGCGGGCGTTGGACGATGTGAGCTTCGGCTGCGCGCGCGGCGAGGTCCATGCGCTCTGCGGCGAGAACGGCGCGGGAAAGTCGACGCTGATCAAAATCCTTGGCGGCGCCTATCGGCCCGATCGCGGCCGGATACTCCTCGATGGCCATGAGGTCGAATTTTCTCACCCCGTTGCATCGCGCCGCGCCGGCGTCAGCATTATCCATCAGGAGCTGAGCCTCCTGCCGCATCGGAGCGTCGCGGAGAACATCTTTCTCGGCATCGAGCCGACGCGCTACGGCATGCTTGATCGGCGCAAGATGCGCGACGACGCAGAGCGTTTGCTCGGCCGCCTCGGTTCGTCGATCCGTCCGGAAACCGGCGCGGGCGATCTGTCGATCGCCCAGCAGCAGTTGGTCGAGATCGCCAAGGCTCTTGCCATCGACGCGCGTATCCTCGTGATGGACGAGCCGACCGCCGCGCTCGATCGCGATGACGCGGCGCGTCTGCTCGATCTCGTCAAGCGCCTGAGCGGGGAAGGCGTGTCGGTCATCTATGTCTCCCATCGAATGCCGGAAATCAAAACGATTGCGGATCGCGTCACCGTTTTGAAGGACGGGCGGACGGTGATGACCGCGCCGATCGCCGAAGCGCCGACCGGCCGGCTCGTGCGCGCCATGGTCGGCCGCGACCTTGCCGACTTCTATCCGCCGCGCGCCGCCAACCCCCCGGGCGCTCCGGCGCTCGTCATAAGGGGAGGCGCCAACGATCATCTGATCAACATCGACCTTACCGTGCGTGCCGGCGAGATCGTCGGGGTGGCGGGACTCGAAGGCGCGGGCAAAAGCGCGCTCGGGCGCGCCATCGCGGGCGACGAGCCATTCGAGCAGGGGGCGATCGAGATCACAGGCAAGGCCCTGACGCCCCGCAGCCCGCGCTCCGCAATCGAAGCGGGAATCGGACGACTGTCAGAGGACCGCAAGCGCGAAGGACTGCTCATGCAGCAGTCGCTGCGCGACAACGCGACCCTGATCCAGCGCGCGTTCGCAGGACCGTTCCGCGCCCCAAGCGCCGACGCGATGTCGAACGCCGAAACGGACCAGCGGCTCACACAACTGGACGTGCGAGCAGCGAGCTTCGAGCAAGAGGCCGGACGGCTCTCTGGCGGCAACCAGCAGAAGGTCATTGTCGCCCGCTGGCTCGCGCGCGATCCCCAAGTTCTCGTGTTCAGCGAACCGACGCGCGGAATCGACGTCGCCGCCAAAGCGGCGATCTACAAAATCATGCGCGACCTCGCCGACCGGGGTCGCGCGATCCTGATGATTTCCTCCGACCTTCCCGAGATCGTTGGCGTCAGCGATCGCATTGTCGTCATGCGAGAGGGCCGCATCGCCGGCGAGCTGCCGGGCGGCGCGTCCGAGGAGGACGTGATGGCGATCGCTGTCGCGCACGACGCTCACGATGCTCTGGGCGCGGCATGAGCAGCGCGGACGTTATTGCCTCCGGCTTTCCGACGCAGGCGCGCCCCGGCGGCGCCGCTCCTGCTGCTTCTTGGCTCCGTCGCGCTTTATATTGGCGTCGCGATTTCGACCGGGCAGACCAGGATGCTCGAGGTCGAGGGCGTGGTCGGTCTCCTGCAACGGATGGTCGCGCTGGGGATCGTCGCGATCGGGCAAACCTTCGTCATCCTCGCCGGATCGATCGACCTCTCGGTCGCCAATTTGATCAGCGTCGCAGCGGTGCTCGCCTCGTTCATCATGCAGGGCAGGCCCGAGATGATGCTCGTGGCTGTGGCGGCGGTGCTCGCGGTCTCGGCGGTCGTCGGGCTCATCAACGGCGCTGCTCGTCTCGCGGCTGCAGGTCAGTCCCTTCATAGCGACGCTCGGGCTCCGGCCTGATCCTGCAAGGTCTGCTGTCGGCGAGCTTCACCAATTTTGCCGGCTCCGTGCCAATCGAGTTTCAGGCGGTCGCCTATGGCGCCCTCGGCCCCCTGCCCTATTCGGTGATCGGTCTCTTCCTGCTCGCGATCCTCGCGTCGATCCTGCTGAGGGCGACAAAATTCGGCGCGCATCTCTATGCGGTCGGCGGCAATGCCGAAGGCGCGCGTCTTGCGGGCATCCGCACCGATCTCGTGACCATCGGCGCGCATGTGCTGTGCAGCCTGACGGCCGGCGTGAGCGGCCTCTATCTCGCGAGCCGCCTGCGTTCCGGCGCGCCGTGGGTCGGGCGCGACGGCGTCTATGATCTGGAATCGATCGCCGTCGTGGTCATCGGGGGAACACTGCTCGCGGGCGGGCGGGGCGGCGTCTGGGGGACGCTCGCCGGCGTCCTGCTTTTCGCGGTCCTCGACGCGTCGTTCAACATGCTCGACGTCTCGGCCTATCCCAAGCTCGTGCTGCGCGGCGCCATCGTCATCGCCGCGGTTGCGATCTACACGTTCCGGTCGCGAGAGCTCGCCGCATGACGATCGCGCTCAAGGAAATCCGGCAAGGACAAGCTTTCGCCCACGTGGCGCGGCGCATCAATGTCGCCCTTGTCGTCTTTTTGCTCTTCTACCTCGTGATCGGCCTGCTGCAGCCGAACTATCTCGAACCGGCCGGCGCGATGAATTTCCTGCGCCGCGCAGCGCCCCTCGCGATTCTCGCGGCGGGGCAGCTCTTCGTGCTGGTCAGCGGAGGCTTCGACCTTTCGGTCGGCTCGCTGGTGACGCTGACCGTCGTCGGCGGCTCGATGCTGACCGCAAACGATCCCGGCAACACGTGGTGGGCGATCGCTGTCCTCTACGCCATTGGGCTCTGTCGTCGGTCTCATCAATGGCGCCGTGGTCGCTTATCTCCGCACGCCATCGATCATCGCCACGCTCGGGACGTTGCTGTCGGTCAACGGCGTTGCGATGATGTGGTCTGGCGGATCTCCGCGCGGCTATCTCCCCGACAATTTCCGGATGTTCGGACGTTTCGTCTTTCATGACGTGCCGGTCGTGAAGATCTTCCCCGTCGCCATCGTTGTGCTCGCCGTCGTCTGTGTGCTTGCGCAATGGGGCCTGCATGGGACGGTGTTCGGGCGGCGCGTCTTCGCCATTGGCGATAACGCGCGCGCGGCGCAGCTGGCCGGCGTCGAGGTTGCTTCGGTGCGGATCGCGGTCTTCGTCATCTCGGCCCTTGCGGCGGTGACAGCCGGTATCCTGCTCGGCGGCTTCGGCGGCGTCTCGGTGGACGTAGGGGTCGGCCTCGAGTTGCAGGCGATCGCCGCCTGCGTCGTCGGCGGCGTGCAGCTCATGGGCGGGCGAGGCACATTGGTCGGAGCGGTCGCGGGCGCTCTCACGCTCACGGCGCTCTTCACGCTGCTCACCCTGCTCGGGTGGCCACAGCCCCTGAAGGAGACGGCGCAGGGGGTCATTCTGATCATTGCAGTCGCGTTCGGCGCCTGGCGCCGACGGCGCACGGGATAGCGGGGCGAAGGTCCCGCTGGTGAAGCCGGAGAAGTTCGGCGACAGGGAGGAAAGAGGAAGTCATGAGACTATTCAAGTGGATAGCGCCGGCCATCGCAGGCGCGGCGCTCGCGATCGCGGCGCCTTACGCGGCGTCGGCGCAGAATTTCGACGATCCGAAGGAGTTCCAGGCGGCGCAGGACCTGTTGAAGATGACGCCCGTCTGGTCCGGAGGGTAAGCCGTGGGAGCAGAATCTCGGCGGCAAGGAGGTCGATACCTCCAAATACAAGAAGCCAGGTCCCTACCGCATCTGCTTCTCGAACGCCGGGGTCGACAATCCATGGCGCGTCGTCGGCTGGATTAACATGCAGGCGCAGGTCGACGTGCCTGAAGGACGATATCAAGTCCTTCAAGGCCGCCGACGCGCAGGGCAAGGACGACAAGCAGATCTCCGACATCAACGCCTTCGTCCAGAGCGGCGATTGCGACGCCTTGATCGTCTCGCCGAACACGACGGCGGCGTTGACGCCGGCGGTCGAAGCGGCCTGCAAGAAGCTGCCGGTGATCGTCTTCGATCGCGGCGTGCTCACCACCTGCCCGGTGACCTTCGTCAATCCGATCGGCGGCTACGGCTGGGGCATTCAGACAGCGGACTTCATCGTCTCGAAACTGCCGAAGGGCGGCAAGGTTCTCGCTTTGCGCATCCTGCCCGGCGTCGACGTGCTCGAGACGCGCTGGTCGGCCGCCAATCGCATCTTCAAGGAGAACGGCGTCAATGTCGTCGGCGCCGAGTTCACGGGCGGCGACAACGCCAAGACCAAGCAGATCGTCGAGGACTACATCAACAAGAACGGCAAGATCGACGCGATCTGGATGGACGCCGGCGCGACGGCGGTCGCCGCGCTTGAAGCCTTCGAAGATTCCGGCCAGCCCTATCCGATCATCACCGGCGAGGATCAGGAAGACTTCCTGAAGAAGTGGAAGGAGAAGGGCCTGACCGCGATGGCGCCGACCTATCCGACCTATCAGTGGCGCTCCCCGGTCATCGCCGCGGTGAAGGTCCTGAAAGGCGAGCCGGTGATTGGCCCGACCTGGAAGCTGCCGCAGCCGGTCATCACCCAGGCCGACCTCGACAAGTACGTCGACGACAAGATGCCGCCGCTGCACTACGCCATGTGCGGCTGCAAGGACCTTCCCGGCTATCCGCAGCGCTGGGGCGGCAAGTAAGCTCGCGCATGACCCCTCTCCCGGACTGGGAGAGGGGATTTTCCACTGCTTCGAATGACCGCCCTTTGTAAGTTGCGGCGATATCATCGCAGATGATGTTGAAGGGGCGTCGACGGATCGCGCAACTTGATGAACCGAGATAATAGCGCGCGAGACAAGGACGGCGTTAGCTTTATCTTCGTGTACGAATGCACTCGTTTAGAAGATTTATGAGGTGGGTAGCCGTGAGCGCACCGGGCGATCAAAGACAACGGTACGCCCGTTGGTTTGGTCGTGCGGTGTTAACCCGAATCTTCTGAACGCCCATAAGAGCATGAGGCGCTTAGGCGACGATCTTTGCGATCTCGACGGCGCGGCTTCACAGATAAGTGCGTGCTAGGCGACCGCTGTGGATCTCCTGCGGGCGCAGTGGTTCTTGACATCTCTCCGCCAATGCTTCTCGCTACCTCTTGAGATCGGGCATAGGGCTTGCCAGCCTTTCGCGCGAACGATGATCCATTGAACGAAACGCGGAGACGTCGGTGAGCGCTGTAACCCAAGACATGCTGCGCACCTACGCCGACAGCGACGGATTGGGGCTAGCCGCTTTGGTGCGCAAGGGCGAACTGACGCCGATCGAACTTGTCGAGACAGCGGTCGTCACGATTGAAAAATTGAATCCGCAACTGAACGCGGTCATCAACAAACTGTACGACATGGGCCGCTCGGCGGCCCAGGAGGTCGACCTCGAGGCGCCATTCGCGGGCGTCCCCTACTTGCTGAAGGAACTCAGAACCAGGTGGAAGGGCGCTCCCGTAACGGGCTCGTCATTCTATCTGAAAAATGTCCGGGCCGACTCCGACACGGAGGTGGTCAAGCGCATCAAGGCGGCGGGCTTTCTTCTCGTCGGCAAATCCAATGCGCCGGAAAACGGCTGGTCGCTTTCAACCGAACCGAAGCTCTACGGCGCCACGTTCAACCCGTGGCGAAAGGGCTTAACCGCTGGCGGCTCGAGCGGCGGAGCGGCAGCCGCGGTCGCCTCCCGCATGGTGCCGATCGCCGAGGCGACCGACGCGGCGGGATCGATTCGCGTCCCGGCATCCTGCTGCGGAGTCGTCGGACTGAAGCCGACGCGCGGCCGGATTACAGCCAGTCCAGCCGGGGACGTGTGGCATGGTTGCGCGTTTGCATTCTGCAACACACGAACCGTCCGGGACACCGCCGCTTATCTCGATGCAGTAGCTGGTGGCCTTCCGGGCGATCCCTATACTCCGCCGACCCCGGAGGTGTCGTGGTCTGAGCTCGCAAAGCGCGAGCCAAAGAAATTGAGGATCGCATTCAGCGTCGCGCCGCCCGACGAGGAGCCGGTTGATCCTCATGTTGTCACCGCGGTCCAACGGACGGTGGCGGTCCTGGAGAAGCTCGGACATAACGTTGAGCAGCACGACATGATCTTTGACGCTCGGCGAGCGTGGGAGACTTACACGCGTATGGGGTCAGTACAGTCGGCGGCTGTTCTACGATTCCGTAGAGCCTCTGGTCGGGCGGCCGGTGACTGCCGACGACGTCGAACCGGTGACTTGGGCGACGATCTCCCGTGGTCGGGCAATCGCAGCCCCGCGCCATCTGGCCGACGTTGACAGCGTGCGTCAGTTTGCGCGCGCGATCGTTACCGACCTTTTGCCCTATGACGTATTCATCACGCCGACACTGACGCAGAAGCCGCGCCCCCTTGGTTACTACGACATGTCGGAAACAAATCTCGACCGCTACAACGCGCTTTGGTCCGACGCTGCGTTCATGTTTCCGTTCAATATGTCAGGCCAGCCGGCGATATCGCTGCCGCTACACTGGTCGCCGGAGGGAGATCCGATCGGCGTGCAACTGGTTGGGCGCTTCGGCGATGAAGCGACGCTCCTATCGGTGAGCTCCGTGCTGGAAAGCGAAATGCCTTGGCGAGATCGGAAGCCGCCGATTTGCGCGTGACGTCTGACGTGGACGCGCACTCGGCAGGCGCGGAACTCCCGGCTGACGCCGACATTCTCAGAAGGACTTCAGGCGGCGAACTCGCTTAAGAGTCTTCCGACGGCCAACGGTTGAGTAAACCAGCCGAGCGACCTTGACGGCGGCGAGTTGGGTGGCCAGCGAGGGCCAAAGCCACGCCCTTTCTCGCCGCAGATGCAGGGCTCTCTCGTTTGACGCGCGGGACCGAAAATCGAGAACCCCGACCTGGCTAGAGTCGCTTGTCATCTTCTCGATCTACTGGCCCGAGACGCCGCGACCGCCTTTGCTCATTCGATGCGGCCTCTCGCGCACCAAGCTCCACTGGGTCCAGACCTCAAGACGACCGACCTTCCGCGGGAGATTTCCGTCGCAAATTGCGACGCAGGGTTTCCGATTGACGACTTCGCGCGGCGTGCAAGCGCGATACTAATCACAACAATATTGTTTTTCGCTGGCCCCACTGGGGCGGGAGCGGAAAGGGAGGAATGAAAATGGCGTTCCGGAAGGCGTTGAAGACCGCTACAGCTTTGGCCTGTTTGAGCGCGTTTGCGACCATGGTCGGATTCGCGCCGGCCCGTGCCGAGGATAAAATCTCCATCATCATGGATGGCGGCCCGCTTTGGGATCCGTTTTTCGGCGCGATGAAAAAAGGCGGCGAAGACGCGGCGAAGGACCTTGGCGCCGACTTTCAGTGGGTCACCAGCACGGACACGGCCAATTTCGACACCGACTATGCGAAACTCGTCAAACAGTCGGCGAGCCGTCACCCGTCAGCCCTGATTATCGGCAATTACTTTCCTCACGCTCTCGACCCTATCATCAAGGACATCACCGCCGCGGGCGAGCCCGTCTTCATTTTCCACGACGGCGGCGCTTCGTGGAAAGAGGATGGCGCGATCGGTTACATCGGCTTCGACTCTTACGCTCTCGGAAAGAAAGTCGCTGCGCTGTCAATGAAAGCCGGCGCCAAGCACGGCCTTTGCGTGAACCATGTCCCGGGTAATGTCACTCTCGAAAATGAGTGCAAGGGCTACGAAGAGGCGTTCAAGGAGGCGGGTGGGAGCGCAAGGCTGCAGATGATCCAGTTCTCGGACGCCTACAATCCGACGTTCGTAACGCAGGCGATCAAAGGGCAGCTCCAGTCTGACCAGACGATCGACGCGGTTTACACGATGGGCGCCGAGCAGGGGCTTGCGGCGGCTGGAGCAATCGAGCAACTCGGCAAGAAGGACAAGATCGTCAACGGGTCGCTCGGTCTGTCGGTTAATGCGCTTCAGGCGTTGCGGGACGGCAAGATCCTCTTTATCGCCGATTTGCAGCCGTATCTCGATGGCTATTACGCCGTCGTCGAAGCCTATCAATACGCCAAATACGGAATGCTGCCAGCCGGAGAAATTTGGACCGGAGCGCAGATCCTCACCAAGGACAATGTCGATAAGGTCCTCGAGATCAACAAGAAGTTTCCCGGCGTCCGTGGCGCTTCCTGACGCAGGAAATCGGCCTGGGTACGCGCCTCGGCGGCCCGTGTCCAAGCTCTCTTAAAGATGCAAAAACGAGCTTCGATTTCTCAAGGAGCGTCATGGCTTAGGTAGTGGACTCGACGGCAGAGGGAGTTCAGGACACGTCTGGACGCGGTCGCTGGTCGTTGAGAAGAATAGCAAGCGCCCCGAGTTTGGTGCAGTCGTCGCGACTGTCCTCGTCTATCTTTTTTTTGCGATAACGACTCACGGCGCGGGTTTCGTATCGATCGACGGGACCGCTGGCTGGCTCGACACTTCCGCCGAGCTTGGCATTATCGCAATCCCAGTCGGCGTCCTCATGGTGGCGGGGGAATTCGACCTCTCGGTTGGGTCCATTGTGGGCGCCTCCGCAGTCTTCCTCGCGATCGGCACGACAGTCTTCAACGTGCCGTTCTGGTTGATGATCGCCATTGTCCTCCTAGGCGGTGCATGCGTCGGGCTGTTCAACGGGATCATCACGGTTCGAACCGGCCTCCCATCCTTCATTGTGTCGCTCGCGACGAGTTTTTGCGTCGCTGGCGGCGCGACTGGTTTGGCGCGCTTGCTCACGAATACAACGAACATTTCGGTCAACCCGCCGCCTGACGTGCAAACCCCGAGTTTTTCATGGGCGGAGGCGGCTTGTGCGGGTTGCCGACCGACTACGCGGCCTTCATCCAGATGATGCTGTGCGGCGGCAAAGCGAAGAACGGACGGTCCGTACTGCGTCCCGAGACGGTCGCGCTGATGGGTCAGAATCACGCCGGGCCAGTCAATATCGCGGGGGTCAAATCCGTGATGCCGAATCTCGCCCACGCGGTCGACTTCTTCCCTGGTCAGCGTCAGGGCTGGGGACTGAGCTTCCTCATCAATCTCGAACGTTCAGCGCAAGGGCGAAGCTCCGGCAGCCTGAGTTGGGCCGGGCTCGCCAACACTTATTTCTGGATTGATCCGACCGAGCATGTCGGCGGCCTCATTATGACCCAGGTGCTGCCGTTCGCCGATCCTGCGGTGCTCGGCGCTTACAACGCTTTCGAGCGGGTCGTATATGACGACCTTGCGCGCGCTAAAGCGGCCTAGCGCGGCCGCGCAGCAAGCCGTCTGCGCGACGAACCGGCGAAGCGCCGCGTTCTTTTGCGGGTAGAGCGAAGGCCGCCACACAGCTTGGACTGTTTCCCATCAACCTTGTCGTGTGGGCAAAGACCAATGCTGGGATGGGCAGTCTTTATAGGTCTCATACCAAGACTCGGAGATCATGACCGATAGGACCAGTCCCGAAGGCCGATCGAGATGATCCGCCAGGGCTGGTTTATAAGCTTGTTCCATGCGTCGCAGCAGTGATCGACAATGTCGTGGAAAGATTTGAAGATCCGATTTGAGAGCCAGTTATCGCGCAAGAATTGCCAGATGTTTCCTGCGGGTTCAGCTCCGGGCACTTTGCCGGGAACGGGATCAGCGTGATGTTGGATGGCACGATGAGCCTGCCCGACAGATTCCAGCCGGCCTGATCGACCAGCAGCACGGCGTGCGCTCCCGGCACGATCTGGGTGGCGATTTCGGCGAGATGGAGGTTCATCGCCTCCGTGTTGCAGCGTGGCATGACCAGGGCCGCGCCTTTGCCGTCCTTGGGACAGATCACGCCGAAGATATAAGCTGAGGCGGTTCGCTGATCTTTGGGAGCGCTTGGACGCGCGCCGAGCTTGGCCCAACGGCGGGTGATCTTGTTCTTCTGGCCGACGCGCGCCCTCATCCCGAGCCTGTCGAGGGACGTCGGCGAACCAGACCTCTATGGCGCTGGGCTCGACGTCCTTCTCGCGCCCGATCGCTTCCAGGCGCGCGGAAAAGCTTTTTTAAAATCTTCGATCGCGCCTGCGGCCTGAGCATGATGGCGAGGACGGGCCGAGAGCTTGCGATAACCCATGGCGCGCAGTTCGCGGCTCAACGTCTGCTTGGCGACGACGACGCGGAATTCTTCGAAAACCCATTGGCAGAGATCGACGACCCGCCAGCGCACGACCCCGTGAACCGCCGGAATCGGGCCGCTCTCGATGATCGCGGCGAGCGCCGCCCGATGCGTGTCGTTAAGCCGGGATGGCTGTCCAGGCGGCTTGCGGTCGATCAGGCCTTCCGGCCCATGGGCGTTGAACTTCATCACCCAATCGCGAACGATCTGGAGCGTCACCCCGCCGATCTTCGCCGCCTCGGTGCGCCCCTTCGCCGCCGCCAAAGCCAAAAGCCGCCTGGCCTGCGGCCCGTCCTTCGACCGCTTGGCCGACGACCTCACCATCTGCGCATCAAAATCACCCCGAAGCGCTATGGGCATGGCGAACCTCCTCCGTTCGCCACCTTGAATCAGAACCCAGCCGATTTGGGAATCCCCAACCGAGTCATCCCTTCAGAGATTTGGTATGAGCACCGAGCTATTGCCTTTGTTGACAAAGGAACTTCGTTTCACGCGAACGACGTCGTGCTTGGGAAGCGGGGTCGTTCTCGCCCTAACGTGTGGACGTATCCCGGCGCATATTCCCTCGGTTCGGATGCTCGCAGAGGGTTAGAAGTGCATCCGACGGAGAGGCCAACCGCAACGGTGGAAGATGTGCTGATAGATCTATCAAATCGTAACGAAGTAATTTTTGAACCCTTTGGTGGATCCGGATCAGCTGTGATCGCCTACCAAAACATTGAGAGGATCTGGGAGTGTACTGGCCGTCGCTCGTCCCGCGTCGCGCCCCCCGGGTGGAAATGAAAGCGTGGGTGGATTGGAACGCCGCATGGAGGTTATCGACGTCTCCATCCCAAGGTTTCGAGCACGACGCTTAGCCCCGTCACGCCTATGATCAGCGCGCCCCAGATCGCAACCGTCAGGAAAGGACTGAAGTTGAGAAGATTGAAGGCTGAAGAGATCACCTGAAGAACGATCAGAGCCATGAGCAGCCCGCCAACCTTGCCGAAGCCGCCAAACGGATCGACGCCGCCGAGCACTGCCGCTAGGATTGTCACCAAGAGATAACTCTCGCCGTAAGAGGCGTTGGCGGAATTGAAGCGCGCCATCATCACGAGCGCAGCGACAACGGCGAGGAGGCTCGAGAGCACATAGACGCCGAGGAGCACGCGCTTGGTGTCCACTCCGGAATATCGCGTCGCCTTTTCGTTCGACCCGATCATGTAAATCCTGTGACCAAACGGGCTCTTGTTGAGCAGGATGGCCACCGGGACGCAGAGCGCGAGGAAGATCAAAAGCGCCACGGGCACACCTATCAGCGTTCCGTTGCCGAGAAAGACAATCGGATCAGGGAAACCCGAGATGACGTTGCCGCGGGTGAGGCCGATCGACAGTCCCTTGCACATCGTCATCGTGCCGAGCGTCGCGAGGATCGGCGAGACGCCGAGATAGGCGATCACGAATCCATTGATCAGTCCGACGATCGTCCCGACCGCGACGCCCGCGAGCACCGCAATCACCTGCCAGGCCACCCACATGGCGCCATCCGCGCCCGCCGCATGCGTTGTCAGCACCCACGCCATCGCGAGCGCGCAAAGATTGGCCGTCGCGATGATGGAGAGGTTGAGGCCGCCAGAAAGCAGCGCCACCATCATGGCCAGCGAAAGGATGCCCAACTCCGGCAGCTGGAAGGCCATCGATTGAAGCGCGCGGACGCTAAAGAGCTGATCGCCGAGGAGCAGCCAGAAGACGATGAGGAGGGCCAAGAGGACGAGCGCAAGGATTTGCGCCGCGCCGCCGCGAAAGCGGGGCAGTGAGAACGGCCGCCTTGAAGCCCTGGCGTCCAGGCTCATCGCTGGTCCCTCATGCGATCGACTTGGCGGAACGTTGGCGACGGTCGCGCCAAGCCGTGATTGAAACCGCGCAGAGGATCGTCAGCCCGACGAACCATTGATTCCAGTAGGAAGAGACGCCAAGGAGAACCAAGCCGTTCTGCAAGACGGCCAAAAGCGTGACGCCGAGAATTGCGCCAAACACCGTGCCGACGCCCCCCGTCAGGCTGGCTCCGCCCAAAACGACCGCCGCCAGCACGTCAAGCTCCTTGCCGACCAGCACCGTCGGCGTCACCGATTGTGCGAGCTGGGCTTGCACTAGTGAAGCAATCCCGGCGATGAGGCCCAGATAGCCGTAAACAAGGAAATTGAGGCGCACGACGTGAAAGCCGAGCCGCTGCGCCGCGTCCTTGTTGCCGCCGAGCGCATAGATCTGGCGCCCGATGTTGGTCCGATTCAAGAGCAGCCATGTCGATAGGAACGCCAGCGCCAAAACCAGGATCTGCAGGTTCAGCGCGTAAGGCGTGCCGCTGGCGTCGTCGTACTCGAACCACCAGACGCCGTCGCGGAAAAACTTGGGCAGCGACGTGATGTACCTTCCGCCGGAAAAGAAAATCAAAAGTCCGTAGAAGATATTGAGCGTGGCGATCGAGACGATGATCGACGAGATCCGCAGCCTCGTAATGAAAAGCGCGTTGATGGCGCCGCACGCGATTCCGATCGCGCCCGCGATTGCGAACATGGCGAACCAGCCGAGGCCATAGCGGATCGCGAGCGTGAGCGCGACATATTGCGCGACCGAAGCGGTCGCGGTGAAAGAAATGTCGATCCCGCCGGCGATGAGCACAACCAGAAGGCCAGAGGCCATGATCCCGACGAAAGCGTTGGACGTGAGGAGGTCGAATAAATTCTGAAGCGTCAGAAAGCTGTCGGTCGCAAGCGATAGAACCAGGCAAAGCGCGAGGATAACCGCCAACAGCCAAAATTCGTGACTGCGCCCGAACCGCTGAAGCACGGGAGACGAGGCTGGACGGGACACGGCGAGAGTCACGGCGCCGCTCCCAGAAACAGCACGCAGCGGCGCGCGGGCTTACGCATCGACGAGCGCCTGCAATTCGGCCTCCGACGAGGCATGGGGTGTGCATTCGCCCGCAAGCTGTCCCCGTCGCATCACGATGACGCGCTGTGCGTGATAGAAGACCTCCGGGATCTCGTCCGAGATCAGCAATATTGCAACCCCCTTGGCGGCGAGCGCCTTGATCACCTCGTAGATTCCGTCCTTCGCGGCGATGTCGACGCCGACCGTCGGGCTATCGAGGATCAGGAGTTTTGGCTCGGTCGCCATCCACTTGGCCAGAACGACGCGCTGCTGATTGCCGCCGGAGAGAGTCTTGACAGCATTGTCCGGATCCTGCGTCTTGATTGCGAGATCTTCGACCCATTTTCGTGCGGCGCGTTTGCGGTTCGCTTCCGGCACCAGTCCGAGCCGGTTTGTCAGCTTATCGAGGATAGTGACGAGAATGTTGGACGCAATCGGCTGTTCAAGCACAAGCCCAAGGGTCAGGCGATCCTCCGACACGTAGGCGATGCCTTCGGCGATCGCCTGCGCGTTGCTCTTCAACGCCAACACTTTGCCGTTCAGCCGGATTTCCCCGGATGTCGGCGGGTTCATCCCGAACAGAGAGAGGGCGAGTTCGGTCCGACCCGAACCCAGGAGCCCGGTCAACCCGACAATCTCGCCCGCGTGAATATCCAGGCTCACGTCCTCGTATTGACCCGTTCGCGTGAGCCGCTTCACCGAGAGCACGGTCTTGGCTTCTCGAGAAATCCGGCGCCGAGGTCTCATAGGCGTAGGCCTTGCCGGTCATTAACGTGGCGAGCTTCTTGTCGTTCATCTCGCTAGCGGGGAAATCTCCGACCTTTGCGCCGTCACGCAAAACGGTGACGCGCTCGGCGATCTCCATCACCTCATCGAGGCGATGCGAGACGAAGACGGTTGAGATGCCCGACCGTTTGAGATCGGCGACGAGGCGGATGAGCGCGTCAACTTCGTGCCGTGTGAGTGACGAGGTCGGTTCGTCCATGATCACGAGCCGCGCTTCGGCGGCTAACGCGCGACTGATCGCCACCAACTGACGGCTCGCGATCGAGAGATCCTCGACGCGTGCGAAGGGATCCAGTGAGGCGCCGATGCGAGCAATCGCCGCCTCTGCCGTTGCCTGGATCGCACGCCAATTCACCAGCTGCGGGGGCCCGAGATGGCGCCCGACCGCGATGTTTTCCGCGACGGTCAGATTGGGGAACAACGACAGGTCCTGATAGATCACCTGAATGCCGCAGGCAGTCGACTGCACCGGATCGAGGTGCGGATATTCGCGACCCTCGATCACGATGCGCCCTTCCGGCTCAGGCCGCAGTACGCCAGCGATAATCTTGATGAGGGTGGATTTGCCGGACCCGTTTTCGCCGACGAGGCAATGGACCTCGCCCGCCGGCAAGGCGAGATCGACGTTGCGTAACGCGACGACGCCGCCAAACCGTTTGGAGATTGCGTGGAGGTCGAGGAAGTTGACCAAGTGGGGGAGCCTATGGCGATGCCGGCAAGATGAGCGTTAGCCCGCACTCAACGTTCCGAGCAAAAGGCGACCGCTCGAATGTCGCCGCACGGCTCGAGAGTGAGAAGAGCAGCTTGGGCAAACGCGAGCGAGGCAGGCGCCTCGCTCGCAAGATCCGCCAAGACCTCTAAAGGCCGCCGGCGATGAGACCGTCAATGGTCTCTTTGTTGATCCGCATGATCTTGTCGACCTTGATCAGCTTGCCGGGCACGTCGACGGAAGCTTTGCCCAAGCCGGGAATCTCCATCCCGTCCTTCATTTCCGTGCCGTCGAGAACAAGGCGTCCGACCGCGACCATCGCATAGCCGGCGTCGGTGGGATTCCAGAGGAAGCCCTCCCGGATGATCCCGTCGGCGATCAGATCCTTCGCCTGCGACGGCAGCACCGTGCCGACGATGGCGATCTTCTTGCCCAGCCGTTTCTCGCGAACCGCGTTGCCTGCGCCAATCGGCCCGTTGGAGCCGAAACCAAGAATGCCCTTGAGGTTCGGATAGGCTTTGATCACGTCGAGCGTGGTCTTGTAGGATGTATCGATCTCGTCCGCGCCGGGAAAACGGTCCGCGACGAGCTTCATCTTCGGATAGTGCTCTTTTTGATAGGCGATCGCAGCGTCCGCCCACTTGTTATGGAGCGGCGTTGTAAGCGTGCCGACGTAGACGACATAGTCGCCTTCTTCACCCATATCCTTGGCCAGTCGCTGCATCTGGACTTCGCCAAACAGCTTCGAGTCGATGAGTTCGACGTTCCAGTCGCGGCCGTCCTGCTCGGGTCCCTCGTGCGTGATGACTTTGATGCCAGCCTCCTGCGCGCGTTTCAGCACCGGGGCGGTGACCTTCACATCGAGCGGCACGAGGCCGATCACGTTCACCTTCTTGGCGATGAGGTCTTCGAGCAGCTTGACCTGCTGCGCCGGGTCGACGTTCGCCGGTCCAACCATAGCGGCGTTCATCTTGAAGTCTGTGCCGCCCTTGTTCACACCCTTTTCCAAAGCGTTGAACCACGGAATGCCAGCGATCTTGACAACCACGACCATGGTCGGCTCGGCGGCGAACGCCAACTGACTGCTGAAGCTCGCCGCGGCGGCGACGGCCGTACCGCCCAAAAATTTAAGCGTCTCGCGTCTGTTCATACGAGTTTTCCCTCCCAGTGGCCGGCATTCTGCTAGAATTTGCGCGCCGGTTCCATCGAGTGTGCGCTGCTTTCCGGTCGGGAGCAAGCGGTTGTCTGGGCTTTGACATGGGGAGCGTCCTTGCCCGCCCCTGGGCGATCGGCAAGCTTTCGCGAGAACCGGACCGGCGGGAGTTGACGTGAAGCGGATGCGCGGCCAATCACCGCGCGTGACAGCAGGCCGTGCGACCGCTAGGGAGGCGCTAAAGGGAGGATTTGCGCGAATGGCGACGATTGCCCTGAATCCTGCGTCGGCGCCCGCTCAGAAGTCGGCGATGGACGCCGCAGTGCGCCACTTGGTGACCCATTATAGCCCCCAGGGAAGCCGCGTCGGCTGGCTGATGATGGCCTCGATCCTGGTCGAGGCATGGGACCTCTACGGCATCGCCTTCGTCCTCATCTTCATTCGCGAGCAATATCACCCCGACCCTCTGCTGCTGGGTCTTGCCGCAGCCGGAACGCAGGGCGGGGCGGTGATCGGCGCGCTGTTCGGCGGCTGGCTTGCCGACAAGATCGGCCGCCGCTTGATGTTTCTCGCCACGATGGTGCTGTTCATCGTGCTGGCGCTCGCCCAGGCGTTCGTCTCCAGCATCGTGGCGCTCGCGGTGATCCGCTTCTTCCTCGGCGTGCCGCTCGGAAGCGACATCTCGACCGGCTACACCTACATCATGGAAACGATGGCGAAGGGCGAGCGGGAGGTGATGGGCAACCGCTGGCAGTTCATGTTCGCGATCGGTCAGGTGATGACGCTCGCGGTGATCTGCGTGTTCCTCGTCTTCGATCTCAACCATGAGCTCGTCTGGCGCCTCACGCTAGGGCTCGGCGCGCTCCCCGCCCTCATCATCTTCATCCTTCGGCACGATCTGCCGGAGACGGCGATCTGGCTCATCCGCCAGGGCCGCTTGCGCGAGGCGAAGCAGGTCGCTGTCAAGATGTACAACGATCCGCTCGACATGCTGCCCAACGAGGACGTCGAAGTCGTGAAGCCGCGCGCGACCGACTTCCTCGCCGACACTCGCAAGGACCCGATTCGGTGGCGCGCGACCCTCTACGGCTGGATCGCCTGCTTTGCCCAGGGCAGCGAATTCTCGACCTTCGCCTTTTATCTGCCGGTCCTGTTCGTCATGGTCGGGGTCTCGTCGATCATCGGCACGACCCTGGTGACGATGGCGCTCTACATTGTCGCAGCGATCTCGGGCTGGATCGGGCCGCTGCTGACGCCCAGGATTGGTCACCGCGGCATCAGCATCGCGGGCTTCAGCATCGTGTTCGTCGCTCTCCTTGTCGCTGCGGCCGCGCTCTACACAGGCGCCAAGGTGGTCCTGCCCTTCGCGGCGGCGGCGATGCTGTGGGGCCACTATTGGGACGCGTCGAACTGCATGACCATTCCCTCGCTTGTCGCCAAGCCCGAATATCGCGGCACGGCGAGCGGCTTCGCCTACATGTTCGTGAAGCTGCCGTCGTTTCTCGCCATCTTTCTGTTTCCCGCGTTGTTCACCGCTGTCGGGCAGGCGACAGCTACGCTGTTCGTGGCCATCTTCCCGCTCATCGGGCTCCTGGCGGCGATTTTCATCCTGCCGGAGGTTTACGGCTATGAGCAGGATTGAAAGAGTTCGAGCGGACCTGCCGCGTTCGATCGCCTCAACGGCATCGTCACTCGCCGGAAGTGTTGTGGGCTGAAAGGAGCAACGCGCTTTGAAGATCACCAAAGTCGAGACCATTCGTCTCCAGTCCCGCGCCACTCTGATCTGGGTTCGCGTTCACACCGACGAGGGTGTGGTGGGTCTCGGCGAGAGCTGGTTCGGTTGCGCCGCCACCGAGGCGGACCTTCACGACCGGGTCGCCCCGATGCTGCTCGGTCAGGACCCCGGCAGGATCGAGGCGCTGCACCGACAGATTCGCCCCTATGTCGGCTTCACCGGAACGGGCGCCGAGATGCGCGCCAACTCGATGATAGACGTGGCGCTGTGGGACATTCGGGGCAAGGTCACCGGGCAGCCGCTCTACGCCATGCTCGGCGGCGCGACCCGAGACCGCATCCAGGTGTACAACACATGCGCCGGACCGGATTATGTATCCAAATCCTCCGATGTGCGGCCAGGCAATTTTGGTCTGACCGGCGAGGCGGCGCAGGCGGCCAGGGTCTACGACGATCTGCGTGGCTTCATGTCGCGGGCGGACGAGGTCGCATCGGAATTGCTCGATATGGGCATCAACTCGATGAAGATCTGGCCGTTCGACTTTGCGACGGGGGCAGTGGACGGCGGCGATATCTCATCAGAGGACCTCCGCAAGGCGATGGCGCCCTTCGAAAAAGTACGCAAGGCGCATGGCGACCGGATGCGGCTGAAAGCCGAGCTTCACGGAATCTCGGGGTCTCACCGCCGCGAAGAAGATTTGCGCCGCTCTTGAGGACATCTCGCCCGACTGGGTCGAAGACCCGATCTGGATGGATCGCATGTCTGACGTCGCAGCGCTGGCGGGGTCAACCCGCGTTCCTTTGGCGGGCGGCGAGACGCTGGGTGGGCTCGGTCAGTTGCGGGAACTTATCGAACTCGGCCGCATCGACACCCCGATTGTAGATGTGACCTGGGGCGGCGGGCTGACCTTCGCCAAGAAAGTGGCGGCGATTGCCGAGGCGTTCGCCAGGCCGGTGGCGTTCCATGACTGCTCGGGTCCGGTAACCCTGGCTGTCTCGACCCACCTCGCAATCGCTTGTCCCAATGTGACTGAGCAGGAGATAACACGAGGCTTCTACTACGGCTGGTACCACGAATGCGTCGACCAGCTGCCGCCTCTGGAGAACGGCTTTATCCGGCCGCCGGATGGAAATGGCCTCGGCATGTCCCTCGCGGCGGACATCCTGAAGCGGCCGGACGTTGCAACGCGTACAACGGAGGCTTGAGCAGACCGCGATCCGCGAGCAATTGGCCGGCGCAACATCGTCCGATCCGAGAGGCCGCATTGTCGCCCGCGACGACCTTGTTTGCAGGCGCCCACGGTACGAGAAGTCAAGAACGCCTCTGCTGAAACAGGAACCGCTCGCAGCGCGGCGTTCCCGCTCAAACTTCGAGCCACTCCTCGCGGATGGCCGCGGCCCCTAAAAGCTCACCCGGCGTTCCCTCGTAGACGATTTTGCCGTGGCCCATGACGTAAAGGCGGTGCGCAATCTTGAGAGCGATGGTGAGCTTTTGCTCGATCAGCAAGATTGCGACGCCACGCCTGGCGATCTCTTCGAGCAGACGGCCGACATGCTCCACCATAAGCGGCGAAAGCCCCTCAGTCGGCTCGTCGATCATGACGAGGTCCGGGTCGCCCATCAATGTCCGACAGATTGTCAGCATCTGCTGTTCGCCGCCAGAGAGAAAACCCGCACGGGTATCGGCTCGCTCCCTGAGATGCGGAAACATGCGGAACATGTCCTCTATCGCCCAACGGCCGTCGGACTTGCCGGTTTTCTCGCCGAGCTGCAGATTCTGCCGCACTGTAAGTCCAGGGAAAATGTCGCGAGTCTCAGGGACGTAACCCAAGCCCTTCATCGCGGTCTGATGGGGTTTCAAACCCGCGATCTCTTCGCCGCGGAAGCGGATCGATCCGAGCGGCGGCACCTCGCCCATGATTGCCTTGATCGTGGTCGAGCGCCCGACTCCATTTCGTCCGAGCAGGGCGACAATCTCGCCTTCGCCGACAGAGAACGCGACTCCGTGCAGGATGTGACTCTTGCCGTAATAAGCCTCGAGACCCGACACTTCGAGCAGAGGCGCACGCATCAGGAACCTGCTTGTCCCAAATAGGCTTCCCGCACCGCTGGATTCTCCCGGATGCGCGCAGGCGTGTCGCTTGCAATGATCTCGCCATACACCAACACGGAGATGCGGTCGGCTAAACTGAACACGACGCCCATGTCATGCTCCACCATGAGCAGTGTCTTGCCCTCTGTCACCTTGCGGATGAGGGCGACCGCCTCTTCCGTTTCGCTGTTGCTCATCCCCGCCGTTGGCTCGTCGAGCAGGATGACTTCGGCGCCGCCTCCGATGGTCACAGCGATTTCCAGCGCCCGCTGCTCGGCGTAACTCAAGACACCCGCGGGAATATTGCGCCGTGCGGTGAGGCCGACCCGCTCCATCAACCAATCCGCGCGTTCGCAAACGTCACGCAGCGTGGCGACGGAGGTCCAGAACGCGTATTTGTAGCCGAGAGACCAGAGCGCAGCGCAACGCAAATTTTCTTCGACCGACATTCTCGGAAAGATGTTGGTGATCTGGAAGCTGCGCGACAGCCCACGACGATTGATTTGATGCGGTCGCAGGCCGGTGATTGGCTCGCCGAAAAGGCGCACGCCGCCGGAGCTGGGCCGGATGCGGCCGCTGACCAGATTGAACAGCGTCGATTTTCCGGCGCCGTTCGGGCCGATGATCGCGTGTCGCTCACCAGTGGCGATTTCGAGCGTAACACCACGAATGATCTGCACGGGACCAAAATTCTTGCGAAGATCGAGGAGCGAAAGAGCCGCTGTTTTCATCGCGCGCCTCGGAAGCGCATCTGCGCGTTAACTGCGCTCCAGGCGTCATTGACCTTTGGCCAAAGGCGCAACGCGAGAAACGTTCCCGTCAGGAATAGCGCCATCCCCACGATCCAAGGCGTCGGGGCGGATGCGTCGACGTCGAAGCCGAAGAGACGCATCGCCGACCCTTGGCTCCGCGCCTCGGCGAGCTGTCGGTTGGAGAGTTCGATGATCATGATCGCGCCGACGCCGCTCGCGGCAAGCGCCGGCCCGACCAGGGCATAGACAGGCGCAAGCAGCCACCCGGCGCCTCCGCGCAGCGTCCGAAAATGCAACATGATCCATCCGACGACGCCTTCAGGTGCGAAAAGCACCACGGCGATGAACATGAGACCGAAATAGAGTTGCCATGCGTTGGTGACGTCCGAGAGCATGATCTGAAGAAAAGTGATGATCATGGCGCCGACGATCGGCCCGGCGAAGGACCCAACGCCGCCGATATAGGCCATCAAGAGAACCGAGCCCGACTGCTGCGCGCCGAGTTGCTGCGCATTCATGATTTCGAAGCTTATCGCCGCGAGTCCGCCCGCGATCCCGGCAAAGAACGCCGCGAAGCAAAACGCAATCAGGCGCACCATTCGCGGAGAGTAACCGACGAATTCGACCCGTTCTGGATTCTCGCGCACTGCGTTGCACATTCGACCGAATGGCGTGCGGGTCAACGCATACATCGCAAGCACGCAAACGAAGCACCAGACCGCGATGAGATAATAGACCTCGAGCTGCGGACCAAACTTATGCCCGAAGAACGGCGCGAGCTTCGCGCGATTGGTCGTGATGCCTTCCTCACCGCCGAAAAAGCTACGCAGGATGAACGAACTCGACGAGACCAGTTCGCCTATTCCGAGTGATATCATGGAGAAAACGATCCCGGCTCGGCGGGTAGACACGAGCCCGAACAAGACTCCAAACACAAGCCCCACGAAGCCGCCGACGAGAGGAATGACGGGTATGGAGATGCTTAGCTTATTGTGAATCACAGCGTTCATCGCGTGGATCGCGCCGAAGCCGCCTAGCCCGTAATAAACGGCGTGACCGAACGAGAGCAATCCGGTCTGACCGAGCAACATGTTGTAAGACAGAGCGAAAATGATCATGACGCCCATGAGGCTCATCATTGTAAGCGCTGTGGCCGACGCGAAGGCAAGCGGAGCGACCGCAAGGATGATAGCGAAGGCGAGCCAGGGCGTCAGCGGGCCGAGCCTCGCCATCACGACTCGCGCGTTCCCATAAGCCCAGTTGGTCGGAAGATCAGAACGAGGACCAGCAGCAAGTAGGGCGCGATGGGCGCGAGTTGAGCGACCGTGACCTGCCAGAGATCGCCAAGGAGGGGTGGCGCGACCGGCCCAAACATTGAGGCGAAAGAAAAATTCATCGCCACCGCAAAGGTCTGCACCAAGCCAATCAGCAACGACGCGACAAACGCCCCTGTGAGTGAGCCGAGACCACCTACGACGATAACGACAAAAAGAATTGGCCCGAGCAGTGACGCCATCGAGGGCTGCGTCACCAGCGCAGGGCCAGCAATGACCCCGGCCAGGCCAGCCAGCGCCGCGCCAGCGCCGAACACCAACATGAAGATTTTCGGCACATTGTGGCCGAGCATCGCCACCATGTCTGGATGGGTCAGGGCGGCCTGGATGATCAAGCCAACTCGCGTTCGAGTCAAAACAGTGAGAAGCGCCGCGAACATTGCGATCGCCACCAACAGCATGAAGACGCGATAGGCGGGATAGGTCGTGTCAAAGAGGCGAAACGCCACGAAATCAAGCTCACGCGGCACACGGTAGTCTACCGGCAACTTGCCCCAGACCATCTGCACCAATTCCTCGATGACGAAGGCGAGTCCAAAGGTGAACAAGAGCTCCGGCACGTGGCCGCGTCGATGCAGATGCCTCAGGCCGTAGCGCTCGACCAGCGCGCCCAACACCCCGACGAACAGCGGCGCAAGGACGAGCCCGGGCCAGAAGCCGACGCGGCGGCTGATCTCGAACCCGAAATAGGCGCCGAGCATGTAGAAGCTGGCGTGGGCAAAATTGAGCACGCCCATCATGCTGAAGATCAGCGTGAGGCCGCTCGCCATCATGAACAGCAGCATGCCGTAGAGAATGCCGTTCAGTGTCGAGAAGGTGATGAGCTGCAACATGGGAGATCAGCCGTATGAGCGTCGGCGGGCGGCGCACGGCGCCAATCGTCGGGAGAGCCGTGGGCGCCCCCGCCGTTGCGCCAGGCTTTCGTCAGGGCCGCTCCATCTTGCACGTGGTGGGCAGGATCGTGTCGTTCGCCTTGATCACGCCGACCGTCTTCCAGCCCCAGCCGGTGCCCTCCTCGTCGAATTTGGCGCCAGGGTCGAGCGGGCCGAAGCTGGCGATATAGATATTCTGGAACAGCTGATGGTCATCCTTGCGCATGGTAACCTCGCCTCCGTCGAAACCTTCCGTCTTCATGCCTTCGAGGACGGGAGCGATCGCTTTGGGATCGTCGCTTTTCGCAGCGTTGACCGCCTTAGCGAGCATGCGCATCTCGTTGACCGCGCGAGGATAAAAAAGGCCAACGCCCTCTTTGGCCCGAAATGTCCGCCTCCCACTTTTGCGTCGCCTCGGGATTGGAGTTCGGGATCGCCTCCACGATCTCGAAGACCCGATGCGAGAATCCGGTCTGCTTGATCGCGGTCGGACCGCCCGCGCCTCCGGCGTAATAGGTGTACCAATCGGTTTGGAGGCCCGCGTCGGCCGCCGCCTTCAGAAGAAGTGCGATATCCTGCCCCCAATTGCCGGTGATCACGGTATCGGCGCCGGAGGCCTTGATCTTGGCGACATAGGGGGAGAAATCTGTGACCTTGAGCAGAGGATGCAGTTCGTCGCCAACGATCTCGATGTCCGGGCGCTTCTCCGCCAGCATGGCGCGCGCCTGTTTTCTCACCGACTGCCCGAAGGAATAGTCCTGGTTGATGAGATAGACCTTCTTGATATTCGGCTGTCCTTTCATGAAGTTCGTGAGGGCAGCCATCTTGATGTCCGAGTTGGCGTCCCATCGGAAATGCCAATAAGAGCATTTTTCGTTTGTCAGCGCCGGATCGACGGCGGCGTAGTTGAAATAGATGATCTCCTTGCCCGGATTGCGGTCATTGTACTTGGAAACCCAATCGGACAGTGCGGCCGCAACCGAAGATCCGTTTCCCTGCGTGATGATGCGGATGCCCTGATCGGCGGCTTTCTGCGCCTGAATCAGGCTCTCCTGCGGATTGGTCTTGTTGTCGAGCCCGACGATCTCGACCTTTTTGCCGAGGAGCCCGCCCGATGCGTTGATCTCGTCGGCGAGATATTGGTAGGTCTTCAGCCCGACCTCCCCGATCGAGGCGCCGCCGCCGGAGAGGGGGTCGATATAACCGATCTTGATAGTCTCGTCCGCCAGCGCGGAACCCGCGAAAAGCGAAACTGCCAAGCGCGACACCGGCCACGTCGAACCTCATAGCACCCTCCCAATTGGCGAGTTCCTGTCCCGCCGTTTTAGCTGACGATATGCTGTCCGCCGTGATTGTCCAGTCGACGGTGCCCACACTTACTCGCCGCGAGGTGGTCGTGTCAGAGCAAATTCCTCGGGGCCGCCTCTGGACCGTGGTAGCTCCGGGCCGTGTGCAGCCCATTCCGATATTTCAACAGCTCGCCAGAAGTGATCCATCTGGTCGTGATGATGTACGTCCGGTACCCACTGTCGATCGAACGTCGAGGATCTCTTGGCGAGCGCGGGATCGACATCAGCCATGAGACCGTCCGATTTTGGTGGAACCGGTTTGGCCCGATTTTCGCGGCAGAGATCCGAAAGGAGCGGGTTGCGCATCTGCGCAGCTTCCCCCAGTGGCGTTGGCATCTGGATGAGGTGTTCGTGAAGATCAACGGCAAGTTCTGCTATCTCTGGCAGGCTGTAGATCACGAAGGCGAGGTTTTGGAAACCGTGGTCACGGCGAAGCGGGACAAGGCTGCGGCGCTCAAGTTTCTGAAGCGCATCATGAAGAAGTATGATTGACCCAAGAACGTTGTCACCGACGGGCTTTGCTCTTATCACGCAGCAATGAAAGAGATCGGCAACGCCGACCGTCACGAGGTTGGCCTTCGGCTCAACAACCGCGCGGAAAACTCGCATCAACCCTTTCGACGACGAGAACGAGCTATGCAGCTCTTTCGGAGTGTGACGACAGTACAAAAGTTCAGTTCAATTCACGCTCAGGTCCACGACCATTTTGACCAGGAACGTCATCTCGTCACCTGCGAAATCTACAAACAGAGACGCTCGGCTGCGCTGACCGAATGGCGCACAGTCATGGCCTGATCCTCACTTGGAAATCCTGTCGCGCCGAACGCATACCGTAGCGATGCATCGGCCCCGGTTTTGTTTGACAAGGCCAATCAAAGGGCTGGACGGCAGGCTGCTACGCCTCCCAAAGAGGACTCAAGATCGCCCCGATCCGGACCGTCTGGCGCTGCGGTTCGAACGCTTTAAGGCGGCTGCATGACAAGGCGGATTGAGGCCTTCGGGTCGCAGGCACCGAACAGCGGCCATAGACGACTCGCAATAAAATAGGTCTTATCAAGAGCACATGGACGAGGTCGTTTCGTCGAGCTTCTGCCGCAGGCATTAAGCAGCCTCCCCGTCCCACGCCGTAGGCCTGTAGGTGCTAAAACGCGACCGTTAGAACCTCACCCTTGTCGGGCCCGTTCTTGCTGAGCCTGCTGGGTCAGTGACCCGTCCCTACAAGACCTCCGCCCGTTCTCGCGCTGGGATCGGTGTGCCTTCTGGCAGCGCATCTTTGGCACGACTTGCGAGATAGGCCTTCTGGCGCTTGACGCCCATTTTTTCGAACCAAGGATAGATGGTCGGGATGAGCGACGGGAAGAGCAGCGCGAAGCTCGACAGGATGCGCTCGCTGTAGGGGATGTAATACTCGACCTTGCCTTCCTTGGCGGCGCGCAGGATCACCTTCGCCACCTTCTCGGGCGGCAGCGGATCGCTGAGGAAGTTAAGGGCGGTCGCGCCTTCGCGTGTCTCTTTCAAAAGCATCGGCGTGTCGATAGCGCCCGGCAACACCCCGGAAACCGTGATCCCGCCGGGCTTCAACTCCATATGCAGGGCGATGTTGAAGCCGCGTAACGCGAACTTGGTCGCCGAATAGACCGAGCTGCCGGCAAGGGGGGTGATCGAGGCCAGCGAGATCGTGTTCACTATCGCGCCCGGCGAGCGCATCCAGGGGGCGACTGTGTGGATGATGTGCAAAGGCGCGACAAGATTGATCCCGATGTCGCGCGGGATCGATGCCCGATCGATGTCGACGAATGGCCCTGTCGTCGTCACGCCAGCGTTGTTGACAAGCAGGTCGAGCGTCCCGAAGGCCGTGCGCGCCTTCTCCAACGCCGCCGTCAGCGCTGGAAGATCGGTGAGATTGCACGGCAGCACGACGACGCGGTCGCCATACTCCGCGGCCATCTTGCCGAGGCCGATCGCGTTCACGTCAATGAGCGCGACCCGATAGCCGTCGGCGATTAGCATCGGCAGGAGGGCGCGGGCCACACCCCCTGCCCCGCCCGTGACGATCGCCGTCTTTGTCGCCGCTTGGGCCATGACAGTTTCCTTCAAGTCGAATGGAGGTGGGACGAGGTGTGACGCCGCGCCTCCGCTTCCGTCGTTGCGGCGCCGTCAACCTTCATCGCCTCAAAACTCCGGTCGGTCGGCGCGGGCCAGCCGAGGTCGCGCAGAAGCGACATCAGCACGTCGCGATACGTGTCTTTGTCGACGTAAGCCGCATGGCGCGGCGACTCGATATAGGCCTTGCCGCCGCGCAGGTCAGGGAAATGGTTCTCGCGCAACCGGTCGAGCAAGCCCCGCCGAACGCCGGACTCACGCGCGTGAATGTCGGCCACGATCATCTGCGCCATTTCCTCGAAGCGGCGGTAGGCGCCGTCGGCGAATTCGGCGAAACCAAGCACGTAGAGGCCCGGCAGCTTGCGGTGAATGAGGTTGAGATAGAGCTGCGGCCGCCCGTCCCTCCACTCGAAAATGTCCTCGTCGAGGAAAGGCAGCTTGTAGTCGTAGCCGGTGGCCAACAGCACGAGGTCGATCGCCGTCTCGGAGCCATCCTTGAACAGAACGCTATGCTCGCGGAACTCAGCGATATCGGGCTTCGCAATGAGGTCGCCGTGAGCGAGGTGATGCAACACCTGCGTGTTCATAATCGGATGGCTGGTCAGCGCATCATGATCCGGCTTCGGAAGCCCGAGTCGAGTGAGGTCGCCATTCAACCGGTCGAGCATCACGGTCGGATCGAGCGTGATCGGCACGCCAGGCGGCGGGTCGGCCATGCCATTGATGAGGACGTCCGTCGGCACGCCAAAAATGTGCTTTGGCACGAAGCGATATCCGCGCCGCACGCTCAGGTAGGCTTTGCGCGCCGACCGCGCCGCATCGCAGGCGATGTCCACGCCGGAATTACCCGCGCCGACGATCAGCACGTCGCGGCCTTCGAACTCCGTCGGACTGCGGTACGTCGAGGAATGGCGCATCTCGCCCTTGAACTGGTCCGTCGTCGGATAATCCGGCAGCCGCGCATGCCAGGTGACGCCCGGCGCCGCGATCACGCCGGCATATTCGAGCACGCGCCCGTCGCTGAGCTCGACCCGCCAGAAGCCCTCGACGCATGTCGCGCGCTTCACTTCCGTGCTGAACGTGATGTTGCGATAGAGGTCGAACGTGCGCGCGAAAGCGCGGATATAGTCGAGGATCTGCCGGTTCGAGGGATAGTCCGGATAGTCGTCTGGAAACGGGAAGCCGTAGAAGTAGGAGCACCATTTCGAGGAAATGAAATGGGCCGTTTCGTACATCGGCGTGCCGGCGTGATCGAGGTCCCAGATCCCGCCGACGTCTGAATTGCGCTCATAGACGTCGAAGGGAACGCCTTCCGCCCGCAACGCCCGCGCCATGATAAGGCCGGCTGGTCCCGCGCCCACGATGCAATAGCGGCGCGCATAGTCGACTTTCGGCGCAAGCCTCTCGCGCAAAGGCCGGAGCTCGCCGCGCGCCAGCACCGCATATTTCGCAGGCTGCGCATTCTTCATCCAGCGCGCGTAGAGGAGCGCGCCGATCACAACCGGAATGAGAACGAAAGGCAGCGAATTGACGATCGGATTGTCTGAGCCGGTCAGCGCGCTGTAATTGGCGATGACGCCGATCAGGCAAAGCGTGAGCCCGATCCCGCCGATTGCGGGCAGAATACGGGTGGTCAGCACGTTCGCCCGCTCCGACTTCCAGAAGAAGCCGACAACCGCGAAGGCGCAGACGAGCTGCATCGCGATGATGCCGACGGTGCCGAGACCTATCGCTCCCGAAGCGATGCCGAGGTAGGGCGCGACCCCCGCGAGCCCCAGGCCGATGACGATCAGCGTCTCGATCGACGTCATGAGGAAGCTTGCGGCGGTTGGCGACCGATAATGCGGATGGACCTGCGTCAGATGCGTGGGCAAGAGGCCGTCGGCCGCGAGGGCGAACATGTATTTGCTCGCGGCGTTGTGGAGCGCGAGATAGGCGGCCAGCAGGCTGGTGACGAAGAAGAGCCCGGTGAAGGTCGTGAGAAGGTCGCCGCCGTACTGCGTCGTCAGGTCGAACAGAAAGTCGCCGCTCTTCTCTTTGGCGAAGGCCTGCACGTGATCGGCGCCAGCGGCGCCAATCATGATCCAGACAGTGACGAAGTAGAATATCGCCACCGCGAAAAGCGCCGTGAAGGTTGCGATGGGAATGGAGCGCTCGGGCCGGCGCGTTTCTTCGCCGTAGAGCGCCGCTGCTTCGATGCCGATGAAGGAGGTGACGGCGAAGGGTATGATCGCGCCGAAATCCCAGCGCACATAGTTCTCTGGCCGCCAGACCTCCATCGGAAAGGAAGCCCAACCTTTTGCCGCGAACACCGAGACGTCGAAAGCGGCGAGGATCAGGAATTCCGCGGTCATGAAGAAGGCGAGCGCGCGCGCCGAGAAATCGAGCGCGAGATAGCCCATGATCCCAATGATTGCGAGGCCCGCGACCGCGCAGGCTATCCACGGAACTTTGAGGCCGAGCTGGTCGAACAGAACCGAGCCGAAATAGCCGAAGGCCGCTGCGAGCCCGACCGACATGGCCGCGTAAGCGAGCACAGCGCAATAGGCGGCGACCACGCCGGCGGGCTTGCCCAAGCCCCGCCCGATATAGGTGTAGAAGGCGCCTGTCCCTTTCACCGCGCGACTGAGCTCAGCGTAGCCGACGGCGAAGCAGGCGAGAATGGCGGCGACCACGACGAAGGCCATTGGCATGCCAAGGCCCGCCGGGAACGAGAGGCCGATCGGCATGTTGCCGGCCATCGCGGTCAGCGGCGCGGCGGCAGACACCACCAGGAACACGACCATGCCCGTTGACAGGAGTCGCTTCCGGCCCGTCGGATAGACCATCAGCGCATCGGACTCTCCGTTCGCCCCCATGCTGTCCTCCCGACGGTCCGCGATCAATGCAGCCCGCGTCTTCTATCCGTACGCGCCGAGTGGTCTCGCCCTGAGGAGTTGCTCCACGGCGACGTCTCGAAGGGGTCTCCCAAACCTCACCCTTCAAGACCCTCCGCCTCAGGGCGAGGTCAGCGGTCGCATCCCAGTTGAGTTGGGTTCGGTCATCCGTAACTCGATCATTGATCGGATTGAATATCGAGCGATGATCGACTATGCAAGCGGAATTCGCCACAGGAGGGCGCGCAAATGGCGGGGAAGGCAGGAGTGGCGATCCGTCCGCAGGATCGGATGTCACGCCGAAGCGACCCCCAGCAAGAGCGTAGCCGGGCGCGCCAACGAGCGCTGCTCGACGCGGCCGAGGAGATCCTTGGCGAGGTCGGCGCCGACGGCCTCAAAATGCGCGAGGTTGCGCGCCGGGCGAATCTGCCGATCGCTTCCGTGTATCACTACTTTCCGAGCGCCGCGGCCCTCATCCGCACGCTGGTCGAGCGAATGCTCGACGAATTGCGCGCGATCCTGGCGCACGGCGTCGTGCGCGCGCGCGGAGCCAGCCCCGGTGAGGCGGAACACGCGCTTGTCGCCATCATCGACGGCGCGGGAGACTTCATGGAGAGTTGCCCGACCCTGCCCGCCGTATGGGGCGCGATGCGCGGCGCCCCGGAACTGCGCGCCCTCGATCTCGCCGACACGGAGGGCAACGCGCAAATCCTCGCGCCCGCCATCGGCGTGCTCCTCCCGCGCGCGCCGGCGGAGGACGTAGAGGCCCTGGCGCTGGTCATCATCGAGGGCGTTTGGAGCGCGCTTCAACTCGGGTGCGAACTTCCGCCGGAAAAGCGCCCGCGCGTAAGGGCGATGCTAAAGGAATTCGTGGCGGCGTCCCTCGCCGGGCTGATGGAGACATATCGGTAGCGCAGACCCTTCTGGGAATTGCCACGAGAACTTGGCTCTGGCCAAACGAAGGCCCAAGTTCGATAGGGGGTGCCGTCGCGCGCCTGAAAATCGGTCAAGGCCCGTCGCGCCGAGGAGCGGCCGCCTTCCCTTTCTGTGTCAGTCTGATGCGCAAACGACGTGCAGGGGATCCCGCGGCCGAGGATCGCCCGACGCTTGCCCGAGGATCGAGCAGATTCCAGCCATTCGCTGATGTCAGCCAAGAAGATCGGATCGTACTGCATCGATGCCTGAAATGGGTGGACATGCGATGTCGATACCGACATCGGGGCCGCAGGTCGAAAGGCCGCGATCAAGTTTCACGAAAGCGGAGGTTCAACCGCTTCTTTGCCGGTTTGCGCTCGAAGATTTGACAGAGTCACCCCGACGAGTCGCACGCCCTTCGGTCGCGGGAACACGGACCGGACTAGGTCTAGGGCGATCTTATGCAGCTTCTCCCTCGTTTGGATGGTCATCTCCATCGACCGGCTGCGGGTGGAAATCTGAAAGTCGGCCCATTTGATCTTTACCGTGACCGTCCGGCCACGAGCGTTCGCTTTCTCGCACCAGGTCCAGACATCGTCAGCCATCGCGATCACGCCGGCCTCGATTTGAACGGAATCAATCAAGTCGTCGGGGAAAGTCGTTTCCGATCCCGACGATTTTCGTTCGCGGTCAGCTTGGACGGCCCGGCGCCTTGCCGAAGTTACGCTGCAGGAAATGGCGATGGCCAAAGCGACGGTCGCCAAAACTGCCGGTTTCACCCGTTGAGAATGTCGGACGAGAAATGGCCGGAGCCGTAGTCTGGAGATGCTGGGCTCCGGCCGCTCTCGCCAAGCTTTCGTTGGTGGCGTCAGTTCAAAACCAGCGCAAGGCCGCTGCGGCTCGGCCACGCTGGGACGTTTGGCAATATGCCAGTGCGAGATGCGGAGCCCGGAGTTTCATCGACGGTTGAACATCGTCGATGAGTGCCGGCGCCCTTCCGGCGGTGCAACAAGACCGGAACGGGCGGCGAGGAGGGTTGGGACTGGATTCTGCTCCGAGCGCGTCCCTCACGCCGTGGGCAAGCGCACGAAGCCCTCCCGCGTCGCGCTTCCCCTCAACGACGTAAAGTGGGCATGAGGAATGCAAGCAACTCGCGCCTGCTTTTCGCACCAGACTTAATCGAATGCGCCACCCGCTCCCTTGGCTTGCGGCAATGAAGGGAACGGCCGGCGATGGCGTGTCGGAAACAGCGTTAAGTCTGAGCTTGCCTCCACCACAAGACGATACCTCGAAATCTCCCCTTTCGAGCATTATCTCAGCGGCGCACCAACAATGATGCAGCAGGCGACCCGCGCCTGCCTTGTCCGGTCAAAAGCCTGCCAATCCGCGCTTTGCGCAACGATGCCAATCGTTGGAAGAAATGCTGCGCATCAACCGCCGGCTGTCCCACTGGCGATGGCTTCGATCACTCCTCTGCCACCGGAGTCCTCGGCAGTCGCTCCCGGAGTACCGCTACCAAGTCAGCGCCACGAGCCGACGTGCCGGTCAGATCGCCAACGGACGCCAGATGAGCCTCCGCTTCGGCGAGCGATAGTTTGATGGCCTTTACTTCTGACTCCTCCACGAATCTCACACTTCAAGGCACACGGTGCGGTTATCCGATTATGAAAAAGGGGTCTGGTCCATGACCGCCTCCTTTCAAATGCGCTAAATGCGGAGTCGAACTGCGGTTGACCTACAGCGACAAACTTGCGCTCCTGGAAAAACAGCGGCACCTACATTAGGCTACCCCAGGATCGGCGAGGGTGGTTGTGGATAGCCTGCGTTCGAGGGCGGCCAGGGAAGAGCCTGGTATCCCGCCAGTTGCGCCCGCTGGACGACCGTCACTGGGCTCGCCAATCAGTCGCACGCGTAGCGGGGATCGCGTCGACCGCCGGGCTTGTCCCGGGACCAAACCCGGCCATGGCGCCCCTAATCGTGCTGCTTAGGCTCCAGCGCGGCCAAGGCCAGTCACTTTTTCGCAAACGACTGGCGGCGGCCCGATTGGTGGTTTCGGCCTGGGCGAGCGGACGATATGCGGCGGCGTGGTCTTGCAAAGCTCGACCAGAACTCCCGCGGGCGAGAAGGATCGACAGCCGAGGAGTCGCCCGCTCAGAAGATCGCCTCGAGCTTGGCTTTGACGCCGTTGTCGCTGGCGCTCGACGACAGGAGTCCCGAATAATAGACGCCGAGCTTGATGTTCGCGGTCAGGCGCCGGTCGACGCCGAGTTCGAGGGCGAGCGCGTCGCGCGCGATCGGCGCCCCGGCGATCGAAAACGGAGTCGAGGGAGCGCTGGCGAAAGCGAATGTCGCGTTCGGCGTGGATCCGCCATAGACGTGCTGCCAGCCGATCATGCCGGTCAGGGTCATGGGCGCGTTTACGAACATCGTCGTGTCGCCACGCAGGCCGAGCGTCGTGATTCCGTAGCCCGTGCTCTCCGATCCGCCGACGAGCGAGGCCGGGCCCGGGGTCTCGGCGAAGCTCGCGCTATGGAGATCGACACCCGCCACGCCGAGGAACGGCTCGACCGACGCGGCCGAGACCATGGGCGCCGCGATGGCGATCCGCCAGCCGGCCTCGCCGAAGACCTCGGCCGTGTACCCGCCGGAGCCTGACCCCACATTCTGGTCGAAGCCGGGGAACGACACCGAACGATTGAGGCCATAATGATTGTTGGCGTAGAAGGCGCCGCCGCGCAATTGCAGCGCGTCGACGCTGGCGCCGCCGTAGAGCCCGATATAGGTCGCCGAGATGTTCCCGTATGAACTGCGCGCCGGCGTCGAGACATTCGCGTTGGTGTAGCCGCCAGCGACGCCGAGGCGATAGCGGCCGTAGAGCGTCGCATCGGCGCCGAGGATGAAGCCGCCGTTGTTGTTGTCCGTCGTCGCGGCATTGCCGTTTCCGCCGAGATGCCCCCAGGAATCGAACGCCTGCGTCCAGGCCGAGAAGACCTGCGCGGGTGTCGAGAAGTCGTAAGTCTTCACGCTCTTGGCGCCGCCCGGCGCCGGCGCCCCGTAGCTCTCGGCGAGCCGGTCGAGCACCGCTTCGCGCGGCAGCCGCGTGTCATCGAAGGCCGCGCTGATGGCGCTCGCATGAATCTCGCCTGAGAGCGCGTTGAAGGCGCTGAGCGCCCCCGACTTCGTCTGGCTGATGAGCGCATTGTAAAGCGGCGAGCCGGCCGGCTGGGCCTGGAGAGCGAGCGCGGTCGCGGCCTGGTTTGGGGTTTGCGCGGCCGATACGAACGGTTTGACGGAAAAACCGAGATAGACGTCATCGGCGTCGTAGCTCAGCATCGGCTCGAGAAAGGCCAAGGTCGTGAGGTTCCCGCTCGACGAAAGCGAGGAGAAGGTCCCGGACAGGCCGCCTTCAGCGGTCATCAGCGTGTAGCGCGTCGAGGGAAGGTAGGTTCCGCTCGCGCCGTTGACCGCGACTTTTCCCCCGGAGAGGGTCGTCGTTCCGGTCGTGACCAGCTTGTCGTTCTGGCCGGCGGAATTGATGTTGACCGCGAAATTCGAGCCGGCCGCGAAGGAGGCCTCGCCGGTGACGGTGAACGTCGCATAGGGCGAGAGCACGCCGGGCGCCACCGTCGCCCCGCTGTTGGCGATGAGCCCGCCGACCGTCCCCGGTCCGCCGAGAGTTGCGCCCGATTCCACCGTGACGGTCGAGGCGAGCGAGCCCCTCAGGCCGAGTGTCCCTTCCTGCACGTCGGTCGGACCCGAATAGGTGTTCGCGGCCGTGAGGATGAGCGTTCCCGAGCCGATTTTGTCGAGTGAGCCCGAACCTGAGATGACGCCCGAGATCGTGTCCGTGTTCGATCCGGTGTCGATGGTCGGATCGGCGTTCAGCACGATCGCGTTCGGGAGCGTGAGCCCGTCCGCCTCGAACTGCAGAATCGTGCCGGGCGCCATGGCGAGAGCGCCCGCGCCGAGCGCCCCGTTCGAGGCGATCCCGAGCGTGCCGACATCGAGGAGCGTGCCGCCGGCATAGGTGTTTTCGCCGGCGAGAATGAGCGTTCCCGAGCCGATCTTCGTGAGCCCGCCCGAGCCCGAAATGACGCCGGAGATCGCGTCCATGTTCGATCCGGTGTCGATGGTGGGATTGGCGTTCAGTGCGATTGCGTTCTCAAGCGCGATCCCGCTCGCCTCGAACTGCAGAATCGTGCCGGGCTGCATGGTGACGCCGCCCGAGCCGAGCGCGCCGTTCGCGCCGATCCCGAGCGTGCCGCCGTCGATGAGCGTGCCGCCCGCATAGGTGTTCGTGCCGGCCAGGATCAGCGTCCCGGCCCCGACCTTGGTCAGTCCGCCGTCGCCCGAAATGACGCCGCTCCAGGTCAGAATATTGCCGTTCGAGTCGAAGGTCCCGCCGTTGCTCGTCAGCGTCACGGCGTTGTCGAAAGTGAGATCGTTGGCGCCGGCCTTTAGAATGCCGTCGTCCAGCGTGAGGACGCCCGTGCCGATCGAGGAGGAGACTTCCGGATTCGAGTTCGTGACCTCGACGGTCGTGCCGTCGATGATCGTCGTGCCGCCCGAATAGGCGTTCTCTCCGGACAGAATCGCCGTTCCGCCGCCGGTGACCGTGAGCGTCGAGGACGGGGTGGGGCCGACGAGCAACGTCCGCAAACGTCTCCGTAGTCGGAGCGGGGACCGTGATGACCCACCCCGACGGACTGGACCCGACGTCGTCGCCCAGAATGGTCATCGTCAGGATCGTGTTGTCGTCGAGAGCCGCCAGAGGGCTCGCGAGCCGGTCCGTGTAGGGAAAGCCATAGGCGTCCGTCACCGGGGCGCTGCTGTTGTTCAGATAGGCGGCGTACGCATTGTAGAAACCGGATTCGCCCGGCTGCGCGGCGGCATAGGCGTCGCTCAGGGGCAGCGGCGCGGGCCCGCCTCCATTCGGCTTGTTGCCATACCAGGTCCAGGAAGGCGAGTTTCCAATCGTCTGCCCCGGGTTGTTCGGATTGGCCGCCGGGCTGCCGATAAGGCCGAAGTTCAGCCCGGAGAAATAGTCGGCGACCGCCTTCTCGACCACCTTCTGGGGTCTGAACAGGCGCCGCAGATCGTGTATGCGGGATTCGCGCCGTAAACGGCGAAGGAGGTCAGGTTCGCCTTTGTAACAACGATGGTCAGGTTGCTCGAGGGGCCGCTCGGGTTCGTCACAGTGCCGTTCAGCACAAGATCGCCGGGATGAATTGTCATCCCGTTGATCGTCTGCGTGCTGTTCGAGATGATGGCGTTCAAATTATAGTCCTGGAACGGTCCGCCCTTCGAGAATTGTCCGTTCTGACCCGCGATGGTGGCCGGGATCGGCGCCGAGCCAGGTCCGCCGCTCTGGAGATGGGTCAGGTAGTTGCTGAAGCTTGGGTACGGTGTCGTCTCCCCCATTCGTGGTGCTTGGCGCGATGATGCGAACCACCCCGGTCATGGGTCCGCCGGGCGTGTTGATCGTGACGCCGTTCGACCCGTTGGCGACGAGGGCGCCGAGGGTGTTGGCAGCCGTGTCGGTCTGGTAGTTCTGCAAGGCGCCGAGGGTCTGGAAGACCGCGGCCGTGTTGACGCCGCCGCCGTAGTTCCAGGTGAGCGTTGTCGGCTGACTGCCGCCCTTTGTCTGCAGCTTCAGCGGAATGCCAAAGAAATCGGTCGAGCTGAGATTGGCGCCGCCGGTCGCGGGCGTCGAACCTTGAGCTGGGAGTCATAAGTAATTTCGTATTTGTCCATCCGGGTCGTGAAATTTGGCAGGTTCGGATTGAGGAAATTGGGCGCGTAATCGTTGCTGGCGCTGAGGCCGGTCAATCGGGAGCCGAGGGAAACGAAAACCCGGCCTGATGTGTATTGTGTGACATCCACGCCGCCGGCGAGAGTCGAGAGACTGTAGCTGACCCCCTCCTGGAGTGGGGCGCCCGTGAGGACGTTCGTTGCGTCGAAACCGCCTGGGGCCGCGCCGGTGAAGGTTATGTACGCCGGCACGGTAGACGCGTCCGGGCGGTCATTGTTGAAATTGAGAACCAGATCGGCCGCGGCCGGCGTCGCGATCAACAGGCCGCCTATCGGAGCGAGCGCGCCCGCAAGCATGCGGTGAAAGTGGACTGTGTTCATCCGTGCGCTTTCCCATTCCTGCAACGACGACGTTTCAGCGACGTTCACGAACACAATGAACGGTGAAGCTCGACCGAGGCTGACGCGCGCCCGAGACGATTCAGCTTTTTCACAATGACCAACAGCCGCCGGGTCGGCGCGGCTTCTGCAGGGCGAGGGAACGATCTGCGGCGTCGGGTTCCTGCGAAGTTCGGCAAGACCCTTCGGGCAAATGCGGCGGCGGTCCGACAACCTCGAAGCCGCTGCGCAGCAATGTCCGCTTATCGCAGATACCATTGAAAAAGTCAGCGATTGATTGTTGTCAGTGTGGCGTCGTGATTCATTGAATCTCGCTGATTTGCGGGAGAGACGGCGATGATGAGGGGTCAGGCGGCGTCGACCCAACTGTTTTAGGACTTCTGCGGCAAAGTCCGAGATCGGATTGTCGGCTCGCCACCACTAGCACTACTTTGGCACTTTCAGCTGAGCTGTCTGCGAATTTGTCGGCGGCAGTGTGGGCATCGATAGGGCGGAGCGCGCGCCAGGGCGACGACGACGGCTTTTCGTATGGTCGGCAGCGTTGGCTGCGGTGGGCCGGCGGAGACTTTTTTCCCCCGCTCGCGCCGGGCCTCTTTTTCCTTTCGCTTGCAGCGGCCAAGCGATGATGCTGAAGGAAGGCGTATGCGATCATGGTCATCAGCGCATGGCGATGAAGACCTCGCCATGAGCGGCCTTCGAAGTGGTCGAGGCCGAGTTCTTCCTTGAGTTGCTGGTGAGCCTGCTCGCAGACCCAGCGCGCCTTGATCGTCGCGGCCAATGTCTTGAGGCCGGCTTCCGCGGGCAGGTTGGCGAGATAGTATTTCTGCTCGCCGGAGGCGCGCCGCTCGCCGACGAGCCAGACCTCTTCGCCGGGCATATGCTGCATGCCCTTGTCGCCGATCCGTTGCGGCGGTCCGTCGGCGACGCGCACGCGGACGGCGGCGAAGCGGGCCTTCAAGGGTCCCTTGGTTCCCTTGCGCCAAGCGAGCATGCGCCACTTTGCTTTGCCGAGCATGTCTTCGGCGGCGACGGACAGAACATTGGGCACATGCCGTTTGCCCCGCCACATAGAGCGGGCACATCCGCCGCCGCGCCTGTGGCCGAGCTTGCCCAAGAACGGCGCAAGCCAACGCAAAAGGCCGTCATTCCAAGCCGCCATCCGTCGCGCTCCGCAAAAACAGAGCGCAATCCTTCACGCAACTCCAGTTAACAAATCCTCAATCTGCCAAAGTAGTGCTAGAGCGTACGCGCGAACGATCGGGCTGAGAATTCGCACCGGCCGACACGACGGCGCGACCGCATGATGCAGCGTTTCAAATCGCCCGGATCAGCTCAACGCTTCTTGTCGATTCAGTTTACGTGACAGAACCGTAGGGACCTATCCCGGCGCCTCCTCACTCGGCTCCGTGCTCGAGGATGCTCTTCTCGACCTCACTAACCGCGGCGGCACTGTCATCGACCCGTTCCTCGGCTCCGGCTCGACCCTCATCGCTGCCGAGGCCGCCGGCCGCGTCTGCCGCGGAGTCGAGCTTGACCCGCTCTATATCGATGTGACTGTGCGCCGATACGAGGCCAAGACAGGCCGCCCGGCGGTTCTAATCGAGACGGGAGAGGCCTTCGAGGCGCAAGGCCTTCGCAGGGCGAGAGAGCAGACGCCCGTTTAAGTGCAGTTTCCCCGTCGAGCCGACGTAACGGGCTGCGGCAGTTATACTTACCACGCCGGCCGACACTGACCGATGGCTTGAAGCCGAGAGACCAGTCGACGGATGGGCAAGTCGCACGAGCCGATAATTGGTGTAACTTGGGCCTGGCGATCATCGTTGGAACGCTTGGGGTCTCAGCAGCGGCGTGGGCACGTTCATGGCGAACGAGACCTACGATCTATTCATCAGCTACTCACGGGCGGATGCGTGGCACGCGGCGGATCTTGACGCGAGTTTACGTGCACATGGTCTAAAATCTTTCTTCCATGGTCGCCGTCTCACTGCGGGCGCGCCTCGGATACGGTGCTAGAAGAGGCGATCGGCATGGCAAAGGCGGCGATTGTGCTGATCGTGTCGCGCGGGCAGGCGCCCTCAGATGAATAGGGAACCTGATCATGACGATGCCAGCGCGTGATTTCCGTGGATACGGACCAAATCCGCCGAACCCTCGCTGGCCGGGCGAGGCGCGCATCGCAATCAACATCAACCTCAATTTCGAGGCGGGCGGCGAGCGCTCGATGATGGAGGGCGACGGAACGTCGGAGAACGTGCTTACCGACACGGGCTTCCCCGCTTATCACGGCAAACGAAGCCAGATTGTCGAGAGTGTATTTGAGTACGGACCACGCGCAGGCAATTGGCGCGTCTTGCGCATCCTCAAGGAATTTGAGGTGAAAGTAAGCGTGCTGGGAGTCGTGCGCGCGCTGCAACAGAACCCGGACGCCCTCGAAGCCTTCGTCGCGCAGGGTCACGAGGTCGTCAGTCACGGCTGGCGATGGATCGATTACCAGATGGTCGATGAAGCGACCGAGCGCGAGCATATCCGCTTGGCGATGGAGGGGATCAAGGCGCTGACCGGCGCCGCGCCGGTCGGATGGATGACCGGCAGGCCAAGCGAAAACACCAGGCGATTACTCGTGGAGCACGGCGGCCTCCTCTACGACCGCGACAGCCTGAATGACGAATTGCCGTATTGGGTGGCGGTGGATGAGCGGCGGCACCTCGTCATTCCCTATTCCTACGAGACCAACGACAATCGCTACGACCATAATGGCTGGGGCACAGCGGAAGACTTCGCGCGCTATATGATCGACTGCTTCGACCTCCTTTACGCCGAGGGAGCCGAGAGCCCGAAGCTGATGAGCATCGGCTTGCACGACCGCCTCGTGGGTCGACCCGGCCGAGCAGTGGGCCTCATCCGTTTTCTCGAGCACGTGCGCCGGCACGACCGCGTCTGGTTTGCAACCGGCGCCGACATCGCTCGACATTGGGCGACGCATCATCCGGCTCCGGTCGCTGCATGACGAGCAGCCCTATCCTCGTCACGGGCGCGGCTGGTTTGATCGGCGGCCGGCTCGTCGCGCGGCTTGTAGCCGAGGGCGTCGATGTCATCGCGACGGATCGGCGAGCTGCAGAGGCGCCGACAGGCGTGCGCTGGGCGACGGTCGACCTCGATGGATGGCCCCGCGCTCGCTGACGCTAATGCGCGATGCGCAGGTCGGCGCTGTCGTCCATGCCGGCGCGATCTCCGGACCGATGGTCGCGGCGAGCGACCCGCACCAGGTGATGTCGGTGAATGTTGGAGGCACGCTGAACATCGCCGAAGCGGCGCTCCGCGCGGGCGTCGAGCGTCTCATCGCGCTCTCCTCCGCTGGCGTGTACGGCGATCA
>CAVXKU010000019.1:0-84327 GCA_963762335.1 uncultured Alphaproteobacteria bacterium | reverse complement strand
CACGTATTGCATCCAGACCGGCGGACCGGCCGCCGCCAACATGAACAACCGCATCAAGGGCATGACAGAAGACCCTGCGGCCGACGGTGAAGCAGGTCCCAGGTTGCCGCTACAACGACGATGACTTCCCGCTGTCGATCACCCAGCTCACCGACCTTCTCGCCAATGTGCGAAGATGGACGCTGTGTTCGACGCGGCAGCACTACCCAGATCGAAGTCAAGGCCTACGAAGAGCTTATGGGCCAGTACAAGATGGCTTCGAACAGAGGAGCTCTGACGATACTGTTTCGTCGATACTGCCGATGCAGATGGACGATCTGGAGCGCCTGAGCCACCGGCAGGTTGGACAACGGCCGTTCGAGATGGGCTACAAGGCCATCTACCTCTTGAACGACCTGACGCAAGGCAAGACCGTTCCGGATCCGGTGACGATCGGCCTCGACGTCTGCACCCCGGAGACCATCGACACCTGCAAAAAGCAGTAGCGCGACAGGGGCGCAGGGTTCGGCCTGCGCCTCGCCTTAATAGCCGCGCCGCCGGTCGACGACATGGGTGAGCGGCTCGCCGCGTTCGAACGCCTCGATTTGCCGGGCGGCGAAGGCGGCGATCGCCTCCGGCGTCGAGATCGCTGCGTTGTGCGGGCTGACATAGACCGCCGGATGCGTCCAGAGGCGTGAGTCCTTTCGGCAGCGGCTCGCGCTCGAACACGTCGATCGAGGCGCCTTGAAGCGCGCCGGAATCGAGCGCGGCGAGAATGTCGGCTTCGACCTGCAAGCCGCCGCGTCCGGCATTGATGACGATCGGGCCGCCGAGCGGGCCGCCCTGCCGGAGCTGCGCGAGGAGCGACGCGTCGACGATGCCGCGCGTCGCGGCGGTCAGCGGGAGCAAGACGACCAGCATGTCGGTTTGCGCCAGGATGCGGCTTCAAGCCCTCCGCGCCCGAAAGCAGGCGAACCGGGCAGCGACTTTGGGCTTGCGCTCCAGCCGGCGACCTTGAAGCCCCAGCGTCGTCAGTTTGGTCAGCGCGTCCTTGCCCATCACGCCCAGCCCGAGCACGCCGATCTGGACGTCGGCGGCCTTCGGCTGGCTGGTCGTCGTCTTCCCAGATCTGCTGCGCGCTGCTGGCGTTCGTAGCGGCGCAGTTGGCGCAGGTGCACGAGCGCATGCATGACCACCCATTCGCTCATGCGGTTGGTGAGATCGGGATCGACCACGCGCACGATCGGCTTGTCGGGTAAAGCGGGATCGGCGAACAGATGATCGACGCCGGCGCCGAGCGAGACGATCACCTGAAGATCGGGAAGGTCCTTGAGGGCGCCCGGCGGATGGCGCCAACTCAGCGCGTAGCGCACGGAAGCGCGGTCGAACGACTCGCCGAGCATCACGATCTCATGCGACGGCAGCAGCGCTTCCATGCGCGCCGCCAGGGCGCTGGATCCCAGCCGGAAATGGCGATGAGCACGCTCATTGCGGCGTCCCGACGATGCGTTCGATCACTGGGTCGCCTGGCGAGAGTGGCGCTTCGTCGACGCGATAGGCGGCGCGGAGGCGCCGAGTGGCGGCCTCGGCCTGGTCCGCGCTCCGCGCATGCACGCGCGCGAGCGGCGCATCGGGGCCGACCTCGGCGCCGATCGGAGCGAGTTCGGTCAGGCCGACCGCCGGATCGATCTCGTCGGCGGCGCGCGACCGGCCGCCGCCGAGTTCGACCACAGCGAGCCCGACCGCGCGCACGTCGATGCTGGTGACGAAGCCGCGCGCCTCGGGCGCCGCGTCGATGAGAACCGGCGCCCGCGGCAGCAGGTCGCGACTGCTGCGCGCGATGAAGTCCTTCGGCCCGCCGAGAGCGGCGACCATACGCTCGAATTGCTCCGCCGCCGCGCCGGTTTCGAGCGCTCGTTTCAAGCCGCGGCTCCGGCGTCGATGTCGTGCGCAAGGCCGGAGAGGACCAGGAGTTCGGCGCCGAGCGCCATCGTCACGCGATCGAGCCGCTCGTCGCGCCGCGCGCCGGTGAGATAATCGACGGCGTTGCGGATCTCGACCGCGTTGCCGGCGGCGCTGGCCAGCGGCTCGTTCATGTCGGTGATGAGCGAAACGGTCGGCAGGCCGGCGTCGCTGGCGACCGTCGCGATGCTCGTCGCAAGCTCGCGCGATCCGTCGAGCGTCGCCATGAAGGCGCCTGAGCCGGTCTTGACGTCCATGACCAGCCCCTGCAACCCGGCCGCGAGCTTCTTCGACAGGATCGAGGCGGTGATCAGCGCGACCGATTCGACCGTGGCGGTCACGTCGCGGATGGCATAGAGGCGCCTGTCGGCCGGCGCGAGATCGGCCGTCTGGCCGATGATGGCGCAGCCGGCCTCCTTGCACCACGCGCTTGAACAGAGCGAGGTCCGGTTGCGACGCGTAGCCGGGGATCGAATCGAGCTTGTCGAGCGTGCCGCCGGTATGGCCAAGGCCGCGTCCGGAGATCATCGGCACATAGCCGCCGCAGGCGGCGAGCATCGGCGCCAGCATCAGCGAGACGTTGTCGCCGACGCCGCCGGTCGAGTGCTTGTCGAGGATCGGGCCCGGTCAGATTCTCGGTGCGCCAGTCGAGGCTCGCGCCTGAGCGCGTCATCGCCTGCGTCAGCGCGACGCGTTCGTCGAGCGACATGCCGCGAAAGTAGATCGCCATCGCGAAGGCGGCGGCCTGTCCCTCGGTGACCGCGCCGCTCGTCAGCGCGGCGATGAAGTCGCCGATCTCGCCCGCGCTCAGGGTCTCGCCGTCGCGCTTGGCGCGAATGATCTCCTGGGGAAGGATCATGCCGATTGCGGTCGATAGGCTCGGATGAAGCCGCGCAGCAGGCGCTTGAAACGGTCGGCGGCCTCATGCGCGACCGCTTGCGTCTCCGCATGGCTCGGGTCGCCGCCGGCGAGGCCTGCGGCATAATTGGTGACGACGGAGACCGCGGCGCAGCGCAGGCCCGCGCGGCGCGCCAGGATCACCTCCGGCACGGTCGACATGCCGACGAGATCGGCGCCGAGAATGCGCGCGGCGCGAATCTCGGCCGGCGTCTCGAAGCTCGGCCCGGAAAACCACATGTAGACGCCCTCGTTGAGCTCGATGTCCGCGCGTCTCGCGCGCTTCGCGGAGCGCGGCGACGAGCCTCTGGTCGTAGGCCCTGGTCAGCGGCACGAAGCGATCGGCGCCAGAATAGCCGATCAGCGGGTTCATTCCGGAAAAGTTGATGTGATCGGTGATCGCGACCAGCGCCGGCGGTCGCCATTCCTGTCTGAGCCCTCCCGCGGCGTTGGTGAGCAGCACCGTCTCGCCGCCGAGCTTGCGGAACGTGTCGATCGCGATCCGCATCGCGTTCGCATCGCCTCGCTCGTAATAATGCCCACGACCCTGAAACAGCGCCACCCGCTGGCCTTCGATCGTCCCGACCACCAGCCGCCCCGCATGGCCCTCGACGGTCGGGACAGGAAAGCCAGGAATGTCGAGGTAGGAAATCGCGACCGCGTCGCGCGCTTCGTCGGCGAAAGCGCCGAGACCAGAGCCGAGCACGATGGCGAGCGGGCGGCAACGAGTCGAGGCCATGGATCCTGAGCGCGCCGATCGCCGCGTCAGGAGTCAGTGTTCATTCGGTGCGCCTCGCAAAAGTGTGAGAACCGGACGTTCGACCCGCGTCCCATCTTGCGGCATAATAGAGTCGTCGCCGAAATACCGAAAGGCGGCTCTAAGGGAGGCGACATATGGAGCATCAAGCAAGCCGGCGCGATCTGCTCATGACCTCGCTGATGGCGGCGCTGCCATTCGGCGTCACCGGGGCGGCGGCCAGTCCGCTCAATCCGGGGCAGACGCTCATTACGCCGCCGGATCAGCTGCAATGGACGACGGAAGCGTCCTTTCCCCAGAACAGCGTCGACAGCTGTCCGCTGATCGGGGCCACCTCTCAGTCCGGCCTCTATTACACGCTGGTGCGCTGGCATCCGGGATACATGAGCGCGCCGCACCTTTATTCGACCGACCGCTATTGCATGGTGTTGTCGGGCACCTGGTGGTGCAACAGCGGTCCTGATTTCGACCCTGCCTCCTGCGTGCCAGTTCAAGCCGGCAGCTATGTGCGCCGCATCGCGTTGACGCCGCATTATGACGGCGTGATCCGCGGCCACAACGAGCCAGCGGTGATCGCCATCTGCGGCATCGGGCCAATCAATTTCACCCTCACCGATCCGTCCAAGCCCCGCTGGCGGGAGGTGTGAGCGGCGCCGTCACACCGCCAGATGATCCGGTCCGAAGGATTCCGGCAACAGCTCGCCGAGAGTGAACTTCGCGCGCGCACGCCCTCCGGGCCGGCGATATGGATGACGGTCGAAGGATCGGCGAATTCGCGGATGCGCTGGCGACAGCCGCCGCACGGCGTGCATAAAGCGTCGCCGTCGCCGACGACCAGGATTTCCGCGATGCGGCGTTCGCCTGCGAGCGCCATCGCGGCGATCGCTCCCGCTTCGGCGCAGCTTCCTTGCGGATAGGCGGCGTTCTCGACGTTGCAGCCGGAAAAGATCGCGCCGTCCGGCGTGCGCAGCGCGGCGCCGACCTTGAAGCGCGAATAGGGCGCATAGGCGTTCGCCTGCGCCGCCTTCGCGGCCGCGAACAGTTCGGCAAGCGCCGATTCAGCGCTCTTTGACATAAGGAATCCCCGACGCCCTGGGCGGGATCGCCTTGCCGATGAAGCCCGCCAGCAGCACGACGGTGAGAATATAGGGCAGGGCCTCGATCGCCTGCACCGGCACGGGTCCGATGATTGGCAATTCGACTCCCTGCAGGCGGATCGCCAGCGCATCGAGGAAGCCGAACAGGAGGCAGGTCGCGAGCGCCGGCCACGGCCGCCATTTGGCGAAGACGAGCGCGGCGAGCGCGATGAAGCCTCGCCCCGCGCTCATGTGCGGCTGGAAATAGGACAATTGCGACAGGACGAGATAGACCCCGGCAAGCCCGACCAGAAGGCCGCAGATGATCACCGCGCTGTAGCGCATCGCCCTGACCGAGATGCCGGCAGTGTCGACCGCGGCCGGATTCTCGCCGACCGCCCGCAGTCTCAGACCAAAGCGGGTGCTGTAGAGCGCCCAATAGGTGAGCGGCACCAAGAGGAAGGCGGCATAGGTGATGAGATCGTAGCCCGAGATCAGATGCTCGTAGATCGGGCCGATGATCGGAACCGCCCCGATCTCGCGCGCGAAAGGAAATTCGATCGTGCCGAACTGCGCGCTCGCGGGCAATTGCGGCGTTCGTCCGCCCTGCGACCAGATCGCGTTGCCGATGAGCGCGGTGAGGCCGTCTGCGACCATGTTGATCGCGGTTCCGGAGACGATCTGATTGGCGCGCTGGTCGATCGAGGCGTAGCCGTGGATGAGCGAGAAGACGACAGTCGAGGCGAGACCCGCGGCGAGCCCGAGCCACACGCTGCCGGTGAAGGTCGCGCCCACGGCCGAGGCGAACGCGCCGACGAGAATCTTGCCCTCAAGCCCGATGTCGACGATGCCCGATCGCTCCGACCACAGGCCCGCAAGGCAGGCGAGGATGAGCGGGACGGCCAGCCGCATGCCGGAGGCGAAGACGACGATGAAGGCGTTGAACCATTCCATGTCGCCGGCCGTCAGATCGGCGGCTGGGTCGTGCGCCGCGCGAGCAGGGTCGCGACAGGGCGGCGGAACATGTGCTCGAGCGCGCCGGCGAACAGCACGACCAGGCCCTGGATCACGACGATCATGTCGCGGCTGATCTTGGGCATGTCGATCGAGAGCGCCTGCCCGCCCTGATAGAGGACGCCGAACAGGATCGCGGCGAGGATGATGCCGACCGGATGCGCGCGCCCCATCAGCGCGACCGCGATGCCGACGAAGCCGAAGCCGCCGACGAATTCGAGGATCAGCCGGTGCTGGTCGCCCAGGATGACGTTGGCCGCGACTCCGCCGGCGAGCGCGCCCGACAGCAAGGTCGTGATGACCGTGACGCGGGCCGGCGAAATGCCGCCGTAGACGGCGGCGGTCGGATTGGCGCCGACCGTGCGGATCTCGTAGCCGAGGCGGGTTCGCCAGATGAGGAGCCAGACCGCGAGGCAGCACAGGAGCGCGAGCAGGAACGAGAGGTTGAAGGGCGTCACCGGCCATTTGATTCCGAAATGGGCGAGCATTTCGTGGAACTGCGGCACGAGCGCCGTGTCGCGGAACGGCGCCGTCTCGGCGTTCATCTGCCCCGGTTTGCGCAACACGTTGACGAGCACATAGCCCATGATGGCGGAGGCGATGTAATTGAACATGATCGTCGTGATGACGATGTGGCTGTCGCGATAGGCTTGCAGATAGCCGGGAATGGCCGCGAAAGCCGCGCCGAACACCGCCGCGCCGATGATCGCGGCGATGGCCAGCGTATAGCCGGGCAGGAAGCCGAAATGGAGCGCGACAAGCGTCGCGCCGAGACCGGCAATATAGGCCTGGCCCTCGGTGCCGATGTTGAACAGGCCGGCGTGGAAACAGATCGCGACCGAAAGCCCGGTGAAGATGAAGCTCGTCGCGTAGAACAGCGTGTAGCCGATCCCCTCGAGATCGCCGAGCGCGCCGAGGACGAGGCTTTGCACGGCTTGCAGCGGATTCTCGCCGATCGCCAGCACGACGAAGCCGGAGATGACGAAAGCCGCGGCGACATTGATCAACGGGATGAGCGCGACGTCCGCCCAGGCGGGCAGGGGCTTCAGCGGCGCGCTCATGCGGCGCGCTCGCTCACGCCCGCCATCAAGAGGCCGAGGTCCTGGGCGTTGGTCTCCTCGGGTCGCCGCTCGCCGGTGATGCGTCCGCCGCAGAGCACGATGATGCGGTCGGAGAGCGCGAAGATCTCGTCGAGCTCGACCGAGACCAGCAGCACCGCCTTGCCGGCGTCGCGCTGGGCGACGATCCGCTTGTGGATGAATTCGATCGCGCCGATGTCGACGCCGCGGGTCGGCTGCCCGACCAGCAGGATCTTGGGATTGCGCTCGATCTCGCGCGCCAGCACGATCTTCTGCTGATTGCCGCCGGAGAAATTGGCGGTCTTGAGCAGCGGCGCGCGCGGCCGGACGTCGAAGGACTCCATCTTCTCGTCGGCGTCGGCGATGATCGCCTTGCGGTCATAGAAGAAGCCTTTGCCGTAAACCGGCTCGCGATGAAATCCGAGCATCGCGCTCTCGCAGGCTTCGAACGGCATGACGAGCCCGACGCGATGGCGATCTTCCGGCACGTGGCCGACGCCGAGCAGCCGTTCCATGTGCGGATTGCGGCTCTGCGCCGGGACTGGCTGGCCTTCGATGAGGATCTCGCCTGAACTGAGCGCGCGGATGCCGGCGAGCGCCTCGAGAAGCTCGGACTGCCCGTTGCCGGCGACGCCGGCCACGCCAAGAATCTCGCCTTCGCGCAAGGCGAACGAGACGCCGTCGATGCGAGCGACTCCGCGGTCGTCGCGCACCACGAGGTCGCGCGCTTCGAGCGCGACGGCGCCGGGGTGCGCCGGGCCTTTCTCGACCTTGAGAATAACCTTGCGCCCGACCATCGCGTCGGCGAGCTCGGGCGGCGAGGTCTTCGCGGTATCGAAGGTCGCGACCATCTCCCCGCGCCGCATCACCGACACGCGGTCGGTCAGATTCATGATCTCGCGCAACTTATGGGTGATGAAGATGATGGTCTTGTTCTCGCGCTTCAGCACGCGCAGCATCTCGAACAACTGATCGGCTTCGGCCGGCGTCAGCACCGCGGTTGGCTCGTCGAGCACGAGGATCTCGGCGCCGCGCACCAGCGCCTTGAGGATCTCGACGCGCTGCTGCAGGCCGACCGACAATTCGCCGACGATGGCGTCGGGATCCACGACGAGGCCGTATTCGCGCCCGAGTTCGCCAAGCCGCTTGCGGATCGCGCCCGCGCCCTCGGCGAGCAGCGGCCCGCCCTCGGCGCCGAGCATCACGTTTTCGAGCACGCTGAACGGCGGCACCAGCATGAAGTGCTGATGCACCATGCCGATGCCGTGGCTGATCGCCTCGCGCGAGGAACGGATTCTGACCGGCTCGCCGTTGACGCGGATTTCGCCTCTGTCGGCTTCATAGAAGCCGTAGAGAATCGACATCAACGTCGATTTGCCGGCCCCGTTCTCGCCGACGATGCCGTGGATCAATTCCGCGCTCGACGACGAGATTGACGTTGTTGTTGGCGTGAACCGGGCCGAAGCTCTTGTCGATGCCGATCAGTTCGATGGCGGGAGGCGCGGTCGCGGCCATGTTCGTCACCCGCCGATCGCTGTCGACAGCGATGACCGGGCGCCGCTCGTCTACGGCTTCCAAGCGAGCGTTGCGGGAAAGTCGGCGTCGATCGCCGGCTCGATCGCCGGATCAAGTCCGGGGACGGCCACGATCGCAGCAATGCAGCAACGGCCTTGTCGAAGCGCGCTCCACTCAGGACGGGCACTTGTTGTCGGACATGTAGTCGTGGACCTGAATCTTGCCCGAGATGATATCGGCTTTCGCCTGGTCCGCCTTGGCCCTGCACTTCGGCGCTGAGAATGGCCTTGTTGTTGTCGTCGACCGCGTAGTCGACGCCGCCCTCCTTCAGGCCCAGCTCCAGGATGCCGGGCTTCCAGGTTCCGTTCTTGGCGTCCATGAACGACTTGTAGGTCGCGACGTCGACATGCTTCAGCATCGAAGTCAGGATTTTGCCGGGAAACAGGCCGTTCTGGTTGGAATCGACGCCGATGCCGAACTTGCCGGCGTCCGCCGCGGCCTTCAGCACGCCCTGGCCGGTCGCGCCCGCTGCGGCGTAGACGATGTCGGCGCCGCGATCCATCTGCGACTTGGCGAGCTCGCCGCCCTTGACCGGATCGTTCCAGGCCGCTGGCGTCGTGCCGGTCATATTGGCGAAGACTTCCGCCTTGCCGTCGGAAGCGTATTTGACGCCCTGCGCGTAGCCGCATTCGAACTTCGAAATCAACGGAATGTCCATGCCGCCGACGAAGCCGACCTTGCCGGTCTTTGACGTATCGGCCGCGATCACGCCGACGACGAACGAGCCCTCATGCTCCTTGAACACGACCGACTGGACGTTGGGCAGGTCGACCACGTCATCGATGATGCCGAATTTCGTGTTGGGATATTCCGGCGCGATTTTCTTCAGCGCGGTCTCCCAGGCGAAGCCGACGGTCATGATCGGCGAGAAGCCGTCCTTGGAGAACTTGCGGAGAACCTGCTCGCGCTGCGCCTCGTTCTGGATCTCGATGTCGCGGAAATCGACGCCGGTCTCCTTCTTGAACTTTGTTGCGCCGTTGAACACGCCCTCGTTGAACGATTTGTCGAACTTGCCGCCAAGATCATAGAGAACGGCGGGCTTGACGGTGTCGGCCGCGGTGGCCGCGACGGAAGCGAGAAGACTTCCGGCTAAAGCCGCCGACGTCATGAGCGTGATGCGACCGACCATATGCTGACCTCCGTTTGGCGCGAGCGGCTCCCGAGCGCGCCCCGAGAAACTAACCGGCTCAGTCGAGTAAGTCCGCCCGCAACTTGACTGTCAAGCGCGGTCGCTTCGTTCCGAGGAACGCCGGCGCCGAAACGCCCGCGCGCCGCTCGAAGTCTCCCATGAAAAAAGGCCGCATCGTTGGATGCGGCCTTTCCTTCCTTCAGAGAGAAGAGGTTGGTCAGCCCGCGCGCAGGGCTGCGCCCTTGCGGCGAGCCGCGAAGCCGAGCCCCAGAAAGCCCAAAATCATCATCGCCCAAGTGGAGGGCTCGGGAACGGCGGCGACGTCCTGCGGGTCGAAATCTTCAACGCCGAACTTCGCCAAATCCGCGTCGGTGAAGCCGAACACGAAGAACTGGTTCGGATTGTCGACCATCGTGCCATCGGCCAACGGGACTTGCGAAAGGAAGTCGTTGTCGTTGGAGACGTAGAGCGTGTGCTCGACCTTGCCATCGACTGTGACGTCCTGTCCGAAGGCCAAGCCTTCAATCTTGGCCGGCACCTCGGACGGGGGAATGCCGTTCGCTCCAAGCGCCGCCACGATATCGAGGAACGGGCCGCTCTTCGGGATGGCGGCGTCCTTGAGGGCCTCTCCCGAGAGGTCGGTCACGTCCGTCGCCCCGTTGGTGTCGATGATGAACAGCTGCTTCGCGACCGCGTCGCTGCCGTCGGCGCGGCCATGCCCGTCGCGCTCGTCGACAAGGAACTGGTGATCGTTGAGCGCCACGATGTCGCTCACGCCCGAGCCCGAAGTCAGGTTGTAGGCGTATTCCTTGGTGGCGCCGCTCGCGATGTCGATCGTCACGATGCGAACGGTCTTGTTGGCCGGATTGCTCTTGCCGGCGTCCTGAATGAGGGGCGCCTGCATGATGCCGACCAGCGTCTTGCCGTCCGGCGTGAGCGCAAGCCCCTCCATGCCCTTGTTGTCGGTGCGCCCGCTCGTGTTGGTGCTCGTTTCGACCGCGCCCTGGGGCGACTGAAATGCGACAGAGAGATTGCTGGGCAGAGTGAAGGTCTTGATCAATTGCCCGGTCGCGCGATCGAACTGCCGCACATAGGGGCCGTATTCGTCGGAGATGAAGACGGACTTTCCGTCATTGGAGACGCGAACCGATTCCGGATCGAAGCGCGCGTTCGTGGTCACCGAAGAACCGCCGGGCCCGAAATTGTCGGACCGGCCGGTGAAATAGAATTTGTCCGACGTGTTTTGAGCCGGCGCGCCCGGGCCGACCCCGAGGCCGGCGCCGGTTCCGTAGGTGAGCGGCGTCGAGCTGTAGAGCAGGGTGGTCTTGGTCAGCGTGGGCGTGAGGGTGAAGGGAAGCGCTCCGCCCGGATTCGCCGTCAGATTGAGTTTCAGCGTCTGAAACCGATTGATGTACGAGGCCGTATTGTCGATCGCTCGAATTGAACGGGACGGCGTTAGGACCGCGGTCGGGAACCGCCAGAAACGTGTCGCCGCCCGCGAAGGCGATGCCCGAGCCCAGGCCGCCCAGAATATTCGCCGGCACGCCGTTTTCCAGAGTTCCGGTCAGGCCCGACAGATCGGTGGTTCCCGTCCAGAGTTCCGATCGCGAGCAGGCTCACGTCGGCGCGCGCCGGAGCGACCGCGACCACAGACAACAGCAAAGCGGCTTTGAACGTCGTTGAACGAAGCATGATTCATCCCCTCCCGCGCAGAATTGCGGAGGCGAGGATTTGCGCCTGCGTCATGACGGCGAAATGACCGTGCGCGTCGATGAAATGATTCCGACGTTCGAGGTCGGCGAGGGCGCGGCTGTGCAACGCCGCGTCGGCGCCAGCTAGTTGAACAGCGACGAGACGCTTTCTTCCTTGGCGATGCGGCCGATCGCCTCGCCGATCAGAGGCGCGATCGAGATCACGCGAATGTTGCGCGCGACCCGCACCGCTTCGGTCGGCTGGATCGTGTCGGTCAGCACCAGTTCGCTGAGCTTGGATGCGGCGACGCGCGCGACCGCCCCGCCCGAGAGCACGCCGTGGGTGATGTAGGCCGATACGCTCGCCGCGCCGCCTTCGAGCAACGCGTCGGCGGCGTTGCAGAGCGTGCCGCCCGAATCGACGATGTCGTCGAGCAGGACGCAATGGCGCCCGGCGATGTCGCCGATCACGTTCATCACTTCCGATTCGCCCGCCCGTTCGCGCCGCTTGTCGACGATGGCGAGCGGCGCGTCGAGCCGCTTGGCGAGCGCGCGGGCGCGCACCACGCCGCCGACGTCGGGGGACACGACCATCACGTTCTTGCTGCCGTTATGATGGGCCTGGATGTCGCGCACCATGGTCGGGGCGCCGAACAGATTGTCGGTCGGAATGTCGAAGAATCCCTGGATCTGGCCGGCGTGCAGATCGACCGTCAGCACCCGGTCGGCGCCGGCGCGGGTGATGAGATTGGCCACGAGCTTGGCCGAGATGGGCGAGCGCGGTCCCGGCTTTCGGTCCTGCCGCGCATAGCCGAAATAGGGGATGACCGCCGTGATGCGTTGCGCCGAGGCGCGCCGCAGCGCGTCGATCATGATGAGCAGCTCCATCAGATTGTCGTTCGCCGGATAGGACGTCGACTGGATGATGAAGGTGTCGCGTCCGCGCACGTTTTCGAGGATTTCGACGAAGATCTCGAGGTCGGCGAAGCGGCGGACATGGCAGGCGGTCAGCGGCTCGCCGAGATAGGCGGCGATCGCCTCGGCCAGCGGCCGGTTGGAATTGCCGGCCAAAATCTTCATCTTGCCGGGCACGGGCCTCTTCTCCAAACGCGCGCTCGAAGCGCGCTTTAGCGCGGGCGCGGCGGGTCATAGCAGCGCCCGGACGCGCGAACAACATGACAATGAGATCACAGCGGCGGGAGCCGGCGCGGATGTCCACAAGAAAAAGCTATTGCGCGTAGCTGAGAGCCGCGCTCGCGGGCGCGGCTTCCGGGGTGTTGGAGAGATAGGCGGCGAGATCGTCGGCGCATTTGGCGGCGACGCTGTTCAGCGCCGCATCGTCGATCATCGCCCAGGCGTCGTCGCCGGAGCCCTTGACCGCAATCGCGTCGCTGAGCCGCTGGGCGCGCTTCTTGTCCGGCGTGAACACGTCCCAGACGATATCGACCTCCGCTCCGCCCTCGATCAGGGAAGCGGTGACATAGCCGCGCACGAGATAGCGCGCCTTGGCCGGCGCCGCGACCGCGATCCGGCGCGCCGCGGCCGCCTCGTCGAGGCTCTGGCGAAAGCGCGTCGAAAGATCGGCCGGCGGCGCCGTCGACCGAGACGATCGCGACCGTGGCGCCAGCCATATTGGCGTCGTCGCGCATGGCGAACTGCGCCGCTGCGCATCCGCGCTCGGCGGAGTGGCGGCGACATCGTTGCAGCCGCTGAGCGCCGCGCACGCGGACATGAGCGCGAGGCCCGCGGAAACGCCTTGACCGGCTCCTTGATGGTGAAACGCACGCTGAACGCACTCCCGCCCGCGGCCTGTCCGCCGCCGCCGCGAGCCAAGGTTAATAATCCGTTAAGCGCGCCCGCGCCAACCGCCGGATTGATCGCTGTCGGCCAAAGGCGCAGCTTCGAGCCATATAACATAATCATATGTTAATATGTTTGATTGCGCGTGTCCCGGTCGGGACGATCCGCGCGATTTTTGAGGGCGGAACTAAACGGGGTCGCAAGTCACTGAAAACATTGGGGCGCGCCGGTAAAATTACCGCTACGCCAGGCGCGCCGTCCACGACCGCAGGCGAAGGGAGGCGGCTGAAGAACCGCGGCGGCGCGTTCGCGGCCCACCTATTCCCACCGCAGCCGCCTGCGCCTAGATAAGGCCCCCATGAGCGGCGCACCGAACACCTTCCCTCCAGGCGAAGCGCCCGCGGCCGAGGCGCGGGAAGAAGCCGCGCTCGCGCGCGAGCTCGCGCCCGATTCCGCTCCTCTCGACATCACCCTCGACGAGCCGCCGGCTGAGCCTTCGCGCGTCGCGCGCGGCGCCGAGACGATCCGCGCCTTCTGGCGTCATGCGCCCTCGGGGCCGGGCGTCTACCGGATGATCGGGTCCGAGGGCGAGGTGCTCTATGTCGGCAAGGCGCGCTCGATCAAGAAGCGCATCGCCGCCTATATGGCGCCCGAGCGCCAGCAGAGCCGCATCGCGCGCATGGTGGCGCAGACCCATTCGATGGTGTTCGTCACCACCGAATCGGACGCCGAGGCGCTGCTGCTCGAGGCCAATCTCATCAAGCAGCTCAAGCCCCGCTACAACGTCACGCTGCGCGACGACAAGAGCTTCCCCTATATCCTGATCTGCACCGATCATCCGGCGGCGAGGCTGATCAAGCATCGCGGCGCGCGAAGCGTGGCCGGCGACTATTTCGGTCCGTTCGCGAGCGCCGGCGCGGTGTTTCGCACCCTCAACGCGCTGCAGCGGGCGTTTCTCCTGCGCACCTGCTCGGACAGTTTTTACGCCAATCGAACCCGGCCGTGCCTGCTCCACCAGATCAAGCGCTGCTCGGCGCCATGCACCGGCGAGATCGCGCTCGACGACTATGCGAACCTGGTGAGTGAAGCGCGCGATTTCCTGTCCGGCCGCAGCCGCGCGATCAAGAACCGCCTTGGCCACGCAATGAACGAGGCCGCCGCGGCGCTCGATTTCGAAAGCGCGGCGCGGCTCCGCGACCGCATCAGCGCGCTCTCCGCGATTCAGGGCGAGCAGAGCGTCAATCCTCGCTCGATCGCCGAAGCCGACGTGTTCGCGGTCACCGAAGAGGCGGGGCAGTTCTGCGTCGAAGTGTTCTTCTTCCGCACCTACCAGAACTGGGGCAACCGCGCCTATTTTCCGCGCGCCGATCGGGCTCTGTCGCGCGAGGAGGTGCTCGACGCGTTCCTGTCGCAATTCTACCTCGACCGGCCCGCGCCGCGCCTCGTGCTCTTGAGCCACGACGTTCCGAGCGCCGAGACCTTGGCCGAAGTCTTGAGCGCGCGCGTCGGACATCGCATCGCCATCGGCGCGCCCCGGCGCGGCGAAAAGAAGGATCTGGTCGACGCCGCGATGCGCAACGCGCAACAGGCTTTGTCGCGCAAGCTCGCGGAATCGGCGACCCAGGAGAAGCTGATCGTTGCGCTGAGCGAGGCCTTCGGCGTCGACCATCCGATCCGGCGGGTCGAGATCTACGACAATTCCCACATCATGGGGACGAACGCGATCGGCGCGATGGTGGTCGCCGGCCCCGAAGGCTTCGTCAAGAACCAGTATCGCACCTTCAACATCAAGAGCGTGGATCTGACGCCCGGCGACGATTACGCGATGATGCGCGAAGTGCTGACGCGCCGCTTTGCCCGCCTGAAGCGGCAAGGCGAGACGGCGGAGCCCGGCGCCTTTCCCGACACGCCCGATCTCGTCATCATCGACGGCGGGCGCGGGCAGTTCGAGGCGGCGCGCGAGGTGCTCGGCGCGCTCGGCGTCGAGGGCGTGAGGCTGGTCGCGATCGCCAAGGGCCCCGACCGCAACGCGGGCGCGAGACCTTCTTCGTCGAGGGGCGCGAGCCGTTCAGGCTCAGCCCGCGCGATCCGGCGCTGTTCTTCATCCAGCGCCTGCGCGACGAGGCGCACCGCTTCGCCATCGGGACCCACCGCGCGCGGCGCAAGAAGGAGTTCGTGAAGAGCCCGCTCGACGAAATTCCCGGCATCGGCCCGGCGCGCAAGCGCGCGCTTCTGTTCGCCTTCGGCTCGGCCAAGGACGTCGCGAAAGCCGGCCTATCCGATCTCGAAAAGACGCCGGGCCTCAACGCCGCGACGGCGAAGCTCGTCTACGACTTCTTCCACGAGAACCGGGCGCGGTGAGAGCGCCTTAAGCGGGGACTCGGCGCGCGACTCCCGGGCGGCGCGCCAGACCTCGGATGATTAGAAGACCCGCGCCCCCCGCCATGAGCATCAGCCAAGTTGGCGGCTCGGGAATGGTGGCAACCGTGGCGGAGAAGGTCAGCGACCAAACATTTGGGCCGTCAGGAACAGAGATTGACTCGAAGGCGGTGAATGGGTCCACGTAGGGGCCGAAGTCCTCGGTGGAGGTGAGGCTCTTGTCGGAGCCGACAGCAAAAGTGCCGACCGTCCGATCGCCCGCGGAAGGGGGCGGGTTATAGGCGTAGTCGAATTCGCCTCCAGTGTTCAAAACATTATGGTTCACGAGGACGGCTTTTAGCACCGCGAGTTGCGCTTTGGTTAAGCCCGTGACGTTAAGGATGGCGCTCCAAATGTCGTCCTGGCTTTCCGGCCCGACGATCGCATTTTCCGTGAAAAACGGATTGCCGTTTAGCGAGATTTGGGTGAACGTCTGCCAAAATACCGATTGATCCGACGGCGGCAGAGTGTCGGAGACCGCGTAATCGCCGGTGAGCGTCTCGCTGTAGGATCCATTGTTCGGAAGCTCTATTGCCGGCTGACCGCCGAACGCCGCCGCCTCCGCCGAAAGATTGCTGCCGCGTTCGAACGTCATGTCGGTAAGGGCTATCGAGAAGCCCTGCACCGCGGCGTGCGCGCCGCCTGAAACCATGAGACCCGCCGCAAGCGTGGCGGCGAGAAATATCCTGGATGCGATCGACATGGCGCGTATCCCCCTTGTGAGAAGCGCTAAGGCAGCTTCGTCCCAAGCGATAGCGAATCGATCCGTGAGAAGTCGGACCGTCAAACGTTCGCCGTTGAGCCCGACGTGACGTCGCCGATCCCACGAGCGTGGCCGCCCTGAACTGCATTGCGCCTGGCCCTCGGCGTGTCACGAAAAAGTGCGGGGACATCTCAGAACTCTCGGATACGAGATTATGCTATCGGATATGATAGGACCGGTCAAGGGAAACATCGTTTGCGATAGCGATCGCTCGGAAGCGAGAGCAAGGACGGGATGGCGTTCGCGGAGAGCGAGAAGGAATGGGCGGAGCGCGTCGCCAGACATCTAAAGGCAGAACTCAAACGCGCTGGCGTGACCTACGAGGAACTTGGCGCTGCGGCTTAGCGAGCACGGCTTCGACGAGACCAAGGCGAGCATCACAAACAAGCTCTCGCGCGCGACGTTGAGCGCCCATTTTTTCCTCGCAAGTCTCGCGGCGATCGGCCGTTACAGCTTGCGAGTTGAAGATATTTAGTCTCGCACCGGAACGCGAAACAACCCGAGCACGCCTGAAGCGTGTTCGTCCGCTTCCTGAATGGGCGTGAGAAAGACCTCGAGCGCAACGCGCTCGCCATTCTTGTGCAAGCCTTCGACCGGACCCCAGCCAGCGCTGCCCCGCCACGCGGAGCCGATCGCCCGCGCGAATCCGGCCCAGTGCATCGCCCGATATTCCTCTGGCACGATCAGATCGACCCGTTTGCCCAAGGCCTCTTCCGGCGAGTGGCCGAACAAAGCCTCTGCGCCGGCGTTCCAGAAGCCGATGCCGCCATCCGCGCGGGCGTAGATGATGGCGGAATGGTGGTTCCCAGCGAGAGCCGCGCCAAGAGCTTCAAAATGCGTGAGCGTCGACATGAGGCGTATTACGTTTGACCCGCGGACTCTCGCCCAGGGCCGTTTCCCGGCATCCGCGCAACTCTTACGCTTCAGTCCTGCGCCTTGTTACGTCGGGTCTTTGGTCAGCCTGTCGATTGCCGGCGCCTCCCGTCACGCCTTCCGGGCCAGCACCTGCTCCAGCTTGGCGAAGAAGTTGCCCCAACCCATCTTGGCGCCCCGGTAGGCCTGCTCCTGATCCGGCCGGAAGCCCGTCTGCTCCATCCGCAGATTCGTGCCTTTGCTCGTCGGGGTGAGCGTCCAGGTGACGACGCTCTCCAGCCCATGAGCCGCCCAGCTGTAGGACAGCGACTTGTGCGGCTGGATCTTGAGAACCTGGCAATCGACGGCGCCCCAGTCGCCGCGAAGGTTGAACTTGTGGTCCACGACCGGCTCGAAGTCGTTCTTCATCAGCCATTCCTCAATCAGATGTGGCTGCGTCAGCGCGCGCCAGATCTTTTCCGGCGCATAAGGGATCTCGCGTTCGACGACGACGGTGCGGGTTTCGGTGGCGGCTACGGTCATGGGTTTATCCTTCACTTCTTCGAACGGGTGGGGCGAGCGGCCGGGCGCTTTGACGTATTCAGCGCCACGGCGGCGCGAATGAGCGCCTTCAGCGCTCCTTCGTCGATTGGCTCGCCCTCATGAATGTCGATGGCTCGCCTGGTGTTTCCCTCGAGGCTCGAATTGAAGAGGCCTTTGGGATCGTCGAGCGCCGCGCCCTTGGCGAAGGTCAGCTTGACGACGGCCTTGTAGGTCTCGCCGGTGCAGATAATGCCGTCATGCGACCACACCGGAACGCCTCTCCACTTCCATTCCTCGACCGTTTCCGGGTCGGCCTCCCTGATGAGCTTTCGCACCCGGGCCAGCGTCTCGCCGCGCCAGTCGCCGAGCTCCTTGATCCGCCCGTCGATCAGCTGCGAGGGCGAGGGCTCCGCTAACTCTTTGGAGCCGGTGTTCGGTTGCTTGCTCATTGGTCCATCCTTTTGAGCAGATCTTCGAGGCCGTCGAACCGGTTCTCCCAGAACGCCTTCATCTGGCTTGTCCAGTCGATGAGCGGGCCCAACGCCCCGACCTCGGCGCTGTAGTGAGTCTGACGGCCCGCATGGCGATCGCGCGCGAGCCCAGCCTGCTTCAGCACCCGAAGATGCTTGGAGACGGCCGGCTGCGAGATCCCCGCTTGAGCCGTCAGCGCCCCGACCGTCTGCTCGCCCTGGCGGCAGAGGCGCTCGAAAATCGCCCGCCTGGTCGGGTCGGCGAGCGTCCGGAACAGGGCGTCGTGGGCGTTGGTCATGTTTGATCGATAACCATTTGGCTATGAATCAATCCATAACCGTGTAGCTATGGATGAGTCAAGGGGACCGAAGCCCCCTGCGCGCGGGCTCATTGGCCGGTGCGTTGCCCCGTCGACGTTCTGCGTCTCGCCGATCACGAAGCCGGCGCCCTCGAAGCGGAGGACGGGCAGATTGCTTCGGGCTAGTATGGAAACTCACGACGAGTGAACACCATGAGCCTCCACAACACGACCCGCCGCAACTGCGCGATCAACCGCATGATTTTCGCTGTGCTTGAGAATCGCGGCGCAGCTCGTCGTGGGCCTCGCGCTCTTGGCCTGGACGCCGGCCTTCGCTGAGGATCAGCCCGCGGACGCCCAATATGGCGCGGAGCTTGAAGGGTTCGACTATCCGTATCCGGTTCAACGCTTCGCCTTCACGTCTCAGGGGGAGGCGATGAGCATGGCCTACATGGACTTGGCGCCGGCCAAGCCCAATGGGCGGACCGTGGTCATGTTCCACGGCAAGAACTTCTGCTCGGCCAGTTGGGACAGTCTGCTCGACAGGCTCCGCGACGCGGGGTTCCGGGTCATCGCGGTCGACCAGATCGGCTTCTGCAAGTCGACGAAGCCGGAGCACTACGTGTTCACCTTTCAGCAGCTCGCGGCCAACACCCATGCTCTGCTGGCGTCGCTCGGCATCTCCAAGGTGACGATCGTCGCGCATTCCACCGGCGGAATGCTCGGCATGCGTTACGCGCTGATGTATCCCGACGACGTCGAACAGCTGGCGATGATCAGCCCGATCGGCCTCGAGGACTGGAAAGCCAAGGGGGCGCCGTGGCTGAGCCTCGATCAATGGGAGGCGCGCGAGCGCAAGACCAATGCCGCAGGGCTCCGGAAATATGAGCAGAGCACCTACTATGCCGGGACCTGGAAGCCGGCCTACGAGCGCTGGGTGCAGATGTACACTGGGATGTTCGCCGGGCCCGGCAAGGAGCTTGTCGCGCGCAACAGCGCTGCGCTTTACGACATGATCTATACCCAGCCGGTGTTCTATGAATTCGAGCAGATCAAGACGCCGGTCGTCCTGATCATTGGCGACAAGGACACGACCGCGCTCGGCAAGGACAATGCGCCCCCAGCCGTGCGCGAGACATTGGGCCACTATCCCGAACTCGGCAAAGCTGCGGTGCGCCGCTTTCCTAACGCGCAAGCTGATCGAGTTTCCCGACCTCGGCCACGCCGGGTGGCTTCAGGACCCAGAGCGCGTGGGGCAGGCCCTGGTGACGAGCCTGACCGGCGCCAAGCCTTGAGCCGCTCATCCCAAGTTTGAAAGGACAGAACTTTGCCCGACGCTCTGACCCAAGGCGTGCACCATGTCGGCCTCGCCGTTCGCGACCTCGACGAGGCCACGAGTTTCTTCTGCGGAACTCTGGGCTTCAAGGAAGTGGCACGTAACGACGCCTACCCGGCCGTGTTCGTTTCGGACGGGACTGTCACTCTCACCATCTGGCGCGTCACCGATCCTGAAAACGCGGTCGCCTTCAACCGCAAGACCAATATCGGCCTGCACCACCTCGCGCTCGCGGTCGCGGATCGAGGCGGCGCTCGCAATAGTCCACGAGCGCGTTCGCAACCATCCGGGCGTCGTGCTCGAGTTCAATCCTGAGCCGGTCCGCCCGGGCTCGACCACCCATCACTTCATCTGCGCCATACCCGGCGGCCTTCGGATCGAGTTCGCGACACGGCCGAGCTGACGAGGGCAGCTGGTCGAAGGTCCGCAGAGCAGTCCGGCCGGGCGAGCTTCCCGAGCGACCCGCCCGTGGCTCTTTTTTGCAGCGCCATTCGTCTTCGCTCTTAGACACCAACGGAGCGAACCCATGAGCCTCAAGGATAAGATCGTCGTCGTGACAGGCGGGAGCCGAGGTCTCGGCCTCGGCCTGGTCGAGGCCCTCGTTGATCAAGGGGCCAAGGTCAGCGTGGTCGCCCGAAGCGCCGGGGACCTCGAGGCGGTCAGCGCCCGCCTCGGCGTCAAGACGATTTCGGCCGACATCACGGACGAGCGGGCTGCGAAGCAAATCCTTGTCGAGACTCGCCCGGACGTTCTCATTTTGAACGCCGGCGCGACGCCGCGCATGGGGCCGATCGATGCCCTGAGCTGGGAGGACTTCACGAAGCCCTGGGACACGGATGTGAAAGGCGGTCTTTATTGGCTGCAGGCCGCATTGAATCTCCCGCTCGCGCCGGGCGCCCGGGTCCTGGTCGGCTCGAGCGGCGCGGCCCAGCAGGGCTCGCCTTTGTCGGGCGGCTACGCCGGAGCCAAGCGGATGCTATGGTTGATGGCCAAATACGCCGACGGGATCTCCGACAAGAAGGGCCTCGGCATCCGGTTTCAGGCGATCGTTCCGATGCAGATAATCGGCGGGACAGGGGTCGGCGGGGAAGCCTCCAGATCTTACGCCCGCGCCGCCGGGATCGAACCTGAGGCTTTTCTTGCCCGGTTTGGCGCGGCCCTGCCGCCGCGTCTGTTCGGCGAGCACGTGGTGCGGATCCTCAACGAGCCTGAATACGACACGGCGATCGCTCTCGGGCTAAAAGGCGATGTGGGGATCAGCGTGCTCGAAGGGAAACCGGCTTGAACCACGAACGGCCAGCAGGCGGTGTCGACCTTTCGGAATTTCTCGCTCTTGTCGAGGACCTGCGGCCCGAACTGCACCGCTATTGCGCCCGCCTGACCGGTTCGGTCATGGACGGCGAGGATGTCGTCCAGGACAGCCTGGCCAGCGCCTTCGTGGCGCTGAAGACCCTGGAGGCGGCGCCGTCCATGCGCGCCTGGCTGTTCCGCATCGCGCACAACCGGGCGCTCGACCTCCTGCGCAGCCGCGCCCTTCGCGCGGCCGAGCCTCTCGAGGCTGCGGCGGAGACGCCGGATTCAGAGGCTGCCGACCCCTTGGAGGGCCTGATGCGCCAGGAAGCGGTCAGGGCGGCCGTGTCGCGATTTGTCGAGCTTCCCATTGCCCAGCGCAGCGTCGTCATCCTGAAGGACGTGCTCGGCCATTCTCTCGAAGACATTGCCGCGCTTCTCGACACCACGGTCAACGCCGTGAAGGGCCATCTCGCGCGCGGCCGGACGCGGCTGAAAGAAATCAACGCGCATCCGCCGCCGCGAGCCGTTGACCGCTCTCCATCGCCGGAGGTCGCGCGGTTCGTGGCGCTGTTCAACCAGCGCGACTGGGAGGGGCTGCGGGCGCTGCTCGCGCAGGATGTCAGGCTTAAGCAATCCTCGCATCCTGTCCGGGTGGGCGCGGCGGACGTCGGCATGTTCTTCACGATCTACGCCAAGATGGATCGCGTCTCGCTGAGCCCGGCCTGGATCGAGGGACGTGAAGTGGTTGCGGTGTTCGAAGATCGGGCTGATCCAAAGCCGAGCTACGTGATGTGGCTCGAGTGGCGGGAGGGCGAGATCAGCTTCATCCGCGACACCCGCTATGTGCGCTACATTCTCGCCGACGCGGACTTGACGCTGGATGGGGCTACCGCGCACTGAACCGGCCTGATCCTGTCGGCTCGCTCATTCGCTGGTGTTCGCGAGCGCCCCGTCGGCTCGCGCCATGCCCACCGCCGATCGACGAGAGTTTGCCTAGGTCATCAGGACGACATCGATTGCGAAATTGGGAAATGTATGATATCTTGCTCTATTCGTCGGACTTCGCGCCTGAGAGGGCGGGCAGCGAAGAGGTGAGGTGAAAGCGCTTGAGCCGTTTGACACCGGGCTCGAAACCGGAAAAGAATTTTTTATTTAAATCGCTCGTAACCCATTGAAAAGGCCCGATTCGGAAAAATAGCTGTTAGCAAATGAGAGCAATTTTGCTGTCATTTATTTGCATTTGCTTGCATCTATTTGCGCCGCCATGCTCGAAGGTCTGCCGCCCAACAACGCCGCCCACGTGATGCGCCTCGTCAGCCGACGAGCGCCGCGCCCGCGCCGTCGCCGACCTGATCGTCGAAAGCTTCGAGCCGGCCGAGGCCGCGTCGACCGCGTTTGAGACGGACGATCTTTTGCCCGGCGGCGGCAAGGCCTGGCTCGTGGAGGCCTATTTCGGCTGGGAGCCGGACGAGGAGGCGATCCGGGAGCTGATCGCCGTCGCCTCGGACGAAGCGACCGCGCGCTCGGCGACCTTCGGCCTCACCGAGAAGCGGGACTGGGTCGCCAACTCGCTCGCCGGCCTCAAACCGGTTCGGGCAGGGCGCTTTCTCGTTCACGGCGCCCATGATCGGGCGCGCGTCAGGGCGAACGACGTGGCGATCGAGATCGAGGCCGGGCTCGCCTTCGGCACCGGCCATCACGGCACGACGCGGGGCTGCCTTCTGCATTTCGACCGCCTGCTCAAGCGCCGCCGGCCGGGCCGCGTGCTCGACGTCGGCTGCGGCGCGGGCGTGCTCGCCATCGCCGCCGCCAAGGTCCTGCGCCGCAAGGTCTGGCTCGGCGACATCGATCCCATCGCGGTTGAGGTCACCAACGGCAACGCTCGGCTGAACGGCGTCGGCGTCCTGTGCCGGGCGATCGTCTCGCGCGGCGTCGAGAACGCGCGCCTGCGCGAGGCCGCGCCTTACGACCTGGTGTTCGCCAACATCCTGGCGAAGCCCTTGCGGCTGCTCGCGCCGTCGCTCGCGGCGGGTCATCAGCGCGGACGGCGACGCGATCGTCTCCGGCCTGCTTCTTGCTGATGTTCCGGGCGTGCTCGCATCCTGGCGGGCGCAAGGGTTTCATCTGGCCGAGCGGATCGAGCTCGAAGGCTGGGCGAGCCTCAGGTTGCGACGGTAAAATCGTCGGCCCGTCGGACATCTCGGGCTTGTCGCGTTTCTGTCGTCCGGACGCGAGAGACTGGCGCGCGGCTGGGCGCGGAATGCAAGGGCGAGGGCGGAGAACGCAATGGCGAGAATACCTGTCGGGGTCGGCCCCAAGCTGCCTCAGATCGTCGTCCTGTTTGGCGCGACCGGAGATCTCGCCCACAAGAAGCTGCTGCCCGGCCTCTTTCACCTGGTGACGCGCCGGCTTCATTTCGAAATGCCGGATCATTGGCGTGTCGCTCGACGCGCTCGACGCGGAGGGCTTCCGCGCCCTCGCCCGCGACGCCGTCTTCGAGCAACACGCCCATGGCCCCAAGAAGGAGGCCTGGCCGGCCTTCGAAGCGATGCTCGACTACGTGCCGATCGCGGCCGGCGCCGGCGCGCTCAAGGAGGCGGTCGACAGGGCGGAGAAGTCCTTCGTCGAGGAGGCCCAGCGCGTCCACTACCTGAGCGTGCCGCCGAACGCCGCGCTGTCGGCGATCAAGATGCTGAGCGAGGCCCAGCTTGCCGGCGGATCGCGTGTCATTATGGAAAAGCCGTTCGGCACCGATCTCGAAAGCGCCATCGCGCTCAACGACGCGCTGCACAAGGTGTTCGCCGAGGAGCAGATTTTCCGCATCGATCACTTCCTCGGCAAGGAGCCGGCGCAGAACATCCTCGCCTTTCGTTTCGCCAACGGCCTGTTCGAGCCGATCTGGAACCGCAATTTCATCGATCACGTGCAGATCGATGTGCCGGAGACGCTCGATATCGGCAATCGGATCGGCTTCTACGAGCAGACCGGCGCCTATCGCGACATGGTGGTGACGCATCTCTTCCAGATTCTGGGCTTCATGGCGATGGAGCCGCCGACATCGCTGGCGCCCGGTCCGATCAGCGAGGAAAAGAACAAGGTTTTCCGCTCGCTGATGCCGATCGACCCCGCGCATGTCGTGCGCGGTCAGTTTATCGGCTACCGCAAGGAGCCCGGCGTCGATCCGGAATTCGGACACCGAGACCTTCATCGCGCTCAAATGCTTCATCGACAATTGGCGCTGGGCGGGCGTGCCGTTCTTCCTGCGCACCGGCAAGCGCATGGCGGAGGGCCAGCGCATCATCTCGATCGCCTTCCGCGAACCGCCGAAGAGCATGTTCCCGGCCGATTCCGGCCTCAGGTCGCAGGGGCCGGATCACCTGACCTTCGATCTCGCCGACCAGTCCAAGGTGTCGCTGTCCTTCTACGGCAAGAAGCCCGGCCCGGGGATGCGGCTCAACAAGCAGAGCCTGCAATTCGCGATGCGCGAAACCGGACTGGGCGGCGACGTGCTCGAGGCCTACGAGCGCCTGATCCTCGACGCGATGCGCGGCGATCACACGCTGTTCTGTTCGGCCGAGGGCATCGAGCGGCTGTGGGAAGTCTCGCAGCCGCTTCTCGAATCGCCGCCGCCGGTCAAGATCTATGCGCCGGGCTCCTGGGGGCCGCAGTCGATCTATCAGCTGATCGCGCCCTCACGCGTGGCGGTTGCCGTTCGAGCGCGCCTGGCGCGACCCCAACGTCGCGAGCGCCTGACGGGATGCGCGTTGCCCGGGTTCTGGCGGCCCTGTATTGGCGTGCTAGAAGCCGGGGATGCACGATCTCTCCCTCATCCTCGAACCGGCGACAGACGACGACGCCGAGCCGATCGAACGCCTCAACGAGCGCGTGTTCGGCCCCGGCCGATACGCGCGCACGGCCTATCGCATCCGAGAGACCACGGATCCCGATCCGGCGCTGAGCTTCGTCGCGCGGGTCGGCACGCTCCTGGTCGGCGCCTCGGCCATGACGCCGATCGTCATCGGCGACACGGCGCCGGCCCTGCTGCTCGGCCCGCTGATCGTCGAGCCCGTGTTCCGCAGCCAGGGCATCGGCGAAGCCCTGGTCAATCGCTCGCTCGAAGCGGCCAAGGCCGCCGGCTGGAAGCTCGTCCTGCTGGTCGGCGATGAGTCTTACTATGAGAGAATGGGATTTAAGCGCACGCCAAAAGGACAGATATCCCTGCCTGGACCGGTCGATCCAGAGCGTCTGCTCTATTGCGAACTCGAGCCCGGATCCCTGAGCGCCGCGAGCGGGGAGGCGCGGGGCGCCTGAGCGCCTGGGGCGCGCCCAAATCCAGGTAAATAAGTGCCCTTAAACGCCAATAAACGTTAGTAAACGCCAGTAAATTTGCTGGCGTTTACTAGCGTTTATTTTTTGGAATCGGGCCTTTTCAATGGGTTACGGCCGATTCCAATAAGAAAATCTTGTCCTCCGTCTCCGATCCGATCCACGCCGTTTCCGGCGTCGGCCCAAGCCTCACCTCGGCCCAGGCCTCACCGAAGCTCTGTCTTTCGAGCAATGAGAAATATATCATTGTATTCTGCTTAAAGCAATATTTTGTCATCTCTCTTGGGAACACTGTAGCGGCCGCTCTCCGAGCTGGAGCCTGGGTCCGTGGCTGCCGCGAGCGGGGCCTGACCGGGCGGGGCCTGGCGCAGCCAGCATGCGAATTTTCGCCAGCGGACTCGCAGGGCAGGATCGCTCCATGCGTCCGCTCTTCGAAGCGAAGACCCTGCGCGGACTGTTCGCCCCGCACCTCCCACCGTGCCGCGACGCACGCGGCGCTTCTCGCGATTCATATTGACCTATAAAATCTATAAACATAGTATAATCTAATGCAATTGACCGCAAGCGCCCGGCCCACGCAATCATGCCCTCAAAGACGTGGTTTGCTGCTCTTTAGCTCGGACCGACGCCTGTGGAGATCGTAGATCTTCCGCTAAAGCGCGGGATCGAATGGCCGACCGTGGCGCTCGCCGTCGTGATCTACGGACTGTGGCTCCTGGCCACCTTTTTCCACCGCCATTTGCCGTGGTGGGCGCTGACCGCGCTGGGCGCGTGGATCGTCACGTGGCAGCAGCATCTTCAGCATGAGACCATCCATGGCCACCCGACGCGCAACCGGCGCCTCAACGGGGCGATCGGATGCTGGCCCCTATCCCTCTGGCTTCCCTTTTCAATCTACCGCTCGACCCATCTTGCCCATCATCGAGACGAGAATTCTCACCGACCCGTTCGAGGACCCGGAAAGCTCCTACTGGACCGCGTCGCGATGGGGCAGCCTGGGCCCGCTCGCCCGCGCGCTGGCCCATGCGCGAACGACGCTCCTTGGACGCGTCGCGCTCGGTCCGGCCTTTCTGATCGGGGGCTTCATCCGCGATTTGTTGCGCGATGCGTGGCGCGGCAAGCGCGGCGTCCGCGCCATTGTCGGGCGCCATCTGCTATGGTGCGCGCCGGTGCTGATCTGGGTGATCGCCATCTGCCATATGCCGCTTTGGGTCTATCTCGCCTGCTTCGTCTACCCTGGCGCGAGCCTCGCCATGATCCGCTCCTTCGCCGAGCATCGCGCCGTGCCGGCGGCTGAGGGTCGCACCGCGATCGTCGAAAACGCCTGGATCCTCGGGCCGCTCTTTCTCTTCAACAACCTCCATGCGGTGCATCATCTGCGACACAGGCTGCCCTGGTATCAGATCCCGCAATTCTATCAGCTCAACCGGGCGGTCCTGATCCGGCGCAATGGCGGCCTCGTCTACCGGAGCTATCTCGATGTGGCGCGGCGCTATCTCTTGAGGCCGCACGACAGTCCAGTTCATCCCGGTTGGGACCGGCGCCCTGCGTGAGCGGCGAGGCGCCGATCGCAATTTTGCCGATGTACGATTTTCCGTGGATCGCAGCCGCGAACGACGCGCTGTGGGCTTCGATCGCGGCTCGACTTGCCGAGGCTGGCGTGCGGGCGCCGGCGCGTCTGACCAGAGGCGGCGATCTCGCCACGCTTTGGCGACATCCCGCCCTCATCTTCGGTCAGGCATGCGGCTACCCCTATGTCACCGCTCTCAAAGAGACAGTCACGCTGATCGCCGCGCCGGAATATTCTTTTCCCGGCTGCAAAGGCGCCTCGCACCGAAGCTTCATCATTCGGCGAGCGGACGAGCCCCGCCGAGCGCTTGATGAATTTCGCGAAACAATCGCCGCGCTCAACGCTCACGACAGCAACACCGGTATGAATCTCTTTCGCGCAACGATTGCGCCCGTTGCCGGCGGCGCGCCTTTCTTCTCCTCCATCGTCGTCACAGGCTCGCATGAAGCAAGTGTAACCGCAGTCGCTGAGGGCAGGGCGGACCTCGCCTCGATCGATTGCGTGAGCTTCGCGCATCTCGAGCGCGGGCGTCCCGACCTCGTCGAGCGCGTCGCCATCGTCACCGAGAGCCCGCCCTTGCCCTGCTTGCCGTTCATCGCTTCGGCACGCCTTCCGCCGCCGACGATCGAGGCCATGCGCGAGGCGCTGTTTGAAGCGTTGGCCGATCCTAACCTCGCCGAGACGCGCGCCGTGCTCGGCCTCACGGGCGCTCGGGCGGCGGCGCGAGGCGACTATGATCGAGTGATCGCGGTGGAGCGCGAGGCGGCGGCTGCGGGTTACGCGCATTTAGCGTGAGTGAGCGGCTTAGACGCCGTCATGACCGGCTTGTCCTAGGGTTGTCCCGGCCAGCCGCATGAGCGAGCGGTGCCAAAGTTTGTCACCCCCGGACAGCGGGGGTCCAGAGCCCCTCTGGCGGCCGTGAACTTGAAAGGTCCAAGCCTGCAGTCTGGATACCCGCTTTCGCGGGCATGACAGCAAGAAGCGCGGCCCTCGCTCGCCCATGGCGCAGCAATGCCGCCGAGATCGCTCGCCTGCGCTCCGCCCTCGCGGCCGTGCGGCAGCGCAAGGGGCGAAGCGGTTCGGACCGAGTTTCGAGACGCGCTCGACGACCGCCCCGTTGCCGCCAAAGCGGAAGTCCGCTTGTCGGGTCCTTGCAAAAATACTCGTCCGGGTGAAAGATTACTCCAGACAATGAACAACACGGGAGGAAAGATATTCGCTGCCGCAACCTGTGCGGCCGCGATTGAGCAAAACTCGCCGACGATAGAGTCGATCGCCTCAAGCTGACGCAATTTCAGGCGCCATCCTGATCCAGCGACCGTCCGGCGGGCGCGAAATGTCTGGTCGAAAGCAACGTTCGCCTCGTTGGATGCGAAGGCGGCTCTACACCCGAAATCCTCAAGGAGGATCGAAGCTCTCTCATGGATTCAAGCAAGAAAACTTGGAGGACGCACATGGCTAGCACAGCTCAACATTTGGACGCTGTCGTGATCGGCGCGGGCTTTTCCGGGCTGCACATGCTGAAGTCGCTGAGGGACAGATTGGGATTGAAGGTGCGCGTGTATGAAACCGGCGAAACGGTGGGCGGCACCTGGTACTGGAATCGCTACCCCGGCGCGCGTTGCGATTCTGACGCCTACATCTACTGCTTCACTTGGGACAAGCAACTCCTGCAAGAGTGGCAATGGTCCGAACGCTATCCCGAACAGCCCGAAATTCTCCGCTACCTCGAAGAGGTCGCAAAGCGCCACCACCTCAAGCGCGACATTCAGTTCAACACGACCGTAACCGGGGCCGAATTCGACGAAAGAACCAACCTGTGGACGGTCCATACCGACAAGGGAGAAGAGGTTACAGCAAGCTACCTCATCTCAGCCGTAGGCACGTTGTCGACCACGAACCTACCTTCGTTCAAGGGCTTGGAGACATTCAAGGGCAAGTGGTATCACACCAGTCGCTTCCCCCATACCGGCGTTGACTTCACTGGCAAACGCGTAGGCGTGGTCGGCACCGGCGCCACGGCCGTGCAGGCTATTCCCGAAATTGCGCAGCAGGCCAAGCAACTCACCGTATTCCAGCGCACGGCCAACTATTGCGTCCCGGCGCGCAACGGCAAGGTGGACCCCGAAGTGGTTAGCGCCCGAAAGGCTGACTACGAGGGCGTTGTGAAGAGGATCAGGGAATCCTTCTTCGGCCAGGAGCATTACTTCATTCCGAAGTCTGTGCTGCAAGACACGCCCGAAGAGCGGGAGCGCGTGTTTGACCGGATGTGGGATGCCGGCGGGTTCGCCTTCTGGCTGGGGAACTACCAGGACATGTTCTTCTCGCAGGAGGCCAATGACGTCTGCGCTGACTACATCAAGCGCAAGATCCGCAAGATCGTGAAAGACCCGGCTATTGCCGAAAAACTGATACCCAGGGGCTACGCCTACGGCACCAAGCGCCAGCCGCTGGACACCAACTATTATGAAACCTTCAACAAGGACAACGTGCAGCTGGTCGATGCAGGCGCCGACGGCGGGATTGAAGAAATCACCGAAGGCGGAATTCGCGCAGGCGGCAAGGAATACCCTCTCGACATCATCGTTTTCGCCACCGGGTTCGACGCCATGACTGGCCCGCTGAAGGCGCTAAACCTGAAGGGCCGCGGCGGCCGCACCCTGGATCAGGAGTGGCGGGACGGTCCGCACACCTATCTTGGCGTCTCTATCGCCGGCTTTCCGAACTTGTTCACCATCACCGGCCCGCAAAGCCCTTCGGTGCTGTCGAACATGCCGGTGTCGATCGAGCAGCATGTCGAGTGGATCACGGACTGCATTGAAACAATGCGAAGGACCGGAAAGACCATCATCGAAGCGACGCCAACGGCGCAGGACCAATGGGTCGCCCATGTCAACCAGGTCGTCAACGCGACGCTCATGGTCGGCGCCAACTCCTGGTACATGAGCGCCAACATTCCGGGCAAACCGCGCGCTTTCTTGCCTTATCTGGGGCCGGAGGGAGTGGGCGGCTACAGGAAGAAGTGCGACGAGGTCGCCGCTAAGGGCTACGAGGGATTCGAACTCGTGTAGACAAGCGTAAAAGCAAGAAGAACGGGCGGGAAGGGCGCGAGGCCCACCGCCCGAAAAACTGATGTGGGAGGCGACCATGATCGACAACAGCTATTACTCGCAGGACGTTCACGGCCCTTACGAGCTTCACGACATTGGCAATCTCGAATTGGAGGAGGGCGGCACGATTCGCGCGTGCAAACTGGCCTACGCGACTTTCGGCAAGCTCAATGCCGCGAAAGACAACGCCATCCTCATTCCCACCTGGTACTCCGGCACGAGCAAGATCATGGAGCAGGTCTATATCGGCCAGGGGCGCGCGCTTGATCCCGACAAGTATTTCATCGTCATCGTCAATCAGATCGGCAACGGTCTTTCCACATCTCCGCACAATACGCCGGCGCCGGGCGGGATGGCGAACTTTCCTCATGTCCGCATCGGCGATGACGTGCGGGCGCAACATAAATTGCTCACGGAACAATTCGATTTAAAGAGCCTCGCGCTCGTAGTCGGCGGCTCCATGGGCGCACAGCAGACCTACGAATGGGCGGTGCGCTATCCCGACATGGTGAAGCGCGCCGCGCCGATTGCCGGCACCGCGAAAAACACCATCCACGATTCCCTTTTCACGGAAACGCTGGTCGACGCCATCACCTCCGACCCCGGCTTCAACAGGGGTTTTTACGCATCGTCGGCCGACGTGAGGGAAGGCTTGTTGCGCCACGCGAAAATGTGGGCGGTGATGGGCTGGAGCACGGAATTCTTCCAGCAGGAGCGGCACAAGGCGCTGGGCTTTTCGTCGATGGACGATTTCATCGTGAACTTCATGAACGGTTATTTCTCCGTCATGGATCCCAACGATTTGCTGTGCATGGCGTGGAAATGGCAGCGCGGCGACGTAAGCCGACTGACCGGCGGCGACCTGCGAGCCGCGCTAGGCCGCATCAAGGCCAAGACCTTTGTCATGCCGATGTCGTCAGACATGTTCTTCCCGCCGTCCGATTGCCAGGCCGAATGGCGGCTCATTCCAAATGCCGAGTTCCGGCCGATCCAGACCGTCGATGGTCATCTTGCGCTCTTCGGCGCTGATCCGAATGCGATCGGTCAGCTCGATAAGAATCTGAGCGAGTTGCTCGCGACAAAAGCCTAGCCGCAAAGAAGTTCAGCCGCGGCGTCTCATCGCGAAGGCGACAGGGATTCGCTGCTCGATACGTCGGAGACGATGGCGTGGCGCGGCGGAGACAAGCTCAGCCATTTGCGACGCGCTCTCCGTCTCGTGTGGCTCACGTCTCCGCGATGCCGCCGAGATCGCCGGCCTGCGCTCCGCTTTCGCGCCCATGGGGCAGCGCAAGATACTCGGCCGAGCGCATCTCGAAGAGCCGCGACGCAGTCCTCTCGAATTCGAACGCCTCAGCGCCGTCGGCGCCTGAATAGAGCGTCTCCGGTTCGCCGGCGGCCGAGGCGATCAGCTTGACGCGCATGTCGTAGAGAGCGTCGATAAGGATGATGAACCGCTTCGCCTCGTTGCGCTCGCTGGCGCCGATCACCGGGATGCGGTCGAGCACGAGCGTGTGAAAGCGCTGCGCGAGCTTGAGATAGTCGGCCGCGCCGAGCGGGCGGCGGCAAAGCGCGTCGAAATCGAATCGGGCGACGCCGTCGATCGCCTGCGGCACGTCGAGATGGCGCCCGAGAAGTTCGATTTGAACTGGCTCGCCGCGCTCATGGCCGGTCAGCGTCAGGAACGCCGCGTCGAGCGCGGAATCCGCCTTCGGGCCGAGCGGCGTATAATAGACCGGCGCGCGCTTGAGCTTCTCGAGCCTGTAGTCGGTGCGCGCGTTGAGCTCGAAGACGTCGAGCCGCTCCTCGATAAGCGCAATGAACGGCAGGAACAAAGCGCGATTGAGCCCGTCCTTGTAAAGGTCGTTCGGCGCGACATTCGAGGTCGCGACCACCACGACGCCAGCGGCGAAGAGGGCCGTGAACAGCCGGCTCAGGATCATCGCGTCCGCGATGTCGCGCACCGAAAACTCGTCGAAGCAAAGGAGCGAAGCCTCGCGCGCCAGATCCGCCGCGACTGGCGCGATTGGGTCTTCGCCGGCGACCTCGCCGCGCTTCAGCGCCTGGCGCCAAAGATTGAGGCGGGCATGCACGTCAGCCATGAAGGCGTGAAAATGCGCCCGGCGCTTGCGTGGAGTCTCGACCGCGTCGAAGAACATGTCCATCAGCATCGTCTTGCCGCGCCCGACGGACCCATGGATGTAAAGGCCGCGCGGCGGCTCGGCGGGCTTCGCGCCAAACAGTCTTGAGAGGCCGCTCGGCTTTCGCCTCCGCCTTGTAGCCCTTCAGTTTGACGGCGAGGGCGTCCAGCTTGCGGACGAGCTCCGCCTGTGCGGGATCGGACTCGAACCCGCGCTCGGAGACGAGCGCGCGATAGCGGTCAGCGATGCGGCTCATGCGAAGCCGTCATTGCGAGGAGTGAAGCGACGAAGCAATCCAGAGATCATAGGGCGGCGGCGGCCCCTAGATTGCTTCGCCATAGCCCGTCCGGAAGGACGGGCGTCTTTCGACGCCCTGCGGCTCGCAATGACGGACCACGGACCGAGGAACGCCGTGACACGCTAGTGCGCCTCGTCCCAGTTCTGCGCCGCGCGCGCGTCGACCTGCAGCGGCACATGCAGGCTGGACCGCAGGCTCCGGCGCGTCGACCATCACCTTGGCGACGACCGGCATCGTCGCCTCGACCTCGTCGTCGGGCGCCTCGAACACCAGTTCGTCGTGGACCTGAGCAGCATCTGCGCGCTCAAGCCCGGCTTTCGTGAGCGCGTCGTCCATGCGGATCATCGCGCGGCGGATGATGTCGGCGGCCGAGCCCTGGAGCGGCGCGTTGATCGCGGCGCGCTCGTTGAACGCGCGCTCGGAAGGATTGGAGGCGTTGATGCGCGGATAGTGGCACTTGCGGCCGAACATGGTGCGTCACATAGCCGTTGGCGCGCGCGATCTTCTTCGTCGCCTCCATATAGTCGCGAATGCCGGGGAAGCGCTCGAAATATTTCCGGATATAGGCGCCCGCCTCGTCGCGCGGGATGCCGAGCTGATTGGCGAGGCCGAAGGCCGAAATGCCGTAGATGATGCCGAAATTGATCGCCTTGGCGCGCCGGCGCACTTCGCTCGGCATGCCCTCGATCGGCACGCCGAACATTTCGGAAGCGGTCATCGCGTGAATGTCGAGTTCGTCGGCGAAGGCGCGCTTCAGCGCCGGAATGTCGGCGAGATGGGCGAGAAGGCGCAATTCGATCTGGCTGTAGTCGGCCGAGATCAGCTTGCGGCCTTGCGGCGCGACGAAGGCGCGGCGGATCTTGCGCCCCTCCTCGGTGCGGATCGGAATGTTCTGCAGGTTCGGCTCGGACGACGACAGCCGCCCGGTCGTCGTCGAGGCCAGCGCGTAGGACGTGTGGACGCGGCCGGTCGAGGGATTGACGAAGCCCGGCAGCGCGTCGGTGTAGGTCGACTTGAGCTTGGCGATCTGGCGCCATTCGAGAACGCGCGCCGGCAATTGATGGCCTTCGGCGGCCAGGTCGTCGAGCACGCTCGCCGTGGTCGACCAGGCGCCGGTCGCGGTCTTCTTGCCGCCGGGCAGGCCCATCTGGCCGAACAGGATGTCGCCAAGCTGTTTCGGCGAGCCGAGGTTGAAGGGCGCGCCGACGATCGTGCTGATCTCGGCCTCGAGCCCGCGCCATGCGCTGCGAGAACTCGCCCGTCAGGCGCGACAGGATGTTGCGGTCGATGGCGATGCCGCGCCGCTCCATGCGCGCCAGAACCTCGACCAGCGGACGCTCGAGCGTCTCGTAGACCGTCGTCATTCGCTCGGCGACGAGGCGCGGCTGCAACACGCGCCAGCAGACGCAAGGTGATGTCGGCGTTCTCCGCGGCGTATTCGCAGCGCCTTTTCGATCGACGCGCGCGCGAGCCCGATGAAATTGCGGCCCGAGCCGGCGACCTCGCTTAAGGGAATGGGTTTGTGGCCGAGAAAGCGTTCGGAGAGCGTAACCATGCTGTGGTCGTCGCCGGTCGCGCCCGCGTCGAGCGTGTAGGAGAGCAGCATGGTATCGTCGATCGGCGCGACACGAACGCCGCGCATCGCGAGCACGTGCATGTCGAACTTGACGTCGTGGCCGATCTTGAGCACGCCCGGCGACTCGAGCAACGGCTTCAGAAGCGCGATCGCATCGGCTTCCGGCAATCTGGTCGGGCGCGAGGCCGCCGCCGTCGAACAGATCGTCGGCGCCGGTCGATGCCCGATCGGGACGTAGCAGGCTTCTCCTGGGCGAACCGCGAGCGAGAGGCCGATGAGTTCGCCTTGCAGCGGGTCGGCCGACGAGATCTCGGTGTCGATGGCGACGACGCCTTCATCCTCGCGCGCGCGCGATCCATGCGCCAAGTTCATCGGCGGTCCGCACGATCTTGTAGGCCGTGCGATCGATCGGCGCGCGCGCCTCTGTTGCTCGCGCGGCGGCGAGGTCAGCGGGCGCGGTCCCTTGCGGGGCGGCCTTCGGCTCGCGCGGCGTGGGAGCAGGGGCCGCCGCAGCAGGGGGCGCGCCTTCTGCCGGCGCGTCTCCTTCTCGTTCCAATAGCGCCACGCCCTTGCCGCCCGGCCAAGCCGCGGGGCCGACGAAGCGCGGGTCCGGTTCGATCGACGCCACGTCGACGCCGCAGATCTCGGCGACGCGCCGGGTGAGCGTCGTAAGCTCCATCGCCTTGCAGAAGGAGACGAGCCGCTTGCCGTCGAGCTCCGGCGTCGCGAGCGCCTCGAGCGGCGTCTCGACCGGCACGTCGCGATCCAAGGTCACGAGCTGCTTCGACACGCGGATCAGCTTGACCGTCTCGGGATTGGTCAGCGCTTCGCGGCGCTTGGGCTGTTTGATCTCGCCTGCGCGCGCGAGCAGCGTCTCGAGATCGCCATATTCGGTGATGAGCTGAGCGGCGGTCTTGAGGCCGATGCCGGGCGCGCCCGGCACATTGTCGGTCGAATCGCCGGCGAGCGCCTGGACGTCGACCACCTTGTCGGGTCCGACGCCGAAATATTCGACGACCTCGGCCGGGCCGAAGCGCCGCTCCTCGCGAGAGCCGGCGACGCCTGCCTGGCCCGAAGCCGGGTCGTACATCGACACGCCCGGCTCGACGAGCTGCATGAGGTCCTTGTCGGCGGAGACGATGAGCACGTCCGCGCCGGCTTCGCGCGCCTGCCGGGCATAGGTGGCGATGATGTCGTCGGCCTCGTAGCGGCCCTGCTCGATCGGGACCATGCCGAAGGCCGAAACGGTGGCGCGCATCAGCGGGAATTGCGGCACCAGCTCGTCCGGCGGATCCTTCCGGTGCGCCTTGTATTGCGGATAGATGTCGCGCCGGAACGAGTTCTCCGTCTTGTCGAAGATCATGGCGAGATGGGTCGGCTTGTGGCCGCCCGCCCCGTCGCGAATGAACTGCAGCACCTTGGTCGCGAAAAGCCGCACCGCGCCGGTCGGCAGGCGGTCGGTTCGATAATTGTATTTCTGATCCTGCCGGATCGACTGGTAATAGGCGCGGAAGACGAACGACGAGCCGTCGACGAGAAAAACATGGTCGCCGGGGCCGACCGGGCGATGGGGCTGGGTCATGGCCATCACATAAGCGATGCGGCCTCCAAGCGCCATCGCGGGCCGCCCGAGCGGCAGAATCGCTCGGCGCCGTTCATCGAACAGTCATTGTTGCGGTTGCAGTTTCGCTTCTCGGGTTGCGCCGAATCGCCGTTCGGCTGGCGGGCTCGATGGAAAAGGGCGAGGAATGGCTTTTCGCAACGGCTTGGCCGCCGCGGCAGCGATAGCGATCGCTGTCGGCGCCGGCTTCGGACTGCGCGGCGCGCAGTCATTCACCGTTCCGACCGCGTGCGTCGAAGGCTCCGCTTGCGCTTATGTGTGCAGCAGCGTCCTCGAACAAGGCCGGACGGCCGCCGACTTCATCGCGCTTGCCGCCTATCAGCTCGGAGCCGAGCGGCCGATTCTCATGCCGCCCGCCAACCTGTCGATGCCGGCGCCCGTCGATCCGCACAATGTCTACGCCGGCGCGGGCGCCGGCATGTTCAGCCCGGCTGTCGCAGGACAGCCCTCGCGGGTCTATTCGCCCAATCTCGTGACCGGCAAGGTCGACGTGATCGATCCCGAGACGTTCAAAGTGATCGACAGCCTGGCCGCCATGCCGAGCCCGGAGCACATCGTTCCGTCCTGGGATCTGCAGACGCTGTGGGTTTCGGCGGATGTGAGCGCCCGTGGCGGCCACGGCGGCGTCGCGCCGATCGATCCGAGAACGGGGAAGCTCGGCAAGACGATCGACGTCCCCAATTCCTACAACATTTATTTCACCCCCGACGGCAAGTCCGCGATCGTGGTTGCCGAAGCGATGCGGCGGCTCGAGTTCCGCGACCCCCACACGATGGCGCTGCAGGGCTACATCGCGACGCCCCAATGCGCGGGGATCAACCACGCCGACTTTGCGCCCGATGGCTCCTACGCAATCTTCACCTGCGAATTCAACGATTCCCTCGCCAAGATCGATCTCGTCCATCACACGCTCGTGGAGACATTGCCGCTGACGCCCGGCCATATGCCGCAGGACATCCGTGTGGCGCCGGACGGCAAGATCTTCTTCATCGCCGACCTCATCGGCGACGGCGTCATGGTGATCGACGGCGATTCGTTCGGACAGGTCGATTTCATCAAGACCGGCGTCGGCGCGCACGGACTGTACCCGAGCCGCGACGGAACGAAACTTTACGTCACGAACCGTGGCACCCACAGTCTCGGCGGCGCGCGAAGGGGCCCCGGCAGCGTCTCGGTGATCGATTTTGCGAGCCGCAAGGTCGTCGCCAACTGGACCGTTCCCGGCGGCGGCAGCCCGGACATGGGCAATCTCTCCGCCGACGGCAAACAGCTCTGGCTATCCGGCCGCTACGACGGCGTCATCTACGCCTTCAACACCGATGACGGCTCGGTGAAGTCGATTACCGTGGGCGGCATGCCGCACGGGCTCACCGTCTGGCCGCAGCCCGGGCGCTACTCGCTCGGGCATACGGGGAACATGCGGTAAGAGGGCCTCTTTTTTGCGAGCCTTTTCGCGGAATTGTCAGTCGGCCGCTCGTCGAAGCGTCAATGCTTGTGGTTTTGCGACTCCACGATTCCCTTGGCGCTCACCTCGTAGATGTCCGCGCCGTCGGTATAAACGAATGCACAGTGCTCGCCGCCGCTTCCCTCCCGGTGGCAGAACTGGTCTCCCTTCACTCGCGCCGCTCCGGAGAAACTCCCGCTTTTGCCTGCAAGAGTGTACGTCCCCTGGTGCGAATGCGCCTTCAGATCGTAAGTATCGGTTCCGGTTAGCGGTTGCTTCATCGTGAAGTTGTTGAAGTTGACCGTCGCGCCGTCATAAAGCGCCGTAATCTCTTTGCCCGTAAGCTTTTTCGCCGAAGTCGGCAGCGCAGGCGCGCTCTCCGCAAGTGCAGTATTCACCAGTGATACAGCGGCAAGTGCACCCAGCCAGATGACCATTCGCATTTTGGTTTGTCCTTGTGCGCCACGAACACGCCAGCGGACCCAATCAGAGACTTCCCCCCTTGGCGTGCGCGGGTGGGTTAAGCCCCATCACACGATGAAACCGCCAAACCCGGTCGGCAATAGGTAGAACTCCCCATCATTTGACAGTTCTGATCGCGGCGGTGCGCGGGCGAGAACTCGTCCTGAGCGCCGGCCAAGACACAGCCCGCCCATCAGCACACGGGCGCTGAGCGTGATCGCAATGATGCAGAGGATGCAGCCGGCGGCATGCCGCTTACGCCCGACTGGGCCACTTTCTTCTCACCCGAACTCGCTGCGCTCACCGCGCTGACCGGATTCGTCGTGGTCCCTACGGCGCGCCCAGGTCCCGCGATCAAAAGTGGCTGCGGTGTGCGCTGGATCACAGTTGATCTAACCGTTCCCGGGTAAGGCGCACTTTTTATTTGGTCATGAGGGCAGATGCGCGCGGTTCTTTGCGATCGATTCGAAGGGATTGCGGCGCTCAGCATGGGCGAGACGGCGGAGCCCGCTCTGGCTGACGACGAGATTCTGATCGACGTTCACGCCGCCTCGGTGAGCTACATGGACTATCTGATGGCCTCAGGCGGCTATCAGATGAGGCCGGCCCTTCCCTACGCGCCGGGAACCGACGCGGCCGGGGTTGTCGTCGCGGTCGGCGACAAGGTTGAGCGCTTTCGCCCAGGCGACCGGGTCGCCTGCAGCAACTGGTTCGGCGGCTTTGCCGATCGCATGGTCGCAAAAGCCTCGAAAAGCGCGCGACTACCCGACAACGTGGATTTCTTCGTCGGCTCGACCGTTCTCCACGCCTATCTCACTGCTTGGTACGCCCTCGTTGACCGCGCGCGCTTACAGCCTGGCGAAATCGTGCTCATTACCGGCGCGGCAGGCGGCGTTGGCCTGGCTTGCGTCGAAGTCGCGCGTCTGATCGGCGGCCAAGTCATTGCGGCGGTCGGATCGGCTGCGAAGGCGCAGGCTGCGCGCGACGGCGGCGCCGACCACGTCATCGACTATTCGTGCGAGGACGTGCGCGAACGGGTGAAGGCGCTGACCAAGGGCGAGGGAATTGACGTCGGCGTGGACAATATCGGCGGGGCGTTGTTTCTGACCCTTGCCCGTCTCATGCGCTGGAACGGCCGGCTGATCCCGATGGGATTTGTCGGCGGCGAGATCCCGTCGCTCCCGATGAACCTGCCCTTATTGAAGAACTATTCGATTGTCGGCGTCTTCTCCGCGGCCTGGTCGAACAAGTTTCCGGACGAAGCCGCGCTGGCGTCGGACAAAATCATGGCGCTTGTCGGAGAGGGACGGTTGCGCCCGCGCGTCGACCGTGTGCTGCCGCTCGAGCGGGCGGCGGAGGCAATGCGCGCTGTTGCCGAGCGAAGCGTTCAGGGGCGGATGGTGCTGCGGGTCCGATAATCGGAGGGGGAATGGCGCGCGAAGGGCGGCCGAGGCCGATCGAAGACGTCCGAGACATCTCAGCGATCACCTATGGGTTCATGGCTTCCAAGGCGCTGTTCGTCGCGCTTGAGTTCGATCTCTTCACCCATATCTCGCGAGGTCTCGACTCGACACGCGCACTCGCAGCGGCCGCAGGCATCGCGGAGAATCGCCTGATAACGTTGCTGAGCGCCCTCAAATCCCTCGGGCTGATCAGCGAGGAAGGCGGCTGTTTCATCAACGCGCCGGGGACGGCGCGCTACCTTGTCGCCGGGGCGCCCGGCGACTTCCGCGACTACGTCCAATTCGTCAATGGCGAGTTCGGCTACGAGAGCTTCCGCCATCTCGGCGCGGCGCTGCGCGGCGAACGGATATTCCCGGACAAGGGATTTACGAAGGGATGATCTATGACGCCGGGATCGGCGGCGAGCGGTTCAGCGCCGCGCAGCACACCGGCTCGCTCGGGCCCGCGCGACTTTTGGCCAAGCGGCTCGATCTCAAGGATCGTCATAAGCTCCTGGACGTGGGCGGGGGCAGCGGGGCCTACAGCATCGCGTTGTGCGCCGCCAATCCGCGCCTTGAGGCGACAATCCTCGATTTCCCAGAGACCGTGGATACGGCCGAGCGATATGCGCGGGAGGCTGGCCTGTCCGACAGAATTGCGCATCTCGCCGGCAACGCGATCAAAGTCGACTGGCCGGCGGGACATGACGTCGTCCTCATGTCCTATGTCTGGAGCGCGGTCGGGGAGGCCGATATCGCCGCCCTGGCCAAGCACGCCTTCGATGCACTGCCGCCGGGCGGGCTCGCGCTCATCCACGACTTCATGGTCGACGACGCGCGTGAAGGTCCGCCCTTTGCCGCCTGGTATCTTTTGGGCTCCGTCTTGGACAATCCAACGGCCGTTTGCCTCACCCCCGCCTATGTCGAGCAGGCGTTGCGCGACGCCGGCTTTAGGATTGAAGGCACGGAGACCATGCTCTCCGGGATTACGATGCTGACCAGGGCGAGCAAACCTGCCTGAAGGCGGCCTTCCCGCGGCCTACTTCATCTGCTCCAGGAGATGCGCGGCGCTCGAAACATCCGCCTGGCCGGGCGAGGGCTCGATGTTGAGTTCCTTCACCACCCCGTCCTCCACCAGCATTGCATAGCGCTTGGAGCGTACGCCCAAGCCTCCGGCTGAAGCGTCGAACTCGAGGCCGAGAGCCTTGGCGAAATCGCCGGCGCCGTCAGCGAGAAAATCGATATGGCCCTTGGAGCCCGTCGCGTCCGACCAGGCCTGGAGGACGAAATGATCGTTGACCGTGGTCATGGCGATCGCGTCGACCCCCTTGGCCTTGAACGCCGCCTCGCTGACGATGAAGCCGGGCAGGTGGTTCTTGTGGCAGGTCGGGGTGAACGCGCCCGGCAGGCCGAACAGCACGATCTTTTTGCCGGCGAAGTAATCCTTCGTTTCCACCGGCTTTGCCCCGTCAGGGGTCACCAATCGCACGGTGGCGTTGGGCAGGCGATCGCCGACTTTGATGGTCATGAGGAGGTCCTTGGTTGCAGGGGCAGGCCGCTCCGCGGCCGCGGGCGTGGCCGAGACACTAGACGACGGGCGCCAAGCCCGTAAAGCGGGCTATGTCGGCGGCCCGCTTGGAGCCGGTCGAGCCGCACGAAAGCTCGTCCCCTTCTAAAGCGCCTATCCCTTCGTCGCGGCCTGGACTGTCGTCTCGACCGCCCCTGCGCCGCCAGTGAGCGTGAGCCTGAGCGCAATCGGAAAGGCGGCGTCTTTCGGCTTGTCGCCGATGGTCAGCGTGAAGCAGTCGTGTTTTTCGTCGACCTGGGCGGGCGCAACCTTCAGCCACCAGCCGGTCGGCGCCTCGACAAACAGGTCGCGCGGCGGCGCCGTCTTCATGCGGCGCACAGACGCGCCAGCTATCGGCGCCGAGCGCCTCGATCATGCCGAAATCCTTCGGCGAGACCGGACGCGGGACAGCCGCGAGCGCGGCGTCAATCACATTGGCTTGAGGCGCTGCTGCACCGGACGGAAGTTTGAGCTCGAGGTGCGCTTTGGCCGGGAGGCACACTTTCTCGCACACAGCGAAGTCGGCTTTGAGCTTGAGCGTCGCGGGCTTCGCCGGGTCGGTGAGCTTGATGCGCAATGGAAAGACGACATCGCCGTCGTAGCCGAACGCTTCGCCGCCGTCGGCCTCTTTGACACGCTTCGGCGCTGGAAACTCGGTCTCGACGCTCGCCACATTGTCGGAAGCGGAGAAATCCAGCGTCGGCGGCAGGCCAGCGTCGCCAGGATCGCGCCAATAGGTGATGGCGCCGGGCGCAAGAGCGATTTCGAAGCCCGCGAGGTCGCGGCTGGCCGCGATAAGGCGCGCCCGAGATTTCGCGGCTGGCGCCCATTCGGTCGAGAACAAATCTGTCGCGCACGCCGGTCCGACGACGAAAGCTCAATGCGAGCGCGTATCCAATGGGCAGGGCTAAACCTGTCCGCGCGAAGCCCTTAACCAACACATCTGTAGTCATCCGTCCTCTGTCTATACCATGCCACGAATTTCAACTAGCATCGATCGATGACGCTCGCGGGAAGCGTGACTTGAAAGGCGATCATGAGACGGGCAGACGCCCCGCCGCCGACCAGTCTGGAAGGACAGTTCCTGATCGCGATGCCCTCGCTTCGGGAAGGGCCTTTTGCGCGCTCTGTCGTCTATATGTGCGCGCATCGCGACGACGGCGCCATGGGCATCGTGATCAATCAACGCGCCGAGGAGATCGATTTCGGGCAACTGCTGGTGCAGCTCGACATCGTGCCCGAGACCGAAGCGATCCGCCTGCCGCCGCGCGCCGAGACGGTGCGCGTACTGCGCGGCGGACCCGTCGAGACGGGACGCGGCTTCGTTCTTCATTCGAGCGATTACGGCGCGAACGATTCGACGGTCAAGATCGGCGACGTCTGCCTGACCGCCACGCTCGACATCCTGCGCGCAATCGCCGAAGGGACGGGCCCGTCGCAGGCGGTGCTCGCGCTTGGCTACGCCGGTTGGGCCTCGGGCCAGCTCGAGAGTGAAATCCTGGCCAACGGTTGGCTCACCTGTCCCGCCGAGCCCGACCTCATCTTCGACCTCGATTTCCGGCGCAAATATGATCGGGCGCTCGCGATCCTCGGCGTCGACGAAGGCAAGCTGTCCTCCGACGCCGGCCACGCATAGGGCGTCCGGAAGGACGCCCGTTTCTCGACGGGCTATGGGCGTCCGGAAGGACGGCCTGTCTGTCAGGCGTCACGCCGGCCGTACCCCCCTCTCTGCCGAAACCTCGAACATCTCCGCTCGGTCCTTAAGTTCTGCGAACATTGCGGGATCGGCGCCGGTGAGGAACACCTGGCCGCCGAGGCGCGCGAGCGCGTCGTAGAGCGCGGCGCGGCGGCGTGGATCGAAATGAGCCGCGATCTCGTCGAAGAGCGCGAGCGGCGCGATGCCCGACATCTCGGCGACCAGGCGCGCATGGGCGAGCGCAAGCCCGACGATCAGCGCTTTCTGCTCGCCGGTCGAAGACGCAGCGGCCGGCGCCTGCTTGGGCCCATGCCAGACCAGAAGATCGGAAAGGTGTGGCCCGATCAGCGTGCGGCCGGCGGCGGCGTCGCGGCCCCGATTGTCGCGCAAGGTCTCACGGTAGCGGTCTTCCGCCGCCAGCGCCGGTCCGCTTTCGGTCATGGCCTCGATCTCGCCTTGAAGCGCAAGCTTCGCCCAGGGAAAGGGCGATGAGTCGTCTCGTTCGGCGTCGATAAGCGCTGCGAGCCGGCGCACGCAATCGAGCCGCGCCGCGGCGACCGCGACGCCAAGCTGAGCCGCTTCGCGCTCGATCGCGTCGAGCCACGCGGCGTTGCGTCCGCCCTCTTCCAGGAGCCGGTTGCGTCCGCGCAGCGCCCGCTCGAACTGCCCGACCCGCGCGCCATGACTGGGGTCGATCGCCAGCACGAAGCGATCGAGAAAACGGCGCCGCTCGCTTGCTGACCCGGCGAACAGCGAATCCATCGCGGGCGTCAGCCAGACGAGACGCACATGGTCGCAGAATGCGCGCGAAGACGCGACCGCAGCCCGGTCGATGCGGTTCACCCGCTCCGCGTCCGTCGTTTTTTCCGCGCTTCCAGCCGGAGCCCAGCTGATGCGTCTCGCCGTCCTCCTCGACTTCGATCGACAAGGCAAAGCCGTCGGCGCCGCCGACACGGGCGCATTCCGCGAGTTCCGCTCGGCGCAATCCGCGTCCGGGAGCAAATAGAGACAAAGCTTCGAGCAGATTGGTCTTGCCCGCGCCGTTCTCGCCGCATAGGACGACAAGACCGCCTCGAACGGCGAGATCGAGGGCGGGATAAGAACGAAAATCGTTGAGCATGATGCGCCGCACCCGCGGTCGCCGTCGAGCTTGGGGGACGCCTTCAAGGCTGGTCATACGCGCGGCGTGTGCCACGTCCAGTGGCTATGCGAAAGTGGGAAAGGCAGGAGCGGCGCCGATGAAGTCAGTTGATGTGCTGATGCCCGCAAAAGGCATGGATATAATCGAAGAACAGCTCAGTGCGCGGGTCCCGCTGCATCGGCTGTGGCTCGAGCCCAATCCCGACCTTTGGCTTGCCGAATGGGCGCCCCGGATCCGCGCCATCGCCATGGCCGGCGCGCACGCGCCCCTCGATGAAGCCTTCATGCGCCGGTTTCCCGATCTCGAGATCGTCTCCAGCTTCGGCGTCGGCTACGACAATATCGACGCGAAGGCCGCGGCTCGGCTTGGCGTGACCGTCACCAACACCCCCGGCGTTCTCGACGACGAGGTCGCCGACACGGCGCTCGGCCTTACGATTATGACCGTGCGCCAATTGTCGCAGTCGGAACGATATCTGCGCGCCGGGCAATGGGCGGCGAAAGGCGGCTTCCCGCTCAGCCCTTCGCTCCGAGGCCGCACGGTCGGCATTTTCGGGCTGGGGCGCATCGGCAAGGCGATCGCCAAGCGCGTCAGCGCGTTCGGGCTCGACATCGCCTATCATGCCCGCCACGCCCAGGCCGACGTTCCCTATCGCTACTATTCCTCGCTCGTTGAGATGGCGAAGGCTGTCGATATTCTCATCGTGATCGCGCCCGGCGGTCCTGCGACACGCCACATCATCAATGCGGAAGTGCTGAAGGCGCTCGGTCCCGACGGCGTCTTGATCAATGTCGCGCGCGGTTCGCTTGTCGACGAGAAAGCGTTGATCGAGGCGTTGCGGAACAAGACGATCCTGGCCGCAGGTCTCGACGTGTTCGATAACGAGCCCAACGTGCCCCAAGAGCTGATCGCGCTCGATAACGTGGTGCTCCTGCCACATGTCGGCTCGGCGTCGGTCAGAACGCGCCGGGCGATGGCCGAATGCGTGGTCTCGAACCTGCTTGCCTGGGCCGACGGCAAGCCGCCGCTCACGCCGGTGCCGAGACGCCCTGGAGCGGCAAGTGGGGGAAGACCGGGTAGAGCGCGGCGAAACAGCCAAGCCGGGGATCGCCAGGAGGGACGGTTTGAACGCCTGGGTGGCGGTAGTGAGCTATCGCAGCGAGCGCGGGCCGATTCGCTCGGCCGCGGGGTGTGATCTCCATCACAGCGCGATCCGCGGAAATGAGCGTACAAGCAACCAATGTCAGGTGCGAAGCCTTTGCTCCGTAAAAGGAGGAAGCGATGCCGCGACTATTGCTCTCCATGATAGCACTGCTGTTGGCGCCCATCACGGTCCTGGCGGGAGAGACGCCAAAAGAGGGGACCGACAGCTTTACGAATACGTGGTTGGTAACAACCTTAAACAGCATGAAGGTTGGAGAACGAACGCTCGGAACCTATGAGGTCAGCGGCGTTCACCAAAACGTCCAGGGCGACGCCGCGACCGACATGGGGATGCGTTGCCTCGGGATTTACGACGTCGCCGGTAAGGCCCGCGAGGAGCACGGCGCCTGCACCTTCACCGACAACGACGGCGATGAGATCATGGCGTCTTATGAACGCAAGACCGCCGAGGGCGGGATCGAGACGTTGGTGGCGGGGACTGGAAAGTTCGCGGGCATCTCCGGGACCGGCGAATGGACCGTTCTGAAGTTCCCGGTTAAGGCGGACGACAAGATGTCCAGAGGGATCGTCAGCGAAAAAGTCCACTGGAAAATACGCCCGCAGGCCACGGGGGCAAACCTCACGTCCAGAAAGTGATCCCCCGCCCCTTTCGGGATCTCTCCCCACAATAGGGAGAAGTTGTCGGTCAGCACAGCTTGAGACCAGGCAGCAGCCGCATGATCTGCTCGCCCCAGCGGCCTCGACCATTCGCCCGGTTTCCGCCAATTCCCCGGGGTCGCGGGCGCGACTTCGAGCGTCGAACTGATGGGTCCGTCCATGTCGATACCCATCACGTCGGCGCCCTCGCGGGCGAAGGCGACCGCCGTGGCGCGTCCGATGCCACGGGCGCCAGTCATGATCGCGGCCTTACCGCGCAGACGGCCCGAGTGCTGGGTTACCTGCAACTCCTGGCTGGTTGCGGTCATGATCCTTTTTCCCTCACCTTGCGTTTAAGCCGACAGGCTGGCGAGCGAGCTGCCCGACCGCTGCATTGGCGCCGTTCGCCAATCGATGTACGGAAGAGTGTTGAGCAAATCGCCCCGGTTCGCCGCCGCGGTTTTCGTTGAGACCCGCCTCGATAGGGGCGCGCTTGCTGAGGGGAGGTTTTATGCTGGGGCATATTTTGACGCGCCGCGCCGCGCTGGTCGGTCTTGCCGCCTTTGCTGCAGGGGGGGTGAGCGGCTGCAACACGAGCTCCAACGGGATTCAGCCGACGGCTGCCCCAGGCGCGAGCGCGTTCGATGTCGATACGACGCCGCTGGTGGCCTATGTCGGCAATCCGACCGCGGGTTGGGTGCAGCAGTCCCTGCCAGGCGCTCTTGCCCGGATTCTCGGGCCGGGGGCGGCTGGCGGACTTCATGTGCGCGTCGACACGCTCTATCTGGGCAACGGCGGACCGGGCGACCCCGACCGGATGAGAGGGGTCGCCACATTAGGCGGCAGGACGATAAACGTTCGCGCGATCTCGACCTATTGGCCGACCCCGACCGATCAGGCTCTGCCGGAGCAGGCCTTGCAGGGCAGGGTGCAAGCGCTATCGGTGGCCTTCGCCTATCGGCTGAAGAAAAAAATGGGGTCTTGAACGGACGCCTGTTCGCTAGCCTGCGGTTCTGCGCTAGCGCTTGTGTGTTGCGGCGGCTTTCGTCTTAGCCCCAGTGGGCGCCTCGCGCTTGCGTTTGGTCTTGACGGCCTTGGCGGCTGCTTCCTTGCGATGGGCTTGTGGATGAGCGCCGAGGTCGCGCCATGACGTTTCCGTGAGCTCGACGTCATAGTGTCCGGCGGCCTTCTTGATGTTGGCGAAGGCCAAGGCGCGGTCATCGTCGGAGACGTCGATCACCTGATCGAACCGCGCGACGGCGTTGCGAACATGCTTCGCGTCGGTCAGCGGCTCTTTGCGCTGGCTCGGAAATGCGAAGACCGAGTCGGGCAATCCGGCCTTGGCTGTAAGCTCGCCATGCGCCTCGTGAGGCTTCCAGGTCGCTTGCATTGGGGAACTCCTCTTCTCGTCGCTCCGGCGCGGACCCGCGCCACGAGTGCGTAACCGCGAAAACGCAAAAGGAGGTCTTTTGTTTCGCTTAAGGCCAAGCGCGCCCCTGCTCGGCCGAAGCTAGCTCAGCCCCCAGCCGCGCCGGGCGCGAGATACTCGACCCCGCCTGCCGGCCGGCGATAGAGCGCCAGCGTCGCGATCAGGCCGCACAAAGCCGCGAAGCTCATCCAATAGCCGGGCGCGGCCTTGTCGCCGGTGTGGGCGATGAGCCAGGTCGAGATGAGGAGCGACGAGCCGCCGAGCGTTGTCGCGAGGCTATAGGCAAGCGAAAAGCCCGACGTGCGCACCGAAGCCGGGATCACCTCGGTCAGCGCCACCACCATCGCGCCGTTGTAGCAGGCGTAAATGAAGGAGAGCCAAAGCTCGACCGCCAGCATCCGATCGAAGGTCGGTGCCCTCACCAGCCAGGTCAGCGCCGGATAGGCGGTCAGAAGGGCGAGCATGGCGAAGGCGACGAGGATCGGCTTGCGGCCGATCCGATCCGACAGAGCGCCCGAGACCGGAAGCCAGAAAAAATTCGACGCCGCGACCGCCATTGTCACCAGGAGCGCGTCGGACTCCGTGAGCTTGAGCACGCTCCTGCCGAAGGTCGGCGTGTAGACGGTGATGAGATAGAACGACACCGTCGTCATCATCACCAAAGCCACGCCGCCGAGCACGAGGCGCCAATTGTCGGCCAGCGTCGCGAAGATCTGCGCGATTGTCGGGTGAACTTTTCGCGCCGCGAATTCCGGCGTTTCCTCGAGCTTGCGCCGGATCATGTACAGGAACGGCACGATGGCGCAGCCGATGAAGAACGGGATGCGCCATCCCCAGCTCGAGGCCGCTTCCGGCGCCATCCAGTTGGAGATCGCGTAGCCGAGCAGCGCGGCGAACACGACCGCGACCTGCTGGCTTGCCGATTGCCAGGAGACAGTGAAGCCCTTGTTCCCGGGCGTCGCCATCTCCGACAGATAAACCGAGACGCCGCCGAGTTCGACGCCGGCCGAGAATCCCTGCAGGAGCCGCCCCAGCACCACCAGCATCGGCGCGAGCACCCCGATGGTCGCGTAGCCCGGCACGAAGGCGATAAGAATGGTGCCGCAGGCCATGATCGAAAGCGTGAGAATGAGGCCTTTGCGCCGGCCGATGCGGTCGATGTACGGCCCCAGCGCCAGCGCGCCGATCGGGCGCATCGCGAACCCCGCCGCGAAACTCAAGAAAGTCGCCATCAGCGAGGCGTAAGGGTCGTCGCTCGGGAAGAAGGTCTGTCCGATCTGTCGGGCGTAAATGCCGAACAGAAAGAAGTCATACATTTCGAGGAAATTGCCGCTGGTGACGCGCAGAATTGTCTTGATTCTGTCGAGCCTTGTCTCGTGCATCGGCATTCCTCCCTCGCCTCCCTCGGCGCGCCTGTTACGCCTGAAACTGAGGCTGCATCGAACCCGCGCCCCTATTTGCTCGCCCAACGCGCCGCAGCGCGGCCAGCCGCCGCGCCGGTCGCGAATGCGGCCTGTAACAGATAGCCGCCGGTCGGGGCCTCCCAGTCGATCATCTCGCCGGCAACGAAGACTCCCGGGCGCTTCCTCAGCATGAAGTTCTCGTCGATCTCGCTCCACGAGACGCCGCCGGCGGTCGAGATCGCCCGGGCGATCGAAGCGGTTCCGACGAGACGAAGGGCGCAGGTCTTGACATGCCTGGCGAGCGCCTCGCCTTCGGGAAGAGGTCCCGCTTCGCGCAGGATGTTGATCGCGGCAGGCGTAAGGCCGGCGCCTTTGCGCAGGAGCGTGGACAGGGATTGGCCGGGCTTGCGCTTCAGCCGCGCGGCAAGCGCGGCTTCACTGAGGTCGGGCTTGAAGTCGATCGTTATCGTCGCCGATCCATGGGTTGCGATCGCTTCCCGAAGTGAGGCGGAGAGCGCGTAGATCGCGCCGCCTTCGAGGCCGGCGCTCGTGACCATCGCCTCGCCGCGAACGCGCATCCCTGCGTGAGAAAGCGCTACATTTTTGAGCGGCGCGCCGGCGAAGCTTTCCCGTATCTTCGGCGACCAGTCGACGAGGAAGCCGCAATTGGCGGGCCTCAGCGGCGCAACCGCGATTCCCTCAGCGCGAAAAGCCTCGACCCAAAAGCCGTCCGACCCGAGGCGCGGCCACGAGGCCCCGCCGAGCGCGAAAACGACCGGCGCCGCCTGAACGCTCTGCTCGCCCGACGGCGCCATGAAACGAAGCGCTCCGTCCGGCTCAAAGCCGAGAAAGCGAGAGCGTGGAACAAAGTCGACGCCAAGCTCGCCGAGGCGTCGCAGCCACGCGCGAAGGAGCGGCGTCGCCTTGAAGCTCTTCGGAAAGACGCGCCCGCTTGAGCCGATGAACGTCTCTTCGCCGAGCTCTGCGGCCCAGCCGCGAAGCCTGTCCGGCGGGAAGGCTTCAATCGCCGGAAGAAGCCTGTCGGCGGCTGGCCCGTAATGCTCAAGAAAAGTCTGAAGCGGCTCCGAATGGGTCAGATTGAGGCCGCCTCGTCCCGCGAGCAGGAATTTGCGCGCCGGACTCGGACTGGCGTCGTGGATCACGACGCTTAGCCCGGCGAGCGCCATCGTCTCCGCCGCCATCAACCCGGCCGGCCCCGCGCCAACGACGATCGCACTGGTCTCCGCCTTCATTCCCGCGCCTTCAAAAAAACCCGCGCCGGCTCATAGCATGGCGTTCGTCCGAGAAGCCGGAGCTCGCAATGGCCAACGCCGCTGATTTCCGCCGCATCGCGCTCTCGTTCGAGGGCGCTGGCGAATATCCGCATTTCGACCGCCGCGCCTTCAAGGCGCGCGATCACCTTCGCGACGCCTCGCGCCGGACGAGCTCAGCGCCAATATCAAATTTGCACTCGACGGCGCTCGGCAGGGACTGAGTAGTCCCCAGTAATCCCATCTTGGCTCACTTGACGCCGCTCGGGCGCCGTCCGCCTCATCACTGTCATTCCGAAGCCGATCTACAAACCGCGGCGGTGTCTCAACGAGATTTCATTCTTGTCGAAGTCTCGCCATCGGCCTAGCGGTAGCCGGGATCAAGCTGTCATCTCGCGAATATCGAATTCTTACGTTGGGGGGCGTTGGGCGCAGACAGGCTGTCGCCTGCAACCGGTCGGGGTGTATTTCAGAACTCTCGTCACGGCGGCGTTGCTGCCAGCGACGGCGGTGTCGGCGCAGGCGGGCCCGCACAGCGTCGTAGCAGACTGGCTGCGGCAGGGAATCGATCTTGTATTGGAGGTCGGAATGCCCTTTCTAAGCTTACTATCGCGAGGTCATGAGCGCTCTTCGCCCGACGCTACGGTCTCGACGTTCCATTCACTCTCCAAATTTCCCCTGCTCCCGTGTAGCGCGATCGCCTTTGTGGCCGTTGTCCTGCTCGGAATGAGCGGTCGGGCGTTGGCGGCGGTCACCTATGTCACCACCGCCTCCTATAGCGCTAGCGGCGAGCTCAGCGAAGTCGATGGCACCATACTCAACAAAACCGATATCCATGAACAAGATTCGGCCTCCGTTTCCGCGAACGGCAAGTCGAGCAGCGTGTCGCTCGCACTCAACAATAAGCAATTTTCTCTTGGTGGGGCGGGCGCAGATGTGTTTGCAAGCGCACATGCTGGGATCGGAGCGCTCGGTGTAGATGCTTTCGCATCGGCGACGGCCTCGACCTATCCGGCACAAGCTGGACCGGAGACAGAGGCCGATGCTTCTTTTTCAGATGTCGTCACCTTCGGCTGGAAAGACCCGAAAAAACTGGGCAAGCCGGTCGTCCTGCACGCCACCATCCATCTCCACGGCGGGTTTTCGCATACGAATACCTACCTGTTCTCACGCACTTATCCCCCTGGTGAAGACTACGTGACGTCTATCAGTGAAGGTCAGCTGACCGTGGTCTGCAGCCTCTGCGGCGCTCTGCCGAACAAGGGAGTGCTTGGGGATACAATTCACCAGTTCGACGGCGGTTTTGACCTGCTTACCGCAAACGAAGACAACGATCCTCCTGAGACGATCGAAATCAACAAGACTGTGGCCAGCGGCGTACCGATCCCCGTCACACTCGCCCTGGATGTTCGGAGCTTGGCTGCATCGGACAATTTTGATACGGTGAGCTCTTTCAGCGGTTCGGCGGAAACGTACGTCGCTTTCAAGAACACCCTCGCGCTCGGACCCATGACGTTCATCGATCCCAGCACGGGGCTGGCGCTGAGCGAGAGCGACTTCTCCCTCGTCTCCGACTCCGGCTACGACTACATCCATCCTCCCGCCGTCCTGGAGCCGCCTGCCGTCCCGGAGCCGCCGATCTATGCACTTCTGCTGTGCGGGCTGCTGGCGATGTGGGTGGCGGCAACAACCAAGCGGCGCGTTCGCTCTCCGGCGCAAGGCGCGCCATCGGGGATTGAGTAAACTGTCACCGTAACCCTCGCTGGCCGGGACATTACGCATGTCGCTTGCCTCCGTACGATGTCGCGGCCCGCGTTGCCGTCCGCCCGACGCGCGCCTATTCTCGCGAGGCTAGCCGATGAGACGCCGCCGATGGTCGACGCCGCTGATTTCCGCCGCATCGCGCTCTCTTTCGAGGGCGCCGGTGAATATCCGCATTTCGACCGCCGCGCCTTCAAGGCGCGCATCACCTTCGCGACCCTCGCGCCGGACGAGCTCAGCGCCAATATCAAATTTGCACTCGACGAGCAGGCGCTCAAATGCGCGGTCGCGCCCGACGCCTTCGCGCCGCTCGACAATGCATGGGGCCGGCGGGGTTGGACGCGGGCGACGCTCGCGGCTCTAAGCGAAGCCGAACTCACGGCGGCGCTGGAAATGGCCTGGCGCCACGCAGGGCCGAAGGCGAAAGCGCGCAAGCAGTGACGGCGATCACAGCGGAGCGGCGTCTTTCCGTCTAGCACCGCGACTGTCGGGGCCCAAGCGCTTCGAGGCGCTTGCGCAGACCGAAGGGTCATGTGGCAAAAAAGAGGGAGGGTGAGATGCGGCTGGCTTGTGGATGCTTCATTATTCCGCCGTCGGTGCTTGAGCGCTTGAAGTCTGACCCGACGCTCGGTTCAGAGGCCCGAGAGGCGATCGCGAATACGGATCGTCTTGAGGCGATTTGGCGAAAATTGCGGACGGCGCACGGTGCCGCCTCCAAGGCGCATCAGCAGGAGACAAGGGTTCACACCGCGCTCGCCGCTATACCGGACGCGACCGCTTACAACTGCAACCACGCGGAAAACCTGCCTGGAACCCCTGTGGCCAACCCGAAAGCGTCCTCGGATCACTCGGTCAAGAATGCTTTCAATGAGGCCAACGGCGTGGCGAAATTCTACCACGATTGTTTCGGCCGGGACTCGGTGGATGGCAAGGGCAAGACCCTGGTCTCGTCCGTCCACTACGGGAAGAATTACGACAACGCATTCTGGAACGGTCAGCAAATGGTCTACGGCGATGGCGATGGCAAGATCTTCGTCGACTTCACGGGGTCGAACGACGTTATCGGCCACGAGCTTACTCATGGCGTCACTCAATACACCGCGGGCCTTACTTATACGGACGAGCCGGGCGCCTTGAACGAAAGCATTTCCGACGTGTTCGGCTCAATGTACAGGCAGTGGTCTGCGGGGCAAACCGTAGACAAGGCCGACTGGCTTATCGGCTCCGGGATCATGGGGCCCGCCGCGAAGCAGAAGGGTTATACCTGTCTGCGCGACATGGCGGATCCGGGCGCGAAGCATTGCGTGTCGCCGCAACCGGTCGACTACAAGCATTACATTCCGCATGGCGATCCGCACGACAATAGTGGCATTCCGAACCATGCGTTCTGTCTTATTGCAAAGGCGATCGGCGGCCATAGTTGGGAGAAAGCCGGCAAAGTGTGGTACGGCGCGCTTACGAACAAAAAGGCGTCGAAGACCATGAAGTTCAAGGCTTTCGCCCAATTGACCGTCAGCGAGGCGAAAAAGCAATTCGCCAAAGACCCGTCGGTGGCGGCCGCGGTGACGAAGGGTTGGAAGACAGTGTTTGTTCTTTAGCTCCGCGACCCCGTGTCGCCCTGGAGGGATTCGTGTCGCGACGGATCCTTCCGTCTCTCGGTCCAAATGTGCTAGGAAAGTGGAGCGACGGTTCCTGGCTTGGGCTATGGCTTGCGTCATAGCGGGCGTCCTAAGCGTTGCTGTGGCCAATGCCGGGTCGGACCGCGCAACTTTGACTGCTCGGGATGCCAAAGTGACCGATCACGACGCAATGACCATTGTCCAAGTAGGCGGCGGGATCACGAACACCAGCAGCGCGCCGGTGCAGTTTCGCCTGAATACGCTGTCCTCCGAAGATCAGGCCAAAATCCAGAAGCTCATGCAGACGAAGGGGGCTTTGCCTCCTCCTTCCCGTTCGGATTCAACCAAGTACGACATCACCGGCATGGTGGACGGTGAGTCGCGAACCATTCGTCGTGTGCCGGAGGAATTCGTCCCTTCAGCCGTGCGGTCGTTGGTCAAGCCCGAACTTCCGAAACGGTAGGACCCTCTTTCACCTCCCCGCGCTCCCGCAAAGCCTCTCGCTCTCGATCCATAGCCGCTTCGCCGCCGCATCGTCGCGCGCCGCCGCGGACGGTTCGGTCACCTTCCGCTTCACGAAGTATTGACCGGTCGTCGTTTCGACCTCCGGCGAGGACGCGAGATAAACGATCGTGTCGGCGCCCTTCTCGGCCGAGATGAAGAACGGCCTGAGGAAGGGGATCAAAAGGCCGGCGAAGCCGCCGCTCGATTCGCCGAACCGGGTCGAGACGACTCCGGGATGGAGGCAGTTGGCCGTGACTTCCGTGCCAGCCAGGAGTCGGGCGAGTTCGCGGGTGAACAGGACGTTGGCGAGCTTCGAGCGGCCATAGACCTTGAGGCCGCCGTAGCCTTTGGCGCTCTGCAAGTCGCTGAAATCGAGGCTTGCCCCCTGATGCGCTGTCGATGAGGTGGAGACGATCCGTGACGGCGCCGAGGCGATCAGTTTGTCACGCAGCGCTTCGGTCAGCACAAAATAGGCCATGTGGTTGAGGGCGAAGGTGAGTTCGAGGCCTTCGGGCGTCACGCGCCTACTGGAGAAAAGGGCGCCGGCATTGTTGATGAGCACGTCGATGCGCGGCTCGCTCGCGGCGATCTTCGCCCCGACCTTGCGCGTTTCGGCCATGCTCGAGAGATCCGCGAGATGCACGCGATGGCCGAGCCCGGGCGCTTTCGCCTCGAGCTTCCGCAGCGTGGCTTTTGCGCGCGCTTCGTCCCGCGCAATGATGACGATACGAGCGCCCAACCCGGCAAGCTCGAGGACCGCGGCTTCGCCAATGCCGGACGTCGCGCCGGTGGCGACGATGGTCTTGCCCTTCATTGGCCGATCCTTTGGCTTTGCCTCAGGTCCAGTCATGTAGTGACGGTCGGGCGATGCAGAAAGAGAACGCCACATCAAATGCGGCGACAAGCGCGAGCTGACGCGGGGTTCCGGCGCCGCTCCGCTGGCGTTATCGTCACCGCGTCGCGAGCTTCGTGACGTCAAGGGATCGATCGATGGCCAGAGACCAGCAGGGGCTGGCGCTCGCTGGCGCGGCCGAGTCGGCGGCGGCGTTCGACCGCGCAATCGCCGACTATTACGGGCTGACCGGCGATCCGGTCGGCGTGCTCAGATCTGCGCTTGAGCGCGACCCCGGCTTTGCGCTGGGCGGGGTCGCGATCGCGTCGCTCTCCATGATCGGCGGCTATCGCGGCGATCATCCGGCCGTCGTGAGCGCGCTCCGCGCGGCTGAAGCGGCGATCGGCCGCGCCTCGGAGCGCGAGCGGCGCCATCTTGCGGCTGCAAAGGCCTGGGCGCAGGGTGAGACCTCGCAAGCGATCCGCGGATGGGAGGCGATCCTGGCCGATTGCCCCACCGACGCGCTCGCTTTGCGCCTCGCGCAGGACGCCTATTTTTTCCTTGGCCGTTCGGTCGCCATCCGCGACTGCGCCGCTCGCGTGTTGCCGGCCTGGGATCGCGACAATCCGCTCGCGAGCTTCGTCCTCGGGCTTTATGCTTTCGGGCTCGAGGAAACGGGCGACCTCAGCCAAGCCGAGGACTTTGGCCGCGAGGCGCTGGCTCGCAATCCACGCGACGCCTGGGCGACGCATGCTCTGGCGCACGTAATGGAGACCGCGAACCGGCATGAGGAAGGCGTCGCCTTTCTCAAGTCGACGCGAACGGATTGGGCGCCCGCCCATTTCATGGCCCATCATAACGGCTGGCATCTCGCGCTTTTTCTGATCGAGCAGGGCCGGTTCGACGAAATTCTCGCCGACTACGACCGCTTCACCGCGCCGAAGCTCGCCGATGACGCAACGCTCGACCGTATCGACGCCGCTTCGCTGCTGTGGCGGCTCGAACTTGCGGGGATCGATGTCGGCGACCGGCTGGGCGCCCGTCGCAAGCACGTGGATGGCGCATGTCGACGATCATCTGCTCGCCTTCAACGATCTCCATTGCGCCTTCGCCGCCGCGCGCTCGCCAGATCCCGATCATGTGGTTCGTTTCACCCGCTCGCTGGCCGAGTATGAGCGGCTAGGCTCCGGCGACAATCGACGCGTGACCACCGAAGTCGGCCGACGCCTCATCGACGGCGTGCTGGCGTTCGCCGCCGAAAACTATGCGGGCGCTGTCGAGGCGATCCTTCCTGTCCGTAAGGATGTGGTTCGCATTGGCGGCAGTCACGCCCAGCGGGACATTGTCAACCTGACGCTGATCGCGGCCGCCGAACGTTCGGGACAGCGGAGCTTGGCGCGCGCGCTTCTGGACGAGAGAGTTGGCCTGCGGCCAACGCCGCGGACTTGAAGGCTCAACGCCGAGACGCCGTGCAGGGCCGGCGGTACACTGTCGGCGGTTCGAACGACCCGACGAGCGTTAGATTGCGCTTTGCCGTCGTCCCGTTTCATGGCGCGCTACCGCGTCAGAATATTTAGAAATAGAATTTCATATTTCTGTAATAGAGAAATATTTAGTCAAATGCCAGAGCCGCATGCTCCTTGCCAGCCGTTTCCCCGCAGATTTTTAAGGGTGCGATGAGCGTCAAGCCGAAACGGAAATCATCTGTAAAGCTCTGAAATCATTCATTCCTTGGAAAAAGTGAAGCTGTGGTCGTCGCTGCCCAAGAGTCGTCCGGTGATCTTCAGAGGCAAAGAGTGTGCGGAGCCGGCCCAGTTCCCGATGCATCCAAACGCAGAGGCTCGGCCCAGAGTGCAGATGCCGCGTTTACCCTCCGAGAATGAGAGTTCTCAGTAAGTTACACGGTCGGAGGCTCGACTGATTGAGACGCGCAAAGCCACGCGTTGCCACCGTGCAACACATTGAAAAAATGGAAAATTAAGCCACTGGAGAAGGCCTCGGGGCGGCTAGCCTCCATTGGCGGACTGCGTTAAGAAAGGCTCAACGCGTACGCTCTATTTTGATTCAATTGGGCAAGCGTAGGCGTAGGGCTAGGGATGCAGGGCATCGAGGCGACATTCGACGACCTTTCGTTTGAGGGCGGGGCTAGTCCTCAACGGGTTCTTGGTAAATTTGTTCCCCGCGTGGCCGTTTTGGCTCTCGCCGGGGCTGCCAGCGTCTGGGCGCTGCACTGGCTCGGGCCGATCGCTCACGAGGCGGTCTTCTCCCGATGGACGGCGGCCACAACCGCTGCGCCGACGGTCGCCTTTTCCAGACCCTTCGGCGACATCGCCATCGACGCCAACTTGCTCAGCCAATTGAAGGCGCCCCTCCCAACTGCAGCGCCCCAGGTGGCGAGCCTCGAAATCGCTCCGCGCGTTCCTTCTGCGCCGATGCCGCTGCCAAGCCTTGAGCCTTTTCCCGCCCCTCCGGTCTCGGTGATCCCGCCAGCGGGCAGCCTGCCACTGCCTCCGACGCGCGACCTTCCCGAAATCGGTGAGACGGAAAGCTTCCCGATGCCGCCGGCTCGCCCGTCCGAGTTAGGCGCTCCCACCCAATCTCAGGCGCCGGAAAGGCGCGTGACCCGCCCGGATGTGGCTGTCGCTCGCCCCGCCGCGCAACCGGACAATCGCAACGTTTTCGAGAAAATGTTCGGATGGGCGCACCCCTCTTCACCGGTCGTCGCCTCCACCACCTCGGCGCGCACGACCGGGCAGGCGGTTGTTGCAGAGCAACGAGAGAGAGAGTCAGCCGGCGGGCTCGCAAGAGGCCCGTTGTTCAGCTTCCCGTCGCCGTTCGGAGGCTCGGCCCCCTCGCCTGTCTCCGGTTACGATCGGTACACCGCAGTCTATGATATCTCGGCCCGTGTCGTTTATCTCCCGGACGGGACCCGCCTCGAAGCCCATTCGGGTCTGGGTCAGGCGCTCGACAATCCGCGCTATGTGGCCGAGCGCGCGGTGGGCCCGACACCGCCGCATGTCTACGAGCTGACGTTGCGGGAATCCCTGTTCCATGGCGTGCAGGCTTTGCGCCTCAACCCAGTCGGAGATGGCGGGATTTACGGCCGCGGCGGTTTGCTGGCGCACCCATTCATGCTCGGCCCCAACGGCGACTCGAACGGCTGCGTGTCGTTCAAGGACTACCAGGCTTTCTTAAGGGCTTACCAGAACGGGCAGATCAAGAAGCTCGCAGTCGTCGCCAAGATGTAGGGCGCGGGCCCGCAATCGGCCCGCTTAAGTCGCGCTGATCAATCCCCGCTTGCGGAACAACGCTTCGGGCGACGGCGCCCGGCCGCGAAAGGCGCGATACGCCTCATCATAGTCGCGACTGCCCCCCGCCGCGTAGACGAAATCATTGAGGCGCTTGGCGATCGCGGGGTCGAAGATGTCGCCGCTCTCTTCGAACGCTTCGAAGCCGTCGGCGTCGAGAACCTCCGACCACAGATAGCTGTAGTAAGCAGCCGAGTAGCCGCCCGAGAAGATATGCTGGAAGTGCGGCGTGCGATGCCGCATCGTGATCGCTTCCGGCATGCCGATCCGCTTGAGCTCCTCGCGCTCAAACGCCACCACGTCGACCTCTTCGGGCGACGGATCCAGATGGAGCTTCAAGTCGACCAGCGCGGAGGCGGTGTATTCGACCGTCGCCCAGCCCTGATTGAACCGCCGCGCGTTGAGAAGCTTGGTGATGAGCGCCTCGGGCATCGGCTCGCCGGTTTTGTAGTGGAGCGCAAAGCGGCGCAGCATCTCCGGCTGCTGAATCCAATGTTCGAAGACCTGCGAGGGAAACTCGACGAAGTCCCCGGCGACATGGGTGCCGGAAATGCGCGGATAGACGACGTCGGACAGCATTCCATGCAGCGCGTGGCCGAATTCGTGAAAGAGCGTTCGCGCATCGTCGATGCTCAGGAGACTGGCCTCGCCTTCGCCTCCCTTGGCGAAATTCATCACGTTGACCACGATCGGCAATTGCGGCCCGTCGAGCTTCTGCTGGCTGCGGAAACCGCTCATCCAGGCGCCGCTTCGCTTTGAAGGCCTCGCGAAATAGTCGCCCAAAAACAGCGCCTTTGCTTCGCCGTCGGGTCCGGTCATTGTCCAGGCGCGAACGTCGGGATGATAAAGCTTGAGGTCGAACCGTTCGGCGAAGCTGACGCCGAACAGGCGGCTCGCGGCGTGGAAGGCCGCCTCGATGATACGGTCGAGCTGCAGATAGGGTTTGAGCTCGCCCTCGTCGAAGTCGAACTCAGCCTTGCGCCGTTTCTCGGCCAGATAGCGCCAATCCCAGGGCGCGAGTTTGAAGTTGCCGCCCTCGCGGGTTGCGATCGCCTGCAGGGCCTCTTCATCCTTTCGTGCGCTGGCCACGCCCGGCGCCCAGACCGAACTCGAGGAGAGCGAGCGCCGCGCGCGGCGTTTTCGCCATCGTGTCGGCCAGGCGGTAGTGGGCGTAAGTTTCGTAGCCCAACAGTCGCGCGCGCTCGGCCCTGAGGCTCACCAGTTCGGCGGCGATGGCGCGATTGTCGGCGCCGCCGCCGTTTTCGCCTCGCGCCGTCCAGGCGCGAAAGGCGGTCTCGCGGAGGTCGCGCCTTGCCGAAAATTGCAGGAACGGCTCGATGCTCGACCGCGACAAGGTGACCGCGTATTTGCCGGGATGGCCCCGATCGGCGGCAATGCGCGCGGCGCTGGCGATGAAGAAATCCGGCAGGCCGTCGAGATCGCCCTCATCGAGCAACATGAGCCAGTCTTTTTCGTCCTTGAGCACGTTCTGGCCGAACTGTGCGGCCAGCGTCGCGAGCCGCTCGGCGATCGCCGCCAGTCGCGCCTTGGCCTCGGGCGCTGCGGCCGCTCCGGCGCGGGTGAAATCGAGATGATAGCGATCGAGCACCCGCGCCTGTTCGGCGGAGAGTCCGAGCTTGTCTTTGTCGCGGTGGAGGGCGTCGACGCGCTTGAACAGCGCCTCGTTCAGATAGATCGCGTTGCGATGGCGCGCCAGCACCGGCGCGATCGAGCGCTCGATGGCCTGCAGTTCATCATTGGTCGCCGCGCCCGCGAGATTGAAAAAGACGCCCGCCACTTTGTCGAGGCTGCGCCCGCTGCGCTCGAGCGCCTCGATCGTATTGGCGAAGGTCGGCGACGCTGGATCGTTGGCGATCGCGTCGATCTCCGATCGCGCTCCCTGGATCGCGACCTCGAACGCCGGGAGGAAATGGCCAGGCTCGAAGCGGTCGAACGGCGGCGCCTCGAACGGCCCGCTCCAGGGTTCGAGAAGCGGGTTCGTGTCGGTAAGCGAGGGGGTCGTCGGGGAGTTGGGGCTCATGCCTCTCAGCTAGGAGGTCGAGCCGCGCTGCGCAACCCGCACGCCGTGCTGCGGCGGCCCGCTCTCTTCACGTCCCGGCGGCGTTTGTTATGAAGCGCCGCCGGTTGGTCGTTGCTTACTTCCCGCCGGCCTGCACCTTCTTCACATAGGCGTCGACCGCGTCGACGACCTTGGTGTCCGGATTGGCTTTGCAATAGACGATGACTTCGTGGATGCCTTCTTTCGCGCGGGTGACGTTGACGGAATGTCGCTTCAGGTGGCCGTTCCACCAGCCGCTGTACCAGGCGCCGAGGAAGTCCGCGTCTTCCTGGAAGGTGTTGGCGAGCTGAGCGCAGGTGAGCGCCTTCACATTGAGATAGCCTTTGTCGTCCATGTAGGTCTTCAACTCGACCTGGGCGTGCGAGGCCGAAACGGACGCGATCAGCCCCGCCGCCGCGACGAGCGCGACACGCAAATCGACCCGACCAAGCCTTGCTGACAGCCTTGTGCTTGAGGCAACCATTGTCTTCTCTCTTTCCGATTTCATGAGTTCAACGAGGCGCTTTGTCGGCTGTCCGCAGAGCAGCCAGCGCGCATGGCGAATTATTTCTCGTCGTTGACCTTGATGCCCTGTTCCTTGCGCATCGCCTTGATGTTGATGTCCATCGCCGTGATGACCTTCGTCTTCGGATTGGCCTTGCAATAGACGATGACCCGATGCTCGAGCTCCTTGGCGCGATCGACCTTCAACTTGCTGTAGCCAGCGAGGCCGTTGTACCAGCCGCTGTACCAGACGGTCATGAAGTCGGCGTCTTCCTGAAAGGTGTTGGCGAGCTGGGCGCAGGTCAGCTTCTGAACGTCCAGATTGCCCTTCGCGTCCGCATAGGTGTGCAGCTCGACCTGAGCTTGCGCTGCGCTGACGCCACACAGCGCCATTGCGCAAAACGACATCAATAATTTCATCTGTTTCCTCCCAACTCGAGCGCGGTTGCGCGCCTCACGAGCCGATAAACGGCGCCGGAAACGGCGCGTTCAGTCCACACTGTTCACAGGAGCCTGCCTGAACCGGATCGTGCGGAAGGTCAAGACGCCGCCGGGGCGGTTTTCGAAGCTGTCCCGTATGACCTTCTCACCCGGATCGCCTGTTCGGCCCGCGACGATTCCAGGGGGCGAATGCGCCCCATTGCCTGAGCCCATGAGCGTGATATCCTAACCTTCAAATGACTGATGGGAGGTTAGTATGCTCAGATTATCTGCGATTTTTGTCATTGCTCTCGGATCTGCGGCCGGGGCCGGGGCGGCGGACTTTTCCGGCCAGGAGATCCGTATCGGCGTCGCTGGTCCACTGACGACCCCTTCCGCGACCTTCGGCGTTGAGATGCGCCAGGCGGTCGATCTCGCGATCGACGAACAGAATGCAGCAGGCGGCGTGTCCGGGGGGAAGATCGTCGCGGTGGTCGTCGACGACCAGGCGGACCCGGAGAAAGGAAAGACCGTCGCCAAGGCCCTTTGCGACGATCCGCAGGTGCTTGCGGTCGTCGGCCCTGTGAACAGCGGCGTCATGCTTGCGACTGAGAAAATATACGCGGATTGCGGCCTGCCCATCGTGACGCCGATGGCCTCCAATCCGGCGATCACCGAGCAGGGGTTGGCGAATGTCTTCCGCTTGACCAATCGCGACGACCGCAAGGGTCCAGGTCTCGCGCGCTGGCTCATCGCCAGGATGGGCAAGAAGGCGGCGGTGGTCGTCGATGACGGCACGGCCTATGGCAAGGGCCTGTCCGACCAGTTCTCAAGCGGCTTCACGGCCGCCGGGGGCGCAATCGTCACCCGCTGGACCGCCAAGGCCGGGCAAACGGATTTTGCCGCCGAAGTCGCGGGATTGCCGAAGGACTTCGACGTGCTGTTTTTCGGCGGGATCAAGGAAGGCGCCTACCTCCTCAGGGACATGCGCAAAGCCGGTCTGAACCAGGTTTTCGCCTGTGGCGACGGCTGCTGGAGCGTGGGCAGCTTTATCAAGCCAGCCGAAGGCGCGGCGACAGCGGGGGAGGGCGTCCGCGTGCTCTCAGCGGCGCCCGCGCTTGGCAAGGTTCCAGGCTCGGTCGAATTCGCCGCGCGCTACAAGGCCCGCTTCGGGCCGATCAACAACTATGCCGCAAGCTCCTATGACAGCGCGCGTGTCGTGATGAGCGCCATCGAATCGGCGGCGACGAAGAAGGGCGGCGTCCCGGATCGTGCGGGTGTGCTGGCCGCGCTGAAGGCGACCAAGTTTCAAGGCGTCGCCTACGCGGCGCCAGAGGCCTTCGACGCCAAGGGCGACAACACGGCGGCCGTCATTTTCGTCAACGAGGTCGACGGCGACCGCTTCCGCGAGATCGATCAGATCGGCGGTGGGCGCTAAGCCGGGGCTATCCTGTTTTCTTGGCGTCCCCGGGTTTCGTAGTGCAGCAGCGCGTTCAACCCGGCTTCGGCGACATCGGGATATCGGGCGAGATAGGCTTTGGTCGAGAAGAATGGTCCAGGATCTCGCCCTTCGCGGCCCCCGTGAACCAGATAGTGGAACGCCGCGTCCATCCCCGTCGCGACAACGTCCGGGTTCGCCTTGAGATAGTGCGCTGAATTGAAAAATAGCGAATTGCGAATGGACTCGAGATCCTTGGACCTCGCTTTCCAAAAGAAACGAGACCAGGGCCTCGCGTCGCGGCCTCGGTTCCCGTGCTGATCGACTCGGGCGATCTCCGAAGCGGCTTGCGACCGGACCCGGCGAACTTCGTCACTGACCTCGCGCATGGGAACGTCAAAAATGGCCGAGGCTGTCTCGAAACCCGCGCGCAGGTCATCAAGTCTTCTCAGCACGCTGGCGTCAGCCGAGTCTCGGACAAGGTCGATCATTGCCGCGTAGGTCCGCCGGACCAAATCGCTGACGGCCGGGTGCGCCCCCAGATCCGCGTCACTCGCCCGCTGGTGTCGCAGATCGGTCGATACGAACTGATCGATGTCAGCGAGAGTGCTTTCACACCAGTACGGCCAGATCACGCCCAGTTGTTCGGTGGCGTGCTCGAGCGCCTTCCGACTGTTCCCGAGAAATTGCGGCCAATCGAGAACAGCGCGGGCCATGCCACGGGTTTCGGCCTCGGCGTCCAGGACGTGGCGTAGCCAGAGCAGGCACCCGGAGGCGGCGCCGATGCCGTCGCGGCAATTGAGAGATTGGCCGACTTCAAGCGGCGACCTGATCGGCAGAAGCGCCCGCACCGACCATTTCGCCTCCGCGAACACCGGACCCCAGAATGGCATGAGCCGGCACATGCGCGGGTCTTTAATGACCGCAAATCCGACATCGCCGAATTCGTCCGCGAGGGCGGCCTGGGCGCGCACGCGCAAAGCGTCGGCTTCCTTGTCGTCGATCTTCGCGAGATCAAATTTGCGCCAGTCTTTCCAGTCGCTTCCAGAGGCAGCCAGAATGGCGTCATTCAGATCCGCAATGACACGAGATTCCCAAAATCCTCGCTCATTGTCGACGCTCGGCGCTATCAGATGCTGAGGGGGGGCCGCGCCAAGACGAACGAGCGCTCCTGCCGCGCTCGATGTGCCGCTGCGATGCATGCCGAGCACAGCGATCAAGATTCTGTTGGAAGATTGGGCGTCGGTGATTGGATGACCGACGCTAACGAACAAGTGCGCGACTCCCCGAGAGGATAAGGCGCCTCTCCCCTGCGAGGGAGCCGCCTCCTGGCACGATTGAATCATGCCATTGCATCATCCGTTTCGCCTCGAATTCCCAAACGGAAGACATTGTTGTTCTGGTCGCAAATTGGTTAATGGCTTGTTGACATCTGCGCAAGCGGGCGGCTGGCCGCAACACACAAAGTTGTGTTTACCTTCGCTTTCGGCAAGCGGCGCTCGCGGCGCCGAAGGCTCGACAGCGGCGGAAGCAAAAAAGGTTCAGGCGGCGGCCTTCTGATAGTCCTTCACGTCGGTGAAGACGATCTTCGGCCAGCGTTCCTGCTCGTAGCGCAGGTTGAAGGCGCTCGACGCCATGAACACCGGCGCGCCGTCGAGATCCGAGGCGATCGAGGACGGATAGGCGTCGAGAAACTTTCCTATCTCCACCTTGTCGAGAGACGAGACCCAGCGGCAGATCTCGAAGCGGCTAGGTTCAAAACTGACCGGCAAACCGTATTCGGCGTTGAGCCGCTCGGTGAGCACGTCAAGCTGCAGCGCGCCGACGACTCCGACGATCGCCGCCGCGCCGTCATGTGGCAGGAACACCTGCACCACGCCTTCTTCCGCCATCTGCTGCAGCGCCTCGCGCAGCTTCTTGGCCTTCATGGCGTCAGCAAGCTTGACCCGGCGCAGAATCTCCGGCGCGAAGCTCGGCACACCGCGGAAGACAATTTCCTCGCCCTCGCTCAAAGTGTCGCCGATGCGCAAGAGCCCGTGATTGGGAATGCCGACGACGTCTCCCGCGAACGCCTCCTCCGCAAGCGAGCGATCCTGGGCAAAGAAGAACTGCGGCGCCGACAGGGTGACGGGCTTGCCGGTGCGCACGAGCCTCGCCCGCATGCCGCGCTGGAGCTTGCCCGAACAGACACGCATGAAGGCGATGCGGTCGCGGTGGTTGGGATCCATGTTCGCCTGGATCTTGAACACGAAGCCAGTCATCTTCGGTTCGTCCGCCTTCACCGTGCGGCTCTGAGCTTCCTGAGCACGGGGGCTCGGCGCGAATTCGGCCAAAGCGTCGATGAGGTCCTTGACGCCGAAATCCTTGAGGGCGCTGCCCCACAGGACCGGGGTCATATGGCCTTCGAGGAAGGCCGTCTTGTCGAAGGGCTTCAGGCCCTCGACGGCGAGGTTGAGCTCTTCGATCGCCGCGGCGCGCTCGTGCTCAGGCAGGAGTTCGGCGACACGCGGGTCGTCAGGGCCGTTGACGGCGAACGGCTGCGCGTCCTTGCCGAACGGCGTCAGCCGGCTGCGCCGGATGTCATAGGCGCCCGCGAGCGAACGTCCGCGCCCGATCGTCCAGGTGAGCGGCGCGGTCTCGAGCGCAAGCGTCTTCTCGATCTCGTCGATGAGGTCGAACGGATCGCGCGTCTCGCGGTCGACCTTATTGATGAAGGTGACGATCGGAATGTCGCGCAACCGACAGACCTCAAACAATTTCCGCGTCCGCGCTTCGATGCCTTTGGCGGCGTCGATCACCATCACAGCCGAGTCGACGGCGGTCAGAGTCCGGTAGGTGTCCTCGGAAAAGTCTTCGTGGCCAGGCGTGTCGAGCAGGTTGAAAACACAACCGCCGTATTCAAACGTCATCACTGAGGTCACGACGGAAATGCCACGCTCGCGCTCGATGCCCATCCAGTCCGAGCGGGTCTGTCGGCGATTGGCTTTGGCGCGCACTTCGCCCGCGAGCTGAATCGCGCCGCCAAACAGGAGCAGCTTTTCAGTGAGCGTCGTCTTGCCCGCGTCGGGATGCGAAATGATCGCGAAGGTGCGCCGGCGCGCGACAGGGTTGGGATCAGTCATGGCTTTTGAATTTCGGGGAACAGCGACACTACTTAGTGCGGATGGGCTGCCGGGGGAAGGGCCTAGAGGCGGCGAGCGCTTCTCCTTCTCCAGGCGCGGAAGCGCTGCAGGACGCTCTTGATCGGACAGCCGCTTAATCCCGCTTTGGATTATTGCGTCGATGATGTTGTCCGATCCGTTGAGTATGCGCTATGAACTTGAGATTGACGCGCTCGCAGAAGCACCGGTAGGACCAATGCGCCGCGCGCGGAGGAGGAATGGATCGCAAGTGGCTGCCGCTCAATGCGCTCAGAGCGTTTGAAGCGGCCGGACAACATCTCAGCTTCACCGCCGCCGCCAACAGCCTGACGGTCGCGCAGAGCGCGGTCAGTCGTCACGTGATCGTGCTTGAGAATTTTCTTGGCGTGGCTCTCTTCGAGCGGCGCCCCCAGCAGTTGGTGCTGACCGAGGCAGGACGGCACATCCTGCCCGTCGTTTCGAAGTCTTTCGATCGCATCGATCAAGCGCTTGGCGAGGTGATCAAAGAGAAGGGGCGCCCGAAGCGGGTGCTCAAGGTTGCGCTGCCGACCTCGTTCGCGCATCGACTGGCCATTCCGATCTTACGCGATTTCCGTTCGGAAAATGCCGGCATATCGCTGGAAATCGTTTCCAAGCCGACGACCGGCCCCGAAGTCGACGGCGACATCGACATCGCCATCGTCTATTCCGAGCCTCGCGTCACCGATGCGATTCACGACCTCTTGTGGATGGTGCGCTCGACCCTGCTTTGCAGCCCGAAACTGCTCGAATCGATGGATTCGAGCGATCCGGGACGGCTGATCGCCGGAAGCGATCTCCTGCACCTCAAGATCGACGGCCGCCCGCGCCATTTTTTCTGGGAAATGCTGGTGCGTTCGATCGGACGCCCCGAGCTGGCCGTCGATCGTGGTCTGGTGTTCGACACGCAGCAACTCGCGGCTCAGTACGCGATGATGGGCGACGGGTTGGCGCTGCTTGATCCGCTGCTGTTTCACGAGGAAATCAAGGCTGGGCGACTCGTGCGCCCATTCGATCTCTGGATCGACGAAGGCTATGGCTATTACCTCACGACTCATCCCGAGGATCTGAGCAACGAAGCGGTGGCGTTGTTCCGTTCGTGGCTCATCGCCCGGTTTTCTGCCGGCCCACCCGCCCGGCCGCCCGAGCAGGAAGCCGCCCCGGCCGAGCCGCCGAAGCTGCGCGCCGCGAAATAGGGCGCGAGAAACCGCTTGCGGAATTTTGTCGCGCCGCGGCCCGAGGCCGCCCGTCTCCAAATGTTCGAGGCCTTCGTCGCCCGTCGCAGGGCGGAAGTCGGCGCCTCGACGGACTTGTGAGCTCCTTCCCGCCTCCAGGCGACTCCCGCGTTCGCCTGCACGCCTCGGTCGCCGCGCTGTTCTTCGCCTTCGGTGTCGGCGCCGGCCTCTGGGGCGGCGCATCCGGCGCCATTCTGACCCGCGCCGGAGTCGATGCGGCGACATTCGGGGTCCTCCTGACCATCTACACCGGCGCCTATCTCGTCGCCATGTCGGCGGGCGGGGCGGTCGCGCATCGTTTTGGCGTCGCTCAGGCGCTCTCTGTCTCGGCGATCACTTTGGCGCGGCTTTGTGCGGGCTGCTCAACGCCGCAAGCGAGGCCTGGGTCGCCATCGCCCTGATCGTCGCAGGATTCCTTGGGGGCATAGTCGACCTCCTCATGAACGCTGAAGGCGCGCGGATCGAGCGCCGGCTCGGGCGTCCGATCCTGGCCCGGCTGCACGCTGCGGCATCGTCTGGCATGGCGCTCGGCGCGATCCTCGGCAGTCTGATTGCTGCAAGCGCGGCGCCTTGGGCGGCCGGCATTCTCGCCGCGCTGGCGCTCGCGCTTGCCGGCGTCGCCTACCATCGTGCGGCGCGCAATGACCGTCCCGCTCCGGCGCCGGTCGGGGCGTGGGGGCGAGGCGGATTATCCTTCGCGCCGGCTCTGATCGGGATCGGCGTCATGGTCGGCGTCTCGATCGCGGCGGAACTGGCGGCGTCCTTGTGGTCGACGCTGCTGTTGCGTGAGGAAGCGCCGAAGCTGGCGGCGATTTCCGGGCTTGGAGCGGCGTTCTTTTCCGCCTGCCAGGCTGCGCTGCGTTTCAACGCCGATGCGATTCGTCTTCGCACCGACGACCTTCGCATCATCATCGCCTCGTTCGCGATCGCAGCGGCCGGCTTCGCGCTGGTCAGCATCCAGGCCGGCTTCGCACTGAGCGTCGCTGGGTTTGCCTTGATCGGCGTCGGCACCGGCCCCATCGTCCCATGCGCCTTTGCGCTGGCCGCCCGCCAGTCAGCCGCCGGCCCCGCGGTCGGTCTCGCCTCCGCCTCGTTATTCAGCGCGTTGACGCGCTTGCCCGCGCCGATCGCCACCGGGGCAATCGCCCAAGCTGTGTCGCTGCCGATCGCGTTCGCCGCCTTCGCATTGGCCTTGGCGGCCACAGGCGCCGGAGTGCCAGTCATGGCTTTCGTAAATCGCCTACGGCGCGCCGGGGATGATGCGTGAGGACCGCCGCCACATCAGGGCATTGCTTTGGCGACGCCATTATTGCAAAGGGACAGTGCGCGGCTGTCAATTGCCGGCGAGTGCGAGGAACGCATGACCAAAATCATGCCCGTGATCATGTGCGGCGGGTCCGGCACGCGGATGTGGCCCGAGTCGCGGGAGAGCTTGCCCAAGCAGTTCATTCCGCTGATCGGGCAGCGCTCGACCTTTCAATCGATCATAAGTGTCGTCAGCGATCCCAGCGTTTTCGGCCCCGCGGTCGTCATCACCAATTTCGAGTATCGTTTTCGGGTCGCCGAGCAATTGAGGGAGATCGGCGCCGAGGCGGTGATTCTCCTCGAGCCGGACCGGCGCGACAGCGCTGCCGCCGTCGGCGCGGCGGCTGCCTGGGCGGCGGCTCATGATCCGAAGACGGTCGTCGCCGTGCTCGCGGCCGACCATGTGTTCGAGGACGGGAAACAATTCGGCAAGCTTTGCGCGCAGGCCTACCGGGCGGCAGCGGCGGGGGAAATCGTCACCTTCGGCGTCACGCCCGACCATCCGGCGACCGGCTACGGTTACATTCACCCTGGCGCGCCGCTGGAGATCGACGGACAGGTTCGGCGAATCGAACGTTTCGTCGAGAAACCCGACGAGACGCGGGCGCGCGCCTTCATTGACGATGGCTATCTATGGAATTCGGGCAATTTCGTCTTCCGCGCCGACGTGATGCTGGAGGAGCTTGAGCGCTTCGAGCCAGCCATTGCGGCGGCGACCGCGTCTGCCGTGTCAGCCGCGAAAAAGGACCTCGGCTTCGTGGTCCTGGACCATGAATCCTTCGCCGCCGCGCCAAAGACCTCGATCGATTATGCGGTCATGGAGCGAACCAACAGGGCTGTGGTGCTGACAGCCGACGTTGGCTGGTCGGACGTTGGCGAATGGTCGGCGGTTTGGCGGCTGAGCCCGCGCGACGCCGACGGCAATAGCTTGCGCGGACGGGCGGTGGTGATTGATTCGTCGAACGTGCTGGTGCGTTCGGAAGAGCAATTGACCGCCGTGATCGGCCTCAAGGACGTGGTTGTGATCGCCACCGGCGACGCGGTTCTCGTCGCCGACCGGTCACAGGCCGACAAGGTCAAGAAGCTGGTCGAGCGCCTGAAGGCGCAGAGCCATCCGGAAGCGACCGAGCATCGGCGCAATTACCGGCCCTGGGGATATTACCAGAGCATCGACCAAGGCTCGCGCTATCAGGTCAAACGCATTGTGGTGCGGCCCGGCGGCCGCCTCTCTCTGCAAAAGCACCACCACCGCGCGGAGCACTGGGTGGTGGTGCGCGGCGCTGCAGAGGTGACGCTCAACGACAAAGTGACGCTCGTCCACGAGAACGAGTTCGATCTATTTGCCGATCGGTTCAACCCATCGCCTCGCCAACCCGGGCAAGATCGATGTTGAGTTGATCGAGGTGCAGACCGGCAGTTATTTCGGTGAGGACGACATCGTCCGAATTGACGACGTCTACAACCGGAAATGAAGCAATGGCGGCGCCGTGAGAGGCGCCGCCATTGAGGCTACGCCTCTTCTCGCGAAGCCAAGCGAGCGATTTCGTGAATGTCGGCGCGGTCGATACCGATGTCGTGCAGCTCGCGGTCGGTATAGGCCGAAAGCTCCTGCAAGACGCTCCAGTAGACTCGACGAGTGCGCAGGAAACGGGTGAACATCTTCATGGCGGTGCCCTTTGGTTGACCGCCCTCCTGACTCTGAGCCTCGACGTTTCGAGGCCCTGAGGCCGCTCCTTCCCCTAGACAGTCGGGTATCTAAATTGCTGCGCTGCAAAAGTCAATGGTGCAGTGCGATATTTAATGTGAAAATTGCATGACGAAGGGTCGAATATGACGAGGTAAGGGAGAAAGCAGCACTTAATTGCAAGAAATATTAACAAAACTTGAACATTCGTCGAAATAGTCATGCATATGACGCATGTCAGCGATCTGAAACTGCGTTTCCTGAGCGCCTGGGCCGGAACAGGGTTGTTTGGCTTTAACCCAGGACAAGGTTTGACAGCCGCGGCCTGCCCCTTTAGGAGAGCCGACTTCAGGCGCGCTCTCGGCTAAACGGGAGCGCGTTTGTATTTGACGCACCCGTGGTCTCAAGCCTTGCTCGGCTAAAGGCCTGTCGGCGCTCTTTCAAGCGCAGAGGAGGGCGCGTTCCTCGTGAACATGAACTGACTTTTAGAGGAATAGCGATGACGAAGCGCGCGGAAGCGAAATACAAGATCGATCGCCGGATGGGCGAGAACATCTGGGGGCGCCCTCGCAGCCCTTTCAACAAGCGTGAATATGGGCCGGGCCAGCATGGCCAGCGCCGCAAGGGCAAGGCGACCGACTTCGGCACCCAGCTCAAGGCCAAGCAGAAGGTCAAGGGCTACTACGGCAACATCTCGGAGCGCCAGTTCCACAAGTATTACGTCGAGGCCCGTCGCCTGAGGGGCGATTCGAGCGCCAACCTCATCGGCCAGCTCGAGCGCCGGCTCGACGCCCTGATCTACCGCGCCAAATTCGTGCCGACCGTGTTCGCGGCACGCCAGTTCATCAACCACGGCCACATCAAGGTCAACGGCCGGCGCGTGAACATCGCCTCCTATCAGGTCAAGGTCGGCGACCTGGTCGAGATCAAGGAATCGTCGCGTCAAATGAACCTGGTGCTCGAAGCCATCGCCCTCGCCGAGCGGGACGTGCCCGACTATGTCGAAGTCGATCACGCCAAGGGCACAGCCAAGCTCACGCGCGTGCCCGGGCTTTCCGAGGTTCCCTATCCGACGCATATGGAGCCGAACCTGGTCATCGAGTTCTATTCGCGCTGACGATTCGTCCGGTTTCACGAAACGATTGCTCGGGCCTTTGAGCCGCCGCTAAATCTCGCGGCGGCTCCATATGGTTGCCGCGCTGCCCCGGCTAAATACAGCGGCGGACGCATAGCCGCCAAATCTCCAGGGTCTCATGCCGATCCCTCGCTCCGGAACCGCGGGCCTCGGCGTCACTCTCTATCTCGTTGGCGTCGCGCTCTTCGCGCTCAACGACGCGCTCGGCAAATGGCTCGTCGCGGATTATGGCGTGGGCCAGTTGATGCTGCTGCGCTCGATCGGCGCTGGCTTTGTGTTGGCGCCGATGGCCCTGTCGTTGCGCGTCAATCTGATCGATCCCCGCCAGCCCCGGCTTCAGATCCTGCGCGTCCTGTGCGCGGCGGTGGATACGTTCGCCTTCTATTACGCGACCCGCTACATGCCGCTCGCCGACGTGATGACCTTCTATATGGCGACGCCGCTCATCACGACCGCGCTGTCGGCCCTGCTGCTCGGCGAAAAGGTCGAGCGCTTTCGCTGGATCGCCGTCCTGATCGGCTTCGTCGGCGTCCTGATCGCGCTGAGACCCTCACCGCAGATGTTTTCATGGGCCGCCCCGATCGCGCTGTTCGGAGCGACAAGCTTTGCGCTCAGCCAGACGCTTACCCGCGAACTCCGGGGCGTCCATTGGCTGCCGCTCGTTCTTTGGCAATTCATTGGCACGGGCCTCCTCGGGGCGGCGACGATTCCCTGGGCATGGACCACGCCTGGTTTTTTTGATCTCGGCCTCATGTTTCTGGTCGGCGCGGTCGCGATGCTCTGCTTCATCTGCATCGTCCGGGCGCTGGCGCTGGCTCCTGCTTCGGTCCTAGCCCCGCTGCAATATTCGGCGATTCTTTGGGCGGCGATCCTGGGCTGGCTGATCTGGCGCGACGCCCCGACGCTGCCGATCGTTCTTGGCAACGCCGTGATCATCGGCAGCGGCCTATTCGTAGCGGCAAGGGGCAAGATGGTCGGGAACGCGGTCGAGTGACTTGGCGCGCCGAGGGGCGCTTGGTCTCGTTCAATCGAGCGCCAGAGGAACTTCCGCGAGATCAGAATTCGACCCGATAAACTCGAACTTCACGCGACAGATTCTTCATCTCGTTGGTCTGGACAAACTCGAACTTAAGGTCGATTTGGCCCTGAAGCTGATCGCGCACCACGCCTGTGATGAAAATGCCTCCCGGCGGCGCGATGGTCTGGACGCGAGCGGCGATGTTGATCGCGTCACCGATTATGCCGCCTACCGGTGTTACGAGCAGGTCTCCCGAATTGATCCCGACCCGAAATTCCATTCTGCGCGCCGGCGGCAGCGCTGCGTTGAAGCGCGCGATCTCCGTTTGCCAGACGACAGCCGATTTCACCGCGGAGCCCGCGCTGTTGAAAAGCGCCACGATCCCGTCTCCGACAACCTGGAAAATGCGTCCATCCATCTGTTCGACGCGGTCCCGAACGATCTTCAGGCAGGCCTCAAACTGGCGGGCTGTCGCAATGTCGTCTTGCTCCACCAAGCGGGCATAACCGAAAACGTCGGCGGACAGGATCGCGTACATCCGGCGCACGTCCCGTCCGCGAAACTGGGTGGCCGCCTCGTCGCCTCCTCCGGAGAGTTCGACTCGAAGCGCAACCCCGTCTGCAATTTCGATTATGTCGCCATTGCGCAGAGGGCGAGGGTCAGCGACCGGCGCCCCATTCACGAAGGTTGGATTGACCGGACTGAGATGGATGAGAACCAGCGTTTCCGCTTGCCACGCCAGTTCCAGATGCACCCGGGATACGGTCGGGTTGCCAATGCGAATGTCGCAGCCGGATCCGCGGCCGATCGTCGTCTTGTCCCGTCGCAACACATAGTGCGGCTGCTCGCTCCAAAGCCTGGGCTCCATTGGAACCAGGACGCCTGTCGGCGGGAGATGGTTCGTCGAGTTTGTCAAACGGGCGACTTCGTTCGGCTGCGAATTGTGAACACAATCGGCTGCAGGTTTCCCCGGAGCTTTGGTCGCTATGCCACAAAATGATGGGAACGGGCAGGGCCGGCCGGCCCCGGCGGTGGTGGTTTAGACGCGCACAAAGTCGCCGTTTGCTCAGCGACCAGGCCTTGATGGTCGGGTAGGCGGCGGAATGACGCGCCTTACGGCCCCTCAGCTCCGTTAATTGTTTGTCAAGCATCCGGCGCCATTGACGATGCCGCAGGGGAAGGGGCGGGCGCATGGCCGGGCAAGGGGGCGTTCCAACTGTAGGAACCATTCTCCTCGCGCTGTTGCTTTGCGGGCTCCTGGGAGTCCTTGGCCAGGGCGTCCGGGCGATCGTCGGACTGAAGAATGCCGGTTCGCTCAACTCGACGACGCCGTCCGAGCAGGCCGAGTTCAGCCTCGCCTATCTCGTCCTGAGCCTGATGATCGGTTTCATCGCCGGAATTCTCGGCGGGATCGCGCTCAATCTCGAAAACATCATCACGGTCGATCCCAGCAACTGGAAGCTCATGCTGGGAATCGCGGGCTCCGGTTACATCGGCGCAGATTTCATCGAGAATGCGATGTCGGTCGTCATTCCCGGAGCGAAGTCCGCCGCGACAAAGGCGCCGCCGCCCGCTGTTCTTGTCCCACGGCGTCGCGCAATCATTGCGTCGGCTCCGCAGCCGCACGATGGCGCGAGCGCCTTGGCCGCGGCGATGAGACTTGTTTGTCCGGAGGCGAATGCGGCGCTGTGGGCTCCAGCTCTCATCTCAGCCTTCGAGAAGTTCGATTTCTCGAATGATCGGCGCCGCGCAGCCGCCATGGGGCAGTTCCTGGTGGAGGCCGGCCCGGCGCTGAACGAGATTGTCGAAGACCTTGACTACACGCCCGAGCGGGCTTGTCAGGTCTGGCCGGCTTTGTTTCCTACGCCCGCGGCGGCGGAGCCATATTGCGGCGATCAGCGACGAGTTGCGGATTTCGTCTACGCCAATGTCAACGGCAACGGAGACGCAGCAAGCGGCGACGGATACCGCTTTCGCGGACGCGGCCTCATTCAGCTCACAGGGCGCGACGAATATGCCGCCTTTGCCCGCGCGATCGGCAGGACGGCTGAGCAGGCTGCGGACTTTTGCGATACGACCGAAGGCGCAGCGTTTTCCGGCTGCTGGTACCTTGCCAGCAACGGCTGCTTGGCCCTGGCCGACCAGTGGGACATCGATGCGATCACCCGCCGCGTCAATGGCGACGCCATGGAAGCCGCGGGACTGAGGCGGCAATATTCGGACGAGATGGTCAGCCGCCTGCGCCAATATGGGGCGACGGTCGCTTAGGGCTTAGTGGACCTCTCACGCCCCGTCGCGGGTCGCAGGCCACGCGCCTGAAAACGTCTTGCCCGCCGTGTCTTCGGCCTCGACGCGAAATTCCTTGGCGCCATTGGGCTTGTAGGTGAAGCGAAAGTTCGGATCCTCGGAGATCGATATGCCGGCCGCCATCGAGAAAACGAGATCCGGTCCCTGATAGACCGCGAGCTTGTCGATGTAGCGCGACGGCGTATAGAGCCGGGTCTCCTGATCCATCTGCAAACCGGAATTGTTGGGATGATGGATCATGAGGAGCGCCTCGTTTGGCGCCTCCGGAGTCGACGGGAGAACGCGGAACTTCATCTTGCCGAGGCTCGCCAGCGCTTCGTCCATGCTCTTGACCATCGGCGCCGAGCAGCCGCCCGACGCCTTGATGTAGCGCGTCGCCATGTGGAGCGAGCCATCGCTGAGCTCTGCGACCACGCGGGCGTTGGTGTAGGAATTGACTCGCACCCGGGTCGAGATGCGTGTGTCTCCCGCCTTCTCGCCGAGCGTGAACGTGGCCGCCAGCGGCACGGGATTCTGGTCGATGACAAGCGTCAGCTTGACGACGCGGCGCTTGTCGCCTTCCGGCAGTTTGGCCGAAAACGACATCGGCACGAGCGCAGCGTCCTCGGCGCGCACGGGCGCCTCGAACGAGACCAGGCCTGTGTCTTCGGCGATCGACGCATCGTTGAAAAACATCTTCACGAGGTCGGGCCAGGAATCGGGCTCCTCGGCCTGAGCGAAAGCGCGTCCGCCCGTGGCGCAGACGAGCGCGAGGCTGGCGAGTGTTTGTCGTCTGGTGAGCTTGTGCGCCATCGAAGCGCCTCCATCCCGAGCGTCGGTCTCTATTGATCCCATTCGAATTCCGAATAGGCCGCCGTCACGTTGCGCCGATTATAGTCCTCGAACAGCCGCCAGTCATCCCGCTGCGATTGCCCGGCCCATTTCGTCGCCGCCTCGACAGGTTCGCCCTTCGCGATCGACGTCTTCACGTCCGTCGCGAGACGATCGAAATAGGCCCGCTCGTCATCGAGCGCCTGAGGCCATGGCAGGCTGACGGGCCCATGGCCGGGGACGACGCGGGCGGCGGGAACGCTGCGCAAGCAGCCCGAGAACTTTAAGCCAGCCCTTCAACGAGCCGTCTATGATCGGCAGGTGCCCGACAAAGACGAGGTCGCCCGCGAACAGCGTTCGCGTCGTCGTATCGAGCACGGTCAGGTCGCAGTCCGTATGCGCCGTGGGCCATGCCTGCAATTCGAGGGTCCTCCCGCCGAGATCCAGCGAAAGACGATCGGCCACCGTCAGGGTTGGCGGAATGAGCTTCACCTCGTCGACGAGCTTGTCGCCAATGATCCGACGAAACGCCTTGAGGTAGAATTCGCTGCGCATCGCGAGCGCGCGGGGAAGATTGTGATGGCCGACAAAGGTCGCCCCGAGCCCGTCGAACGCTCCGTTGCCGAACACGTGATCCGGATGCTCATGCGTATTGATGACATAGAGAATCGGCTTGTCCGTGCGGGAACGGATGGCCCCCAGCAGCCGCTGACCGACCGGCAGGCTGCCGCCGGTGTCGATCACCGCCACACCTTTGTCGCCGATCACGAAGCCGATATTGGCGATGTCGCCAAGGTTCTCTTCGCTCATCAAGGCGATTTCGCCCGGATGGACGAACACGCCCGGCGCGACTTCCTGAACCGCTAGCGGAGACGGAGCTTCAGCGCAGGTTGCGCTTTGCAGGGAGAATGCGAGAACAGCGATGAGGGCGCCGATGAGCCAGCGGATGGCGCTACGAGCAAGACCTGCGGAAGCTTTGAGCGTCATGCCCCCGAACATGATCCGGGGTTGTCCCGGCCATCCACGAAGGCAGGCGTCAACGTTCAGTTCGAGATTGAGGTCGCGCCATTCGGGATTATGGCGATCAGCGAACCTTCCAGGCGCGAGGCCAATGCTTCATGTTGCTCTCACGCTGAATCGCTGCTGTGATGTCTTCATGAAATTCATACCACGCCAGCCGCCGGAGCGCATACCGCTTCGTGAAGCCCACACAGAGGCCTTCGCGATGCTCATAAGTGCGGCGAGCGAGGTCTGCGGGGACGCCGGTGTAGAGCGTGCCGTTGGGACGGTTGTCACGATGTAGACCCAGCCGCCGCGCATTGGGCAACGGTGCTTCAGGCTGCTGCCGCCGCAAAGATGTGGATGGCCGGGACAAGCCCGGCCATGACGTAAGTTGGAGCTTCAGCCGCCATAGGGATTGCGAAGCCCGATGACCAGACCGACCTGCGATGGGCGCTGGGCGCTCGGCTTACGATCGCACCGTTCGCGGCGGCGGCCGAGGACGCGCCCGCGGAGCCGGAGTCTTACCGGCAGAGCGACTATCGGGCGCCGACGCCCGCGACCCTCAAAGGCGCACGCGTGCTCACAACCGAAGATGCGGCTGCGATGTGGCGTTCAGGCGAGGCCGCTTTCATCGATGTCCTGCCGCAGGCGCCGCGTCCAAAAAACCTGCCCGCCGACGTTGTCTGGCGCGATAAGCCGCGGTCCGACATACCCGGCAGCCTGTGGCTCCCCGACACCGGTTACGGCGAACTTGCTCCCGTCATGCTGGACTATTTTCGGCGCGGCCTGGATAAGGCTTTGGGCGGCGGCAAGCGTCCGCTCGTGTTCTACTGCCTCAAGGATTGCTGGATGTCCTGGAACGCGGCCAAGCGCGCGCTGGCGCTCGGCTATTCCAATGTCGCCTGGTATCCGGAGGGATCGGACGGTTGGGCCGCGGCCGGCCTGCCGCTGGAGAAGCGGACGGAAGAGCCGCGGCCCTAACTGGAAGCCCGCCCGGCTAAAACTCGCATCGCTTTTGCGATAGGATGCGCGCCTCCCAACCAAGCGGACGCCATGCCAGACCTTGAACCGATTCCTTATTCCGACGCGAAGATCCGCTCGATCCTCGAGCGCGTGAAGACGATTGCGCTGGTCGGCGCGTCGGCGAACTGGAACCGCCCGAGCTACTTCGTGATGAAGTATCTGCAGGGCAAAGGCTATCGCGTGATCCCGGTCAATCCGGGCATCGCCGGCAAGACCTCTGCTTGGCGAGATGGCCTATGCGTCGCTGCGCGACATTCCCGGACAAGGTCGACATGGTCGACGTGTTCCGCCGGTCCGAGGACGCAGCCCCGATCGTCGCTGACGCGATCGCGATCGGCGCCAAGGTCGTGTGGATGCAATTGGGAATCCGCAACGACGCGGCGGCGAAGACGGCGGAAGCCGCGGGTATCGAAGTGATCATGAACCGCTGCCCGAAGATCGAATTCGGGCGGCTCGGCGGCGAATTGTCGTGGAGCGGCGTCAATAGCGGCATCATCCAGAACCGCCCGCCGGCGGCGCCGCTGGCGCGCCGCACAAAAAGCCGCCCCGGGCCGTCGCACAACCTCGACTATGGCTTCGAGACCCGCGCGATTCACGCCGGCGCCGCGCCCGATCCGACGACTGGCGCGCGCTCGACCCCGATCTATCAGACGACGGCCTACGTGTTCGACGACGTCGACCACGCCGCCTCGCTCTTCAACCTGCACAATTTTGGCTACATCTATTCCCGGCTGACCAATCCGACCGTGTCGGTGCTGGAAGAGCGCATCGCGGCGCTCGAAGGCGGGCGCGCTGCTGTCGCCGCTTCGTCAGGGCATGCGGCGCAGTTCCTGACGTTCTTCACGCTCATGGAGCCCGGCGACGAGTTCGTCGCATCGCGCAACCTTTATGGCGGCTCGCTCACCCAATTCGGCCTCTCGTTCAAGAAGCTCGGCTGGACCTGCCATTTTGTCGATCCGAGCGACCCCGAGAACTTCCGCAAGGCGCTGACGCCGAAGTGCAAGGCGATCTTCATCGAGAATCTCGCCAATCCGGGGGGCGTGGTCGTGGATATCGCGGCAGTGGCGAAAGTCGCGCATGAGGCGGGCCTGCCGCTGATCGTCGACAACACGCTGGCGACGCCCTACCTCTGCCGGCCGATCGAGCACGGGGCCGACATCGTCGTGCACTCGACGACCAAGTTCCTCGCGGGCCACGGCAACGCGCTCGGCGGCGTCGTGGTCGAATTGGGCAAGTTCGACTGGTCGCAAGGGGGCCGCTTTCCCTCGCTGACCGAGCCGGAGCCCGCCTATCACGGGCTCAGGTTTTTCGAGAATTTCGGCGATTTCGCCTTCACCATGAAGGCGCGCGCAGTCGCCTTGCGCGATTTTGGCCCGGCGCTTGCGCCGATGAATGCGTTCCTCACCATCACTGGCGTCGAGACCCTGCATGTGCGGATGGAGCGGCATGTCGAGAACGCCCGCAAGGTCGCCGAATTTCTCGCTCACCACCCGAAGGTCGCCTGGGTGTCCTACGCCAGCCTGAAGGGCAGCCCCTATTCGCAAGCTCGCGCAGAAAGTACCTGCCGAAAGGCGCGGGCGCGGTGTTCACGTTCGGCGTCAAAGGCGGGTTCGAAGCCGGCGTCAAGCTGGTCGAGGGCGTGCGCCTGTTCTCGCATCTGGCGAATATCGGCGACACGCGCAGCCTGATCCTGCATCCGGCCTCGACCACGCACCGCCAGCTCACCGACGAGCAGCGCGTCTCCGCGGGGGCTGGCGATGATGTCGTGCGCCTGTCGATCGGCCTCGAGACGGCCGACGATCTGATCCGCGATCTGGATCAGGCGCTGGGTGGGTAGAGACGGGCCGGCAAAGCGCGGGCCAGAAGAGTCTGGCCGGCGTCTCGCGCGGTCAGTAGGGATGACGGTCCTTCTTGTCCATCCAGGCCGTGTACGCCTTGAGGCCGGTTTCCCGTTCGAAGTTCTCTGTCACCGGAATGCGGCGCTGTGACCACGGCTTGGTGAAATCCTCATACTGAAAGGCGTCGTCGAACCCGATCGCACTCGTGTCCTTCAGGCTGGCGGCGAAATAGACGTGGTCGATGCGCGACCAATAGATCGCGCTCATGCACATCGGGCACGGCGCGCCGTTGATGTAGATTTCGCATCCTTTCAACATGCGTGCGCGATTCTCCACCGGATCGGGCGAACCGGCTTCGCGCGGAATCATTTCGAGGATCGTGCCGGCCGCATAATCGGAGCCGAGCAGCGCCTTCGGATTGATGCGTGCAGACGCGTCCATGATCGCCGTGACTTCGGCGTGAAAGACGGGAATGCCAGTGAGCAGCACGCGGTTCTGGCCGCGTCCGATGATCTCTCCATCCTTGACGATCACCGCGCCGAACGGACCTCCCCAGCCATTCTCCACCGAACTCCGTGGCAAGCCGAGTCGCCTCTTCCATGAATTTCGGATTGCCGGCCGGCGCTGCATTCGCGGCTTGCGTCGAAAAACCCGCTGCAAGTGCGGCGCCCGTCGCTGCCGCTGCCGTGACGAACGACCGGCGGCCCGGATTGGGCAGATCCTCGCAAACGAATTTTCGCATAACCGCAGCCTCCGCTCAAAACTTTCCAGCGGGCTTTGAACTAACTGATAGAGATTAAGGTTTGACAACCTAGGCGAGATATTTTGCCATTAATCCCGCGAAGGGTTGCAGATTCAATCGCGGCAGGTGCGCCCAACCTTCTGCGCGCGCCAACCGCGGCGTGCAGGATTCGGCGTTCCCCTGCCGCGGCTCGCAAAGTTTTCAATCTAGCGGAGAAAATCGCCGCACTTTTGCACCTCGCTCCCACCCCAGGGCGCGATTGGAACCGCCGAGGTCGAGTTCTTGGGCGATCCGTCGACCAGCTTGTCGCTGTAGGTCATGTAGACCAGGATATTGCGTTTGGCGTCGCAGCCCCTGACGATTTGCATCTTTTTGAAAAAAAGCGATCGGCGTTCGCTGAAAACAACATCGCCTTGGGAGAACTTGTCCTTGAATTTGATCGGAGCATATTGACGGCAAGCGAGCGAGATGTCCGAGGTCTGCTCAGCCAAGCCGAGCGCGCCGGAGACGCCGCCCTTTTCCGGCGTTGTGTAAGTGACAGGCCACCCCTTCGACCACGGGGTCGTCGACGCCGTAGACGGCCAATTTATCGTTCGGCGTTAGAAGCTTGAACGTCGTCGATTTGCGAAAGATCAGGTCTGGGTCGGTCGACTGGGCGTTCACGGCCGAGATCGCGGCCAGCGCCGCGAGGGCCGCGGCGGCCGCCCGCCAAACGTGCCTTGCCATGGTCTTCATCCTTCGGGATTGCGGGTCGCTTCTCGCGGGACCGGTCGCGCCCCGTCCACTTAAGCGCGGCGCGCGACATGACAAGGGTGATTCTGCGACGCGAGCGCGCAGAGGTTGCAGGGGACCGCCCGCCCTCGGCTTCGACTAGAAACTGAACGATGGTTGCGCCACTTCTGGCGGCCCAACGCGAACGCCCTCCAGTTCGAGCATACGGGCCTTCGTTTTCGAGCCGCCGGGCGCCGAGAAGCCGCCGATCTTGCCGCCGGCGGCCAGCACCCGGTGACAGGGAATGATCAAAGGCGTCGGATTCTTGGCCATCGCCTCACCGACGTCGCGCGCTGCTTCGCGGCCCGGCGCCGACCTCCTTCGCCAGCGCGCCATAGGTCGTCGTGCGTCCCCAGCCGATCCGGCGCAGGGCGTCATAAATCTGGGCGAAGAACGCGTCCTGGCCCGCGAGGTCGAGCGGAACATGCGAGAAGTCCGTTTCCTCGCCGGCAAAGTACCGTTTCGCGGCCTCGATGACCGCCGCAACGTCTTCCGGCGGCGCGCCCGGCTCCGCGCCAAAAGCGCGGCGACGCATCAGCCGTTCGGTCGCCTCGGCGGTTTTCGTCGGCAACTGAAAGCGTGAGACGCCCGCATCGCTCCAGGCGATCGCGCAGAAGCCCATGGCGGTCTCAAAGACATGATAGTGCGCGACTTGGCTCATGGCGTCGCTTCCTGGTTTGGTCATCAGGGAAAGATGCGCCGTCGAGCCTCAAATTCAACCCGATTCCTGTCGCTTCGCATTCGAGCCGGAACGCCCAAGCTCCGCCTCAGCCGCCTGGACGCATCATGTCCGCGAGCGCGTTGCGCATCGAGGTGCTGGGCACCCCGAACAGTCCGCCGTAGGGTTCGTCCATATCGAGGATGACGAAAACCGCGATCGTGATCGAGAGCGCGCACAGCACCGTGACCGTCGCCACCATCGCGTTGGGACGCGCTGTCAGGCCAAACGATCCGAACAGGATCGAAAGCCAGATCACCAGCACCCAGTAGAATGGTGGCGAGAAAGAGGGACGGGCGCCCTCGATCACCTTCCACCTGGCGTTGCAGCAAATCGCTGTATTGTTGATCGCAGGCGGCCATCTGAGTCTCGGTGGAAGGCGTCTGCCGGCTGAAGCCCGTGGATTCCGCGTCCCACCTCGCTCAAGATGTCGGACAAGAGCGGCGGATTCCCCGATCCTGGGCATCTTGGCCGGGTCCGGAAAAGCGAGGCCGACAGGACGCGGCTCGTCGGGCCAGGTGCTGGCGATGACCGCGGCGACATATCCGCGCAATTGTTCGCGAAGAGGCGCCGTCTCGGGACCGTAGTCGCGCAGGCAGCGATCGAGCTGAGCGAGTTGCGCGGCGTCGTCGCCGCGAGCGCTGTAGGCGGTGTCGAACCCGGCCTTGACCGAGGTGGTGAGAAGACCGAGCACGATCGCCGTGAAGGTGACAAGGAGTGTGATCATCAGCTGCACCAGCGCGATGGACTCGGGCGACCGGTGCCTCTCGGACAGGCGAGAATGAATGAAGAAGCCGATCGCGGCGCTCACGCACATGGCCGCGAACACGACGAGGGAGATAGACTGGGTCTTGCATTGGTCGGCCTGCCGCTCAAATCGCGCATGACGGCGCGGCGGAAACCTGAGCCGCGCCGGTCGAAGGCCACCGCGCCTTGAGTCGGGCGCGAGCGTCAATAGCCGCCGCCCCGTGCTGGTAGGCAAAGTCGATCCCGGCCTGAACTTCTCCCATCGCGTGTTCGATGAGGCGCATGGCCCGCTCGCGATGGCCGCCCTTGTTCGGCGTCGCCGCCTGCAAGGACTGCAGCGCCGCCGAGCGCCGACAAGGCGCGCTCCATATTGCCCTGATAGGCTGCCGCCGGCAGCGCTGAAGCGCAAGCGCGGCGCGGCGGCGCCGGTCGCGATCGAGACGTCGCGGCGGCAGGAGTGGGTCATTGTTTCCTGTCCTTTCGATCGAGCGGAGAAGGTCTTCGCCGAGGCTCGCGAGGCCGATTCGTTATCCCAAATGTTCCCCAGTCAGACGCTGAGCTTCCGCCCGAGACGTAACGTAACGTTGCAGCCCATGGGCTCCAGCCTCGACCGAATGAGCGGCTAGGCTCCTGCGTCGCCCTTCCCCCAGTCCCTGAATCGCCCCATATTACGCCAATGCCCGCACCCCGAAAAACCGCCTCCGGGCCCAAGTCCTCCGGCCCAAGTCCTCTGGGCCCAAGTCCAAGGCCTCGCGGCCCGAGGTCTATCCGCTCGGCGAGCATCTGGCCGAGCTGCTCAATCCCGCTCTGGTCGAGCCCAAGCCGCAAGGGGTTCGGCCAAGGGTTCGCCGAAAGGCCGCAGCCGAAGTTCGAGGGGGCCTTCCCGGAGAGCCATCCGCGCGGCCTGACGGGCGCGGCTGTCTACGGCTGATTCGCTCAAGGCGCTCCTGGAGGAGGGCGACCCCAACATCCGCAACCGCCCGCCGTGGCTGCCGCACCGGCCGCCGCGGCCGGACAAGTCCGAGGGCGGGCGGGCGCTTTCGCGTCGTGTCCGAATTCGAGCCGAAGGGCGACCAGCCGCACGCGATCGAGGAACTGGTCAAGGGCGTGCGCGCCCAGGAGCGCGACCAGGTGCTGCTCGGCGTCACCGGCTCGGGCAAGACCTTCACCATGGCCAAGGTGATCGAGGCGACCCAGCGCCCGGCGCTGGTCCTCGCGCCCAACAAGACGCTGGCCGCGCAGCTCTATGGCGAGTTCAAGAGCTTCTTCCCCGACAACGCGGTCGAGTATTTCGTCTCCTACTACGACTATTACCAGCCCGAGGCCTACGTCCCGCGCACCGACACCTATATCGAGAAGGAATCCGACATCAACGAGCAGATCGACCGCATGCGCCACTCGGCGACGCGGGCGCTGCTCGAGCGCGACGACGTCATCATCGTCGCCTCCGTCTCCTGCATCTACGGCATCGGCTCGGTCGAGACCTATACCGCCATGACCTTTTCCCTGAAGCTCGGCGACAAGGTCGACCAGCGCCAGCTCGTCAAGGATCTCGTCGCGCTGCAGTACAAGCGCGTGCAGGCCGGCGATTTTTCGCGCGGCTTGTTTCGCGTGCGCGGCGACACGATCGAAGTGTTCCCCGCCCACTACGAGGACCGCGCCTGGCGCATCGGGATGTTCGGCGACGAGATCGAGTCGATCGTCGAGTTCGATCCGCTGACGGGCGCGAAGACGCAGGACCTCGAGTTCGTCAAAGTCTACGCCAATTCGCATTATGTGACGCCGCGCCCGACGCTCCTGCAGTCGATCGAGGGGATGAAGCTCGAGCTCAAGGGGCGCCTCGATCAGCTCCACGCGCAAGGGCGCCTGCTCGAAGCGCAACGGCTCGAGCAGCGCACCTTGTTCGATCTCGAAATGCTGGAGGCGACCGGCTCCTGCGCCGGCATCGAGAACTATTCGCGCTATCTCACCGGCCGCAGGCCCGGCGAGCCGCCGCCGACTTTGTTCGAATATCTGCCCGACAACGCGCTCGTGTTCACCGACGAGAGCCATGTGACGATCCCGCAGATCGGCGGCATGTATCGCGGCGACTATCGGCGCAAGGCGACGCTCGGCCGAATACGGCTTCCGCCTGCCGTCCTGCATGGACAATCGGCCGCTCCGGTTCGAGGAATGGGAGGCGATGCGGCCGCAGACCGTGCATGTCTCGGCGACGCCGGGCACATGGGAGATGGAGCAGACGGAAGGCGTCTTCGTCGAGCAGGTGATCCGCCCGACCGGCCTCATCGATCCGCCGGTCGAGATCCGCCCGGCGCGCGCCCAGGTCGACGACCTGCTCAGCGAGGTCAAGGAGGTCGCGCGGCGCGGCTATCGCACGCTGGTCACCGTGTTGACCAAGCGCATGGCCGAGGACCTGACCGAATATCTGCACGAGAACGGCGTGCGCGTGCGCTACATGCATTCCGACATCGACACGATCGAGCGCATCGAGATCATCCGCGACCTGCGCCTCGGCGCGTTCGACGCGCTGGTCGGCATCAACCTCCTGCGCGAGGGCCTCGACATTCCCGAATGCGCGCTCGTCGCCATTCTCGACGCCGACAAGGAAGGTTTTCTGCGCTCCGAGACCTCGCTCGTGCAGACCATCGGCCGCGCGGCGCGCAACGTCGACGGCAAGGTCGTGCTCTACGCCGACGTGGTCACCGGCTCGATCACGCGCGCGATGGAGGAAACGCGTCGCCGCCGGGAGAAGCAGGAGGCCTATAACGAGGCGAACGGCATCACGCCCGCGTCGATCAAGCGCGGCATCCAGGACATCCTGGGCTCGGTCTACGAGGCCGACCACGTGACGGTCGACATCGGCCTCGCCGACGCGCCGGCCATCGGCCACAATCTGCAAGCGACGATCGCCGATCTCGAGAAGCGGATGAAGGAGGCGGCCGGCAATCTCGAATTCGAGGAGGCCGGCCGCCTGCGCGACGAGATCAAGCGCCTGCAATCGGTCGCGCTCGCAATCGGCGACGATCCGATGGCGCGCCAGATGGACATCGAGGCGACGGCCGGCTCTTACGCCGGCGAGCGCCCCTTCGGCCGCGCCGCCAACCTGCCCTCAACCAGGCCCCGCAAACCCACCGACGCCGACATGGGGCCGCACAATTGGGG
>CAVXKU010000018.1:0-80834 GCA_963762335.1 uncultured Alphaproteobacteria bacterium | reverse complement strand
GCCCGAACTTGTCGACCATGGCGCTTGTCGGCAATTGCGCAAACGCATAGGCCCAGAGAAAGGCGGACAGCAGGTAGCCCATGTCGGCGATCGACAAATGCAGATCGTCGCGGATCATCAGATTCGCAACCGCGAGCGTCGCCCGGTCGATGTAATTGATCACCCCGGCGACGACCAGCATGGCGAGCGCGGTCCGCTGGATCGACTTGACCCGCGGCGTCGCCGTCATCGCCTCAGAGATCGCCATTTCCTCGCCCCGACTTGTTCTGTTCGCTTGTCCCCTCGCATTAGAAGCACAGAAGCGCCCTCGGGGTCGATCCTCTCCGTGGAATCCTTTTCGCTTTGCGCACATGCAGGCATCAACTTCGCGTTGGGTCAAGCAATCGCAGGGCTCCGCAAGCACAATGCTGTCCTGGCGAAAGCCCCTCTGGCGCCGCAACAAACTTATCGTTAAATGCGAGGAGCTAAGCTCGGAAGATGTTCATGCTTGCCCGCCCGCGTCGAAGCGTCATTTACATGCCCGGCTCCAACGCCAGGGTCCTGGCGAAGGCCTCGACGCTTTCTGCCGACGCGCTTATCCTTGACCTTGAGGATTTTGTCGCGCCTGACCATAAAGTCGCGGCCCGCGAACAGGTCGTCAAGGCCGTACGCGCGGGTGGTTTTGGCGAGCGAGAGGTCGTCATCCGGGTCAACGGGCCGCATACGCCCTGGGGCGAGGAGGACCTTGCCGCCGCAGCCGCCGCAAAGCCGGACGCCATCCTCTTGCCCAAGGTCGACGGCCCGGGCGCGATCATGGTCGCCGCCCGCACATTGCGTGAAGCCGAGGCGCCCGAAGAGACCCGCATCTGGGCGATGATGGAGACGCCAAACGCCGTTCTAAACGCGGGATCCATCGCCTCTGTCGCCGCCGACCCGAGTTCGCGCCTCTCGGTCATGGTCATGGGCCTCAACGATCTCGCCAAGGAGACGCGGGCGAGGTTGACACCCGGGCGCCCGACAATGGTCACGTGGCTTGCCAGCTGCGTTGTCGCCGCGCGGGCCCATGGCGTCGACATTCTCGATGGCGTCTACAATGACATCAAGGATCTCGACGGCTTCCGCGCCGAATGCCTGCAGGGCCGGGACATGGGCCTCGATGGCAAAACGCTGATCCATCCCGGTCAAATCGACATCTGCAATGAGGTTTTCGCTCCCACCGCCGCCGAGGTCGAAAGCGCCGCCGCCATCATAGCGGCTTTCGCGCTGCCGGAGAACGCCGGCAAGGGGGTTATCCAACTCGAGGGCAGGATGGTCGAGCTCTTGCACGCCGACATGGCGCGCCGGACGCTCTCGATTGCCGAGGCGATCGAAGAGCGGAGCAAGGCGGCGGCTTAGAAGCTACCGGCGCCGCTATTGGAGCGAACGCCGCTTCGTGCCCGCAAATGCATGCCGCGGCCTCACTTAGAGACTGCGCGCCATGACCAAGTCGTTCGAGATTTCGGCGACCTCAGCGATCAGCTCGAACGAGCGCAATCGTTCAGAATGGTCGTAGATGTCCGAGACGACGATGAGTTCATCGGCTCCTGTCTCCTCGACCAGCTTCGCGATGCCCTTGCGCACCGTATCGGGAGAGCCGACGATTGACCGCGCGAGCATCCGCATCGCTTGCGCCTTCTCCATCGGCGTCCAATAGGTTTCAATGTCGTCGATCGGCGGCTGACTTAAGCCCCGCGCGCCGCGGAACATGTTGGTGAACGACATCTGCTGAGTCGTGGCCAAGCGACGCGCTTTGGCGTCGCTCTCCGCGGCGATGATGTTGGCTCCGACCATCGCATACGACCGGTCGAGTTGCTCGGACGGCTTAAAGCGCTCACGGTAAATCTGCAGCGCGGAAATCAAATGATCGGGCGCGAAATGTGACGCGAACGCGTAAGGGAGCCCTAACTCAGCCGCCAGCATCGAGCCGAAATGGCTTGACCCGAGTATCCACAGAGGCACTTCGGTTCCCGCCGCGGGCACGGCCTGGATGCGTTGGCCCGGACCTGCGGGCGCCAGGAACGCCTGCAGCTCCATGACGTCTTGCGGAAAGGTCTCGGCGGCTTCCGCCGAACGGCGCAGGGCGTGGAGCGTAAGCTGGTCGGTGCCTGGCGCGCGGCCAAGCCCCAGATCGACGCGTCCGGGAAAGAGCCGCGCCAGCGTTCCGAACTGCTCGGCGATCACATAGGGCGCGTGGTTCGGCAGCATGATGCCTCCTGCCCCCACCCGAATGGTCGTCGAACCCTCGGCGAGATGAGCGAGCACGACAGCTGTCGCCGCGCTGGCGATTCCCGCCATATTGTGATGCTCCGCGACCCAGATGCGTCGATAACCCCACTTCTCGGCGTGTGCGGCGAGGTCGCGTGCGTTGTTAAGCGCGCCGCGGGCGTCGGTCTCCTGCGTGACGCGAACAAGTTCGAGAATTGAGAGAGGCGTCATGAGATGCTCGGAAGGTGATCGCGCGTGGTGAACAGCGCCGGCCCTATAGCTGGGCGGCGCCCCATCGATTTGAAAGGCCTTGATTTCAGCAACAGGCGCTCGCCGGGCAAGCTTAGACAAGCTTCGCAAAACGAACGGCGACCAGTGCGAGAGGGCTTTCGTCAGACTTTCTTCAGCCGGACAATCACGTCGATGGCCGCGATGCTCGTGCCATCGGGAGCCGGGATCTCGAACTCGGGCAGCAGGTCCTCGGGGATGTCGGACAGTTCTTCCGTATCCTCGCGATAGAAGTGATAATGCGGCCCGGTCTTGGTGTCGTACCAGAGCTTGGCGTCGTAGATCGCAATCTCCCGCAAGAGGCCGGAGCGCGAAAACTCATTGAGCGTATTGTAGATCGTGCCCAGCGTCGGCGCGAACGGGATCGACCGCGTCTCATGGAAGATCATTTCGGCGGTGAAATGCCGGTTTCCGGCGCCGAAGATCGCGCGCGCGAGGTCGAGCCTTTGGCGAGTGGGCCGCACCCCTGCGGCGCCCAGCTTCCGGTGAAGGACGCCGTAGCAAATTTCGGAATTCGAAGCGCTTTTCGTTTCCATCGACATCGCACACCGCTAGCGGACAGCAGAACTGTTCTTGCCAGCCAATTCGTGAACTTGATTGACCAATCTTTCTAGTCCGCCTCGGCTCCGTTCGCAACCTCAACTTTAACGAGTCAGCGCCCCTGCTGGTGAGAGCTACTGATTTCTCCTATGATTCATTGAAGCTGGGTTCAGGGAGGTGGCTCTTGGCGATCACGGGCGGATGTCTGTGCAAAGCGGTGCGATACGAGGTCAAGGCGGACGCGCCGCTCGGCGCGCGGTACTGCTGGTGCCGGGTCTGCCAATATCTCGGCTGCGGAACGGGCGCAGTCGGCGCTCTCTTCCGCAAGGAAGACGTCGCCGTTTCCGGTCCGCTGAGTGACTATGTGTGCCAAGCCGACAGCGGCGCGACCATGCACCGGCGCTTCTGCACCAAATGCGGCACCCCCATCTTCAGCGAGGCGGAAGAACGGCCCACGGTTACTTTCATTCGCGCAGGAACGCTCGACGATCCAAATCTGGCGCGGCCCACCGCGACCATCTGGATCAAATCCGCGCCGGAATGGGCGTGCTTCGACCCCGCTCTGCCTAAGGTTGAAGGACATCCGCCTCCTCTGAAGGTTTAACCACGGCAGCCGCGCGCTTTTTCGCCAGAGGCAGTCTGCGTCGGCAGAAATTTGACTTGTAACAATCAGAATTTTATGCTATTGATCTTTCTTGTCAGAATCGGCTTGATGTCAGCGCCGTTGATGGAGGAGATTGAATGCACATGGGCTTAAGGCGCTTCGCGACAGCCTGAGGCGCGAGCGGCGAAGATGGAGAAATTTTTTAAGATAGCGAGGAAAGGCTATCTAGATCAGATGGTTACGGTTCGACGGCGGAGCCGGTTGCCGACTAGACTTCAGGAAGAGCTTGTCAAGTACTTCGTCGGCGGGGCGACGGCGCGGTCTGCGGCTCTTTTGACTGGCGTCAACCGTCACACGGCGACCTTATTCTTCCGCAAACTGCGGGAAGTGATCGCTCAGCGCCTGAATGAGGAGGCGCCCGAGCTGCTTGGCGGCGAGGTGGAGATCGATGAGAGTTATTTCGGCGGGCGGCGCAAGGGCAAACGGGGACGCGGCGCTGGCGGCAAGGTTCCCGTCTTCGGCCTGCTCAAGCGGGGCGGCAAGGTCCATACGGTGATCATCCCAAACGTTGGATCGACAACGCTCTTCCCGATCATCCGGGCGCGCATAAAGCCCGATGCCGTGGTCTATAGCGACAGTTTCCAGGCCTACGACGTGCTCGACGTGTCCGAGTTCCGCCACATGCGCATCAACCATCGCGAGCAGTTCGCCGACAGGGGAAACCACATCAACGGCATCGAGAACTTCTGGAACCAGGCCAAGCGCCATCTGCGCCGCTACAATGGCATCCCAAGGGCGCACTTCCCCCTCTACCTCAAGGAATGCGAATGGCGCTTCAACTACCGCCCCGCAGACCGCTTGCTCGCAACCTTGAAAACCTGGCTCAACGAAACTCGACTCTATCCCTATCTAGGCCAGCCCCTTTTTTTATTTGAATCGGCTGTAACCCATTGAAAAGTCCCGATTCCGAAAAATAAACGCTAGTAAACGCTAGCTATTTTACTAGCGTTTATGCGCGTTTACTGGCGTTTATTGGCCTTTATCGCGTTTATTCAAACCCATGGAACCGCCACTCAGAGTGCTCGCCTTAGGCGGTTTCGAGGCGCTGTGCCCGGTTGTTGTGGAGGCGCGCGCCGGCTGGATCCCGCCTGTACTCGGGCTGCCGCAGTCGAGGTACGGAGCCTGTTCGAGCGGAGGTCTTTTATGCTGTTCATGGTCGTCGAGCACTTTCGCGACAACGATATGGTCCCGGTTTACCAGCGCCTGCGAGAAGCTGGCCGGTCCCTGCCCGAGGGCCTCGCCTACGTCGACAGCTGGGTCGAGGCCAACTTTTCCCGCTGCTTCCAATTGATGCGCTGCGACGACCTGAGACTCATCCAGGCCTGGATTCTCCAGTGGCGGGACTGCGGGGTGACATTCGAAATCGTCCCCGTCGTCTCGAGCGCGGAAGCGCGGGCGGTCGTTGAGTCTCATGTCGAACCGCCTGAGCAGCCGGCGCCCGCTGGTTGATAACGTCACACTTTGGGTGCATCCATTTCCCGCCGCTGCGACCCGCGGCTCGTTTCGGGAGGAAGTCGAAGCCGATGTCTCTTTCGCTCTATCAGAGCAGTGTCCCGGTCTACGAGCGCGGCCTCAATGCGTTCCTCGCCATTCTCGACAAGGCGGAGGAGCATGCGACGGCGCGCAAGTTCGATCCGAACAACTATCTCGCCATGCGGCTAAGCCCGGACATGTTCCCGCTTGTTCGCCAGGTGCAGAGCTTCTGCGATCACGCCAAGAACTCGTCATTCCGGCTCGCCGGAAAGGAGCCGCCCGTCAAGGAGGACAAGGAGACGACGCTAGCCGAACTACGCGGGCGCATCACCGCGACCCTCGATATGCTGAAATCGCTCGACGCCAAGGCGATGGACGGCGGAGAGACTCGCGAGATCGTCATCCCGGCCGGCGCCAACAAACTGAAGCTTCCGGGCGCCGACTATCTCTTACATTTCGCCCTGCCCAACTTCTATTTTCATCTGACCACCGCTTACGACATCCTGCGCGGCAGCGGCGTCGAGATCGGTAAGCGCAACTTTATGGGCGTAGTCCCGAACCTCGTTCGGGCCTGAGAGCCAGCTTCGGAAGGATCCCCATGACCATCACCAGATTGCACGCCGGTCCGCGCATGTCGCAGGCCGTGATTCATGGTTCGACGATTTATCTCGCCGGCCAGGTCGCCGAGCAGGCGAAGGGTAAGAGCGTCGGCGATCAGACGAAGGAGATCCTCGCCACGATAGAGCGTCTGCTCACTGAGGCAGGGTCGGACAAAACGAAGATTCTCTCCGCCACCATCTATCTCGTCGACATCGCCACATTCGGCGAAATGAACGCGGCATGGGAGGCGTGGATTCCGGCCGGTCATACCCCTGCGCGCGCGACCGTGGAGGCGAAGCTCGCCGCTCCCGCCTTTACCGTCGAGATCGCCTGCATCGCGGCCAAGAGCTAGGCGGCTAGGCGGCCGCAGCCGCTCGTGGAGGGGGCCTTGGCGCCGATCCCGTCGACCGACAGCATCAGAGGTCCGTTCGAACGGGTTGCGACGCCCGACGAGGCGGTTGACCGCCTCGCTCGCCTGTACGATGACGCGACACAAGCCTTGCGTGACGCCGTCGAGCGCTTCCTCAACGACGGCGAGCCACCTTCCGTGGCGACGCGCGCCTTGTTCCGCTATCCCGAACTGCGACTGACTTATACGGCTAACGGACCGGCGCTCTCGAGCGCGCGCGCCTTCGCCAAATTCAACGACGCTGGCGTTTACACGACGACGGTCACGCAGCCCGCGGAATTTCGTGCTTATCTGCTCGAGCAGCTTGAGCCGCTGGTCTCGGAATATGGGGCGACAATCGAAGTTGGCGTCGGCGCCCAGGAAATTCCCTACCCCTATGTGATCGAGAGCGGCGACGAGTTGACCCGCGGAGGCGGCGCGGACGCTGCGGAGCTCGCGCGTTTCTTTCCTGTGCCCTCACTGGCCATGATCGGGGACGAAACCGCCGATGGCGAGTTCGACTTCGGCCCCGAGCGGCCGCTTGCGCTGTTCGATGCGCCGCGTGTCGATTATTCGCTCCGCCGCCTTGTGCACTATACCGGCTCTGACTGGCGAGCGATGCAGCCCTGGGTGCTGCTTACCAACTATCACCGGTACGTCGACCAGTTCGTGCACTGGGGCCTGAAGCAGCTGCACGCCGGAACGGGCGTCGAAAAAGTCATTCTGCCTGGCAACGTCGTCATCGACTTATCCATCGCGCCGGCCGAGGCCGAAGCGCGCGTCAACGCCGTGGCCTGGCATCGCTTCCAGATGCCGGCCTATCATTGTGTCCGCGCCGACGGACGAGGCATCAGTCTGGTCAACATCGGCGTCGGGCCCTCGAACGCCAAAACCATCACCGACCATATCGCTGTCTTACGGCCCCATTGCTGGCTGATGGTCGGCCATTGCGCAGGGTTAAGGCAATCGCAGATGATCGGCGACTATGTGCTCGCGCACGCCTATCTGAGGCGCGACAACATTCTCGACGAGCCCGTACCGCTGATGACGCCAATTCCGGCGCTGGCCGAGGTGCAGGTGGCGCTGCAGGAGGCCGTGGCCAAAGTTACCGGCGATCGCGGCGAAGCGCTGAAGCGCCGGTTTCGCACCGGCACTGTCGTCACCAACGACGACCGCAATTGGGAACTACGCTGGTCGAAAGAGCGGCGGCTCATCAACATTTCGCGAGCTATCGCCGTCGACATGGAATCGGCGACGGTCGCTACTCAGGGCTTCCGCATGCGGGTCCCCTACGGGACGCTGCTCTGCGTCTCCGATAAGCCGCTGCACGGCGAGATCAAGCTGCCGGGGGCCGCGAACGCCTTTTACGAGCGGGCCATCGCTGAGCATCTGCAGATTGGGATCGCCGCCATAGGCTTGTTGCAGAGCCAGGACGATACTCTGCATTCACGCAAGCTCAGGAGCTTCGACGAACCGCCGTTCCGATGACGCCGCTGCAAGGAACGTATCCGCCCGGGCCTACAGCGCCTTGCGCGTGAGGTTCGACGGGGTCCTTGAGCCGACGAGGCGAGCGGGAACGCCTCGTCGGTGATCGGAGCGAACGAGACCCTCAGACGTCGTCGTAGCCGCCGCCGTCGTCGGACGAGGAGTTGTCGAAGGCCGAGTCGTCAAGATTGTCGAAATTCGCGTCCTGGACGCCCGGCGCGCCCGGATCAAACTGCTGGAAGTCGGCGTCGCTTCCGCGATCAGGCTTGTCGTCGTAATAATTGTTGATCTCAGTTATCTCCGTCGGGATTGCCGCCGGTAAGACCTGAGCCGCCTAAACCGGCCGCGTTTGCCCCTCCGCCAAAGAGACCGCCCGCCGCCATGGCCGCCAAACAGGCCGCCTAGCAGGTTGCCAAGGACGACGCCGCCGGCAACGCCCGTCGCGGTCGAAGCCGCGTTTTGCAGGAAACCGCCGCCACTTGGGGGCTGGGGCTGACCCCACGGGCCCGGCTGCTGCGGCGGGTAGCCCTGCGGGGGCTGGGGCGGATAGCCGCCTGGGGGCTGCTGAGCGTAACCTCGCGAGGGCGGCGGGCCGCGCGCGGGTCAGAATAAGGGCGCGGCGGAGGAGTGGACGGACCGGCGCCGAAAATGGACTTGCCGAGATTGCCGAGGAAACTGCCCTGTTCCTCGGGTTGCTCGGCGCCCTGCTGCGCGGCCGCTTCAAGCTGCGAGATCCGGTTCGCAGCGGCTTCCAGGGCCTGCTGCTGAACGAGCACGGTTTGCGCCAACACATAGGGGGAGTGGGGCGCGGCGCGAACCGCGTCGTTGATGAAGGATTTCGGCTTCGGGGTCACGCTGGGTCGCGGCAGCAGAGTTGACGCGCTGGAAAAGGCCACCAAGCATCTGGCGTTCTTCGGGGGTCATGTCGCTCTCCCTGCGGCCGGATGGCCGCGCCCGGCATATAGCGACGCCTGCGGCCAATCCAAGGCTTCGGCCCGGGTTTTTCGCTCGAGCAAGCGCGCCTTTCCGCGCACGCACGATACGGCCGCGTGGCTTTACTCAGGCCTGCCGATCGTTTAGGCGATGGCCGCAAAGAGCCCCGGCTCGGCCTTTGCCGATGCGCCGGGGCTTCGCTCGTTTTAAACAATCGAAAGAGCAATCGACGATGGCCAATGTTGTCGTTGTCGGCGCCCAATGGGGCGACGAAGGAAAGGGCAAGATCGTCGATTGGCTATCGGTCGGCGCCGATGTCGTGGTGCGGTTTCAAGGTGGCCATAACGCCGGCCATACGCTCGTAATCGACGGCAAGACTTACAAGCTCGCGCTGCTTCCTTCCGGCATTGTGCGGCCCGGGAAGCTGTCAATCATCGGAAATGGCGTTGTCCTCGATCCTTATCATCTCGTCGAGGAGATCGAAAAGCTGCGCGGCCAGGGCGTCGAAGTGACGCCGGCCAACCTCAAGATCGCCGAGAACGTCCCGCTGATTTTGTCGCTTCATCGCGAACTTGACGCTCACCGCGAGTCAGGAAGCGTTGGCGGAACCAAGATCGGCACCACCAAGCGCGGCATCGGCCCGGCTTATGAAGACAAAGTCGCGAGGCGCGCCATCCGCCTCATGGACCTCGCCGATCCCGATACGCTGGATGACAAGATCGAGCGCCTGCTTTCGCATCATGACCCGTTGTGCCGGGGCCTTGGACTGGCGCCGCCGAGCCCCGCCGCGGTTCGCAACGAACTGCTTGCGGTCGCGCCCAAAGTTCTGCCTTTCATGGCGCCGACATTCGAGATTCTCGACGCCGAGCGGCGAGCGGGCAAACGCATTCTGTTCGAAGGCGCCCAAGGCGCCATGCTGGACGTCGATCACGGGACCTATCCGTACGTGACGTCCTCCAACACAGTGGCCGCGAATGCTGCAACCGGTTCCGGCCTTGGGCCGAAGGCGATCGGCTACGTGCTTGGCATCGCCAAAGCCTACACGACGCGTGTCGGCGGCGGTCCGTTCCCGACCGAACTCGACAACGAGGTCGGCCGATTAATCGGTGAGCGCGGTCGGGAATTTGGGACCAACACGGGTCGTCCGCGCCGGTGCGGATGGTTTGACGCGGTGCTCGCCCGCCAGGCGGTCCGGACTTCCGGGATCGACGGCCTGGCGCTGACCAAGCTCGACATTCTCGATGGCTTTGAAACCATCAAGGTCGCGACTCGCTACCGCCTGAACGGCGAAGAGATCGACTATCTTCCGGCCTCGCAATCCGCTCAGGCTCGCATCGAGCCAATCTATGAGACGATCGAAGGCTGGAGGGGAGCGACGAGCAAAGCGCGCTCATGGGCCGACCTGCCGGCGCAGGCGATAAAATATGTGCGCCGTATCGAGGAATTGGTCGGCGCGCCGGTCGCCTTATTATCGACGAGTCCTGAGCGCGACGATACCATTCTTGTGCATGATCCATTCCAGGACTAAGGGACCTCTCCGCCGCATCGCGCGGAGCGGTTGAGCGGACGCGTTATGGCTGATTATCATTCGCTGCTCATGCGGGCCGTCGCCAATCTGCCGAACGCCGGCACCCCGGCGACGCGCGGAGCGATCTATGGCCGCGCTCGGAAAGCGCTGCTCGAACAATTAAGAAGCTTGCGCCCACCGCTGCCGGAGAGCGACATCGCGCGCGAGGAAAACGCGCTCGACGCGGCGATCGCCGAGATCGAGGAGAGATATGGGTCGGGCGAGGCGCCTCAGCCCCCCGCCCCGCCGGCTCCGGCTAAGGCAGCTCCGCCGCCCCTTCCTCAACCCGCCGCTGTCCAACGCCCTGCCGCGCCAGGACCAATCCCTGCTGCGACGCGAGCGCCCTCCCAAGTAGCAGCGCCAGGCAAACCTGCCCCCGCGACAAGCGGACCTGTTCCGCCGGCCGCCGCACAGAGACCTCAGGCGCCAACCCAGGCGCGCACTCAGCCGGCGACGAACCCGCCGCAAGCGCCGGTTCCGCCCGCGGGAAGGCCAACCGCCGCGCCTACACCCGCGGTTTCGCCGGCTCGGGCTCAGCTCGCCGCCGCGATCGGCAATTCGCCTTCCGGCCGGGCGGCTCCCCCAGTCGGGGTGAGGGGCGGAAGGGACGATAGTGTTCCAGGAGTAGGGGCGCTCGACGCGGGCAGGGCCGTCCGGCCGAACAAGGCCGATGATGCAAACGGACCCGACGCGCCGCCGGTGATCGCAAGCCACCGGGAAGAAGAAATGCGGTCGGTTGAGGCGCCGACAGTGGCTGCCGAGATGGACCGACCGGGATTAGTTTTCAGGCCGGAAGCAGAAATCCAGCGTCCGATCGCACCAGGCGCGAGTGTCACTAAGCCAAAACCGTTACTCTGGATCGGGGCGGCGGTCGTCCTCGGAATTGTCCTCGCGGTAGCGGCAGCCGCGATCCTGATGCGTCAGAAGCCGCAGGATCTCGCCATCAAGCCCCCTGTCGAGACGCAACAACCCGCCGAGCCCGAGTCCTCGGCGAAGATCGCCCAGCGAGTCCAAACGAATCCGCCCGCCTCTACTGCGCCTCCAGCTCCGGCGAGTGCACCGCAGGCGAACTCATCGAGCCCTCAAGGCGCCCCGCCAACCGCTCCTGCAGCAGAAACGCCGAGCCAGCCTGCCGCTCCAGCGCCTGCTCCGTCGGCCGGCCGGGCGGCGATGCTCGTTGCTTCAGCGGACAACCCGCAAAAGCCGGCCGTGAGCCTGGGCTCAACGGTGTGGTCCTTGATTCCGGCCGCGGCTGGCCAGCCCTCGACCGTCGCGGTGAAGGCTGAGGCGGATATCCCCGATCTCAAGATGCACGCCACGATGACTTTGAGGAAGAACACTGATCCGACGCTGCAGGCGACGCATACGATCGACCTCAAATTCTCCTTCGCCGAAGGCGCGCCGATCACTGGCTTTAAGGATGTCGGTCTGCCGCAGATGCGGAAGGAGGATTCGACCGCGGCCGAGGCGCTGACCAGCGTGAAGGTCAAGATCAGCGACACCTATTTCCTGATCGCCCTGGCCAAGGGGGAGGCCGACACGGCCCGTAACCTTGATCTGATGCTGACGCGTACCTGGTTCGACTTCCCCCTACTCCTTAACGATGATCGAATCGCCAAGGTCGTGTTCCAGAAATCAGCCGAGGGCCAAGCGATGCTGGAAAAGGCGTTCGAGGCGTGGAAGTAGCGGAAGGTCTATCCGCGCAGATTGAATACACGCGTCGAGACAAAGTAACCTTCCTCGACGAGGCCAAAGGCGATCGGCGTTCCAAAGCACTCGGCGTAAGCTCGCCCCTGGATCGGAGCGGCGCCGCGAAGCAGCAGCTTCTGGCCGCGGCGAAGGATCGCGGCGGCTGAACGATCGATCGGCAGGACCGGCATTTCCGCCAGGCCCGCTTGCAAAGGCAGAATTGCCCGGGCCATCAGCTCCGCGTCCTCGGGCAAGCGATCGAGCGGGATTCCCGCATCGGCGGAAAACGGGCCGACTCGGGTCCGGCGTAATTCGATCACATGTCCGTAGCAGCCCAACGCGCGGCCAAGATCCCGCGCGATCGCCCGCACATAGGCGCCCTTGCCGCATTCAGCCTCGAGCACCGCTGCGTCAGCCTCGGCAGATATCAGTTCGAGCCGGTAAACATTGATCGGGCGCGGCTCGATCTCGAAAGTCTCGCCTTCGCGCGCGAGGTCGTAGGCGCGCGAGCCGGCTATGCGGATCGCGGAGAAGGTTGGCGGCGTCTGCAGGATCTCGCCGACGAAGCGCGGCAGGTGGCTTTCGATTTCGGCCGGAGAGGGCCTGTGATCCGAGCGCGCGACGATTTCCCCCTCGGCGTCGTCGGTCGCGCTCTCTTCGCCCCATCGCACGCGGAAGCGGTAGGATTTGGCTCCGTCCTGAACGATAGGCACTGTCTTGGTCGCCTCGCCGAGAGCGACTGGCAACACGCCCGACGCCAGCGGATCGAGCGTGCCGGCATGGCCTGCCTTCTTGGCGTTGAACAGGAACTTGAGCCGCCCGACAGCTTGCGTCGACGACACACCAGTCGGCTTATCCAGGTTGATCCAGCCATTGATCTCGCGGCGAGACGAGCGCTGTTGCCGCGGCGGACCGGCGCGGCCCTTTTCGCGCGGCTCGACGCTAGACAGTCCGTCTTCGTGGGCGTCGCCAATCATTCTTTGTCCTCACCGCCAAGATCCTTCAGATCCCGCGCGACTGCCGGCGATCTCAGCAACTCATCCATGCGCGCCTGAGCGTCGAAACTCGTATCCAGGGCGAAACGCAGCTCGGGCGCGAACTTGAGATTGACGCGACGCGCGACAAGAGTGCGCAGTTCCTTCTTGTGGCGGTCGAGCGCATCAACCGTCTCCCCCGCGCCTTTGCCGCCAAGCGGCATCACCAGGATCGTCGCCAGTTTGAGATCCGGCGACATGCGCACCGCCGGAATAGTCACAGGATGGCGATCGAACGCTTCGTCGCGCACCTCGCCGCGAGCCAGAATGTCGGCGACTGCATGACGAATGAGCTCACTGACGCGCTCGAGCCTGTGGCTCGGGGCGCGCGGTTTCGAGGATGAACGGGACATTGCGCTCTCCTTTGAGGCGCGGCGTGACTGCAGCAGGCGCGTAGGCGTGGGCGCCGCGTCAAATCGAACTCGAGCTGAGGCCAAAACTCAGGCAGCGCGGCTCCCACAGCAACAACGCCGCCCCTGTGCATTCGCAGGATTTCAGTCACTCTTAACAACCGGCGATCAAAGCGCTCGCCGGCCCGCGCAACATTGGCTTGCATGTCTTTTCGTTCCCCGCCCGCCCGTTAGAGCGTGCGGCGGATCTCCTCGACGCTGTAACACTCGATCACGTCGCCGGCCCGCATGTCGTGGTAGTTCTCGAACGCCATGCCGCATTCCTGCCCGGCCTGAACCTGAGCGACTTCGTCCTTGAAGCGCTTGAGCGTCGATAGCTTGCCCTCGTGAACGACCACATTGTCGCGAATGAGGCGCACGTGCGCGCCGCGCTGCACGACGCCATCGGTCACGCGGCAACCCGCCACCAAGCCAACCTTGGAAATGTCGAACAGTTCGAGAATTTGCGCATTGCCCAGCATCGTCTCGCGCAGCGTCGGCGCAAGCATTCCCGAGAGGGCCGCCTTCACGTCGTCGACCAGATTGTAGATGATGTTGTAGTAGCGGATCTCGACGCCTTCCTGCTCGGCAAGGTCTCGCGCCTCCTTATTGGCGCGAACGTTGAAGCCAAGGATGACTGCCTTCGAGGCCGAGGCCAAAGTCACGTCGGATTCGGTTATGCCGCCGGCGCCGCCATGGATGACCCGCGCCATGACCTCGTCGTTGCCAAGCTTTTCGAGCGCTGAAGTTATCGCCTCGACTGATCCCTGCACATCGCCCTTGAGGACGATCGGCATCTCCTTGTGACCCGCCGCTTTGAGATTGCTCATCATGTCGGCGAGCGAGGTCCTAACGGCGGGCCCGCGCGCGACGAGCTTCTCTCGCCTCTGACGTTCGCGGTATTCCGTGATTTCGCGCGCCCGCGCCTCGGATTCGACCACGGCCACTCGATCGCCCGCCTCCGGCGCGCCTGAGAACCCGAGCACCTCGACCGGCGTCGATGGCTTGGCCGCCTCGAGGGTGCCGCCCTTGTCATCGATCAGCGCCCTGACGCGGCCCCAATGCGATCCGGCGACGACGAGCGCGCCAACCTTGAGGGTGCCACGTTGCACCAGCACCGTCGCCACCGGTCCACGGCCACGATCGAGCCTCGCCTCGATGACAGTACCCTCCGCGCTGCGGTCCGGGTCCGCAACAAGGTCGAGCAACTCGGCCTGCAGTGCGATCGCCTCGAGCAGCTTGTCGAGATTGGTGCCTTTGGTCGCCGAGACTTCAACAGCAAGTGTATCGCCGCCAAACGCCTCGACCTGCACGTCGTGCTGCAGAAGTTCCTGCATCACCCGCTGGGGATCGGCTTCGGGCTTGTCGATCTTGTTGACGGCGACAATGATCGGAGCCCTGGCCGCCTTGGCGTGGCGAATCGCTTCGATCGTCTGTGGCATGACGCCGTCATCCGCCGCCACCACCAGCACCACGATGTCGGTCACCTTCGCGCCACGCGCGCGCATCGCGGTGAAGGCCGCGTGACCGGGGGTGTCGATGAAGGTGATGGTCTCGCCACCGGGCGCAACGACCTGGTATGCGCCGATATGCTGCGTGATGCCGCCGGCTTCGCCCGCGACCACATTGGCGTGGCGAATCGCGTCTAGCAACGAAGTCTTGCCGTGATCGACGTGGCCCATGATGGTGACGATGGGCGGCCGCGGAACGGACGCGCCTTCCTCGTCAGGCCGATCGAAGAGCCCCTCCTCGACGTCCAATTCGGCGACGCGCTTGACCGAATGGCCCATTTCCTCCGCGATGAGCTGGGCGTCGTCCGCTTCGAGCACATCGGTCAGAGTCACCATGCGCCCCTGGCGCATCAGAAGCTTGATCACGTCGACCGCGCGTTCGGACATGCGGCTCGCCAGCTCCTGGATGGTGATCGCTTCCGGGAGGACGATCTCACGCGCGATTTTCTCTTTCTGATCCTGCGCGCCGTGACCTCTCAGCCGCTGCGTCCGGCGACGGAAAGCAGCAACCGAACGCGTGCGTTCCTCCTCACCCGAAGTCGCGCTGGTGACCGTGAGGCGGCCGCGATTGCGCTCCGCGCCGGTGCAAGTCGGCCGAGGTGTCGGGACGACGACCTTCTGTCCCGGCGGCAGCGCGAGCGCCGGACGTCGGACGACGACCCGCCGCTCTTCCTCTGCGCCGCCAGGAGCGGCAGGGGCAGCAGGGGTTCGGGCGACCGCTCCCGGCACGGCCACGCTGGGCGCAGCCGGGGCGACGCGCGGTATTGATGGAGACTGCGCCGGTTCGCCGCCGGAGAGGCGTCGTCGGGCTTCGTCTTCAGACTGTCGCTTGAAACTGGCCTCGTGCGCGCGGCGAACCTCTTCGTCGCGCTTGCGCGCTTCGGCGGCCTCGCGTTCGACGCGGTCGCGCGCCTCACGCTCGCGCCGAGCCCCGGCGTCCGCTTCCTGGCGGCGACGGTCCTCCTCCTCCTGAGCGCGCGCGTCGATCAGCGCCCGGGCGCGCGCTTCGCGCTGCTCGGCCGACAACGTGGGCAGGACAACGCCGGTCTTGGGCGGCGGGGGAGCCGTAGGCTTTGCAGGCGCGACCGGCGCCGCGCGAGCCGCGCCCGCAGCGACGGGCTTGGCCGGGCCGGGCGCGACTTGCGCCGGCGGCGCAGGGGGAGCCGCAGTCACGGGCCGCGCTGCTGCGGCCGCCTCTGCCGGCGTCAAGATCCGGCGCTTCACCTTCTCGACGACGACGGCCTTGCTGCGTCCATGCGAAAAGCTCTGCCTGACCGTGCCTTGCTCGACCGGGCGCTTAAGGTGCAAAGTCGCCTTCGGCGCTGCGCCTACAGTCTTATCGCTATTACCCGTTTCACTCATGCCACTTCCTAACCGCTTGGCTTTTCAGCCAATTCTATGGGCCCGCCAACCGTTCCAGCCTCGTCGGCGTGCTCTCCGCCGTGCTCTGTTCTGGTCGCCGCCGCCGCTTCGCTGTCGCGATAGCGGCGCAAACGATCCGCCCTTGCTAGAAAGGCCGAACTCGCCGCCCCACGTTTGAGGGCAGCATGTATCACATTTGCCCGCCCCAATGCCAAATCCAATTGATGCGATGAAAAGAGATCGACCCGCGCCACAACCTCCGCCTCAGCGCCGAGTTTCGCGCGTAGAGCCTGGGCTCGTTTGGCTGCTCCGTCAGCCGCCCCGTCGCTTGCCTGGATCAGTGCGACGACGCCCCCGGCCTCGATCGCCGAGTCGACTTTGAACGCGCCAGCGACAACAAGCCCCGCCTTATTGACGATCGACAACGACTGCAACGCGTCACGCTCCAGGAGCTCATCGACTGTCGCGGCTAGCGAAGCCGGCGCCGCCGCCTTGGTTCGAAATGCGCGTGAGAAGGCCTGTTTCGCCGTCGCCCGGCTCACCGCCTCAAAGCTCAGCCGCGTCCAAACCCCGCGTCCTGGCAGCTTGCGACGGATATCGGGTACAACCGACCCCTCGGGGCTGAGCGCAAAGCGCAACATCGCCTCGGGAACGTCTTTCGTCCCCGTGACAATGCAGGTCCGCTCAGACCCAGCTGCGTCGCATGTAACTCGCAATCGATAGATCCCACCGGCGCTTAGGCGCCTTCAGCCTCTTGCTCGTGCTCTTGCGGCACGTCCTCGGCGACGGCCGCTTCAATCCAGCCCGCGCGCACACGGGCATCCAGGATCATGGCGTCAGCCTGCGCGCGCGACACGTCAAAACCGCTCAGGAAGCCGGGCTTCGCCACATCGCTCTCGGTCCAGCCGACGAGATCGTCGCTCGCGCAGTCCGCTAGATCTTCCAGAGTCTTGACGCCGTTCTCACCGAGCTTGACCAGCATCGGAGTATTCAGGCCGGCGATCTCCTTGAGGTCGTCGGACACCCCTAGCGCCTTACGCTGATCGTCAAACTCGGTTTCGATCCTGGCAAGGTGTCCCTGCGCACGCGATTGGATTTCGGCCGCCGTGTCGGCGTCGAAACCTTCAATCGTCGCCAGCTCGCGTGGCTCGACGTAGGCGATTTCCTCGACCGTGCGGAACCCTTCCGAAGCGAGCAGTTGCGCGACTGTCTCGTCGACGTCGAGAGCCTCCATGAAGGTCTGCGTCCGTTCGGCGAATTCCTTTTGCCGGCGCTCGGATTCCTCGGCTTCCGTCAAGATGTCGATGTCCCAGCCCGTCAGCTGCGAGGCGAGACGGACGTTTTGTCCGCGCCGGCCGATCGCCAGCGACAACTGGTCGTCTGGAACCACGACCTCGATGCGGGTCGAGTCTTCGTCCAGCACCACCTTCATCACTTCGGCCGGCTGCAATGCGTTGACGATGAAGGTCGCGGCGTCCGGGGACCAGGGAATGATGTCGATCTTTTCGCCCTGCAATTCGTTGACCACCGCCTGGACGCGTGAGCCACGCATGCCCACGCACGCGCCGACGGGATCGATCGAAGAATCGTTCGAGACCACCGCAATCTTGGCGCGTGAGCCTGGATCGCGAGCGACGGACTTCACCTCGACAATGCCGTCGTAGATTTCCGGCACTTCCTGGGTGAACAGGCGAGCGGTGAATTGCGGATGGGTGCGGGAAAGGAAGATCTGCGGACCGCGGGTCTCACGCCGAACGTCATAAACGTAAGCGCGGATGCGATCGCCGGGCCGGAACATCTCGCGCGGGATCAATTCATCGCGACGAACGACCGCTTCGCCCGCGCCGGCGCCGCCGAGATCAACCACGACATTGCCGTATTCGACCCGCTTGACCGCGCCATTGATGATATCGCCAATACGATCCTTATAGACGTCATATTGCTTGTCGCGTTCCGCCTCGCGAATCTTCTGCACCAGCACCTGCTTCGACGCCTGGGCGGGGATGCGTCCGTAGTCGAACGGCGGCAGCAACTCGGCGATCCAGTCGCCGATCTGAGCCGAGGGATTTTTCTTCTGCGCTTCGGTCAGCGTCATCTGCGTGGCTTCGTTCTCAACCTCGTCGACCACGAGCAAGAGCCGCGAAAACCGGATCTCGCCGGTTTTCGGGTTGATCTCCGCACGGACCTCGGTCTCCTGGCCGTAGCGCGACCGCGCGGCCTTCTGCATTGCGTCTTCCATCGACGCCAGAACGATCGATCGATCGATCGATTTCTCCCGCGCGACCGCATCGACGATCTGCAACAGTTCAAGTCGGTTGGCGCTAACGGCCATGCTTGTCTCCTTCATCAGGCCCGAGCGGCATTGAAGTCGCACCGCGGGCTGCGGCTTTGGATTCTTTCGATGGCGCTTTGCGGCGGGCGCTCGGACGGGTCGCTTCGCCGCTCTCCGTACCGTGGCCCGGCCTCCGCTTTGCGGCTTTGAGCACCGCCTTCTCGCGCCGTAGCGCCGCGCGGATCAGATCCTCGGTCAATACGAGCCTGGCCTCGCCCATCGCGCGGATCGACAATTCGACCTCGCTCTCGCTTCCGTCGTCAGCGGCCACCGCCACCCGAGCCACAGGCCCGTTGGGTCCAGGCGCAACGCCTGTGAGACGCCCGCGAAAGCGCTTGCGTCCATTGACCGGGACCGCCATCTCGACGCGCGCCTCGTGGCCGACGGCGCGCACGAAATCGGATTCGCGCACCAACGGGCGATCAATGCCAGGAGAAGAAATCTCCAACCGATAGGCCTGGGCCATCGGCTCCTCGACGTCGAAGACCGGCGACAGCGCGACGCTGACCCGTTCGCAGTCCTCGATCGACATCGCCCCGTCCGGACGCTCCGCCATGATCTGAATTGTCGCACCCGCGAGCCGAAGAGACTTTGATCCGGACAAGCCGGTAACCCAGATCTCGCAGCACCGGGGCCGCGATGCGGCCGACGCGCTGGCTCGCGCCCGGGTCTTCTATCAGACGCTCCTCGTCTAGCCCTTCGACGGGCTCAGAAGCGGTTTGATGCGTGACTTCGACCATACGACCTTGTGGCAATAAAAAAGAGCGGGTCCCGGCCGGGAACCCACTCTCAACTTCTCTCTCCGTTCGGAGAGCTATGAGATGTCGTTGACCGCCATATAGGCGAATGGCTCCGCGAGCGCAAGGGCAAATCGCCCATCCGCCTCAAACGCCGAGGGCCGCCAGCAGGGCTCTGAATGTATGAAGATCAGGATCAAAGACCCGATCGTCCAGAATATCGAGCGGACGTCATGGGTCTGCGCCGTCAGATAGGCGAGGAAATGCAGGAAGCGGGAGACGGCGTAGCCGTAGAATGCGAAGCGGGCTGAGAAGCGACGGCGCAGTCAGAACGTAGAGTAGAGCGACAAGAAAGAAGGGATGTTCTCGATTGTTGCCTTGAATGCGCCGGATGCGCTCGACCCTGTCGTTCTAGCCTACGCGGATGATCAGCTCGCGGACGGGCTCGCATCCGTGTTTGACGCAGCCGTACGCGGTTCACGCCCTGCTTTCCGGACCCCCGCCCAGCTCGCCGTGAGGTCGGAACGAGACGATCGCTCCCTCACGCCGTCGGCAGCTTGTACCCCTTGAATGTCTCGCGCAGCTTGAGCTTGTTGATCTTGCCAGTCGCGGTGTGCGGAATTTCCTTCACCACCTGCATGTCGTCGGGCATCCACCATTTGGCGATCCGCGGCTTCAAATAGTCGAAGACCTCGTCGGTCTTGGGCGAACGCCCTTCCTTCGCAACGACGACGAGCAGCGGCCGCTCGTCCCATTTCGGGTGGGCGACGCCAATGACCGCAGCCTCGGCGACATCCGGATGGCCGACGGCCAGATTCTCGATGTCGATGGTGGAAATCCACTCGCCGCCCGACTTGATCACGTCCTTGGACCGATCGGTGATCTGCATGAACCCGTCCGGATCGATGGTCGCGACATCGCCAGTGTCGAAGAAGCCGTGCTCGTCTAGGATCTTGGTGTCGTCCTTGAAGTAACTCTCCACGACGGCGAATCCCCGCACCTTGAGCCGGCCGAAACGCTTGCCGTCCCAAGGCAGCTCTTTATTCTCGTCGTCGACGATCTTCATCTCAACGCCGAACGGCGCCCAGCCCTGCTTGGCCTGGACCGAGAGCCTCTGCTCGGGCGGAAGCGCGCTCGCGCTCGGCTTGAGGGCGCCCGCCGAGCCGACCGGGCTCATCTCGGTCATGCCCCAGGCGTGGCGAACCGTAACGCCATAATCCTCCTGGAACGCGCGAATCATCTCCGGTGGGCAGGCCGAACCGCCGATCCCAACGAATTTGAGCGTGGTAAGCTTCTTGTTCTCCTTGCGCAGGTACTGCAGCAAACCCAACCAGACGGTGGGCACGGCGGCCGTCATCGTCACCTTTTCAGCTTCGAGGAGATCGTAAACCGAGGCGCCGTCGAGCCTCGGACCCGGCATCACCATACTCGCGCCACGCATTGGGCACGAAAGCGCGAGACCCCACGAGTTGGCGTGGAACATCGGCACCACCGGCAAGACAGCGTCATCGGACGTCACCGTGAGACACGCGGACGTGCTCGCCATCATCGAATGCAGAAGGTTTGAGCGATGCGAATACAGGACGCCCTTCGGGTTTCCGGTCGTGCCTGAAGTGTAACAGAGGCCGGCGGCGGTGCGCTCGTCGAACTCTTTCCAGGCGTAATCGCTGTCGACCTCGTCGATCCAGTCCTCGTAGGCGATGGCGTTCCTGAGTGTGGTCGCCGGCATATGCGCGCCGTCGGTGAGAACGACGTAGCGCTCAACCGTCGGCAACCGATCGGCGAGCGACTCCATCAACGGCACGAAGGTTAGGTCGACCAGCACGATCCGGTCTTCGGCGTCGTTCATAATCCAGGCGATCTGCTCGGGAAACAGCCGCGGATTCACGGTGTGGTAGACGGCGCCGGCGCCGGCGATCCCGTACCAGGCTTCAAGATGACGATAGCCGTTCCAGGCAAGGGTCGCGACTCGATCGCCAAGCTTGATTCCATCGCGCTCCAGCCTCTTGGCGACCGTAAGCGCGCGCTCGCGGATCGCGCGATAGTCCGTGTAGTGCATCGGGCCTTCGACCGTACGCGAGGCGACCTGCCGCTCAGGAAACTGGACGGCGGCGAAATCGATCACCTTGTGCATGAGCAGGGGCCAATCCTGCATCCGTCCAAACATGCGTTTCTCCCGCCTCGCACTATCGGCGCTTGATCGCAGCGCGCGGATTGTTCATGGGGTTGCACATTGGCGCCCTGTGCGCCAGCTTTGCAATGCACGGAAAGCGGGACTTCCTGCGCCGCTCTGGGGCCGAGGGACCAGCCGCACGCGATATGAGGAAAGGAATCTGATGCCCGACCGGCAGAACGCCGACCGCTCGCAGCGGGTCTGGTTTCGCTTGATCCGCCTCGAAGCGCGCATGCAGGCGGCGGTCAGCGAGCGGTTGCGCGAGATCGGCGTTTCGATTCCGCAATGCGACGTGTTGACGACGCTGACTGAGCGTGAGGGCGTCAGCCAGCAGGAACTGGCGACAAGGCTTTACGTCACCAAAGGCAACATCTCGGGCCTGATCGACCGGCTGGCTGAGGCAGGCCTGGTCGAGCGACGCTCGACAGCTTCCGACCGTCGCCAGCACGCCATCCACCTCACCGAGGCGGGCCGCCAGGTGGCGGAGAAGGCGATAGCCGTCCAGCATCGCTGGATCGCCTCGACGCTCGGCCGGATGGCCGAGCCGGACCTTGAAGCGCTCGAGGCGAAGCTCATCGCGCTCAGGGACATCGTGCGCGAAGCCGAGACGCCAGAACCAGCAGCGCCGCGAAGGGGCGATTACCTGTCTAGCCCGCCCATCAGCATGTATTTGAGCTCGACGAACTCCTCGACGCCATGGCGCGAGCCCTCGCGGCCGATGCCCAATTCCTTCACGCCGCCGAACGGCGCGAGCTCGCTCGAGATCGCGCCGGTGTTGATGCCGACCATGCCGTATTCGAGCGCCTCGGCGACGCGCCACACCCGGCCGAGGTCGCGGGCGTAGAAGTAGGACGCGAGGCCGAACTGCGTGTCGTTGGCGAGGCGGATGACGTCGGCTTCGTCCTTGAAGCGGAAGACCGGCGCGACCGGACCGAAGGTCTCCTCGCGCGCGACCAGCATCGAAGAGTCGACGCCGGAGATCACCGTCGGCTCGTAGAAGGTGCGGCCGAGCGCATGGCGCTTGCCGCCGACGACGACCTTCGCGCCCTTCTTCACGGCGTCGGCGACATGCTCCTCGACCTTCGTCACCGCCGCCTCGTTGATGAGCGGCCCCTGCGTGACGCCGGCCTCCGTCCCGTCGCCGACCTTGAGCTTCGAGACCGCGGCCGTGAGCTTGGCGACGAAGGCGTCGTAGATCCCTTCCTGCGCATAGATGCGGTTGGCGCAGACGCAGGTCTGGCCCATGTTGCGGAATTTCGAGATGATCGCGCCCTCGACCGCCGCGTCGACATGGGCGTCGTCGAACACGATGAACGGCGCGTTGCCGCCAAGCTCGAGCCCGACCTTCTTCACCGTGCCCGCCGCCTGCGCCATCAGCACCTTGCCGACCTCGGTCGAGCCGGTGAAGCCGATCGCGCGCACGGCCGGATGGTCGGTCATCGCCTTGCCGATCGCGCGCGCGTCGCCGGTCACGAGGTTGAGGACGCCGGGCGGCAGGCCGGCGCGCTGCGCAAGTTCGCCCAGCGCGAGCGCGGTCAGCGGCGTCTCGCCCGCGGGCTTCGCCACCACCGTGCAGCCGACGGCGAGCGCCGGCGCGACCTTGCGGGTGATCATCGCCGCAGGAAAGTTCCACGGCGTGATCGCCGCGACCACGCCGACCGGCTGCTTGACGACGACAATGCGCGAATCGGCGCGGAAGGTCGGATTGACCTCGCCGTAGATGCGCTTGGCCTCCTCGGCGAAGAACTCGATGAAGCCGGCGGCGTAGTCGACCTCGCCGCGCGCTTCGGCGAGCGGCTTGCCCTGCTCGCTGGTCATGATCAGGGCGATGTCGTCGCGATTGGCGATGATGAGGTCGAACCAGCGGCGCAAGATCTGCGCCCGCTCCTTCGGCAACGTCTTCGCCCAGGGACCGAAGGCGCGCTGCGCCGCTTCGATCGCGCCGATCGTCTCCGCTTCGCCGAAGCGCGGCGTCTTGGCGAGGACGGCGCCGGTCGCCGGGTTGGCGATCGGACGCGTGTCCCCTCCCCAACCCATTTGCCGTCGACAAGGCATTGGCTTTTGAGGAGCGAGGGATCAGCAAGTTTCATCGGAGGGCCTCCAAAGGTTGGAGGGCTTATAGCAAAGAGAGCGGGCCGCGGTGAGAGCGCGTCACCGGCCCGCCTGCAATAGCTGATAGATAGAAACGTCTACAACGGCCGATCGCGGCAGGCAGCGCGTCAGGCCGCAGGTTTGCGGATCAACGAAACCGCTCCGGCGATTGCCGCGAACACGGCGAGCATGATGAGGCCCGCCGCCACGGCCTCGACGAAATGATGGGGCGAGAAGGCGGCGAGCCTGCGCTCGGTCGATCCACGCGCGATCTGTAATTGCCAGGACAGCATCGCGGACGCGCTGGCGACGCCGGCCACCGTGCCGAGAATGCGCGTCAGATTGAGCGTCGCTCCGGCGACGCCCGAAAGATTGGCCGGAACCGCGTTGATCGTCGCATGATTGTTGGGCGCAATGAACACGCCAAGGCCTATTCCGAAAGCAACGAGGCCGAGGAAGCTGGCCCAAAGATTGGGAGCGGGCTCCATCACGACCGCCGTGAGCGCGATGAGGGCGACGCAGCACAGGGCCATTCCCGCGAAACTCAAGAGGCGGGCGCCAATCCGGTCGGCGAGCCCGCCCGCAACGGGCGCCACGATTCCGATACTGATCGGGACGATCGCGAGCTTGAGCCCCGCAACAATGGGGCTGTCCTCGTAGCCGCGCACGAGCGCGAACGAAGCAAGGAAGAACATGCCGTAAAGCATGGCGTAGGAGAGCGCGCATGCCAGCGCGCCGGCCAGAAACGCAGGACCCTTGAGCAGCGCAAGATCGACCAGCGGCGATTGGGCCTTGCTCTCCTGCCTGACGAAGAGAAAGATGAGCACGATCGCCGCCGCCGACCGAGCCCAGAAGCACGGGCGAGCTGATCCCGAGCGCGGACACCTGGTTCAGCGCGAACACCGCGAGCGTCAGAGCCGGCGCGAGCAGGAGCGCGCCGCGCCAGTCGAACGTTGGAGTCGGACTCTGCCGCGCCGTGACTGGAAGCACCAGCCAGGCGGCGACGATCGAGAGCAGCCCGACAGGAACGTTGACCCAAAACACCCAGCGCCAGCCCAAAGTCCCAATCAGCAGTCCTCCCGCGACTGGACCGGCGCTGATCCCGACCGCCTGGGCGGCGGCATAAAGCCCAAGCGCGCGCCCGCGCCGGCTCTTATCCGTCGCCTCGACGACAAGCGCCATGCTGTTGGCGCCAACCATCGCTCCGCCCACGCCTTGCAGGAACCGAAGCCCGACAAGGGTGAGGAGATCCGGCGCGAAGCCGCAGAGCGCGCTGGCGGACGTGAACAGGACGAAGCCGACGATGTAGAAAAGCTTTCTGCCAAAGATCCGGCAGAGCTGGCCGAAGATCGGCATGAATGCAGCGACACCCAAGAGATACGCGAGCGCCACCCAGCTCACGCTCTCGAGAGTGGAGTCGAATACGCGCCCCAAGGTCGGCAGCGCGAGCTGCACGATGCTCGCGTCGATCTGGCCCATGAGACCGGCAATGCAGCACGCGCCCACGATCAGCCACGGATAGGACGGCAAGCGGGTGAGGAAGGCGACGGGCGGCGGCTCAGCGCCACGACGGACAAGATCGCTCGCGCGAAACGCAGGCGCGGAGCTCAAACCTTCGGCGCTCATCCGACCCCCGCCCTGTTTCCCAATGGGCGGGGGCCATATGGAGGGCGGGCCTGCGCGAAAATCAAGCGCTGGCCGGCGAGATCAACTCGGAGACGCCTATTTGGGGGCCCAGATGTCGAAATCGGCCGACCTCGAACGTCTCTTTGCTGATGGCGTTCTCGGGAAATCGATCCCGACACGCCGTCGACCGGGAGGGAAAACCCCATGACAACCGATCTTTGGTGGCTCGCGTGCACGGCGATTCTGACGGCGGCGCTGTGGATTCCCTACATCGTCTGCCAGGTGACGACAAACGGCCCCCTGTCGGGGGAGAACTACGTCGACCCCGCGCCCCGTCCCGTACCCCTTTGGGGTCAGCGGGCGCATCGCGCCTATCTCAACGCGGTCGAATGTTTCGCTCCATTCGCGGCGCTCGTGATCGTCGCTCAGATCGCCGGAAAAGCGAACGGGATGACGGCCTTCTGGGCGACCAGCTTCTTTTGGCTGAGACTGGCCCACGCCGTCGTCTATTGGGCGGCTATCCCTTATCTGAGAACCGTCCTGTTCACCTTGGGCTTCGTTTGCGTCGTGGGCATTTTCTGGCAGGTGATCAAGTAGGTCGCCCTCAACCCCAACCCCTCTCCATAGCCCATCGAGAGACGGGCGTTCTTGCGAACGCCCTATTGGGGGAGAGGGGAGATCACCGCTCCCGCATCGCCTTCGAGGCGACTTCGACCAGCGGCGAGAACAGATATTCGAGCATACGCCGCGCGCCGGTCTTGAGCTCGACCGTCACCGCCATGCCTGACGTGAGCGGCTGGGCGGCCCCGTCGACTGCAATCGTCTCGGCGTCGGGCTTCAGCACGATCGGGAACACCAGATTCTGCGTGCGCTCTCCGCCGGCAAACCCGGCGGCATTCGAGACGCGCGTCGGATCGCCCTCGATCGCGTTGGCGTCGGGCTCGGGGATGGCGTCCTTGGCGATACGCATTACCCGGGCCTTGATCGCGCCGTAGCGGGTGAAGGGGAAGGACTCCAGTTTGACCACCGCCTCCTGGCCGACACTGACAAAGCCGATGTCGCGATTGCGCACATAGGCCTGGATCTCGAGCCCGGAACCCTCCGGCACGATGCGCATGATCTCCTGGCCGCTCGTGACCACCTGACCGACATTGGTGATGATCGACGATTGCACGCGTCCCGCGATCGGCGCTCTCAGCGTCAGATGGTCGAGCTGGGCTTGAGCCTTGGCGAGGCGCTGCTCGACGTCTTCGACGCGCCGCTCGGCGTCCTCCAGTTTCTGCGAGTCTTGTGAGATAAAGTCCTGGACCGCTTTGTCGGAATTGCGGGCGATGACCTCAAGGCCGGCGGTCAGCGAGGCCAGATCCTGCTCCTGCTTCGCTTCCTGGGTGATCTGATATTGCAGCGTTTCGGTGGCGTCGATGACCGCGGCTCGCGCGCCCGCTTTGACTTCAACCAGCTTGGCGCGCATGTCGACGCGCTCCTGCAGCGTTGAGACGAGGTTCTTCTGGGTGGCGATGGTCTGCCGCAGCTTGTCGCGTTCGGCGGTCTTCTGTGTCCGCTCCGCGTCGAAGGAGGCGACATTGGCCGCCAATTGTCCGAGATCGGCTGCGAGCACCTGGTTCTCGCGCTCGCGTAAGCCCGGCGCCACGTCCTCCGGCCAGTCGATCGCCGGCAGGGAATCGAAAACATGCGAGCGCGCGCTGACAAGCGCGGTCCTGCGGCGTAGGATTTCCGCCCGTGCAGAAGCGAGTTCGGCGCGGGCGCCTTTCGTGTCGGCCAGAGCCGCCGAGCGGTCGAGTTCGACCAGCACCTCGCCCGCCTGCACAAGGGAGCCGTTGCCGGCGCGAATCTCCTCGACCCTGCCGGTTTCCAGCGGCTCAACGACCTTGACCTGCCCGGTCGGCTGAAACTTGCCTTGCGCGGCGGCGATGATGTCGACGCGGCCAAAATAGGCCCAGGCGAGCGCGGCGACGACGAAAGCGCAGATGATCCATAAAAACGCGACATGGACCGGAGACGGCGGCGTTTCCAGGATTTCGAGCGCCGGCGCGAGGAATTCCCGGTCGCCGAGACTCATTCCTGGAGCCTTGAGCCGCGGAAGCTGTGGCCAGGCGAATATCTTGGCGGCGGGAGAAGCCGGGTCGGCCGGAGTGACCGCGCGGGTTGGGTTCACGCAGCGATCTCCGTCGGCTGGCTCTGAAGGCTCCAGAGATAGGCGTAGAGGCCACCGGGACGGCGCACGAGTTCCGCATGCGTGCCGACCTCGACGATGCGGCCATCCGTCATGCCGACGATGCGGTCGCAGTTGCGCACCGCGGCCAGACGGTGAGCGATAATGATGACCGTGCGGTCCTTGGCGATGCGGCGCATGTTGCGCTGAACGATACGTTCGCTCTCGTAGTCGAGCGCCGAGGTCGCTTCGTCGAAAATGAGAATGCGCGGATTGGTCGCGAGCGCCCGTGCGATGGCGAGACGCTGCCTTTGTCCGCCGGAAAGATTCGCGCCGCGCTCCTCAATCAGCGTGTCGTAACCTTCCGGCAGCTTGTCGATGAACTCATCGGCGCCGGCAAGCCGGGCGATCTCGATCACGCGCGCGCGCGGCGTCGCCGGATTGGCGAAGGCGATGTTCTCGTGGACGGTGCGATTGAACAGGAGGTTCTCCTGCAGGACAACGCCAATATGGCTGCGCAGCCACGCCGGATCGACATGGTTCAGATCCGCGCCGTCGAGCAGCACTTGCCCCTCCCCCGGCAGATAGAGGCGTTGAACGAGCTTGGTCAGGGTCGATTTGCCTGACCCCGATGGGCCGATGACGCCGATTGTCTCACCGGGCCGGATAGCAAGCGAAATGTCCTTCAGCACCTCAGGCGCGCTCGGGTGATAGCGGAAACTGACGCGGCGAAATTCGATCGCGCCGCGTGGCGTCGGCGGCAGCAAACGAGCCGCGGGAGAGAATTCGGGCGGCGTGTTGAGGATATCGCCCAGGCGCTCGATCGAGATCTGCACCTGCTGAAAGTCCTGCCAGATCTGCGACAGGCGCAGAATCGGCTGGATCGCCTGGGAGGCGATCATGTTGAAAGCGACCAGAGCGCCGACGCTAAGCTGGCCATCGATAACAGCCTTGGCGCCGAACAGCAGCAGCGCCGCCGTTGTCAGTTTGCTTAGATACTGAATGGCGAGTTGGCCGCCGGATCCCAGCATCGCGGCGGCGAAACTTGTCTTCACGTAGGCCGCGAGCTTTTCCTCCCACTGCGCGCGCATGATCGGCTCGACCGCCGCGCTCTTCACCGTGCTGACGCCGACGATCGTCTCGACCAGGAACTGCTGGCTCACCGCGCCGCGATTGAACTTCTCCTTGACCAGTTCGCGTAAGGGGGGCCGGACGGAAAAACCAATCAGCACGTAAAACGGAATCCCGGCGAGCACGATCAGAGTCAGCGACCAGGAATAGGCGAACAAGACGCCGACAAACACGAAAGCGAACAGGAGGTCGATCGCGGAGAACAGGGCCTGTCCAGTGAGAAAATTACGGATCGTCTCAAGCTCGCGCACTCGGGCGACGGTTTGCCCGGTCGATCGGGTCTCGAAATAGGCAATCGGAAGACGCAGGAGATGTGCAAACAGTCGTTGGCCAAGCTCGACGTCAATGCGATTCGTGGTGTGCGACAACGCATAGGTGCGCAAATATTGGAGCGCGACGTCGAACAAGCCGATGAAGACGAGCCCGCCCACGAGCACAAACAAGGTTTCGTAGCCGCGGTGGCTGAGCACTTTGTCGACGACCACCTGAAAGAACAGCGGCGTCGCGAGGGCGAAAATCTGGACGAACAGCGACGCCGCCAGCACATGTCCGAGGGGACGGCGATAACGCCAGATCGTCGGCAGGAACCAGCGCATGCCAAATTGGCGCGGATCAACGCCGGCGCCGCCCATCCGACGAGCGATCAAGAGGGCCTGGCCGCCAATTGAGCGCGCGATATCCTCGAGCGACTCCTCTTGTACTGCGTGGCTGATCGGATCGACCAGCCTGTAAAGTCCGGAGGGATTTCGGCCGACAAACACCATGACCGCGCCGCCGGTGACGCGGACGATCGCGGGGGTGGGCAATGTCGCCAACCGTTCGGCGGTGACCTTGGCGACCAGACGCGCTTTAAGCCCGACGAGCTTGGCGGCGCGGATGAGGTCCCCTTCGTCGGCCTTACGTTCGCCTAGCGCCAGTTCGCGCGCCAACTGCACCGGATCAGCGCCGATGCGATAATAGGCGGCGATTCCGCACAAGGCGCGCAGCCCAGGGTCGAGCAACGTCCCGTCACTGGGGAGCGGCGCGGTCTCCATCATTGGCGCTCAAGCCCTTCCCCGCTCGGCTTTTACCGTGCGAAAAACTTTGGATGGCTCGATGCGCGAGGGCCGCGGCAAGCCGAGCATCATTCGTAGCGGATGACCATTGGTCAGCCGCAAGGGGAACCACAGAACAAACTTAGTAAATTATTGAGACGCCCACTACGCGGGTCGCTGAGGTGGCTCACGCCCGCCTCGTTCCGTGGCGTCGGCGGGCAATCTCGACGGGTAATCCAGGGGTATCGGAACGGTGGCGCCGCTGCAAAGTTACGCGGAAGGAAAATCCGCGGTAAGGCTTTTGAAAGCGCGCGTTTGGCGAGAAACCTGCAACGAAAGCGCGCCGCGTTAGCCGGGCAAGCCAAAGTTGGATGTGCGAGGACAATGACCGATCACCGCCAATATGCGCCAGCGACAGTGCGCAATCGCGATTTCATTCTCGATGTCCTTCGCGATGTTCTGCCGACGACGGGCGTCATCCTCGAAATCGCAAGCGGCTCAGGTGAGCACGTCGTTCATTTTGCGAGAAATTTACCAAATCTCGCTTTCCAACCTTCCGATCCTGAACCGGAAACCCTGCTAAGCATCGCCGCATGGGTGAAGGCTACAGAGGTCAGAAATGTGCGCGCGCCGATTGTTCTGGACGCTTCCCAATCACCTTGGCCGGTCGCTTCGGCTGACGGAATCATCTGCATCAACATGGTTCACATCTCGCCTTGGGAAGCGACCGCGGGATTAATAAGGGGAGCGGCCGCGATCCTTCCTCCGGGATCGCCTCTCTATCTCTATGGCCCCTATAAACGCGAAGGATTCGCAATGGCCCCGAGCAACGAAGCGTTCGACCAGAACCTTCGCGATCGCAATCCGACCTGGGGTCTGCGAGACCTCGATGCGGTCGCTGCAATCGCGCAATCCGCTGGATTCTCGGTCCCCATGATCACCGAAATGCCTGCGAACAATCTTAGCGTGGTGTTCCGGCGAATTTGATCAGGAGTCATGATTAGGACCCGCTGCCGAACGGGCCCTTTAAGCGGGAGCAATGACGCGCCGAAGACGCAGTGCCTGCCGGTCAAGCCGACGACGCGCCGCCGCCTTACGCCCCGTGCGTGACAACCTTGACATCGACATTGCCGCGCGTTGCGTGGCTATAAGGGCAGATCTTTTCGTGCGCCTCTTCCGCTAACGACTGGAGCTCCGCCTGCGGCAGGCTCGTATCGGTCACATCGAGCACGACCGCGAGACCGAAGCCGCCCTTCTCGCGCGGGCCGATGCTGACGGCGCATTTCACCGTCGCCTTCGACGCGTCCTTCTTGTGCTGCTTGGCGATGAAATCGAGCGCGCCGCCGAAGCAGGCGGCGTAGCCAGCCGCGAACAGGTGCTCGGGCGTCGCCGTGTCCGGTTTTCCCGGCCCGCCCATCTCCTTCGGCACCGACAGATTGACGCTGACCTTCCCATCGTCGGATTGGGTGTGCCCATTTCGGCCGCCGGTCGCGGTCCCGTGGGCTGTGTAAAGCGGCTTGATCGCATCAGTCATGTGGTGCTCCTCTTATGAAGTTTCGGCGGATCGCGCGAAGTGGATCCACGCCTTCATGTCCAAAGCGTGCGCGCGTATCAATCGCGGCCGGTCTTTCTTACGAGCTCGGCCATGGCGCGCGACTCGTCGTCGTCCATGGCCTCAAGCCCCGCGACGACGCCCTCGCGGTCGGCGGCGTTGCGGTTCTGGCTCGTCTTCCATTTTCCCCGAATATCGAGGATCTCGATCTCGACGCCGACGATCGCCCGGCGCTGCATGGCGATGAAATCGGCCGGCGCGTCGCCGACCGCCCAAGGCTTTTCGCGGCGATTTTCGAGCGCCTGCGTCAGCTCCTCGATCTGCTGGCTGAGCCACGCTTCATCCATCACTTTGGCCCGGCCCTTCGCCTGAACCATGGTGTAATTCCAGGTCGGCACGACTTTGCCCGTCTCCCGCTTGGTCGCGTACCAGGAGGGCGTGATGTAATGGTCATGGCCCTGGAACACGACGAGCGCGTCGGGCGAAGCTTCAAGATCGCGCCATTGCGGATTGGCGCGGGCGAGATGGACTTTTAAAGTGCCGAGCTTCGATGCGCGCCGCATCGAGAACGAACGGAACCGAATTGGCGAGCGAGCCCCTCGGCGCCGTTGCTGATCAGTAGGCCGAACACGCGCTCCTGAATCAGCGCGTGCAGTTCCGGCAAATTTTCGTTTCGATGGAGCGGGGGTTCGTACAAGGCTGGCCTCGTCACCCTCATGTGGGCGATGTCAAAGCGAATGTGAAGAGCGAGCGCTTTCGCCTCAGAGCCCGAGATCGCTCAAGCCCGGATGATCGTCCGGCCGACGGCCGAGCGGCCAGTGATAAAGACGGTCCTGTTCGCGGATCGGCAGATCGTTGATGCTCGCGAGACGCACCTGCATCAGCCCCTCCGCGTCGAACTCCCAGTTCTCGTTGCCGTAAGAGCGGAACCAGCTTCCCGAATTGTCACGCCATTCGTAGGCGAAGCGAACCGCGATGCGGTTCTCATGAAAGGCCCAGAGCTTCCTTGATCAGCCGATAGTCGAGCTCGCGGTTCCATTTGCGGGTCAGAAACGCCTCGATCGCAGGGCGCCCTTGAAGGAACTCAGCCCGGTTTCGCCACCGGCTGTTTTCGGTATAGGCGAGCGCCACGCGCGCGGGGTCGCGGGTGTTCCAGGCGTCCTCGGCCCCGCGCGCCTTCTGCGCCGCGGTTTCCTGAGTGAAGGGTGGGAGCGGCGGTCTGGCCACGGGATCGCCTATTCCGCCGCCTGCCGGTCCGCGCCGTAGCGCTTCTCGATATAGTCGTTGACCAAAGCCTTGAAGTCCTCGGCGATGCGCGGCCCGCGAAGGGTGACCGTCTTGACCCCGTCGACGAACACCGGCGCGGCCGGCGCTTCGCCGGTTCCGGGCAGCGAGATGCCGATATTGGCGTGCTTGCTCTCGCCCGGCCCGTTGACGATGCAGCCCATCACCGCGACGTTCAGCCGCTCGACGCCCGGATAGACCGCGCGCCATTCCGGCATGGACGTCGCGAGATAGGTCTCGATGTCGCGCGCCAGCTCCTGGAACACGGTCGAGGTCGTGCGCCCGCAGCCGGGACAGGCCGCGACCTGCGGCGCAAAACTGCGGAACCCCATGGTCTGCAGCAATTCCTGCGCGACCTTCACTTCCTGCGTCCGGTCGCCGCCCGGCTCGGGGGTGAGCGAAATGCGGATCGTGTCGCCAAGCCCTTCCTGCAGCAAGATGCCAAGCGCCGCGGACGAGGCGACAATGCCCTTCGAGCCCATGCCGGCTTCGGTCAGGCCGAGATGCAGCGCGTAATCGGAGCGCTCGCCGAGCATGCGATAGACGGTGATGAGATCCTGCACCGACGAGACTTTCGCCGACAGGATGATGCGCTCGCGCTTGAGCCCGATCTCCTCCGCCCGCCCCGCCGACAGAAGCGCCGACCGGACCATCGCCTCGCGCGTGACCGCGCCGGCCTCGAGCGGCTTCGCGCTCGCCGCGTTCTCGTCCATGAGCGTGGTCAGAAGATCCTGATCGAGCGAGCCCCAATTCGCGCCGATGCGCACCGTCTTGTCGTTGCGGATCGCGATCTCGATGATCTTGCTGAACTGCAGGTCGCGCTTGTTCTTGAAGCCGACATTGCCGGGATTGATGCGATATTTGTCGAGCGCTTCCGCGCAGGCCGGATGATCGGCGAGCAGCTTGTGGCCGATATAGTGGAAGTCGCCGATCAGCGGCGCCGTGATCCCTCTGGCGCGCAGGCGGTCGCGGATGTGAGGCACGGCCGCGGCGGCCTCGTCGCGGTCGACCGTAATCCGCACCAGCTCCGAACCGGCCCGCGCCAGCGCCGCGACCTGGCGGGTGGTCGCCTCGATATCGGCGGTGTCGGTGTTGGTCATCGACTGCACGACGATCGGCGCGCCTCCGCCGACGGTGACAGCCCCATCGCCCTGGCCGACCTGAACCGCGACGGTCGCGTGGCGGGAGAGCGGCCCGCAGGGCGTTTCCGACATCGCAAAGCTCATGGTCGTCAACCCTTTCCGGCCGTATCCGGCCGAAGTAATCCCGCAGGGTTCTAAGCGTTCAGCGCGAATTTGTCATCCGAGACGTTTGCAACGCAATGAATCCCTCGAAAGCTTCACCGCGATGCAATATGACCTCTGCCGCGGACGGTTTGCCCGCGGTCCTATGAGGAGAAACGCCAATGTCGCTCGCCAAACGTCACGCCCTTGTCACCGGCTCGACGAGCGGCATTGGCCTGGCGATCGCCCGCGCCCTCGCCAAGGAGGGCGCGGATGTCGTCATCAACGGGTTTGGCGACAAGGCGGCGATCGAGGCCGAGCGCGGCCAAGATCGAGAAGGAGTTCGGGGTCAAGGCTTTCTACCACGCGGCCGACATGGCCAAGGCGCCCGAAATCGAGGCGATGGTCGCCGACGCCCAGAGCCAAGATGGGATCGGTGGACATCCTCGTCAACAACGCCGGCATCCAGCATGTCTCGCCGATCGAGGACTTTCCGACCGAAAAGTGGGACGCCATCATCGCCATCAACCTCACCGCGCCTTTCCACGCGATGCGCGCCGCGATTCCGGGCATGAAGGCGCAAAAATGGGGACGCATCATCAGCACGGCCTCGGCGCACTCGCTGGTCGCCTCGCCGTTCAAGGGCGCCTATGTGGCGGCCAAGCACGGCCTCGCCGGGCTGACCAAGACGGTGGCGCTCGAGCTTGCGACCTCCGGCGTCACGGCGAATTGCATTTCGCCCGGCTATGTCTCGACGCCGCTGGTCGAGCGCCAGATCCCCGACACGATGAAGGCGCGCAACATGACGCGCGAGCAGGTCATCAACGATGTGATGCTCGCCGCCCAGCCGACCAAGCAATTCGTGACCGTCGATCAGGTCGCCGCGCTCGCCGTCTTCCTTTGCTCGGACGCGGCGGCGCAGATCACCGGCGCCAACATGTCGATCGACGGCGGCTGGACGGCGGGTGAGCCGCCGCACGAGGTCGCCGCGGCGAGATCTGCGTTATTCGCCGCCCGGCGCCAGGTCTGCAGTTTCTGCACGCGACCGCGACTTTTCAGTCGCTTAGGCTTCTTTTTCTGCAACTGCCGCGCGATCGAACCGCCGCGCGGCCTGCGTCATGCGCATAGATAATATACACATAATTAATATGTTCATAATCGTCGCTATCTGATGCTTGAACTCCGCCGCCCGTTTCTCGACGAAGGCGCGCATGCCTTCCTTCTGGTCCTCGGTCGCGAACAGCGAATGGAAGATGCGCCGCTCGAACCGGACGCCTTCGGCGAGCGTCGTCTCATAGGCGCGGTTGACGGCTTCCTTGGCGGCGATCACCGCCGGCCTCGACAAGGCGGCGATCGACGCCGCGATCTTCAGCGCCTCCTCGATCAGCGACGCGGCCGGCACGATGCGCGAGACGAGGCCGGAGCGCTCGGCCTCGGCCGCGTCCATCATGCGGCCGGTCAGGATCATCTCCATCGCCTTCGATTTGCCGACCACGCGGGTCAGCCGCTGCGTGCCGCCCGCGCCGGGGATCACGCCGAGCTTGATCTCCGGCTGGCCGAATTTCGCGGTGTCGGCGGCGAGAATGAAATCGCACATCATCGCGATCTCGCATCCGCCGCCGAGCGCGAAGCCGGCGACCGCGGCGATGATCGGCTTGCGCGCCTTCGCCACATTCTCCCATCTGGTGATGAAGTCTCCGAGAAAGCCTCGGCGAAGGTCTTGTCCTGCATTTCCTTGATGTCGGCGCCGGCGGCGAACGCCTTCTCCGATCCGGTCAGCACGATCGCGCCGATCGCGGCATCGGTCTCGAAGGCTTCGAGCGCCGCGTTGAGATCCTCGATCAAGGCCGCCGACAGGGCGTTCAGGGCCTGCGGCCGGTTGAGCCTGATGAGGCCGACCGCTCCATGCGTCTCGACAAGGATGTTGGCGTAGGTCATTTGTCTCGATTTTCCTTAGCGACTCGGGAAGGAAAGTAGCATCCGAGTTCTGAACTGCTTCGCCTCGTTCGCAATGACGGTAACCAACTCTGCGCGGCCTGAGAAGCGTCGTCAAATATGCAGCGGATGTCCAAGCGCTACGAGCGCTGACTTCATGAAACGCTTCGCTCAGCGTCGGATGGGCGTGGATGGTGAGCGCGATGTCTTCGAGGCGCGCGCCCATTTCCAAGGCCAGCGAAAAAGCGGCCGAGAGTTCCGAGACTCCCGGGCCAACCGCCTGGACGCCAAGCACCACATGGTTGTCGGCGCGCGCGACGACGCGCACGAAGCCGTCGTCGTCCTGAAGCGTCATGGCGCGCCCATTGGCGCGGAACGGAAAGATGGCCGACGCGAATCTCGCCCTGCGCGGCCTTGGCGGAGTCGGGCGATAGTCCCACGGTCACGATTTCTGGATCGGTAAAGCAGATCGCCGGAATGGCGACATGGTCGAAGGCGCGCTTCTTCCCAGCGATGATCTCGGCGAGCATTTCGCCTTGCGCCATCGCGCGATGGGCGAGCATCGGCTCGCCGGTCATGTCGCCAATCGCCCAGACGTTGCGCATCGAGGTCGCACACTGCGCGTCGATGCGCACGAACGGACCGCTCATCGTCAGATCGAGTGTCTCGAGGCCAAAGCCGGTCGTATGCGCGCGCCGGCCGACCGCGACCAGCACCTTGTCGGCGGCGATGGATTGTTCCTTGCCGTCCGCCGTCGCGACCTTGAGCGCGCCATTGGCGTGCGCAATCGCCTTCGCGCCGACCAGCGTCTCGACGCCAAGATCGGCGAGTCGCCGCACGATCGGCTGCGTCAGCTCGGCGTCGTAAAGCGGCAGGATCTTGGGCAGCGCCTCGACGATCGTCACCTTGGCGCCGAGCTTGGCGAAAGCGATGCCCAAGCTCCATTCCGATATAGCCCGCGCCGACCACGGCGAGCGATTGCGGAACCTCAGTCAGCGCCAGGGCGTCGGTCGAGGACAACACGTCGCCGCCGAACTTGAGCGCCGGCAATTCCACCGGCTCCGAGCCGGTCGCGAGGACGAGATGATCGGCCTGGATGCGCGTCTCGCCGGTGTCGGCGCTAACCGTCGCCGTCTTGCCGTCGACGATCGTAGCGGTCCCCAGAAGCGTGCGCACCCTGGCCTTCTTCAGAAAGCGCGCCGACGCCAGTGGTAAGCCTGCGTGACGATCGCATCCTTCCAGGCGATCGTGCGGGCGAAATCGAGCGTCGGCGGGCCGATCGAGAGCCCGATGGCGTTCAGCCCCCGCGGCTCGCGAAGGCCATGCGCCGCGCCAGCGGCGTGGATCAGCGCCTTCGACGGAATGCAGCCGACGTTGAGGCACGTTCCGCCGAGCCGATCGGCCTCGATCAGAATCGTGTCGAGGCCGAGCTGGCCCGCCCGGATCGCGGCGACATAGCCGCCGGGGCCGCCGCCGATGACGAGAACCTTGCAGCGAAGCTCGTTCATATCGTTTCTGCCGCCTCGCGATTCCGCGTCTTGTCACCCCCGCGAAAGCGGGGGTCCAGGCGCCTTCTCCGGAGAAAACGTCGCCCATGGCGCAGGCGCTGCTGGATACCCGCTTTCGCGGGTCTGACACTTTCCACCGCTCAGTCCTCGATGAACAGCGCAGCCGGCGTCTCTATCAGCACGCGCAGGCGCTGGATGAAAGTCGCGGCGTCATGGCCGTCGACCACGCGATGATCGAACGACGACGACAGGTTCATGACTTTTCGCGGAACGAAGGCGCCGTCGCGCCAGACCGGTCGCACGACGATCTTGTTCACGCCGACGATCGCCACTTCCGGCCGGTTGATGATCGGCGTCGAGACAATGCCGCCGAGGCTCCCAAGCGAAGTCAGCGTGATGGTCGAGCCTGAAAGCTCGTCGCGCGCCGCGACGCCCTGGCGCGCCGCCTCGCTCACCCGGCGCATTTCGCGCGCGCATTCGTGCAAGCTCAGCGTCTCGGCGTGGCGGACGACCGGAACCATGAGGCCGTTCGGCGTTTGTGTCGCCACGCCCACGTGCACGGCGCCAAAACGGGTCACGATGTCGTTCTCGTCGTCGTAATGGGCGTTGATCTGCGGAAATTCTGCGGCCGCCTTGACGATCCCAAGGATGAGAAAAGGCAGCAGGGTCAGCTTTGGCCGCTCTTCAGTCGCACGGGCGTTGAGGGAGGCGCGCAGCTCTTCGAGCGCCGTGACGTCGACTTCCTCGACATAGGAGAAATGCGCGATGCGGCGCGCCGACTCGGCCATGTTCTCGGCGATGCGTCGCCGCATGCCGACGACCTTGATCGTCTCGGTCGCCTTGTTGGGCGCCCGGCCCGACGCTTTCGAGGGCTCCGACGGCCGCGCGACATACGTGTCGAGGTCCTGGTGGGTAATGCGTCCCGCGGGGCCCGAGCCGCGCACAAATCTGAGATCGACGCCGGCCTCGCGCGCTTTCAGCCGCACAGCAGGCGCCGCGAGCGGCTTCTCGCCAAGCGGGCGCGGCGCGCCCCTGTGTGTCTCCGGTTGGCGCGGCGCGGGCTTCTGCGCCTCAGGCGGACGCGGCGGCGCCTCTGCGCGCGGCGCGCGCGCGGCCGCCGGCTCACCGGGCTCGGATTTCACACTTGGCGTGGGCTCCGGCGCCTCTTGCTGCTGCGCCCGCGATTTCGGCGCGGCGGGCAGAACCGAATCCGGCAGGCCCGGCGCCTCGATGCGAATGAGCTCGGCGCCGACTGCCAGCACATCCCCGACCGCGCCGCCAAGCGCCAGCACGCTGCCGGCGACGGGAGACGGGATTTCAACGGTCGCCTTGTCGGTCATGACGCCAGCGACGACCTGGTCCTCCTTGACGAGATCGCCAACCTTGACCGCCCACTCGACGATCTCGGCTTCCGCCACCCCCTCGCCGACATCGGGCATCTTGATCGAACGCACGCCCATCTCAGGCCTCCATGGCCTTCACGAGCGCGCGCCCGACGCGGGCGGGACCGGGGAAATAATCCCACTCTTCCGCGTGCGGGTAGGGCGTGTCCCAGCCGGCGACACGCTGGACCGGCGCCTCGAGCGCATAGAAGCATCGCTCCGTCACCTGCGCGGCGAGCTCGGCGCCAAAGCCCGAGGTCAGCGTCGCCTCGTGCACGATCACGCAACGGCCGGTCTTGTTCACCGAAGCCTCGATGGCGTCGATGTCAAGCGGCAGCAGCGTGCGCAGATCGATGATCTCCGCATCGACCCCAGTCTCCTCGGCTGCAGCCTCCGAGACATGGACCATCGTGCCGTAGCAGAGCACGGTGACGTCTTTGCCCTCGCGCCGGATCGCCGCCTTGCCTAGCGGCACGACATATCGCCCCTCAGTCACTTCGCTTAGCGGATGTTTTGCCCAAGGCACGGTTGGCTGCTCAGGATGGCCCGTGAAAGGACCGTTGTAGAGCCGCTTGGGCTCGAGAAAGATGACCGGATCATCGTCCTCGATCGAAGCGATCAAAAGACCTTTGGCGTCATAGGGATTTGAGGGAATGACGGTTTTGAGACCGGACACATGGGTGAACAAAGCCTCCGGGCTCTGGCTGTGCGTCTGCCCCCCGTAGATGCCGCCGCCGCAGGGCATACGGATCACGATCGGAGCGAAGAAATCGCCGCCCGAACGGTAGCGCAGCCGCGCCGCCTCGGAAACGATCTGGTCGTAGCCGGGATAAAAATAATCAGCGAACTGGATCTCGGCGACCGGGCGCAAACCATAGGCGCCCATCCCCACGGCCACGCCGACGATCCCCGATTCATTGATCGGCGCGTCGAAGCAGCGCGACTTGCCGTACTTGCGCTGCAGCCCGTCCGTGCAACGAAACACACCGCCGAAATACCCGACGTCCTCACCGAATACGACCACCTTCTCGTCTTCGGCCATCTTGCAATCCATCGCGTCGCGGATCGCCTCGACCATCGACATGCGCGCCATGGCGCTAGACTCCGAGCTGCTGGCGCTGTTCGCGCAGGTGGCGCGGCATCTCCTTGTAGACCTGCTCGAACATCGTGGCTGCACTCGGTTTTGGCCCATCATGCAGCGTACCGTGACTCTCGGCCTCCTTGGCGGCGTCCAGAATCTCGGCCTCGACTTCAGCTTGCATCTGCGTGTGACGCTCCTCGCTCCACGCCCCAATGCGAATGAGATGGGTCTTGAGGCGCTCGACCGGGTCGCCCAGCGGCCACACGGACCCTTCGTCCTTGGGACGGTATTTCGACGGATCGTCCGAGGTCGAATGCGCGCCAGCGCGATAGGTCACCCATTCGATCAGGGTCGGACCGAGATTGGCGCGCGCCCGCTCGGCCGCCCAGAGCGAGACTGCATGGACCGCGAGATAGTCGTTGCCGTCGACACGCAGGGAGGGGATGCCGAAACCATGAGCGCGAGCGGCGAATTTCGCGCTCTCGCCTCCGGCAATGCCTTGATAAGACGAAATCGCCCACTGGTTGTTGACGACGTTGAGAATGACCGGAGGCCGGTAGACAGAGGCGAACACCATCGCCGAATGGAAGTCGCTTTCCGCTGTCGAGCCTTCGCCAATCCACCCCGAAGCGATACGCGTATCGCCCGAAATCGCCGAGGCCATCGCCCAACCGACGGCTTGGGGATATTGGGTGCCGAGATTACCAGACACGGAGAAGAATCCGGCCTCCTTGAACGAATACATCACCGGCATCTGCCGTCCGTGCAGGCTATCCTTCTCGTTGGAGAAGATCTGGCACATCATGTCGACGATCGGCCAGCCCAACGCGATGAGCAGTCCTTGCTGGCGGTAGGTCGGAAAACACATGTCGCCTTGCTTGAGCGCGACGCGATGGGCCGCCGCGATCGCCTCTTCGCCCAAGCACTGCATGTAGAACGACGTCTTGCCCTGGCGCTGTGACAAGAGCATGCGCGCATCGAAGGCGCGGGTCAGCATCATGTCGCGCAGACCTTTGCGCAGATCGTCGGCGTTGAGCGAACCCGCCCACTCGCCGACTGACTCGCCATTGTCGTCAAGCGCGCGGATCATCGTATAAGCGAAATTGCGGATCTCGGACGGGCTGACGTCGATCGGCGGCCGGGGAACCTCGCCGGCCTCAGCGATGCCGACATGACTGAAGTCGGGCCTCCCGCCCGGCCTCACGGTCGGCTCCGGAACGTGCAGCGAAAGGGGAGCGGCGGTGGTCATGGGAGATCCTCTAACGGCGCAGCCGTGACGCCTCATGCCGTCTCGGCGACTGTAGCGCCATGGCGTGGCGCTTGTCATCGGGCCGCCAGCAGCCCGGCGCGCCGTTGACAGCCGCCCGCCCGCCCTCTTAAGAAGCGCCCAATGCCCAGGTGGCGGAATTGGTAGACGCACTGGTTTCAGGTACCAGCGGTGAAAGCCGTGAAGGTTCGAGTCCTTTCCTGGGCACCACTTCGACCTTCTAGAACGACCAGATTCGTCCCGAAACATCTCGAATCAAAGGCTTCGGCCAGATTGATCGTCCAGATCGATCCTGAGCCATCTAATTGCATTCATTACATTGTTGGGCATTCGTGTTGGTAGGCGGCATCCAGGCCGCGCATCTCAACATGACCTTACCGATCTCGCCATAAAGCTCGCGCTCGCTAACTTCATGTGCCGGACGTTCCCCACCCAGCGAGTTTGAGCACGCAAGTTAACTTGCTTGTCAACGGAAGCAAGCGGGATTGATGGTGCGGCTGCCGTAGTTGCCGTTGCTCTCACTCGCAGATCGTGACGCGAGGGTGATAGCCTGCATTCGATGCAGGTCACCGATAGCGCCGGCAATTCCGACCCGTTCACGCGTTTATTAGACGCGAGACCCAACTGGAGACCGTGTCCCCGCTGCTCATGTCGGCCTGAACGAGACCATCGACCATGAACGTCGGCGAAACATGGATACCGTTCTGGCGGGCGTACTTGCAGTGCCACTTGATCTCACGGTCGAGGTCGGGAAGCGCGAAGGCCTCCGAAAGTTTGACGCCGCTGTGGCGTTCAATTCGCGCGATAATGTCGTTTGGAGTGGCATTAAGATTTGGGCCGCTACAGTGTTGGTCAAACTCAAATTCTTCTCGATGCGCGGCCACTGCGGCCATGACTAATTTTGCAGCGTCCCTTCCCCTTTCGAGTGTCGAGGCGGCCAGGATACAGCGTACGATGACACCCGAGTACATATGCCAGGGTTGGGACTGAAGCCGAACTTTGACGGTGATACGATCTTCGCCGGCCTCGCTGAGCAAGTCGTCGAGCTTGCCAAACGCTTTCACCGAAAAAGGGCAGGTCGGTTCGAGGAACATCTCCAACACTCGAGGCCCATGGCCCCAGACGAGAGGATCGGCCCGCCAGTTGATCTGCTTCATGTGTTGTCCTTGTTCGCTCGGTTCAGCCCCACAGACCGTTGAGAGAGAATGAATAAGCGGACTCGGTCGTTCCGGCCGACTGAATTGCAATCTACTCTCCGCTTGTCTCTACGCCCTGGCGAACCTAGCGCCTAGCTTGCTTGAGATCATGCCCGCCGCCGCCCGCGTTGGTCCGACTCGGCCCTGAGGAACACGCGATGCGACCGCTGTCACACCGCCGCGCTTGACGGCGCGACCAACGGCTTCGGTCATTGCCAGCGTGGTGTTGCTCGTCCGAAGGCTGCCAGAACGAGGCCTCAGCTTCCCGTCTCGACTGAGCGGTTGCCCGGACCGAGGGCTCGGTCCTGTCAGATCTTGCGATTGCAATGGTCCCGATACCTCTAATTTTTCCACCGCGGCGCCGCACCCAATGAGGAGGAGTGGCAGTGCTCTGCCGAGTCGCTTGCAGCGCTCCCTTTGGCGAAACTTGTACGAACAAGCTCGGCGAACATCTGACACGGCCTTTTTCGAACGTCTTTCAGCCAAGCGAAGCCGAGAGCAGGCCCTTCCATGGACGAGTCGAGCCGAAGAGGTCGGTAGACCACGCCCGGAACCTGCAGCTTGACCGCCCAGTTCGGCACAAGCGCGAGACCGATCCCGGCGGCTACCACCATGGTCTGCTTCTCTCCATTGCTCGAAACCAGCCCCGTCGCTTGTGGTGATCCAAGGTGCGAGGTGCGCTCATCAGTGGACGGCAAGCGTCAGTGCGACATGGAACGAGCAAACTGGAGCTAAGGCGGCCGGACCGTGAACTCGTTCGGTCCCAACGCGTCGACCAAGCCAAATAGGGATGGCGTCATCTCGGTTGGCGAGATTGACAGGCTTGCGCGATTGCCCTTACCTCAAAGCATAAGAGGCCCAAGCGCCGCGCTCCCAGCAAGTGTCTGAGCTTGCTAAGGTGCGGGGCTCGGAATTGCCTCGAAACGAAACTCGGCATATGGCGCGACGCTACTATTGCTGCAAGCGGGACGAATAGCGGGAGGAGCGGACTCGATGGAGGCTGGCAAGCCCGTCGTCGGCGCAAGTTCGGTGATCGAGCCGCCGCAGGCCGCGGAGGCCGCCGACTTGCTGCAGATCCGCCACGTCTTCAAGCGCTTCGGCGGCACGGAGGCGCTCGCGGATGTCGGCATGAGTCTCAAGGCTGGCGAAATCCTTGCGCTGCTGGGTGAGAACGGCGCCGGCAAATCGACTTTGATCAAGATTTTAGCCGGTGTGTATCCACTCGATGACGGCGCGGTAGCCTTTCGCGGCATCGACGTTACTCACGGCCTGCGGCGTTTGCCCATCGCCTTTATCCATCAAGACCTCGGTCTCATCGATTGGATGACGGTCGCCGAAAACATCTGCATGACGCTGGGTTTTCCTCGTCGCTTCGGCATGATCGACCGAGACGCTGTGAGCAGTCGCGCCGCGGTCGCGCTCGACGCGCTGGGCGCCGACATAGACCCGGAAACGCGCATCCAGAGTTTAACCCGCACGGAAAAGTCGTTGGTCGCGATCGCCCGAGCTCTCGCGGCGGAGCCGGCAATCCTCGTCCTTGATGAGCCGACTGCGAGCCTGCCCGCCGACGAGGTCGTGCGTCTGTTCACGGCGTTGCGTCGGCTGCGTGATCGCGGCGTCGCGATGATCTATGTCTCGCACCGTCTCGACGAGGTCTTCGAGATCGCCGATCGGATGATCGTTTTGCGCGACGGTCGCGTCGCGGGAGTGCGCCGGGTAAGTGAGACGACGCCAGACGAAACGATTCTTCTGATCGTGGGGCGCGAGCCCTCGCAGGTGTTTCGCCGACCGCGCGATCGCCACGGCTCGCCGCGCCTTGCCATGGAATCGGTCACAGTGGACGCGGTCGGGCCTGTCGACTGCACAATTCACTCTGGCGAGATCGTCGGTTTTGTCGGGTTGCGGGGCGCAGGGCAGGAAAGCGTAGGACGGGCGTTGTTTGGGGTCTCGCAGATGACAGGCGGGCGCGTGCTGCTCGACGGACGCCACGTGACTGTCTCGTCGCCACGCGAGGCGATGGCGCAAGGAATCAATCTCGTCTGCGCCGATCGCGTTGGCGAATCGATCATGCCGAATTTGTCGGTGCGCGAGAACTTGTTCCTCAATCCGGTCGCAGCGGGCTTGAGCCATTTTTCGTTCATCTCGCCGAGCCGTGAAGCCCGCGCCGCGCGAGAGCGTGGCGCGCAGATCGGGTTGCGACCCAACGATCCGGCATTGCCGATCGAGTTCTTGTCGGGAGGAAATCAGCAGAAAGTCGTAGTCGGGCGTTGGCTGCACCTGGAAGCGAAACTCTATGTCTTCGAGGATCCCACTGCCGGCGTCGACGTTGGCGCGAAGGCCGAAATCTATCGCTTGTTCGACGTCGCGCTACAGGGCGGGGCGGCGATCGTCATCGTGTCGACTGATTTCGAGGAAGTCGCCAAGATCTGCCATCGCGCGCTGATCTTCGATCGCGGGCATGTCGTTGCCGAACTTGCCGCAGACGATCTGTCAGTAGAGAATTTGCTTGCCGCCGCTTCCGCGAACATCCGGCGCTCCACTCCTGGCGCCTCAGCCGGTGTATCGGAAGGCAGCGCGCATGCAATCCATTAAATCCAACGCGCTGGAGCCCACCCGGTCGGAGTGGGCGTCGCTCACACGGGGGCAGGCGATGATTCGCCTGGCGTCAGTCTATGGTCTGCCTTTCTTGACACTTGCACTGATCATCTCTTTCTCGCTCCTCCTACCAGACACGTTTCCGACTTGGCTCAACGTCCGTTCGATACTCGCCGACAAGGCGATCATCGCCATGCTGTCGTTGGCGGCGACCTTGCCGATGATGGCCGGCCGCATCGATCTCACTGTCGGGTTCGGGATTGTGATGTGGCATATTCTCGCCATAAGCCTGCAGGTCAAGTACGGCGTTCCTTGGCCGATGGCGATCGTGATCGTTCTGGCCTGTGGCGCGTTGATCGGCCTCATCAACGGCGTGCTGGTCGAAGTGGCGCAAGTCGACTCATTCATCGCCACGCTCGGCATCGGCACGATTCTCTATGCGCTCGCGCTCTGGCTCACCGACGGGCGTCAAATTGTTGGAGCCCTCTCGCCTGGCTTCCTGGCGATCAACACCACATCGATCTTCGGAATCCCGATTCCGGCTATTTATGTCTTCATCCTTGCAATTGCGCTGTGGATTGTCAGCGAGCGCCTCCCGCTCGGCCGACACATTTATGCGATCGGCGCAAATGAGAAGGCGGCAGCCCTCAATGGCATTCCGGTAAGGGCCTATGTCATCGGCGTGTTTGTCGCCTCCGGCGTTATTACGGGCTTCGCCGGATGCGTGCTAGGCGCGAAGCTTAGAATCGGGCAGGCGAATGTCGGGCTCGACTATTTGTTGCCGGCCCTCGTCGGCGCCTTCCTCGGCTCCACCACAATCAAGCCCGGCCGGGTCAATATCTGGGGCACGATCTGCGGCGTGCTGATACTCGCGGTCGGAATCTCCGGCATTCAGCAGCTCGGCGGCGCTTTCTTTGTCGAGCCTCTTTTTAATGGCGCCACGCTGGTCATCTCGATCGCACTAGCCGCCTTCGCTCAGCGCAAGCGCACCGTTGTGCGTCCGATGCGGACTTTGGGCGGCGCCAAACACGATTCCGGAAGGGCTTCGCGTTGAATATGCGCCCTTTCGGATGGGCAGCTCATTCTGCTGTCACGGAGAAGACGAAGCAACCAAGCTGACGGGCCTCAAGCTCGCGGTCGTCTGAGGGAGGAATAGATGTCGAAAGCATACCTTGTGGTTGGAAGCCTTGCGGCTTCCGTGGCCTTGACTGGACTGAACGTCACCGGCGCGCGGGCCGATGACGACGCCTACATGAAAACGGCCAAGGATTACATTGCTCAGGCGACCGCGCCGGTGACGAAATGGGACGGCCCTACTACTGGCCCGAAGGCGCAGGGTAAGAAGCTGGTCGTCTACGTCTCCACCGATCAGCGCAATGGCGGCGCGCAAGGCGTCGGCGACGGCGCCGCGGAGGCGGCCAAAGCGATAGGGTGGGACTTCCGCATTCTGGACGGACAGGGATCGGTTCCCGGACGCACATCTGCGATGACACAGGCGATCGCTCTCAAACCCGACGGCATCATTCTCGGCAGCCCTGACGCCGTCGAGCAGGCGCCGACGATCGAGGAAGCTGTTAAAGCGGGGATCAAGGTCGTTGGCTGGCACTCAGGGCCGGCGCCTGGCAAGATCGAGGCGAATCCGAATGTGTTCACGAACATCACCACGGATCCAAACGAAGTCGCGAAGGCTTCCGCCCTTTACGCCGTGGACGATTCAAACGGCAAGGCTGGCGTGATCCTGTTCACAGACAGCATCTATGGGATCGCCACCGCCAAAACGAATGCCGAGAAGGCCGCTATCGAGGGTTGCTCAGGCTGCAAGGTCTTGGCGATAGAGGACACCCCGATCGGTGATCTCGCGAACCGAATGCCGCAGCTGACGACCTCGCTTTTATCAAAGTATGGCAAGGCGTGGACCTATTCGATCGCCGTCAACGATCTCTACTATGACTTCTCTGCGCCGTCGTTGCAGTCGGCTGGCGTTGATGCGGCGACCGGGTATCCGCGACAGATTTCTGCAGGCGACGGGTCGGTGCCGGCCTTCGAACGCATTCGAGGCAAACAGTACCAGCTGGCGACTGTCGCCGAGCCTCTTCATCTCCATGGATGGCAGGCGGTCGACGAAATGAATCGTGCTTTCGCGGGCCAACCCCCGAGCGGCTACGTGGCTCCCGTCCATCTATTTATCAACGCCAACATCGAGAAGGACGGCGGCGCGAAGAATATTTTCGACCCGGACAACGGTTACAAGGACCACTACAAAGCGATCTGGGGTGTGAAATAGCAAAATCGGTCCTGGGCCGACACGTTCCGACGCAGGGGCGCCGCCTACGAGGCGCCCCATCCATGTTCGCAGCTTGGCTCAGCCATGAGCTGGGGCGAACTAACTGCTCAATGACTACGACACGGAGACCCATGATGGCCGACACGACCCTTCCCAAGCCCGATTACGCCACCAAGAATATGCGGCTGGTTGGTTACAGCGATCAGGGAGGACGGTGCGACGGCGTTCAGATCATGGTGCATCGTGGATACGCCTATATTGGACATATATTCTCTAAGGGATTCTCCATCGTCGACGTCCGCGATCCGGCCAAGCCCCGATATGTCAGGCATGTCCAGGCGCCGCCCAACACCTGGACGCTCCATCTGCAAGCGCACGACGACCTTCTGCTGGTCATCCACAACAAGGATATGTTCGCGCAACCGGAACTCAGCGACGAGAAAGCCTACTATAAAGGCTCGGTCGACCATCACGCCAAACCACAAGCCAGTGCGCGCGACTGGTCGGCCGGCATGGCGGTTTATGACATCTCAAAGCCTGAGGATCCCAAGCAGATCGGCTTCATGCCCGTCGAGGGAACAGGCTTGCATCGCATCTGGTATGTCGGGGGCCGTTGGGCTTACGCCTCGGCGCTCCTCGACGGTTTCTCGGACTACATCCTCATCACGATCGACATGGAGAACCCGAAGAAGCCGGCCATGGTCGGGAAGTATTGGCTGCCCGGGATGAATGTCGCGGCAGGGGAAAAAGCGAATTGGCCAACCCAAAACGGCCGGTTCGGACTGCACCACGCGATCATCCGCGATGACGTCGCCTACTGCAGCTGGCGCGACGCGTGCCTCGCTGTTGTCGATGTAAAGGACAAGGCCAATCCGAAACTTCTGGCTCACAAGGTTTGGGCGCCGCCATTCGGCGGCGGCACGCACAATGCGCTGCCGCTCCCCAAGCGCGACCTGCTCGTCGTCGTTGACGAGACGGTGCTCGACGATCAGGAGGACGGGTTCAAGCCGATCTGGATCTTCGACAATCATGTGAAGACAAACCCGATCAGCGTCTCAACCTTCCCTGCGCCGTCGGACAAGGACTATCTCAAAGTCGGCGGCCATTTCGGACCGCACAACGTTCATGAAAATCGGCCAGGCAGCTTTGTCAGCGAAGAACTGATCTTCGCCACTTACCAGAACGCGGGCTTGCGCGTGTACGACATCAAGGACCAGTTCCGGCCAAAGGAAGTGGCGGCGTTCGTGCCGCCTCCGCCGACCAAGTGGGTGGACCCCCGGCCGAACCGCCCGATCGTCCTGCATTCGGCAGATGTCTTCGTAGACGCGAACGCGCTCTGCTACGTGACGGACTTCAGCGCCGGTCTCTACATCGTCGAATACAAAGGCTGACGCCTTCCGGTGTTGTCGGAGATACTGACTTGCATCGGCAGCGCGGCGGCGCTTCGGTCTACAAGCTGTTGTCGGTTGGACGGCGTTGCAGCGGGTGTCAGGTGGCGATCGAAGCCCCCTTTAAGTGTACGCGGGCGGACGCGACGGCTCCAATGCGGGTACTAGGTTGGCGGAACACGGTCGGTCGGCATCGGGGGCGCGTCCACGCCGTTGCGGTCCGCTTTGACTTCAATTCCAGTTACACCAGGGGCACGAGCCTCAATCGGGCGCCTTCGGACGAGGTGGGAGGGCTGGCTACATTCTGCCTCTTATTCCAGCGACAACTACAAGGGCTGTACCGGCGACCTCTGTCGGATGGCGATCGCATGAATCGGTCTCAATAACGTCAGTGGTTTGGCTGGGACTCGACGGTCGCTGAGAGTCGATACGCATCAGACCATGCGGCCTCTACTCTGAAGCGCGAGCGGGAGGCCCCGCGCAAGCAGTTAAGCCGCGCTCTCGATATGCGGTCGGAAGGTCGACCTGTCGGTCCCGCAATCGGGGCAGCGCCAATCGGAGGGGAGCGAGTTCGAACGCTGTGCCCGGCTTCGCAAAATGCTGCGGCGCGCCCTGAGCCTCGTCGTAGATGTAGTAGCAGCGGCGGCAGATGAAGCGGCCTCGGGCTGGAGCCAATCCGGCGCGGGCTATCGCTTCGGCGGGGAGAGTATCGCCCGGCGCGGAGACAGCGTCGCGTCGTCTATGATCTCGGAAAGAAGTCGACGCCCTGGTCGATCTGCTTTGGCGACGACGGCGGATCGTAGCGACGGCAGGCCTGCTTCGTCGCCGCCATGAGTCAGTCCCGGTCCTGGCCGTGGGCTTGCGGTGGCTGCACAGCGCCAAATATACCTCCTTCTGAAACGAGGCTTTGCCTCTGATCCGGCTTCAGCGCCGCCGGCTCCCGCAATGGGAGCCGGCGTGCGTCGTCCCACCCGCCGCGGGCGTGACCTTGCCCGACCCGGGCTCGTGCACGGAGAGCATAAGGAGCGGATGATCCGCGCGCAGGCGAAGCATCTTGCATTCTTCAGGAGGGAAATTCGGCCAGGGGGAAGGTGCGTCTCCGCGGCGCGGCTCAGGCGCATGATTTGATGGAACGCAGGAACAGTCGCGCGGCCGCAAGCCGGTTAGGGTCGGCGCTCCGTCGATACGGTTTTGAGATCAAGTGTTGCAGCCTTTCAACGGCAGACCGATATGCGGCGTCGTCTCCGATCTCGACGGTGTCGTCTATCGGGGCGAGGCGCCGATCGCGAGTTCGATCGAGGCCTTTCGCCGCTGGCGCGAGCAGGGCGTGCCCTATGCTTTCGTGACGAACAATTCGAGTTCTTTCGGCCTCGCAATTCGCGGAGAAGCTGTCGCGCATGGGTGTCGCCGTGACGCGGGCGCAGATCTTCACAACGATCGACGCCAGCGCGGCGCTGCTACGACAGCGCTGGCCTCATGGCGGGCGCGCCTATGTGATCGGCGAGCGGCCACTCTGCGAGGCCGTCGAGGACGCCGGCTTTACGCTCGCGGGAGCGGGGGCGGATGTTGTCGTCCTTGGCTTCGATAGCAGTCTCACTTACGAAAAATTGCGGATTGCGACCCGCGCCGCGCTTGGGGGCGCACCGGTGATCGCCACCAATCCGGACGCGCTGACCCCGGCGCCCGACGGCTACGATCCTTGCGTCGGCATGACCATCGCCGCGATCTCCGCCGCCGTTCCCGAGGCCGAGATCATCGTTGTCGGCAAGCCGCAGCCTTTCATGATCGAACAGGCGGTCGCCCTGCTCGGAGTCGCGAAACCCGACGCGATCATGATCGGCGATCAGCTCGCGACCGATATTGTCGCAGGCCAGCGCGCCGGCCTGCGTTCAATCCTGCTCGCGAGCGACGCGCCCTTCAACGGGGCGTCGACAACGACGCCCGATGGAATCGTTGCGAGCCTGCTTGACCTGGTGGAGTTTCCAGTCGGGGCGGGACAATCCTGATGGCCAAGGCTTCGGATTTCGAGGCGCTACGCTCCGGTCTCGCCGCGATGGCGCCGCGCTGGGGCCTGTCGGAAGGCGCGGAACTCAAGTTGCTGAGCCATTCCGAGAACACGACGTTCCTCGCCTCGGACCCGTCGACCGGGGCGCGCCTCATCCTGCGCGTGCATCGGATCGGCTACCATACGCCCGAGGAAATCCGCTCCGAACTCGAATGGATCCGCGCCCTGATCGAGGAGGGCGTGGTCGACACCCCCGAGCCCCTTCCCGATTGCGACGGCGCCTTTCTGCGACCGATCGTTGTCGATGGCGAAACGCGACAGGTCGCCGCCTTCGCGTACATGTCCGGCCGCGAGCCGGATCAGTCCGACCCTCTGCCCGCATGGTTCGAAAAGCTAGGCGCGCTCAGCGCGCGGCTTCATCGTCATAGCCAGCGATGGGCGAAGCCCGCGAGCTTTCGACGCAAGGCCTGGGATTTTGACGCGATGCTTGGCAACCGCCCGCTCTGGGGCGACTGGAGGCAGGGCGTCAAACTTCGCGCCGCCGATCGCGCCTTTCTGCAGCGCGTCGTCGATGCGCTCAGGGATCGCCTCGCGCGGTACGGCGAAACCAGCGAGCGCTTCGGCCTCATCCATGCCGACCTCAGGCTCGCCAATCTTCTCGTGGACGGCGACCGGCTCGGGATCATCGATTTCGACGACTGCGGCTTCTCGTGGTTCTTCTACGATTTCGCCTCCGCCGTCAGCTTTTTTCGAGCATGATCCGATCGTGCCCGAGCTTCAGCACGCATGGCTTGCGGGCTATCGCACCGTCGCGCCCGTCGGCGCCGAAGACGAAGCGATGATGCCGGTCTTCGTGATGCTGCGCCGACTGCTGCTCATGGCGTGGATCGCGTCGCATAACGAAACGGCGACGGCGCAGGCGCTCGGCGCCGTCCATACCGAAGGAACGATCGCAATGGGCGAGCGCTTCCTTGCGGCATGTTAACGCGGGTTCTGTCTCGCGCTCCTAGATTTCGTCTCCACGGCTCCAAACTGCGGGCCCCGATCTTCACGCGTCGGCATCGGCCCGCGATGGTAGGCCTGAGCCGTAGCGCCAAGGGGCGTCCTTAACGTCAGGGTTGTGGAAGACATGGATATTCAGGCCTATTTCGAGGACTGGTCACTGAAGCCCGGCGAGACCGCGCGGATGGCGATCAGCACGGCGTATCCCTCGGTCCGCGCGACTCTGGTGCGACTTCTCTCCGGCCCGGGCGCCGCGCCGGCGGTCGAGGGACGCACGGCCGATTTCCGCAACGTCCTCGACGTGACCTTGCCCGGGCGCCTCCAGACGACCGCCGTCGGCTCCTATGCGCTTCTGCCGCTGCCATCGCCGCTCGCCAACGAGCCCGTTTCGATCCATTGCTGGATCTGGCCGACCGTGCCGGAAAGAGCCGCGCCGCAGACGATCTGGTCTCTGGGGGACGTCGCGCTCGTCCTTCGCGAAGGCGGCATCGAGCTTCGCGCGAAGGACGCTCCACTCGTGGCAATCGAGGCCGCGCGTCCTCGGCAAGCACTGGTATTCCGTCGCCGTGACGCTCGACGGCAAGCAAGCGTCCATCGACCTCAAGCGCCTCGATGGAAAGGTTGACGCGCTTCACTCCGTGAGCCGCGAGTGCGCCGTAACGCTCGCCGGCGATACCCTGACGCTTGCGGCCGCCCGCGTGCTCGGGACCGGATCACCGGCGCTGCCGTTTAACGGCAAGATCGACTCGCCGACAGCTCTATCGCGCGGCGCCGAGCGCGGAGCAGCTTGCGGCATGGCGCCGGGGGCAATCTGCGGCGGAGACGCCCTGGGCCGCGTGGAAGCTCGGCCAGGACTTCGCAGACGAGAGCATCGCGCCTGCTTTCGCCGGACGCGCCCGGCCGCATTGTCAATGGCGGCGAGCGCGGCGTGACCGGGCGCAATTGGGACGGCACGAGCGATTCCTTCCTCGAAAAGCCGGATCAATATTGCGCGCTGCAGTTCCATGACGACGACATGGTTGAATCCGGCTGGACCTACGACCTTGAGTTCCGGTTGCCCGAGACCCTGACGAGCGGCGTCTACGCAGTGCGGCTGGAGGCGGGCGGCGGCCGCAATCACTTTCCGCTCTTCGTGCGCCCGCTCGCGGGCGCCGCCGCGCCGGTGCTGTTTCTCGCGCCGACCAACACCTATCTCGCCTACGCCAACGATCATCTCGCTTCGCTCGATTTCTCCTCAGTGATGCCGCACGACAAAGTCGTTCCGGCGGATGAGCAATATCTCTTCGAGCATACGGAGCCGGGGCGCTCATGCTACGACACCCATGCGGACGGAACGCCGGTGCGCACATTCGAGCCGACGGCGGCCGCTCTTCAACGTGCGCCCCGGCTTTCCGAACTGGCTCACCGGCTCGTACCGGCATTTCCCGGTCGACATGTATATCGTCGAATGGCTCGAGCATGTCGGGCTCGACTATCACGTTGCGACTGACGAAGATTTGGAGCGCGAAGGGCGGGCGCTGCTCGATCATTATGCGGCGGTCGTCACCGGATCGCATCCCGAATACTGGACCCGCGACGGCCTTGACGCGCTCGACGGCTACCTCAAGGAGGGAGGTCGGATTCTCTATCTTGGCGGTAACGGCTTCTATTGGGTGACGAGCCGCAACGCTGAGAAGCCATGGGTCATCGAAGTCCGCCGCGACAACAGCGGCACGCGCTGCTGGGACGCGCCCTACGGCGAGCGCACCCATGTCGCGACCAGCGAAGCGGGCGGCATCTGGCGCAATCGCGGCCGGGCGCCGAACAAGACCCTCGGCGTCGGCTTCTGTTCGGAGGGATGGTCGAAGGGCTGCGGCTACCGGCGATCCGAAGTCACCTACAAAATGCCGGTCGCCAAACTGTTCGAGGGCGTCGACGAAGCGGTGGTCGGCGCCTATGGCCATGTGCTTGGCGGAGCGGTCGGCGACGAGGTGGATCGTTTCGACATCGCGCTCGGAAGCCCCGAACACGCCTATGTGCTCGGAACGTCAACAGGTCTCGGCAACGAATACCAACTCGTCATCGAAGACATGATCCTTTCGCTGCCCGACCAGGGCGGCGCGCAACGCCCCGATCAGGTGAAGGCCGACATGGTGCTTTTTCCGATCGAGGGCGGCGGCTGGGTATTTTCGGTCGGCTCCATCACCTATGGCGGGTCGCTCGCCTGGAACGGCTGCGACAACGACCTCTCGCGCCTTACCGCCAATGTGCTGCGCGCCTTCGCGGGCAAGGAGCCGGTGCTGGGCTAGCGCCGGACCTGAAGCGCGATCCAGTTCGCGATCTCGCGCATCCGCTCTTCCTCGACGAGGAGTTCGCGTCCGATATCGAGGCGCCAGGCGATGTCGCGGCGGGTCGCATCGACGCCCAGCGCGCTCACCTCCTGCGCGTAGCTTTCGAGCGCGTCGAGCGAAGCGAAGAAGCCGTCGTCGACCAGAATCTGCCCATAGCGCCGTACGGTCGCGGCCACTTCGCCTAACTTGTACTCGGGGTGATACTGCACGCCCCAGACGACGCTGCGGCCGACGCGGATTTCGGCCGCCTGCACCTGGCTCATCGCGTTGGTCGCGGTGACAATGGTGCCGGGCGCGAGCGTCGCGACTTCATCCGCGTGGATCGCCGGCGCGTCGAAGGCGAGGGCGCGGCCCTCATGCATCGCATGGGCGCGTCCGGCCTCGGTCAGCGTCACCTTGCGCGCGAAGGCGACTTCGCGCCCGCGCGGATTGGCTGCGACTTCGCCGCCCGCCGCGACCGTCGCCAGTTGCAGCCCCCAGCACGAGCCGAACATCGGCAGGCCCGCGAGCGAATACGGAGCGGGCGAAATCGACCTGCCGCATCGATTCGGGTTCGCGCCGATATATGTTGAGCGAGGAACCGGTGACCGCGACGCCGCCGTAGGAATCGAGCGCCGCCGGCAGGAGCGGATCGGGGTCGGCGGGAAAGCAGATGTCGATCGTCGCATCGGGCGCAAGCCGTCGCAGCGCGGCGGCATAGCTCTCGCTCGGCGTCGAGCCGGTCAACTCGGCGATGCGCGCCCGGCCCGCGGGCGCATTGCCTTCGGCGACGAGAATGCGCAGTCCGCTCATGCGCGGTTTCCGAGATCGCCGCGAATCGCGGCCAGCGTGAGCGCCTCAAAATCGGCTTGCGAAAGCTTGCGAGGATTGGAGCCGGCGGTCGGGTCCTTCACGGCGTCGGCGGCGATGCTCTTCGCGTCGCTCTCCTTGACCCCCATCTCGGCCAGCGTGTGGGGAACTTTCAGCGTCTTGCGGAGGTCGAGAATCCAGTCGAGCACGCCGTCGAAATCGGCCTTCGGGAGATCGAGGATGCGCGCGCACGAGCGGCATCTTCGCGGCGATGACATCGCGATTGGCGAGCATCACATAGGGAAACATCACCCCGTTCGTCATGCCGTGATGCGTGTCATAGCGGGCGCCGACCGGGTGCGACACCGAATGGATTGCGCCGAGGCCCTTCTGGAAGGCGGTCGCGCCCATCGACGCGGCCGCGAACATATAGGCGCGCGCCTCGAGATCGCCGCCCGTCTCCGCCGCTCGCGGCAGATAGAGGTTGACGAGCCGGATGCCCTTCGAGCGCCACGCCGTCCGCGAGCGGGTGGAAACTGTTGACGCAATAGGCCTCGAAACAATGCGCCAGCGCGTCCATGCCGGTGCCGACGGTCAGGTAAGGCGGCAGGCCGACCGCAAGCTCCGGGTCCTCGATCGCGACCTTCGGCATCATTGTCGGGTGGAAGATGATCTTCTTCTCATGCGTCGCCTCGTTGGTGATGACGCCCGCGCGGCCCACTTCCGAGCCGGTCCCCGCCGTGGTCGGGACGGCGATGATCGGCGCGACACCCTCGGCGTTGGCGCGCGTCCACCAGTCGCCGACATCCTCGAAGTCCCACACCGGCCGGGTCTGGACCTGCATGAAGGCGACGCACTTGCCGACGTCGAGCGCCGAGCCGCCGCCGACCGCCACGACCCCATCATGGCCGCCGGCTTTATAGGCCGCGACGCCGTCCTTGAGATTGCCTTCGTTCGGATTCGGCTTGATCTCGGAAAAGAGCCCCGCGATCAGACCCGCCGCCTTCAGGCGCGCCATGATGTCGGCGACGAGGCTCGACGCCGCGAGGCCGCGGTCGGTGACGACGAGGGGCTTTGCGATCCCGTGGGCTTTGCAGGTATCGGGCAGATCCGCGATGCGTCCGACGCCGGTGATCACCCGGGTCGGAAAATTCCAGGCGCTGGTCAGGTTCACTGTCATGCGTTTCGTCTCATTCTCGATTGCGGTGTCAGGCGCCGGCGCTCAATGGCTCGTCCTGAGGTGAAAGGATTTCGGCCGCGTCATGGATTCGAAGCCGAGATACGACATGCCCGCGCCTCGGCCCGTATCCTTCACGCCGCTCCAGGCGAGGAAGGGATCGACGTAGTCGCAGCGGTTCATGAAGACGGTGCCGGTCGCGATCTCGTCGCCGATCGCCTCGGCCGCCGCCGCATCCTCCGTCCAGATCGAGGCCGTGAGGCCGTAGGGGCTGTCGTTCATGAGCCGGATCGCCTCTTCGTCCGAGGCTACCTTCATGACGCCGACCACAGGGCCGAACAACTCCTCCATCATCACTTTCATCGAATGGTCGACCCCGGTCAGGACTTGCGGCATGAGATAGGGCGTGCCGGTGTGGTCGGCGGGAAAACGGGCCGCGTCGATCAGCGGCGTCGCGCCTTTGGCGATCGCCTGGCTCGTATGATCGCGCACGACGTTCGCGAAGCGCGTGGCCGCCATGGGGCCGAGCGTCGTTTCGGCATCGAGCGGATTGCCGAGCGTGTATGTCGAAGTCGTCGCGGCGAAAGCTTCGACGAAGCGGTCGTAGAGACGTTCGTGCACATAGACGCGCTCGATGCCGCAGCAGCATTGCCCTGAATTGTAGAAGGCGCCGTCGACAATATTGGCGACCGCATAGTCGAAGTCGGCGTCGGGCCGCACGTAGGCCGGATCCTTGCCTCCGAGTTCGAGGCCGAGCGTGGTGAAGGTTCCGGCCGCCGCGCGCTCGATCGCCTGTCCGCCCGCGACGGAGCCGGTGAAATTCACATGATCGACGCCACGCGAAGCGATGAGCCTGGTCGTCCCTTCATGGTCGAGCGTGACGGTTGTGAAGAGCCCTTTCGGCAGGCCGATGCGGTCCATCGCCTTCTGGAATCGCTCGCCGACCAGAAGCGTCTGCGCCGCGTGCTTCAGAAGCACGGCGTTGCCGGCGAGGAGCGCGGGGACGACAGAATTGAGCGCGGTCAGATAGGGGTAGTTCCACGGAGCGATCACCAGCACCACGCCTGCGGGCGCGCGCTTGATCATGCGGCGAAAGCCGGATTTCTCCGGCGGGACATAGGGTTTCAGCGATTCGTCGGCGAGGTCGATCAGCGCCTTGGCGCGCTCAACGAAACTGCCCATTTCGCCGCCGTAACGCACCGGGCGTCCCATCTGGAGCGCAAGCTCCGGAACGATATCGTCGTTCATCCCCTGCATCGCCGCGATGAAATCGGCCATCTTCGCCTTGCGGCCGGCGAGCGGGACCGCCGCCCATTCGCGCTGCGCGATGCGGGCCTGCTTCAGGACCTCCCCGATTGCAGGGTCGGACAAGGCAGGGCGCCGCGCCACCTCGCGTCCGTCGACCGGGGATATGCAGATGATGTCGCTCACGCTTGCTCCTTGACGATGCGGCGGCTGTCGTGGTCGCCGCGGGCTGGAGGCCCGTCGATGACGAGGCTTCGCAGGACGCTCGCAAGCCATGCGGCGCCCAGTTCGAGATCCTCGGGCGAAGTCCATTCGGCGGGATGATGGCAGAGGCCGTCGCGGCTCGGCACGGTCAGCATCAGCACCGGGCAGATGGCGGCCAGCGTCACAGCGTCATGACCGGGCAGCGTCTCGACGCCAAGCGGCTCGAAGCCGAGCGGACCGGCGAGCCTGCGCGCGAGCGCGCCCAGCGTCTCGTCGAAGCGTCCGGGAATTCTGAGGTCGTCGCGATCCAGGCGATAGGTCACGCGCGCCGTGGCGCAGGCGACCGAGACCATCTCCATCAGCCGGTCGCGGGCGGACGCGATCACGTCGGCCTTCGGTGAACGCAGTTCCACGCAAGCGGTCGCCGTCCCCGGCACGACGTTGGGCGAATTCGGAACGACGATCAGCTTGCCGACCGAAGTGTGCAGGTCGCCAATCGGCGCGGCGTCGGCAAGATGCCGGACGCCGGCGACGATCTGCGCGGCGCCGTAGAGCGCATCCTTGCGCTTCGCCATCGGGGTCGGGCCGGTGTGCGACGTCTCGCCGATAAAGGTGATGTCCAGCTTGTGCGCGCCCCACCAGCGCTCGAAAATGCCGAGCCTTCCGCCCTGCGTTTCGAGCTGCGAGCCGCATTCGACATGCAGTTCGACATAAGCCGCCGGAACGGGCGGCGGATCGTCGGTTCCGAGGAAGCCAATGCCCGCGAGCGCGTCGCGCAGGCTCACGCCCTGCACGTCCTTGTCGGCGAGGATCGCATCAATCGCTGTCGCCTGCGCAAAGGCGCGCGAGCCGAGCAGCGTCTTGAATCGCGCGCCCTCTTCGCCTGACCATGCGACGACCGCGAGATTGGCTTTCGGACGCTCGCCGCTTTGCGCGATCGTATCGCGAAGCGCGGCGGCGACCTCGATCGCCGCGATCACGCCATAGGCGCCGTCGAAGCGGCCGCCATAGGGCTGGCTGTCGACATGGCTGCCGGCAAGAATCCACGGCGCGTCAGGCCCGGCGAGTTCGAGCAACCCAAAAATGTTGCCGACGCGGTCGATCCGTATCGCAAAGCCGTCGTCCTTCAGCCAGGCGACAAGCTGGCGGCGCGCTGCGCCGTTCGCCTCCGTGGCCTCCATGCGATGCACGCCGCCGTCGCCTGTCGCGCCGATGGCGGAAAAAGCCTCGAAACGCGTGGCGAAGCGGGGAGGGCAGCACGCAATCATCAGATGATCTCGAAATAGCGCGCGAGTTCCCAGTCGGTGATGGCGCGCTGGAATTCACGCTCCTCCCAGCGTCGCGTCATCGCATAATGCTCGACGAACACATCGCCAAAGAGCGCGCGCGCCGCGGCCGAGGCTTCGAGGCGGTCCGCCGCATGGGTCAGCGTGCGGGACAGGGCGCGTTCGTTCGCATGCTTGAGATCGTAGGCGTTGCCAATGATCGGAGCGTCGGGCTCGATCCGGTGTTCGATCCCCCACAAGCCCGAGCCGAGCGCCGCCGCGATCGCGAGATAAGGATTGATGTCGGCCGCCGCGACCCGGTACTCGACCCGCTGGCTCATCGGCGAGCCCGGAATCACGCGCAGCGCGCAGGTGCGGTTCTCGATGCCCCAGGTCGCGTCGGTCGGCGCCCAGAAGCCGGGAATAAGCCGCGAATAGCTGTTGACGGTCGGGGCGACCATGGCGAGCAGTTCCGGCATCAGCGCCTGCTGCCCGCCGACGAACCAGCGCATCAGGTCCGACATCGCGCCGGGCTTGCCCTCCTCGTGGAAGACCGGCTTGCCGCTCCCGTCCCTGAGCGAGAGATGCAGATGGCCGGACTGGCCCGGATAGGCGTTCGACCATTTGGCCATGAAGGTGGCCATCTTGCCCTGCCGCTCGGCCAGCACCTTCGTGAAGGTCTTGAAGAGGACGGCGCGGTCGGCCGCGAGCAGTGCGTCGGAATATTCGATCGCGGCTTCGAGCACGCCCGGACCGGTCTCGGTGTGCAGCCCCTCGAGCGGCATGTCCATGGCGAGCGCGAGCTTCATGAGCGCGTGGTAGAAGTCGGACTCGACCGAGGAGCGCAGCATCGAATAGCCGAACCACCCGGGTGTCAGGTTCTTCAGGTTCTTGTAGCCCTTGTCGCGCACGCTCTGCGGGGTCTCGTCGAAGACGAAGAATTCGAATTCGGCCGCGGCGGTCGCGGCAAAGCCCATGTCGGCGGCCTTGCCGATCACCCTTTGCAACAGGCTGCGCGGACAGACGGCGCTCATCTTGCCGGTGAAATTCCCGAGGAACAGCAACATGTCGCCTTCGAGCGGCGTGTCGCGCGCCGTCGTCGGATCGATCGACACGGGCGCATCCGGGAAGCCGGTCTCCCAGCCGGTCACCGTCGTCCGGTCGTAGAGCTGATCGTGCGAATCCCAGCCGAACACGACGTCGCAGAAGTTGAAGCCCGAGGTCAGCGCCGAGAAGAATTTTTCCCGCGCCATGTACTTGCCGCGGATCACGCCGTCGATATCGGTGACGCCGACTTTCACCTGGGCGAGGCCACGCGCTTCGACCACGGCGCGCGCGTCCTCGACGGTCTTGATCTGGCGGGCGTCCATGGGAATCAGGGCCTTCTTGTCAGTTCAGGCTTTTGCGATCTCGCCAAGCGTGGCGTCAAACGCGGCGAGCGCCTGATCGGCGTTTTCTTTCGTAAAGGGAAGAGGCGGCCGGATCTTCAGGATGTTGCCGAAAGCGCCCGCGGCGCCAATGAGAACGCCGTGGCGGCGTAAGCCATTGATCATCGCGGTCGTGATCTCCGGCGCGGGCGTCTTCGACGCGCGGTCGCGCACGAGTTCGAGGCCGATGAAAAGGCCGGCGCCGCGCACGTCGCCGATCGGCGCGTGCCGATTGCCGAGCGCGCGCAGGCCCTCCGCGAAATAGGCGCCGGTCGTGGCGGCGTTTTCCATCAGTCCCTCGTCGCGCATCACATCCAAGACCGCGAGTCCGGCCGCCGCCGCCACCGGATTACCGCCAAACGTGTTGAAATATTTCACCTCCGCTGTGAAGCGGTCGAGCAGGTCGGGGCGCGTGGCGACGCCGCCCATCGGGAAGCCGTTGCCCATCGGCTTGCCCATCGTCACGATGTCGGGGACGACCCCGTGGCGCTCGAAACCCCACATGCCGGCGCCGGTGCGCCCGAAGCCCGGCTGAACCTCGTCGGCGATGAAGAGGCCGCCGTGCCGGCGCACCGCCTCGATCGCGGGCTTGAGAAAGCCCGGCGGGTCGGCGAACACCCCGTCGCTCGAAAAGATCGAATCGGCCAGAAAGCCCGCGAACCGACGCCGCTCTGTTCGAGATCGGCGATGGCGGCTTCGAGCGAGGCCGCGAAGCGCTCGCCCAAGGTCCGCGCGTCGGCGCCCGGTAGGCGTCAGGGGCCGGAATCGCGCGAACGTGCGGGGCGAGCGGCTTTCCGGGCTGCGAGGACGGGGAGACGTCCGTCACCGCAGCGGTGTTGCCGTGGTAGGCGGTCTCGGTGACGATGAATCCTTTGCCGCCGGTCGCGACTTCGGCGATCCGCAACGCCAGATCGTTGGCCTCGCTGCCGGTGCAGGTGAGGACGATCTGACTGATCGGCGCGGGGAAGGTCGCCAGAAGCCGCTCGGCATAGGCGTCGACGCCGTCGTTCAGATAGCGCGTGTGGACGTTGAGTTGGGCGACCTGCCGACTGATCGCCTCGACCACGCGCGGATGGCAATGTCCGACCGATGGGACATTGTTGTAGACGTCGAGGTAGCGACGCCCTTCCGCGTCATACATCCAGACGCCTTCGGCCCGGACCATTCGGATCGGCTCTTCATAGAAGAGAACCGACTGTCTGCCGAAATGGCGCAGGCGCTGCCCGACAGCCTCGCCCAGCGAGGAACCGAGCGCGCCCGGGGCCTCTGGATCGAAGGCGTTCAGCGCCAGAATTTCCTTTTTCTTCTCCTTGGTCACACGTTAACCATCCATTCGCGGGTCGTCCTCCGGTCCTCGCAGAATGAGGGAAGTTCCACAACGGGAGTGGAGACATGGAACAGCAATTGAGGAGGACTCGCCACAATCAGAAGCGCGGTGCGCCGACGCGCAAGACTTGGGCGCCGGGCTGCACAGCAAATGGGGAACTTGCCACATATTTAGTGTAGACATCCAACTTGTTTCCCGTCAGCATTCCGGTAGCGCCAGGGCCGTAGTGGCTTCGGGCGCTCAAGGACAAGCATGGGAAGCGAGGACCACCCCGCGTTTTTGCCCCCCGTCGAGGCGGATAGCCTCCGCCGCACCGACCGCGAGCGCCTCTCGAAATCAGCCCGTCACAGTCACATCGTCGCGCAGGTGACCGCCGCCCGGATGCTCCGCGCGTCGGAGCTTGCCGACTGGCTCGGCGTCTCCGGCGAGACCATCCGCCGCGATCTCATGGAACTGCATGAGCGCAAGCTGATCGACCGCACCTATGGAGGCGCCGCACGGCCCTTCGCCCACGAGCAGGCGGTCGGAGACCGCAAGACGGTGATGGTCGCGGAGCGGCAGGCGATCGCCGCCGCGGTCGTTGCGATGATCCAGCCTAAAGAAGTGCTGATGATCGGCGCCGGGGCGACGACCTGTCACGTCGCGCGGGCCCTCGCCGCCCAGGCGGAGGATATCACGGTTATCACGCATGACTTCGCGATCGCTCACCGGCTCGGGACGAATAAGAGCATCCGTGTGCTGTTCTGTCCCGGCCGCTACCACGCCAGCGAAGGCTATGTCTTCGGCGCGCAAACGATCGCCAGCATCAACGGCTACGAGGCCAACCGCGCCATCGTCGGCGCGACCGGCATCGGGGCGCGCGGCGTCCACGACGCCGACGACGAGGCGGGCGCCATCTATAGCGCGATGGTCAAGCGGGCCTCCGAGGCGATCCTCATCGCCGACCGGACGAAATTCGAGCAACGCGCGCTGACCGTCTACGCCCAATGGACCGACATCGACCGTCTGGTCACCGACAGCGCTCCAGTCGGGCCCCTGGCCGAAGCCCTACGCGCCGCCGGGACGGAAGTCATCGTCGCCGCCCCGCCCGAAACGTCCGTCGCAATTTCGTTGAGGAGATGATGCCGATGCCGAACCCAGAACCTCAGGCGCGCCTCGCGATGCTGCGGAAGAGCGAAATCGGACGGGTCACGTTCTATGTCGTCTCCGGCTCCGTCACGCACGGCGTCCCGATCGAGGAGGCGACCTCGCCCGGCCAACGACGGCAGGATCCGCCCTATTTGCTCGCGGTGCCTATGCGCTGCGGGCTTCGGTATAGTCAGCAGGGACGCGCCGAGCGGGTGTTTGGCGGCGATTACGTTCTTCTGAGCCAAAAGGCGGGCTTCGCGCTCGAGATCGAGCGTGGCGGCGAAGCGCTGATCGTCAGCATTCCCGCAGCCGATCTCAAGGGACGGGTCGCGTCCGTCGAGGATCACGCGGGCCGCAGATTCGAGCCGAACGGGCAGATGAGCCGGCTCATGGTGGACTTCCTGCGCGGCGTCGCGGAAGTCTTCTCCGACGGTCATCCGCCCAATCCGGAAGCGCTCGCGACCGAGATCGTCAGCTTCGTGGCGCTGACGCTGGGGGCGGAGGATAGGGGCGCCGTCATCGACGTGCGCAACGGACGCTACCATCTTCGCCGCCGCATTTTTGAGTTCATCGAAACGAACCTCGGAGACCAGGATCTATCGCCAAGGAAGATCGCCGCGAGCAGCCGAATTTCGCTCAGTTATCTCTACAGCCTGTTCAATGACGACGATACGACGGTCGGCCAGTTCGTGCAGACGAAACGCCTGCAGCGGGCCTATGAGATGCTCGTCGCGGATCCGGCCGGGCGCCGCACCGTGTCGGAAGTCGCCTACGAAGTCGGCTTCAAGAATGTGTCGCATTTCTCGCGCAGCTTCAGCCGCCATTTCCAGATCGCGCCTCGCGACGTGAGGCAGACGCCGCGCCTGCCCGAAGCGCGGGTGGCGCGCCGCCCGTCGAACGAGGGCGGGTCGAGCCGCCGCCCGTATGAGTCAACTCATTGGCATTCCGAGCCCGCGGGCGCTTCCGTACACGGCTGACGCCGGGGGATTTGATGACGATCGACATTGCGCCGGGCGAGTCCCTGGCCGGAGAACTCGTGGGTTTCAGCAACGAGCTCGCGGATGCGGCGCGGCCGATCGCGCTGCGCTATTTCCGCAGCCCCGTCGGCTTCGAGCAGAAAGAAGACCTGTCGCCGGTCACCATCGCCGATCGCGCCATCGAGGAAGAGCTTCGCCGCCGGATCGCAGCCCGCTATCCGGACCACGGAATTCTTGGCGAGGAGATGGAGCAGACGCCGGGCGAGCGCTACACTTGGTATCTCGACCCGATCGACGGCACCAAGAGCTTCATCAGCGGCATGCCGCTGTTTGGCACGCTGATCGCGGTCGCCGACGGCGACCGGGCGACGCTCGGCGTGATCGACATGCCGGCGCTCGGCGAGCGCTGGGTCGGCTCGTCAAAGGGCGCGTTTTTCAACGACACGCCCGCGCGAGTGAGTTCGGTCACGAAGCTCGCGGACGCGCAGATCTATACGTCCTCGCCCGATTTCTTCCAGCCCGACGAATGGCCCCTCTACGACGCCTTGAGCCGCCGCTGCCTGTTCCGGCGCTTCGGCGGCGACTGCTACCAGTACGGCCTGCTCGCTTCCGGCCATTGCGACCTCGTGGTCGAGACGTCGCTGAAGACTTTCGACTTCATGGCGCTGATCGCCGTGGTCGAAGGCGCGGGCGGGCTCATCCGCGACTGGAACGGGCGACCTCTTACGCCTGCGTCCGACGGCCGCGTCGTCGCCGCCGCCACGCCGGCGCTCATGGCGCAGGCGCTCGACGCGCTGCGGTGAGCGCCTTTCAACCCCCCTGCGGTTCAAACCATGCGCAGCCAGCTCTCCCAACGCGGGTCGTACATGATGTCTCGCGCCCGCATGTATTTCCACGCGCCGTATTTCTGGTAGTCGAAGTCCCAGTCCTTGAGCCTGCGGTTGACCACCGCCCATGAGGCCCATTTAAGATCCGCGAGCGCGCGATTGACGACGACCCGCGCCACCATCGAGGGGCGGTGCGCGCCGAGATATTGCTCGACCAGCCGCTCGGTCAGCTGCTCGTCGTAGAACATTTCCCCGAAGAGCACGCCGAGCTCGTAGCTGCGCTCGTTGTTGGAGGCGAATTCGTAATCGATGAGCCGCATCGGCTTCGGCGATGACGGCTCTGCGCTGATCAGGAAATTGCCGGGCATCGGATCGTTGAAACAGGGCACGATGTCGAGGCCGGAAGCCATGAAGGCCGCCTTAGCCTGACCGTAGCGATGTTCGAGCCAGGGCATATCGACGGGGAACGCGGAGCCGAGTTCCCGTCCCTGCTCGATATGTTCCTCGATCATGTCAAAGATCGTTTTCGTCTGCTGGAGGCGCGGCCCGGAATGGACCCGGCGATAGAGGGCGAGCGCATCGGCCTGGATGTCCGGATCGCCGAAATCCGCATTGGTGCAGGCGCGGTAGCCTTGCAGAAACTCGCTGACTTCGAGCCCGTCCGAAGCATCGAAGAAGACCACTTCCGGCGCGACCCCCATCGCATGGGCGTTGCGCGCCGCCTCGTTGGCGGTGACCCGGTTGATGAACATTTCGGAGCCTTCGCCCGGCACCTTTACGAAATACTTGCGTTCGTCGCCTTCGATCTCCACCACCCAGTTCTGATTCATCAGGCCGCCGACCAGCGAGCTGTAGAGCGCCGTGCGGTCCCGCCATTGCGGGACGCGGCCGATCGCGGCCTCGACGTTCTTCTCGTGCGCGGTGGCGGCGTCGCCGACCCGGCGCTTCATGCTCATGCCATTCTCCTGAGCTGTTCGCCGAAGCGCGGCGCGCGAACCGCCATCCGACAACGCAGGAACCGCCAGCTCGCAAATTTGTAGAACTCATGGGTGTTGCGCGGCGACTTGGCCGCGACGACCGCCCCGATCAGCCCCCAGCGAAGATCGTCGGCGACGCCATAGACGCGGGCGCGATTGAAAGCCTCTTCGCCAAGGCCGGGAAAGTTGCGGTCGAAGGCGTCGCGAGCCTCAGGCTCCTGCTCGAAGGCCTCGACCAGGAAGCTGCCGATGTCCTCCAGCGGATCGGCGGTGGTGGCGCGGTCCCAGTCGATCAGCCGCACTTCGCCCGTGTCGCTGATCATGAGATTGGAGACATTGCCGTCGCCGTGGATCGGCGCGATCTCGATCCCCGCGCTCTTCAGCGCCGCGCCTGCGAAGTTCAGCTCGTCGACCAGCCAGCCCACATCGGTCGGCAATTGCGCCTCGACCGACCTGGCGTCCGCATAAAAACGCGCGATCTCGTCGAACACCCCCGCGGCCCTGGGCAGCGGTCCGCTCGTCTGAAAGACTTTTCGGGCAGCCACGACAGCATCCACGATCGCGGGGTCGAGCAGCCGCTCCAGCGTCCCGACCCGCCAGCCCTCGTCGAGATCCTCCATCACCAGGACGCCCGTCGTCTCGTCCGCCGCAAGGACGCGCGGGCCCACACCGAGGTCGGAGGCGCGTTGCGCCGCCAGAAAGGTCGTGGGAATGTCGATGTAGAAGGCCGAAATCCGGGTCCATCGCCTTGATGAACAGGCTCTCGCCGCTGCGTCCGTCCTTCACCCGCCACGGCGTTCCGTCGACGCCGCGCCAGCTCGGCGAAGCCAGGACCGGAATCGCCGGCTCGGCAGTCAGCGTGCGGCGTTCCCACCCGGGAATTGCCGCAGCGCTCGCCAGAACCAGACTGCGCTCGTCGTCAAACCTGCTCATGGCTCCAGCCAGGTCTCCAAGAATTGCCGCGCCAGTTTGCGATGAACGGCGGGATAGGGGATGTCTGCGGCTCCACCAATCCTTGCCTCTCGCGCCCGACGCCCTACCGGGGCCGGGGCGGCAGTGTCCAGACGGCTTTGCATTTGGATGGAGTTCGGTTTAGCTCCCTCTCCGCGGCGGCCGCGAGGTTCAGCCCAGATCTGCCCGGTTTGGGTTTTCTTGGGCTCGGGCCGTTTGGACGCGAAAACCCTTGGTTTTGAGGGTTGGAAAAGCTTGGATTTCCTTGGATTCTCTCGTCCGAATTGAGCCTTTTCAATGGGTTACGCTGGATTTTCGCTGAAAGAAATTTCTCGCGCCCTTTTGCCCGCGCGCCAGAACCGCGGGAACGGAAGTCCCACCATTTGGCCCGCGGAAAGCGACGGATTGGTCATGGGACGAGCATAACCAAATTTCTGCTTTTCTGCAAGAAATTGCTGTCCGAGCCGTTTCCTTCTGACCGCGCCCATCCAAGAGCAACTCGTTCTAGACCCGCTGAGACCCGCAACCGCCCGTGAGACAATTCTGCTGGAGAGATCGTGCAATGTCGATGAAGGACCTCGTTGCGATGAGCCTGGGGCAAATCGCCGAAGCCTACGCCAAGGGCGCCCTGTCGCCGGTCGAGGTGATGGAGACGACGCTCGCCCACGCCGAGGCGGTCAATCCGGCGATCAACGCCCTGTTCTGCTTCCGTCCCGACGAGGCGCTCGAAGGCGCAAAGGCTTCCGAGGATCGTTGGCGGAAGGGCCAGCCGATGGGGCTTCTCGACGGCGTGCCCATGACCGTGAAGGACAGCATCTCGATCGTCGGCTGGCCCTATAGCCACGGCATCAAGGCCAATGCCGGCATCGCGCCCTCGAACTACAACGCGCCGCCGACGCTGGCGCTCATGGAGACCGGCGCCCCGGTCTTCGCCAAGACGACGATGCCGGACTGCGGGCTCATGGCCTCCGGCCTGAGCTCGCTCTACGGCGTCACCCGCAATCCCTGGGGACTGAAGTGGAACACCGGAGGCTCGTCCTCGGGCGGGGGCGCGTCGCTCGCGGCGGGCGCGGGCTTCGTGACCATCGGCACCGACATCGCCGGCTCCGTTCGGCTGCCATCATCCCATTGCGGCCTGGCTTCGCTGAAGCCGACTCACGGCCGCGTGCCGCACCTTCCGCCCGATTTCATGCGCATGGCCGGGCCGATGGGACGGCGCGTCGAAGACATCGCTCGCCTGCTTACCGTTCTTTGCCGCGCCGACGAGCGCGACACCTGGGCCTTCCCCAACGAGGGAACCCTCTATCACGAGCGGCTCGACCGCGACCTCAAGGGCCTGCGGATCGGCGTCCTGACGGATATCGGCTTCGGCCCGAAGACGGAGGCGGTCGTGCGCGATACTGTGGAGGCGACCGGACGGCTGCTCGCTGGCGCTGGCGCCATCGTCGAGCCTTTCATCTCGCCGCTCGATTGGGACTGCTATGCGCCGATGGATTATTTCTTCCAGGTGCGCGGGCTGGTTGAGATCGACAACCTGCCGCCGCATGGCGCCGACGGGCTGAACGCCTATGTCCGCGACTGGGCGGAGAAGGCGAGAGCCTATACGGCGACCGACCTCTATCGCGCGCTCGCCCAGATCAGCGGCATGAAGACGCAGCTTCTCGCCGCGTTCGAACCCTTCGACTATCTGATCTCGCCCACGCTCCCGATGGTGAACTTCCCCGCCGAGGAGCCGGGTCCCGATCGGGCCATGCCGCTCGGGCACACCGTCTTCACGGCGCCCTTCAACCAGACCGGGCAGCCCGCCGGCACGATCAACATGGGTTTCGACGAACGCGGCCTGCCGATCGGCGTCCAAATCATCGGCCACCGCTGCGACGACCTTGGCGTCCTCCAAATCGCCCGGGCGCTCGAGGCCATGCGCACGGTCCCGATGGACTGGCCGCTCGAACCGCGCCCGTAAGGAGGCGGCGCGGCGAATGGTCCGCGCTGTCCTCGCTTACGGAACGGCGCGGCTTACTCCGCCGCAACCGCTGGGATTTCGGCCGGCTCCCGATCCAGCAAGTGGCAGGCGGCGAGGCGTCCGGGCGTGTGCTCCTGAAGCGCCGGCGTTTCGACGCGGCACCGCGCGAAAGCATGCGGGCAGCGCGAGGCGAAGGAGCATCCGGGCGGAATGTCGATCGGGCTCGGCGGCTCGCCTTCGAGCAGATATTCCTGCGTGTCGACCGGCTTCTGCTCGAGCGTCGGCGCGGCGGAAAGGAGCGCCTTGGTGTACGGATGCTGCGGGTCGAAGAAGAGCTCGCGGTTGTCGGCGACCTCGACCATCTCGCCCAGATACATCACCGCGATGCGCGTACAGACTTTTCGCACCATCGCCAGATCGTGCGAAATGAAGACATAGGTCAGGTCGTTCTTCTGCTGCAGACGTGAGAACAGTTCGATGAGCTTGGCCTGCTCGCGTTGGTCGAGCGCGGAAAGCGTCTCATCCAGGATCAGAAGCTTCGGGTCGAGGATCAGCGCGCGCGCGATCGAGATCCGCTGGCGCTCGCCCGTGGAGAGCGCATTCGGCAATTCGTCATAGAGATTGGCCGCGAGGCCGACCTCCGCCATCGCGGAGGTGACGCGCGCCCGCAGCACCTTCGCCCGCCTCTCGCCACGGATGCGCAGGCTTTCCTCGATCATCCGGCCGACACTGGTCCGCGGCGGGAGCGCATTGTACGGGTCCTGGAGCAGGAGCTGGAACTCGTTGCGCTTGGCGATGAGCTGCCGCTCGGAAAGGTCGCCGAGCGACACGCCCCTCATGACGATGCTGCCGCTGTCGGGCCTTTCGAGCCACGCGAGGAGGCGGGTCAGCGTCGACTTTCCGCAGCCGGACTCGCCGACGATCCCGAAATTCTCGCGCGGCATGATGTCGAGCGTCACGCCGCGCACCGCCTGAATATGCGAGAACGTATTGAACGTGCCGCGCTTCCGGGCCTTGTAAGTGCGATGGACATGATCGACCCGCATCAGCGGCGCCTCGCCCTCGGAGGTCCGACGGACGAGCGGGCCTTCGGCCGTCGACCAGATGCGCGGCACGCTCGCGATAACCTTGCGAGTGTACTCGGTTTGCGGATTTGCGATCAGCTCCGGGAAGGCCTGCGCTTCGACCAAACGCCCCCCATGCAGCACCGCCGTCAGGCTGCCGAACTGGCCGAGCGTCGGCAGTGAGGATGAGAGATAGATCGTCGCCATCTTGAGCCGCAGACAAAGATCGTGCAGCAGCGCGACGATTTGCGCGCCGATCGTGACGTCGAGGGGCTGGGTGATGTTGTCGGCGATCAGAACGGCGGGCTCGGCGCAGATCGCATCGACGATCATCGCCCGCTGCATCATGCCCCCGGAAAACTTTGAGGGATATTCCCAGTAGCGGTCCCTGGGGGATGGGATATGGACCTCGCCCAGAAGCTGGATGACGCGCTCCCGGCATTCGCGCCCCGTCCATTCCGGCCGCACGCTGCGCAGTTTCTCGGCGATCTGGCTGCCGACCGGGACGGTGGGGTCGAGTGAGGATTGCGGTTTCGAGCCGATATAGGCGATGTCGCGTCCGACGCGGAACGTGCTCCTGCGTCCCGCCTGCAGGATATCGGTTCCCGCAAAGGCGACGGATCCGCCCTGATAGGCGAGGGTCTCGGGCAACCAGTTGGCGAGCGCGCGGCTCAGCACGGTCTTGCCGGCTCCGCTTTCTCCATAGATCCCGAAAATCTCGGAAGCATGCAACTGAAACGTGACGCCATCGAGAATGGGCGGCGAGCCGGGAGCAAGCGGACCGACCTTCAGATCCGCCACATCGACGATGAGCGTCCGGTCCATCAGAACCCCCTGTAGATCCGGTTGCGCGCTTTTTCGAGCGCCGAGCCCATCAGGTTGATCGAGGTCAACGCGACCGCCAGGAACAGCCCTGGGCTTGTCGCGATCCACCAGGCGTTGATCAGATATTTCCGGGAATCGGCGATGATGCTGCCGAAGCTCGGTGTCGGCGGCTGGACGCCGAGGCCGAGAAATCCGAGGATCGCCTCGAAGATCATCATCCGGGCGACATCGAGCACGGCCACGAAGGCGATCGGGGGCAGGATGTTGGGGGCTGCAAACAGCAGCAGGATGCGCCAGTCGCTAGCCCCAAGCACGCGCAGCCCGCGAACGTATTCCTTACCGCGTTCCGTGACTGCGGCGCTGCGCGCGACGCGGGCGTAGAGCGGCCAGCCGGAAAGCGCGAGCACGATGATGATCGTCGGCACGCTCGGCCGCGAAACCCCGAGGATCGTGATCGCCAGAATGATCATCGGGATGGAGAGTTGCGCATCCGTGATGCGCATGATGACGAGATCCCACCATTTGCCCTTGAAGCCGGCGAAGAGGCCGAGGCCGCAGCCGATGACGAAGATCAGCGCCACGGTCATGACGCCGATCATGAGCGAGTATTGCAGGCCGATCAGGCAGCGCATCAGCATGTCGCGACCGAGCTGGTCTGTGCCCAGCGGGTGAATCCACTGCCATTTTTCGCCGATGAACAGCGGCGGAAGGAACTTGTCCTTCACGATCATTTTGGTCGCGCTGATCGGCGACAGGAGGGGCACGATGAGCGAGGCAAGCAGCAGGGCGACGAAAATCCCAAGACCTGTCTTGAAGCTCGCCATACTCCAGGCGGTTGCGAGAATCCTGCGGTTGACGGAGCGGATTCGGGCCTCGGTCGGCGTGGCGTCGCTGGTCGCGAGAGTGCTGGCCGAAATGCTCACAACTCCACTCGCGGGTCTACGAGATAGGCCACCAGGTCGACAATGATATTGATGAACACGAAGACCGCGCTGGTCGTGATCGCTATGCCCTGGATGGTGGGGAAATCGCGTCCGACGACGGAGACGACAGTGAGATCGCCGAGCCCGGGGTAGTCGAAGATATATTCGATCACCAGCACGCCGCCGATCAGCGTGGAAAGCTGGATTCCGAGCAGGTTGATGAGAGGAACGGCGGCGTTGCGCAGGGCGTGGGAATAGACGACCCGCCGGCGTGACAGGCCGCGAACGCGTCCCTCGTCGATGAAATTGGCCTGCATGACCTCGGCGAGCGAAGTCGTCAGGGTGCGGACAAGGAAGGGCGTGATCTCGACCGCGAGCACGAAGGCAGGCAGGATCGTGTAGGAGAAGCCCTTGTATCCGAGCGCCGGCAGCAGATTAAGCTTCACGGAAAGAAACAGAATCAGGATGATCGCAAGCCAGAAATTCGGGATGGAGACGAACAGGGACTGGACGCCGAACGCCAAATTGTTCTGCCATCCATTGGGATGGAGTCCTCCCGCAATTCCTATCGGGAGCGACATCATGAGCGCAAAGATGAGCGCGACGCCGCCAAGCTGAAGGGTGAAGGGCAGGCGCTCGAGAATAAGGTCGGTGACCGGCGCCATATCCGATTTGGTCGGGTCGATGTACTGGCCGCCCGTCGCGATCATGCCGCTTCGCGGACGCAGGTACGATTGCCCCATGTCGCCTTGCAGCAGCCGGCCCATGTAGCGCCCGTATTGCACGATGATCGGGTCGCGCAACCCCATTTTGGTCGCGACCTTCTCCACCACGTCGGGGGGCGCCATGCCGCCGACGATGAGACGCACCGGATCGCCGGGCACGACTCTTAGAAGCGTGAAGATAATCAGCGACGTGATGAAGACGATCAGTAAACCCTGCGCGATCCGCTTGACGAGGAATTCGAGGATCAGCATTGGCAAAACTCTCGCCTTCCCTTGCAGGCGCCGCGGGACACGACGCCTGCAAGGGAGATTGCAGCTTCAAGGGCTGGGAGTTTCCTCACGCGGCCTTGCCGAAAGCGAGGGGCCCCTTCTCCCGCTTGCGCGGAAGAAGGGGACGCCGCGGCAATCACGCCATGGTCGCCTTGGTCATATCCTGCATGCCATTCGGGTAGATGTAGAGACCGTCGAGTTTCTTGTCGTAGGCATGGATGAAGACCGAGGTGAAGAGCGCCAGAGCCGGCGCCTTTCTCGCGATGGTCGGCAGCGTCTCGGTCTGAAGGATCTTCTTGCGCTCCTCGATCGAAGCGGCGTTGCGCTCCTTGTCGAGCACCGCGTCGATTTCCTTGTCGACGATTCCGGTGATGCGCTTCGATGACGAGTGGAAATGCGTGCGGATCACGAGATCGGGCTCGGGCGAACCGGTGCACCAGCCGCAGTCGATCATGTTGCCTTCGCCGCCGCCCGGCTTGTCATAGAGAAGGTTGCCCCAGGCTGCGACTTCGAGCGTCTGCAGATTCACTTTGAAGCCTTGTTCCTGAAGCATGCCGGTGATGAGCTCGGCATATTCCTTGGTCTTCGGATAGAAGCCGACCGAGGTGTAGTAGGTGAGTTCGGGAAGGCCCTCGCCTTTTGGGAAGCCCGCTTCGGCAAGAAGCGCCTGCGCCTTGTCGGGGTCGAACTCTGGATAGTCCGCCACCTCGGTATAGCCGAACTTGACCGGCGAGATATGCGCCTTGGAGTACGTGCCCGAGACGCCGAGAACGTCGAGGACCTGCTTGCGGTCGATCGAATGGCAAGCCGCGAGCCGCACCCGCGGATCGTCGAAGGGCTTCTTCGAACAGCGGAAGAAGAGATACTTGTTCTCGACCGAAACGGCTTTGTGGATGTTGAAGCGCGGATCCTTCGAGATCGTGTCGACCTGCTCGGCTTCGAGGCGCTCGATGATGTCGGCTTCTCCATTGAGCAACGAGAGCGTGCGGGTCGTGGTGTCGCCGACGAAGTGATACTGGACGCCCGGGATCTTCGGCGCGCCCATGAAGAAATCCGGATTGGCGGCGAGGATTGTCGTGTCGCCTTGCTGCTCGACATACTTGAACGGGCCGGTGCCGTTCATGCGCGCCGAAAGCTGCGCCTTGTTCGCCACATCCTTGGCGGACATGATCGGCAGGAAGGATGAGAGGTAATAGTAGAGCGCCGCCGGGTAGCCGTAGTCCTTGGTGTTGATGTGGCAGGTGTGGTCGTCGATGACGTCGATCTTGACCAGTCCGGGATACCACTGCGCCGGACGGTCGGCCATGCAGCCATATTCGTAGGTCGCCTTCACGTCGGCGGCGGTAAAAGGCTCGCCGTTATGGAATTTCACGCCCTTGCGGAGCTTCACTTCCATCGTGTGTTCGTCGATCGGGGTGAGCGACTCGGCGAGTTCGAAGATCAGTTCGTCCGGCTTTTCGGGCCGCATCGGCGCACGCGTGAGATAGCCGAATACGAAGCCCTCGACGATGAGCTGTCCGAGGTTCGTGTGCGTGGTCGGATCCCAATTGCCCGTCAAAGCTTCAGCGCCGAGAAATCGCACCGAGCGATTTTCCGCCGCGAAAGCTGAAGTGTACAGGAAGTCGGGATTGATCCGACCAAATCCGAAGGCGCCGGCGCCGATGAGCGCGCTGCGCATGAGATCTCTGCGGTTGACCATGAGTTTAACCACCTTTTCGCTGAAGCAAAATCGAGTTGGCGTAGAGCGATCCTGGACATCGCCGAACGGATCTCACATTCCGACACTCCCGCCTCAAGTTAATTGGCGGTAAGCTTCTGAGATACATTTGATACGCCGTTGTTCTGACCGAGCTCCCAGAATAACAAAGGGATGCGCCGCGTCTCGCCCGCGGACTCACCCACATACGTCTGCTCCTGGCGAAGCCGATACATGAGCTTGGCAGGTCTGCAGGAATGTCACCCTTCAACTTGAACATCGAGCAGGAAGCGTAGACCAAACCGGGGAAGCGGCTGATACCCCTGCTCTACAATTCCGTTGCTCACACTTCATGAGGCGCCGCCGCGCGCGGCGCCCTATGAAACTTTGATTCCGGAATTCGAACTGCGCCTCAAGCACATTGAGCAAGTTGAGCTGGAGCCTCGATCAACCAAGTTCGTCTCCTGCACGAGCCTTCGTCTTGGCTGAGGGACCCATTTAGAACGCAAGGCGTCGCACAAGGTCGGGCCTGCGCAGGATGAGGAGGTCGTTGTTCCAGGAGTCACGCCCGATCGGCGGATTCGCTGAGTAGGATGACGTCGTCGCGGTGATAGCCAGGAATCCATCCGAGGGCTCGGCGATTAGGCCACAACCCTGCTTTGCAGACTACGGTTGATCCCGCGCATGCGAAGCTGACCGAAAGGCGGGCTTTGACGTCGTTAACGGGAGCGGCGGCACACATGCAGCGGCGCGATTGCTTAGCAAGCTTTTCAAGATCAGCTGCCGACGAGCGCGTGGCCACGGCGCCAAGGCGGCGCCGGCTTGCTTGCCCGCCAACCTGCCCGAGGAGTCCACATCGGCCTGAGTAAGTCTCTGATTTGTTTGGTCGGAGTGAGAGGATTCGAACCTCCGACCCCATCGTCCCGAACGATGTGCGCTACCAGGCTGCGCTACACTCCGACATGGCCGCGTCAAGCGGCCAGCGCGGCTATATACGGGCGACCGTCGGCGCGCAAGCTTTGGCGCCTCGTCAAGGCCTGAAGAGCATCATACGCGCGCCACGCCCGCAGCTTGGCTGGGGCCGGACCGATCGACCATCGGTGCGCTCTTAGCGCAAAATTGCTGCGCGAGCAGGCGCGGATAGCCCTGTCCGTGGCCGCATCCGGTCGTCGACGGCCAGCCAATGAAGCTGTCGATCGCCCGCGACCCTCGCGGAAGATGCGCAAGATGAGGCTGCAGCCAAGCGCCCGCCGCCCCTCAAATCTTCGCGAAGAGTGGTCGAGACTTAGACTGGAGTTTCGGACACGGCCGGCTTGTAAGATCAACTGGTTATGTTACGCTTCTGCTGGTCTCGCGACCGGGGATGGAATGGCGAAGATTCTCATTGTTGACGATGAGCCGTTGATTACGGTGCTGATGGAGGATTGGCTGTCGGAACTCGGTCACGAGGTGATCGGGCCGGCGCACAATTTGGCCCGGGCGCTGGCTTTGGCGGATAGCGAGATCGACGCCGCGATCGTCGACGTAACGCTCGGCAAGGATAATTCCTATCCGCTCGTCGACGCCCTGAACGGCCGAGACGTGCCCCTGGCCTTGGCGACTGGTCACGGGCAGGACGGCATAGATCCACGATATCGTGCGCAGTCCACACTGAGGAAGCCGTTCGATTTCGCGACCTTCCGCCGCACTCTCGACGAGCTTCTGGAGCAAAGCCGCCCGAGCGCGCGAGCCGCCGCCCGCGACGCTACCTCAACGACTGGTTGATCGCGGCGAGCGCTTTCGACCCCGGGCACAGTTCGCGCTCCGACAGTTCGTTGAGCGGCCGGTCCGCCGTTCCCAAAATGTCGTGCAGCTCATTGGCGTCGTCATCGATGTAGATGAGGCCGGTGGCGATTTCGCCAGCGATACGGGCGCGCTCCAGCGTGGCGAGCGCCGCTGAACGGTTGCGGCAATCGTGACTGGCGTCGAGCTTGCGCAACACGACGGTCGAGCCGTCGTGCATCATGACTGCCTGGCTTGCGCCTTCGGCGTAATCCACTTCGATGGGGTCCCGTCCAGTGATGACGTCGAGCGCGTTGACGGCGATGTTGTGCTCGCGCACGTAGTCGAAGCTCTTGGTCGAACCGGCGTGATTGTTGAACGTGACGCAAGGCGAAAGGACGTCGATGAAGGCCGCGCCCTTATGCTCGAACGCCGCCTTGATCAGCGGCACGAGTTGCGCCTTATCGCCGGAAAAGCTGCGTCCGACGAACGAGGCGCCAAGTCCGATCGCCATGCCCACGAGATCGATCGGCTGGTCGAGCGCACTCGCACCTTTCTTGCTCGTTGAACCGCGGTCGGCGGTGGCGAGAATTGTCCCTTTGTCAGCCCGTACACGCCGTTGTTCTCGACGATATAGACCATGTTGACGCCCCGCCGCATGGAATGGGCGAACTGACCGAGGCCGATCGACGCGGTGTCGCCGTCGCCGGAAACGCCGAGATAGATGAGGTCGCGGTTGGCGAGATTGGCGCCGGTCAGCACCGAGGGCATCCGCCCGTGCACCGAATTGAAGCCGTGGCTTTGGCCGAGCATGTAGGTCGGCGTCTTGGAGGAGCAGCCTATGCCGCTCAATTTGGCGATTCTGTGTGGCGGCAGGCTCAGTTCGAAGCAGGCGTGAATGATCGCCGCGCTGATCGCGTCGTGCCCGCATCCGGCGCAGAGCGTCGACATCGACCCTTCGTAGTCGCGGCGGGTATAGCCAAGCTCGTTGACGGCGGCGGAGGGGTGATGAAACTTCGGCTTGCCGAGATAGGTCACGAAACGCGCTCCAACGTTTGCGCCGAAGCCGGGCGCCGCAATCGGCTGGCGATTTCCCGGACAATGAAGCGGGCGGTGATCGGCATTCCGCCAAAATGAAGGATCGAGGTGAGCTGCGAGGGCGCAAGCTCGAGATCGACGCTCATAAGGGTGCGCATCTGGGCGTCGCGGTTCTGCTCGACGACAAACACCTGCTCACGCTCGCGGACGAACTCGGCGATTTCGAGCGCGAGAGGGAAGGCGCGAATGCGCAGCGTGTCGACATGGAGACCGTCTTGCGCGAGAAGCGCCTGAGCCTCGTCCATCGCCGGCGCGGTCGATCCATAGTGAATGACGCCGACGTGAGCGGGCTTCGTCGCAGGCTTCAGCACCGGACGCGGCAGGATGCTGCGCGCGGTCTCGAATTTGCGCAGGAGGCGCTCCATATTGTCGACGTAGGCCCCCGACTCCTCGGTATAGCGGGCGAAGCGGTCGCGGCTCGTGCCCCGGGTGAAATAAGCGCCGCGGGTCGGATGCGTGCCCGGCAGGGTGCGGTAGGGAAGTCCGTCGCCGTCGACGTCATTGTAGCGGCCGAATTCGCGCGCCGTTTCGAGCTCCTCGCCGCTCAGCACCTTGCCGCGATCGTAGGCGCGCAATCGTCCCAGCGGAACGGCGCGGTCAGATGCGCATTCATGCCGATATCGAGATCGAGCATGACGAACACCAGCGTCTGCAGCCGCTCGGCGAAATCAAATGCGCTCGCGCCGAATTCGAACGCTTCGCCCGGTCCATCGGCAAATCAGCAGCACATGCTTGGTGTCGCCGTGCGACGCGAAGGCTGCCGCGAGAAGGTCCGACTGCTGGGTGCGGGTCGGCATGCCGGTCGACGGGCCGCCGCGCTGAACGTCGAACAGCACGACCGGAACTTCAGCGAAATAGGCGAGGCCGAAGAACTCCTGCATCAACGAAACGCCAGGGCCAGAGGTCGCGGTGAAGGCGCGCGCGCCATTCCAGCCAGCGCCGACGGCGACGCCGATCGCGGCGATCTCATCCTCGGCCTGGACGATGGCGTAATTCTTCTTCTTCGTCGCCGGATCGACGCGGTAGCGCGCGCAATTGCTTTCGAACGCTTCGGCGAGCGAGGTCGAGGGTGTGATCGGATACCAGGCGCAGACCGTGGCCCCGCCATAGACGGCGCCCAAGCCCGCGGCGAAATTGCCTTCGACCAGAATGCGGTCGCCGGCGGTCTCGCTGCGCCGGACGCGCACGCCGAGCGGACATTGGAAGCGCGACTGTGCGTCGTCGTGGCCGATCTTGAGCGCCTTCAAGTTGGCGTCGATCAGCTTGTCCTTGCCCTTGAACCGCTCACGCAGCAGCGTTTCGATAACGCCAAGCTCAATGTCGAGCAGCGCCGCGAGCGCGCCGACATAGACGATGTTCTTGTAAAGCTGGCGCTGCTTGGGGTCGGAATATTCCTTGGTGCAGATTTCGGTGAGCGGCATGCCCAAGACCACAATGTCGTCGCGGGTCAGAGATGCGCAATCGGCCGGGTCGAATTGTAGTAGAGGTAGCCGCCAGGCTCGATCGCGGCCAGATCCTGCACGAAGGTCTGCGGGTTCATGGCGACCAGGATGTCGGCGCCGCCGCGCGCGCCCAAGAAACCCGCTTCGCTGACCCGGACCTCGTACCAGGTCGGCAGGCCCTGGATGTTCGAAGGGAAGATGTTGCGCGGCCCGATCGGCACGCCCATGCGCAGGATCGAACGCGCGAACAGGAGATTGGCGCTTGCCGATCCCGAGCCGTTGACGTTGGCGAAGCGAATGACGAAGTCGTTTACAGCTGCGATCGGCATGGGTGTCCGGCTTGCGCCATCTCGATTGTGAACTTCATCATGTCCCAGGCGCCGGTTGGGCAGCGTTCAGCGCAGAGGCCGCAATGCAGGCAGAGATCCTCGTCCTTGACCATGACCCGGCGGGTCTTGACCGGCTCCGAGACATAGATCGCCTGGGAAAGATTGAGCGCGGGCGCGATGAGCGAACGGCGCAGCTCATCTTCGGGCGCGTTGGGCACGAATGAGATGCAGTCGATCGGCAGATGTCGTACGCAGGCGTCGCACTCGATGCACAGCGGAGTTGCAAAGACGGTCTGCACATCGCAGTTGAGGCAGCGCTGCGCTTCGCCCAAAGCCTGTTTCAGATCGAACCCGAGTTCGACCTCGGTCTGAATGTTCTTGAGCGCCACCGCGTTCTCGACATGGGGAACCTGAAACCGGCGATCGAGCGTGATCGCGTTGTCGTATGACCACTCGTGGATGCCCATCTTCTGGCTGACGAGGTTGGTCAAAGGATCCGGCCGCGCGCGCGGATCTTCGTCACGGCAGAAGGCGTCGATCGAGATCGCCGCCTCATGGCCGTGCGCGACGGCGGTGATGATGTTCTTGGGGCCGAAAGCGGAATCGCCGCCGAAGAAGACATGTCGCAGGCTCGACTGAAACGTCAGGGGGTCGACGGCGGGCAGGCCGTCGCGGCCGAAGGCAAGGCCCCCGTCGCTTTCGATCCAGGGGAAAAGCGTTCTCCTGGCCCACCGCCACCAGCACGTCGTCGCAGGCGATGATGACATCCGGCTCGCCGGTGGGCGTGAGAACGCGGCGTCCGCGGCGCTCGTCGTATTGCGCCGCCACTTTCTCGAACCGACGCCGGTCAGTCGCCCGCCCTCATGGGTGAAGGCTTTGGGCACCAGGAAGTTGAGGATCGGGATATCCTCGTGCATGGCGTCCTCCTTCTCCCAGGCAGACGCCTTCATCTCCTCGAAGCCGGAACGGACGATGACCTTCACGTCCTCGCCGCCAAGGCGCCGCGACGTGCGGCAGCAATCCATGGCGGTGTTGCCGCCGCCCAGGACGATGACGCGGCGACCGATCCTCTCGACGTGGCCGAAGGACACGCTGGACAGCCAATCGATGCCGATATGGATATTGGCGGCCGCCTCCTGGCGGCCTGGAATATCGAGGTTGCGCCCGCGAGGCGCGCCGGAGCCGACGAAAATCGCGTCGAAGTCCTCGGTCAGCAGGGCCTTGAGGCTACCGACGCGCTCGCCCAGGCGCATGACCGGACCGAGCCCGGTGATAGGCGTAGCCGACCTCCTCGTCGATCACGCTTTCAGGCAACCTGAAGCGGGGGATTTGGCTGCGGATCATGCCGCCGGCCTGAGCGTCGCCATCGAAGATCACGACCTCATAGCCCATCGGGCGCGAGATCGCGGGCGAGGGTCAAGGATGCTGGGCCTGCGCCGACGCAGGCGATACGCTTGCCGTTGCGGGCGGCGGCCGGGCGCGGCAGGCGATCGGCGATCTCACCCTTGTTGTCGGCAGCCACGCGCTTGAGGCGACAGATCGCGACCGGCGCTTCCTCCACCCGGACACGGCGGCAGGCTGGCTCGCATGGCCTATCGCACGTCCGTCCGAGCACACCCGGAAAGACGTTCGACTTCCAGTTGATCATATAGGCGTCGGCGTAGCGCCCTTCGGCGATAAGCCGGATGTATTCCGGCACCGGCGTGTGAGCCGGGCAGGCCCACTGACAATCAACAACTCGGTGGAAGTAACTGGGATCGGAGACGTCCGTCGGTTGCACGACCGCTTGTCCTCCCGCCCGTTCCCTGGGCGTCAACACTTCGGTAGTTTCGATTGTTAAGCCAACCTTGAGGCAAAACGTTTAAAATTGGATTGGAAGGCCGACAAAAGGTCGTGAGCTGGGTATTTCATCGCCATTTTTTGCATCAACTGAGCTGCGCGAACCGCGCCAAGCGCTCAAATTGCCTCCCTAATGCGCGGCCATGTATCCGAGAGCCGGTAGCCCGACGGCCACGGATCGGCCGGGTCCAGCATATACTGACTGACGCCGGTAATCCATCCCCTACCCGAAATGATTGGGACGATGGCCGGCCGGCCGCCGATCGCCGTCTTGCGCGCGATCCGGCAGACGAACTCGGAGCCTATGATGGAGCGGGCGCGATAGACGTCGCCCTCCGCCATCTGTCCGCGCGCGCTCAGAACCGCCATGCGGGCGCTGCAGCCTGTCCCGGTCGGCGAGCGGTCGATTTTGCCGGGGCGGATGATGCATGCGTTCGAACCGTGAAGTTCGTTTCCTTCGCGCGTGAGCGGGCCGGCGAACTGACAGAAGGAGATGTGGTCCCAAGCCTGCGCATCGGGATGAGTAAAGCCGAGTTGCTGGTTGGCGGCGGCGATGACGCGGATGCCCATCTCGGCCAGATCGCGCGCTTCGTCCGGTCGAACTGCGAAGCCGAGCGCCGCCGCGTCGACGATGACAAAACTGTCGCCGCCATAGGCGATGTCGACCTTGAGGGATCGTAAGCCGGCTACTTCGAGCGGCGCGTCCAGTTGGTCGGCGAATGAGGGCACGTTCTCGATCGAGATGCGCTCGGCCTTGCCATTGCGACATTCCGCCTTGACCGCGATGAGGCCGCCAGGCGCCTCCAGGGTGAGGTGCGTCTCGGGCTCCTGCATCAGCAGAATGCCGGCGTCGAGGAGCACGGTTGCGACACAGATCGAGTTCGAGCCCGACATGGGCGGGATCTCGGGCTCCATGATGATGAAGCCCATCTGCGCTCTCGGGTTCTTGGCCGGGACAAGCAGATTGACATGGCGGAAGACGCCGCCGCGCGGTTCGTTGAGGACGAAACTGCGCAACGCGCCGTCACTGGCGATGAAGCGCGACTGCTCCCACACGGTTTCACCCGGCGGGGGCGCGACGCCGCCGACAATCACGTCGCCGACCTCGCCCTCGGCGTGGCAGGTGACGA
>CAVXKU010000017.1:0-131788 GCA_963762335.1 uncultured Alphaproteobacteria bacterium | reverse complement strand
CAACGCAATCGCCGCCCGGTCCTCAGGCAGGCCGCTGGGCTAGCGCGTACACGGGGCTCGAGAGTCCGCCGCACAGGGGTCCGGAGGAAACCGGGCGGCGCGATGTGGCGCGCTCGGGCCACAGAGCACGCCACGGCATATCCCGGCATGGTGGGGGTGCCGTCGGACAACAACCCCGAACCCGCCATCAACGAAAACAACGACCCATACGACCGCCAGGTGTCCTTCGAAATGAACCGCGATCCGGCCCGCGCCTTCTGGCGCTACCTGCTCGCCGGCTCGCCCTGTTTCTGCTGACCCTCGTGCGCACGATGGCGTTCCTCGCTGACGACGATCGCAGTCGAACTGGTGACGTCGGCCGCAAACAAGTTCGGCGATGCGCACCCCCCACATCGCAGCGCCACCTCTCGCAGGAGGCGCTTTTTTCTTCCTCGGGGACTCGCCGTGTTGCCGTGCCGTTCGCCCGGGCGGGGATTTCTGATCTTCGTCGTGTGGGGTGCTCTTCGTCGGTCCGCCGACCGCGTCGCGGGTCAGGTGGTTCGAAATCAGCGAGCGATAAGGCCAGACCCCGGCTCGCGTCGGAACGCGGCTGCGGGTTAAAAGGTGGCCGGGGCTTGTCGAGTATCCCGGCCACCCCGTCCGACGCTTTCGTGAGGGGGGAATTGGGGCGCCTCACGCTGGCTATTGGCTAGAAGAGCCAGGACGCCCCGGACCAGCGATAATCGCGGCCTCACCCGTAGGGGCCGCCGAAAACGTTAACCAGCGCCCGCCCATTGTCAGCTCACAGTAAAACCGCCGTCGACGACGAAGACCGCTCCGTGGATATAGCGGGCGTCCTCCGACGCCAGGAAGGCGACCAGCGCCGCCACTTCTTCCGGCGTGCCGTAACGGAGCGCAGGGATCCTTGCGCTGGTTCGTTCGCGCGCCTTGGCGGCGCGACCGGGCGAGAGCTCTTCTTGAAGCGAGGACATCATGCGACTGTCGATCAGGCCGGGGTTGACCGAATCGACCCGTATTCCTCGGCCGCCCCACTCGGCCGCTGCGCTGCGCGTCGATCCGATGACGGCGTGTTTGCTAGCGTTGTAAGCGCATAGGCCGGCTGTTCCGGTGAGGCCGGCGATGCTCGACGTGTTAATCACCGTTCCCCCGCCCGCTTCCGCGATGACCGGAAGGACGTGTTTCAATCCGAGAAAGACGCCCACGACGTTCACATTGAGCACGCGGCGAAAGTCCGCCAGTGGATAGTTCCGCGATCGGATGGACCGAGCCCTCGATCCCGGCATTGTTGAAGAAGATATCGATTTGACCAGCGGAAGCTTCCGCGCGCGCGACGAAGCCTTCAACCGAGCCCTCATCCGTGACGTCGCCTTCAATCGGGATGAATTCAGCTGGGCGATCGAGTTCGTCGCTGAGGCGCATCAAAGCCGCCTTGTCCCGGTCGACGGCGACGATGCGCGCGCCGCGCGCAATCATCAGCTTGACCGTCGCCGCGCCGATCTCTCCAGCCGCGCCAGTTATCAGGGCTACTTTCCCGTCGAGGCGATTGCTGTCGAGCATTCGTGCTGCCGTTCCCACGTTGCGGCTGAGACTGCGTCCAATAACGAGACGTTGACCAGACTGAAATGTCGATGAGGCCCCCCGCGCGGCCACACCGAGACCGCGAAGGTGGCTCCAGGGCCGCTATTAGCGCTCTACCCTGCCGAGGCTCACTGTTTCGGCTCCGTTTCGATCTGCGCGCCGACCAGGCGTCGAAGGGCTTCAGGACGGGTGACGCCATGCCGCCGGCGTAAGCGTCGGCGCGCCGGATCCACCTTCTGGTGGCCGTGATGTGGATCCGCCGCGGTCGAGCCATGAATCGGGCTGGGTGTCCGGAACGGGTTTCCGCATGGCCAGTCTCCGCTGGAAATGGCCGGAGCGCATGCCCACGCTCGGCGACGTCAGACTTTCGTCAGCCGTCGACTTACCGACAGCGACGCGCAGCACCGCCCAGGACGCCCGACGCCATGTTGTGGCCGGTCCGCCCAGGCGGCGTCACCTCGGTAATTTTACTAGGATCTGAAATCTCCGCGCCGCCCCTGCCCTGCCCCAAGCCCCTTCAGGAGCCCCAGGACGCCGCCGTGCGCCGGAGGCCTTCCGGGTAGGTAGCCATCAGCCTCCAAAACGGCCGTCCTTGGCCAGCTACGGGCCGCCCGTGGCCGCCTCACTTCTTCCGAATGCTCTTCCGGCCGGAAGGCCGGTCCTTTTGGTCACAAGCGGCCGCGAAGCGGCTCCGATTTCCGTCCTGGTTGTTCGAGTCACCGGGGAGGTCAGATTTCTGCCCCTATCCTTCTGAGCCGAGCCACGCCGACCATTCGCGGGAAATAACGCTGATGACGTTGGTCAGGCTCTTCCGGCCGGGATACGGCGCTCCTTCACCAGCAGCAGCCCCCCTGCCCTGGCGGCCCTGAGCGCGTTCTTGACCACGGTGCGGCAGACGCCAGCCAAGGCGGCGATCGCGTCGATATGCAGACGTGCAGGCCCCTCCCCGCTGACATTGCCGGCCGATGACCGTCAGGACGGCGTTTCGCCTGCGGGAGTATTGAAGGCTCGGGCGAGCCTGATCTGGTCCATTGGTTAGCCTGTCTGTAGAGGGGCAGCTTGATGAGATCGAGTGGCGGCGGGCCTTGCTCTTTGCCTGCGGCGATCTGGGCGGCGATGCGGGCTTTGGCCCTGCCGGAGGGCTGCAGCTCGCCCTGAATGGCGAGTATGCCGCAGCCGCCGTGTGCTTCGCAGACTATCATGCCTTTGAGAGCCAGGCGGGTGCATGGGCTGCCGTTACGCTGGGTGGCGCTGCAAACTCGGTGTCCTGGGCGTCCTGGTTTGAATTGGGTGCGTTTGGCGGCCTCGAGGAATGCTGGGGGGGCGGTTTTGCGGCCGCCCCATGAGTTTGCCCGCTTGCGCAGCCGGCGTTTCTTGCCGCACGCCATGTTGCGCGGGTGAAGTCGTCGCTCATGCGTATCCTCGCGAGAAACGGAATGGCGTGAGGATAGCCGAGGCTGAGCGGGATTGGGAATATGCGGCGCGTGCGCCGCGTGCTTCTTCTTCTCTGGCTGGCGGAAGCGAATGTCTTTCGTGAAAGACGGCGAGGGACGACACGGGTTTCACAATAGCATAATTAATAGAAAAAGTTAGCAATTAGTGGTGTTTGAGGATTCGACATTTCGCGAGCAACCGCCGGACGTACCGGGACGCGTAGTGGGGCGCGGTACGCGGGCATCCGGAGACCCCTCTTCTTCGTCCCACCGTGCTGCCCCGCGATCCAGCCGGCGTGAAGGACGGGTGAAGGACGGAGACCGTTCACCGTCGATCTCTCGGAAAGCCTGTGATCACTGGTGCTGCAAGAGAGGATTGAACTCTCGACCTCTCCCTTACCAAGGGAGTGCTCTACCACTGAGCTACTGCAGCATCTATGCTGAAAGCGTCCGGCTTCTGCCACAGCACCCAGGTCAAGGCAAGGCGGGGGAACCTGTTACCCTCGCCAGAGGCGTCTGGCCCCTTCTCGGGCTCGAGCTTCAGAAACAGCGCACCTCGCCCTCCGCCTGAGCGCGTCGCAATTGGGCCAGAGCGTCCCGCGCAATCGCAGCGCCCCGGAATACGGCGCCGATCTGGCCGGCATCCTGGTTCATCGACGCGACCGTGCTTGCTGCGACATAGGCGTCGTAGGGAAGTAGCGAAGCGATGACGTCGATTGAACACGAGCACTGCCCGAGCGCCGCTTGCGTATCGCCATTGGTCTTCATGCAGGCGAAGACGTATTCGGCGCGAGCGGAGGTGGGATAGTCGTTCATTCGGTCAGGGGCGGCAACGGCTCCCGTCGTGCTCACGAGATGAGCGCCCGCAACCATCAATGACACCACGCTGACAAAGCGTATCATCGGCTCTCTTATACTCATTGATCAACTTACGACGACTTCGATTTCGAAGGAAGCGCTTCCTGATTTGCGCCGAGCAAGGCGACCGCGACCGCGGGCGCGCAGTGCGAGGCTTCCGCGGGCGCCGCGATCAGCGAAGAAAATCCAACGCACGGACGCCCAAGGCGGCGAGCGACTTCTCGGGCGAGGCTTTCCCCCACACCCGCCGCAATCACGGGCGCCGCATTCGCCAGATCGTTACAGGATAGCCGGAGCGACGCCGCGTCGGTAATCTGACGTATCTGCGCTTCCGCGAACCAAGCGGCGAGTCCAGTCCATTCCGAATCGGCGCCTTCGTCGGCCTCACGTCCGATCATTCGGGCGAGACGCGCCCGCGAAGCCTCGACCGTCTTCTCGCGTCCGTCGGCGGTGGACATTTTATCCGCGCCGTCGGGCAAGTCGCCCAGGATCCGGTGAACGTCGGCGCTGCTCGCGAAATATTCGTTCATGAGCGAAGTCCACGCGCCACGAAACGGAGCGCGTGAGGCTAAGGACATGACGAAGCTGCGTGTCATGCCGGTATAGAACAACTCGCCCGAAGCGAGCCGCTCCGCGTCGGTGTAGCCGACGGTCGCGACCTGGCCGCCGATCACTGGGATAAGGTCGGCAGTCGTCGAGCCGATGTCGATGAACAGGGCGTCCGGAACCTTGAGCGCGACGAGCGCGGCGCTTGCGTGCCAATTCGCCGACGCAATGTCGCTGGCGTGAGAAAGAGCTTCGCCGAGATCGACGAACCCAGCCCGGCCAGCATAGAGGCTCGGAGCGGCAGGAGCGAGATGATTGGCCGCAATCCTGGCGAGACCCGCGACGCCCTCTCGGCGCGAAGGAAAGGCGTCGCACAGTTCGCCAGTCATAGTAACAACATGGCGATCGGCGGCGCCCAATTGAGCGCAAAGCGTGTCGAACGCAGCGTGCAGCGTGTCGAGTCCCAGCCAAAGCGGTGTCGCCGCCTGAAGCACAGCTTCGACCTGACCTCGCTTCACGCGCGCCGCTTTCAAATGCGCGCCCCCGATGTCCCAACCAATGACGACGCTCACTGTTCCTCCTAATCGTCTGATGCGGAACTCCATCCCACCAAGATGTGGGCCTAAGCAAGTCGCTGCTCGACAGGAGACCGGTTCGAACTCCTAAGTTGGCCGAGACCGCAACTCATGCGAGGGGGTCAAGTCGAAGTGACGAAACGCCTCGCCATCGTGAAGCTGGGCGGCAGCCACGCAACAGGGCCATACCTCAAAGACTGGCTGACCGCGATCGCGACCGAGGCTGGATCGATTGTGATCGTGCCGGGCGGCGGACCGTTTGCGGATGCGGTGCGAACGGCTCAGGTCTCGATGGGGTTTGACGATTTTGCGGCGCATGCCATGGCGCTGATCGCCATGGCGCAGTTCGGCCGCGCGCTCGAAAGTCTCAATCCTGCCTTGCGGCTGACCGCGTCGCGCTCGGCGATTTTGCATGCGCTTGAAGACGGCAAGGTTCCGGTCTGGTCGCCGGAGCCGATGGCGCGCGCGGCAGCGCTGCCGGAAACCTGGGACTTGACTTCTGACAGCCTTGCCGCCTGGCTCGCGGGCGCGCTCGGCGCTGGCCGTCTGTTGCTTATCAAGCATGGCCATTTCGGAGCTGAGACCGTCGATGCTGCACGATCTCGTCGCCCGTGGCGTCATAGATCCGTTGTTCCCGCGCTATCTCAAGGAGAGCGCCGCCCGGGCTTGGCTCGCCGGGCCAACCGATAGCGCACGACTCGCCGATGGGTTGCGGGGAGGAATATTTCCTGAAATCGTAGCGCCAACCTCAATTCGACCGCCGGCAGCACAATGACGAAACGCCAAACGCCGCGCTGGGGATGGGCGCTTACGGGATCAGGTCATTTCCTCAAGGAAAGCCTGGCCCTGATCCATGAACTGGAGCATGTCGATCTTTTCCTCAGCAAGGCGGGATCCGAAGTCCTGCGCATGTACAAGCAGGAGCTCGACCTGCCCTCGTCCGTGCGCATTTATCGCGACACGTCGGCAAGTTCGGTGACGGTCGGGCAATTCTATTACGGCATCTATCATACGTTGATCGTCGCTCCCGCGACTTCGAACGTGGTCGCCAAATTCGTCTATGGGATCTCCGACGAGTTCATCAGCAATGTCTTCGCCCAGGCGGGGAAATGCCGCGTACCAACCATCGTCTTCGCCTGCGACACGGCGCCAGAGCTGGAGACAGAAGCGCCGAAGGGAATGGTGAAGGTCTATCCGCGCCCGATCGATTTGGAGAACCGTGAGCGCTTGGGACGTTTTGCCGGCGTGACAACGGTCGACTCGATCGCCGAGCTTCAAGAAGCCATCGCGCAGCGACGAAGCAAAGTCGCGGCATGAAGGAACGCGTTCTATTCTTGACCGGACGCCTCGCTGAGAAGCGCCTCGAGAAGGTCTTGCAGGGCATGGCGCCGACAGCGTTTGACTGGTCGGTCTTGAGTGTCGGGGTAAAGGTTGCGGCGCTGATGACCGAACCGATCCTCATGCGCAGGCTGCCGCGACCGATCGACGCCGACCGTGTGGTCGTCCCGGGCCGCTGCCGCGCCGACCTCACGCGTTTGGCTGACGAATTTGGCGTATCCTTCCAGCGCGGACCTGATGAATTGAAGGACCTGCCGACATTTCTAGGGAAGGCCGGAGCGGCCCTCGATTTGTCGCGCCATGCGCTGCGCATCTTTGCTGAGATCGTCGATGCGTCGCAGCTGAGCCTCGAGGCAATCCTCGCGCGCGCCGAGATCCTGCGCATCGAGGGAGCCGACGTCATCGATCTCGGGTGCCTGCCCGATACCCCTTTCCACCACCTCGAAGATGCGGTGCGAGAACTGAAGGCCAGAGGATTCGCTGTCAGCGTCGATTCGGCTGACGCAGACGAACTGCGCCGGGGCGGGGCTGCAGGCGCGGATTATCTTCTGAGCCTCACCGAGGCCAATCTCGCGATTGCCGAAGAGACCGGCGCGCGACCCGTGTTGATTCCGGCCCAGCATGGCGATCTCGCCTCTCTTTATCGCGCTGCTGAAGACGCGGACAAGCGGGGCCTTGGCGCTATCCTCGATCCGGTTATCGATCCCATCCACTTCGGCTTTGCCGAGTCGCTATCGCGCTATCGCGACGTGCGCGCGCGGCTGCCTGGCGTGGAAATGCTGATGGGCACCGGGAACCTGACAGAATTAACCGACGCAGACTCCGTTGGGGTCACGGCGTTGCTGCTCGGGATCTGTTCGGAACTCGGTATCGCCAACGTGCTCACCGTCCATGTCAGCCCACACACACGCCGTACGCTTCAGGAGCATGATGCGGCGCGTCGCATCATGTACGCGGCGGCGGCAGACAGCAGCTTGCCGCGCGGCTATGGGCGGGCGCTATTGCAGGTCCACGACCAGAAGCCGTTTCCCTACACGAGCGGCGAGATCGCCGAGAGTTCGGCGCAAGTGAAGGACGACAATTACCGAATAGAAGCGGCCGAGGACGGAATTCATGTCTACAATCGCGCCGGCCATTTTATCGCTGAGGATGCTTTTGCGCTGTTCGATAAGCTCGGGGTCGAAACAGACGGCGCTCACGCCTTCTATCTCGGGTCCGAATTGACGAAGGCCGAAATCGCTTTTCAGCTTGGTAAACGATACGCACAGGACGAGCCGCTGGATTGGGGTTGCGCAATCGATCGCCGCGCCGAGGACAGGACACGCTTAAGCGAAGCGGGTCACACGCTGCGTTCGCGCGCGGCGAACGAGTAACCTCGATGCCGTTGATTCGTGAGGCCGTCGTCATCACGGTCAATGCGCTTGGCCAGCCCCATATCGCGCCTTTGGGGCTGATCGCCGAAGGCGAGGGTTGGATTCTGGCGCCGTTTCACCCCTCGACGACGCTCGACAATCTGCGTCAGGCGCCGTTCGCCGTCGCCAACTTCACCGATGACGTACGCGTCTTTGCGGGATGCCTCACCGGGCGCCGCGACTGGCCGCTGACGCCAGCCTCACTTGTCGCCGCGCCGCGATTGGCCACGACGTTATCGCACCTCGAACTCGTCGTTATCGAGGTGCGCGAAGATCAATTGAGGCCTCGTTTCGTGTGCCGTGTCGCGCACAGCGCTTCGCACGCGCCCTTCCAGGGATTCAATCGCGCACAAGCGGCGGTGATCGAGGGCGCGGTGCTGGTGAGTTGCTTGCACATGCTGCCGCGCGCCGAAGTCGAGACGGAGCTTGCCCGCCTCGAAGTCACCGTCAGCAAAACCGCCGGACCGGCCGAGGCCGAGGCGTGGAGTTGGTTGAAGGACAAGGCGACGCAGGTCTTCACCCTTGGCGGGTCGGGAAGCTAGATTGCAGATCATTCCGGTCATTGATCTCATGCGCGGTGAGGTTGTCCGCGCGCGGATGGGCGCTCGCGCGTCCTACCGGCCACTCGAATCGCCGCTCTCGCCAACCAGCGACGCGGTGGATGTCGTGCGCGGCCTTCTCAAGGTCTATCCGTTTTCTACGCTCTATGTCGCCGATCTCGATGCGATCCAGAGCGACGGCGATAATTTGTCCGCCTTGCGCCGTATTCGCGCAGCGTTTCCAGCTCTGCAATTGTGGATCGATAACGGCGTCGCGGACCTTGCAGCGTGTGAGGCTCTCGTCGACGCTGATCTGGGCACGCCAGTCATTGGCAGCGAATTGCAACGCGACAGCGCGCTCATCGCGCGGCACAAGGGATCAGAGCGCATCGTGCTCTCGCTTGATTTTCGCGGCGATGCGTTTCAGGGACCGGACGAAATCCTGGCCGAGCCGGCCCTTTGGCCGTCCCGTCTCATCGTCATGACGCTTGCCAGGGTCGGCAGCGGCGCGGGCCCCGATCTCGGTCGGATCGGAGCCATAAGATCAATCGCGAACGGCCGCGAAATCTATGCGGCAGGCGGCGTCCGCGACAGAGCCGATATCTCTGCGGTTAAGGCGACCGGCGCCGCCGGCGCCTTGATCGCAAGTGCGCTGCATGAGCAGCGGATCGTTGGAGCGGACCTGGAAGCTATCTGTCGCTGACGCGGCTAGATTTTCTTGCCGTCCGGCCCGAACTGCTTGAGGTAAGCGATGACATTCGCGATGTCGTCATCCGACTTCAGGCCAGGAAAGATCATCTTGGTGCCAGGAACCTTCCCTTTCGGATCCTTGAGATATTCCTTGATGGTCGCCTCATCCCAAGTGAGGCCCGAATTCTTGTTGGCGTCAGAGTAGTGGTAATCCGCATACGAGCCAGCCTTACGGCCGACGACGCCGTTGAGGACCGGGCCGACCATGTTTTTCGCCCCCTCGCCGACTTGATGACAAATCTTGCATTTGACGAACACCTTCTCGCCAGCCGCGGCGTCCTGCGCCATTGCGGCGCCCATCGAAGCAAAGAACGCCGCCGCTGCAACCGAAACACTAATCAGCTTCACATTGTCCTCCCGGATCTGCGTATCCCCTGACGGCCCTGATGGCGAAGCGCGCCATCGCCTGGACCGTGACTTAGCAATTGGGCGGCTCCAAGGATAGGGGTGTGAATTTCTGCGCGCGGGCGATCGTCGTATTTGAGGACCGAGGCGCGCCGTCCGTCCAGAGTTGGGGCGTTTCTTGCCGAGTTGGTCCCTGGCGCGCCAATCGCTATTCGGCGGAGCGTTCAAGGAAGATGACGCCGCGCGCGAAGGATGCTAGCCTCCGTTCCGGTGGGATCCGAAGACCCCCAAGGAGAGAAACTCAAGGAGTTCAGGTCATGAGCTGGAACACTCCAGTGGTTGTCGAGATTTGCGCAGGCATGGAAGTCACCGCCTACTTGTCGGCGCAGATGTGACACACTAGGCCGCTCAGGTAAGAGGGCGCGGAGCCAAGCTCGGCTAACCGTCTGCCAGCCCGCTGCGGATCTAATTCTGGGTTGCAAAATCCATCGGTGAGGTCGCCCGACGAGGGTGCGCCGAATGGCCTTGAGATCGCCGGATTCCCGTTGAGAGTTGCTTGAGCACGAAATCGGTGGCCGCCGAGCGTCTGCGGCTGACGGTTTTCTGTTGTTCGCCTCCTCAGCGGGCCGAAGGCTAAGGTCTGCAAGTCGTCAACTCTGCAAGTCGTCGACAAGGTAATCTTTCATTCACGGGAGAGGATTTGCCCCGCAAGATGTTCTGGTTCGAATTGATGGTCAAACGGGCGCTGCGGGTTTCTTCTGGTCGCCGTGTTTGGACGGTGCTGCGACGGTTCGCCTTTTCAGCTTTTGCTGTATTCGCAGGGGCGATGGCGTCAGCCGCGGCGGACCCGCTGGCGGTCAAGGTTGGCGTCATCCACGAGGCGCATTCCCGCGAAACGATTTCAATCCTCGACATCCCCGCGGCGGATGACTTCGTCGCCGGCGCGCGCATGGCGATGGATGACAACAACACCACGGGGCGTTTCCTTGACCAGTCTTTTTCCGTCGTGGACGCCAAGCTCGCTCCGGGCGAAGATCCGCTTGCGCCGCTGAACAAGATGCTTGCCGACGGTGTCCGTCTCTTTATCGTCGACCTCCCGGCCGCCGAGGTTCTTGCGGTCGCCGATGCGGCTCGCCCTTCGGGCGCGCTGGTGTTCAATGCGGGCGCGCCCGACGATCGCTTGCGCGAGGAAGATTGTCGCGCCAACCTGATTCATGTCGCTCCGACTCGGTCGATGCTTGCTGACGGCCTTGCGGAATATCTGATCTGGAAGCAGTGGAAACGCTGGCTGCTCGTGGTTGGATCCCATCCCGACGACAAACTGCTCGGCGACGCTTATCGGCGGGCGGCGAAGAAGTTCGGCGCGAAAATTGTCGAGGAGCGCACTTTTCAGGACACCGGCGGTGGCAGGCGCTCGGACTTCGGCAGCGTCCAGGTTCAACGGCAAATGCCGGTCTTCACCCAAAGCGCCCCCGACTACGACGTGCTTGTCGCTGCCGACGAGAACGACGTTTTTGCAGGCTTCCTGCCTTTTCGGACCTGGGACGCTCGGCCTGTCGTCGGCTCCGCAGGATTACGGCCCGTGAGTTGGGACCCCTCGCATGAATTCTGGGGCGCGGTGCAGTTGCAGAACCGCTTCCAGCGCACGTTCAAGCGCGGGATGACGCAGCGCGACAATCAGGCTTGGGAAGCCATGCGCTTGATCGGCGACGCGGCCGCGCACACCAAATCCGCCGATCCCAAGGCGATACACGACGATCTTGTGTCCCCAGCCTTCACGCTTGGCGCGTTCAAGGGACAGGGGCTAACCATACGTCCCTGGAACCAACAGATGCGACAGCCGATCCTGCTCACAGACGGGCGGGGCACAGTCTCGGCTTCGCCTCAAGAAGGCTTCCTGCATCAGACGTCTGAACTCGATACCCTCGGCTTCGACCGGCCGGAGACCAAATGCAAACTTCAGTGAAACTCGTGACGCGCTCCGCCACCGCGTTGATCCTGCTCGTCTGCTTCGCAGCGGTTTCTGGCGCTGCTCAGGCCATGACGGCCTATGTCACGAACGAGAAAGGCAATTCGATCTCGGTCATCGATCTCGATAAGCTTCAGGTCACGCACACGATCAAGACCGGCCAACGACCTCGCGGCATCGCGCTGAGCAAGGACGATGCGCTGATGTTCGTCGCCCTCGGCGACGACGACACGATTACGATCATCGATACAAAGACCCTTAAGGAGGTTGGCGAGCTGCCGTCGGGCGCCGATCCCGAGCAATTGCGTATGAGCCCAGACGGGAAGCTTATTTTTATCGCCAACGAAAACGATGCGCTTTTGACTGCGATCGACATCACGACTCGCAAGGTCGTGAGCGAATTTCCAGTTGGCGTCGAGCCCGAGGGTGTAGCGGTCAGTCCCGATGGCTCCATCGTCGTCAACACGTCCGAAACGACCAGCATGGCTCACCTCATCGACTGGCAGAACAAGAAGATGGTGGCCAACATCCTTGTGGATCCTCGTCCGCGCTATGCCGAGTATAAGAAGGACGGATCGGAACTCTGGGTGACGTCGGAGGTCGGGGGAACGGTCAGCGTCATCGACCCCGTCAAGCACGTGGTGAAGCAGAAGATCACCTTTGAGGTGCCAGGACTTGCGAAGGAGCAGATCCAGCCGGTCGGCATTCGCTTCAGCGCCGATGGCAAACTGGCGTTCGTCGCGACCGGTCCAGCCAATCGCGTTGCGGTTATCGACGCCGAGACCAAGCAGGTGCTCAAATATTTGCTGGTTGGTCAGCGTGTCTGGCAATTGGAGCTGACGCCGGACGGCAAGTATCTTCTGTCGACCAATGGCGTCTCCAACGATGTCTCGGTGATCGACGTAGCCGCGCTGAAGGTGATCAAATCGATTCCGGTCGGTTCGTTTCCTTGGGGCGTCGCGATCTCGAAACAATGACCGCGGTTACCGACGTAACGCCTGAGGTGACGGTCAGCGCGCTCTCGGTCGAGAGAGTCTCGCACTCTTATGGCGCGCGGATTGCGCTGGCTGACGTGAGCTTCGAGGTCGCGCCAGCCAGTTTTACCGTACTGCTGGGCCTGAACGGCGCCGGCAAAAGCACGCTGTTCTCGGTGATCACGCATCTCTATGCGAGCCGATCGGGAGCGGTGCGCATTTTCGGGCGCGATGTCGCGCGTAACAGCGGCGCCGCTCTGGCGCACCTCGGCGTTGTGTTTCAGCAGCGCACGCTGGATCCTGACCTGAGCGTCGCCCAGAACCTTGCCTATCATGGCGCATTGCACGGCATCGGCGCGCGTGAGACGCGTGAGCGAGGCGCAATTCAGCTCGCCCGCGTCGGGCTCGCCGATCGGGCGGGAGACAAGGTGCGCTTTCTTTCAGGCGGTCAGATGCGGCGGGTCGAGATCGCTCGGGCGCTTCTGCATCGCCCGCGAATGCTGCTGCTCGATGAGCCGACGGCGGGGCTCGACATCAAGGCGCGCGCCGGGATCCTGGAGGTCGTGCGAGGCCTGGTCGCCGATGAAAGGATAGGGGTCCTGTGGACGACCCATCTTGTTGACGAGATTCGCCCCGACGACCATGTCGTGGTTCTCCACAAGGGACGCGTGCTCGCCAATGACACGTCACACAATATCGTTGGCGCGGCTGGCGCTCGTTCGATCGGCGAAGCGTTCACGTCATTGACGGGCGACAAGGAGGAGGGCGAACAATGAGCGACGCCGTCCTCAATAGCGAGCGGCCGTTCGGCTGGAGGCAGCGTCTGATTTGCCTCTACGGCATCGTGTGGCGCGAGAGCCTGCGGTTTCTTCATCAACGCGAGCGCTTCATTTCCGCGCTGGTCCGTCCGATGGTCTGGCTGTTCATTTTCGCAGCCGGGTTTCGACAGACACTCGGCGTGTCGATCATGCCGCCCTACGACACCTATGTTCTTTACGAGGTCTACATCACCCCTGGTCTGATCGCGATGATCCAGCTCTTCAACGGCATGCAGTCTTCGCTGTCGATGGTCTACGACCGCGAGATGGGCAGCATGCGCATGCTGCTGGTCAGTCCTGCGCCGCGTTGGTTCCTATTGACGTCGAAGCTGATCGCGGGCGTCGCTGTTTCGATTCTGCAGGTCTACGCCTTCCTTGTCATCGCTTATTTCTGGGAAATCGAGCCGCCGACCTGGTGGGGCTATCTGACGGTTTTGCCGGCGCTGGCGCTGTCCGGCCTGATGCTTGGCGCGATGGGCATGCTGTTGTCCTCGGTGATCAAGCAACTTGAGAATTTCGCGGGCGTGATGAACTTCGTCATTTTCCCGATGTTTTTCGCTTCCTCCGCCCTCTATCCGTTGTGGCGCGTGCAAGAAGGAAGCCCCTGGCTGGCGACCGTCTGCCGGCTGAATCCCTTCACCTGGTCGGTCGAATTGATACGCTTCGCGTTCTACCAGGAGATCAATTGGCTGGCGCTCGGAGTTGTGCTCGGCTGCACGGTCGTGTTCCTTGGCGCAGCCGTGGTCGCCTATGACCCTGCCCGCGGAATGCTGATGCGCCGGGGCGGCTGATGCGCGTTGCGGACGCCAAGGAGTTCTCAGATGATTAGGCCATTGCTGGTCGCCGTTTTTGCCTTCGTCGCGAGCGCCAATCTGGCGTGCAGCGCGGAGGCCCCGGACCGTCTGCGCATTGCGATCCAGAAAACGGGAACGGCGGCTTGGGAAATCGAGGCGATCAAGGCTCACGGGCTCGACAAGGCCGCCAACCTCGACATCGAGACGGTCGAGCTTGCGACCACCGACGCGGCCAAGGTCGCCCTGATGGGCGGGGCCGCCGATATGATTGCGGAGGACTGGCTTTGGGCAGCGCGTGAACGAGCGCTCGGCGACAAGCTTCTGTTCACCCCCTATTCGACCACGCTGGGCGCCGTGATGACGCCGAAGGATTTGCCGGTCCATTCGGTGGGCGATCTCGCTGGCCGATCCATCGGCGTCGCTGGCGGACCCCTCGACAAGAGCTGGCTTTTGCTGCGGGCGGTGGCCCTCGGTTCGGGGCTCGACCTGACCAAGGAAGCGAAACCGTCATATGGCGCGCCTCCCCTCATCGCTGAGAAACTCGTCCAGGGCGAGACTGAGACTGCCCTCGAATACTGGAACTTTCTCCGCCGATCTCGAGGGGCGTGGCTTTCGCCGCGCGATCGAAATGTCCGACATCCAGAAGACGCTTGGCGCAAGCGGTCCGGTCGCGATGACGGGCTACGTGTTCAACGAGGCTTTCGCCGCTTCGCACAAGGATGTTCTGCGTCGCTATTTTGCTGCCGGGGCCCAGGCGCGCAAAATCCTGGCCGAAGATCCGAACGCGTGGGCCCCGATCAAGGCCCGGCTACGCCTGAAGGACGATGCGGCGCTCGCCGTCTATCGCCAGCGCTACCTCGAAGGCGTGCCGAAACGAACCATCGCCGAGCAAGCTGCGGACGCCCGCGTCCTCTTTCGCCGATTGGCGGAGGTCGGCGGGGAGACGCTGGTCGGCAAGGCAAAAGAACTGGACACCGGCCTCTTCTACGATCCCGCGGCGAGCGAATAGGACGTGATGACGCGTCTTCTCTCGCTCGTCGCACTCATTGGTTTGTGGCAGATCGCTGCGCATTTTGGCAATCCGCGGTTGCTTCCAGGTCCGCTGACTGTTTTCGCGACGATAAAGTCCGAGGCTGCGTCGGGCGCGCTGTTCACGGCGCTCGCCGTCACACTCGCCCGCGTCCTGGCGGCGTTCCTGCTCGCCATGGGGGCTGGATCGGCGATTGGCTACGCCATGGGACGCAATGCGCTGCTCGACCGCGCCGCCGACCCCTGGATCATCGTGCTCTTAAATTTGCCGGCGCTCGTGATCATCGTCCTTGCCTACATCTGGGTGGGCCTCAACGAAGCGGCGGCGATCGGCGCGGTGGCGCTCAACAAATTGCCGGTCACGGTCGTCACCGTTCGAGAAGGGGTGCGCGCGCTCGATGTGAAGCTCGACGAAATGGCGCAGGTGTTCGGCTTTTCACGACTGAAGCGGCTCACTCACGTCGTCGCGCCGCAACTTGCGCCCTATTTCGCTGCTGCGACCCGAGCGGGACTGTCGCTCGTCTGGAAAATCGTATTGGTCGTCGAACTGATGGGACGGCCGAACGGTGTTGGCTTCGAAATCAATACCGCCTTCCAACTGTTCGACGTCCCCCTCTTGCTCGCCTATGCTTTGCCCTTCACGGCGATCATGCTCATCATCGAAATGCTTGCGGTGCAACCCTTTGAACGTCACGTCTCCCGTTGGCGACCGCGCGCGGCTTGAAGCGCGCGTCGCTGAAAAATCCTTCCGCACGGCCTCAGGGCAGAGCGTTCCGGTCATCTCCAATCTTTCGTTCATGCTCGACGAAGGCGAGACCGGCGCGCTGATCGGGCCGTCCGGATGCGGCAAGTCGACGCTCATGCGCATTCTTGCCGGCCTCGATCGCAATTTCGAGGGGGCAGTCCACATCCCGGCGAACGGGCGCGTCAGCATGGTTTTTCAGGAGCCGCGGCTCCTGCCGTGGCGCAGCGTCGAGGACAATGTGCGACTCGCCGCGCCCGACGCGGACGAAGCCGAGATCGCCGCTTTGTTCGCCGCTCTTGGCCTCTCCGAGCACCGCACGCATTTTCCAGGTGAGCTCTCGCTCGGCCTTGCGCGGCGCGCGGCGCTGGCGCGCGCGTTCGCGGTTCGGCCCACCCTGCTCCTCCTCGATGAGCCATTTGTTTCGCTCGACGCGCCGCTCGCCAGGCAATTGCAACGCGATCTGGTCAAACTCGTGGAAAGCCGCGGGATGATCACGGTCCTCGTCACCCACGACGTCGACGAGGCGATTGCTCTCGCCGACCGAATCTTCGTGCTCTCTCCGCGCCCCGCGCATGTGGTCGGCGAAATCCGGATCTCAAGCCCGCGCACGGCGATGAGCGGCGAAGAGCGAAAAGCGATTGCGGCTCGCATCGAAAGCTTGCGTGAACCGGACTGAATCGCCAGGTGCTTCGGCGCGCGAGCGCGCCAAAGTCACTTGTCGTCGTACTTGATATAGGCAAACCGCTGGTCGGCGTTCGGCGTTCCCTCGAGCGCGCCGCCCTCCTTGCCGGGACGCCATGAGACGAAGTCCTCGATCTTGCGAGCCAGTTCGAAGTCCTTGTCGGTGATGCCCTTGGCGCTGTGGTTCTGCAATTTCACCTCGACCCAGGCGTAGGACGCGGCGATATCCGGGTGATGCCAGGCGGCCTCCGCCAGATGGCCGACCGCGTTGATGACCATCAGCGTGCCCTTCCACCCCGAGGTGCGAAAAGTGCGTCTGATCCAGCCGTTCTCGTAACGCCAATGGGGAAGCTCGCGCTTCAGCCGCGTGGCGATCTCATCCGGTTCATAAACGCGCTCTTTGGACTGTTCGCTCATAGCCTTCCTCCGATCCCCTTCACGCGACTCGCTTCAATAGCCCCGCTCACTTCACGAGCGGGCAATTGCCCTGGTCGAGCGGCCGGAACGCGGCGTCGGCCGGAATTGTTTCGATCAGATCATAGACGTCAAACCTGCTCTTCGATTGTTGCGGCGACTTGACCTTGAACACGTACATCGCATGCGTCGCGCGCCCGTCGGCCCGCACGACCACATGGCCGAATAGCGGATCGTCGATCGGCGACTTCTTCATTTCGTTGACCACCTTCTCGCCTTCGATCGTTCCCGCTCTCTTCACGGCGCGCAGATACGCGAGCGTCGCCGAATAGGCCGCGGCCTGATCCTCGGTCGGCATCTTGCCGCCCATCCGTTCGGCGAAGCGCTTGGCGAAGGCGCGCGTCGCATCATTGAGATCCCAATAGAAGGCCTCGGACAAGATAAGACCCTGCGCCGCGTTCAGTCCGAGCGCATCGATGTCGGTGATCTGCAGGAAGAGCGCCGCGAGCCGCCTGTCGGGGCCGACGATCTGGAATTCCGCCGCCTGCCGGATCGCGTTGATCGCGTCGACGCCCGTGTCGGCGAGCGCGATCACCTTGGCGCCCGAGGCTTGCGCCTGCAAAAGATACGAGCCGAAGTCGGTTGCGCCGAGCGGATGCGACACGGAGCCCAGCACCGAGCCGCCGGCTTTGACGATCGCCTCGGTCGCGTCGCGCTGCAGGGCCTTGCCGAGAGCATAGTCGAAGCTGATGAAATACCAGGTCGAGCCGCCCATCTTGGTGATCGTGCGGCCGACCGCGTTTCCGAGCGCCCAGGTGTCGAGAGCCCACTGGACCGTGGTCGGCTGACAGAATTTTCCGGTGAGGTCCGAGGTCGCGGTCGCGGAGGCGAGCATCGCGCGATTCTTCTCGTGCATGAGGGTGTTGACGGCGAGACCCACCCCGGAATTGGCGAGGTCAACAATCGCATCGACGCCTTCCTCGTCCACCCATCGCCGCGCGATCGCAACTCCGATGTCGGGCTTGTTCTGATGATCAGCGAAAATGACCTCGACCTTGAGGCCGCCGCCTCCTTGGCGAAATCCTCGGCCGCGAGCTGAGCGCCAACCAGCGACCCTTTGCCGACCTGATCTGCGAATGGACCGGAGAAATCGCTCAACACGCCGATCTTGATCGTATCGCCGGGGATTTGTGCAAACACGACCGAAGCGAAGCCTGCGAGCCCCGCGACGGCGAACGAGGCGGCCAAAAGCGACCGCGTAAACCTGATGGGCATGGGATCCTCCTCGTTATTGTTTGGAAGCATAGACTGAATGGCCCAGGACTGCTTGAAGGCATGACGAGATCGTGACGGCCTCTGGGGGTTTGCCTCTTGCGCTCAAAATTCGATCGGGATATTCTCCCGAGAGTTTCGGCTGCACGAGTGTCGGGGACGGGAGCCTCGGCGCACTTATCGGAGGCAAGGCGAATGCCCGCGGGCGCTTGTGCTCGTTTTCGTCATGTCGTGACACGCTGCCGACACTGTCCCACCGAGACGAACGCTACGAAGCCGCTTGACCTGTAACGGGTCGTGAGGTGCTTTTGTTAATAAGTCTAACCGGGAGGAAACAATGCGCAAACTCTTGCTTGCAACTTGCTTCGGCGCCGCGGCCCTGTTTACGGCCGGGTATGCTGTCGCGAACGAAGAACTCACAAAGCTGGCGGCGGACGGCAAGCAGTGGGTCATGCCCACTGGGAATTTCGCGAATACCCGCTACTCAGAACTCAAACAAATCACCGCCGAGAACGTCCGTAAATTAGCCCCGGCCTGGACGTTCTCGACCGGCGTTTTGCGTGGGCACGAGGGCGCTCCGCTCGTCGTGGGCGACGCCATGTTCCTTCATGCCCCCTTCCCGAACACCGTCTTCGCGCTTGACCTCAACAACGACGGCAAGATTCTCTGGAAGTACGAGCCCAAGCAGGATCCCAATGTCATCCCGGTGATGTGCTGCGATACGGTCAACCGCGGACTGGCCTACGCTGATGGCAAGATCTTCCTCCATCAGGCGGACACCACGCTCGTCGCGCTCGACGCAAAGACCGGCGCGGTCGTTTGGTCGGTGAAAGACGGCGATGCGTCGAAGGGCCAGACAGGCACCGACGCGCCGTATCGTCTTCAAGGACAAGGTTTTCGTCGGTGTTTCGGGCGGCGAGTTCGGCGTCCGCGGCTGGGTGAGCGCGTACAACCTCAAGGACGGCAAGCTCGCCTGGCGCGGCTATTCCATGGGTCCCGATTCCGACACGCTGATTGACCCGGAAAAGACGACCAGCCTTGGCAAGCCGGTCGGCAAGGACTCCAGCACCAGCACCTGGCAGGGCGATCAATGGAAGATCGGCGGCGGGACGACCTGGGGCTGGTATTCCTACGATCCCGATCTCAACCTGATGTACTATGGTTCGGGTAATCCTTCGACCTGGAACCCGAAGCAGCGGCCCGGCGACAACAAGATGGTCGATGGCCATCTGGGCGCGCGACGTCGACACCGGCGCGGTCAAGTGGATCTATCAGATGACGCCCCACGACGAGTGGGACTTTGACGGCGTCAACGAGATGATCCTCACCGATCAAAAGATCGATGGCAAGGATCGCAAGCTGTTGACGCATTTTGACCGCAACGGGTTCGGCTACACGCTCGATCGCGTCACCGGCGATTTGATCGTCGCCAACAAGTTCGATCCGAAGGTCAATTGGGCTACCGGCATCAATATGGACAAGGCTTCGCCGGACTACGGAAAGCCGATCCGCGTCAAGGCGATGTCGACGGAAGCCAATGGTGAGGACAACAACTCCAAGGGCATCTGCCCCGCGGCGTTGGGCACCAAGGATGAGCAGCCTGCGGCCTATTCGCCTCAGACCGAACTCTTCTACGTGCCGACCAACCACGTCTGCATGGACTACGAGCCGTTCAAAGTAAGCTATAGCGCCGGTCAGCCCTATGTCGGCGCGACTTTGTCCATGTATCCGCCGCCAGGCGACAGCAATATGGGTAACTTCATCGCTTGGGACGGCAAGGCCGGCAAGATCGTCTGGTCGAATCCCGAGCAGTTCTCGGTCTGGTCAGGCGCTCTGGCCACCGCGGGCGGCGTTGTCTTCTACGGCACGCTTGAAGGCTACCTCAAGGCGGTGGACGCCAAGACCGGCAAGGAGCTCTACAAGTTCAAGACTCCGTCGGGCATCATCGGCAACGTCATGACCTACGAGCACGGCGGTCGCCAGTATGTGGCGATTTTGTCTGGCGTTGGCGGTTGGGCCGGGCATCGGCCTTGCAGCTGGCTTGAACAAGCCGACGGATGGTCTGGGCGCGGTCGGAGGCTATGCGGCGCTCTCCAACTACACCGCGCTCGGCGGCACGCTCACAGTGTTCGCACTTCCGACCGATTGAGTGATCGACTCAATCTAAGGGAATAGTTGGGGCCCGGCGCATGTGGGCAAAGCAAGCGCCGGGCCTTTTGTTTGCTCCAGTTCGCTTGAGAAACAAACGTGACGATTTCAAAACTCATACTCGGCCTTGGCTTCACCCTCGCCTTGGGCGCTCCTCTCGTCGCCCGCGCCGATCCGCCGGGAGATTCAGCCGCGGTTGGCGGCGAGCACGGTAAGTATCGCGACAAGAACGGCGACCCGACCTTCAAAGTGTCCACGGATGGAACGGTCGACTGGTACACGTACTCGGGCTTCCGCCGGTATCATTCGGAGTGCCACGTCTGCCACGGGCCGGATGGAGAGGGCTCATCCTATGCGCCTGCCCTTGCAAATTCGCTCAAGACGATCGGCTATGCCGAGTTCTACGGAATCGTCGTCGGCGGCAAGCAGGACCTTGGAGCGGGCCAGGAAAAGGTGATGCCGGCTTTCGCCGAGAATAAGAACGTGATGTGCTATCTCGACGACATTTACGTCTATCTGCGCGCGCGCTCCCAGGGCGCGATTCCGCGCGGGAGACCCGCCAAGCATGAAGATAAGCCGCCGGAATTCGAAGCGGCCGAAACGAAATGCATGGGCGAATAAGGCGATGGCGAGCGCGACACGATCGATCGTCGCTGCAATTTTCGCGCTGGTAGGGTTAGCTCTCCCAGGCGGCGCGGGAGCGCAGGATGCGCAAGACTCGATCGAGCTGGTCGACCCGCATGTTTTTCGAGCCTGCGCAGACCCGCGTGATCTTCCGTTCTCCAATGAAGCGGGCGAGGGTTTCGAAAACAAGATCGCCGAACTTTTCGCGCACAAGCTCGGCAAGTCTCTCGCTTATACGTTCTACCCCGACGCCACGGGCTTCATCCGCAACACGCTGAACGCCCATCGCTGCGACGTCGTCCTTGGGATCGCTCAAGGCGCCGACATCGTTCAGCCGACCAACCCTTATTATCGAACGAGCTACGTCGCCGCATATCGCCAGGACGGTCCTCTCAAGGGGCTGGATTCCCTGAGCGACCCGCGTCTGAAGACGGCGAAGATCGGGATCGTCGCGGGCACGCCGCCGGCGACCATCCTGGCCGAAAACGGATTGCTCGGACGGATCAAATCGTACGCGCTGGTCGTCGACACGCGATTTGATTCGCCGACCCATGAGATGATGGACGATCTGGAGCGCGGCGAGATCGACGTCGCGTTGCTATGGGGCCCGATCGCCGGCTTCTACGCGATGAAGGCCAAGACGCCCACGGCGATCGTCCCGCTCGTGAAGGAGCAGGGAGGCGACACCCGTATGGCTTTTCGGATCGTCATGGGCGTGCGGCATTCCGATCAGAACTGGAAACGCGCCCTCAACAAGCTGATCACCGATAATCAAACCGAAATTCAAGCGATATTGCGTTCCTATGGCGTCCCGCTGCTCGACGAAAACGACAAACCGATCTCTCCTTGACAGGCCCCGCCTGAGTTGAGGGCCCTCCGGCACGATCGGTTCGCGCGCGAACCTCAGCGTCATGGCCGGGCTTGACCCACGGCTGTCCACGCAGCGCCATTTGCGAGCCATTTCAAAAGGGCGCGCTATAAAGCTTGCTGCACCGCGCGGGCGATTTGCCCGATGCGCTGTTCGATCACCGTCGGCGCCTCACAAACGTAAGCGACGGTCTGGTGGCGATCGTTGAAGATGCGGATGTCCCATTGCAGCCGTTCCTGACTGTCGCCGCCGGGCGGCGTCTGGCCGTCGTGGTTCTGGCCTGACGAATTTTGAAGGGCGTCGTTGTCCGCTCGAATGCGGTCCGCGAGTGCGTTCTGTCTTCGGCCAATTCGACCCAGCCCATTGATGATTTGGGAGCGTTGCTGCGACAAATCGGCAAAGGCTGCCGCGAAGGCGCGCAGGAGTTTGCCCTTCGCGTCCGGGCCGGCCTTCGCCTTGAAGTCGACAATCGCAGCTTCCACATCCGCGATAGGGACGCGCCGTTGCGCCATCTTACCTTCGAGATCCACGACGTCGCTCTCGTTTCGCCAGGCTTGGGAGTCGAGATCGAGCGGCGGCCCGGCCCAGATCGAGGCGAGCGAGAAAGTTGGCGTCTTGATCTGCTGGCAGGGCCAGTCCGGATCGGTCGTTCCTCGACCTTGCGCGATCGCTCGCGGCGCGAATGAGGTGACGACCGCAATCGCGAAAACGGCGCGCGCCGCAACATGCATTTGCGTTTCCTCTCAGGCGCGATCATAGGATTGCGCTCGCGGCCAAATCAAGTCGCCGAACCTCACGGTCGGGTTGTTTGGAGTCGCGCTCGACGTTAGACGACCTCTGTCGCGACTAGACTTTCGGGGACCGTTACAGAAGGGGACGTGGCGCAATGACGCGCATGCTCGCCAGTGTCGCCAATGCCGCGGAGGCTGACGCCGTCCTGCAACTTGGGGCCGACGTTGTCGATCTGAAAGACGCGCAGCGAGGGGCGCTCGGAGCCGTCTCGTCCGAAACCGCCCGCGAGGCGATTGCTGCGGTCGCGGGACGATGCGAGACGAGCGCCGCGCTCGGCGATCCGCCTTACGATGGAGAAGCGTTGCTCACGGCCATCCGCGCCTATGCCGCGGCGGGCGTCGACTACGTCAAACTTGCGGTGGACGCCGCCACGCTCGATCGTCTTGGCAATTCCTTGCGACGAGTGGCGCGCGAGGTCCATCTCGTCGGCATGATGTTCGCCGACGAGAAGCCCGACTTCAACCTTCTCACCCAACTCGCGGCGCTCGGCTTCAAGGGCGCGATGCTCGATACGCGCGACAAGAGCCGTGGGCGTCTCATCGCGCATCTCGAAGTTGTGCAGCTTAACCAATTCTGCTCGCAATGCCGTGCGCTGCACTTGATGAGCGGCTTGGCGGGCTCCCTCGAAGTTCCCGACATCCCGCGATTGTTGCTCGTGCGTCCGGATGTGCTTGGGTTCCGCGGCGCGCTTTGTCACGCACACGATCGACGCGGCGCGATTGACCCGCACGCGGTCACTCTGATTCGCGATCTGATTCCCCGTGAACGGCCGGACCCTGACGCCTCGCCGAAGATCGATTGGCGATTGCTGGCGCGCGGGATCATCGGTGGACGCGACAATGAAGGCGAACTCGATCGCGTATTCGTGCGCGACTTTGTCGTCTCCGCCGAGATCGGCGCCTATGATTTTGAGCGGGGCGTCCGCCAGCGCGTCATCTTTGACGTCGAGGCGCTCGTTCGGCGAGCCGGGGCGCACCCGGACGACATGCGTTCGATCTTCTCCTACGACGTGATCCTCGACGCCATCCGGCTTGTGGTCGGACGCGGCCACGTCGATTTTGTCGAGACGCTCGCGGAGGAGGTCGCCTCGGTCCTGTTGCAGCACGCGCGGGTGCGAAGCGTTCGGGTCAACCTTCGGAAGCTGGATGTGATCCAGGGTCAAGTCGGGATCGAGATTCGCCGCGAGCGCAATTCGGGCGCAGCCGATGTCCGGTCCGTTGGCGCGGTCGATCGAGGCGCGTGAACGCCGGCGCTTCACGCGAGCGTGCGCGCGAGCTCGAACGCCTGACGGAAATCGAGGCGCAGCGGAATTTTGCTCTCGGTCATCTGCTTGAACAGCCCCGATTCGGTTCGGTACTTGACGTTGCCGATCGCCAGGGCGCCGATCCCGAGCGCCCCGTGTTCGCCGAGCGGCGTCCCGTTGGCGTGCGCATCCACGCCTTCGATCCCGGACGGCGGCACCGCATTCACGTCGGCGGCGATCAGCAATTTGCGGCCGTGAGCAATCTCGGCGGCGTCAAGCACGCGCACGCCGGCTTTCGCTGTGCAGAGCACGATCTCCGTCGTCGCTAGGATCGACGTTTTCATCTCAGGCGTCGCTCCGTCGGCGACAGCGATGTTGACGCCGAACCTGCGGCTGACCTCATCGGCGTGGCGAGAGGCGCGCTCCATTCCGTCGCGCCCCACGAAAGTCACGGCCGCGCCTTCGAGAGCGGCGATGACCCCCGACGCCGTTCCTACAACGCCGGTCGCGCCGAACACCGAAACTGCGGCGCCCCGAAGCGCGCGGCCCTTCTTTTCCCGGCAGCGTCTTTTCGACCACCGCGATCATCGCGGCCGCGGTGGTGAACGAGCCGGCCGGGTCGGCGAACAGCGAGATCTCGAACGGCTTGAACAGCGCTTTGCCAGCTGCATCGAGCATATCGAGAGCGGCCAGCGCGTCCTTGCCGCCAATAAAGACGCCTGTCCGCACGGCGTCACGCGGCGAGCGCGAGAACATGGCGTCCTGGACGAGGCCAGTCACCTCGTCGAGCGAAACATTGGTGTAGGAAGCTGTCGCGTCATAACCGGCGTCGAGCGCCATGTTGACGTCGAACGGGCTCATGTGCGCGAGCGGCGTCATCATGTGCAGGATGTTCTTGGCCATGTGTCCTCTCAAACGATCATTGAACTGACGCGTCTTCTTCGTCGTAGATTTCAGCTCCGTGGTCCCGTGCGCCGCAGACCTTGATCTCGACCCCCGGTTCGATGTCGGCGCGTGCGCGTTGGGCGATAAATTCTGCGTGATCGGGGTCGGATGCGAAAGCGAAGCCGGTCGGTCCCCAGGAACTTTGGCCGATCCCGTGCGCTCCAAGAGCTTTCAATCGCCTCGGCGACTCTGCCGACTGGCAGGCTCGTGAAGCGTCCGCCGCCTTGAGCCGGGGCGAAATGATCGCCCACGATTTTTTGAACCCCGGTGACGCCGTCGCCGAAAGCCTCGAGATCGTTTTCCACTGCGCCGGGCAAGATTTGCATGAGCGTGCGGCGGCAAATTTCGCTCGCCGCATCTGCGGCAAAACGCGGCAATTGAGAGAACGCCTGCATTTCCGCTTCCCCATGCGCGCCCTCGACGCGCGGGTCCAAGATCAGGAGAACGCGCCAATCCCGGGGAAAGTTCACCCACGCGACCACCGGAGGGACTTCGGTATGCGAACCTCGGCCAGCGTCGACCGCCAGGCCGCCGCGATCGAATAGAGCAACGCCTACGCCCGAACGCGCGCCGCGATCCAGCAAGCGTGCATCCTCCCGCGAATCGAGCGGCAGCCCCGCAAATCGGCGAAACGCCGCCGCGATCGTCAGCGCGAGCTGAGTTCCGGAACCAAGTCCGGCGTGGGCGGGAATTGCGCTCGAGATAGTCAGCTTCTTGCGCATATCGAGGCCAAGATTTTCTCGGCGATGCGGCTGGCAAGCCGCGCGCCCCGCTCTCGCTCCTCGCCTAAAACTTCAAAGGTCGGAGCTTCGTAAACCTCAACACAGGTCTCGAACGCGTCGATCGCGAGACCAATCGACCCGAACTGTCGGCCAAGGTCCCCGGCAAGATCGAGAAAACCCAAATGCAGGCGCGCGGCTGCCGTGACCTGGACCCCTTTCAACTGCGCGCCTCTTTTCCACGATCCAGTCGGCGTTTACAGTCCGCGCGATTTCGTGGAGAACATGCGAAACTTTCCGCTGTTTGCCAAGCGCCAGAAGGCCGCCTCAGATCGCAACGTTGCGATGCCCTATTCAAAATGCCACATAGGAGTGACACGGCTCCGCTTGAAGACGGGTGGACGATGATCGAGCTGATTCTCACGGTCTGCGCACTCAGTGCGCCAAGTCAATGCGACGAACAGCGTCTGCAATTTGTTGCGCAAGAGTCGCTGATGCAATGCATGATGCAGGCGCCGCCCTATATCGCCCAGTGGTCTGACGATCATCCATCGGAACGCGTCACGCGATGGAGATGCGCTTATCCTGGCGACGAGAAGATCTGATCGTGGGCCTTGCTCGGCGACCGCGAGCACCCGGCAGCCTTTGTCCCGCAGCCTTTGTCCCGAATGGCGTCTATTCCGGGTCTTTAGGAGGTGCGCGTGGCGGGGCCAGCGGCGCGAAATTGACGGCCTGGTTCTCCTGATTGTCCTGTTGGGGGTCGATCGGCCCTCCTGAGGATGGATCGCCGCCGCCCGTCGTCGTGATTGTCGATGGCGTAGCTTCGCGCGCAGTCGCCTCTGCATTGCCACCCTGGCCGTTGCCGAAGTCAGCGGTGCGGCCACCTTGCGGCACCCCGTTGGCGCTCGCCTTGACAGCCAACTCCGTCTTCTCCGCTAGACGGGCATTGTAGGGCAAACGGTAGCCGCGAGGCACGCCGCTCGGATAGTTGTCGTCGTCGACCGCCTCGACCCAAAGGTAGATAGCGCCGGGATCGCTCTCAAGCGAATGCGGTTCAACGATCCGGGCTCCCAAAAGCCTGAATTTCGCCGGCAGGGGATCGGATGACGACCAGCCGAGCAGGCCGCGAGTCGCAAAAAAACTGACGACGTAAAAGACGCTCGTCAGAACGATAGCGGCTGCTTTCACCGGCCAAGGAATCCGCGCGAAGACGCAGATGACCAGCAGAAGGGCGCCCAGCAGGGCATAGGCGATCGACAACCAAATGATATCGGAAACGAAACTCGTCACAGTTTTTTCACATAACCGGTTTTCGGATCGAGATCGGCGCCGTTGCGGTTAACATTGCGAAAGCTCTCCATCAACGACTTCTGCCGGGTGTTGACGTCGATCACCTTGCCTTCGGCGTCAAGCTTGAACCGCACAGCGGTCTTCTCGTCGCCGGTGTGGTCGACGAGGATCGTATCCTCAAAAACCACCTGAGCGGTCGGATTGAGTTTCTGCACTTTGACTTTCGCCGGAACTGGCGAACCGGTCGTCGCCAGGAAATGGCTGACGTTGACGGTGTATTCTCCGGCGACGATCCCACGGATCGTAATGATCTCCTCACGAATTGGCGAGGCGATCTTCTGGTTGTTGACCACGATGAAATCGTTCGCGCCACCGCGGTCGTCGCGGTCAAGCACCATGAAACCCGCCTCGCGATGGCGATACCATGCGATATTGCCGACCGGATCCTGCACGAACAGATCGAGATCGTCGGGATGATTGTCTGGCCAATCCACGGTGACGATGAATTCGGCCTTCGAGTTGATCTTCCCATCCTTGGCCTCAGGCGAAATCGCGAGCAAGGCCAGGAAAAAAAGAAACGAGACCACCTGCAGCGCCTTGAACAGCATCACGCTGAATGGATCGAAAGGCTCTTCCCGGGGGTAGAGGCCGAATTCATCGATCATGCGCGAGCGCCAAGATCGTGGGTGCGCTCCAATGCCGGAACGACGCGGGTTTCGGTCAGCGTAACCGCGCGCGAGAACACCTTCGCGGTCGCGGTATCGAGCATATAATACTGGATCTTCAACAGGATGGAGCCGACCAGTCCGGCGAGAGTCGTGTACATCGCCACCGCCATCCCGTCGCTCATCAGCCCCATCGAAGACTTCATCATCGACTTGTCGCTCGCGTCGAGCCCCGCAATCGGCGCGAGCATGATGATGAAGCCGATGATCGTGCCCAAGAGGCCAAGCTTCATGACCGTGTCGCTGGCGAAGGAGCCGAAGGGGTTGGAGCCGCGCAGCCGGTCAGCGAGCGAGCGGAGCAGGAGCGTCTGATCGAGCCGCCCCTGTCCTTGCGTGCGAGCTTTCAGGGCGAGATCGCGGATGTGCTCGGCGATAAGGCCGTCTGGGACCGGCGCTGCAGGATCTGGGGTTACGTCGGCGCCGGATGATTCGATGCGAGCCGCCACCCGCCGCCCTGCATCGCCTTCGCGTGAAATGACGATCGTGCGCCACAGACAATGCAGCGAAGCCCCAACGTAAATCAGCGCGATCACCGACGAAAGGTACGTGCGGTCTGAAACGAACATCAAGCGGAGGAGGCCGTAGCGCCACAGCAGGATCCCAGCGAAAACGGTCGCGCCGGTAAAGATCAGCCAGCGCAAAAATGGCGCACGATCTGCGGCGGACCACGTGGGCCCGTGCTGCGGTGATAGGGCGACCGCGGTCATGCCAATATTCCTCCAAGGGCCGGTACGTTGCCCCCTGTTTGAGACGAGGATAGCCGTCGCGTCAACCCGCGCAAGCGGCGCAGCGTTCGCTATGCGCGCGGAAGCAAAATCTCCCCCTTGCCGAGCGCAGCCAGATCACCGGCCAAACGCCGCAAGGGCCGACGGAACAGTGTCGCCAGCTTGGTGCTGGCCTGGGCGATGTAATTGGCCAGGAGCCGCGCCGCGACGAGGTCATGTTCGCCGCAATCGCCGAAGCTTGGCGAGAACAGCGTTGCGCCTCGCCCGAGAAGGATGGTGCCACGGCCCATCAGATAGCCGGGCAGGTCGCCGGCTTCGCCCCCGATCGCCAGGGTGCCCGCGATCATGCGGCTGCCCGCGTAGGCGCCTGCGCGGCCTTCGATCAGAATGAAGCCGCGCCTCAACCGGTCGCCGGCGCGTGCGCCTGCGTGCCCATGCACATGCAGGAGGCCGCCGCTCATGCCGACTGTCTCGCCGCTCAATGGGCCTCCGAGACGCTCTCCCGCGCCGCCATGGATCTCCAGCGCTCCGCCCTTCATTGCGGAGCCTGCAAACGGGCCCGCATTGCCGCGAATGGTGAATTGGCCGCCGGACATCAGGCGCCCGGCTTCGACGCCGACGTCTCCTTCGACGCGGATTGAGCCTGAGGTCATGCTCATGCCGACGCGATCGAAGCGCGCGCTGCCGCCCTCGATGAGAACTCTGTCGGCGTCACCCTTGCGGATGCGGAAAATATCTCCCGCGGTGGCGCGCGTGCGCGTCATTCCCAGTTCGATGCCCGCGATTTCCGCGACGGTCTTGCTGACAAGGTTTTGTGGGGTCAATGGCGACAGATCGAGGCGCTGAGCGGGCGGCGCGCGCAGCGAAAAGGTCATCGGACTCACGGGAGGAGATCCTTGAGATGATAATGGTGCCGGCCGAGCTTGCCGCCGTAATTGCCCGCGCCGACGCGCAACGCGCCCTTCTCGGGACCCAGTTCGACGATCGCGGCAAGCCCGGCCCGCATCGCAGCGGCGACTGGCTCGCTGGTCAGGCCGTCGATAACGATTTCGAGCACCGATGCGATCTCGGGAGAAAGAACGCTGTCGACTGCGCCCTTCAAGGTCGGACAATAAAGGTCGTTGGTCGAAGCGCTCGCCCCCTTGTATTTCGAGCCGACCTTCGATCCCGAACGCGCTATCCCGCCTGGAAACGGCATGATGACGTCGGCGACCTTGCGCATCGCTTTGACCGCCGCTTCTGTCGCAGCGAGCGTTTTTGCCGCGCTCTCGCCCATGATGATGAGATTGCCGCCGCCCACCGCTTTCTTGGTGAGATACGTGGTCGATTCGCAGACGAACTCTCCGTCCATCACCGGCACCCGCCAGTATCGGCGATCACCGAGACGCTTGGCGATCTGCCAGCCGTCGCCGAAGAAACGGATCGCCGCGCCGAGGTTGAGCTTGTCCTCGCCTGAGTCCAGTCCGGCGTAACAAGCCGATCCCGGACTGGTGAGCACGCATTGCCCGACGCGGTTCTGCAGTTGTTTCTGCAGTTCTGCGGTAGAGACGGAAAACATGAGCACGCGCACGCCCGGCCGTCCGTCCGGCGTTTGTCGGGACGACTGGGTGCTTTCGATGGCGGCCTCGCAGCCACATGCGATCACTGAGGTGGCGAAACCCGTCATTGTTGTCGCCGCCTGTGCGGCCCAGCGCGCCGTCGGCGCCGTGATGACAATTGCGGTCGCGCGCATGTCGAAAGCTTCCGCGAATGTGTCGTCAATGGTGATTCCGTTGGCCGTCAGCTCCGGCATGCGACCGCCTCGAACGCTTGCGGCCGCGGAATTGCGCCCTCGGGCACACGCATGAAATCAGAGGGCAGCCCGTAACGTGCGTCGTAATAGTCTTTCATCCGCCGCTGCATCGAGGCCTCGACCACAGGCGTCGTGTGCAGCGCGCGGCCGTAACGATAGTTCGTCACTTCGCCATCGCGGACCACAAGCTCGCCGTCCTTGTAGACGCGCGCCGCGGCGCGAAACATCTGCGCGATATCCTTGCCGGGACGATAAAGCGCTACGTCGGCCCGGGCGCCTGCGCCGAGATGGCCGCGATCGGGCAGGCCAAGCAACTTAGCCGGGGCTGCGCGCGTCATCGTCGCGATTTCGCTCAAAGTATATTCGCGCGTCAGCGACGGGAGCGTCGTCACCGCCAGCGCTTCGGCCGGCAAACGGGAGGCCCACTCCGCTCGCACATCCTTGTCCATGAGCAGTGCAAAGATCTCGGGGTAGGTGGTGAACGGCGCGCCATTCGGGTGATCGGTCGTAAAGAACACGCGCCATGGGTCGTCAATCAGCAGGAACAGCTCCAGGCCGGCGGCGAATTGCACCGCATTGTGGAAGCCGCCGGCGCGATATTCGTAAGGCACGATTCCGCCGCCGTTCGAGTCCCCATCGATGATCGCGTATTTCTTCGGCCGCGCCTGACCGCGGGCAGAGAATTGGCGCAGCACGTCGGACGAGATCGTGACCGTCTGTCCGAACATCACTTGCCCGACGTCGATGGTCACATTCTTCGCTGCGTTGACCGCTTCGGCGAGTTGAGGCGCCGCCGAGGAGAAGCCTTGGGGGCCTTCCTTGCCGTAGCCGTAGAATTGAAGATGCGCCAGATGCAGCGGCAAGTCCTCCGCCGCTTCGATCGTCGCCAGCGCCGATTTCGAAGTTTCCGGGCAACCCAAGATTGTTGCAGTGAACATGCAGGGGATGAGACACGCCGGCTTCGTGCACCGCCTTCTGAAGCGCCTTGACGATCGCGCGACTCGTCACGCCATAATAAGGAACCACATCGTCGAACGAAAAGCTGCGGACATTGTCCTTGAACGCCGCGACGCCGCCGGCGTTGATGACCTTGATCCCCAGCGCGCGCGTCGTTTGCATTGTCCAGGCGACATGATCGCGCAGCGCGCTTGCGCCTTCGCCCGAGCGCAGGAGGTTGAGCACAAAATCGTCATTGCCGAGGATTGCAAGAATCGCCTTGTCGATGATGGGCGTATCAGCGAGTTCGAGATGCGCGTGCAGGGCATGATGCGGCGACACCGCCGGCTCGACGACGGTCGTGAAACCCATCTCGGCATAGAGCCGTCCTGTCTCGAACGTCGTCCAACCGACTTGCGAGAGCGGCGTAGAACTGGGGCGGCGCGCATGGGCGCGATGATATTCGGGCAGCATGAGGCGGGCGGTGTTCACGTTCGCGCCGGCGATATGCGAATGGATGTCGATGCCGCCGGCCATTGCAACAAGCCCGGTCGCGTCCAAGGTTTCGTCCGCTTGTGGCGCCGTCTTGCGGGCTCGCGACGATTATCTCGTCGCGGATCCAGAGATCGCCGATTTCGTCATGGCCATTGGCGGGATCGACGACACGCGCGCCTTTGATGCGGGTCAGCATAGCGGAGAGTTCACCTCTCCGAGGCATGCGCCGATGCGTTCGAGAGCCTCAGCGACGCTAGGCGCGGCGCTGCGCGCGGAGGCGGTCACGGCGACCAGGGCCCCCGCGTCTGATGAATGCATGACCGCGTCATGATCGACGCCGGGGCGCCCGACCGCGATACGGATGTTAGGCGCTTGAGCGAATTGGGTTGTTTGCTCGCACAACGCGATCATAGTCGCGGCGCTTTGCCAAGCCGGAGGGGTTGCTCCGAAGGCTGAGATCCACAATACGCAGTCCGTCTCTCCGGACGTGATAAGTCGCTCAGCGTCAAAACGCCAAGGATCGTGAAGTGGCTCTCCCCCGCCGAATCCGGTTCGCATCGGAAAGCCGGTGGTCCACCCGCAAGCCGCGAGAACGCCCACCCCGTTGTCGGGCGCAGCGAGGGGTAATGTCGAGAAACGCGTAGTTTCGTTCAAGTCGCGCACGAGACCGTTGAGCATCTCGATTTCGAGCGCCCCGAGACTTGCCGCGGTCCAAACGGCGACGCCGAATCGCGCGTCTTTCAAGATGGCGGCGACCGCGTCGAGCGTGGGCAATGGAATTTGCGCTTGCGCGACGCGCCGTCCTTTAACCCGCGCGCGCAACGCGGCCAGATTTGCGGCGAGCGTTGCGCCAAGGCCAGCGGCGATAATTTCGATATTGTCGTCAAGACCAGGAATTGTCGCGTCGGCCCGGGGCGCCAGCCAAACGATGCGCCGCTTGACGTCCACGCCTTCCGGCCTGGCCGGCGGCGCCAACAGCCGCTCGGCGAGACGAGGCCAGGCTTCCGTCAAGCCATCGCCCACGAGCAACACGACGTCAGCGCGCACGCGCGCTTCACCCGGCGTTGTGAGCATGACCCCAGTTTCGCGCAGGCAATCCAGATCCCGCAGCAAGGCCGCGGAATGCATGTGCTCAACCACCCCGCCGACTCGTTCGGCGAGCCTGATGGCCGCCCTCGCACCTTCGATATCCGCACCCAGCCCAGCAATGAGCGGTTGCGTGCTTCGCGCCAAAAGCCTCGCCGCGGCCGCCGCCGCGTCCTCGAGCGATGCGCGCGCCCCGTCGATCGATGCTGTGGCCTCGGCGCCGATTGGATCTTTCAGCGACATACGCTCCGTTCGATGGTCAGGTGTCCCGGCGACCGCGGGCGTGGACACGAATCCGGGACTTCACTAGACAAGTCCCGAGGCAGCGGGTTCGATCGCGTTGCGACCGATCTCCGCTTGGCGACAAACAATAACGCACGCAGAGGAATTGCCTAGCCCTTGCCGCCAAGTTTGCTCACCCTTGCGACCGCCTTATGATCCGTGGCCCCGAGACCATACCCCCCTCAGATCGAATGATTAAACATCGGGGTCGGACCGATGATTGATCGTCCGACGGTCATTGTCGTGGCCTATTCGGCGCGCGCGCTTGCTTCCTCGGCCGGCCACGCCGGATTCGCTCCGCTCTCGATCGATGTCTTTGGCGACGAGGACACGAGAGAAATGAGCCTTGAAATCGGTGAAACTTGACGGAGGACTGTCAGAGGGGCTTGCGCTCGACGTCGTCGTCGGCGCCGTTGAAGCGTTAGCTCGCGTTCATGATCCGATCGGTCTCGTCTATGGCGCCGGCTTCGAACATCAGCCGGAAACGATCGCGGCGATCGCCCGCTCCACGCGTGTATTCGGCAATGAAGCGGAAACGCTAAAGCGCGCTAAAGATCCGGTTGTGCTCGCCCACGCGTGCGCGACGAATGGCGTGCGGCATCCTTCGGTTGCATTTTCGCCGCCAGACGAGCCCGATGGCTGGCTTATCAAGAAGCAAGGCGGCGCGGGAGGCGCCCATATCGCCACGGCTCATGATCCGAGCGGCCTTTCGCCAGATTCTTATTTTCAACGTCGCGTTGCAGGAAAGAGCATCTCGGCGCTATTCCTCGCAAGTGAAAAGAAAACCGAGATCATTGGCTTTAGCGTGCAGTGGACCGCGCCGACGCCGGCGTCGCCGTTTCGATATGGAGGCGCTGCCGGACCCGTCAGTGTTGGCCCCGCGCAAGCCGACGAAATCTCGAGATCCGTCGCCGTGATCGCTGCAGACCTGAATCTCGTGGGCCTCAATAGCGCGGATTTCCTGGTTTCGGAGGAGGGGGTCTGGCTCATAGAGATCAACCCCAGGCCAGGAGCGACTCTGGACGTGTTCGAATCGAACGACGGCGCGCTGTTTTCGGGTCACATGGCGGCTTGCGAAGGACGATTGGCGCGTGCGCCTGTGAGTTTGGCGTGCAAAGCGGCCGAAACCGTTTATGCCTCTCGCGAGGCTGCGGTGCGCGAGGGGCTGAATTGGCCGGATTGGGCAGTTGATCGCTCGCCCCCCGGAACGCGCTTTTCCGCGGGCGATCCTATCTGCACGGTGCTCGCGCCCGGCGCGACGGTCGATTTGGCGCGAGCCTGCGCCCGTGAGCGGGCGCGGGAAATCATTGCCCTCGTTGGGGAGGCGGAATATTGAGCGACGCCGAGACGATAAGCGTCAATCGACGGGCCGCAGAACTGACAATTGCGCTGCGACGCGAAGCCCTGGTGTTGAACCTTGGCGTGTCTCAAGGCTCCATGGGTGAAACCTTGATTGACGCCGGCGCCAAGCACCGCGGCGGCGTCGAGGCTGGGCTGCGCATTGCGGAAATCTGCCTGGGTGGACTTGGCGTGGTGCGGCTCATGCCGGACAACGTGACGCCGCGCTGGCCTTGGACGATCGTGGTCACCTCTCCGCAGCCGGTCATTGCATGCCTTGGAAGCCAATACGCGGGCTGGAGCCTGGCGCATGGAACGGGCAAAGACGCATTCTTCGCTCTCGGCTCCGGCCCCGCCAGGGCGCTCGCGCAAAAAGAGGCCGTTCTGAAAGATATCGGGTATCGAGATGCAGCCGACGTAGCCACCCTCGTCATCGAAAGCGGGCGCCCACCGCCCCCCGAAATCGTCGAGAAGCTGGCGCGCGATTGTGGTGTGGCGCCTTCGGCTCTGACTGTGATTTACGCCCCGACGCAAAGTTTGGCCGGGGGTGCGCAAGTGGTTGCCCGAGTGCTGGAAGTGGCGTTGCATAAGGCGCATGAGCTGAAGTTTCCGCTCGAACGCATCGTCGACGGCATGGGCGCGGCGCCGCTCAGTCCCCCGCATCCCGATTTCGTCACCGCGATGGGCCGCACTAACGATGCGATCATCTACGGTGGACGCGCGCAACTCTACGTCACCGGCTCGGCTGAGGACGCCAGGGGTCTCGCCGAGGCGCTTCCCAGTCGCGCGTCGCGCGATTTCGGCTCTCCATTCGCCGAGATTTTCAAGCGCTTCAAGGGCGATTTCTACGCGATCGATCCCATGTTGTTCAGCCCGGCCGAGGTCATCGTCACCGCGATCGAAAGCGGAGAGAGTTTTCACGCGGGCGCGGTGCATCACCAGTTGCTCGATGCCTCATTCGCCTGACAGATCGGCGGGCCGCGCCGACGGTCCCACCGTTCTCGTCGTAAGCGACCAGCGCGATTGGCACGCGCGAGCGATGGAACGAGCGTTCGCAGCCGTCGGCGCACGCGTCGAGCGCATCGATCTTGCCGATTGCGGGTTCGACACGCGAAGCGAAAGCGGACTGACCTTGCCCATCTTGGGATCGCAACTGCCCGACGCCGTGCACGTGCGCACGTTGTCGGCCGGCTCGTTCGAGGCGATCACCAAACGCCTGGGCATTCTGCACGCAATGACCGAGCTTGGCGTCGTCGTCTGGAATGACGCGCGCGCTATCGAACGCTGCGTCGACAAGTCGATGACAAGTTTTCTGCTGGCGCGCGCCGGCGTTCCGACCCCGCCGACCTGGACGATGGAATCGGCGGAAGACGCGTGCGCTCTCGTCGAACGTGAAGCGCCGAAGCGGCCCGCTGGTGCTCAAGCCGCTGTTCGGCGCGCAGGGTAAGGGCTTGCGTCTCATTCGACGGCCGGAAGACCTGCCCGGCTCCGAAGAGATCGCGGGGGTTTATTACCTGCAGCGTTTTCAAGCGAATGGAGCGAAAGACTTCACGGACTATCGGCTTTTCGTTCTGCGGGGCCGGGTGGTCGCCTCCATGATGCGGCGCGCTTCAACCTGGATCACCAACGTCAAGCAAGGCGGCGAACCCTCGGCGGTCTCGCCTGATCCAAAGATGGAGCGCCTCGCAATAGCAGCGGCGGAGGCGGTCGGCGCCGCAATCGCCGGGGTCGACGTGCTCGTAGGGGCCGACGGCGCGCCGACGGTGCTCGAGGTCAACAGCATGCCCGCCTGGAGCGGCGTGCAAAAAGTGAGCAAGCGCAACATCGCGGAAGCAATCGCATCCGCATTGATGGAGACGCTGGCCCGCCGCCCATCGTCGCAAGCTCCCGCTTCATGAAAGACCTCGAGGATCGTGTGGCGGCAGCGTATATCGAGGCGTGCCTGGCCGAGCTTGACGCGCCCAAACCGGGCAATGTCCATCGGTTTGCGCCCGGCCACCGGATGGAGGTCGCGGACTTTATTCGCAGCGCCGAGGCAAGCGCCGGTCCGATCGCGGCGAAGGGAGCGCGGGTCGGCAGGCGCATTCGCGAAGCCGTCGAGGCGACGCTCTCGGCTGTCGGTCAGAATACCAATCTCGGCATAGTTCTTTTGTGCGCGCCGCTCGCGCTGGCTGCGGAGGACGCGGACAACGCTTTGCGCCCGGCGCTCGCGGTGGTGCTGGATCGTCTCGATCGGACAGACGCTGTGGAGGTCTTCGCAGCCATAACGGCCGCCAATCCAGGGGGGCTCGGGCGCGCCCCAAAGCATGACGTGAATGCCCCCGTTGTGGCGACTTTGCGCGAGGCGATGGCGGAGGCGGCGGATCGGGATCGCATCGCGCGTCAGTACGTGACTGACTACGAGGACATTTTTTCGCTCGGCTTGCCGGCGCTTGTCGCGGCGCGCCGACGCCACGGCGACACGCGCTGGTCGACGCTCGCGGTGTATCTGACGTTTCTCGCAGCGCTGCCGGACACGCACATCGCACGAAAATTTGACTCATCCGTCGCCGAGACAGTCCGTCGTGACGCGGAGGGCTGGCGCGATACGCTCGCGGCGACTCCCGATCCGAGTCGTCTCGCCGACGGCCTGTTAAACTGGGACGCGACGCTGAAATCGCGCGGCGTCAACCCCGGAACGAGTGCGGATCTGACCGTGGCGACGTTGTTTGCTTCGAGTCTCTCGGACCTTCGCCGTGACAAATGAACGGTTGGCATCTTGCCCTCGCGCGCTAACGATGCTTGAGTCTGGCTCACGGGGCGCGCGCGTGCGCGCGGCCCGTGACTATCCGGCCAACCGATCCCGCCTGCGCGGGATGCTGACAACAAGGATAGCCAGTCCGCCTTGCCACAAAAGGCGAGACGTTCGTGTGGTTTGGCTTGATCTCGAGGGAGGAATTGGCATGGCGAAGATTAATAAACTCATGGTTGGCGAGTCGCTGGTCGGCGATGGCAATGAAGTCGCGCATATTGATCTGATCATTGGCCCGCGGGGCAGCGCGGCGGAGAGCGCGTTCGCTAATGCGCTGGTGAACAACAAGGACGGATTCACGGCCCTTCTCGCGGTGGTGGCCCCTAATCTGGCGGTCAAGCCCTCCACGGTCATGTTCAACAAGGTGACGATCAAGGGCGCCAAGCAGGCGGTTCAGATGTTCGGGCCCGCGCAACATGCGGTCGCCAAGGCGGTCGCGGACAGCGTCGCCGACGGGACGATTCCCGCCGCCGAAGCCGACGATGTTTTCATCTGCGTCGGCGTCTTCATCCATTGGGACGCCGCCGACGACAAGAAGATCCACGACTTCAACTACCAGGCCGTCAAGGAATCGATCGAGCGGGCCGTTGCCGGCAAACCGACGCCTGCGGAAGTCGTCAATCAACGCGACTCCGCCAAGCATCCGTTCAGCCCGAGCTGATCCCGTTCAATCGACTCGCACGCGGGAGAGCCGTTCTCCCGCGTGCTTAATTTCGTTTGGGCTTAGCTTCGTGCGTCAATGGCGATGCGCATCAGGTCCATCGCCGAACGCGCGCCCAGCTTCTGCTTGAGCTGGGTGCAGTTGTTTGCGATCGTCTTGTACGAAACGCTGAGAAGGTCGGCGATCTGCGCCATCGTGCGCCCGGCCGCCAGAAGACGCAGGATTTCGAGCTCGCGAGGGCTTAAATTCGAGACCGCGTCGGGGCTGGGGTCGGCGCGCAGGAAAGCGATCCGACGCGCCATCTCCGGGTGCAGGTAACGGCCGCCGCCCGCCACCGTCTTGATCGCGTCAGCAAACAGCGCCGGATCGTCGTTCTTCGCAATATAGCCTTTTGCGCCGGCCTCGATCGCGCGTGCGGCGACGGTTGGATCGTCATTCATGCTGAAAATCACGAGCCGCGCCTCAGGCTCGCGCTCAAGAATGCGACGCAGGAGTTCGAGCCCCGAAAATCCGGGAAGATTGATGTCGATGACCCCGACGTCTGGCTTCACATTGAAAAAGGCGGCGAAGCCGGCAGCCCCGTCCTGCGCCTCGGCCACCTCGATGTCCGGCTCCGACTCAAGCAGCGCCCGGCACCCCGAGACGATGATCGGATGGTCGTCAACGATCAGAACCCGCACCCGAAGTCTCCCTGGCGCCCGCGATCCGCTGAGCCTTCCCTTCGCTGCGAGGGGAAGTGCAGCGCGCGGCCCTGCGCTTCGCAAGCATTGACAGTCGCTCTGGCAAAATCAACGGTGAAGCGGAAAAAAGGCGTCAAACCGAATGTGGCGTTCAATCTCTCTGCGCAATCGGGTTAACCTGATTTTCGCGTCGCTGTTCGCCCTGTGGCTCGTGGCCGACGCCGTCCATGACGTTTTGCAGGCGAGCCAGAGAGCGCGCGCCGAGACCCAAAGCGCCATGCGGCTGACCAAGGATTTCGTAGCGACTTCGCTCGCGAGTTCGCCAGAAGCGCCGGAGCCGGAAGCCGTTAAGTCTCTGGTCGCCAGCCTCCAGCACTTGCGGCACGTCCGGGCGGGGGTTGGCGATCCATCGTTGGCTTCCTCAATTCTCGGGAAAGCGAATAGAGAAGTCGGAGGCGCCCCACTGGTTTCGCGCCCTTGTCAGCGCCCCGGCGGAAGTGGCGGTCATTCCGGTCGCACTGAAGAACGGCGGGATGAAATCCATCGTCCTGGTCGCCGACCCTTCGGACGAGATCGATGAGGTCTGGGAGGAAGCGCAGGAGAACGCCCTGGTCGGCGGCCTCATGGCGCTCGCAGCCATCGGCGTAACCAGCCTTCTGGTTGGGCGCGCCATCAGCCCCCTTCGCGTTGCGGGGACGACGCTGGCGAAGCTCGAAGCTGGTGACTATTCGGCGCGCGCGGAGGATCGCGGTCCCCCCGAGATCCGGGATCTCAACGCGAAAATCAACAGTCTCGCGGGGGCGCTGGATGGGTTCAACCGCGCCAATGACGAATTGATGGAGCGCGTTTACGACGCCCACGACGAGCAGCGGCAGCTCATAGCGCACGAGCTGCATGATGAGTTCGGGCCTCATCTTTTCGCCTTGCGCGCCAGCGCCGCGGTGCTGGCGAAGACGATTGGCGACCAGCCAGCCGCACGCGCGGCGGCGAGCGCGATCGAGGCGCAGGTCGGGGAGCTGCAAGGCCAGAACCGCCGCATCCTGGCCGATCTCAGGCCCGCCGCGCTCGAGGAGCTTGGCCTCGTCGAAGCGCTCGAGGCGCTTGTCGCGCACTGGCGTCGCGCCGACCCCAAAATGGCGGTCACGCTCGATATAGACCCTCGCGTCCAAGCCTTGGGCGACCGCGCGAGCCTGATGGCCTACCGGTTCGTGCAGGAGGCGTTGACGAATGCGTTCCGCCACGCCGGAGCGACGCGAATTGACGCTTCCCTGAGGTTCGAAACGTCGGTCGAAGCGGCAAATCTGCGCGATCCGGCGCTCGCTGGGTTCGTCGTGAGGGTAGAGGATGATGGCCGCGGATTGCGGGGGGAAGCGGAAGCGGGGATGGGTCTCGCCGGCATGCGCGACCGGGTCCGACTTATGGGCGGATTTGTGACCGTCGAGTCGCCGCACGGGGGCGGAGTTGTGGTCGAGGCGCGTTTTGCAACGGCCGCCGCGTCTTATAATTCGGGAGAAATTCCCGGGAAAAATAGGAATTCCGCCCGGGAAAATATCTAATCATTGAAATGTCTTGCGACGTTCAGCGCCGTTATTGTAACCGTGTCGCGGTCCAGCTCAGGCGCCTTGCATCTCGTCTATCTCGGGGACAAGTCCGCGACTTTTTATTGACCGGGAATGAAGTCGAAAAAGGGGCAAAAGAATGACGACCAAGATTGCCGGACGTATTGCGACGACCGGCGCCGTTTTCGTCGTACTGACAACCTGCTCCCGGGCTGAAACAATCGAACTTCCCACGTTCGACGTGGTTGCGACGACGCCGCTCGGCGGCGGCGAGATCGATGTCGCCAAATCTCCCTTCTCGGTGTGGCAGACGGGCTCGCAAGACATCCGAAACTTCAACGATACGTCGCTCCCCGACACGCTGGCGCGACAGGCGCCAGGGGTCACCGTGGGCAACGTTTCGGGCAACGACTTCCAGCCCGACCTCAGCTACCGCGGCTTCGACGCGACCGCCGTCACCGGGACGCCGATCGGCCTCGCCGTCTATCAAAACGGCGTGCGCATCAACGAGGCGTTCGGCGATACGGTCAACTGGGAACTCATTCCCGAGAACGCGATCGACAGGACGGCGATCGTCGCCGGAAACCCGATCTTCGGCCTGAACGCCCTGGGCGGCGCCGTCACGATCACCATGAAGAACGGTTTCACCTACCAGGGCTTTGAAGCCGATCTTCGCGGCGGATCATTCTATCGCGCCCAAGAGGAAATTCAGTACGGCAAGCAAATTGGCAATTACTCCGTCTATGTGGCGGCCACACAGATCAATGACGGCGGCTGGCGCGTCGACGGCGCCTCGCAGATCAGCAATTTCTACGGCGATGTCGGCTACAAGGCGAATGGGTTTGAGTCGCACCTCCAACTGACCGCCGGCGACAGCCAGCTCGGCGCCGCGGCTTTCACGCCGCTCCAGGAGCTGCAGAGCAATTGGAACAGCATCTACACCGTTCCGCAGCAGACCGAAAACAAGATGGCGATGCTGGCCTGGACCGGCAATTACGCCTATTCGCCCACGCTGAGCTTCCAGGGCGGGGCCTATTTCCGCGCATTCAATCAGTCGCATGTCGACGGCAATTCGACCGACGTGACGCCGTGTCCGCCCTTCTCATGCCTTGGCGACGACGACCCGACCCCGGTGCATGACACGTTCGGCAAACTCATTCCCGACTTGTCACGGGGCGGGACCGTCGACCTCGGCGAAATCGACCGAAACTGGACGCAGTCGCGCTCACTTGGGGCCAGCATGCAGGCCGTCGACACCGCCAAGGTCTACGGCCACGACAATACGCTCACCGTCGGCGGCTCGCTCGACTACGGCTGGACGCGGTTCACCGGCAACAGCCAGCTTGGCATCGTTCCCGGCTTCTCGAACAATTCGCTGCCGGTCATCGGCCTGCCGTTTACTATCGACGAGCCGGACAGTTTTCTGAATCCGATCGCCGTCCGCGCGAACAACACCTACACAGGGCTTTACGCGCTCGATACGTTCAGTGTGAACGACCGCCTGACGGTGACTGCCGGCGCACGCTTCAATTACGCCGGGATCAATCTCGAAGGCGGGGAGAATGCACTTCTCAACGGCTATTCCAGCTTCTTCCACCTCAATCCGACTGCCGGCTTCACCTATAAGCTCACGCCCGACATCAACTTCTATGCTGGATATGCGATGACCAACCGCGCGCCGACGCCGCTCGAGCTTGGCTGCGCCGATCCAACCCACCCCTGCATCATTGACGGATTTCTGAGTTCTGACCCGCCGCTCAAGCAGGTTGTCGGTCAGACTTTTGAACTGGGCTTTCGCGGGCAGAACGCGCTCAACCAATTCGGTCCGCAATGGGGCAAGCTGCAATGGTCCGCGGGACTTTTCCGGACCACGCTCGCTAACGACATCCTGTCGCTACAGAGCGACGCCAACGGCTTTGGCTATTTCGCCAATGTCGGAACCACCTTGCGTCAGGGCGCGGAACTCAGCGCCCAATGGACCGGCGACCGGTGGTCGGCCTACGCCAACTACACTTACATCGACGCGGTTTACCTCTCGACCTTCCTCGAGCCGTCGCCGTTCAACCCGACCGCCAATGCGAACGGCGAAATCCCCATCACCAATGGCACGCCGATCGCCGGCATTCCGAAAAATACCGTGAAGGTCGGCGTCGACTATGCCGTCACCGACAAATGGAAGGTCGGGGCTGACATGGTGGCGTCGTCGGGGCAGGTGATCACCGGCAACGAGAACGGAGCGTTTCCCCAATTGCCGGGCTACGCGGTGTTTGGCCTGCACACCTCCTACCAGGTCGGCAAGCAAGTGCAGGTCTACGGGCTCATCCAGAATCTCTTCGATCAGAAGTTTTACACCGGGGGCGCCCTGTTCGACACGACTTCGTTTCCCAATGCCGCGCCGAACCTGACGGATCCACGGACCTTTGGACCGTCGAGGCCGTTCGCCATCTATGGAGGGGTGCGGATTACGTTGTGAGGGTTCAGTGGCTGCACGTTGCCGCAACAAGACGATGGGGGCGGCGTGAGCTCTTGCATTTCGCGGTGGCCGCCGCTCTGACGCTTCGCAAGCCCGCTTGGGGTTGAAACACATGGCCTAACGCGCAATAGAGCGCGGCGGGAGTGAAACGAGGCGTTCGTATGCAGGGTGTGGATATGTCGCCGGTCGGCCTTTTCATGGGCGCAAGCCTTGTGGGCAAGGCCGTCATGGCCGTCCTGTTTCTCGCCTCGCTCTGGTGCTGGGTGCTCATCATCGAGGGCGCAGTTTCCGTCGTGCGCCTGCGCGCCGCCGTCCGTCAGGCGCGCGCTGGCGGCCCGCTCCCGAAAACCCTGACCGCCGTCGCCGCCGCTGGCGACGAGGAAGCGCGCCGGCGCATTCCGGGCGAGACGGTCGGCGAACTGAGATCGCGCATAGCTGACGCCATGGCGCGCGTTGCGCGGGAACTCCTGACGCGGTCCGAGGGCGGCCTGCCCAATCTTGCTGTCATTTCCTCGGTCGCGCCGTTTGTCGGCCTGTTCGGCACCGTATGGGGCATCATGTCGAGCTTCGCGGCGATCGGCCAGTCGCAGGACACCTCGCTCGCGACCGTTGCGCCCGGCATCGCCGAATCGCTTGCGGCGACGGCTTATGGCCTGGCTGCGGCGATTCCCGCTTCGATCGGCTACAATCGCATCGGCGCGGCTTACGCGCGGCTCGGGCAGGACATGGCCTCGTTCGTCGAAGAGCGCGCGCTGGCGCTCCTCGCCCGTCCAGCCGAAGTCGCGCGGGACGATGCGCCGCGCCGCCGCGCAGAGACGCCCTGATGGCGATGAACCCGCGCAAGGTCGGCGAAGGCCTCTATCAGCCGGTCGCCGAGATCAACGTCACGCCGCTCGTCGACGTGATGCTGGTTCTGCTCATCATCTTCATGGTGACCGCGCCGATGCTGGCGACCGGCATCAAAGTGAACCTGCCCAACGCCAAGACCGCCCAGCCGCTCGAAACCAAGCAGCCGGTCATGGTCACCGTGGCCAAGGACGGCGCCCTGTCGGTCGGAAAAGACTCTGTGTCGCGGGATGAGCTTGCGGCGAAGGTCAAGGCCGGGCTTGGCGATTCCAATGGCGTCGTTCAGTTGCGCGGCGACCGGGACGCTTCCTATGGCGACGTCGTGTCGGTGATGGACGAACTCGCGGCGAACGGCATCTCCCGCATCGCCATCGTGTCTGGCCCGCGCCGCACGGTCTCGCCAATTCCGGCTGCGCCGGGCGCTCCGACCCCAGCGGCGCCAAACGCGCCGCCGCCGTGACCATCGCGACCCTGGACGGGCGCGTCTTCGAGCCGCCGCCTGACCGTCCGCCATGGCTCCGGCCGCTGGTCGTCTTGGTGGTGATTGCGCTCCATGCTGGCGCGCTTCTGTTCGTCTCTCTGACGCCGAAGACGTCCGAGCCGGCGGGAGAAATCATCGTCGACATTCAGCCGGAAGCCGCGCCGGCCGAGAATCCGGCGCCGCCAGCCGAGGAGCCAAAACCGCCCGAACAATCCGCGCCTCCGCCCGCTCAAGACGCATCGCCCGCTCCCGCCGAGCCGCCGCCTCCGGCTCCGGTGATCCCGCCGGTCGTCGAGCCGCCGCCGCCCCGCCGCCCTCCCCCGCCCGTGGAGACGCCGCCGCCGGTCGTCGAGCGCCGCCCCCGCCGCCTGTGGAGGAGCCACCGCCACCTCCGCCTCCAGAAACGCCTCCGCCGCCACCGGCCCCAGTCGAGCTTGCGCCGCCTCCCCCGCCTCCGAAGCCGGTCGAAGCGCCTCGGCCCAAGCCTCCCCCGCGTGTCGAAGCGCCGAGACCGCAGCCGAAGCCGGCGGCCAAGCCCACTGCCGAGCCCCGCCCCGCGCGCAGACGCGGCCCAGCGCGGCCCCAGCGGCGCGCGGCGCTCCCTCGACAAGCGCGCCTTCGAGCGCGGCGGCGAGCGCTTCCTCGCTTTCGGCCTATAGAGGCGAGGTGAGCTCCGCCATTCGCAGCCGCCTCTTCTACCCGCCCGCCGCGCGCGCCCGCGGCGCGAAGGGGGTCGTCGGCGTATCGTTCTCCATCGGGCCGTCCGGCGCGGTGAGCTCGTTTGCGATCACCCGTTCCTCCGGTGATAGCGATCTCGACGCCGCGGCGCGCTCCCTGGTGCAGGGCGCCCGATTCCCCCCGCCTCCCGGCGGGTCGATTCATATCGCGACGAGTTTCAACTATGTCCCTCCCTAACCTCAAACTGAGAGCGCTCGTGCTGGGCTCAGGCGCTGGCGGCGGCGTGCCGCAGTGGAACTGCGGTTGCCCCGTCTGCCGCCTCGCCTGGAGCGGCGACAAGAGGGTCAAGCCGCGCACGCAAGTGGGCATTGCGCTGACCGTCGACGGAACGAACTGGCTCCTGCTCAACGCCTCGATCGATCTGCGTCAGCAGATCCTGGCGACGCCTGCGCTTCACCCGAAGGGCGCTGGGCGTCATTCGCCGATCGGCGCCGTTGTTCTGACCAACGCCGAGGTCGATTCGGCGGCGGGCCTTTTGGCGCTGCGCGAGCGCCAGCCGTTTGATCTCTTTGGCACTCAGGCGACGCTGGATGCGATCGGGGCCAACCGCATCTTCGACGTGGTCGATCGAGCCGTTGCTCCGCGTCGCGCCATACGGCTCGGCGAACAATTTGAGCCCTTGCCGGGGATCAAGCTCGAACTGTTCGCGATTCCCGGCAAGGTCCCGCTGTGGCTCGAGGAGGGAAACGTCACGACCGACGATATCGGCGAGGCGACGGTCTGCGTCGCGGTGGAAGCGGGCGGCAAAAGACTCGTCTATGCGCCCGGTTGCGCCCATGTTACGGAGGACCTCGACGCTCGCATCGCCAAAGCGGATGTGTTGTTTTTCGACGGCACGCTATTCGCTGACGATGAAATGATCGCCAACGGCCTTGGCGACAAGACGGGGAGGCGCATGGGTCACATGCCCGTGTCGGGACCAGGAGGAACGCTGGAGTCGCTCGCGCGATCACGCACATGTGCGGCGCATCCTTATTCATATCAACAATTCGAACCCGATCCTCATCGAGGGATCGCCGGAAGAGGCGAAGGTGAAGGCGGCTGGCTGGGAGATCGCGTTCGACGGAATGGAGATTTCCTCATGAACATCCATGCGCCGACGGGAACCCATGACCCCCGACGCGCTCGAGGCGGCGCTGCGGGCCATCGGCCCCGTGCGCTATCACGACCTGCATCCGTTCCACGGACTTCTTGCACGACGGCAAGCTCAACAAGGGCCAGGTGCAGGCCTGGGCGCTCAACCGCTTCGTCTATCAGGCGGCGATTCCCCGCAAGGATGCTTCGCTGATCGGGCGCTGCGAGGATCGCGAGTTGCGGCGCGAGTGGCTGCATCGGATCACCGATCATGACGGCGTCGGAGAGGAGCAGGGCGGCATCGACCGCTGGCTCATCCTCACCGACGGGCTGGGACTCGATCGCGATTACGTGATCTCGCAGGAAGGCGCGCTGCCGGCGACCAAATTCGCGGTCGAGGCCTATGTGCGTTTCGTACGTGAAAAGCCGCTGGTCGAGGCGGTCGCTTCGAGCCTGACCGAACTCTTCGCGCCGTCGATCCATAAGCGGCGCATCGCCGGGATGCTCGCCAATTACGACTTCATCGACGAGAAGGTGATCGCCTATTTCCGCCGCCGGCTCGACCAGGCGCCGCGAGACGCTGAATTCGCGCTAGACTATGTCCGGCGTAACGCCCGTACGGTCGAGGAACAGCGCGGCGCCCTTGCGGCTTTGACGTTCAAGACCAATGTATTGTGGGCGCAGCTCGACGCTCTGCAACACGCCTATGTTGACGGGGCTATTCCTCCAGGGGCCTTCCGGCCCAGCACATGACAGAACCCATGGAAAGTAGGCGCGCTACCCCCTCCACCATGCTTCGCATGGTCCCCCTCCCCCGCCGCTTCGCGGCATGGGAGGATGAGGCCGAGGCCAGCGCCGTTCCATCCTCCCCTGCGAAGCGGGGGAGGGGGACCGTCCGCAGGACGGTGGAGGGGGCGGCGCCTTCGAAGCCGACCGCGGCTTGGGAATTGCCATGGAGATTAGTTCGCAGTCGCGGCCCCGTCTCCCGAGGGGCGTGAGGCTCAAGCGCGACGAAGCCCGTGCGCGATGGACGCTGCTCGCGCCGGAACGGATTTTTGAGATCGATGATACGGCGGCGACGGTTCTCGAACTGTGCGATGGCGAGCGCGATCTTGCGGCAATCGTCGCTGAACTCGCGGCGCGCTACGCTGCGCCGCCGGCGGTGATCGAAAAGGATGTCGTCGCCATGCTCGCCGACCTCAAGACCAAAAGAGTGCTCGAGACATGACCGCTCACACCCCGCCCCCGCCCGCTCCGCCGGTCGGACTGCTTGTCGAGCTTACGCATCGCTGTCCGCTCGGCTGTCTCTATTGCTCCAATCCGGTGGCGCTCGAGCGGCCGGGCAACGAACTTGATGGCGAGACCTGGAAGAAGGTGTTCAGCGAAGCCGCCGCGCTGGGCGCCTTGCACGTGCATCTTTCCGGCGGCGAGCCGACGGCGCGACGGGACATTGTCGACCTCACCCGCCACGCTTCGCAAAGCGGGCTCTACACCAACCTCATCACTTCGGGCATCGGAGTGAGCGAGAAACTGGCAGGCGAGTTGTTCGACGCCGGCCTCGACCATGCGCAGCTCTCCTTCCAGGGCGCGGACAAGGAGACCAACGACCACCTCGGTCATTACAAAGGCGCGTGGGAGCGCAAGCGCGCTTTCGCCGGTTACGTCACCAAGGCGAGCCTGCCGCTCACCATCAACGCCGTCATCCATCGCTCGAATATTCATCAGGTGCCCATGCTCATCGATCTTGCGGTCGAGCTTGGCGCGCGTCGTCTCGAAGTGGCGCATACGCAATATTACGGCTGGGCGCTCGCCAATCGCGCCGCGCTGATGCCGTCGAAAGCCCAAGTCGACGAGTTGATCGCGATCGTCCAGGCGGCGCGCGAGCGCCTCAAGGGCGAACTGGTCATCGACCTGGTGGTCCCCGATTATTACGCGCGCTATCCGAAGCCTTGCGCCGGCGGTTGGGGGCGGGTCGCGATCAACGTGTCGCCGACAGGCAAGGCGCTGCCGTGCCACGCCGCGGAGTCAATTCCGGGCCTCGAATTCTGGAACGTGCGCGATCATTCTTTGAGCGACATCTGGCACTCAAACCCCGCCTTCAAGGCTTTCCGCGGCACGGACTGGATGCCCGAACTCTGCCGTTCCTGCGACCGGCGCGAGATCGACTGGGGTGGATGCCGCTGCCAGGCGCTGGCGCTGACCGGGGACGCGCGCAACACCGATCCCGCCTGCCACAAGTCGCCTCATCACGACCGCATCGCAGCGATGGCCATGGCGGAGTCCGAGTTCGGCGACGGCGTCCTGCAATGGCGGTCCTACAAGAAGGACAAGGTCGAGGCCTGAGGCCTCACCCTCAAGGGCGCGCGGGCGGCGCGAGCGCTATCGCGTGAAAAGGTTCATGGGCCCAGCAGCCCAAGTTAATCTTAACGGTTTTCTAGGTATCCGGGCTTAAGCAGCAACGTAAGGGGGATGCACCAGTTACGCAGGTGAGGACATGCCCAGAAACGCCGCGGAGCATCCGGAGAAATCCCGAGGGCCTACTCTACTTCAAGAGTTTGAGAATTCTCTGCCAGACTTCAAAAACTTGGATCAAGAAGCACATTTGAAGTTTGTTAAGGCAATTCGCATGCTTTGCGGGTATTTAGACATTTCGGAGGTCCGGCTCCAAAGGGATCGTGTCTTCAAGCTCAGGCCCACAATCGCTCGCCTTAATGAGCTCTATGACGAATATCATGCGAAAGACGCTGTCCTTGCGTCAGCAATATTGTTTGTTAAGCTGCACATCGAGTTGCACTATCTTGACAGTCAAGACGCCAGGCTCGTCCACAACTTGACCGGTCTGCACATGTATCCTCCAGCTTAGTCTGCGGCTGTATGGCTGCAAACGGGGCGCCGTGGGCCGTCGCTCGCACCGGCGCGAGAGATGGGCTGAGCAAGCGGACGCCTATCGGACGCGGGCAATCGGCGGGACCGAGCAAGGTCGACAGTTCCTAGTCGCCATCTTTTCTCATCCTTGAGCCCCGCTACTCCGTTCGTCGCTGGGCGGCGCGACAAGGTCGCCGAAACCTAGGCGATAATAGCGACAGCTGTTGATTGCGGGCGAGTGAAGCCTCCGGTGTCTCCTCAAAGCCTCAGCAGTGTCATGGCCGCGCTTGACCGGCACCGTCTCCTTCCCCTCGACCGTACCGTCGCAGGTCAAGCCCGGCCATGACGACAGAGTGGCCCGAGGCGCCCCGCAATAAGAGGCGACCAACAGCCATCGCTGTAAGCGTCGAAACCAATATTCTGAAAAAAGAAAAATAAATTGCAGTTTTATGAAATGCCTGCTACGATCGCGAGATACCGACTCTGAGCCCGAGCGTTGACGAGAATGTAAGCGAGGGCGGGTCGGTGGCGACGGCGAAAACGGCGAAACGAAAACAGGTCTAAGCCATTGAAAACAAACAAAACAGCGAAATGACTGATTCGGCGCCCATAAAGATTCCAATGACTTACGCCATGCCATGCGAAACGTTTCGTTTCGCATGGCGAAATGAGCGTTTCGTTTTTGGCCGCTTCGTCCTGGCCCGAAACGAAACGGGCCCGTTTGGCCGCCCTCGTCGGATCGGGGCGAGCTGAAAGCGGGCTCGCCAAAAAAGTTGCGCGAAAGCGCAGCTAAGACCATGAAATGATTGAGTTGCGTAACTTTGTGCGCGGGGGCCGCGTCTGGTCGGCGCCTCCACAGGAGGCTACTGGCAGAGGGCGCGGGCGTTGGCCGTCCATTGTCCGAAGCCGCTCGCGACCATGTTGCGGATAACCGAGCAGACGTAAGTCTTTTCCGCCGCCGGGTTGCCGGGCCCGGCATTGTAGCGGGCCACGGCGAGCGTCCACGAGCCTTCCTGCGCCTTGAGCGACTTCAGAAAATTTGCGGCATATTCGACGTTGCGCGCCGGGTCGAACATTTCGCTCAAAGAGTGGAAGTCGGCGCTGTGGAAGTGGTGATTGATCTGCATGCAGCCGATGTCGATGAACTTCGCGCCGCGGCCCTTCGCCTGGGCGAAATGCGCCATCGCTTCCGCCAGACTTGTGGAATGTACAGCCTGGCCGTCGACGTTCATGTCATAGGGGCTAAGGCCGCCTCGGCTCCCAGTCTCGGTCAGGCCGACCGAATAGAGCACGTTGAGCGGAACCCCATGCTGCGCCGCCGCGCGTGTCATTTCCCGCTCGCAAGCAAACGACCTCTCGGCGTGCGCAGTTCCCGCTAGAAACTGCGATCGCGACCAGCGCCGCGCCGAGATAGCGCATCGTTGGAACCATCCCGCTCGCCGGCGCCCTGTCCCGGCCGTCGCTCGCTCTCAGCCGAGCCACCGCTGTTTCCGTTCGCATTCCCATCCGTGTTGACACCCGCTTGTTTGACAATGAGCGAGTTCGAGCGGCTGGCCGATCGCCGCCATTCGATCGGTGATCGCGTCGCGCGCGCCTTCGATGGATCCCAAGGTCTGAGAACTCGCGGCGCGGATGACGACAGACAGCTTGTCGCCCGTAAGGCGCATCGTCATCGACACGTCCTCGAGGCCCCCCGGCGAAAGGTCGACATCGATCTCCCTGACCGGTGACGCTGACGCCGCAATCCCGGCGCGCGTGCTTGCGCGCGGAGCAATGTCTGTATCCGCGTCTCTCGGTGGGGCGTCGACTTCGAACGACGCCCCCGCAGCGAAAGACGCCAGGGACGGCGCGCCAAACGGGTCGGTCTGCGCCATTGATGGCGCAGCGGACGCGGTCGAATTCGGGGAGATGAAGATCGGTTGTCTTGGCGCTCGACTCCGCTCGCGCGACCGGCGCGGCCGAAGCCGCCGCGCGCGCAACCGGGGGAGGCGGGGAGCCTTCGGGCTTTTGTCCGGCGCGCGCGGTTTCGTTCGCGACGGCTTTCGTCGAGTTGGCCCGATTTGTCGGATGTACGCTCGCGCGTGGGGCCACTGACGCCGCGACCGACGCGGTATCGCCGAAGCGAACGGGAGCCGCCAAGGCTGCCGCCGGCATAGCCTCGGTCCGCTGGAAACCCGCGACAAGGTCGGTATCGCGCCCTAGATTGGACTGACCCTCACTGGAGGCGACGCCCGATGCGAACGACGTGTCGATTTGGAACGCACGGCTCGCGATTGCGCCCACAGAGGCGCCGAGATGAAAGGCGCGTTCGCCTATCAACCGCCCGACAGCCGGCGCCTTGGCCCCAGCCGCAATGGGCGCCCCGCTGTCCTCGGCATTCGGGCCTTTCATCCCATGCGGCGTGAGCGCAGGCGCATCCTCCGCCGATTGCGGGTGGTCTTCCATCATCAAGGCGGCCCGCAGAGCGAACGGCAAAGACGCAAAGAGCGCGTTGTCGTTCGTGAGGGAATGGTCAGTTGCCTGCCCGTGCGGCGAATGTTCTTGCGGCCGTTCATCCAACGGGTGCGGTTGTTTTTCGGGGATCGCATCGCCTGCTTTCGCAGCCCCGCCGGGAAGAGAGTTGAGCATTGCGGCGAAGGCGAAGCGGTCCGCTGGCGGGTGGCTGGCGGCGCGAGGCGTGGCCGGCGCGGTTGGCGCCGACGTGAGCGTGGCGGTAGGCGCGGTCATGGCGGAGCCTCCATTTTGCGTGGGAGCCAGGCTCGACGTGCGTTGAAGCGCGTCCTGGGCTTGCGCGACCGTCAGCGCTGGGCCCGTGGGCTTGTCCTTGCCGCCGTCGGGCAAGGCGACGGCGTTCTCCGTATTGAAGGTGGTGAGGTCTGGAATGATCCGCAGCTCAGACGCCACCCTTCGAGCCGCGGCCAGCAGGCTGGCGTCGCCGCGATCGAGTTTGGATGCAGACAGAGTACGCAAATCGGCGATCGCGGCGTCGTATGCGTCCGAGAATAATCGACTGGCCGCCAGATAGAGACGGGCGCGCATGGCTTCCGGGCTGTCGGCCTTGGAGCTTTCCAGAGCCTCGGTCGCGGCCGCCGCGGCGGCGGTATATCGGGCGTTGATCACACCGGATTTGGCCAACGTGAGCAGGAACTGCCGCCGGTCATCGGGCGGCAACGCGGCCACCGCGTTCGACAGAAGCTTGTAGTCAGTCGGATCGTCAGCGAGACCGAGCCGAGCAATGGCGCCTGCCAGATCACGCAGGAAATCCGCCGCGTAGAGCGAGGCGGCGAAGCGGGTCACATATTGCCGGTTCAATATCGCCAGGCGCGCTCGTGTCCTTGGCCTCCGCGAGGAGGGCGATCTCGCGCCTGAGCGCTGCTTCCTCAACCAATCCGCCAGGCGCAAGCACCCGCGCCCAATCGAGAAGATCGACTGCCGCCTTCGCATTCCGCTTCGTTTCGAGGACGGAGCGGGCGAAGGCGACCTCGCCCGCCAGCCGAGCGTCGAGCGCAGTCAAATCCGCTTCCTTCAGCAGAGTGAGGGCGTCGGCCTCGTGATTGGTGACATAGGCCAGCGCGCCGCGCGCGAGCGGCCGTTCGGATTCAACAATTACGTCGCCTTTGATGAGCGGCGCGACGTCGCTCAGCGACGCCGCCGCTGAGAATGTAGATGACGAGCGAATCCGCATCGCGTTTGTTCTTCCAGGTTTCGGCGCTGGCCGACCCGATCGCTGCCCCGATCGTTTTCAGCTGAGTAAGTTGAGCTGGATAAGCAGCTTTGTCGCCGTGAGCGATCTTCACCTGGATCCGCTGCAAGTCGTCGACGAGATCGGAGATCTTCGCCGAATTGGCGAACGCCGCGGAGGGTGCGCTGACAGCGAGCATGCCCCAAATCAGTCGAAGGCAAGCAAGGGTCACGACTTGGCCTCGCGCACGAGGATCTCGATGCGCCGGTTTTCGGCCGCAAGCGGGTGCGACGAGTCCTTCAGATGATGGTCCGCATAACCCTCGACCCGCTCGAATCGCTTCTCCGGCAGCCCGCCGCGAATGAGCATGTAATAGGCCATTTGCGCGCGAGCCGAAGAGAGCCGCCAATTGTCGTAGGTCGCGGACTTGTACGGACGAGCGTCGGTATGCCCGCGCACCACGACGGCGCCCTGGAAGCTTTGCAGGCTCGCGGCGATACCTTCCATCATGTGCAAAACGCGGAGCTGCGGCTCGGCGGAGCCAATCGCGAACATGGAGAAATTTTGCCGATCAGTGAGGCTGATCAGAATCCCATCCTCGGTCGCCTGGACGTCGAGTTGCGGTCCCTGCATCGACTTCGAGTTGCCTGCCAGCCGTCTCTTCAAGTCGGCAAGCAAGTTGGATGCGGCCGCCTTGCGCGCTTCGGCGGGATCGGGAGCTGGCGGATCCGCCGCCATTGGAGCAGCGGATCCCGCGCTCTGAGCCTCGGAGCGGGCTTGCCATAGGCGCGGCTGGCGCGATTGAAGTCGGCGCGGAAGGCGGTTCGTCGCTGGGGGCAGCGGCTGCCGGCGGGGCGCCGGGATTTTCAGCGACAACGTTGACCGCTCGGTCGCTGCCGAGTGGGCGGAACGGGTCGCGCAAAGCTTCGTCCGCGCTTGGGCCGACCTCGCCGTAGCCCTTCAGCGTCGCCGAATCATCGATTCGAGGCCCGGGCGGCGGCGCGCCGGCGATCTTATCCAGACTCGCGCGAGGATCGCTGAACAACTCCTGCTCCGACATGGTCGGATAAGGTTTCGCCGGATCGGGTGGCGGCGTCGGCGACGGGGTTGGCGGCCGAGCCTGCTCGTTTGGCTTGGACGAATTCGGAGGATTTTCGTTTGCCTTTTCCCCGACGCCTTCCCCGCGGTCTGAAGAGGGTTTACCGGCGCTGGGCGCGCCAGTCTCTTCGCCCGGCGCATAGGCGGCGTCCTTCTCCGGAGCGCCGTGAATGCCTTTTTGCGCCTTCGCCGGCTCCTCGACTTTCACCGGATTGAAGTATCGCGCGATGAGAAGTCTTGGTGTTCTTGTCGGTGGCGCTGATGATCCACAGCACGAGAAAAAAAGCCATCATCGCGGTCATGAAATCGGCGAACGCGATTTTCCAGGCGCCGCCGTGATGCTGCTCTTCGTGCGCGCTATGGCGCTTGACGATGATGATTTCGGGGTGAGCCTCGGTCATCGCTGCCGCTCAGGCCTCGAACGAGGCAAGCAACTCGGCCCAGGGGCGAAGTTCGGTGACGATCTGCGTCGAATTGGCCTCGACGACGGTTTCTACCCGTTCGTCTTCGACATACTCGACCTTTACCGGCAGATCGACGATTTGCTGGCGCAGGAGAGCAAGGATGCGCTCGGGCCCGCGAATCTTGATTAATTCCGGCGAGCGGCCCGCGCTCAGGCGAGCGATAGCCTTGCTCAATTCGTCCACGGCGCGCTTGACGACCTGTTCGGAAAGAAACGGGACAAGAATGCGGGTGACGGCGGCGCCGACGGTATCCTCCATCTGCCGCAAGCCGGACCGCATCGCGTCTTCAAGCTTCGCGTATTCGTTGAGCTGGAACTCCTGCAGCTGCGTTTCCGCCTGTTCCCGCGCAGCGGCGAGTTCGATCGCGTGGCTGTCGGAAGCCTCGGCGCGCCCGGCGGCAAGGCCCTCCTCGCGGCCGCGCGCATAAGCCTCGGCCAGCTTGCTCGACATGTCCTCGGTCTTGACCGGTTCGCTCGCCGGCGGCGATTGCTGCAGTACGGACTCGATCGGAATTGGCTTCGGCGCCCATGGCGTGCGCCTGGAAGCGTCTTCGCCTTTCGTTTCGCTCGCGCCGCCCATGTTCGGTATGCGATCGAAGATTAGCTTTGAACCGGGTGTGGCGGTCTTTGGGTTGGGCACGCTTCGTGGGCGAAACGGCGAGCTCTCCCGCTGCTTCGGCTCGTTTTCGCTTGCCGCGCTCCCAAAGCGATCAAGATAGTCGGCGATCGAGAGAGGTTTCATCCATTCGCTCCTTGGCGAATCCATTGTTTGAGGACCGCAGCGGCCTGGTTCTCATCGAAGTCGATCAGCTTCTGCAGCTTGCGCTCGGGACCATTGTCGCGTCGCGCGAGCAGCGCCTCCATGAACTCGTCTCGTGGAGAGTTGGTCTCGATCAGGATGCTTTCGCCAGGTTGACTGTCGCCGTCTGGCGCTCCCAATGCGGGCGCCTGGCCGGCAGAAGCGCCTCGGCCGTCCGTCAACGCGATTGCGCCTGGAGGGGCGAACGCCATCTTCATAGCGGGGCGTAACCCGAACCAGAGCAGCATCGCCGCGACTGCCACGATCGCGCCGGCGTTGAGGATCGATCCCGTCTGTCGCGCGACGATATCGACCAGCGAGGGGCCGGGGGCCGGCTCGAGGTCGCGGCTCGTATCGACGAAGTCGACGACTGAGATCTTGATCACGTCGCCCCGTTGTCGGTTGAGGCCGGCGGCCGAGCCGACGAGCTGTTCAATCTCGTGAACCTGGCCGTCGATCGCTTCGGTTGATGGCTTCCCGCCGAGCGAAGCGGCGAGGGCGGCGCGGTTGATCAGCACGGCTACGGAGAGATTTTGGACCACGAAGCCTGCGCTGGTCGTTTGAATCGACTTCGACGAGACCTCGTAGTTGGTCAGCTCCTCACGCTTCTGCGTCTGGTCGTTCGACTGCTTCGATTCGCCGCCCGTCGGTTTTGGTTTCGGAAGATTGGCCTCGACGCCTGCGGGTTGCTCTCCGGCCGCGTTCTGCGAACTCTGCTGTTCCTTGGTGACGCGCACCGAGCGTTCGACGCGTTGGTCAGGATTATAGATCGTCTCGTTCGTTTGCGTTTTGTCGGCGTTGAGTCTGGCGGCGACCGAGATCTGAAAGTTTTGAGCGCTAAGATAAGGGGTCAGGGTGCGGCTGACGCTCTCACGGATTTGCTGCGACACCTCCTTTTCGAGCCCCAGCAAATTGTCAGGCGACTTCTCGACCGAATCGGCGCCGTAGGCCAGCAAGCTGCCGTCGACGTTGAGCACGGTCACATCCTCGACCTTCATTCCCGGGACGGCCGAGGCCACGAGGTGACGAATTGCCTGGCCGGTCGCGCGATCGTCGCCGCCGTCGGTTCGGATGACTACCGACGAAGAGGATGGCTGGCGCTCACGACGGAACGAGCCTTCGTCAGCGAGGACGATATGCACACGCGCCGCCTTGACGGTGCGCATCATCTGGATTGTGCGTGCGAGTTCGCCCTCGAGCGCCCTTAAGCGCGTGACATCCTGCATGAACGACGTCAGGCCGAGCGAGCCCAGCTTATCGTACAGTTCGTTGCCAACCGCGCCGCTGCGCGGCAGGCCTTTTTCCGCAAGGATCATGCGTGCGGCGGCCGCCTGGCCGGCTGGCGTTAGAATGACGGTGCTCTCGGAATTGACGTCGAAAGGCACTCCCGCTTCACGCAGGGCGGCGCCCATGGCCGAGATGTCGTCGCGATCGAGCCCAGAATAGAGCGTCTCCATCGTCGGGCGGCTCAGATAATAGCCAGCTAGCCCGGTCATCGTGAACGCGGCGACGCCGATCAACGCCAACGCAGACAGACGTCGAGCGCCCAACCCTTGCAGGTTCGCCCAGAGCCGCTCGATTTGCGCCAGCAGGTTCGTCGCCACATCCGGGCCTGAGTGAGGAGTTCGCAGCCGCCATCGTGGTCAGCGGAGCTTGCGCCGGGATGACGCGTGGAGCGTCCGATCCGCGCAAAGAGTGCGATTTTGCGTCGATTAACCGGCTATTAGCGGGTTGCGCCTACTGTTCGCTGGCCAGGGCGAAGACGGCGCGATCAGCGCGTGTCGCTCCGGCTCTACACGACGGTTAGGCTCCGATGTGGGCCTAAGGGCATGCGGCCGGTCCGTCGTCTCGGTGCGAGTCCGAAATGTCGCCCAATCAGCGTCAACATTTTCGACAGGAGCACTCTTATGAGTTCAGTCTTAAACAATCCGGCCGCCCTCAGCGCGCTGCAGTCCCTGCAGATGACGCAGCAGTCGCTTGCTACCGTCCAGAATCAAGTTTCGACCGGTCTCAAAGTCGGCAGCGCTGCAGACAATTCGTCCTATTGGTCGATCGCGACCCAGCTCAACTCCGACAGCGGAGTCGTGTCGGCCTCCAACGACGCCCTATCGCAGGGGCAGTCGCTCCTGGCGACCGCGAGCTCCGCGATCAACTCGGTCATCACGACCATCAATTCGATCTCCACCGCGCTGACGCAGGCGACCGAGCCGGGCGCCCAGATCGCCAACATCAACACATCGCTCGCCGCGCTCGGCAAGCAGCTCACTGATGCGGTGACCGCCGCTTCGTTCAATGGCTTGAACGTTCTGAACGGCAGTGTCGCGTCCCTCAACTTTGTCTCCGGCTTCAACGCCAGTGCGACTGGCGGGACCATCAACACCATCTCCTTCACCACCCAGGCGCTCTACGGTTTGACCACAGGGTCAACCGCGACGTCGACGACCAGCAAATCGAACATCTCCGATTCGGCGACCATGGCTCAATTGCAGACGCAGTTTGCGGCCGACACCGCGGACACGACCGCCGTCACCGCCGGAACGGTTACCGCGACATACGGCACAGATGCGATCTACGAGGACACGACCAACCAGGCGTTCACGGTCCAGTCGATGGCTCTCGACGGCACCGCGACAACCACGACTTACACAGCCCTTGACACCAACGGCAATTCAATCGCCGAGGGTGGAAGCCCGACTTTCGCTACCGCCGCGTCCTATGCGGTGACGACGACTGTGACGACGCCGGGATCGCAAAATCTGCTCGTGCAAAACGGAACCGATCTGACCAATCTCAACGTTTCCGGCCCCACTTCAGCTCAAACTGCTCTGAACGCCGTCAATCAGGCTCTGGCGGCGGTCACCAATTACGCCGCGCAGATCGGCGCCACGCAGAATCGGATGACAACGGCGGCCACGTTCAACAGCGCGCTGATGACCAACTACGCCAACGGCGTTTCAGGCATGGTCAATGCGGATATGAACACGGCGTCGACCAAGTTGCAGGCGCTCCAGACTCAGGAGCAGCTCGGCATCCAGTCGCTGTCGATCGCCAACCAGAACGCGCAGCTCATCCTGAAGCTGTTCCAGTAACAGTCGGTGCGCCAGGCGGCGGTCTTCGTCTAGCCGCCTGAGCATCCTCACTCAGGATCGAGAGGGTTTCCCCGCCCCGACGTCGCCGCCAAGGCGCTCATCAGCGACGGGCCAACAAAAAAGGGCGCTTTTGAAAGCGCCCTTTCACCTCTCAAAACGGTTAGCCAGTCGGGCGTTAGGCTGCCTTATTTCTCGATGCAATAGCCGAGGAACCGTTTCGAGTCGATCGGGTCAAAACCCAGCCGGTGCTTGAGCTTCTTGCGCAGTTTGCTGATGTGGCTCTCGATCACGTTCTCATCGACATCCTCGTCGAACAGGCCGTAGACCGCATTGAAGATTTGCGTCTTGCTGACGCGGCGACCGCGACAGCGCAGTAGAAATTCGAGGATCCTTCGCTCGCGGCGCGGGAGTGGGAACGGCTCGCCGTTGGCCTGGGGCTCACGCCCGTCAAAATAGACGCGCAGTTCGCCGATCGTCACGTTGCCGTTTTCGCCGAATACGCGCCGGTTGATCGCTCCGACCCGGGCGACGATCTCGCGCACGTGGACCGGCTTGCGCAGGACGTCGTCCGCCCCGGCAGCGAATAGACCCAGCGTGTCGTCAAGCGATTGCCGCTCATTGAGACACAACAGTGGCGCGCTTGACCTCTCCCGGATCAGCCTCGACAGCGCCTCGCGCTCGTTACAGTCGCCGATCACGAAGGCTTCGACCGCATGCATATCCGAATCGCTGATCTTGCCGATCCATTCGCGAAATTCGGACGCTTCGATTCCCGCCGACGAGACGCCTTCGCGATCAAAACCATTGGCGTAACCTCCAGCCACCATGTTCCGATCGTCGACAATAATATACATACTCATGCTCCAGCCAACTGTATTGACAAGGGGACGCTTTCCGCTACGCCAACGCCGGCACGCAACATTTAAGAAACAAACGCCGTCAATTAACCATTCTGATGTTAGCTAGTTATTATGCAACAAAGACTTTGTTATTAACTGTGACAATTTATTACTGACTTCGTCGTTTTGAAATCGGCTGAGATGTTCTTGACAGAACCCTCTCTAAGGCGGAAAACTACGCGGCGTTGGTTAACAATATATGTATGAAATTAATATGATCATGTTCCTAGCAAATGACTAGCGAAGCCTTGGATCAAGGTCGACCACTAGCGACGAGTCAGAGCGACGCGGGTCCGCCAGTGTTGGTGGGGATCAAGCGGCAGGACTGGCGCGGGCAATCGGAGGCAGCGCTCAAGCTCGGCCGCAAACTCGCCGTGCGGGGCGAGATCGCTTATTGCGTGGTTTCAGACGACGGGGGTTCGACCGCGGACAAAAGCGCCGATCTGCGCGCGCACCCTCGGGAGCGGACTCGTTTGCGCTCGGCGAAACTGCTCGATGGCAGCTGCCGGTTCCTAAGCGAAGGCCGGATCTGTGACAGGTCTCGCGACGGTTTGCGCCTGGCGCTCGCCCGTGACGTTACGCTTCCACGCAAATTGGCGGTGCACATCGACGAAACATCCGAAGTGCGCGAGGTGACAATCATCTGGCGACGCGGGTCGACAATTGGAATTCGACTGCAGGGGACGCTCCCGTCAGACGCGATGACTGCGAGCCGAAGGTCCGCGCTGAGCGAACGCTACTATGCGATTCCGTGTTGAGCTTGTTCACGCATAAGACTTCTCCTCGACCAAGGCTGAGCTGGCGAGCGTGTTGATGGCGCGCTTGATGGCCGCGCGCGTATCGTTTTCGCAATAGACCGAGCGCGCGAGCGCCACGAAACGCGGCCCGAAGTCTCCCTTGCGCTCGCATGCGCGAAGCGAATCTTCGATTGTCCATAGGCGCCCGTTCACGGCCGCGAGCTGACCGGTCAGGAGATCGATCGATGATCCAGCCACGCAATCTTCGCGCGCTGAACGTTCGAGCAATGTCAGTTCGCGATGTACGTTGGCGAGTTTGTCCGGCTCGCCGATTCGTTCGGCTTTGATGCGCAGGATCGTGATCTTGTCGATGAGTTCACCAAGCGAGCCTGGCGTCGAGACCATGTGCGGATTCGTGCGCCGCGCGGCAAGTTGGGAGAGTTCGCCCGCCATGGTTTCGAACACGTCGCTCCAGACGCCGCGCCGCGTCTGACGAAAAAGGCGCATGGTCGGATACCAGGGCGAATCGGCGCGTCTGGTCAGCCAGCGCCATTCCGCGTCGCTCTTGAGCGCGACCCAAACCGGAACAGCCAAAGCCCCCGCGAGATGGGCGATCGACGTGTCGCAAGTGACGACAAGATCGAGGCAAGTCATCACCGCCGCCGTATCGACGAACGCGTCGGGGCCTGCGTCAAAATTGGCGCCAAGCGTCTCAACCCGCAGCGAGGCCGGCCGGTTTGAAAGCTGCTCCTCGCCGAAGCCTTTCTGGAGCGAGATCAGTCTCACGCCCCCGATTCCGGCGAGCGGCGCGAGCGCAGTGAGCGGCAGGGAGCGGGCTCGGTCGGCTTCCGGATCAGAATTGCCTTGCCAAACGACTCCAACCTTGAACCCCTCGGGACCCATGCGCTTGGCCCATATTTCGCGCAAACTCGGCTCGGCGGCGAGGTAGGGAACCACAGCCGGTACCGTCTCGAGGCGTGTGCCGAATGCGTGCGGCAGACTGCTGATCGCGATTTGCGCGTCGAATTGCTCTCCCTCGGGCGGGGAATTGACGAATTGCGCATTGGCTTTCGACGACAGGAGCCGGCGCAGCCGTGGCGGACACACAAAGGTCGCATCGACGCCGGCCGCGGCCATCATGGGCAGGTAGCGAAAGAACTGGATCGTATCGCCGAGGCCGTGATCGTTGAGCACCAGCACGCGCTCGCCTCGCCGCCCTGGCCCCTTCCAACTCGGAAAGCGCGTTCCGAGCGCGTCGGCGATCGACTTTCCTTTAAGCCAACGCGCCTCGTAGCCCTCAAGTCCATTTTCGAAGTCTCCGAGGGTCAGCAAGAGGCAACCCTTGCCCGCGACAGCTTCGCGGCTGCCGAGCGCGGCGGCCGCGTCAAACGCCGTCACGGCCTCCGAGAAGCGGCCGAGGCTCCGCAACGTCAGACCCTGGCCCAATAGCGCCTTGGCCAGGCAACGCCCTGGCTTGCTCGCCCGGAGATAGGCGTCGAACGCCTCCTGGCTGCGATCGAGCTTCAGAAGCGCGTTGCCGAGATTGATCGCGGCCTCGGGAAAATCATGACGCAGCTCAAGCGCGCGCTCAGCCGCTTCAATCGATTCCTCAAGGCGCCCAAGCTCGCGCAAAGCTCCGGCGCGGCTGCACCACGCGTCCGGATCATCGGGCACGAGTATTATCGCCGCTGCGAAGCTGGCGAGCGCTTCTGTGAAGCTTCCGGCTGCGAACAAGAGCTTGCCGAGGTTGACGTGGGCGACGACAAGCGAGGGGTCGAGTTCGAGCGCGCGTTGATAGAAGCGCATCGCCGACTGTGGCTTGCCGCATTCGCTCAGCATGTAGCCGCCCATGCACAGCGCGTCGGCGAAATCAGGCTTGAGGCGCAGCGCCTCATCCATGAGCTTGATCGCCTCGTCGCGCCGTTGCTTGCGCCACAATGCGACCGAAGCGGCATAGAGCCTGTTAGGGTCGGACGGCGCCGAGCGGCCGCGGACTGTCTGTTGGGCGTTAGGCATCTGCGTCGCAAGAAGGCATCCACCCGCCTTAGAGGGTGGCGCTTGCGCGGGCCTTTCTAAGATGCGCAGGCCTTGGCGAGGAACTCACCCGCCCAGGATGAGCCTGGACATGCTCGACATCAAGGCGGTCGAGAAGATCGGCTGGGGCGCCCCGGTGAAGTCGTTGAGGGCGCTTCCCAGCACCGAGCCGTTCGAACTAATGATGCTCGCAAGGACGGTGGCTGCGCCGGATTGTTGTGAGCTCGAATTGCCCGAATCGACCGTGAGCCCGGAAGTGGCGCCGGAGCTGGGCCCGTACGTATAGTCGTACATAGCCGTGAACCGTTCGGTCAGCTGCGTAAGCTTAGCCGGGTCTTGCAGATCGGCGAGCGGCATAAGCTTGGAGAGCGCCTGGGGTTGCAAGTCGGCGGCGGCTGATGGCGCAAGCCCCATGATCGTCGCCGCCACTTCCAAAAGATTTTTATCGGCGAGAATTCCATATTCGTTGCTGACCGTCGGCGCGACGCGCTGGAAATAGAGAGCAAGCTGGACGCCGACATCTTGGTCGCCCTGATCACTTTCCAGCTGCTGTTCGACATAGTCGCTCGTTGTCGTCGCGACGGCGCTGGCTCGATGAAGGCGGGCGTCGCGCCGCTGTCGACGAAGTTGAAGGCGGTTGCGAACGCCTTCCAGCGCGAATCCGGCAGGGTGTTGGCGAGGCTCTTAGGGTTGGATACTCCGCCTTCGAGCACCTTCGTGATGAGTCCCTTGGCGTTGATCTGGTCTCCGAGGCCATAAGCGTTGAGCGCGTAGGACAACAGGCGATAGTTACTGACGAGGTCCTTTACCGACGTCACCGAGCCGATATTCGCCTCGTAATAGGCCGTCGCCGTTTTCACCGCGGGTTCGGACGCAGTCATCGTCTGATAGCGGGACAGATTCTGGGAAACCGATAGAAAGGTAGTTGTCGTGCTCGTCATGGGCCAGTTGCCAAGGTCAAAGCAGGCGGTTGGCTGCAGGCCAACAGAATCAGTCTAATCGCGAAGTCCTGCACTCGGGTTAAACCAGAGGTTGTATTGCTCCGGCGGGTACAGCGTTACTTGTCGCTGTAGTTGGGACTGAGGCCAGCTGCGCTGATCAAATCTCCGCTTCCCACCCTCCCACCCGCACGCTCGGCGATTGCTTTCGCTAACGAAGCAACGGAATCGTGGCGCATAAACTGCATAAGAAGCGCCAACTCGCCCTCTTCCTCCCGGGCGGGAGCGGAATGTCGGTCATCCTCGTACGCCGTCGGCTGGTCGAGCAGTTTTTGCATGATCGGCAACCCCTGACCACAATTCTTGGGAAGCCGAATTGTGCCATCTCGGAGTTGAGAAAGGCGTGACGAATTGTAACAAAATGCAACTACGGCGGGAAGTGAAGGCCTGCGTCAATCTGATTGAAGCATTTCAACCACGCTTGCGACCCAGCGGCGGCTGGCGTGCGCCAAAGCCTGCGATCGCGCCAGCAGCAACAGGGTCACCTCGGGTAGAGGGGGAAGACTCTTGTCAGAGGGCGTTTCCAATCCGGCGGGCGCGAGCCTGTCGATCATCGCCGTAACGCCGAGGCCCGCTGCTGCGCCGGCCGCGAGCACCGCGAAATCAGAGGACGTGCACACGATCTCGAATCTCCGTTCTCGGGCGCGCAGCGCTTCAATGACACCGTCGTAAAACGGTGATCCCTGCGGCGGGAGAACAAGGGGCAGCGGTCGGTCGTCTTGTTCCTCGTCATGTGTGTGGCCGAACCAGCGCAATTGTCCTCGCCATTGTTCGACCCTGTGCGGTTCGCTCTCTCCGGACCCCACGACGAATGCAACATCCAGCGCATTCTGGCGAAACGCGGCGGAAAGCGCCCGCGAGCTATCGACGATCACCTCGAATGTCGTGGGCGCCTGGAGGTCTGCGCGGAACTCATTGAGTCGCGGCGCCAGAATGGCGGCGAACTCGCTGGGCATTCCAATTCGCACAATTTCGTTCTGGTTATTGCGGCCAAGTTCGTCCAACATGTCGTCGTGCAGTCGCAACAACCGCTTTCCATAATCGAAACAAACCTCTCCCACGCCCGACAATTCAAAGCGTCCGCCTTTCTTGAACAGAGGCGCTTCCACGAGTTCCTCGAGTTGTTTCACCTGGAGACTGATCGTCGGCTGGGTCCGTCCGAGTTCTTCAGCGGCGCGGGTGAAGCCTCGCGCCTCCACGACGGCGACAAAAGCTCGCAAAATGTCGATGGGAATGCCGCGCACGAGTAGCCTCCCGAGTGGGTTCTCTTCATATGTGTACAATGTTTTCACATGCGCCATAAGCTCTAGACATGCAACCATTCGCGTGTTGCGCGGCCAGCGCCGACAAGTGACCTAACGTCAGTAATGACATCAAAGCCTCCAAGACTAGGCTCTTCTTAGGTAAGTCAAGCATGGACGTATCGGCACTTCCGAGGAAATACACTTAGGAATGTTGAAACTGACAACCCAATAGCAAAAATAGATCTTTCGCCCTAGTCAGACTCAGGCCACGACTGCCGGCGCGGAATCAAATAAAGATGCACCTGACGTACCGCAACGCATTGACAAGATGGCATGTCCTGCTTCGAATCATTTCACTCTGACGATTCGCAGGGCGGCGGTAATCAAGGCGGGACGCGATGCAGATCCATATTCTCGAAGAGGTCGGCCAGGAGTTGGCTGCGGTTGACACCTTGATCCGGCGCCGCGAGCCTTCAATTCGGCGCATGCAGGCTGTCAAACCGATCGAGCGGCTTTACATGTTCGCAGACTGGAGTCTCGACGAGACTGTGCGAGACCTGATCAGCCCCGCAGGCCAGCGCGTCGACCTGACCTCGTCCGAGTTTGATCTGCTCATCGCCTTTCTGCGCCAGCCAGGTCAGCCTCTGTCGCGCGGCGCGCTTCTCTCCGTACTGCGCGGACGCGAATGGAATTACTTCGACCGTTCGATCGACACGATGGTCGCGCGACTGCGCAAGAAACTTGACGACGGGTCCGATCGTCCTCCGCTCATTCGCTCGGTGCGGGGCGTCGGCTACGTATTCTGCGCCGCCGTGGCGAGGCTTGGCGATCAAGACCATCCCATTCCGCGCCCGCTGTCCCGCGATGCAGTCGAACGACATACGGCGCCATGAGCGCGTCCCAAGGGGCGCGAATACTTGGCGAGAGAGTTGCGCCGCCTCGTGACGCGGTGATCCATCTCTCGGACCGATTCGATTGACGCCCTGCTGCGACGGCTCTATCCATGGCCGCACTTGTAATTAGCCGTCATTCGGTCAGATCAGCCCAGGCAATGATCCGGTATCACCGCAACGATTTGCCTGCTGACGCGTCGTTCGGCGCGGCGGCGGCCATCGACACTGAAACATTGGGACTGGCCATAGGCCGGGATCGGCTGTGCGTCGTGCAAATCTCGCGCGGCGACGGGACTGCGGACATCGTGCAGATCGCCGCGGGCCAGACGAGCGCCCCTAATCTCGAACGGTTGCTGGCTGACCCGGCTATCGTCAAATTGTTCCACTACGGCCGTTTCGACATGGCTGTGCTGCAGCACGCGTTCGGCGTCATGGCGGCCCCCGTCTACTGCACCAAGATCGCTTCCAAAATCGCGCGGACCTATACAGATCGCCACGGACTCAAGGATTTGACGCGAGAACTGCTCGGCGTCGAGATCTCCAAGCAGCAGCAATCGTCGGACTGGGGAGCCGAGAGTTTGAGCGAAGCTCAGCTCGCTTACGCCGCGTCTGACGTATTGCATCTGCACGCCTTGCGCGAGAAGCTCGACGCCATGCTGAGGCGCGAGGGCAGGGACGGTTTTGCTCGCGCCGCCTTTGCTTATCTAGCTGACCGCGTGCGGCTCGACCTCGCCGGCTTCGAGAATATGGACGTTTTCTCGCACAGCTACCCTTGAGCGCCGGGCCGTGATCCTCGCATACCCGGCCTACGCGATCGCTGCTTTCTGCATGGCGACGAGTTGAGTAACGCCGCCGCGCGCCAAGGCCAACATCTGGATGAGTTCATCTTCCGAGAACGGCGCGCCTTCCGCCGAGCCTTGAACTTCGACGAGGCCTCCTCCGCCGGTCATGACGAAATTTGCATCGGTGTGGGCGGTCGAGTCCTCGGCGTAGTCGAGATCGATCACCGCCTTCGCCGCCGACGATGCCGCACGACACGGCGGCGACATGATCCTTGAGCGGGCTCTCGCGCAGGATCGACCGCTGCGTCATCCAGTTCAGGCAGTCGCGTAGCGCCACCCAGGCGCCGGTGATCGAGGCGGTGCGGGTGCCCCCGTCCGCCTGCAGCACGTCGCAATCGATGGTGATCTGTCGTTCGCCGAGGCGCGGCAGATCCACGACCGCTCGCAGCGATCGGCCGATGAGGCGCTGAATCTCCTGGCTGCGGCCGGAAACCTTACCGGCCGCCGATTCGCGCTTGCTTCGGGTCAGCGTCGCGCGCGGCAGCATCGCATATTCGGCCGTCACCCATCCTCGTCCCTGGCCGCGCAACCACGGCGGCGGCTTGTCCTCGAGCGAAGCCGCGCACAGCACATGCGTTTCGCCGAAGCGGACAAGACACGAGCCTTCCGCGTAACGCGCCACGCCGCGCTCGAAGCTGACAGCGCGCATTTGGTCGTCGGCGCGTTTGGACGGACGCATGGCGAACCTCCCTGATGGTGAGTCCGCTCTAGCGGCAGACGCTTCGTGTGGCAAATGCTCTTGGGCGCGTCCGTCTTAGTAATTTAACGCGCTAGCGCGTTGACCAGCGGCGCCCGCAACTCTAGGGTCCCGCCAAATTCAAGGACCGACAACAAATTCATGGCTCTCGCCAAAGACGCAGCGCTCGATCCGACCAAATCGTTTCAGGGCCTTATCCTCACTTTGCAGACCTTCTGGGCCGGCCACGGCTGCGTGATGCTGCAACCCTACGACATGGAGGTTGGCGCCGGCACGTTTCATCCGGCGACGACTTTGCGCTCACTTGGTCCCAACCCCTGGAAGGCGGCTTATGTCCAGCCGTCACGTCGGCCCAAGGACGGTCGCTACGGCGAAAACCCCAACCGGCTGCAGCACTATTATCAGTATCAGGTGATCCTCAAGCCTTCGCCGGAGAATTTGCAGGAGCTTTATCTCGACTCGCTCGCCGCGATCGGCGTCGACATGGCGCTGCACGACGTGCGCTTCGTCGAGGACGATTGGGAGAGCCCGACGCTCGGCGCGTGGGGCTTGGGATGGGAATGCTGGTGCGACGGCATGGAGGTTTCGCAATTCACCTACTTCCAACAGGTCGCAGGTTTCGAATGCGCGCCTGTGTCGGGCGAGTTGACCTACGGCCTTGAGCGGCTGGCGATGTATGTGCAGGGCGTCGAGAGCGTCTACGACCTCAACTTCAATGGCGGCGAGGGCGCCGAGCGCGTCGCTTACGGCGACGTGTTCCTGCAAGCCGAGCAGGAATATTCCCGCTTCAACTTCGAACACGCCAACACGGACATCCTGTTCCAGCATTTCAAGGACGCTGAAGCCGAATGCATCGCGCTGCTGAAGCGGGGCGCGTCGGGCGATCGCCATCTCATGGCGCTTCCGGCGTATGACCAGTGCATCAAGGCGAGCCATGTGTTCAACCTGCTCGACGCGCGCGGCGCCATATCGGTCACCGAACGTCAGAGCTATATCCTGAGAGTGCGCGAACTCGCGCGGGGCTGCGGCGCGGCGTGGCTCAAGAGGGGAGCGTATGCCCTCACCCCAGCCCTCTCCGGGGAAGGGGCGCCGCCCCCCTGGGGAGAAGGCGCGGCCGGTGGCGTCGCATGAAAAGCATGGAATGCCCGACCTCCTCCTCGAACTGTTCAGCGAAGAAATTCCCGCCCGCATGCAGCGGCAGGCGGCGGAGGATCTGAAGCGGCTCGTCACCAATGCGCTGGTCGAGCGCAATCTGCTCTACGAAGGCGCGCAGAGCTTCGTCACCCCGCGGCGCCTCACGCTGCATGTCGTCGGCTTGCCCGCCGCTCAGCCCGCATTCGCACGAGGAGCGCAAGGGCCCGCGCGTCGGCGCGCCGGAAGCGGCGATTCAGGGTTTCTTGAAGAGCGCCGGCCTCAGCCGCATTGAGGACGCGCGCGTTGAGACCGACCCGAAGAAGGGCCAGTTCTATGTCGCAGTGATCGAGAAGCCGGGCCGCGATACCAAGGATGCGATCGCCGAGATTATTCCGGCGATCATCCGCTCGTTTCCGTGGCCGAAATCGATGCGCTGGGGCGCGGGCTCCGCGAAGCCCGAGGCGCTTCGCTGGGTGCGGCCGTTGCGCGGAATCGTTTGCACGCTCGCCACCCAGCACGAGACGGCGGAGATCGTCTCGTTCGAGATCGACGGGATTGCGGCCGGCGACGTGACCTGGGGCCATCGCTTCATGGCGCCCCAGCCGATCCATGTCCGCCGTTACGACGATTACGTCGATGCGCTGCAGAAAGCGAAGGTCGTGCTCGACGCCGACCGGCGCAAGGCGATCATCCTGGCCGACGCCAAGGACCTCGCCTTTGCTCAGGGGCTGACGCTGGTCGAGGACGAAGGGCTGCTCGAGGAAGTCGCTGGGCCTGGTCGAATGGCCGGTCGTGCTGATGGGCGAATTCGAGGCGGCGTTCCTTGACCTGCCGGCCGAAGTCATTCGCGCCACCATCCGCGCCAATCAGAAATGCTTCGTGCTGGGAAGCGCCCGCGCTTCTTCCGTCATGGCCGGCCTTGAGCCGGCCATCCACGGGCGCCGCAAGGCGCGAAGCCGGACGGAGCCGCGACGCGGAACGGCGTGGATAGCCAGCTCAAGGCCGGCCATGACGCGGGGCGGCGGCAAGCTCGCCAACAAGTTCATCCTTGTCTCGAACCTCGTCGCCCCCGATGACGGCGCGGCGATCGCGGCCGGCAACGGCCGCGTCGTGCGCGCACGCCTCTCCGACGCGCGCCATTTCTGGCGGACCGATCTCGCGGCCCTGCCGGACGCCAAGAACACGGCCGCGAAGCCGCTCGACCAGCGGCTGGAGAAACTGGACCGCGTCGTCTTTCATGAGAAGCTCGGGACGCAGGGCGAGCGGATCGCGCGCATCGAAGCGCTGGCGCATGAGCTTGCGCCAAAGGTCGGCGCCGATCCGGAGCTGGCCGCGCGCGCGGCACATCTCGCCAAGGCCGATCTTGCGACCGAAATGGTTGGCGAGTTTCCTGAGCTGCAGGGACTCATGGGTCGCTACTACGCGACCGCTCAAGGCGAGGAGCCAAGTCGTCGCCGAGGCGATCGAAGAGCACTACAAGCCGCAAGGGCCGAACGATCGCATCCCGACCTCGCCGGTCTCGATCGCGCTCGCGCTCGCCGACAAGCTCGACACGCTCGTCGGCTTCTGGGCGATCGATGAGAAGCCGACCGGCAGCAAGGACCCTTACGCGCTGCGTCGCGCGGCGCTGGGCGTGATCCGGATCGTGTTGGAGAATGGGCTACGGCTTCCACTCGAGAAGCTCCTCAAGGACCCGCTACGCCAGTTTGTCACGAACCTCCATTTGCTTTCCACAATTCCGAGCCTTCAGCGACGTGAAGAGGTTATACGTAAGACGATCGAGCCGGAGACGGACCAGAGAAGTCCGAGACCTCCTCGCCTTCTTCGCCGATCGCCTAAAAGTCTACCTCCGCGAAAAGGGCGCGCGGCACGATCTCATCGACGCGGTGTTCGCGCTGCCGGGGCAGGACGATCTTCTTATGATCGTCCGCCGGGTCGAGGCGCTCGGAAAACTGCTCGAAACCGAGGACGGCAAGAACCTGCTGGTCGGCTATCGCCGCGCCGCCAACATCCTGCGCGCCGAGGAAAAGAAGGACGGCGCCGAGGCGTTCGCCGGCAAGCATGTTCAGACCGAGCTTGCGCCGCCGGCGGAAAGATACCTCGCCGACGTCGTCGCCTCCGCCGGCGCGGCGGCCCGCCAGCATGTGGCCTCCGAGGATTTCGAGGGCGCGATGCGGGCGCTGGCCACCTTGCGCGCGCCGGTGGACGGCTTCTTCCTCGATGTGACGGTCAACGATCCCGACCCGGAAACACGACTGAACCGCTTGAGATTGCTCAACGAATTGCGCGAGGCGATGCACGCCGTCGCCGACTTCTCCAAGGTCGCGGGATAGGGCGATGAATTTTGCTCGCGGCTGAAGCCCTCACCCCGCCCTCTCCAGAGGGAGGGAAGAGGCGCGGCGCCGCCGCCCTTCTCCCTCGGGAGAAGGTGTCGCCGAAAGCGACGGATGAGGGCCCCTCCTTTAAGAATCCGCCGGCAGCGCATAAATGGCGGCGGGGCGCTTTGGGGCGCGAACAAGGAAGATTGAGCCATGGCGCTGAGGGAAGAGAATCTCGACGGGGCCTCCGGCGGCGGCAAAGACGATCAGCGACGCCCAAGCCGAGGACGCGTTTCGCACCATCCTCAAGTGGGTTGGCGAGGACGCCAATCGCGACGGCCTGATCGAGACGCCCAATCGTATGGTGCGCGCCTATCGCGAATATTTCGCCGGCTATGACGAAGACCCGCACGAGGTTCTGCACAAGACCTTCAGCGAGGTCGACGGCTATGACGAGATGATCGTCCTGCGCGGCGTCACCTTCGAGAGCCATTGCGAACACCATATCGCGCCGATCATCGGCCGGGTGTGGGTCGGCTACATTCCCGACAAGCGGGTGGTGGGCATCTCCAAGCTCGCGCGCGTGGTCGAGATTTTCTCCAAGCGGCTGCAGATTCAGGAGCGCCTCACGGCGCAGATCGCCAACGCGGTCGAGGAGGTGCTGAAGCCCTGCGGCGTCGCGGTGGTCGTCAAGGCCGCGCATCATTGCATGATCGACCGCGGCGTCCGCAAGCGCGGCGCTGACCTCGTCACCAGCCGGATGCTGGGCGTGTTCCGCGACCAAGTCGCAGACCCGGCAGGAGTTCTTGTCGCTCGTCAATTCGGACAGCCACGAATAACGCGGCCGGCATGATCGGCGCCTTTCGCATCGAAGCCTATGTCATCGCCTCCGCCGATGGCATGCTTGCGGACGCGAGCGGGGTTCAGCCGGCGTCGCTGCACTTCGAAGCTGATCAGCGACATTTCCAGGAAGGCCTCGATCAAGCCGACGTGGTCGTGAACGGGCGTCATTCGGCGGAAGGCGATCCGAACGCGATGAGCCGGCGACGGCTGGTCCTGACCCGGCAGGTCGACGGCGTTGCGCCCGACCCCGACAATCCAAAGGCCCGGCTCTGGAATCCGGCAGGCGCGTCGCTGGAGGCCGCGTGCGCCGCGCTGGGCCTGAGTTCAGGGACGGTCGCCGTCATTGGCGGGCCGCAGGTCTTCACCCTGTTTCTCAAGCTGGGCTACGACTGTTTCCATCTGAGCCGTGCGGTGAAAGTGCGCCTGCCGGGCGGCATGCCGGTGTTTGGCCGCGAAAGATCTTCGGCGGCGATCCCGAGGCGACGCTGGCCGCCGCCGGTCTCGAAGCGCGGCCAGACCCGTCTGGCTCGACGACGGGCTGACCGTCACCGATTGGGAGCGGGTGGAGTAGCCTCGGGGCTGGCGCGCGGGTCATCCCAGCCACGGACAAGGTTGAATACGTCTAATGCACCAAGGCCGACTGTCTTAGACCGTTCGTGTGATCCGCCACTGAGCGCGCCGGGGCAAAGCGATCACGTTTTTTTTCAAGATTGTTAGGGAACAATTTCAGCCGAGTCCGGTGTTCTGTCGTTCGGTGTGTCGTTTTTCCTGTCACCCGACCGGACGGCCTCCACAGATCTGTCAGTTGTAACGTCGTTAAAATTCAATCATTAGCTGTAAAGCGATCGGGGGAAATATCGATCGCTCGGCGTCAGCTAACGGCGCGGGAGATGAAACATGGCGAACACTGACGTACGCGCATGGCGCGAACTCGGAAATCCTATCACAATATCCCACTAATACAAGTGTGGATCATGCTGATAGCGTCAATGTTTCTGACGACGGATTCGACTTTCCGCCGACCGCCCATCCGTTTCGTGAACTCGTAACGTTCAGCATATTTGTGAGCCGGCATAGTCGCCCTCCTGATCTGGGGCGGGTCGAAGATACTCTAGAGCGTTCGCTTCGCGCGACTGGCTAGCCGGCGTTCTGAACGGATATCGCGGCTACATTGCCTGCAACGTTGCGTGTGACTAGTTTGCGATTTGCACTCAGCGGATTTAGCGATCGGCCGTAAGCACCTCTGAGAACCTCCGACCTCGGAATAAAGCGTGACGAGCCAATGAAGGCTATTTTGCCTTCATTCTCTGTCTTTTCTTGTGTTCGCTCCGCGGATCGTGAACGGTCGCCTCGCTCACGGGTCGCACGGTAATTAAGCCGCAAACCTTTCCGCCCTGAACGGCGCCGGGATCGACGAACGGCGCCTCGCCGGTCATCATGCTCGGCGAGAAGCCGGCCGGTGATGGGGCCGAGCGTCAGCCCGAGATGGTGGTGGCCGAAGTCGAGCCACAGGCCTTTTTTGCCGGGGAACGGCCCGATGATCGGGCGCATGTCCGGCAGGCAGGGGCGGCGGCCGAGCCAGGGCGCGGCGTCCTTCCGGGCTCCGATGGGGAACAGCTCGCGCGCATAGGGCTCGACGCGCTCGAGATGCGCCGGCGAGGGCGGATCGTCGCGCCGCGCGAATTCCGCCCCGGTGGTCAGTCTCAAGCCCCGGGCCATCGGGGTCACGAGGTAGCCGCGCTCGAGGTCGAGCACCGGACGCGTGAGGCCCGCGTTGCCCTTGGCCTCGTAATGCATGTGATAGCCGCGCTTGACGAAGAACGGCAGGCGAAGGCCGAAGCGCCGCGCGAGCTCATCCGACCAGGGTCCGAGCGCGATGACGACGTCGCGGGCGGCAAGGCGGCCGGAATCGGTCGTGACCATCCAGCCGGCGCCCGACAGGCTCGAGGCTCAGCGCGTCGCCTCGCTCCATGCGGCCGCCGCGCTGGACGAACAGGGCTGCGTAGCTCTGGATGAGCGCGCCCGGATCGGAGGTCGACAGAGGCTCGGCGTAGTGGACGCCGCCGATCGCCTTTTCGCCGACGTGCGGCTCGAGCGCGGTGAGCGCGGCGCGGTCGAGGACGATCGGCTTGACGCCGAACCGCTTGAGCTCCTCGGCTTCGGCTTGCGCCAGATCCTGTCCGCGCGCGCTGCGGTAGGCCTTGATCCAGCCGCCGGCGCGCAGAAGTCCGGAGGCGCCGGCGTCCTGCGCGAACTTCAGGTGCTCGTCCGCCGCGGCGAACAGGAGCGGGGCCATGACCTTGCCGGTCGCCGCCTTTCTCGTCTGCGTCGAGGCCTGGAAATAGCGCCAGATCGCAGGCGCGATCGAAGGCAGCGAGCCGTGGCGCATATGAGCGCGCGGATCGCGATTCGACGGCCGCCCGCGCGACCTCGCCGGCGCGCGCGGGAACAGATAAGGGAGCACGCCTTCGGTCTGGACGATGCCGCTGTTGCCAAAGCTCGTCTCGCCCGCCGCCTCTGGCAAACGATCGACGAGCGCGACGGTTCGGCCACGCGCCTGAAGCGCGAGCGCCGCCGAGACGCCGACAATTCCGGCGCCAAGCACGATGGCGTCGACTGTTTGCGAGGGCATGGGGCGACTGCTCTCCTATCTCGGACGCGCAGCGCTGCAATCGCCGCGTCGCGCTCGATTCTCGACTTCCGTTCCTATAGACCCCGCACCGAAGGAACAAACAGAAAGCCGCGTCGCCAATGATCCCGCGCTATTCCCGCCCCGAGATGACCGCCGTCTGGTCGCCCGAGACGCGCTTTCGCATCTGGTTCGAGATCGAGGCTTACGCGTCAGAGGCGATGGCCGAGATCGGCGTGATTCCGAAGGAGGCGGCAAAGGCGATCTGGGAGAAGGGCGCGGCGGCCAAGTTCGACGTGGCGCGGATCGACGAGATCGAACGGGTGACCAGGCACGATGTCATCGCGTTCCTCACTCACCTCGCTGAATTCATTGGTCCTGATGCGCGCTTCGTCCATTTAGGGCTCACGAGTTCGGACGTGCTCGACACATGTCTCGCCGTGCAGCTCAGGCGGGCGAGCGATATCCTCATCGCGGATGTCGATACGCTGCTCGCGGCGCTCAAACGTCGCGCTCTCGAACATAAGATGACGCCGACGGTCGGCCGGTCACACGGAGTCCACGCCGAGCCCATCACCTTCGGCCTCAAGCTCGCCGTCGCCTATGCTGAGTTTGCCCGCGCCCGGGCCCGGCTTGTCGCGGCGCGCGAGGAGATTTCGACTTGCGCGATTTCCGGCGCGGTCGGCACCTTCGCCAACATCGACCCTCGGGTCGAGGCTTATGTGGCGGCGAAGCTGGACCTGAAACCCGAGCCGATTTCGACGCAAGTGATCCCGCGCGATCGCCACGCGGCTTTCTTTGCGACGCTGGGCGTCGTCGCGTCGTCGGTCGAGCGACTGGCGACCGAGATCCGGCATCTGCAGCGCACCGAAGTGATGGAAGCGGAGGAGTTCTTCTCGGAAGGCCAGAAGGGCTCGTCCGCCATGCCGCACAAGCGCAACCCGGTGTTGGCGGAAAACCTCACCGGGCTCGCGCGCATGGTGCGCTCCGCGGTGACGCCCGCGCTTGAGGACGTGGCGCTTTGGCACGAGCGCGACATCTCTCATTCCTCGGTCGAGCGCATGATCGCTCCTGACGCGACGATCACGCTCGACTTTGCGCTCGCGCGCCTCGCCGGGGTGATCGACAAGCTCGTGGTCTATCCGGAGGCGATGCAGAAAAATCTCGACCGCCTCGGCGGCCTGATCCATTCGCAACGTGTGCTCTTGGCGCTGGCGCAAAAAGGCGTCTCACGCGATGACGCTTACGCGATCGTCCAGCGGAACGCGATGCCTGTTTGGCGCGGCGAGGGTGAGTTTCTCAAGTCTGCTCCAGGCTGACAAGGACGTCGCGAAGGTCTTGAGCCCGCAGGATCTCGAGGCGCTATTCGATCTCGGGTATCACCTGAAGCAGGTGGACACGATCTTCGAACGGGTGTTCGGGAATTGAACGCGTTCGACTCTCGCCGCGAGCTTTCGCTGAGCGTACGGACGACGCTCGGATTTTCCGCCGTCGGCTTCTTCAAAAGGGCCGCGCGACTTCCTCAGGAAACAGCGCTGGACTCTTGTCCGGCTGACGCCGTTTGTGGAATTGAGCGCGCCTGGCGATAGGGCTGGACACGCGTCAGCCTCACGGCCGCCATCACATCCGAATTGGCCCGCGCATCGTCGACGTAATCCTGAAGGCGCAGCAGCGAGAGCGGCGCGCCTCGTCTGGTCTCGTTGGAGCTCCAGTCGTCAAACATGAGGAACTTGAGATCGGCTACGCCGCCCGCTTCTTTCACCCACAGGGCCGATGCAATCTGCACGGCGTCGTTAAATGACATCATTCGCGGCTTTTCGTCTTCTCCGCGCACGCCGGCCGCCCTCTGCCATTTCGCGTCGCGGAGTCGCGCCACGCGCAGCATGGTGTTCGGGTCGGGCGTCACCAGCGTCGCGAGCGATCGAATGTATCGCGCCAACTCTTGAAGAGTGCCGAAGCGGCCGGGAACAAACATTGACGGCTTGAGCTCCGCAAACAAGAGGCTGCTGACCCAAACTCGACGTTTCGCAACGGCAGCCTGAGTCAGGATCCGATCGATGTGCTCGTCGGCCTCGCCCGAGGCGCCGCTCGCGTGGCGCAGAAAGACGTTTGTATGAAAGAAATGATGATCGCTATCAGAGTGACCCGAGCGCGTATCCGTCTGGGGAAATGGGTGCATCTCAAGTTCCATTTGTCACTGGCCGGAACGAGTTCGCGCGCAGGAGCGAGTCGACAAAACCAGCCTGCGACAATCTCATTAACAAGGACCAACCTCCCCCATTTTTCTATCGCAGCGCGATGAACTAGACATGAAATGAAGATGACGTAACGTGAGCTGCATCACACTGCGGCGCCAGGCGACGACGGTGCTCCCGATCGCGAGGGGTTTGTGCCGACTGATCAAAACTTTGCTGATCGAAATTGGCGCGTCTCGAACGCGTTGAAACCGGATGCGTAACCGAAGCTACGCCAGTCAGTTGAAGCTCGGGCGAGCTTGCCGATCAGGCCTGACGCCCTCTTATCCGGAAGGCGTTCCGGCCTCACGCTGGCGGTTCCGCGAAGCGCGATAGCCGGCGGCGCGCGCGTCAGCCTCGCACATATACGCGCCGTTGCGGGTGTGCCCGAAATACCGGGTTCCCGAGTAGTGATAGATGCGAGTCGGCGTATTGGCCCAAACGACGGTGTCCGACGGGCACCGCGCACGCGCCGCGAGTTCGGTGGTGTATTCGCCGGCTCGCGGCGTAGCGGTCGCGCCCGATGGGGAAGCGGGAGCCGACTGCTGCCACCATGGGAACAGAGAGCCTGACTGAGAGGCGGGCGCTTGGGCTGGGGCCGGCGCCGGCGCAAATCCCCCGGAGGGCGCGGCGGCGGAGCCTTGGCGCGTACGGCATTGCGCCAGAAACTGTGGCCAGCTTTGGCCGCCGGTCGTTCCCGCCGCCTTGGCGTCTTTCCATTGACTCGCGCAGAGTCTCATGACGCTTTGGCCGGAGCCGACGTTTGACGCCGTCGCAGGAGCTGGCGCGACGGCTGCGACCATGGGAAAAGCGAGCCTGACTGAGGGGCGGGCGCTGGCGCAGGCGTCGAAGCGGGGCTGGCCTGGCTCGTACGGCATTGCGCCAGAAACTGTGGCCAGCTCTGACCGCCAGTTGTTCCCGTTGTCTGAGCCTGCTTCCATTGGCTGGCGCAAGCCTTCATGACGCTTTCAGCGTTCGCCGAGGTTGGAGCGCCGACAGAGAGCCCAAACGCGACGGTCGCTGCAGCCAGCAAGGAACTGAACGAATTGCGCATGTCACTCTCCGAAACCGCATCCCGGAATAGGCGTGGCGTCACACTATCGCGAGCAGAACCGCTCCGACAAGCGCATCTCCTCTCCTCGCACGTTCTTTCTGTCGCGTTACCGTTAGCGCGGCCCTCGCCATCCCCGCTTCGGCTCGCTTACGAAGCGACGGTTTGCTTGACCCGATCGGCGGGAGCGAGATGCGAGAACGCGTTCGGGCGTCCCAGCTGGCGCCGCGCGCAGATATTGTCTCGGCCAGGGCGCGATCTGCCCGAGTTCTTGCGCAGCATGGAGCGGCCAATAGGGATCGCGCAGCATCTCGCGCGCGAGCAGCACCAAATCGGCCTGATCGTTACGGATGATCTGGTCGGCTTGAGCCGACGCGGTGATCAATCCGACTGCCGCGGTGGCGATATTGGCTTCGCGCCGAATCCGTTCTGCGAATGGCGTTTGATATCCAGGTCCCATGGGGATATCCGCCTTTTCGAGATTGCCCCCCGAGGAGCAATCGATCACGTCAACGCCAAGGGCGAGCAGAAGACGCGCGAGTTCGACCGACTGGTCGATGTCCCATCCCCCTTCTGCCCAGTCGGTCGCCGAGATTCGCACGAAAAGCGGGCAACGCTCGGGCAGCGATCGTCGCACTGCCGAAACGCATTCGCGCAAGAATCGTGTCCGGTTCTCGAACGAACCGCCATAAGCGTCGACGCGGCGATTGCTGAACGGCGATAGGAACTCGTGGATCAGATAGCCGTGAGCGGCGTGAATTTCGATCACGTCGAAACCGGCGGCGACGGCGCGTTCAGCCGCCACCGCGAACGCATTTTGCAATGATTTGATTTGGTCAACCGTCAATTCGTCGGGCTTGGCGTAGGTATCGCTGAACGCGATGGGGCTCGGAGCGACTGGACGCCACCCGTCGGCCGCTTCGGGAACGGCGCCTTGCCCCGCTCCAGGCCGATAGGTGCTGCCCTTTCGTCCTGCATGCGCGAGCTGGATTCCCGCGCGCGCGCCCTGAGAGCTCATAAAGCGCGTGATCCGCTCGAGCGGCTCGAAATGCTTTTCGCTCCAGACGCCGAGATCCTGCGGCGAAATGCGGCCCTCAGGCGTGACCGCTGCGGCCTCGGTGAACACCAGCGCCGCTCCACCCGTCGCCCGAGCCGCGAGATGCGCGAAATGCCAATCGTTCGCGAAGCCGTCGACCGAGGAATATTGACACATTGGCGCGACGCCGATGCGGTTGGCGAAGTCAACGTCGCGCATACGAAGTTTGCTGAACAGATGCGGCATGGGAGAATCGTCTCGATCGAGAATGGTGGGGAAATCAACTGTTGGTGTCGCGCCGGCGGCTTCGATAGGCAGTCGCGATGGCGGGCGCCGGCCGACCATACCCTGCGACGCTGTGCGGTCAAGCGAACGGAGCGGGCGCCGTCGCAGGCGAGAAACAATGCGTGCGGCGCTTACTGATAGCCGAGCCGATGGGGCAGCCAGAGCGTCAAATCGGGGACGAAGGCGATGACCAAGAGGCACAGGAAGAGCAGGCCGAGATAGCCGAGCATCGGCCTGACCGTCGCTTCGATCGGCACCCCGCCGATCAGGCACGCGCCGTAGAGCCCGAGCCCGAGCGGCGGCGCAAACAGACCGATCCCCATGGCGATCACCAGAACCACGCCAAAGTGCAATCCATTGATGCCGATCTGCGCGGCGACCGGCACCAGCAATGGGCCGAAGATGATGAGCGCCGCCGCGCCTTCCAGAATGGAGCCCATGACAATCAGGATCAGGATGGACAAAAGCAGGAACAGCCACGCGCCGGAGTTCTGCGACAGCGCCACCATCGCTTCCGCGAGGGCGTGGGGGACCTGTTGCAGCGTGAGGACGAAAGCGAGCGACTGCGCCGCGGCGACAATGAACAGCACGAGCCCCGAGCGGGTCGCGGCTCTGATGAAACTTCGCGCCGCCGCGCGCGGTCCAAGTTCGCGGAACGCCGCGCCGCCCACCACCAGCGCGTAAAGCGCGGCGAAAGCGGAAATCTCGGTCGCGGTCGCCACGCCAAACCTGAAGCCGGCGAAGATGATCACCAGCAGTCCGAGCGTAACGATTGCGCCGCGCCACAATTGCCCGAGCGAGGCCGTGGTGAGCCGAGCCTCGTCAGGCAATTGCGCGCCGCCGCCAAGCAGGACGACGGCGCCGATCAGCGCGAGCGCCATGAGAGCGGCCGGCAGCAATCCCGCCATGAACAGCCCGCCGATCGAAAGATTGGCGACGAAGCCGAGTATGATCAGGTTGATGCACGGCGGGATCGTCTCGGCCATGACGGCGGACGCCGCCAGCAACGCCACCGCGCCGCCAGGATTCTGGCGCGACCGCCGCGCCGCTGGGATCAGCACCGAACCGACAGCCGCGACATCGGCCATCTTCGAGCCGGAAATGCCGGAGAAGATCACCATCGACAGCACCATCACGACGTTGAGCCCGCCGCGCACCCGTCCGACCAGGCGTTCGAGCAGCGCGATCAGGCGGACGGACATGCCGTTCGCCTCCATCAGATAGCCGACCAGGATGAAGAACGGGATCGCGAGCAGCACGAAATTGTCGATGCCGCGCGCCATTTGCTGCGCGAAGATGAGGCCGGGCAGGGCGCCTTCGATCCAGATGTAGATGAGCGCGGTGAACGCCAGCGCAAATCCGATCGGCACGCCGCCGACCAGGCTCGCCACGAAGCCGAGGAGCATTGGCAGACCCGAACGCACCGCGCCTGGGCCCGATGAACCGCCAGCCATACGCCGCCGCGGCCAAAGCCAGCGCGCAAATGACGGCGAACGCGATGTCGGACAGCTTGCGGCGACAGAACTGGGCAAGCGCGAAGATCGTCATGCACAGCGCGCCTGCGCCCATCGGGAAAAATGTCAGTTCCAGCGGCAAGCCGGAGCCGGTCGTCTGGCCGGTCGTGAACCGGCCGAGCGCGATGGCGTACCACGCGACCGACGCGGCCGCCGTCAGGACAACCAACGCCGCAATGGCGTCGACGCGCCGGCGGGCTTGCGGGCCCAGTTTCTGCACGAAGAAGGCGACGCCGGCGTTCTCGTTGCGGGCAAGCGCACTCGCCGCGCCGAAGAAGGCCATCGCCACCATCAGTCCGCGCGCGACATCGTCCGCCCACTCGATCGGCGCAGCCAGCACGTAACGATAGAATACGGACAGCGACACGACGATCAGGTCCGCCGCCAACAGGATCGCGGCGATCGCGTCGACCAGAACGAGCAGCAAGGCCGAGCCCGCTCGGGGCTATCGGGTCCGGGTTATCCAGAGCCTCGCTCGCGCCCGTCGCTTGAGTCACGTGTCGTCGCTCGAGAGCCGAAAACCCTCTCCGCGCGCGCGCGCGCGTCCAATCAGATTTCAAGACACGGCTCACCCGATCACGCTTTGGTGCTGCGGATGATGTCGATGATCGGCTTCGCCTCCGGATGCGCCTTGATGAACTGGTCGGTCTGCGGCAGCGTCGAGCTTCCGGAACGGCTCACGATCGCAAGCGATGACTTCGACGCCCTTCTGCTTCAGCGCCTCGATCGCCTCCTTTTCCGCCTCGAGCCCGCGCGCTCTGGTGTCGACCGCCGCTTCCGCCGCCGCAGCCAGGAATTGATCGCGCAGCGGCGCCTCCATTCGGCTGAGCGCAAGCCCGCTGCAGAACACGCCGAGCGCCGAGAAATTGTGTTGGGTCAGCGAATAGAATTTGGCCGTCTCATAAAACTTGCTCGCGGCAATCGTCGGCGGATCATGCTCGAGCCCGTCCAGCACGCCTGCCTGGAGGGCGGTGTAAATCTCGCCGAACGCCATCGGCGTCGCGGCCGCGCCCATGAGTCTGAGACATTCGGTGATGATCTTGTTGGGCAGGGTTCGAATGCGTTTGCCGGCCAGGTCCGCCGGCGCGTTGACTGCCGATTTGCACAGCACGCTGCGCGAACCGAAGTTGTAGGCCCAGCCGACGATCTGCACATTGGCGCCGGTTTTCAGCGCCTGCTCGAGAGGTTTGGCCGCGCCCGCGTCAAGCGCCTTGGTTTGCTGCGGGAAACTTTCGAACAGATAGCCGAGATCGAGCAGGCCGATCAGAGGCACCACGTTGGCCCAGATCGAAGTGCCGGTGACCATCAGGTCGATGACGCCGAGACTGACCGAATTGACGACATCGATCTCCTGGCCGAGCTGATTGTCGGGAAAGAATTGCACCTCGATGCGGTCGGCGAGGCCATTGGCGGCGAGGCGCTTGACGAGATTGTCGTAATAGACCCGGCCGTTGGCGAACTTCGGATTGTTCGGCAATGAGGACGACAGGCGCATGGTCATCGGCGCGGCTCGCGCGGCGCGCACAATAGCCGGGGCGGCGGCCATGCCGAGCAGCAGGGATCGACGATTGACGCGATAGGCCTTCATGGCGAATCCTCCGGCCTCGGCCTCATCGGCGTCGTTTCTGGCTTCGATCACGTTAGTCCGATCAGCTGACAACTCGCAAGGCGTGGGCGAGATCGAAGCCGTCGCTCTCCATCGTATCAGCCGGCGGGTATGGCTGCGCCTGTTTGCGCGTCGAAAAAGTGCAACGGACCTTCGAACGTCAGCGGGATGGTGTCCCCCGGGCGGCCGTCCAAACGCTCGCGAAATACGCAGACGAGGTCCTGCCCGGCGAACTTGGCGATCAACTGTGTTTCGTAGCCCGTCGGCTCGATGACCACGATCTCCGCAGGCATCGCGTGCGGTCCCCCGAGGCTTACGCCCTCAGGCCGGATGCCCATAATGACCTCCGAACCGGGACCAGCGTGCGGCGCGGCGGCGTAAAGCGGGATTTTGACTCCTGAAGCGGTGACGAGCGTAGGCGGCGTCGCCGCCTTCGAGGCGCCCCGTGATGAAGTTCATGGCCGGCGAGCCGATGAAGCCGGCGACGAAGACATTGGCGGGCCGGTCATAAAGTTCGAGCGGCGAGCCGACCTGCTCGACCACGCCGTCGTGCATGACCACGATCTTGTCGGCCATGGTCATCGCCTCGATCTGGTCGTGCGTGACGTAGAGCGTCGTGGACGCGAGCCGTTGCTGCAGCGACTTGATTTCGGCGCGCATCTGCACGCGCAGCTTCGCATCGAGATTGGACAGAGGCTCGTCGAACAGGAACACCGCCGGATCGCGCACGATCGCCCTTCCCATGGCGACGCGCTGTCGTTGGCCGCCCGACAATTGGCGCGGATAGCGCTCGAGCAGCGGCATGAGGCCGAGAATATCCGCGGCCTTATTGACCTTCTCTGTGATCTCGGCTTTCGGCCGCCGCGCGAGCTCGAGCGAGAAGCTCATGTTTTTCGCGACCGTCATTTGCGGATAGAGCGCATAGTTCTGGAACACCATCGCAATGTCGCGCTCTTTCGGCGGCACATCGTTGACGATCCGCCCATCGATGCGAAGCTCGCCGCTGGTGACCGATTCGAGCCCGGCGACCATCCGCAACAGAGTCGACTTGCCGCATCCCGAGGGTCCGACGAGAATCACGAATTCGCCGTCCTCGACGCTGATCGAGACGCCGTGAATGACCTCGAAGCTGCCGAAACTCTTGCGCACGTTGGAGACTTCGACCGAGGCCATGGGCGTTCATCCTGTTGCGGCTGGCGCGGCCCTGCGGCGCGACGTGATGGCCAAGAGTGGCCCCAAAAATACTCGAGGCGCGGAACGACGCAAGATTATGCCGGCGGCCCCCATCACACCACCTGGTTTCGCAATGCGGTTTCACCGCGGAGCAGGCGTTCGATGTTGTCGACCAGAATATCAACGACGTTTTGTTCGTAACGCTCGGTTTCGCCCGCGGTATGCGGCGTAATCAGCACGTTCGGCATCGCCCAGAAAGGGGATTCGGCCGGCAACGGCTCGTCGGGAAAGCAATCGAGCGCGGCGGCGCGCACCCGCGCCGTCGGCGAGCGCATTGAGGAGCGCCGCATGATCGACCACCTTGCCGCGCGCAACATTGATCAACAGCGCCCCCGGCTTGAGCGCGGTCAACGCGGCAGCGCCGATCAGGCCTTCGGTTTCGGGCGTCAACGGGCAAGTCAGCGCCACGACATCGGCTTGCGCGAGCGCTTGGCCAAGGTCGGCTTGGGCGACGACCTGATCGGCGACCTCGGGCTCGGGCCTTGCCGTGCGGCGCACGCCGATCACCCGCATGTCGAACGCCTGCGCCAAGGCAGCGAGGCGCATGCCGATGCGGCCGAGGCCGACAATGACCAGCGTCTTGCCGCCGAGCTCCTGCTCGCGCAACGCGCGATCGCCGATCATGCCGCGCCATTGCCGCGCCTGCTGGTTATCGCGCGCCTGATGAAGCTGACGCGTAAGGGCGAGAATGAGCGCCATGGCATGTTCCGCCACCGCGCGTTCGTTGGCGCCCTGAGCGTTGGCCAGTCGAACGCCATGCTTGGCGAACAGCGCCCTGTCATATTGATCCGTGCCGGCGCTGAGGGATTGAACGAAGCGAAGCTTGGGCGCACTTGCCAGCAGCGTGTTGCGCCACAGGCCGGACAAGACGAGCACATCGGCTTCATGCGCGCGTCGTTCGAGGTCTTCCAGCGTCCGCACCTCAAAGTGCGCGATGCCGGTCTGCCGGGCGGCGAATTCCTCCGCTGCCGATAGGCGACATGGGCAAATCCGATCGTCAGGGCGTCACGGGGCGGGAACGCTTTCACCATATCGGCGAGAACACGCATCGAAGTGCGAGGGACGGCAGCGTTGTCTCGCGCGGCTTCCAACCGCGCTCCTCTCATTGCCAGGCGCAATAGCGTGATTGCCGGCGTCATTTGGAGTCCGGATGCAGGATCAGCTTCTGGACCCGCCAGTTGAGAAGCTCGGCGACATAAAGCTCGTTCTCCGACGGGCAGGCGATCTCGTGGATCCAGCCGAATTGCTTGAGCTGCTTGCCCGTCTCGCCAAGCACCCCGAGCACCTTCCCGTCGAGCGTCATCTTGTAGATGCGGCCTGGAAACGCGTCGGAGCTGTAGAGCACCTGATTAGGCGGAGGGGTGATGCAGAGCGCCCAGGGTGCGCCGGGCGCCATCGTCAAGGCGGCGCCGTAGCTTGCCAGACTGCCGTCCGGCGCGCCGGGCTTCGGTCCGATAGCCGGATGGGCTCTCGCGTAGTCGAACGGAACGCCGATCTGAATGGTTCGAATGAGTTTCCCGTCGCCGTCAAAGACCTGAATGCGTCCGTTGCCGCGATCGGCGACGTAGATGTTGCCTTCGGCGTCGGCCTGAATCGAATGCAGAACCCGAAACTGTCCAGGCCCCGTCCCGAACTCGCCCCACGACTTGATCCAGTTGCCATCCGCATCGTATTTGGCGACGCGGGAATTGATGTAGCCGTCGCTGATGTAAGAGTTGCCGGCCTGGTCCCAGGCGACATCCGTCACTTGCCTGAACATGCCGTCGACCGGCGGCGCGGGCGGACTGGGATGTTTCCACGGCTCGGCGGCCTCGTCTGAGGCTTCCTTCTTGCGGCCGAACACCATCACGACCCGGCCATCGGGATTGAACTTGATGACCATGTCCGAGCCCTTGTCGACGGCCCAGATGTTGTCCTGGGCGTCGATTCGAACGGCATGGGCGAACGACCAGGCGTAAAGATTGCGCCCGATCTCGCGCACGAACTTGCCGTCGGCGTCGAATTCCAGCAATTGCGCCGCCGCTGCGCCATAGGCCGGTCCGCTCGTGCCCCCGCGGGAGAACACGAACACGTGGCCCTTGGAATTGACCGCAACCCCCGCCGCTTCACCGAGGAACATGTCAGGCGGGAGCTTTAGAAAGTCCGGAACCGAGTCGAAGGGAATTGGCGGCGCGGTTTGCAGGGGCGGTTCTTGCGCGAGGGCCGCGGTCGACGCCAGGATCATGGCGAACACGATTTGGCGCAACGCCTCTTCCCCCCATGATCGCTCGATCCGCGACCATTGCCGTCGGATGCGTTTTTGCTTGTAGGGTAATAAGCGGGTCATGAAAAGATTGCGGGGCCGAACGCCGTGGCTCCGGGCGGGTTGGCGGCGGTAAGGGTGACCCTCCATCAGCTTTCGCAGGCGGGACGGGCTTGGAGTCGGGTACAGGCGGCCGGATCGGTCAGATGGATGGGCGGGGATGATGGATCGCCAGGGATGGTCGCGCGCCCATCCTTACTCTGAATCCGATCAACGCATCGTCATTTTCTTGCCAAAACCAGAATACCATGCTATCAAATTGGATTCATGAAAATCGAATTTGCATCGCCGGAGCGATGACCCAACGGGCGGCAAGCAAGGGTTCCTTTGAGGCTTTGAACGAAATCTGAAACGAGGCGGATTTTTTTATTTGAATCGGCCGTAACTCATTGAAAAGTCCCGATTTGGAAAAATAAACGCTAGTAAACGCTAGCTGACTTTTACTAGCGTTTACTGGCGCTTACTAGCGTTTAAACTCGTTTATTTGCCGGGGTTCGCGGCGCGGCGCCCGGACGGACTGCGCTTATTGAACTTGCCAGCTAGGATCGGTCGCGATAGCGGTCGGCTCATGCAAATCGGCCGGGCTTAGCGCGCCAATGTCCTCGACTGCCACGCTGCTCACGTCCTACACGGCCGCGCCGGGACGCGAATGCGGCAGCTGCACGCTGTGCTGCAAGGTCTACGCCCTCCCCGAACTCGGCAAGGCGCCCGGAATGTGGTGCAAGCATTGCGCCCCGGGAAAGGGCTGCGCGATCCACGAGGCGCCGCCCAATCAATGCCGGCAGTTCTTCTGCATGTGGATGACGGACGGGGGCATGCCGGCGGAGTGGAGGCCGGACCGGGCGCGGTTCGTGCTGTCCATTTATCCGCCGAACGGGTTCATCTACGGCCAGGTCGATCCCGGCTCGCCGGGCGCCTGGCGCAAGGCGCCGTATTTCGATGCGCTTCGGGCGATGGCGAAGACACTGCTTGAGGAGAGGCGCCACATCATCATGTTCGTTGGCGACCAGGCGACGCTCGTCATGCCCGACGAGGTTTTGCCGCTGGGAGCGATGAAGGCTGAGGATAATTTTCGCATCGAGCCGGCCTTCGGGCCGAAAGGGCCGACATGGCGCGCGACCAAAATATGACGACTTGGGTCAGAGCCCCGTGCTTCCGCCTCAGTGCCGAGCTATTCCGCTTCCCGCAGGCGATGGAGTCGGCTGAATGATTGCCCGCATTTGTCTTGGGTTTGGCTTTACCCTGGCTCTTGCCGGGCCCGCGATCGCGGAACTGGCGATGACTGGCGCGGCGGTTACGATGCGCGCCGGACCGACGGGCGCTGCCGGCATTGTTCAGCGAATTCCTCAACGCGCCGAAATCGACTTGGAGAAATGCGCCCGAAATTGGTGTCGCGCATCCTGGCGCGGCAGATCTGGTTATGTCCCGGCGGACGCCGTCGTATTCGGACCTCCGCCCTCGACCTTGCCTGGCAATGAGATGCCGCCGCCGGTTGTGTATGGTTCGCCAACCTACGTCACGCCTCCGACGTACCGATGGACGGGACCTTATGTCGGTATCAACGGGGGCTTTGGCTCCGGCTCCTGGTAGCCGATCGTTCCCCGAAGCTGAGTGGGCCTACCCATGCGCCCTGCGTGGCCTTATATGAGCGTCTGATCCCTTTTTCACCGAGGAGATGAAGCGCGTGACCCTGAGCCGCGAGCCGGATAAAATTCCCGTCACTGTCCTCACCGGCTATCTGGGCGCCGGCAAGACGACGCTCCTCAATCGCATTTTAAGCGAGCCGCACGGCAAGCGCTACGCGGTCGTGGTCAACGAGTTCGGTGAAATTGGCATCGACAACGAGCTCGTCATCGGCGCGGACGAAGAAGTGTTCGAGATGAACAATGGCTGCATCTGCTGCACCGTGCGCGGCGACCTCATCCGCATCATCGAGGGCCTCATGAAGCGCAAGGGCCGGTTCGACGCGATCATCGTCGAGACGACCGGGCTCGCCGATCCGGCGCCAGTGGCGCAAACCTTCTTCGTAGACGAAGACGTGAAGGCGGCGGCGCGGCTCGACGCCGTGGTGACGGTCGCTGACGCCAAGTGGCTCGCCCAGCGCCTGCGTGATGCGCCGGAGGCCAAGAACCAGATCGCCTTTGCGGACGTCATCATCCTCAACAAGACGGACCTCGTCACTCCTGGCGAACTCCGCGAGGTCGAGGCGCGCATCCGCGCCATCAATCCTTACGCTTCGCTGCATCGGGCGAAAAAGTGCGACGTCGCGCTGGCCGACGTGCTCGAACGCCGCGCCTTCGATCTGGATCGCATCCTCGACATCGAACCCGACTTTCTCGTCCGCGAGGACGAACACGATCATGATCACGACCATGATGGCGGCCACCATCATCATCATGGCCTCAAGCATTATCACGACGAGGACATGCAGTCGGTGGCGATGAGGCTTGAGGGCGACGTTGACCCGGCCAAGTTCATGCCCTGGATTAACCGCCTGACTCAGGAGCAGGGCCTGAACATCCTGCGTTGCAAGGGCATCGTCGCCATGAAGGGCGATCCCAAGCGCTTCGTGTTTCAAGGCGTGCACATGATGCTTGACGGCGATTCGCAGCGCGAATGGAGACCTGACGAAAAGCGCGAGTCGAAGGTCGTGTTCATTGGCAAGGACCTCGCGGAAGAGGATATCCGTAACGGATTCCTGGCCTGCGCGGCTTAGTCGCGCATCCCGTGACCGAAGCCCAAGCAACTTCTTCACTGACCGAGCACGCGCGGCTTTTCGACGCCGGCGCGCATGTCGTGACGGCGGCTTTCGTCGACGGAGAGCCGATGCTGGCCTTAGCCGACGGGGCGGTGGTGATCGGCGAGCCCGAGGAGCAAAAGCGCGTCGTCGTCCACCCGGACGCCGCGATGCTGACAGCGATCAGCGATGGCAAGACGCTGCTTACCGGTGGCGACGATGGGCGCGTCGTCGCGGTCCGGGCGGACGCGGCCGTTGAGGTCATCGCCGACGAGAAGGGTAAGTGGATCGACGCGCTGGCGTTGCGCGGCAAGGCCTACGCGTGGAGCGCCGGCAAGCAGGTTCGGGTGCGCGATGAGACGGGGACGGTCCAGTCCTGGAGCGCCCCGACGACCGCGCGCGGTCTCGCTTTCCAGCCGAAGGGCTTTCGTATCGCCGCCACCCATTACAATGGCGCGACGCTCTGGTTTCCGAAGGTCGAAGGAACGCCTCAGACCCTGGAATGGAAAGGGGCGCATCTCGACGTCTCTTTCTCTCCCGACGGCCGCTTTCTCGTCACCTCGATGCAAGAGAACGCGCTTCACGGCTGGCGGCTTCAGGATTCGCGCAACATGCGCATGACCGGGTATCCGGCCAAGTCGCGCTCGCTTTCCTGGTCGCATGACGGCCAGTGGCTGGCGACGTCTGGCGCCGACGCCGCGATCATCTGGCCCTTCAAGGAAAAGGATGGGCCGATGGGCAAGGCGCCGCGTGAATGCGGCGTGCGCCAGGCTCGAGTGACCCAGGTGGCCTTTCATCCGAAGGCGCTGATCGTCGCCATCGGCTATTCCGACGGCCTCGTTCTGCTGACCCGCCTTGCCGATGCGGCTGAAATTCTGGCCCGCCATCCTGGCGACGGCGCCGTCAGCGCCCTGGCGTGGGACGCTTCCGGCGCGAGATTGCTGTTCGGCCTCGAGTCGGGCGCCGCCGGTCTTTTGAAGCTGCCCGCCTGACCGTTCGGATTTAGAGCTTTCACCTTCCAGGCGGATATTTCAGGCTTGCGCACAAGTTTACGCGCCCCAACGAATACAACGGCTTAACTGCTCTTTTGCGCAACTTTTTCGCGTTCGATCTCTGCGACGAAGATCGCATTTTGAGCCATTGCAGAGGCGCAACTCGACGAAAGTCTCGAGTTACGTCTGGACTGCTCGCACATCGCGGCGACGCGTGAGGTGCTTGCGTGTCGCGTTGCATTCCGGACCTCGATACAGGCCAAAAACCACGAAAACGAAACGAATGTTTCGCCAAGCGAAATGAAACGTTTCGCGGTGATGGTCGTAAGTATTTGAAATCATTGGAATGGCTGAATCAGTCATTTCGCGGGATTGTTTGTTTTCAGAGGCTTAGACATAATTTCGTTTCGTCGTTTGTTCACGCTTGAGTTCCGCCCGCTCAGATCCGGTTCATCGAGCACGCAAAGGGCTGCAGAGAAACAGAACTATTGCGCTCGTCATTGGAAAAATATATCATAAATTCCTGACTATCGCAACTTCATTGCTTAAGGATCTGTAGCGGCTCGTGCAACTCGGCACGGCTCGCCGGCGCGCCAACGGGTTCGCCGGCCGCAACGATTTTCGTCGCGCTCCAGGTCTCTCTGGAGGCGCCCGGTTTCGAGAGTTGTAGCGAATGCACGTCCGATTTGATGCGATCCCAACCGCCCGCGCTTGCCAGCGAGACAAGAAACGGAGAAGTCTGCGCGCCGCAAGCGACGCCAGGAATTCCATGCGCGAGGCCTATATCGGGGTGGACGTCGGCACGCTGAGCGCGAGGGCCGGCGTGTTCGATAACGCCGGGCGCCTCATCGCGAGCGCCCGCCGGCCGATCGTTATCTGGCGCGAGCCGGGCGACATCGTCGAGCAATCGTCTGACGACATCTGGCGCGCGGCGACGCGGGCGGTCAGGGAGGCCATGGAAGCGTCTGGGTTGGCGCCCGAGGCGGTTCGCGGCATGGGCTTCGACGCAACCTGCTCGCTGGTTGCGCTTGACCGCAACGCGCGTCCCTTGTCGGTTAGCCCCACCGGCGCGCCCGAGCGCGACGTGATCATGTGGATGGATCATCGCGCCGTTGACGACGCTGAGCGGATCAACGCCGCTGGACACAAGACGCTCCGCTACGTGGGCGGCAAGATCTCGCCGGAGATGCACGCGCCGAAGCTCGCCTGGCTGGCGCGGCGAAAGCCCGAAACGATCGCGAAGGCTGGCCATTTCTTCGATCTGACGGATTTCCTGTCGTTTCGCGCTACCGGATCACGGACTCGCTCGATCTGCCCGGCGACCTGCAAATTCGCCTATCTCGGGCATGAGAGCCGCTGGCCGGATGAATTCTTCGACAGTGTGGGCCTCGGGTTCCTCAAAGAAGACCATTACGCCCGCATCGGCGCCGAGACGGCGTCGCCAGGCGCGCCGCTCGGTCTAGGACTGACGGTCGAGGCCGCGGCGGCGATGGGGTTACGGCCGGGAACGCCGGTCGGCGCCGGACTGGTCGACGCGCACGCCGGCGCCGCGGGCACGCTGGGCGCTTGCAGGGCAGGAACGTCGGCCGATCCGCGCCGGCGTCTTGCGCTTATTCTTGGCACGTCGTCGAGTTGTATGGCGCTGTCCGATGAGCCGCGCTTCATAGAGGGGATCTGGGGGCCGCATTTTGGGGCCTTGACCGCTCACCAATGGCTCGTCGATGGCGGCCAGTCCGCGTTCGGCGGAGCGATCGATCACCTTCTGCGGCTGCATCCAGCCTTCGCTGAATTGTCGGCGCGCGCGGGGCCGCGCACATTGCAGGCGCTGGAGGCGGAGATCGTCGCGCGCGCCGGCGGTTCGTCGCAGGCGGCTCTGATCGCCGAGCATCTGCATGTCCTGCCCGACTTCATTGGCAGTCGATCACCTTCGGCTGACGCCGGTGCGCGCGGGGGCGTGATGGGGATGGACCTGCGCGAAGACGCATCGAGTTTGCAAGAACTCTATGTGGCAGGATTATGCGGCCTCGCCTATGGCCTCTCCGACATCGTCAGTAAGCTTGAGCGATCAGGCTACGCATTTGATTCGATCATCGTCAGCGGCGGCGCGGCGCGCAGCCCGTTGGTCCGCCAGATCATCGCCGATGTATGCAACAAGACGGTCGAATCGCCGGAGACCGCGGAGCCGGTGCTGCTCGGCTCGGCGATGGTGGGCGCCGTCGCGGCTGGGACCCGGACGATGGCCTCTGCGATGTCGTCGATGTCGATCGCTCGCGACGGGCGCGGTCGGCGCCGGAAGGCGGGGCGATCGCCGCATTCCACGCGCGAAAGGCCCATGCCTGCGAGATGCTGCGCCGAACTGGACGGGAGATACGCGAGCTGACCCTCAAGTTTCGTTGGCCGGAGGTGGTCATTTTCGACTGTGACGGCGTGCTGGTCGACAGCGAAGTGATCGCGCTCGGCGTCATGCGCCGCAGACTGGGCGAAGCTGGCCTTCCCCTGACCGATCAGGAAACGCGCGAACGCTTCCTGGGGCGGCGGCTCGATTCGTCTCTGCAGAGAATCGAAACCGAACTCGGGGCTCCATTGCCCGAGAGTTTTCGCGACGATTTTTCGCGCGAGATTCTCTCGGCGTTCGCCCGTGAACTGAAAGGGCGTCGAAGGCGTGCGGCAGGCTGTCGAAGGCTTGCGCGCGCGTGTATGCGTCGCCTCTTCGAGCGGGCACGAGCAGACTGCGCTTCGTCGCTTCGGGTGGCCGGCTACGAGACCATGTTCGCGCCCAACATTTTTTCCGCGGCCGATGTCGCGGAGGGAAAGCCAAGCCCGGATCTTTTCCTGCATGCGGCGCGCGCTATGGGCGTCGAGCCGAAAGACTGCCTTGTGATCGAGGACAGCGTCGCGGGAGTCATCGCCGGGCGCGCCGCGGGTATGAGGGTGTTCGGGTTTGTCGGCGCGAGCCATTTCTCGCCTCTTGATGAGGGAGCCAATTTGACCGAAGCAGGTGCGGAACTTCTCTTCGACGATATGGCGCGGCTGCCTGGCCTGATCGCCGAGAGATCGGCCTGGGCGCCGGCGCAGGGCGCGGACTGAAGCCATGGCGCGCAAGTCGGATCATGACGGTTTGCGGCTCGATGAGGCCGCCCGCGCCGGATGGCTCTACTACGTCGCTGGCAACACCCAGGACGAGATCGCGCGCAAGCTTGGCATTTCGCGACAGGCGGCGCAGCGCCTGGTTTCGCTTGCGATCAGCGAACGGCTCATCAAGGTCAGGCTCGATCATCCGATCGCGCGCTGCATGGAGCTCGCCGCCGCGCTCAAGCTCCGTTACGATCTCAGGTTCTGTGAGGTCGCTCCGACTGATCCGACCTCGACGTCGTCCACGCTCGGCATCGCTCAAGTCGCCGCGGCGGAGTTTGAACGCTGGCTGCGCCGTTCGGAGCCAGCGATCATCGGCATCGGCACAGGCCGCACGATGCGCGCAGTCGCCGACCAATTGCCGGCGATGGAATGCCCACAACACAAGCTTGTCGCGCTGGTCGGAACCACCAAGACGGATGGCTCGGCTTCGTTCTACGACGTTATCATCCGCGTCTCCGACAGCGTGCGCGCGCCACACTATCCGATGCCGCTCCCGGTCATCGCCCGCTCGGTCGAAGAGCGCGAACTCCTGACCAGCCTTGCTTCGGTGAGGAGTTCTTTCGACCTTGCCGAGCGCACCGACGTCAGCTTCGTGGGCGTCGGGGCGGTTGGCGACTCGGCCGCCCTCGTGCAGGACGGCATCATAACCCGGCAGGAGGCCGAGGCCGTGCGCCAGCTTGGCGCTGTCGGCGAGATCACCGGCTGGGCGTTCGATTCCGCGGGACATGTGCTCACGGAAGGGACGAACCAGCGGGTCGCCTCAGCGCCGTTGCGGCGCGCCGACAACCGGCTCGTGATCGGCGTCGCGATGGGGCCGTCGCGGCGGGCGCCGGTGCGCGGCGCGCTTGCCGGGCGGCTCATTTCCGGCCTCGTGACCGACGAGGCGACGGCCGAGCATCTCCTCCAGAGATAACGCTGATCGGAAATAATTCATAAACATCAACGAGTTGTTCGCTTGTGCCGCCCGTTTAGGCGCCTTGGCGAGATTTTGCATTGACTTCGCGCCCAAACTTATGGCGAATATTCGCCCGGTAGTTTGGCAAATGCCCAAATGGCATGCCGCACGGAGGAAACGCTATGAAGGTTCTTGTGAAGGGGCTGCTCGGCGCCGTTGCGCTCGCAGGCTTCTCGCTCCCCGCTTACGCCGAGACGACGCTGACCATCGCCACCGTGAACAACGGCGATATGGTCCGCATGCAGGGGCTGACCGAAGATTTCACCAAGGCCAATCCCGACATCAAGCTCAACTGGGTCACGCTCGAAGAGAACGTGCTGCGCCAGAAGGTGACGACGGACATCGCCACCAAAGGCGGCCAGTTCGACGTTCTGACCATCGGCACCTACGAGGTTCCGATCTGGGCGAAAAAGAAGTGGCTCGTCTCCCTCGACAAGCTCGGCGCCGACTATGACGCCGACGATCTGCTTCCCGCCATCCGCTCTGGCCTCTCGGCCGACGGCAAGCTTTACGCCGCGCCGTTCTACGGCGAAAGCTCCTTTGTCATGTACCGGACGGATCTGATGGAGAAGGCCGGCCTCAAGATGCCGGACAAGCCGACCTGGGACTTCATCAAGCAAGCCGCTGACAAGATGACCGACAAGGCCGGCGGTGTCTACGGCGTCTGTCTGCGCGGGAAGCCGGGCTGGGGCGAGAACATGGCTTTCCTGACCGCCATGTCCAATTCGTTCGGCGCGCGATGGTTCGACGAGAAATGGGAGCCTCAGTTCAATACGCCCGAGTGGAAGAAGACGATAGACTTTTACGTCGAGCTGCTGAAGTCCGACGGACCGCCCGGCGCCTCGTCGAACGGTTTCAATGAGAACCTTGCTCTGTTTAACGCCGGTAAGTGCGGCATGTGGATCGACGCCACGGTTGCGGCCGGATTCGTAACCGATCCGAAGCAATCCAAGGTCGCTGACAAAGTCGGCTTCGCGCTCGCGCCCAACAACGGGCTTGGCAAGAACGCCAACTGGTTGTGGGCATGGTCGCTCGCAGTGCCGGCCGGAACGAGCAAGGCGGAAGCGGCTGAGAAGTTCGTTTCATGGGCGACCAGCAAGCACTACACCGATCTCGTCGCCTCGAAGGAAGGCTGGGCTCGCGTTCCGCCGGGAACCCGCACCTCGCTCTACAAAAACGCAGACTATACGAAGGCGGCTCCGTGGGCCGACATGACGCTCGAGTTCGATCGACTCGGCCGATCCCCACCATCCGACGGTAAAGCCGGTTCCGTATACGGGCGTGCAGTTCGTCGCGATCCCCGAATTCCAGGGAATGGCGACTGACACGGGGCAGGACTTCTCTGCTGCTCTCGCGGGAACGATGACCGTCGATCAGGCGCTCGCGAAGGCCCAGGCCAGCGCGACCAACGTGATGAAGAAGGCCGGCTACCTCAAGTAAGCCAAGTCTTCCCCGCCGCTTAGCGTATTCGCAAGGCGGCAGGATGGGGTGTCCTCCCGCCCCGCCCCCTTCTCGTTCGCGAGAAGGGGGAAGGGCGGGGGTTTAGGAATCAAGAAGAACGCGTCAGCGACCCGGACGGGCGACTGGCGGGCGCAACGGGAGGAAAGGGCCACAACGATGGCGACGCAGCAAACAGCGACCGCGGGTCGCGCTCTCGTTTCACCATCGGTCATCCTGCTCTTCATCTGGATGATCGTGCCTTTGGTGATGACGCTCTATTTTTCGACGCTGCGTTACAGCCTGCTCGATCCCGACAACACCGGCTTTGTCGGGCTCCAGAACTATACGTCATTCCTAAGAGATCCAGACTTCATCGCCGCTCTCATCAACACGCTCGTTCTCGTGGTGTCCGTGCTCGTCATCAGCGTCGGCGGGGGCATCCTCGTCGCGTTGCTGATGGACCAGCCGGTGTTCGGGCTGAACGTCCTCCGGCTCATGGTGATCGCGCCGTTCTTCGTCATGCCGACGGTCAGCGCGCTCGTATGGAAGAATTTGTTGATGAACCCCGATTCCGGCTTGTTCGCCTGGATCGCCCGGTCGCTCGGTTTTGAGCCGATCGTCTGGTTCACCAACTGGCCGATGCTCTCGGTGATCATCGTCGTCTCATGGGAATGGCTGCCGTTCGCGAGCCTGATCCTTCTCACCGCGCTGCAGTCGCTCGATGAGGAGCAGAAGGAAGCGGCCTCGCTCGACGGCGCGGGCGCCGTCTCATATTTCGTGTACATCGTTCTGCCGCACATCTCGCGGGCGATCACCGTCGTCATCCTGATCGAGACGATCTTTCTCTTAAGCGTGTTTGCGGAAATCTACGTGACCACGTCTGGCGGCCCTGGCACCGCCACCACCAATATCCCCTTCCTCGTTTATAAGCAGGCGCTTCTCAACTTCGATGTCGGCAGTGCTTCCGCGGGCGGCATCATCGCCGTCATTCTCGCGAACATCGTCGCGATCTTCCTGATGCGCATCATCGGCAAGAACCTGGAGGGCTGAACGATGGCCATCAAGAAATCCGCGAGACATCGCATCGGCGTGACGATCCTCGCCTGGCTCGTCGCCTTCCTGATCTTTTTCCCGATCCTCTGGACGATCCTGACCAGCTTCAAGAGCGAGCTGGACGCCATCGCCATGCCGCCGAAATTTCTGTTCTTCAACTGGACACTGGAAAACTACATCGAGGTTCAGCAGCGATCGAACTATCTGAAGTTCGCCTTCAACTCGATCGTGCTCTCGATCGGCGCGAATCTGGTTGGTCTCTTGATCGCGGTTCCGGCCGCGTGGTCGATGGCGTTTGCGCCGGGCAAGCGCACCAAAGATCTTTTGATGTGGATGCTGTCGACCAAGATGATGCCGGCGGTCGGCGTGCTGGTGCCGATCTACCTCCTGTTCAAGAACCTGGGCCTTCTTGATAACTTGTTGGGAATCGGCCTCGTCTTGATGCTGCTCAATCTGCCCCTCCTGATCTGGATGCTCTACACCTACTTCAAAGAGATCCCGAACGACATTCTCGAGGCGGCTCGCATGGACGGGGCTTCGCTCATAAACGAGATTGTCTACGTGCTGACGCCGATGGCGGTGCCGGGCATCGCCTCGACCATGCTGCTCGCGATCATCCTGTCGTGGAACGAGGCGTTCTGGACCCTTAATCTCACGACATCGAACGCCGCGCCGCTGACCGCCTTCATCGCCTCTTACTCAGCGCCCGAAGGCTTCTTCTGGGCGAAGCTGTCAGCCGCCTCGACTCTCGCAATCGCGCCGATCCTCATCCTCGGCTGGTTCTCGCAGAAACAGCTGGTCCGAGGCCTGACCTTCGGCGCAGTGAAATGACTCGGGATTGAAGGAAAGCAGCCATGGGCAGCATCCAACTGAAGGACGTGCGGAAGGCGTTTGGCGCCGTCAGCATCATCAACGGCGTCAATCTCAACATCGAGAACGGCGAGTTCGCAGTGTTCGTCGGACCGTCGGGTTGCGGCAAGTCGACGCTCCTGCGGCTGATCGCTGGCCTTGAGGACGTTACCTCCGGGCAGGTGCTGATCGACGCCAAGGACATGACGAATGTCGGTCCGGCGCAGCGCGGGCTCGCGATGGTGTTCCAGTCCTACGCGCTCTATCCCCATATGAGCGTGCGCGGCAACATCGCCTTCGCGCTCAAGATGGCCGGACAGAGCGCCGAGGTCATCGAGCAGAAAGTGCGCAAGGCCGCGACGACCCTCAACCTGACCGACTATCTCGATCGCAAGCCGCGTCAGCTTTCCGGCGGCCAGCGCCAGCGCGTCGCCATCGGACGCGCGATCGTGCGCGAGCCGAAGGCGTTCCTGTTCGACGAGCCGCTGTCCAATCTGGACGCTGCGCTGCGGGTGCAGATGCGCGTCGAGATCGGCGAACTGCACGAGGCCCTCAAGACGACGATGATCTATGTCACTCACGATCAGGTCGAGGCGATGACAATGGCCGACAAGATCGTGGTGCTCGACCGTGGGTCGGTCGCACAGGTCGGCTCGCCGCTCGAACTCTACAACAGGCCCAACGGCTTGTTTGTCGCCGGATTTATCGGATCGCCGACTATGAATCTGATCAAAGGCGCGCCTGCCGCGAAGCGCTCTGCGGAGACGATCGGCATCCGCCCCGAACACGCAGACATCTCCACCACGGCGGGCGAGTGGCCGGCGAAGGTGCGGCTCGCCGAGCATCTGGGCTCGGATACGTTCGTTCACGCGGAGGCCGATGGCATTGGGCCGATGACCTTGCGTCTGGAGGGCGAGGCGCCGCTGACCCCCGGCCAGAGCATTTTCGTTACGCCGCGAGAAGCTCACCTGCATCGCTTCGACAAGGACGGCAGACGGATGAACTGACGTCGGCCTGGCGTCGAACGGTCAGTTCCAGGTTTGACTTGAAGAGTGGGTTCGAATCATGAGCGTCAAACTCTCGGCGGCGGCGCTTGCGCGCTTGCCCGCAGGCGTTGCGGCTCCGAAATATCAACGCTCTGATCTTCGCGCCGGCATCGTTCACATTGGCGTCGGCAATTTTCACCGGGCGCACCAAGCCGTTTATCTGGACGACCTGTTCAACGCCGGCCGTGATCATGACTGGGCGATTATCGGAGCCGGAGTGCGCGATCCGGATGTCACGGTCCGCAAGAAGCTTGAGGAGCAGGACTGGCTGACGACGGTCGTCGAGCAGGAAGCGGATACGACCCGTGTCCATGTCACTGGCGCGATGATCGATTTTTTGAAGCCTTACGATACCGCGGCGCTGCTCGATACGCTATCCGACCCCAGCATCCGCATCGTCTCGTTGACCGTCACCGAGGGCGGTTACTACATTTCGCCGGCCACCCAGCATTTCGATCCCGCCCACCCCGACATTGTCTATGACGCACAGCATGCGGACGCGCCAAAGACGGCGTTCGGGCTCATCGCCGCCGGGCTCAAGCGGCGCCGCGCCGCCGGCGTTGCGCCGTTCACGGTGATGTCCTGCGACAACATTCCAGGCAATGGTCACGTCACCGAGAACGCCGTCGCAGGTCTTGCTGAGCTTGCCGATCCCGAACTTGCGCGCTGGATTCGCGCCAACGTTGCTTTTCCCAATTCGATGGTCGACCGCATCACGCCCGCGACGACCGACCGCGAACGCACGTTCCTACGCGACAAATACGGGCTCGAGGACAATTGGCCAGTGTTCTGCGAACAGTTTCGGCAGTGGGTCGTGGAGGACAAGTTCCCCGCCGGACGGCCAGCCCTCGAGACGGTTGGCGTGACGTTCACCTCGGACGTCGCGCCCTACGAGCACATGAAGATCCGCATCCTCAACGGTGGCCACGCCGCGATCGCCTATCCGGCCGGATTGCTCGACATCCATTTCGTCCATGAGGCGATGGCGGATGAGCAGATTCACGCCTTTCTTGAAAAGCTGACCAAAAGCGAGATCCAGCCCGTCGTGCCGCCCCCGCCCGACACCAGCCTCGACGACTATCGCGAGTTGATCGCAAGCCGCTTCGCAAATCCGAAGATTGGCGACACGATCCAACGCCTCTGCTTCGACGGCTCGAACCGTCAACCGAAGTTCATCCTTCCCACCGTCGCCGATCGCTTGAAATCAGGCGCGTCCATCGAGGGTCTGGCTCTGGTCTCGGCGTTGTGGTGCCGCTACTGCTATGGCGAGAGCGAGAGCGGCAAGCCGATTGCGCCAAACGACCCCAACTGGAAGCAGTTGCAAGAGGCGGCGAAGCCAGCGCGCAACGACCCGATGGTGTTCCTCCAATTGCGCCACATCTTCGGCGATCTGGCCGACAACCCGAATTATGTACGCGCGTTTTCGGACGCCCTTTCGGCTCTGTGGGCGCGCGGGGTCCGATCGACTCTGGCCGACTATCTATCGGAGAAGCCTTGAGCGGAAGAAGCTGATACTCACGCTTCTCAGCTTCCCTTGACCCGATTGCGTCGTCGCGCAGCAGACGCTCAATGGACTGGTGACTGACAACAGCGCCGTGGAGGCTTCCCGCCGATGTATCTGGATCGTTTCAGCCTCAAGGGCCGTGTCGCCGTCGTCACCGGCGGCGGACAGGGGATTGGTCTCGCCTGCGTGGAAGCGTTGTCAGAGGCCGGCGCCCAGGTTTACATCGCCGACCGCAATCTGAAAGTCGCGAGGCAAGCGCAAGCGGCGATGAAAGCCAAAGGCTATGCCGCTGAGACCATCGAGATGGAGGTGACCGACTCGAAGCAGGTTGACGCTGCCGCGGCGCGGGTGATGGCGGAGAAGGGCCGCGTCGACATCCTGGTTTGCAACGCCGGCATCGCGAGGTCCGAGACGCCAGCGGAAGACGTCACCGACGAGCACTGGCTGAACGTCATCGACGTCAATCTGAACGGCGTATTCTGGTGCTGCCGCGCGTTTGGCAAACATATGCTGGCGGCGGGGCGCGGCTCGATCGTCAACATGGGCTCGATGTCCGGTTTCATCGTCAACAAGCCGCAACAACAGGCCTATTACAACGCATCAAAAGCCGGGGTGCATCATTTGACGAAGTCCCTCGCGGCGGAGTGGGGAGCGCGCGGCGTGCGGGTCAACGCGGTCGCCCCGACCTATATCAATACGCCGCTCACCGCTCACGCGAAGACCAATGAGGCGATGATGGGTCCCTGGCTCGACGGCACGCCGATGGCGCGCATGGGCGAGCCGGATGAGATTGCGTCCGTCGTCCTCTTTCTCGCGTCCGACGCCTCAAGCCTGATGACCGGTTCGATCGTGCTGGCGGACGGCGGCTATACGTGCTGGTAAGGCAGTGTTGTTAGGCTTTAGGGGGCACAATGGACCTTGGTCTCAAGGGGAAGGTCGCCGTCATCACCGGCGGCAGCGTGGGCATTGGTCTTGCCATTGCTGAGGGCCTCGCGGCCGAGGGCGTCGACATCGTCATCGCGGCGCGTAACGTCGAGCGCGTTCGCGGAGAGGCCGGCCGCATCGCCAAGTCTTTCGGCGTCCGAGCCGAAGGCGTGGCCTGCGATGTCGCCAAGCGCGAGGGAACCGACGACCTGATCGAGGACGTCAAGCGGCTCTTCGATGGCGCAGACATCCTCATCAACAACGCCGGCACCGGCAGCAACGAGACGGTGATGGAGGCGGCGGACGAGAAATGGCAGTCCTATTGGGACCTGCACGTGATGGCGGCTGTGAGGCTTGCACGAGGCCTGGCGCCGCTCATGAAGAAACGCGGCGGCGGCGTCATTCTTCACAACGCCTCGATCTGCGCCGCCCAACCGTTGTGGTACGAGCCCATCTACAACGTGACCAAGGCGGCCTTGATGATGTTCTCGAAGACGCTTTCGACCGAACTGATCGGCGACAACATCCGCGTCGATTGCGTCAACCCTGGCCTGATACTGACGCCCGATTGGATCAAAACCGCAAAGCAGCTTACCGCCGACAAGGGCGGCGACTGGCAGGCCTACCTCGACGGCGTGGCGCGCGAACACGCGCCGATCAAGCGTTTCGCGACGCCCGAGGAATTGGCCAATTTCTTTGTCTTCCTCTGCTCGGAACGCGCGAGCTATTCCGTCGGCTCAACGTATTTCGTCGACGGAGGAATGTTGAAGTCGGTCTGAGCGCCGTGGATTCTAATGACGGCTTTGCGCGCGAATCTCCGGGCTGCGTCTTTGCCTGTTGAGCCTCCGCCAGACGGATCAGATTGGTGACGCCGGTCACGCCCGGAACCCTTCGCGCGTCGGATTCGGCGCAGGTCTTTTGATAAGGCAGATCCACCAATCCGGAAACGGTCACCCAACCGTTCTCGACGTCAACGTTGAGTCGGTGCCTGGGAACCGCGAGATCCCAATAGAGCGCGTTCAACACGCTCAGGCGCACGTCTTCGCTCTGCAGCCGCATCTCGACCTCCCTTGCGTCGAAGGATGTTGAGATTTGTTAACCCGAGGCTCCCGAGGACCTCGCTAGAGCGAGCGCGGGCCGGGTCCCTTGACGCGGTTTGAGATATAGCAAGCCAGTGGAGCGGAAGTTTGACGAAATCGCCGAATGAAGAGCCCAAACCGGCCTAATCAGATCTGCGGCCGCGGTTCGGACTCCGCCTGCAGGAACACGCCGTCGTCGACATCCATGGCGTTGCCGCGCCAGACCACGTTGCGGCCGGACCAACCCCGCGCCCACAGGAACGGCAGCATGAGATCGCGCGCCAGCCACGCTGCGGGACTTCGCCACGACAGCGGCCAACCTGCGGCAAGGGCCAGGATTGCTTCGGCGCCGTACCAGAACAGAGCCATGAGCGCGACGCCGACGATTGGGTCGATCCCGAAGTCCGGAGCTGCGTCCGCGGCGGCGGCGAAAGCGAGAAGACTGGTTGTCAGGATTTCGGGAGCGAAAAAGAGTGGGAAGGTCGCGCGCCTCAGTCGCGCCCAACGCAGCTGCCGCGACCAGACGTCCCGCAGACGTCGCCGGCCGAGCGGCTGTTGGAACGGCCGGTCAACGAGATGGGCGTTCAGCCCCTGCGCTCGAATGACCTTGGTCGCCGCGGCGTCTTCGGCGATCTCCGCCCCTAAAGCTTCAATGCCTCCGCCTGCCTCCAGGATCTCGCGACGCCACAGCATTGTCTTGCCTTGGGCAAAACCATAGCCGCAGGATTCCCCCGCATACTGCCAGCGCGCCTGATAGGTGTTGAGGAAAGCGCACTCGATTTCGGCGGCGAACGACTCGAACTCGAGAGCCGATCGGCGGAGCGCAGACGATGCCCGTGTTGGGGCTCCAGCGCGCGAGCAAGCGTTGAACGTAGTCGCTCGGCATCAATACATTGGAATCGGCGATGATCACCCAATCGTATCGGGCGGCCTTCCATCCCTTGACGACATTGTTCAGCTTGGGATTGGCGCTGATCCGGTCGTCCCCGATCAGGAGACATGCCGGCCGGTCTGGGTTGGCGGCGATTGCGCCCCGCACGAGGGGAGCGATCGGATCATCGCCGTCCGCGAGGCAGAAGATGATCTCGTAATTCGGATAATCGAGCGCAAAAATCGACCGCAGCGTTTCGCGCGAGAATGTCTCGACACCGCACAAAGGCTGAACGATCGTAACGTTCGGAGCATCCTCCGGGGGCGGCAGCGCCGGGCCCGGCTGCCGTTTACACCGGCGGGTGGCAAGCACGACGCTTAAGCCGTGCATTGCGGCGCTGGTAGCGCAAATCCCCGCCGCCAGGGCGCCTATAGTCATGGGTCAAGATTACCCGAATCACAAGGCCTTGTCACACCATATTGCGGCGCCGTCGCGACGCTTCTATGAAGGCGGATGGACCCGCTTCCAGTCGTCCGGTTCGCGCCTTCGCCGACCGGGCGCATCCACATCGGCAACGCCCGCACCGCCCTGCTGAACTGGCTCTTCGCCCGTCGGCGAGGCGGACAGTTCATCCTGCGGTTTGACGACACCGACCTCGAGCGGTCAAAGGCGGAATACGCCGACGCCATCGAGGCCGATCTGGCTTGGCTTGGAATAAACCCGGACCTCGTGCGCCGCCAGTCGGAGCGGATCGCAGCTTACGATGCGGCCGCCGCCAGGCTCAAGGAGCTTGGCCGGCTGTACCCGGCTTACGAGACGGCCGAGGAACTTGACCGGCGCCGCAAAAGGCAGCAGGCGCGCGGCCTCCCGCCGATCTACGATCGCGCCGCCTTGCGCTTGTCGGCGGACGAGCGGGCCGCGCTCGAAGCCTCGGGCCGCAAACCGCATTGGCGATTTCGGCTTGAGCCGACGACCGTGCGCTGGGACGACATGGTGCGCGGCGACAGCCATATCGATTGCGCATCGCTGTCCGATCCGGTGTTGCGCCGAGAAGATGGAAGCTATCTCTACACGCTGCCCTCGGTGGTCGATGACATCGATTTCGGGGTGACGCATGTCATCCGGGGCGAGGATCACGTCACCAATACGGCGGTGCAGATCCAGATTTTCGAAGTCCTGGCCGGCGCCGCCCCGCGCTTCGGCCACCACAACCTTCTGACCGACGCCGGCGGCGGGGGGCTGTCGAAGCGCTCAGGCGCTCTGTCGATCGCCGCGTTGCGCACAAAAGGGATCGAGTCGCTGGCTGTCGCCGCGCTTGCCGTGCTGGTGGGTTCTGCCGAAGCGGTGCGTCCGGTCGCCTCGCTCGACGAATTGGCGGGCCTTGTCGACCTTTCGCAGCTCTCCCACGGCGCGGCCCGGTTTGACGAAGCCGAACTCGAGGCGCTGTCTGCGCGCACTCTGCACCGATCGCCATACACAGCGGTCGCCGATCGGCTGGCTGCGCTCGGCGTCGCTGGACCGAACGCCGAGGCCCTGTGGCTGGCGGTTCGGGGCAACGTTTCGCGCCTCGACGACGTGGTGATCTGGCGGCAGGTGGCGGAAGGCGAGGTCACGCCGATTGTCGAGGATGCTGACTACCTCAAGGTCGCTGCCTCGTGCGCCCCCGATGGTTCATGGGATCAGTCGACCTGGGGCGCGTGGACGACGCGGCTCAAGGAGATAACCGGCCGCAAGGGGCGGGCGCTGTTTCATCCGTTGCGCTTAGCCTTGACGGGCCAGGAGGCGGGGCCCGAACTCGCCGTCCTGCTGCCGCTGATTGGCCGCCCTAGAGCGCTGGCCCGACTATCCGCACCGGTCGCTTGACCCCGTCCGGTCCGGTCGCTTCCACCGTTCGGCCCTGATTCACACTGAAACTTTTGGCGCTCTGCAGGCCGTCACCGGCGATGCCGGACCCTTCGCGGCTGACTGTGGCGGCCGCGGCGCTGAGCTTCGTGTCGGCGCCATTGGCGTCCAGCACTGGCGCGGTCGCCGTGTCCGGCGAGGGCGGCGGGCCGGATGTCCCGTCCGGCCCCATGGCCGGCGAAGCGCCTGGTCCGGCGACGACAGACGCCCCTGGCTTGACCTTCGAATCCAGAGCGGGCTTAGCCTTGGGATCAAAGATCGGCCGCGCCATTTCCGCGGACTTCTCCGGGGTCACCAGAATGTCGCGCTTCTCATGGCCATACCGAGCTTCCGCGTCGGCGAGCGCTTCAGCCCAGGATTGCCCCTTGCGCCGGCAGGAGCAGCTGGGGTCGTAGGCCTTCTCGAACTTGCCGGCGTTGGGCAAATTTGCGTAGGGCTCGCCGGTCGGCGAGGCGGCCCCGTCGACTGTGCCGCCGAACGGGAAGGAATAGAGCGCCATGTCGGCGTTGGGGCACAGCGCTCTGCAGACGTCCTCCAGGCTGTCCGACCGGCTCCCGGCGCCTGAATAGGAAACGGGGAAGAAGCTGCCGTCACAGGTCCGCACGCATACCGCATAGGACCCCGAGTGCGCCTGGACGGGCCCTTTCTCGCCCGAAGGCGCCGACTGCCGCGGCTGGTCGCCGTGATCCTCGAAGTGGGAGTCCATCTGATCCTGGTCAGAAGGCGCTCCGAGTCGGGCTATGCCGCCGAACAGCGCCTCGAACACATTACCAGGCCCTGACGGTTGTGCGTGAAGGCATTGGGCATTGTAGCGTGCGACAAGATCGCCGGCTCCGCCGCCCGCGCGCGCCTGGAGATCGGCGAGATTGGCCTGCATACGCGAGATCTGGCCATTCAGTTCGCCGCATTGCGCCGGCGGATCTGATCCGAATATCAAAAACTTACGGTTCTCGCAGCCAAGCGAGCGCGCATAGGCGCTCGTGCGCCCGAGTTCGGCCCGTTGACGATCGACGGCCGCCTGGGAGCCGCTCGACCCGCGGCGAGCGGCGATCGCCTGCTGCAAACGAGCGCATTCGGCGGTCTGCGCCTGCGCAACGTCGCTGCTGAAAGCGACAATCGAAGCCATGAGCGCGGCGAAGGCGCCGACCGACGCCAGAAATCCGCGTTGTCCGAATGCCATTCCCATGCGTGTCGTCGCTGCCGTCATCTCGCCAATCGCCTCGCCCGTGAGCCTGGAACTTCCACGCCGCCGTCAATGTCGGACCGGCGCGGTTAGAAACCGACAACGCGGCGTGAACAAGGCATGCGCTCGCAAGCTCGCGCCGGGCGCTTCTACGTGGTTTCGATGCGTGATGCCAGAGGCTAGGGGTCATGGTCCTGCCGCTTATGGCTCCAGTGAGCCGGATCGGGCATAATCAGGCGATGCCCGAGCCCGACGCGCGCGTCTCCAATGCGCCCGAAATCACCGTCAGCGAACTGGCGAGCGCGCTCAAACGCGCGATCGAGGACCGTTTCGGCTATGTGCGCGTGCGGGGTGAGATTTCCGGCTATCGCGGTCCGCATTCCTCTGGTCACGCCTATTTTTCTCTGAAAGACGCCAACGCGCGTCTCGACGCCGTCATCTGGCGCACCACACTCCAGCGCATGCGGCTCAAGCCCGAGGAGGGGCTCGAGGTCATTGCGACCGGCCGATTGACCACCTTCCCCGGCAAGTCGAGCTATCAGATCGTCGTCGAGTCGCTCGAACTCGCCGGGATCGGCGCGCTGATGGCGCTGCTCGAGGCGCGGCGCAAGAAACTCGCCGAGGAAGGGCTTTTCGACGCCGCACGCAAGCGCAAGGCGCCGTTTTTGCCGAGGACCATTGGCGTGGTCACCTCGCCGACCGGCGCCGTCATTCGCGACATTCTGCACCGCCTTGCCGACCGTTTCCCGGTTCGGGTCATCGTCTGGCCGGTGCGCGTTCAGGGCGAGACCTCCGCGGTTGAGATTGTCGCTGCGATTGACGGCTTCAATGCAATGGCCGCGAACAGCGTAGTGGCGCGGCCGGACGTGCTGATTGTAGCGCGTGGCGGCGGCTCGCTCGAAGACCTGATGAGCTTCAACGACGAGGCCGTGGTGCGCGCGGTCGCCCGCAGTGGCATCCCTCTGATCGCCGCCGTCGGGCACGAAACCGACTGGACCTTGATCGATCATGCGGCGGACGTTCGCGCGCCGACCCCGACTGCGGCGGCAGAATTCGCTGTGCCCGTCCGAACCGAACTCCTCGCTGCGATCACCGACCTGCAGGCGCGCCGGCGCGGCGCGATCCTGCGCTTCTCGCATCGTCTGCGGCAAGATCTGCGTGCAGCCAGTCGGGCGCTGCCGGGGGGCGAAAAGATCGTGGCGGGACCGCGCCAGCGGCTCGACCGTGCGACCGACGCGCTTGCAGCCTGCGTGCGCCGGACAGTCGACCAGCGAGCGCGGCGAACAGCGGAGCTGGCCCGGCGCCTTGAGCGACAGTCCCCCAGCGTGCGCCTGGCAGGCCAGCGTGAGCGCCTGAGGGGGCTGACCGGGCGGCTGGACAGGATCAGGCCGCTCTTGATCGAGCGGCCGCGTCGCTCCGTTGAAACGGTGGGCCGAGTGTTCGTCCGCGAGGCGGCGCTTCTCGCCAAAAGGCAGGGCGACCGCGCAACGGCGCTCACAGTCGTTAGCGCCCGCATGACGCGAGCCTATGACGAACGCCTGCGGAGCCGGCGGGCTCAGCTATTCTCCGCATGGCAATTGCTGGGAGCGATGAGCTATCGCGGCGTGTTGTCGCGCGGATTCGCGCTCGTCCGGGATGAGACGCAACGGCCTTTGTGGCGCGCCGACGAGGTCAGGCAGGCGCAGCGCCTGGAGATCGAGTTCGCCGATGGAAAGATCGGCGCCATAGCGGGGGGCCGTGTGGGGCCGCCGCTCACCCCGCCCGCCTTGCTGCCGCGCCGACGGGCAAAACCCGACAAAGACACGGAAGGGCAGGGGTCGTTGTTCTGACCGCCTTCGTAGCCCGAGAGCCGTGAGACCGCCAGTTCCAAACAAATGGGGCGAAGGTGTCTGATTCAGTTCGCCGCCTTATGATTTTGACGAAGGCGTCGCTCGAGTATGGTGATTCCCTAAGCGGAGGGACCATGGAACCGATTGAGACCGTTCATGCCAGAAGCGCAAGCGTGATTATCGAAGGTGAGACTGCTGTTCTGTCTTTTCTTGCCGCGATAGACGGCCACCCCAATGTGGCGGTTTCGATGCGAGTCCATGACCTGGAGCAATTGCAATCCAGAATTAGCCGCGCCCTCAGATGTCCGGAAAGAGCAATCTCCGTCGGAGTGAGTCGTTGTCCCGCGAGCCGCGCGTCTGCGACTTCCCCTGAGAAATTTCGAACACGACCGAAGACGATAGTCGCGAGCCGCGATCGAGCTTCCCATCATCGGTTACTCGGCCGCTTGCTGGATCGCTGGCTTCCACACGCTCGGGCGTGCGCTTCAAAATGCTAGCGCCGCGTTCTTTCTTCGCAGGCTCGGCTAGGCGCCCCTCGAGCCAGGCCGGCAGGAACGCCTCGAGCCATGCGGCGACGCGGCCGTCGTGCTGGAACCAGCCGCCGAGATGCTCGGGACGGGTCAGCGCGCCGGGCCGGGTCAGGCGCTCGGCGCCGCGATGCGTCCAGCGGCACATCATGTGATAGGTGACTTCGGGGTGGAACTGCAGGCCAATCGCGTGGCGGCCGTAGCGATAGGCCTGGTTGGGGAAGTTCGTCCCGCCAGTAGCGAGGAGCTCGGCGCCCTCAGGCAGATCGAAGCCGTCCGAATGCCATTGGTAGACATTGCGCGGAAACGGGGCCGAGCACAGCTGATCGCCGGCAGGCGTGGGTTCGATCGGGTAGTAGCCAATCTCGCTGCGCTTGTCGTCGTAACTGAACACCCGCGCACCGAGCGCGCGCGCCAGCATTTGCGCGCCGAGGCATAGGCCCAGCATCGGCTTGTCTTCAGCGAGCGGGGTTTCGAGCCAGTCGATCTCGGCCTTGACCCAATCCAGGGTGTCGTTGGCGCCCATCGGGCCGCCGAACACGACGACGCCGTCATGATCCGCGAGCGTCTCCGGCAGAGCCTCGCCGCAGGCTTGGCCGGCGAATGTCGAGCCTGACATCCATGGCCTTGAGCGCCACGCCGACACGGCCCGGGGTCGAATGCTCCTGGTGCAGCACAATCAAAACGGTCGGGCGCCGAGCGGGGCTCCCCAAGGTCATAGTCTCAAGCTCCATCGCTCACGTTGGCCGCGTTGGTCGAATTGCAATCTTAAGAAAGCAAATTCCACGCCACAAGCTTAATAAGACGTGAACCGCAAGCCGGTGGCGCCAATTAATTGTGCGCCGGCGCGCGCTTGCCTCGCTTGCCCTCGTCGATATATAGGTCGCTTCCCGCGATGCTCCCATCGTCTAGCGGTCTAGGACGTCGCCCTCTCACGGCGAAAACAGGGGTTCGATTCCCCTTGGGAGCGCCAATGATTTCAAGTACTTACGAATAGCTTAGATCTTTCTATTGACGGTGTACGGAAACTAGACGGAAAAGACGTTGCCGACCGCAGAGGGCAGACGACTTTTTTGGCAGTTAGTCTGAAGTGCTTCCCCCTCGCCACCGGACGAGCGTCATTCGCGCAGCTGCTTGGCTTTCGCCAAAAACGACAAGCTATGACTGCATGCTGTCCACATGCCGCAGGGGACGCCACGTCAACTAGGTGGGGGTCGAATGCCTATTGGAGATCATATTACCCCCCCCACCCAAGGGGGTCTGTCATGGTCGGGGTCGGAGTCCCGAGATGGCTGGGCATAACCCACAATAATTCACATGTTAGAGATGACTAACTTGGACAGTTCCTCAATTTTGGCAGTTTTGGCGGTCTGACCTCTAGGGTCAAAACCCAATCTTGTGCTTGCGCTAGGTGAACGCTTGGGGGATTGGTGCCCTGCGAAGACGACGAAGTGTCCTATGGGCTATCGAAGCTGAATTCGCCAGAAGCGGTCAATTGTGGTCGCCTTCGGCATCTCTCCATGTCGCTTCTGCAGTGAGCCGCTTGGAGCGGCCTATATGCATTTCTAGGTTGTTTATAATAGTCTTCACAGTTGCGTGAATGCGGCCGTTCTGCATACGCTGCCGGACAAGCGCCGCTGGGTTGCTTCCGCGATGGGCCGCACCCGAGCGTCGCGCGGAAAAACGTCATGGCAGAGGGGCTGGAGGGGCTTCACGTTAACGATCGGCGCCTCGCGGCCATCTCGGCCGCGGACCTCGCCGGCTATTTGCGCCTCATGGGGCGCAACGAAGAAGAGACGGTGCGCGATCTCGAAGCGCACCGGGCCGTCATCCTCCCTCTCATCGCCAAACACGGCGGCGCAGTCACAAACATCGCAGGCGATGAAATCGTGGCGCAGTTCCCGAGCGCCGTGCGCGCGGTCGAATGCGCCGTCGCATTCCAGAAGAATGCCGGCTTCACCGCACGCAATGTGGCGGGCGGGGCCCGCTGACCCAACCCCTACGGAGCCAAACCGATAGACATTGTGGTTCGCAAGACCGTCATCAACCTTTGCCGCTGTGAGGAAACATCGATGGATGTCGGGATCTGGCTGCGGAGCCTCGGCCTCGGGCTATACGAGGCGACGTTCCGGGACAATGAGATCGACGGCGAGGTGCTGCCGAAGATGACGGTCGACGACCTCAAGGACCTCGGCGTCGCTGTCGTCGGCCATCGACGGAAAATCATGTCCGCGATCGAGGAACTCAACGCCGCCTCGGTAGTCCCCGCCGACGCCATTAAGCCGCCCCAGACGCAGGCTCCACCCTTGGTCGGAACCAGTTCCGACGGAGCTGAGCGCCGTCCGATCACAGTAATGTTCTGCGATCTTGTCGGTTCGACCAGCCTGGCCGCGCAGCTCGACCCTGAAGACTGGCGCAACCTCGTCAACGCGTATCTCGACCAGGCTTCGGCTGCGGTGACCGATTTTGGCGGTCATGTACTGAAGAGGCTCGGCGATGGGCTGATGGCTCTCTTCGGCTATCCGCAAGCGCAGGAGAACGACGCAGAGCGCGCAGTGCGCGCCGCGCTCGCGATCCAGCGCGCGCTGGCCGAACTCAATGCCGGGAACGCCGGCAGAGGCGCGCCGCAACTCATCGCGCGCATCGGCCTGGAGTCAGGGCAGTTGGTGGTCGATGGGACCGGTGAAGTGTTCGGCGAAGCGCCGAATGTCGCCGCGCGCGTGGAGGCCGCGGCCGAACCGGGCTCCATCCTCATTACTGCGGCTGTACAACGGCAAACCGCCGGGTTGTTTGTCGCGGAGGACTGTGGCGCGCATGCGCTCAAGGGCGTAGCAGCACCGGTGACGCTTTATCGCATTGTGCGGGCGAGCGGCGGCGGCCGGCGCGGCGGCGCGCGCGCTCTAACCCCCTTTGTGGGGCGTGAGGAGGAACTCGATCTTCTCACCCGGCGCTGGGAGCGCGCGCACAAAGGCGAGGGGCAACTCGCGCTGATCGTCGGCGAGCCAGGCCTGGGCAAGTCGAGGCTGATGGAGGAGTTTCACGTCCGCCTCGGCGAGACGCCGCACACCTGGGTCGAGTGGTCGTCCTCGCAGTTATTGCAGAACACGCCGCTGAACCCGATCGCCGAATGGGGCCGCCAGCGCTTCGGCGCGGAGCTGTCCACCGAACAGCGCTTAGCCGACCTCGAGAATACGCTGGGTCTAATCGGCCTGGATCCAACCGAATATGCGCCTCTGCTCGCGCCCCTAGTCGATGTCCTCTTGCCAGATGACCGGGTAGCGAAACTCTCCCCAGAGGAGTTGCGCCGCCGGCAACTGGCGGCGATGACGGCATGGATTCTCGCCGCCGCGAGGACGCAAGCCGTCGTGCTCGCCTTCGAGGACCTGCACTGGGCGGACCCCACTTCGCTCGATCTCATGCGCGCGTTGGCCGAGCGTGGGGCGCATGCGCCGTTGCTCATCATCGCGACGGCGCGGCCGGAGTTCCGCGCGCCCTGGAGCGTGAGGTCGCACCATAGCGTGATCTCATTGTCGCCGCTCGATAGTGCGCAGATCGCGAAGATGGTTCGTGAACTCTCGTCCCGTCATGCGCTGACGAAGGACATCATTGAAGGAGTCAGCGCGCGCACCGGCGGTGTTCCGCTGTTCGTCGAGGAGGTTACGCGCCTCCTGTTGGAGCGCGGCGAACAAGGCGGCGCGCAAGCGATCCCTCCGACCTTGCAGCAGTCGCTTGCCGCGCGGCTCGATCGGCTCGGCTCCGCGCGTGAGCCCGCGCAGATCGGCGCAGTGCTAGGCCGGTGGTTCTCGTATGCGCTGCTCAAATCCTTGGCCGGCCTCGACGAGGGCGCGCTGCAATCGTCGTTGGAGCGGCTCGTCGAGGCCGACATTCTGTTCGTCGAGGGCGATGGAGCGCAAGCGACCTACCGCTTCAAGCACGCGCTGATTCAGGACGCGGCCTATGACAGCCTGCTCAAGAGCCGCCGCCAGGGGCTGCACGCCCGGGCGGCCGAAATCCTGCGCCAAAGCGCGTCGCCCCAACCCGAGGCAATCGCGCACCATTTCACCGAGGCCGGCCTCGACGACCTCGCGATCGAATGGTGGGACAAGGCGGGCGATCTTGCGCTCCGACACTACGCGTTCGAGGAGGCGGTTGCGCATTTCTCCATGGGTCTAAGATCGGCCGAGGCCCTTCCAGAATCGGCATCCCGAATGCGCCGCCAACTGGATTTTCTGGTCAAGCTCGGGCCCGCCTTGATGGTCGCGCGCGGCTATGGGAGCGCGGAGGTCGTGGATGCTTGCCAGCGGGCGGCTGAGATCGGCGAAACGCTCGATGACCGCGCCGCCGTCTATAAAGCCAAGTGGGGCTTGTGGCTCAACGTCATTGTCAGGCGCAAGACCGCGCTAGCGCGCGACCGGGCAAATGAATTGTTGACGCTCGCGCAGCGTTCTGGTGACGGCGATCAGTTGCTTGAGGCTTACCATTGTCGCTGGTCGACGGCGATGCTCCGAGGCGAGGTCGCGGCGACTTTGGACGACAGCCGTATCGGTGTCGAGACCTATGACATGGCCCGCCATCGTCATCTTGGCCAGGCCTTCGGCGGCCACGATCCAGGAGTGTGCGCTCACCTGTGCCGCGCCATCGCGTTGCAGGAATCTGATGACCGCGAACAAGCCCGAGAAAGCGGCGCGGCGGCGATCGCTCTCGCTGAAGCGCTGGACCATCCAACGACCCTCGGGTATGCGTTTCACAACATCGGCATAGTCCTCCAGCTCGCCGGCGATCGCGATGCTACCTTAGCAGCGGCCCGTCGGGCCGTGACGCTGACGCAAAAATTCGGGCTGTTGCCGTGGCGTGCTGGTGCGTTGCTACTCACCGGATGGGCCACTGCAGTCGGTGCGGGCATCGCCGACGCTGCGCGACTGATTGACGCCGAAGTCGATAACGCAGCCGTCACCAGCCCTTTACCGTATTTTTTTCTGGGCTTAGCTGCAGAGGTTCTGCTGGCCGCTGGCCGTCCAGCAGATGGCCTTGCACATCTCGACCGCGCAATCGCGGCGATCGACGAACCGGGGGTCGGTTTTTATATGCCGGAAATTCATCGCCTGCGTGGAGAATGTTTGCTGTCGCTCAGCCGCCACAACAAGGCCAACGCGCGGCAGGCGTTCGTGACCGCTCGCGACGACGCCCGGCAACGAGGCGCAACACTCTTCGAACACCGCGCCGAGGCCCGCCTCGCCGAGATGGGTAAGTGAACCACAGTAATCCTTAGCCCGAAACTGGTGCTCAAACGGCGAGAAATTGTCGGTTGTGGTGCTGTGGGCGACTCCTCCACCAAGCGATTGCGACGCCATTCCCACGTCGGGCCAGTATGGGCACTTTGCGAGCAATTTCCGCTGGGCGGCCTCACATGCAAATTGTTGATTTTGCTCATAATGGGCCGGCGGCCACGCGGTTTACAGGTAAAAAGCGCGGACGTGACGATGGCCGCCGAAGAGTTAGGCTTGGGCCCTGAGCAAGGCCACGGTTATCGCAGAGCAGGCGTTGAAATCGAGGCCATGCCCACTCGGGCTAACGACTGGCGCGCATTTGGCGCGATCAAATCGATGCGGACCTTCACGGTTTCGTGATAGGTCTGCAAGATCCCCGGAGGGCGCGCCATGAGCGAGACCCGGAAGATCGCGGCGATCCTGGTTTCCGATGTGGTCGGCTACAGCCGGCTCGCCGGAGCAGACGAGGAGCGCATTCTTGCGCGGCTGCGGGCGTTGCGCAGCGATCTGATTGATCCCACAATCTCCGTGCATCACGGCCGCATCGTCAAGCGCACCGGCGACGGCAGCGTGATCGAGTTCCGCAGCGTGGTCGACGCGGTGCGCTGCGCGCTCGAAGTACAGCACGCGATGATCGACCGCAACGCGGGTGTCGCGCTCGACAAGCAAATCGAATTTCGCATCGGCATTCATTTGGGTGACGTCGTCGAGGAGAGCGACGGCGACCTGATGGGAGAGGGCGTCAACATCGCCGCGCGGCTGGAGGGCGTTTGCGCACCCGGCGCGATTTGTCTTTCCGAGGATGCCTATCGACAGGTCAAGGGGCGGCTCGATCTCGCGGTCAGCGATCTCGGCCCGACCCAGCTCAAGAACATCGCCGAGCCGATCCGGGTCTACTCGCTGCAAGTCGGCGTCGCCGCCCGGGCGAAACCCGCGACCGTGGCGAAGCCGGAGCCGAAAAAGCGCTCGCGGCTCGCGCTTCTGGCGGCCGGGATCGCCGCGGTCATTGCGGTTGCTGCGGGAGCTTGGCATTTCCTCGGCGCCAATCGATCCGCGCTGATCGCGGCGCCGTCGATCGCTGTGCTGCCGTTCGATTATTTCGGCGGCGATGAACAGGCGAGCCGCCTCGCCGACGGAATGACCGAAGACGTCATCACCGACCTCGCGCGCTACAAGGACCTTCTGGTCATCGCACGCAACTCCACCATGACCTACAAGGGCAAGCCCGTCGACGCGCGGCAGGTCGCCAAGGATCTCAACGTCCGCTACGTGCTCGCGGGCTCCATTCAGCATCAGGCCGACCAGCTGCGGGTGACGGCGGAGCTCATCGACGCCGCGACCGGCGCTCAGGTGTGGTCTGAGCGCTGGGACCGGCCGGCCCAGGACATGTTCTCTGTGCAGGCCGAGGTGGCCGACAAGGTCGCGGCTTCGGTCGGCGGCAATACTGGCTCAAACCCCGGGGCGATCCAAGGACGCCTGCTGTCGGAAGCCAAGCAACGCGCCCCGGCAAATCTTTCCGCCTACGACTTCGGGTTGCTCGCCCTCGAGCAGCGGAAATTGCAGAGTAAGGCAGGGAACGTGAAGGGTTTCGAGTACATTGACAAAGCCATCGCGCTCGATCCGAACCTCGCCTCTGCTTACGCGACGCGAGGCATGGCTCAAAATTCAGAAGTCCTCTTTGTTCGATCTCCCTTGGGCGACGCAGATCAAGGAATTCGAAAGCGACCTGCGGCTGGCGCTGGCGCTCGACCCGTCCAACGCTGACGCGCATGCCGGCCTGATTCGGTACTTCGCGAACAAGGGTCAGTGGGCCGAATTGTCCGCCGAGATCGACGCGCCGTGCGCGACAATCCGACGAACAACTCTGGTGCTTTCGAGCGCCGCCCTGCAGCTTCCTTACCTGGGACGACCGGAAGAGGGCGTCGCCATGGCGGACTTGGCCTTGCGTCTCGATCCGCGGATGCCACCGGGGAGACGCTCGCATGCTTGCTAGCGCCTACTTTTTCGGCCGAAAGTTCGAGCGTGTTGTTGAGCTGAGCGATCAAATTCCAGAAGAAAGCAGAAATAAATTCGATCGATTTTATCGGGCCGCAAGTTATGCCTTTCTTGGCCGCGCCGAGGACGCGGAGCGCGCCAAAGCCGACCTCATCGCCAAGAACGGCGAACAGGTGATGGAGATATGGTTCAACGACGGCGAAGTGTTTGCGCGGACGAGCGAGCAGGATATTGAGCGCGAGGGCTTTCGCAAGCTTGGCCTGCGCATCTGCGCGACGGAGGAGGAGCTGAAGAAATTCGACAACCCAAAGCGGCTGCCGGAATGCGTGAAGACTTGAGGGTGAGGTCGATTAGACAAAGCAAGCACGCACCGAACAGACGAAACGGCCTGGTCGGGAACCCCGAAAATCGCGGCGCTTTGGTCACAGATATCCTCTACAGCCGGCTAGCGAGAACTGTCGCGATTTCGAGGGCCGCGCCAGCGATCTAATCGATCCCCGCCATCGACGCGCACAAGCGGCGGCGCATCCTGCATTGTGTCCGCCGGAACCGATCAAAAACGCGAATTCAAAGGGAGGAAGGCATGAAGCTCACCAGGCGATTCGTAAACGCGGGGCTCGCCGCGAACCTTGCGACGCCCGTGTTCTCCCGCATCGCCCGCGCCGAGGGCGAAACAATCAAGATCGGCATGGTGCTATCCGTCACTGGTCCTGGCGCGGATATCCGGCAAATACGCGCTCACGGGCGCAAAGATCGGGGTCGATCGGGTCAACAAGTCCGGCGGCGTCACTCGGCAAACAAATCGAACTCGTCACCGAGGACGATCAGACGACCAATCCCGGCGCCGTTCTCGCCTTCTCCAAGCTAGCGACGCAGCCGGACATCGTCGCCTTCCTAGGCCAGATCCGATCGACGCAGACTCGGCGATGGCGCCCGATATCCTGAAGACGCGCAGACCCGTCTGCTTCGGCGGCACCGATCCAGCGTTGACGAAAATGGGCAATCCCTGGCTGATCCGCTTCCGGCCGAACGATTCCTACTCCGGCCGCGTGATCGCCTCCTACGGCGTCGAGACGCTGGGAAAGAAGAATTGGGCGATCGTTCATTCCACCGACGCGTTCGGCATGGGCGGCCTGAAGGCCTTGTCGGCGTCACTTGACGAGCGCGACGCCAAAGTCGCGATCGACCAGGGCTATCCCAACCTGATCCAGGATCTCACACCAGTCGTGCTCGCGATCAAATCGTCCGGCGCCGACATCATCGGCTCCTATTTCACCTTCGAGAGCGATCTCGCGATCTTCGCGCGACAGTTGCGGCAGGTCGGCGTGACGATCCCCTGGGTCGGATCGCCCACGAACGTCCTCGCCACCGCGCTGAAGCTCGCCGGCCCGGCGCTCTGGGGCACCTATGGCGTCGCAGACTACGCCGTCGATTCGAGCCCGGAGGCGAAGGAGTTCGCCAAGCTCTACAGCGCCGTTTCGAACGCGTCGCCCGACCATTATAGCGCCTGGACCTATGACGCGATCGGCGTGCTCTCAGCCGCCATCAACAAGGCGGGATCGATCGACCCCGACAAGATCCGCGCCGCGATCCTGTCCACCAAGGGCTACAAGGGCGCGGAGGGCGAATACAATTTCGACGAATTCGGCGACGGCCTGCACGGCTACAACATCGTGCGAAACGAGAAGGGGACCATAGTCTTCGACAAGCACATCGAATTCACCGATTGACCGGCGCCCCTGCGACGCTATGGAGCGACGAACGTACCCCTGACACCTATCTCGGTCGCGTAGAAATCAAGGCGACGAGAGGACCTTCGTCGGCCGGCGGCCTAATGTCGAAACCACAAGCTGATTTGGTTTGTCTCTAGCGCGTTTGGGCAGCGGCGGACGATACAACCCGAACCCTCCGTGGGGCTTTTGCGGGTCCCCCAATTGACGGGATGCCACACACCACCGCCGGACCCCACTCACTCGCCACCGCGCGCTACCCCCAAGAAATCTTGAAGGGCACCCGCGACCCACTGCCAAAACAGCCGAAACACGGCGGCACCGCCGCGTTTCCGAAAAGCGCTGGACGCCATGCGAGAAGCAGGGCCGCGGCGGGTTTTGGGTCGGCGGCGGCGCGGCAGCGTCAGATCACCCGCGAACGGGTGATCATGCACAGCAACATGGAGTGGTGATCGGAGAAGCAGTATGTTTCGACTCATGAGGACTAGAATTGAAGATCTGCCTCTGGTTCGCGTGTCGACCTTGGTGGCGAACGGTTACATCAGGCGTGATGCTGTGACAGCGCTCATCCGGTTCGGCGATGACGGCGTCGAATACGGGGTCGGCGTCAGGACACGGCGCTTCAGGAACGGAGGCTTCTGGGCGATGCTTGTCTGCCCGCGGTGTGGCGGCGGCGCGCAGCGGCTTCGGCTGCTCGATAATACGCCGGCTTGCGGCAAGTGCGTCAGGGCGAGCGGACTGAGGTATCGTGTGGAGTCCACCGCCGCCAAGGATCGTCATTTGTTGACGGCGCCGGAGCGCATCGCCAGGCTGAATGGAGATAAGCCTGCGCGCGTCAATCCCCGGCCGGGTCGGAGGCTCGATCGACGGGCTCCCATTGAGGCGGCGCTTAAGCGATCGCTCCTAGTCGCCCGGCGGCGCGGCATTGCGGAGTTCGAGAAGAAGCTGATCGACCCATGACCGCGAGCGACTTTCATGGCAAGCCCGTCGTTCCAGACAGCGTCAAGCATCTGGACGCCGACGTTGTCGTCGAGGTTCTCAGCCGTCATGGCGTGAATGTCAGCGAGGCGGCGGACGAACTAGGCGTTGCGTCAGCGCTGATCTTCGCCGTTTGTTGTGGGCGCGGCCTCAGCTGACGGATGCGGCGGTCGAGATCGAAGAGCGGCGTCTCGATCTGGCCGAGCGGAACATTTACGAAGCGCTTCAAATCGATGATCCGAGGCGGCGCGATGCGGCTTCGATGTTCACCATTCGCAACAGCCATCGCGCTCGCAAGCGCGGCTGGATTACCAGCAGCACCAGCGCAGCCGAACTTTCCGTTAGCGTGGGTGCCAACGGTCCGCGCGAAATACGATTTCGCTGGCGGTCGGACGACGACGACAAGCGCGACGCCGAGGCAGCCGAGATCGCGCGGTTGCGCGAGGAGGGCAAGACGGTCGCGTCGATCGGTTGGGCCGATCCAGACGGCAGCAAAACCATCGAACACGAGGCCGGCCCAGAGCTTTCGAACAAGGACTGAATTCCTGGCAACACCGTGATGAAGCCGGCGGCTCCTCGGATTGCTGTCGTTCGACGACGGACTGGCGCGCGTAGTAGGGTGGGCGGTGTTCGAACGTGCTGACGCGCTGGTGCTCTGCGTCCTCGGCCGGGGTCGATGCCTTGTTGACGTCACGGCGGTGTTGGACGCCGCTGAGGTCGGTAGAGCCGACCTCGCCGGCCAGGCAGCTGCAGTAGATTGTTTCTTTCGGACCTTAAACGTCCTGGCCAGCTTCGGCGCGCGGACACGCTTGCGCACGCAACTTAGCTTCCCCAACGTTCCGCAGAATATCGGAGGTAAGCTAAGCTCAGGCGAACTGGAGTGACGGTGGTTTACGCCAGGCACCCCACATTTGTCAGGTATCAAACTTCTAAGTGCGTCCTATACGAGTTGTTTCGTACTAGGGGCTAATTGCGTAGCCTTCGCTCTGACGTTCAGAGGTGCTCTCACGATAAAGATTAGTCTCGAACTGTACGCCGCAGTCTGCGTATTCGCTACAATTGCCTTCCTCGCCTTGGCTTTCGCGAGCAAAGGGAAGTCGAAATTTGATGATCTTGAGAGCATGAAGGAATTTGACCGGTAGTCGCGGATCGGGGTTCCGAATTTCGGTCCAAACCCGCTGGTTCATCTTTTGCGCTTTTCGTCCCTCGTTCCACCGCGCTTAATTGAGATCAATCCCTGCCCAGTCCAGCGGCTTGAAAGCATGATTAAACGAGGTCGAGCCTTCGCGGCGCGCGTCAGGCTGCTCGGCTAGAACCTCTAGACCCTCGCCCGGGCGGCCAGCTCAGTGAATCTTGCACCGCATAGGCGAGTGAAGTCCTGCCGGCGATCGCGGGAGGCAACGTCGACAAGCCGATCGGGCACCGTGATGTCGGCCCCGAACTGCGCCACCCGGCTGTGACGGCGGTAGCTTTCGGCGCCGGCTGCGGTGCTCGCAATCGACGCGAACGACCTCCAAGAAGAAGATGCGCGGAGCGAATATCAGCCGATGTGCCTCACCCGCGTTGAAACTCTCGGGTTCCTCTCGACTTCTCTAGGCGTGGCTTCGAGGGGTGATGATCAAGCCAACCCCGCACGAAAAGATCGGCCTGAAAAAGCAACAATTTGGCCGCGGCGAGCAAGTGGGGGGTGGAGAACGTTCATACGGTTCGCGAGTGTAATACTCACGAGGAGCCCGTCATACTCGACCGCATGACTGTCGCTTGGATCATCGTCGCGACATGGATCATCGGCCTGTGTCTGATCGCCCTTATCCGGGCATGGATAAGACGCAACGAGACGCCGCGGCACTAAAACGGCGGTTGAAGATGCGGCGGAGGCGCTCCTCGTCCAACTGGACTATAGGGCCAGCCCGTCGAATACTGCCTTGCACCGATCGTGGATGCTGGTCGCCGCGCCTTCGGGCAATTGGCAAGCGTCTGAAGGAGATCGGTCAGCTTGGCGTCGCCATGCTGTTCCATCAGCCGCGCGACGTTGTAGGTCCCGCGACGACCGCACGGCTCGCAGACGATCGATAGCGTGGGGCTACGAACGTCGGACAGGACGACCGCGCCATCGCGAGGCATGGGTCATGTCCTCACAAACCAACCTGGTTCCTCGGCTTCACCCACTGCGACTGTTCCCGCTCCGATAGAGGCTGCCAGCACGCTTCGACACGATCCCTCTAGGGCGCAGCTTGCAGGCCGTAGCGAACACGATCAGGGCCTTTGCCTCCGAGAGCTTCCCCGAACAGGATTCTTGACGATCTATTCGCGGCCCGGTCGCCAAGCTTCAATCCGATAGAGATCCGGTAGTCCGAACTCTTCCCTCAAAGCCGCCAACGATCTCAACAATTTGTTTTGGTCTTCGACGGTATATGGGTGATGCGCCAGTTGCGCGTTAGCGGCGCGTTGAAAGGCCCCAGTCACCAATGCATAAAATTCCGCGCCGCCGGTGAAGCCATACTCGCCTGAGTTCGCGCATGCGCCGAGCGAACTGCCGAGCATCAATGTGGGCCTCGAAGTACCCCTTGAGGAGTTCTATCGTCAGTTGTCTGGCGCGGCGTCGGCGATTCCAGCGAAAGTAAACAGCCACGCCTCCGACAGCCAGGACTGCTAGAACGATGATGACGGCTGGGACCCTGTCCAAAGGCCTAGCTTTCGTATTGGCAAATCATCGCGCCATTATCACACACTGCCGCGCCCAGGCGCGAGCCCCGCATTAACCTTGGTCAGTTCCTTCGCATCGGCCCCCAGCGCCTTGAACTCAAGTTAAGGGCAGTTAGGCGACGTTTCGATTGAGCGACGCGGACAATGCGAGTCATGGCTTCAGCACCCGCCGTTCGTTGATTCCCTTGAAACAGCATGGGTGATCACTACGCAGCCCCCGGAGTCGCGACAGCGTTCGGTCCTCGTCCGCGCCTGCGAACCGACTGTACCCGACGACATCCGCAACCAGAATCGCTGCGAGCTTTCGCGTCTCGCTCACGGCGCTACGCCGCCGCGACCGGGTCACCCGTTTCGGGTCGTCCGGGCAAAGCCTCTGGGGGGCATCGCAAAGACGCGAGAGGAATGTCGATCATTGGCTTGAGCATGGTTGCACTCCATGCTGCACGGAAGGGACGTGGAAGCGGGAGTGCAGCCCCGCGTGTCGACTGGCCGGTACTATCCACGCCGTGCCGAGCACAACACCGTCGCCGAGGGAGGGAATAGAAGATAGGGCCGAGACTGCGTGGCAGAACGCGTTCCAATCGCGCTAGCCGTGGGCCGACCAGAGGACCCCTCGGCCAAGCCGAGCTACGGGGCCGCACGCGCCCTCCATCCCGACCAGCCGCAGAAAGGCGTCGCTGTAGCTCTCCCCGGTCCGCGCATGGCCCTTAGACGAGCGAGGACGGCCGCATTGTGTCCTGAACCTCCCGGCTTTTCTTTCGCCATCGTTGGCGCCATGCTTAGCTCAACTCATCGTCCGCGAGGTGCAGGGAGGAGATCCATGAGGAGGCGGATGGCTGTCACACTCGCGGCGGCGCTGTTCGCCGTTGTCGCGGCCCCGGCGCTCGCAGCGCGACGCGTGGCGCGACCACCTTGATCTGGCTGATCCAGGGCGCGGCGGCGCGCGGGCCCGCCCTGGTCGATCATCCAGGCCGCCTTGAGGCAGAGCAAGCCGGCCATCTCGATCTCCATGCGGCATTCGGCGATGATGTCGAAATTGGCGCCGAGCTTGGCCAGCTTCTTGCCGAACGCCTCGCGCGCGGAGAACGCTGGCACAGCACTCTCGAGCGCCGCTCGGCCTGGCCGATGGCGCGCATGCAGTGATGGATGCGGCCCGGACCCGAGCCGCCCTGCGCGACCTCGAAGCCCCGGCCCTCGCCGAGGACCAGGTTTTCCTTCGGCACGCGCACATCGGTGAACCTCAGGTGCATGTGGCCATGCGGTGCATCGTCGTCGCCATAGACCTTCATGGCCCGCAGATCTCGCACGCCCTTGGTGCCGGACGGCACCAGGATCACGAGTGCCGCTGGTGCTGCGGCGCATCGTCACCGCCGGTCCGGACCATGACGATGTAGATCGCGCAGCGTGGATCGCCGGCGCCCGATGCCCACCATTTCTCGCCATTCAGCACATAGTCGTCGCCGTGGCGCTCGCAGCGCATGGCATGTTGGTGGCATCCGAGGACGCGACATCCGGCTCGGTCATCAGATAGGCCGAGCGGATCTTTCCCTCCAGCAGCGGTTCAAGCCATTGCCTTCTTGTGCTCGTGCCGAGCCGTAGCGCTCCAGCACCTCCATATTGCCGGTGTCGGGCGCCGAGCAGTTGAAGGTCTCCGGCCCGAGATGCGCCTTGCCCATCTCCTCGGCGAGATAGGCATATTCGACGGTGGACAGGCCGTAGCCGCGTTCGGAGCCCGTCAGCCAGAAATTCCACAGGCCGCGCTCTCTGGCGATTCCTTCAGCCTTCGAGGATTTCGCTCTGCCGGTGCGGTGTAGGCCCAGCGGTCGCCGCCCTTGCCGACCTCAGCCAGGAATTCCTCGTCGAGCGGCATGATCTCGTCGCGCACCATGGGCGCGACGCGCCGTGGATCGGCTTCAGCCGCTCGGTCATGCCGAGATTCATCTCCGCCATCGGTCGCCAACCCTTCACGCACGCCCGGGCATCTTTACCCGTGGCAAGGATGACCGTACTTCGGATAGCCTTGTCAACGCGAACTCGTTTCGCCCAGACCGCCAGGCAAAGCGCGGAGGATTGCGATGGCCTATCTCGACGAGCTGTTCTCGGTCGCCGGCAAGACCGCGCTGGTGACGGGCGCGGCAACCGGCATCGGCCGCATGGCGGCGACCGCGCTGGTCAGAGGCCGGCGCCACCGTGATGATCGCCTCGCGCAAGGGCGCCGATTGCGTCAAGGTTGCCGGCGAACTGAACGGCTTGGCGCGAGCGGCCGGGCCGAGGGCTTTGCCGGCGACGTCGCGCACCGAGGCCGGCATCGCCGCCCTGGTCGCCGAGGTCCGGCAGCGCACCGACACGCTCGAACATCCTGATCAACAATGCCGGCGTCTCCTGGGGCGAGCCGCTGGAGACCTTTCCCTACCAGGCCTGGGCGAAGGTGCATGGCGTCAACGTGACCGGCCTCTTCCACCTGACCCGCGACTTGCTGCCGCTGCTCGACGCCGCCGCGAGCGACGACGATCCGGCGCGCGTCATCAACCTCGGTTCGGTGATGGGCACGCAGCCGCTGGCCGACGACGCCTATTCCTACACCGCCTCGAAGGCCGCCGTGCACCACCTGACCCGCACGCTGGCGATCGAACTCGCCGGCCGGCGCATCACCGTCAATGCCTTTGCGCCCGGCCCTTTCCAGAGCCGGATGACGGCTTTCGCCACCGGCACGGACGAGCAGGCCACACATGTCGGCAGCCATGTGCCGATCGGCCGCATCGGCGCGCCGGATGACATTGCCGGCGCAACGCTCTATTTGTGCAGCCGTGCTGGCAGCTATGTCACCGGCGCCATCTTTCCCGATCGACGGCGGCCAGTCCGTGCAGCATGGAATGACGCTGTTCAAGGAATGAGCTTTTTAGCGACACGCGGGGAACGGAACATGACGTGAAACGATCACTCTCGATGAACTGCTGGCCAGCGTCGGCAAGGAGGTCGGCGTCTCGCCGTGGCGGGTGGTCACGCAGACGATGATCGACCAGTTCGCCGACGCCACCGACGACCACCAGTTCATCCACTGTCGATCCGGAGCGGCCGCACGCGAGACGCCGTTCGGCGGCACCATCGCCCACGGCTTCCTGTCGCTGTCGCTGCTGTCGGCGATGACCTTCGAGACCATGCCGCCGCTCGAAGGCGGCAAGATGGGCATCAACCACGGCTTCGATCGGCTGCGCTTCCTCGCGCCGGTGAAGACCGGCGCGCGCATCCGCACCCGCTTCGTGCTGGCCGACGTCAATGCCGGCCGTCGGGCTGGGTGCAGATCGGCTACGACGTGACCATCGAGATCGAGGGCTGCGATGAAGCCGGCGCTGACCGCCCGCTGGCTGACGCTGACCTGATGAGCGCCAGCCGAAGAGCGCGGCGTGAGCGACGCGAATGCGCTCGATACGGCCGCGCTCGGGTCTTATCTCGAAGCGCATGTTCCGGGCTTTTCCGGCCTTCTAGCCGTCGAAAAGTTCAACGCCGGCCAGTCCAATCCGACCTATCTTTTGACCGCCGGCAAGCGGCCGCTATGTCCTGCGCGCCAAGCCGCCCGGCGCAGTTGCTGAAATCCGCGCATCAGGTCGACTCGCGAATTCAGCGTGATGAAGGCGCTTGCCGGCACCGCTGTGCCGGTGCCGAGAATGCTGCATCTCTCCGCCGAGGACTCGCCGATCGGCCGCATGTTCTACGTCATGGATTTCGTCGAGGGCCGCATCTTCTGGGATCCGGCCCTGCCGGAAGCTGTGCGACCAACGCGAACGCGCCGCGATCTACGATGCCATGAACGCCACGCTGGCGGCCCTGCACGACGTCGACGTCGACGCCGCCGGGCTTGCCGATTTTGGCCGGCCGGGCAGCTATTTCGAACGCCAGCTGGCGCGCTGGACCGAGCCAGTACCGCGCCTCGCGAGACCGCAGCGATCGCCGACATGGACCGGCTGATCGTCTGGCTCGAAGCGCACATGCCGGCCGATGACGGCCTGGTGTCGCTGGTGCATGGCGACTACCGGCTGGACAACATGATCTTTGCGCCGGACCGAACCCAGGGTCATCGCCGTGCTCGACTGGGAACTGTCGACGCTCGGCCATCCCTTCGCCGACATCGCCTATCAGTGCATGCAATGGCGGCTGCCGCATTCATCGACGCTTTCGCGGCCTCGGCGGCGTCGACCGCGCGGCGCTCGGCCTGCCCTCCGAGGAGGACTATGTCGCGGCCTATTGCCAGCGGCGCGGCATCGAGCGGCATCGGCAACTGGACCTTCTATCTCTCGCTTTTCCTTCTTCCGGCTCGCGGCGATCTGCCAGGGCGTCTACAAGCGCGCGCTCGACGGCAACGCCTCGAACCCGGAAAAGGCAAAAACCTATGGCGAGGCGGTGAAGCTGCTGGCCGGCCTTGCCGTGCAACTGATCGACGAGAAGAGGTGAGTGATGGGCCGCTTTGACGGAGCGACGGTGCTGATCACCGGTGCAGCCGGCGGTTTCGGCCGGCGCGCCGCCGAAGCGCTTTGCCGCAGAAGGCGCGCGGCTGGTGCTCTCCGACATGCGACGATAAGCCGCTTGAGCGCTGCTTGCCGGATCGCTGCCGGTCCGAAACGGCGATCCTTGCCGGCGACATCAGCGGACGAGACGCTTTCGGAGGAGTCTGGTGAAGCTGGCGCTGTCGCACATTCGGCCGGCTGGATGTCGCCATCAACAATGCCGGCATCGTCGCAGAGCTTCGTCAGCTGCCGCACGTGCCGTCGGACGAGGCGCGGCGTATCCTCGAGGTCGACCTGATGGGCGTATTCTACGCCATGAAGCACCAGCTGCCGCAGATGGAGCGGCAGTTCAAGGCCGACCGGCGCAAGGCGGCGCCATCGTCAACATCGCTTCGGTCGCCGGGTCTCGTCGGTGCGCCGCGCCTTTCCGTCTATGCCGCCGCCAAGCATGGGGTCGTCGGGCTGACCCGCTCGGCCGCCGCCGAATACGCCACCAAGGGCATCCGCGTGAACGCGGTCTGCCCGGCCTATGCCCGGACCGCCATGGTCGCAGCTATCGTGCGCGTCTCCGGCGCGCCAGAGGCCGAGGCGCATGGCCGAGCTGACGCGCGGCGTGCCGATGAAGCGGGTGGCGGAAGTCGACGAGGTGGTCGAGGCGATCCTGTTCGCCGCCGACCCGGCAACAACTCCTTCATGACCGGCCACGCGCTGGCGGTCGACGGCGGCGTCGGCGCGATCTGACCTCGCGATCCAACCAGATGCCGCTCGGGGAACTTCCTGTGCCCTTGTCCGTTTCCGTACAGCGTATATAATTTAGCCAGGCACCAACTCAACGAAGGCACCAGAATTGCCGCCGAGTGTCCAGACACGCCGCGAAAAACAAAAGGCAGAACTTCGTTCCGAGCTTGTCGAGGCCGCGCACAAGCTTGTCCAGGAAGAAGGCTATGACGGACTGACGATCCGCAAGCTCGCCAAGCGGGTCGGCTACGCGCCGATGTCGGTCTATTCCTATTTTGCCGACAAGCAGGACATCCTGTTCGCGCTGGCCGAAGACGCGTTCGAAACGCTTGCCCGCCGCATCGAGGAACACTCGTCAGATGATCCTATAGAAGCCTTAAAAGCGGTGATGACCGAATACGCCGCTTTCGGGCTCGGCAATCCCAACGAATATCGTACTGTCTTCATGACCGAAAAGACCAGGCCGCCGGAGGGCCGGAGTTTCCAAGAAATGCACGAGGCCAACCCGGCGATGAAGGCGCTGATCACCCGGGTGGAAGCTTGTGTCGTCGCTGGCAAGCTGCATGGCGACCCGCGCGCCATCGCAACCATGCTGTGGGCCGTTGGCCACGGCACCATTTCGCTGCTGATAACCTTCCCCTTCTATCCCTTTGGCGACCCGTATGCCTTCGTAAAGCGGATGTGCGATTTCCGGATCGGCCGCCCTTAGCACGCAGAACGTGCCGCCATTGACCGAGACACCGGTCGACTGCTGAACGACTCGCTACCCTTCCCAACGAAACCTCGGGCAAATTCTTGGTTAACAAGAAATTTATCGTACGCGTACGATCTTGACTTGAACTTCGCGATCGGCGGTCGTATCTGTACGTCGTAACGTACATGTACGGAAAGAGATCGCCGTCGAACCCGGAGACTGACAATGAAAAAGACCCTCCTCACCCTCGCCGCCGTGCTGGCACTTTCGGGCTCGGCCTTCGCCGCCAGCGCCACTCAGCCGGTCAAGCACGCACCTGCGGCGACCTGCGTCGATACCAGGACCAATGTGAAGCTCGATTGCGCCTCGACCGGTTCTATCGAGAAGAAGGGCACCACGGAAAACACCGTTGACAGCAAGGGCCCGCGCCTCGGCATCAGCATCAATCCGTGGATCGTGCCGAACATATTTTGAGGTCGCCTGTTAAGCCAAGCCGGAGATGATGTAGCGGCCGGGGCGGCTGATCTGGCCTCCAGCGGCGATTTTGACCAGCCACACGACACCCAACTGGTTACGGCTCCTTACGCTTCTTTCTTCCCGTGATGGTCTGGGCCTGCCGGGCGTTTCAGGAGCGCCCGCAATCGCCGTCCCGATGATCGACACCGGATCGCTCGCCGGAAACGTATCCTCGAGGCCTTCCTGAAGCTCCTCTTCAAGATTTGATCTTCGCGCTGGTCGTGTTCGAACGAGCGCACAGCCGACGTCTTTCCAACCTGTACCTTTGGCGCGGGTTTCGACGGCATCGGCACTTTCCCTCGGCTCGCTCTGACAAAACGGCCCGGCGTCGCGAATGTTCCTGACCTTTACCGGAAACCCAGTTCTCGCTTTTTCGCGATCACGCCGCCGCGTCGCCTGCCGCCTCGGACAGGAATGCAAAGACATAGTCGCTGAAGGAGCGCCAGCATTCTACACGGAAGGCGTCGGTAGCAGTGCGCAAAAGCAGGATCTCGACCTTCCCAAGAATTGTGCGCGTAGGTAGTCCACGGAAAAGCGTCAAGCGACAGGTCCTGCGGACAGCCCGAGTTGATGGCCGCGGCCGCCGCTGGTCCGGTGACAGCGATGGCGACGTTGCGATGCGAAACGTCGACGGCGGAATGCAGCGCCGTGACCTTGGCGCAATCGTCCAGCGGATCGTTTCCTGCCTCGTCGATGACCAGCCATTCGTCTGGCCCCAGCCAAAGGGCGGTGCGGCCGGCCTTAGAGGCGGAGGTCTTGGGTTGGTTCGGCAAGGTTACGCCGAGCGCCTTTGACAGAGCTGCGACTGAAGCCTCCGGCGCGCGCAACGATATCCGCTCCGCCGGCGGCAGCACGGCGAGCTTGACGCTCGTAGCGGGAAAGCTCCTGACCGGCGAGCGCCGGGCGACGTTCGACCGATGGCGCGGCAACTGCAGTTTTCTTCGCGGCCGCCTTAGCCATTGAGGCGCTCCCCCTTCTCGTCGAAGAACAAGGCCTGGTCACCTTGGCCGCGATGACCCGCTTGGGCATCGGGATGTAGACGGTCTCCCCATGCAGCCCGTGGCCGCCTCGCACCATCGCCATCGCGATCGAGCGGCCGACATTGGGGCTCAGATAGCTCGACGTTACGTGCCCGATCATCGGCACCGGCGGCGATCCCGGCTCCGGCATGGCCACGATCTGCGTCCCTTCCTCAACCACCTCGCCAGGGTCGACCGGCAACAGGCCGACCAATTGCTTGCGCCCGGCGGCGCGGACGGCGGGCTGCTGCAGGCCCCGCTTGCCCACGAAGTCGGGCTTGGCCTTGCTCACGATCCAATCCATGCCGAGATCGAAGGGAGTAGCCGTGCCGTCCGTGTCCTGGCCGACGATGATGTAGCCCTTCTCGGCGCGCAGGACGTGCATGGCCTCGGTGCCGTAGGCGGTGATCTGGTGGGCCGCGCCGGCCGTCCACAGCGCCTCCCAGACAGTGCCGCGCCATAGCCCCAGGGTACGTTGACCTCGTAGGCAATCTCCCCGGAGAAGCTGATCCGGAACACCCGCGCTGGAATGCCGGCGACCGTGCCTTCGCGGAAGGCGAGGTGGGGCAGGGCCGAATTGGCGAGATCCAGGTCCGTCCCGGCCGCGCGCAGCACGTCGCGCGCCATTGGGCCGACCACTGCGATCGCCGCCCACTGCTCGGTGACCGAGGTGGCGCAGACCTCAGATCCGGCCACTCGGTCTGCAGCCACTCCTCCAGCCAAGCCAGCACGCGCGGCGCGCCGCCGGTCGTGGTGGTCATGTGGAAGTGGCCGGCGGCCGAGCCTCGCCGTCACGCCATCGTCGAACACCATCCCGTCTTCGCGCAGCATCAGGCCGTAGCGGCAGCGGCCGATCTCGAGCTTGGTCCAGGCATTGGTGTAGAGGAGTTCCATGAACCTGGCCGCAGCAACTCGACGACGTGGACTTCGAGCGTGTTGGACAGACCGTCGAAGCGCTCCTCCCAGACCGCGTCGTAGATCCGGGTCCGTGAAAGGACCTCGCCCGGGTGGCGCAGGAAGAGAGCAGCAAGGCCTCTTCCTTGGCGGTGAGATCGAGCGGGTGCCCGCGTGCTCGCCGGCCGTCGGCCAGGTCGACGCACATCGCCGTACGACAGTACGGAGGCGTCGCCGTCGACGGCGGCGGACCAGGGCCCGGACGCGGGCCAGCAGTTCCTCGAAGGCGAACGGCTTGCACAGGTAGTCGTCGGCCCCGCCGTCGAGGCCGCGCACCCGATCCGACACGGCGGTCGCGCGCGGTCAGGAACAAGACGGGGGTGTCGCGGTGCGACCGCGCGGAACCGCCTCAGCAGACTCGAGCCCATCCGGCCTGGGGAGCCACCAGTCGAGCAGCACCACGTCCCACGCCGCCGACTGCACGCCCATGCCAGGCCGAGTCACCGTCGGCGGCGTGCTCAACGGTGAACGACTCCTCACGCAGGCCGCGGACCAGAAAGTCGGCGATCTCGGCCTCGTCCTCGATGACCAGCACCCGGATGCCCATCCGCACGGCCCCCAAGTCCCGATGGGACGACTCGCGGTGACGATCGTTCGCCGCGGGGATTCCCCCTGCTCAAGGTATTTTCCAGGGGGCCGCCCGATTCGGGAAGGGGAGGACGTCCGGTAAGGCGGAATTTACCGTTCCCTCTAATGTTGAGCTTACCGCGGCTCGGTACGATTCCTCGAGGCTCAAGGGCCGGGGGAAAAAGCCGATCGTTGCGGAGCTCAAGCGATGTTAAGACCTGGCGGACTGCTCTCCCCGACTAAACTACGGGATTGGCTACAGACGTGGCCGTTCTGGCGGATGCCCCTGGCCGCTGTGCTCGTCTTGCCCGCGGGACTGGGATGGTTCTGGGTCAAGGACAACCCGGTCAGGACGGTGAGGGCGGCCACTCCCGGGGCGGAAGATCCGCGAGCCGCGATTCCGCGCGTGGGAAGTGTCTGATCTGGGCGGCGAATATTGCGGACGACGATCCAGCCGGGGTCCGTCGACGCGTTCGAGTCGGTGGACCTCTACGCCATGGCGTCCGGCTATCCTGAAGACGCAACCGGTCAACATCGGCTCGCGCGTCAAGAAGGGCCAGGTCCTGGCCGAGATCGACGTTCCCCGGAGCTGGAGGACGTCGGCGAGGCGGCCGCGTCGCTCGACCAGGCGAAGGCCCAGGTCGGCCTGGCGGTCGCCAAGATCAAGACCGCGGAGGCGGACCGAGAGACGGCGGTCGCGCGCGCGCCCAGACCGAAGGCGACGTCGCGACTGGTCGCGGCCCGTCGATGGCTCGCGAGAAGCAATACGAGCGGGATCAAGGACCTCGCGACGCGGACGCGGTCGAGCAGGAAGCTCGTGAACGAACACCAACTCGACCTGCAGGACGCCGCGCCGGCCGCATGCACGAGGCGGGCGGCCATCGTCCAGACCGCGCGGGCCAAGAAGAACACCGCCGTCGCCACGGTCCGCACAGGCGAGGGCCGATCAGTGCCGCGGGCCGAGCCGTCGGTCCGGGTCGCCGAATCGCGGATCGACCGGGCGCGTGTCCTGGCGGGACTACACCCGGATCAAGGCCCCCTTCGACGGCGTCGTCACGCGGCGGAACCTTCCACCCGGGCGCCTTCATCCGCTCGGCCGCCGACGGCGCCCCGGTTGCCCTTGCTGACGGTCGCGCGGACCGACCTGATGCGCGTTCGTCGTCCAGGTCCCCGACGACGACGTCCCGCTGCCTCGACGTCGGCGACCCGGTCGACCGTCGTCGTCGACGCGCTGAAGGGCCGCTCCTTCGCGCGGAGTCGTCGCCCGCCTGGCGAAGTCCGAGGATCCGACAACCCGCACGATGCGCGTCGAGATCGACCTGCCCAATCCCGACGGGCGCGCTTTGCGAGGGGATGTACGGCCGCGCGATGATCGAGCTGGCGGCACAGTCGAGTCATCTGACGTTGCCGGTCGAGTGCGTCCTCGAGCGAACCGGCAAGGGGAAGGGCACGGTCCGGGTCGTCCGCGGCGGCGAGGTCCGTCGCGAGATCGTCGATCTCGGGGTGGACAACGGGACCAGCGTCGAGGTCGTCTCGGGGCTGGGGCACGACGATCGGGTCGTGGCCCGCTCGAGCATGCCGCTCGAGGACGGGATGCGGGTCGAGGCCGAGGATCGCGGGTGAAGCAGGCCCGCGAATCGGCTGCCGATGGTCTGCTCTTCTCCCCACCCTGTCCCTCCCCCGCCAAGGGGGGAGGGGATCATTCTCAAGCTTCTCCCCCCTTCGTGGGGGAGGGTTGGGTGGGGGGCGGCCCCGGGTTGTGAAGCTGGCCAAGCCACTGCCCGAATGCTGAGCTGCGGAGGAGTAAGACGATGAACGGCCTGATCAAGGCATCGCTCAAGAACCCGATCGCGGTGACGTGCTTTCGCTGGCGATCGTGGTGCTGGGCGGCTGGCTGCTGCGTCAATCCCGTCGACATCCTGCCGGTATTCAGGAGCCCGGCCGTCCAGACGCTCGTCTTCTATGGCGGCATGCCCGCCGCCAACATCGAAAAGAACATTACCGCAACGGCTGGAGCGCGGTGGACCAGGCGACGGGCGGCCGGCGGCTCGAGTCGCGCTCCATCGTCGGTGTGAGCATCGTCCGCAACTACTATCGCAGCGACATCGATCCCAACGGGCGCCCTGACCCAGGTCAACTTCGCTGGCCTCGGCTGCGATTCCCAATCTGCCGCCGGGAACCTTGCCGCCGGTCGTCCTGCCCTTCGATCCCACGAGCACGACGCCCGTCTGCCTGGTCGCGCTGGACAGCGCCGAGTACGGCGAGACGACCCTTTACGACGTGGGCCGCTACGAGGTCCGCAACATGATCATGACGATCCGAGGGCGGTCGCCCCGGTCGTGTTTGGCGGCAAGGTCCGCGCCGTGCAGGTCTACCTCAATCGCGAGAAGATGCAGGCGCGCAACCTCTCGCCCCTCGACGTCATGAAGGCGCTCGACGACTACAACGTCTTCCTGCCCACCGGAGCGCCAAGTTCGGCAACATGGACTACGCCCTCGACTCCAACTCGATGTTCGAGCTCGTCGAGCAATGGGCGACATCCCGCTCCGGACCGAGCACGGCAACGCCGCTTCTCGCGCGACGTGGCCAAGCCCAAGGACGCCGCTTGATCCAGACGAACGTCGTCCGGGTCAATGGCCGCGGCAAGTCTACATCCCCGTCTTGCGTCAGATTGGTGCGAGCACGCTCAGCGTCGTCGACACGCTCAAGAGTCGGCTGGCGACGATGAAGGCGCGCCTGACGCGGCCCGGGATCGACCTGAAAGTCGTCATGGACCAGTCCGTCTACGTCAGGCAGTCCATCGAGAGCCTGGCGACGAGGGCGTCCTGGGGGCCGTGCTCTGCTCGCTGGTGATCCTGCTGTTTCTGGGCGAATGGCGGATGACGGTGATCGCCGTGATGACGATTCCGATCTCCGTGCTGGCGGCGATCATCGGCCTTTACGTCACCGGCAACACGATCAACGTGATGACGCTCGCGGGCCTGTCGCTGGCGATCGGGCCGCTGGTCGATAGCGCGATCATCTGCCTGGAGAACACGCACCGGCACCTGGGGCTGGGCGAGCCAATCCGCAAGGAAGCGGCCTTCTGGGAGCCAGCGAGGTGGCGATGCCCGAGCTGGTGGCCAGCCTGAGCACGTTGCTGGTGCTGGCGCCGCTTGGCCCTGATGCCGGGGATGGGCGCATTCCTGTTCCGGCCGATGGCCGCTGGCCGTGACCTTCGCGATGGTCACCGCCTACCTGCTCTCGCGGATCGTTCGTCCCCACGCGCGGTCGCCTGGCTGAAGGCCCCTCTCATCCTGCCGAGCACGAGCGAGCGGATCCTCCGAATTCGCGGGACGAAGAACCTCACCACCCTGGCGCCCTTGGCCCGTGCCTTCGCGAGCTGGGAGCGGCTGATCGACCGTTCATCGCGGGCTATACCCGTCTTCTGGACCGGGTCCTTGAGCATCGCTGGCCGACCGTGATCGTCGCGTGCTGCGCTGGCTGCGGTCCTCGTGCTCCTGGGCGAGCCGATGCGCAAGGAATTTTTCCCGGAGGTGGATTCCGGCGCGTTCGAGATGTTCGTGCGCGCCCCCAGCGGCACCAGGATCGAAGTGACCGAAAACGGATCGACGAGGTCGAGAAGCACGTCCGGAGTCTGATCGGCGACGACCTCCAGCTCGATCCTCTCCGAGATCGGCGTCGTCGCCGACTGGTCGGCCGCCTACACGCCCAACGCCGGGCCGATGGACGCCGTCGTCAAGGTGCAGCTCAACGAGCGCCAGCATTCCGCGCAGGAGTACGTGGACATGCTGCGCCAGGCTTCGCCGCCCACCGGCGGTTCTCCGACCTGGAGTTCGCCTTCGACGCGGGCGGCATGATCCGCGGCGCCATGAACGAAGGCAAATCGACGCCGATCAATATCCGGATCACCGGCAAGGACGTGCGCAATCCCACAAGATCGCCGACGCGATCCGCCACGAGTCACCAGCATCGCCGGAGTCGTCGATGCCCGGATCATCCAACGGTTCGACTATCCGCAGTACATCATCGAAGTCGATCGTGCCAAGGCCGCCGACCTGGGCCTGACTCCAGAAGACGTGATGAAGAACGTCATCGCCGCCTCAATTCGAGCATCCAGTTCAACAAGAACAACTTCTGGATCGACCCGGTCAGCGGCAACCAGTACTTCGTCGGCGTGCAATATTTCG